>NZ_JBITSJ010000004.1:152870-806507 GCF_044540525.1 Streptomyces sp. NPDC085932
ACGTCGTCGCCGCGACAGCAGCGACATCGGGGTGTAGCGCAGCTTGGCAGCGCGCTTCGTTCGGGACGAAGAGGTCGTGGGTTCAAATCCCGCCACCCCGACAGCTGAAACACCAGGTCAGGGGCCTGATCCGCAGTGCGGGTCAGGCCCCTGAGTGGTTCCGGGGGCCATTCTGGGAGCCGTTTGGGAGCCAAGCTCGACATCCGGCTCCCGGGGGAGGTGCACCGAGGGAGCCGTCGCGGCAAGCGGGCAGCCAGACGCAACGGCGGCGAAGCAATCGACGCTGGCCTTGGTTTTGCGCTCCCTGGTTGTCAGTGCTCGTCCTTAGGCTGGTCGTGCTGTACCGCGCGTCCCTTAGGAGAGCTCGTGGACCACCTGTACAAAGACCTCGGCAACCTCAAGAAGGGCTCCAGGGTCATCGTCGCCGTGCGCGACAAGGCCAACGTGCAGGTGATGACCCGCAGCGCGTACAGCAGTTACAAGGCGGGAAAGAGGTACCGGGCCATCGGTGGCAGCGTCACTCGCTCTCGCTCTCCGCTCCAGGTCACCATCCCCAATAGCGGACACTGGATCGTCACCGTCGACCTCGGCGGTCTCCCTGGCCGCATCAGCGCTTCCGTCCAGGTAGAGCCGCCCCCACGCGGGTTCCTCCCGCCGGCCCGGGGGCCGCAGCGCAATCCGGCACGGTCCGTCGCAATCCACGAGCCGGAGGAACCCCCGGGGGACGTGCTGGGTGGCCAGACCTGGGACGTGTTCATCTCACACGCTTCGGAAGACAAAGCAGCCGTTGCCCGCCCCCTCCGGGACGCGCTGACCAAGTTGGGTGTGGCGGTCTGGCTAGACGAAGCCCAGATGCGGATCGGGGACAGCCTCCGCCGCAAGATCGACGAAGGGATCAGGGCAAGCCGATTTGGCGTCGTCGTGCTCTCGACGTCTTTCATCACTAAGGGATGGCCCAACCACGAGCTTGACGGACTCGTCACTCGTAACGTGCATGGGGAGCAGTCACTCCTGCCGATCTGGCACGACCTGACCGCTGATGACGTTCGGCGCTACAGCCCCTCCCTCGCGGGCAAAGTGGCGATGAGCACCAGCGAATACTCCATTGAGGAGATCGCGCAGCAGATCGCTGACGTGGTTCAAGAAGAGGGCCCCGTTTAAGTTCGGGGGCACTGTCGCCAGCAGCTACCCACGCACCCTTCTAGAGTGGCATGACCATGTTCACCGGCGCAGAGCTCAGCCCCGGAGAGCAGGAGGTGGCCGTCGGGTCAAGACACTAAGGCCGCCAGACAAGACGAAGCGTCAGCGCAGGGGGGCCTGTGGACAGTCGGAGTGGGCGTGGAAGCAACGGCGCGGTGCGCATGGGTTTACGCACTGTGTTAGCCGGCGTTACAGGCAGCGTGATCGGTATCGCCGCATACGCGATCAGCCAGACAGGCGGACAGCGGCTGTCGATCATCGTGGGCTGCCTCGCCGGCGTCGCCGCAGTCCTCGGTTTGGAGCTGTACCGCAGGTCAGCACAGCTGACGGAGGTCCGCCTCGTCCTCTTCGGCAACGAAATGTCGTTCACCACCAAGGCGGACATGCGTCAGGCCGCCCAACGGATGTTCTTCCAAGCCGCCACCCGGGTGGCCACTCGCCCACTGGAAGACGGCAGTGGGAACTTGCGCGAGGCCCTCACCTCGCTCAAGGCGCTGTTCGATCTTTATCGCGAGCCGCTGGAGGCTTACACGACTCCTCCTCCCCCTGCCAAGGGGGACTCTGTGTACGAACTAGCTCTGGATGTTCTCAACTTCGAGCTCGCTCCGTTCCTAGCCAAGTGGCACCCCAGCCTGAAAGACTTCGAAGACCGCCACCCCGATCAGGATGAATCCGAGTGGCCACAGCACGCCGCATTCCGCGCGGAGCTCAGCCAACTGCAGGAACGGCTGAGGCCGTACGTAATCGGGCTGGGGGAAATCGCCGGTATCCGCGATCCGGAGCGGCATCTACGCCCGTCGGGCCGCTCCGTGCAGTCCCGTCCTACGGTGCCTCAGCAGGGCGATTCAAGGCCTGGGGCGCGGGGATAACGCCGGCCCCCGGCGCGGCCGTAGAGCGGACGCGGTGTCTTCGTCGTGCAGGCACCTCGTGGGTCAGCCCCAGGCGAGAAAGCAATCTGCTCACCCACA
This sequence comes from Streptomyces sp. NPDC085932, assembly GCF_044540525.1. Taxonomy (NCBI): domain Bacteria; kingdom Bacillati; phylum Actinomycetota; class Actinomycetes; order Kitasatosporales; family Streptomycetaceae; genus Streptomyces; species Streptomyces sp. NPDC085932. Next base: position 155,039 of record NZ_JBITSJ010000004.1, read on the forward strand.
TGGCTGATCGCACCGAGTCGACGCCCTCTCGCAGACATCGGGGATGCGCTTGAGCAGCGCCCGATGCGGTGGGTAGGCGATGGGGGTGCCTTGGCCCAGGAGTTCCTTGCGTGTGGCATTCCGCAACCGGCCGAGAAAGGTGGACGGCGGCCACGCCTGATTCACCAGCACCTCCGACGGTCTCACTTCCGCGGCGCGTCGCGCCGTTCGAGCCTGACCATGCTGCCGTCGAGCCGTGCTGCCGCAAACGGACGGGAAGAGATGTGTCCTGATTTCTCGCCTGCGAGCCGGAATTGACCGAACGGACGTTCCCCGGAGCGCCGGGATTCGGAATACCGGCGAGTAAGACGCCGTCTCTGAGGGTTCAGGCGAGAGCTTGAGTGGCCTGGGGAAAGCCCAACTGGTCGAGCAGCATACTGAAGAGGTCTTCTGCGAAGGTCTCGTGTGAGCGAAGCAGCTCTTCAATCCTGGCCGTCTCCGGCGTGACGGGGACACCAGCAGCTGCGGCCCAGGCAACTGCGCCCTCGGCGTCGGTGGGTATCTCGGCGTCGAGTTCGGCGTGCTTATGTCTGACGGCTTCGTCGAACTCTGGCGTGTCCAGCCACAGGAGTTGATCCTCGAGGTCTTCGGGCTCCTCGGCCAGAAGCCTGGCGGCCATGTCCAGGTTGAGCCACGCCTGCCAGCGCTGTCCGGTGGTGTCCAGCCCGGTCACGAGAGCGAGGGAACTGTCGGAGACGTCGGCGACGCAGGCCGGCGCACTGCTCCAGTCCACCAGGGCGGGCAGGTCCGCGGCGTCCCATGTCCCGGAATCGACCTGAAGCGTCTGCCAGCCGCCCGACCGTGACTCCCATGTGTGCACGGTTGCCGTCAGTTCTTCGTCGAGGCTGTCGAAGACGGGAGCTTCCAGCAGGGGGCGGTTGCTGCGAGCGAAGACCAGGTGACCCGAGAATCCCATGGCAGTTCCTCCTTCGAGATGGTGAGCGCACCTTACGGGCTGCCGGTGACAACGCGAGCCTGGTCAGCAGCTGCGCGGGAGGCCAGGCTCATCTGCTGAGACAGCGATATCCGATGAGGGCTGCGGCGATGGCAACGAACGCGAGGAAGTGCTCGGCTTTGCGTTCGTAGCGGCGGTGCAGCCTTCGGCATCCGGCCAGCCAGGAGACCGTTCTCTCGACCACCCAGCGGTATCGGCCGAGCCGCGCGGACGATTCGATGCCCTTGCGTGCGATCCGGTGGCGGATGCGACGCTCGCGAAGCCACTTCCGCAGGTGGTCGTAGTCGTAACCCTTGTCGGCGTCGGCGTGGAGCTTGGTCGGACGCCGGCGGCGCGGGCCCGCGGCGGGAGCGGATGGGCGGGATCCCGCGCACGAGCGGCTTGAGGCCGAGGCTGTCGTGCATGTCGGCGCCGGAGATACCCAGCGACAGTGGCACGCCGTTCCGGTCGGTGATGAGGTGGATTTTCGATCCCGGCTTGCCGCGGTCGGTCGGATTCGGTCCGGTCAGTGGCCCCTCTCTTGCCGCCCGGACGCTGACAGAGTCGATCACGCACCGCGACCAGTCCAGCTCGCCCCGGGCACCGAGTTCGTCGAGGATGACGCGGTGCAGCCTGGCCCAGACCCGGTCCCGGCTCCACTGGGCGGAGCGCCGGTAGACGGTGGGCCAAGCCGGCCCGAACACCGGCGGCAGCTGCCGCCAGGTGCAGCCCGAGGTGGCAACGAAGATGATCGCCGCCAGGCACTGAGGACGGGTGGTGCACCTTTTCCGGAGCCGGTGCCGGGCTAAGTCAGCGCACCGGTCAGCGTTCCCGCCAGCGTCAGGATCAGGAACAGCGTGCCCCAGGCCATGGCGTGGCGTATGTGGCGGTGTTTGGCGGTCGTCGTGCGGGTCACGAGCGGGCGCGGGGTGCCGGGGGGCGGGAGTGGCTGGTGGCGCGTGGCCAGGCTCAGCAGGACCAGGGCAGGGGCGCAGGCCGCGCAGCCTGTCCAGAGGAGGAGTTGGGGGACCGCGGCGTACTGGGTGGGGGTGAGGACGCCCGCGGTGATCGCGGTGAGGAGGGCGGTCAGGGCCGCGCCCAGGGTGGCCAGGGTCAGGCCGGCCCGGCGGTCGGCCCGCGCCAGTTCCTCGCGGACCGCCTCGGGCGGGAACGGGCGGTCGAGTTCCGCCGTGTGCTCGCCGTGGAGTGTGGTCATGCCTACTCCTCGCTGATCAGCGGTGTCCTTCGGGTACCCCGAACCGGCCCGGCCACACAGCGGTTCAGGTGTTCCACGTCTCGTCGTACGGGTCGTGGGGCGGTGGGACGGGGCGGGAGGTGATGACCTCGATGTAGGGGACGGGGCCGTTGTTGACCGGGTCCCGGGTGCGGCGGGGGGTGTAGCGGCCGGTGATCTCCAGCCAGGTGTCGGGGCTCAGGACCGGGGGGACGGCGCCGGTGAGGGCGATCTTGACCGGCTGGGCGTCCGCGGCACAGCAGTTGAGGCCCATGCGGACCAGGTAGGGGGTGCCGTCGCGGTCCAAGGTGACGAAACCCGTGATCCTCAGGTCGCGGTCGCGCAGGGAGCGGCCCTTGTCGTAGATCGCGCGGCCCGCGTAGTCGGCGACGGCCAGGCGGAGGGGACCGTCGCCCGCGGGCAGGGCCGGGAAGCCGAAGGGTTTCGTCAGGGCCGTGCCCGTGTGGGACGCGCTGTAGGAGCCGAGGGCCGGCGGGGCGACCAGGATCAGGGCGAGGACGGGCAGGGTGAGCAGCCAGGAGACGCGGGGCTCGTGGTGGCGGCCGCGGGCGGGGGCGCGCCGGTCGTAGTAGAGGGTCGCCGCCGCCGTCGCGAGCAGGACCGCGCCCGCCAGCAGCACCAGGGGGCGCAGACCCTCCTTGACGTAGCGGAGGTACAGGTCGGTGGTGCCGGCGTGCAGCAGGGTGGCGCCGAGCAGGAACAGCAGGGCCGACTGGGCGAGGCGGTTCACAGCAGGACCGTTCCGGTGAGGGCCGAGACGATCACGGCCAGGGCGAGGGTCGCGGGGGCGAAGCGCAGGGCGAAGGCGCGGCCGAAGGTGCCCGCCTGCATCGCGAACAGCTTGAGGTCGACCATCGGGCCGACCACCAGGAACGTCAGACGGGCCGTCAGGGAGAACTGGGTGAGGGACGCCGCCACGAACGCGTCCGCCTCCGAGCAGATCGACAGCAGCACGGCAAGGACGGCGAGGGCCAGGACGGAGAGGACGGGGTGGCCGGCGGCGAGGGCCAGCCAGTGCGCCGGTACGACCGCCTTGAGGGTCGCCGCCGCCATCGCGCCGATGACGAGGAAACCGCCCGCGTGCGTCACGTCGTGGCGGACCGAGCCCCAGAAGGCCGCGCCGCGTCCCTGACCGTCGTACGCGGTCCGGGCCGGGGTGCGCAGCCAGTCGGTGCGGCCGACGCGGTGCCAGAGCCAGCCCATCGCGCAGGCCACCAGCAGGCTCGCGACGAACCGGGCCAGGACCATCTCGGGGTTCCCCGGGAACGCCACGGCCGTCGCCGTCAGCACGATCGGGTTGATGGCCGGTGCCGAGAGGAGGAACGCCAGGGCCGCCGCCGGGGTGACGCCCCTGCGCACCAGCGCCCCGGCCACCGGCACCGACGCGCACTCGCAGCCGGGCAGCACCGCGCCCGCCGCGCCCGCGACCGGCACCGCCAGGGCCGGGCGCCGCGGCAGGGCCCGGGCGAAGAACGACGGCGGCACGAACACCGCGATGGCCGCCGAGAGCAGGACGCCCAGCACCAGGAACGGCAGCGCCTGGACCATCACCGCGACGAACACGGTCATCCAGCTCTGCATCACCGGTGCGGACAGGGCGCCGCGGATCGGGTCCTGGAACATCACCGCCGTGAGCAGCAGGAGGGTCAGCGCGAGGGGGGAGTTGAGGTGGCCCGCCTCCTTCTCGTCCCCGGCCGGGTCCGTGTGCTCGGGGTCGGCCGGGGTGGTCGGGGTGGTCGGGGTGGTCGGGGTGGTCTTCGTGGTGGCCACGGGCCCGGTACCTCCGGTGGTGCGCGAGGGCATGTCCCTCCCCTCCCCTGATGTACGGGTGAAGCGGCCCCGCCGTTCACGCCGCACCGTCCTCTTCTGGAACCAGCCGCCCCGGTGGGGCAGTCTTCTCCCCGTGGGGAGCGTTCCGAACCAAGGGCAGCCGGGTCATCCGGCCACGCACATGATCGTGTGCGGCGACGACGGACTCGCGCACCGGCTGGCCGCCGAACTGCGCGGTGTCTACGGCGAACAGGTCACGCTCGTCGTGCCGCCCTCGGGGCGCCGGGTGCGGCAGCCGGTGGTCGGGCGGGCCCGGGCCGCGTCGGCCGCGCTGCTCGACCGATTCGTGAACGCGGCCGCCCACCGCACCGGCACGGGCGGCCCCGAACCGGCTTCGGCCGAACAGGTCGTGGAGGCCGCCGAGGTCACCGAGACCGTGCTCGGCGAGGCGGGCGCGGACCGGGCGGCCGCGCTGGCGCTGGTGTACGACGACGACGAGACCAACATCCGCGGCGCGCTCACCGCCCGCCGGATCAACCCCCGCCTGCGGCTCGTCCTGCGCCTGTACAACCGCCGGTTGGGGCAGCACATCGAGGAACTGCTGGACCAGACGGCCGCCGTGGCCTCCGGTACGGGCCCGGGGCCCGCGGGGTTCGACGCGTCGACGACCGTGCTGTCCGACGCGGACACGGCAGCGCCCGCCCTGGCGGCCACCGCCCTGGTCGGCACCAGCAAGGTCGTCCAGACGGAAGGCCTGGTGCTGCGGGCCGTGGAACGGCAGCCGCCGCGGCCGGGCGAGGTGGCCGACCCGGGGCTGTGCACGCTGGCGTTGCTGTCCGCGACGAGCAGCGACCCGGCCGGGGCCGACGGCTCCGAGGGCAGCGGGGAGCAGGGGCCGCGGCTGCTGCCGGACGAGGCGGCGGTGGCGTCGGCGACCGGGCGCGGGACCGTGGTCCTGGAGCAGGTGTCGTACTCCGGGCCGTCGCTGCCGTCGGGACGGGGTGGGGTGCCGCCGTTCGCCTCGCTGTTCTCGCGCCGGCTGCGGTGGTCGCTGGCCGGGCTGGTGGGGTGCGTGCTGGCGCTCGCCGTCGCGCTGATGGTCGTGACCGGGGAGCACCCCCTGTACGCGACGTACGTGACGCTGCTCGATCTGTTCGGCATCAACGACCCCGCGTTCCACGCCACGACCGGACGGCAGGTCCTCCAACTGCTGTCCGGGCTGGTCGGGTTGCTGCTGCTGCCGGTGCTGCTGGCCGCGGTGCTGGAGGCGCTGGGCACCTTCCGCAGTGCGTCGGCGCTGCGCAAGCCACCCCGGGGGCTGGGCGGGCATGTGGTGCTGCTGGGGCTCGGGAAGATCGGCACGCGGGTGCTGACGCGGCTGCGGGAGCTGCACATTCCGGTGGTGTGCGTGGAGTCCGACCCGGAGGCACGGGGGCTCGCCACGGCGCGGCGGCTGCGGGTGCCGGTGGTGCTCGGGGACGTCACGCAGGAGGGTGTGCTGGAGGCGGCGAAGATCCACCGGGCGTCCGCGCTGCTGGCGCTCACCAGCGTGGACACGACGAATCTGGAGGCGTCGCTGTACGCCCGGTCCGTGCGGCCGGATCTGCGGGTGGTGCTGCGGCTGTACGACGACGACTTCGCGACGGCCGTGTACCGCACGCTGCGGGCCGCGCATCCGTCGGCGCTGACCCGGAGCCGGAGTGTGTCGCATCTGGCCGCGCCCGCGTTCGCCGGGGCGATGATGGGGCGTCAGATCCTCGGGGCGATCCCGGTGGAGCGGCGGGTGCTGTTGTTCGCGGAGCTGGAGGTGGGCGGGCATCCGCAGCTGGAGGGGCGGACGGTCGGGGAGGCGTTCCGGGCCGGGGCGTGGCGGGTGCTGGCGCTCAACACGGCGCCGTCCGGGGGGCGGCGGGACGGTGAGGCGCCGGCTGAGGAGCGGGCCGGGGCGTCGGGGCTGGTGTGGGATCTGCCTCCCACGTACGTGCTGGGGGCCGGGGACCGGGTGGTGCTGGCGGCGACGCGGCGGGGGTTGGCGGAGTTGCTGGGGCGGAGGCGGCGGGAGCGGACCGGGGCGTGACGCCGGGCGGTGCGACGCCGGGCGGTGCGACGCCGAGCGGTGTCTCTCACGGCTCGGCGTCACGAGGTGCCCGGGATTCGTGCCGGGCCGGGGCGTCGCGCGACCCGGCGCTGCGGGGTGCCGCCCGCGCCCACCCGTGCCGCCCCAGCGGCACGACTGCCCGCGGGTGACGCGGGTGGCGCACACACGACTGCCCGCGGGTGACACGCGTGGCGCACACACGACTGCCCGCGGGTGACACGCGTGGCGCACACACGACTGCCTAGCGGGTGGCGCGGGTGGCGCACCCACGACTGCCCGCGGGTGACGCGCGTGGCGCACCCACGACTGCCCGCGGGTGACGCGCGTGGCGCACCCACGACTGCCCGCGGGTGACGCGCGTGGTGAAGCGGACCCAGGGGCGCGGGGAACTGCGCGGCCGGCCACACAGCACCCGCAGCCGGCACACCACCCCGCCCCCCCCGGGAGCTCCTGGGTGCCCGGAACCCCTCCCGGCTACTGGGCGCCCGAAACCCCCTTGAGGTGCCGCTCCGCGAACTCCAGTTCCAGCCGTACCTGCTTGATCCGCTCGTCCACGACCAGCGACCCGTGCCCCGCGTCGTACCGGTACACCTCGTGGACCGCGCCCCTCGCCTCCAGGCGCTTGACGTAGTTCTCGATCTGGCGGATCGGGCAGCGCGGATCGTTGACGCCGGCCGAGATGTACACCGGTGCCGTGACCCGGTCGACGTACGTCAGCGGGGACGACGCCTCGAAACGCTCCGGCACCTCCTCCGGCGTGCCGCCGAGGAGCGTGCGGTCCATCGCCTTCAGTGCCTCCATCTCGTCGTGGTACGCCGTGACGTAGTCCGCGACCGGCACCGCCGCGATGCCCACGGCCCACGCGTCGGGCTGGACGCCGAGGCCGAGCAGGGTGAGGTAGCCGCCCCAGGAGCCGCCGGTCAGGACGAGCCGCTCGGGGTCGGCCAGGCCCGAGGAGACGGCCCACTCGCGGACCGCGGCGATGTCCTCCAGCTCGATGAGGCCCACCCGGTGCTTCAGCGCGTCCGTCCAGGCGCGGCCGTAGCCCGTGGAGCCGCGGTAGTTGACACGGATCACCGCATAGCCGTGATCGACCCAGGCCGCCGGCCCCGCCGCGAAGGAGTCGCTGTCGTGCCAGGTCGGGCCGCCGTGGATGTCGAAGACCGTGGGGAGCGGACCACTCGCGCCCTGCGGCTTCTGGACGAGGGCGTGGATGCGGCCGCCCGGCCCCTCCACCCACACGTCCTCCACCGGCACCGAGCCGGGCGACTTCAGGCCCGGCGGGTCGAGGACGACACCGCCCGCCGTGGAGCGCACCGCCGACGGCTCGGCCGCCGAGGACCACAGGTACTCCACGCTGCCGTCGGGCCGGGCCGTGGCGCCGGAGACCGTGCCCTGCGGGGTGGGGATCTCCGCCAGGGCGCGGCTCGCCAGGTCGTAGCGGAACAGCTCGCTGCGGGCTTCGAAGCTGTGCACGATGAGCAGGCCCGTGCCGTCCGGGTACCACTCGGCGCTGACGTCGCCGGGCAGCTCCAGCGCCAGGTCCGTCTGTTCGCCGGAGGCCACGTCCCAGACGAGGGGCTCCCAGCGGCCGCGGCGCTGGTGCCCGATGAGCAGGCGCGTGTCGCCGTCGACGGGAGCGAAGCCGAGGACCTCCAGGCCCAGCTCGCGGGTTCCGCCCTCGGTGTCGTCCAGATCGGCCACCGCCGTGCCGTCCGGGCGCAGGACGCGCAGCGCCGAGTGCATGGCGTCGCCGTGCTCGGTGTGCTCGATGGCGATGAGCGAACCGTCGTGGGAGAGGTCGCCGACGCCGGCCGACTCGCGGTGGCGGTAGATCTCCACCGGGGCCTCGCCGGTGCGCACGAGGTGGATCGTCGTGCCGTCCTCGTCCGTGGAGCGGCCCACGACCGCCGTGCGGCCGTCGCGGCCGAGGGCGAGACCCGCGGGGTAGGAGGCCTCCAGGCCCTCGGCGGCCGGCTCGTCCGCGCCGCCCGCGAAGGGCTGGCGGCGCCACACGCCGAACTCGTCGCCGTCCTTGTCGTCGAACCACCAGATCCAGGCGCCGTCCGGTGACAGCACCCCGTCCGTCGTGCCGTTGGGCCGGTCCGTCACCTGGCGCTGCTCGCCCGTGGACCGGTCCCAGGCGTACAACTCGTACGTCCCCGTCGCGTTCGACACGAACAGGGAGCGGTCCGGCGCGTCCTCCGCCCAGTCGGGCAGGGACACCCGGGGCGCCCGAAAGCGCTTCTCCCAGTCGGGCATCCGCTCCTGCTGTGCCGCCCCCGCCGCGTGCTCCTGCTGGTCCCGCTCATTCCGTGCGCCGGACCCGTTGCTCTCAGTCATGGCCCCATACTGCCCGCCTTCCGCGGCTTTTCGCTGGCCAGGTCCCCAGCCTGTGGACAACCTCCACCGGTCCCCCCGCCGGCCGTTGCCCACCCCCGCGGGCCGGGGCGGGCCGGCAGCCCCGTACCGTGGGGGTGTGTACCGGTTTCTGCTGACGCCCCGATGGTGGGGGATCAACGTCTTCGTGCTGCTGTCGATCCCCTTCTGCATCTTCATGGGGTCCTGGCAGCTGGGCCGGTTCGAGGACCGCGTGCAGGACCATCGCACGGCGACCGAGCAGGTCTCCGACGCCGCGCGCGAGGCGCCGCGGCCGCTGGCGGAGATGCTGCCGGTGACCAAGGCGACGTCCGGCAAGCAGGTCACCGCGACCGGGCGCTACGGAAAGCAGTTGCTGGTGCCGGGCCGGGAGCTGGACGGCCGGCAGGGCTTCTACGTGCTCACGCTGCTGCGCACCGACTCGGGCGAGGCGCTGCCGGTGGTGCGCGGGTGGCTGCCCGGGGCCGCCGACGCGTCCGAGGCGCCCGCCGCGCCGCGGGGCGAGGTCACGGTGACCGGGGCGCTGCAGGCGTCGGAGACGCCGGGCGACAACGGGGTCAGTGCGCAGGGCGGGTTGCCGTCCGGGCAGACCGGGGCGATCAGCGCGGCGTCGCTGGTGAACCTGGTGCCGTACGACGTGTACGACGCGTGGGTCACGCTGGCCCGGGCCGACTCGGGGATGAAGGCCGTGCCGGCCGCGGCGCCGCCGGACACGGGGCTGGACCTGAAGGCGTTCCAGAACCTCGGTTACACCGCCGAGTGGTTCGCCTTCGTCGGGTTCGTGATCTTCATGTGGTTCCGGTTGCTGCGGCGCGAGGTGGAGTTCGCGCGGGACGCGGCCCTGGGCCTGGTGCCGGACGAGGAGCCGGTCACCGCGGAGGCCGCCGCGAAGTAGCGGCGGTCCGGACCGAGGCCGGGGAGAACCGGCCCGGCACAGTGTCGCTCAGGCGAGGGGGAACCGAACCGCCGTGCCCCGGAACCCGGAGCGAACCCGACCGGCGGCGTCGCCGAGGCCGGGACGAACCGCCCCGCAGGATCGCCGCGGCCGGGCGGGTCCGCAGTTCGCCGGAGCGAGGGCGCCGTCGCCGGGCTCTTGGAGCAGGGCGACACCCCTCGCGGCAGCCGCCCGCAGCACCCGCCCGCGGCGTCGGACGTAGCGGCTACGCCCCCGCCAGGATCCCCGTCCAGTACACCGTCCCCGCGCACGCGTTCGGGACGACGACCGAGGACCCGCCGGAGCCCGTGGCGGGCGTGTACGTCACGGCGACGCTGCCGTCGACCGTGCCGTCCTCCCGGGCCAGTTGCGGGGCCGTGCCCGTGTCGCCGCCGGTGGACGTGCCGGCCGTGGTCGCCGGGTCCTCCGAGGGCGTCGGGTCGGGGCTGGGGTCGGGGCCGCCGACGCTGCCACCGGCCGGCGGGCAGGTCTCCGAGGGCACCCAGGCGAACCTCACGTCGTAGCCGAGGCCCGGCTGGAGGACCACCTCGGCGGCCTCCAGGGACGGGTCGGGCAGCAGCCCCGCCGCCGCGTCCCCGGCCGCGTGCCGGGCCGAGCCCACCTTGCTGATGTCGGCCGCGCCCTGCGCCAGCGCGCTCACGGAGCCCGGGCCGGTGACCGTGCAGGCGGCGCCGGAGACGTTCGTGACACGGAAGGAGCCCGAGACGGCGCCGGTCGAGTCGGGGGCGTTGCTGCTCCCGGACGCCGGGCCGAGCTGGGCCGCGGTGCAGGCGGGGATGCCGGCGGCGGTGGTGGAGGAGGGGCCGGTGCCCTGGGACGAGCCGCTGCCCGTGCCGGAGCCGCCCTTGCCCTTCTCCTTCTCCTTCTTGTCGTCCTTCTCCTTGCCCTCGGTCTTGCCCGAGGAGCCGCCCGCGGTGCTCTGACCGCCGTCGGGGCCCTTGCCCTCGCTCGCGCCGCCCTGGGTCTCGGAGGCGTGGCCGATGGCGGACGGGTTGGCGTCGGAGCCGGTGGCGTTGGAGACGTGGACGAGGGCGGGGATGGCCGTGCCGATGAAGAGCGCGGCGGCGGCCATGCCCACGACGGCCTGCCGCTTGCGGGTGCGCCGCTGGGGCACCGCCTTGCGCAGGTACTCCAGCGTGCCGTCGCGCGGCTCCACCTCCTGCACCGCCTGGTGCAGCATCGTGCGCAGGTCCAGCTCGTCCGAGTCGAGCCCCTGGGGGCCCTGGTCGTCGGGGCCGTGGTTCACAGTTCCGTTCCCAGCGTGCGATTGCTTCGGATCTTGCCCGTGCAGCCTGGTCGGCTCGTGCCACTCGAAGGGCTCGTGCCGGTCGCGCCCGTCACGGGGCGCGCCGTCCGGTGCGCTCATACCGGGGCCTCCATGGCCAGCCTGAGCGCCGCGATCCCGCGCGAGCCGTACGCCTTGACCGAGCCGAGGGATATGCCGAGCGTCTCGGCGACCTGCGCCTCGGTCATGTCCGCGAAGTAGCGCAGCACCAGCACCTCGCGCTGGCGGCGCTGCAGGCCCTTCATCGCCTTGATGAGGGAGTCGCGCTCCAGCTGGTCGTAGGCCCCTTCCTCGGCGCTGGCCATGTCGGGCATGGGCTTCGACAGCAGCTTCAGGCCGAGGATGCGGCGGCGCAGCGCCGAGCGCGAGAGGTTGACGACCGTCTGGCGCAGGTACGCCAGGGTCTTCTCGGGGTCGCGGACCCGCTTGCGGGCGGAGTGGACACGGATGAAGGCCTCCTGGACCACGTCCTCGCAGGAGGCCGTGTCGTCGAGGAGGAGGGCGGCGAGACCCAGCAGCGAGCGGTAGTGCGCCCGGTAGGTCTCGGTGAGGTGGTCGACGGTCGTGCCGGCCGCGACACCGTCCTCGGCGCCGTCACGCTGGTTCGGGATGCGGGCCGGCCGCGCTGCGGGCACGGGCGCGATCACCGGCATGCCACCGGGCGTACCGGCCATGCGGGGTCGGAGAGCCGCCGGACGGGGCGGTCGAAGGACCGTGCCGCGTGCCGCGCTGAAGTCGAGTACCTCTGCCACGCCTGTTGGACACGCTGACCCCCGTGAGGGTTGTACGTGCCGGGCATCACTTTCACGCCGACCGTCGCCGTCGGCGGTCTACCCGCGTCAGGCAGCACAACCGATGGTGCATTAAATGCCCTCATGCGTCCCGCTCTTCCCCTATGTCCAGATGTGAACGGACGTCCCCACGTCCGGTTCCAGGCGTCCCCACGCCTGATGAAGCGCTCCCACGGCCGAAGAGGCGACCGCAAAGACGCTCCCCGCCCTTCGCGCGGTTGCGGAGAGCGGGGAGATAAATCCTCTGCTGCCGACGGCCTCGGGACAAGTGGTCCGGATCATCGACCAGCTCACATGTCGTTCACAGATCCTACAAACCGCCTCTGACATCGGCCCGGGGTTTTGCCGCGGGGCCGAGCGCCGCGGTCCGGCCCGGCCGTCAGCGCAGTTCGGCCGCCACCAGCTCGGCGATCTGGGCGGTGTTGAGCGCGGAGCCCTTGCGCAGGTTGTCCCCGCACACGAAGAGTTCGAGCGCGGTCGGGTCGTCCAGGGCCCGCCGCACCCGCCCGACCCAGGTCGGATCGGTGCCGACGACGTCGGCGGGGGTCGGGAACTCCCCGGCGGCCGGGTTGTCGAACAGCACGACACCGGGGGCCGTGGCGAGGATCTCACGGGCCTTGTCGACGGTGACCTCGCCCTCGAAGCGGGCGTGCACGGTCAGGGAGTGCGTGGTGATCACCGGGACGCGCACGCACGTGACGGCGACGGGCAGCTCGGGCAGTCCGAGGATCTTGCGGGACTCGCCCCGCACCTTCAGCTCCTCCGAGGACCAGCCGTCGTCCCGGGGCTCGCCTGCCCACGGCACGACGTTCAGCGCGACCGGCTCCGGGAACGGCCCGGTGCGGTCGCCGACGGCCCGCCGTACGTCACCCGGGCTGGTGCCCAGCTCGGTCCCGGCGACCAGGGACAGCTGCTGCCGCAGGGTCGCCACGCCGTCGCGCCCGGCGCCGCTGACGGCCTGGTACGTGGAGGCGACCAGCTCGCGCAGCCCGAACTCGGCGTGCAGCGCGCCCAGGGCCACGATCATGGAGAGCGTCGTGCAGCTGGGGTTGGCGATGATGCCGCGCGGGCGCATCCGCACGGCGTGCGGATTGACCTCGGGCACGACGAGCGGCACGTCCGGATCCATCCGGAACGTGCCCGAGTTGTCGACGACCACCGCGCCCTTGGCGGCGGCCAGGGGCGCCCACCGCCCGGCGACCTCGTCGGGGACGTCGAACAGGGCGACGTCGACTCCGTCGAAGACCTCCTCGGTGAGCGCCACGACCTCGGTCTCCTCACCGCGCACGGCCAGCTTGCGGCCGGCCGAGCGCGGGGAGGCGACGAGTCGGATCTCGCCCCAGACGTCCGCCCGCTGGGAGAGGATCTGGAGGAGGACCGTGCCGACGGCTCCGGTCGCTCCCACCACGGCGAGCGTGGGCCGGCCCGAGCGGTCGGTCCGGCCGCCCCGTCGAAGGTCGGCCATCAGCGGCCGGTGCCTCCGTAGACGACGGCCTCGTCGCTGTCGGAGTCGAGCCCGAAGGCGGAGTGCACGGCGCGGACGGCCTCGGGCACGTCGTCGGCGCGCGTGACGACCGAGATGCGGATCTCGGAGGTCGAGATCAGCTCGATGTTCACGCCCGCGTCGGACAGGGCCGTGAAGAAGTCGGCCGTGACGCCCGGGTTGGTCTTCATGCCGGCGCCGACGAGGGAGATCTTGCCGATCTGGTCGTCGTAGCGCAGGGAGTCGAAGCCGATGCCCGCCTTGTTCTTCTCCAGCGCGTCGATGGCCTTGCGGCCCTCGGTCTTCGGCAGCGTGAAGGAGATGTCCGTCAGGCCCGTGGAGGCGGCGGACACGTTCTGCACGACCATGTCGATGTTGATCTCGGCGTCGGCGATCGTGCGGAAGATCGAGGCCGCCTCGCCCGGCTTGTCCGGCACGCCGACGACCGTGACCTTGGCCTCGGAGGTGTCGTGCGCGACACCGGAGATGAGAGCCTGCTCCACCTGCTTGTCCCCTTGATCGATCGGCTCGCTGCTGACCCACGTGCCCTGCAGTCCGCTGAAGCTGGACCGGACGTGGATCGGGATGTTGTACCGGCGGGCGTACTCCACGCAGCGGTGAAGCAGCACCTTGGACCCGGACGCCGCCAGTTCGAGCATGTCCTCGAAGGAGATCCAGTCGATCTTCCGGGCCTTCTTCACCACACGCGGGTCGGCGGTGAACACGCCGTCCACGTCGGTGTAGATCTCGCACACGTCGGCGTCGAGCGCGGCGGCGAGGGCCACCGCCGTGGTGTCGGAGCCGCCGCGGCCGAGCGTGGTGATGTCCTTGGTGTCCTGGCTGACGCCCTGGAAACCGGCGACGATCGCGATGTTGCCCTCGTCCACCGACGTCTTGATGCGCCCCGGCGTGACGTCGATGATCCGGGCTTTGTTGTGGACCGAGTCGGTGATGACACCTGCCTGGCTTCCGGTGAACGACTGGGCCTCGTGACCCAGCTTTTTGATCGCCATGGCCAGCAGGGCCATGGAGATCCGCTCTCCGGCGGTCAGCAGCATGTCGAGCTCGCGCCCGGCAGGCATCGGGGAAACCTGCTCGGCGAGATCGATCAGCTCGTCCGTCGTGTCGCCCATCGCGGAAACGACGGCAACCACCTGGTTGCCGCTCTGCTTCGCTTCCACGATCCGCTTGGCGACGCGCTTGATGCCCTCGGCATCGGCTACGGAGGAGCCTCCGTACTTCTGCACGACAAGGCCCACGTGCGCTCCTCGCTCAATCCGTCTCTATCCGCTCATACGCATTCGTACCGCGGTCGGCTCAGTCTAACGAGCGCCCGAAAAACCCCTCCGCGATATCGCATGGTGAGATCCGGCGCCCGTCCAGAGGGGCTCATGCCCATCTGGGCACGGGCCACGCGAGAAAGTGCCCGGCGTCACAGGCACCCCGCGGCGCGGGGCGCCGGCTCACTCAGGGTGAGGTCCCGTTGGCGCCGGTGCCGGGACCGTCGCCGGTGGAGGCGGAGCCGATGTCACCGCCCGCGGCGATCGCACGCTCACCGGAGGCGGTCACGGTCCGCGGGGCCGCCGGGCCGGGCGAGGGCGGGACCGCCGGGCCGGGCGAGGGCGGGGACGGCGGGGTCGCCGGGGGCGCGGGAGGCGGGGTGGCCGGGCCGTCGCCCGTCGAGACCGTGCCGATGCTCCCGCCGGCGGCGACCGACCGGGTGCCGCCCGCGGTGACCGAGGTACCGCCGGGCGCGCCCTGGAGCAACCCGTACAGCACCAGCGCCAGCCCGATCAGGGCGGCGGCACCGCCGGCCACACTCGCCCAGGGGTCGGCCGCCTCGACGTCCAGCACCGCGCCCACGAGCAACCCGAGGGCCCCGGCCGCGCACAGCCCGATCCCCGTCCACGTCAACGCCTTCGCCCGCCCCGTCGTCATGCGGACATCATCGCGCCCCGGCGGCCTGGGCGCGGGAAAACCGGACGCGTCCGCCACGTGCGCCCGTTACCTTCGGCGCCATGGAGATACTGCGCTACGTGGCGTTCAGCACGGACCCCGAGGGCGGCAACCCCGCGGGGGTGGTGCTCGACGCGGACGGTGCCGACGACGCGGCGATGCTGGCGGCGGCGGCCGAAGTGGGCTACTCGGAGACGGCGTTCGTCACGCGGGCCTGCGACGGCTCCCTGGCGGTCAGGTACTTCAGCCCGCTGGCGGAGGTGCCGTTCTGCGGCCACGCGACGGTCGCGACGGCCGTGGCCCACGCGGAGCGGCACGGCCCCGGGCGCCTGCTGCTGCGCACGGCGGCGGGCCTGGTCCCCGTCACGACCGAACGGGCGGCCGACGGCACGCTCGTGGCGACCCTGGTGAGCGTCGCGCCGCGCACGGCGCCGATCGGCGAGGCGGAGCTGGCCGAACTGCTGGCGATCCTGGGCTGGTCCACGGCGGACCTGGACCCGGGCCTGCCGCCGCGCGCGGCCTTCGGCGGGGCCTGGCACCCGATCCTCGCCACCACGAGCCCGGACCGGCTGGCCGCCCTGGACTACGACATGCCCGCACTGGCCGCCCTGATGGCCCGCGCCGGCTGGACCACCGTCGACCTGGTCCGGCGGGAGTCCCCCACCGTCTTCCACGCCCGCAACCCGTTCCCGCCCGGCGGTGTGGTCGAGGACCCGGCGACGGGAGCGGCGGCCGCCGCGCTCGGCGGCTACCTCAGGGAGCTCGGACTCGTCACGCCTCCGGCGACCCTGACGATCCATCAGGGGGTCGACATGGGACGGCCGAGCGTCATCACGGTGTCCGTGCCGGAGGGCACGGACACCGGAATCGCCGTCACCGGTACGGCCGTTCCGATCCGACCGGCTACTTCGCCGGGCGCAGCCCCAGCGGTCCGGCGATCTCCTCGGCCATGACCCGGCCCGCCTCGATCTCCAGCGTGTCGTCGCCCATGCCCTGATCCGTGTCCAGCCCGTCGAGTTCGGCGAGGGGCTGGTTCAGGCGGACGTGGGCGAGGACCGACTGCAGGGCCCGCAGGGTGGCCGAGGCGGTGGAGCCCCAGTTGGAGAAGTACGAGAACTGCCACCACCACAGGGCCTCGGTGGTACGGCCCGCGCGGTAGTGGGCCATGCCGTGGCGCAGGTCCGTGATGACGTCCGTGAGGTCGTCGGAGATCCGGGCCGGCACCGGGGCCTTGCGGGGCTCGTAGGGGTCGAAGACCTCGGAGTAGACGTCGATCGGGTCCAGCAGCCGGGCGAGGTTCTCGCGGAGTTCGTCGACGTCCGCGTCCGGGCCCGTGTCGGGCTCGTAGCGCTCGTCCGGCACGATGTCCTCGTGCGCGCCGAGCCGGCCGCCGGCCAGGAGCAGCTGTGAGACCTCCAGGAGCAGGAAGGGCACGGCGGATTCCGGCTCGTCGCCCTTGGCTACCTCTGTGACGGCGACCAGGAAGCTCTCGACCTGGTCCGCGATCTGGACCGCGAAGTCGTCCGGGTTCCGACCGGTCGCGTGCAGCGTGGCGTCAGACATCTAGGAGTCGTCTCCCCTCGAAGGCGCGGCCGAGCGTGACCTCGTCCGCGTATTCCAGGTCGCCGCCCACCGGGAGGCCGCTGGCCAGGCGGGTGACCTTCAGGCCCATGGGTTTGATCATGCGCGCGAGGTACGTCGCCGTCGCCTCGCCCTCCAGGTTCGGGTCCGTGGCGAGGATGAGCTCCGTGACGGTGCCGTCGGCGAGACGGGCCAGCAGCTCCCTGATGCGCAGGTCGTCGGGGCCCACGCCGTCGATCGGGCTGATCGCGCCGCCCAGGACGTGGTACCGCCCCCGGAACTCACGCGTGCGTTCGATCGCCACGACGTCCTTGGGCTCCTCGACCACGCAGATGACGGCCGGGTCGCGGCGGGTGTCGCGGCAGATGTTGCACAGCTCCTCCTGCGCGACGTTGCCGCAGGTCGCGCAGAAGCGGACCTTCGCCTTGACCTCCATCAGGGCCTGCGCGAGACGCCGTACGTCCGTCGGCTCGGCCTGGAGGATGTGGAAGGCGATCCGCTGGGCGCTCTTGGGACCGACGCCGGGCAGCCGCCCCAGCTCGTCGATCAGGTCCTGGACCACGCCTTCGTACAACGGACTGCCCTTCCTGGGTCTGCGAGGCCGGTACGCGGCCTCCCGTACGTACCGTAGTTGTCAGCCGCCTGTCCGAGGAAGGCGGTACGCGGGGTCAGAACGGCAGGCCGGGGATGCCGCCGCCGCCCAGGCCCTGCGCGAGCGGGCCCAGCTTCTGCTGCTGGAGCGCCTGCGCGTTCTCGTTGGCCGCCTGCACGGCCGCCACCACGAGGTCGGCGAGGGTCTCGGTGTCCTCCGGGTCCACCGCCTTCGGGTCGATCTTCAGGGCGCGCAGCTCGCCGGCGCCGGTGACGGTGGCCTTCACCAGGCCGCCGCCCGCCTGCCCGTCGACCTCCGTCTGCGCCAGTTCCTCCTGCGCCCGCGCCAGGTCCTGTTGCATCTTCTGGGCCTGCTGAAGCAACTGCTGCATGTTGGGCTGGCCACCACCGGGGATCACGATCAGCTCCTTGCTCGGTACGGGTTTTCCCGCTCGGCACGAGCCTACGTGGTCGGGCCTGCCGTCGCCCCGGCACTCTTTCGAGTGAGTCCCCCTCGCGCCCCATAACCGATCAAGGAATACTTCCGGGCGGAAAAGCGGCGAAAGCCACGCCTTCGCCACCCATAGGGGGGTAGGAAGGGTCCGGCGCGTTCCGGATGCGGACCTCACGTGTCGTGCGTGTCGGGTGTGTCACGTGGGTCGGTCGTCGTGTCGGTGGGTCGCGCAGCGTGATCGGTGAGCGCACCGTGCGTGGTCGTTCGTGGTCAGTAGGGAGTGCCGGGTGGGTCAGCCGGAGATGCAGCCCGAGGGGCCGCCTCAGGACGGGCGGGGCGAGCAGGCGGCCCGGCCGCGGCCGGGCGATCTGACCGGGCGGCCCCTTCCGCTCGGGGACTGGGGGGAGCCGGCGGCCCGGCTGGACGAGCTGTACCGGTGGGTGGAGCGCGGGGCGCTGCACACGGCGGCCTGGTACCTGGCGGACCGGGTGTGGAAGCGGCGGTGCGCGCGGGGGCTGCGCTGCGGGGCCGCGACGGGGGCGGTGACCGGGGTCGCGCTGCCCCTGCTGGACCTGACCGGGGTGGCGGGCGGGATCGCGCCCTGGGGGTGTCTGGCGCTGCTGCTGGCGGTGGCGTGTGTGGCGGTCGACCGGTGTTTCGGGCTGACGTCCGGATGGATGCGGGACGTGGCGACCGCGCAGGCCGTGCAGCGGCGGTTGCAGGCGCTGCAGTTCGACTGGGCGGCCGAGAGCGTGCGGGAGGTGCTGGGGCCGACGGAGGGCACGGCCGGGGAGGCGGCCGAGCGGTGCCTGGGGGTGCTGCGGAGGTTCTCCGAGGACGTCACCGAGCTGGTGCGCGTGGAGACGGCCGACTGGATGGGGGAGTTCCGCGGCGGGTGCGCGCCGGTGGGCGTGCAGGCGGTGGTGTTCCCGGGCTCGGGCCGGCCGGCGGACGCGGGCGGCGTGAACGGCAGGTTCACCGTGCCGCCGCACGGCGGGGCCCGGCCGAACATGCCCCGGCAGCGGCCGCCGGAGCCCCGGTGAGGGCCCGGGCGGCCGGGCCGACCTGGTGACCCCGGCAGGTGGCGTGCCCCGGCGTCACGCCGGGTCGGGGAACGCGACCGGGCTGCGCAGGCCCGATCCGCCGACCGCCCGCACCCCGAAGAAGACGTTGTCCTTCGACAGGTCCACCTCGTGGGCCGTCACGTCGCCCACCGGGATGACATGGGTCCACTCCGGCGCCGTCGGCTCCCGCCAGACCACCTCGTAGCCCGCGAGGTCGGGTTCCGGACCCCGGGTCCACACCAGTTCCGTCGCGTTCGTGAGGGTGGACGTGAGGATCTTCGCGCCGCGCGGTGTGCCCGGCGCCTGGGCGAGGGTCCACAGCGTCGCCGCGTTGACCCGGGCCACCCGGGCCGTGAAGTCCGGGTCGCAGAACTCCGGCAGGTCGCCGTACTGCTTGCCCGTCCCGTCCACGCGCACGTCCTGGTGCTGGTGGGCGAAGTCCTCGGCGGGCTCGGTGAAGCGGGCCGCCGGGTAGCCGCGTTCGAGGAACGGGATGTGGTCGCCGCCCCTGCGGTAGCGGTCGCGGCGGTGGATCACGCGCACGCGCATGCCGGTCGCGTCGTTGTCGGCCACGTCGCGGACGAACCGGGCCAGTTGACGGGTCGCGGAGTCGTTCTCGCCGCCCACCGAGCGGCGCACCGCGGCCTGTTCGGGGGTCTCCGAGGACGGCACGCCCTCGGCGAAGAGACGGATCGTGTACGGGTCCCGTGTGCCGTCGTCCGCCGTGGAACTGCCGACGATGTCGTTGGTGAACATGCCCTGGACGTCCGTCCCGGCCTCCTTCAGCCGCTGCGCCAGGTGGCCCGAGCCGTACAGGCCCTGCTCCTCCCCCGCCACCGCCGCGAACACGATCGTCGAGGCCGGGCGGCGCCGGGCCAGCACCCGGGCCAGTTCCAGGACGACGGCCACGCCCGAGGCGTCGTCGTCCGCGCCGGGCGCGTCGGACGTGGCGTCCATGACGTCGGTGACGCGGGAGTCGTAGTGGCCGGCGACGACGTAGACCCGGTCGGGCGTGACCGAGCCGCGCAGTGTGGCGACGACGTTGG
The DNA here is from genome assembly GCF_044540525.1 of Streptomyces sp. NPDC085932. Taxonomy (NCBI): domain Bacteria; kingdom Bacillati; phylum Actinomycetota; class Actinomycetes; order Kitasatosporales; family Streptomycetaceae; genus Streptomyces; species Streptomyces sp. NPDC085932. Next base: position 174,720 of record NZ_JBITSJ010000004.1, read on the forward strand.
TGATGCGGGTGGCGGTGGGGATGCGCGGGGCCGGTTCCTGGACGTACGACTGGAGTTCGACGGTCATCCGGCCGCCCGACGCGGCGGCGTACGAGCGGAGCTCGGACAGCAGCCAGTCGCGGGCCGCGCCGATGCCGCGCACCGGGTCGTCCTGCGAGGACAGGGTGTGCCGGGTGCCGAAGGAGACCAGCTTGTGGATGGTCGCCTCGATGCGGCGCGGGTCGATCTCCCGTAACAGGGCGCGCAGTGCGCGGCCCGGGCGCTGGGCCGTCGCCGGAGGGCGGCCGGTGCCGGGGTGCGGTGCGGCCTCGGCCGGGCCGGTCACCGCCGCTCCCGCCGCCGCGGTGGCCGCCGTGGCGGTCAGGACCGTTCTTCTGCTGGGGCGCATGTGTCCTCCCGGGGCTGGGGTGCCGGCCCTCAAGCATGCGCCGCCGTACGGGAGTTCGTCACTGCCTCGTGTACGTCAGCCGTTCCCCGCTGCTGGTGTTGGTGCGCTGGAGCGTGCCGTCCGGGAGGACGGTGATCTCGGTGGCCGCGCCCGGGGTGCAGGCGGTGCGCGGCTGCCCGACGGTCACGGTGGACGGGCCGATCCTCAGCGGGCCGTCGGCACCGGGGGTGGTGGTCAGTTCGCCCTCGAAGACGCAGTGGTAGGTGCCGCCGTCCTTGGTCGGGCCGTCCGCCACGAGGGACAGGACCGTGTCGCCCGGCTCGCCCTGCTGGAGGGTGAGCCGGCGGCTGTGCTGTCCGTCGGCGTTGTCGATGGTGGTGGTCCAGGTGCCGAGGTACGCGGTCGGGACCGCGCCGTCCGTCGGGGAGGGGGAGGGCGCGGGTGACGGGTCCTGGGTGGTCGTCGGGGAGGCGTCGGTGCTCACGGTGGGTGTGGGAGCGGGCGTGGCGTCGCCGTCGGTCCGGCCGCCGCCGCCCTGCATCAGCGCGTACACGGTCCCGCCCGCCGCCAGCGCGACGACCAGGGCGATCACGACGAGCAGCGCGGTGGACCGGCCGTCCCGCCGGGGCGGCTCCTGCCCGGGGCCGTAGGGCGGGGTCGGGCCGTAGGGCGGGGTGGGGCCGAGGCCGCCGTAGCCGGGGTACGGCGCCCCGCCCGAGGGGCCGGGCTGCGGGTGCTGCTGCGGGTAGCCGTAGGCCGGGTACGGGGGCGGGGGCATCGAGGCCTGCGGGGGGACGCCCGGACCTGGGGACGCGACCGGCGGCGGCGCAGGGACGGCCGGGCCCTGGCCCGCGACCATGGTGGGCAGGTGATCGAGGGGTGTCCCCGACCCCGGCGGAGACGGCGGAGGCGGACCGGGAGTGACACCGGAGCCCGACGGCACGGGCCCGGGCCCGTCGGCGACGGGAGCGTGCTCGGGCGTGGAACCAGGCCCGGAACCGGAGCCTCCGGCGGGGACGGGTCCCGGGTTTCCGGCCGGGACCCGTCCCGGCCCTCCGGCGGAGACGGGACCGGAGCCGCCGGCCGAGACAGAGCCAGGGCCTCCGGCGGAGACGGGCCCCGGGCCGGACGGCCCGGCGGGAGCGACAGGCCCGCCGGGATCGCCCTGGCCCACGGGAGAGACAGGCCCGCCGGGACCGCCATGGCCCGCAGGAGCGACAGGTCCGCCGTGACCGGCAGGAGCAGAGCCGTTGGCAGCACCGGTGCCGGCGGGAGCGACAGGTCCGCCATGGCCGGGAGGAACAGAGCCGTTGGCAGCACCGGTGCCGGCGGGAGCGACAGGTCCACCGTGACCGGGAGGAGCAGAGCCGTTGGCAGCACCGGTGCCGGCGGGAGCGACAGGTCCACCGTGGCCGACGGGAGCAGAGGCACCGACAGCGCCGGAGCCGGGTCCGCCCGCGGAGTCCGGGTCAGGGCGGGTGGCCGCATCCGGTGCGGAGCCCTGGGCAGAGACCGGCGGCGGGACGGGTCCGGTCCCGGGCCGGGCTCCCGCACCGGCGCCCGGGGTGAGGTCGCCCTCCGGGTTCTCCGCGTCGAGCAAGCGGACCGCGTGGCGGCCCAGTTGGGCCACCAGGGCGCTCGGGAGCCACGGGTCGAGGGCGCGGCCGTCGGAGACGGTGTCGTCCGCGCCCGTGCGCTGCAGGACGCGGTCGAGGCTCGGCCGGGTGGCCGGGTCCTTGCGCAGGCAGTCGCGGACCAGGTCGGCGATGCCCTCGGGCACGCCCGCCAGGTCCGGTTCCTCCTGGGCGATGCGGAACATCAGGGCGTGCACACCGCTGTTGGCGGTGCCGAACGGCAGCTTGCCGGTGGCGGCGTAGGCGAGGACCGAGCCGAGGCAGAAGACGTCGCACGCCGGGGTGATGCGGTCGCCCCGCACTTGCTCGGGCGCCATGAAGCCCGGCGATCCGACAAGCGCACCGGTACGCGTGAGCCCGCCGTCGGTCACGGTCTCCAGGGCGCGTGCGATGCCGAAGTCGATGACGCGCGGCCCGTCGATGGTGACCAGCACGTTGGACGGCTTGAGGTCGCGGTGGACGATGCCGGCGGCGTGGATGTCCTTGAGCGCGTGCGCGAGCCCGGCCGCGAGGATGCGGACCGTCCGCTCCGGCAGTGCCCCGTGGTCGTGCCCGACGACCTGCTGCAGACTCGGCCCGGCGACGTACCCGGTGGCGACCCACGGCACGGCGGCCTCGGTGTCGGCGTCCAGCACCGGCGCGGTCCAGTACCCGCCGACCCGCCGCGCGGCCCGCACCTCCTGCCGGAACCGCTCGCGGAACTCCTCCTGCGCGGCGAGTTCCTCGCGGACCAGCTTCACGGCGACGGTACGGCCCCGCTCCGAACGGGCCAGGTACACGTGCCCCATGCCGCCCGCCCCGAGCCGCGCCAGCAGCCGATAGGCACCGATGCCCTGCGGATCCCCCGGCCCCAACGTCTCCATCGCTCCGCCGCCTTCCCCCCACACGCGAGCAACGAACCGAGAATAGTGCGGGGCGGGGGCCGGGTGACCTGGGAGACGTCTACGGTTCCGTAACAGGCGGGCCCGTCGCGTCGAGCACCTTCGACAGCCGCTCCAGCAGCCGCACCGCCTCCGCCAGCTCCGCCTCCCCGAACTCCTCCGCCAGCCGGTCGGCGAAGGCCGCGTGCCCCGGGTCGATCCGGGCGATCGCCGCGCGCCCCTCCCCGGTCGGCGCGAGGAGCTTGGCCCGGCGGTGCGCCGGGTTCGGCCGGTACTCCGCGAGACCCCGCTCCACCAGCAGATCGGCGATGCGCTGCACGCTCTGCCGCGTGATCCCCATGGCGCGGGCGATGCCCGAGACGGGCAGCGGCTCCCCGAGGACCGCGCCGAGCACCTGCCACCAGGCGGCGGTGAGCCCGGCCGGCCGGGCCAGCTCCTCCGCGACGGCGAGGAACTGGCCGTTCAGCCGGAACACCCCGAGGGCGCTGCGGCTGAGCAGTTCCTGACGCTCCCGGCTCACAGCGCCCCGGCCTTCTCCAGCACCGCGTAGGCCGACGCGTCGGAGTCGTGGAACAGCCGGTACCAGGCGTCCAGCACCTCGCCCTCGTACACGCCGAGCAGCCGGAGGATCTCCCGGGCGAAGGCGACGGGCTCGGTGGGACCGGCGGTCACCAGACCCGCGTCGGTGACGGAGTCGGTCTCGACGTAGTGCTCGCCGCCCGCGTAGCCGGTCGCGGCCAGGTAGAAGGAGACCGCGCTGGTGTGGGCCCGGTCGTCGAGCAGGCCTTCCCGGGCCAGTCCGGCGGTGGCCCCGCAGATCGCGGCGACCGGGACGCCCGCCGCCAGGAACGCGCGGGCCGTGCGGGCGAAGGGCGCGAGGTCGTCCGAAGTGTCCCAGAGGTCGGCGCCCGGGAGGATCAGCAGGGAGCTGTCCTCGGGCCGGACGTCGTCCAGGGCCAGGTCGGGCCGGACGCGCAGGCCGCCGATGCTGGTGACGGGGGCGGTGGACGGGCCGGCCGTGCGGATCTCGTGGCCGGACCGGGCGAGGTGGGCCGTGGCGTGGCCGGTCTCCCAGTCGGCGAAGGTGTCGTAGACGGCGAGATGGACGGGCTTGCGGCCTGCGGTGGCGTTCATGGTTCCTCCTCGGACCCCGTGCCTTATGACAGCATCCTGACATTGCGACAGCACACTGTCAATTGGTGGGCGCCCGCATGGACAACCTGTCGCGGATTGCGTCCGACGCCAGACAGGCCGCCGATACCACCGCCCGCTCCCTCCCGCCTACGCTCGCCCGCATGACCCCTCAGCCGAACCCCGAAGCCGGCGCCGCCGTGAAGGCCGCCGACCGTGCCCACGTGTTCCACTCCTGGTCCGCCCAGGAGCTCATCGACCCGCTCGCCGTCGCCGGCGCCGAGGGGTCGTACTTCTGGGACTACGACGGCCGGCGCTACCTCGACTTCTCCAGCGGGCTCGTCTACACCAACGTCGGCTACCAGCACCCCAAGGTGGTCGCCGCGATCCAGGAGCAGGCCGGACGGCTGGCCACGTTCGCGCCCGCGTTCGCCGTCGAGGCGCGCTCCGAGGCGGCCCGGCTGATCGCCGAGCGGACCCCGGGCGACCTGGACAAGATCTTCTTCACCAACGGCGGCGCCGACGCCGTCGAGCACGCGCTCCGGATGGCCCGGCTGCACACGGGCCGCCCGAAGGTGCTCTCCGCGTACCGCTCGTACCACGGCGGCACCCAGCAGGCCGTGAACGTCACCGGCGACCCGCGCCGCTGGGCCTCCGACAGCGGCACGGCCGGGGTCGTGCACTTCTGGGCCCCCTACCTCTACCGCTCCCGCTTCTACGCACAGACCGAGGAGCAGGAGTGCGCCCGGGCGCTGGAGCACCTGGAGACGACGATCGCCTTCGAGGGCCCGTCGACCATCGCGGCGATCATCCTGGAGACCGTCCCGGGCACCGCCGGGATCATGGTCCCGCCGCCCGGCTACCTGGCCGGGGTGCGCGAGCTCTGCGACAAGCACGGGATCGTCTTCGTCCTGGACGAGGTCATGGCCGGTTTCGGGCGGACGGGCGAGTGGTTCGCCGCCGACCTGTTCGGCGTCACCCCCGACCTGCTGACCTTCGCCAAGGGCGTGAACAGCGGCTATGTGCCGCTGGGCGGCGTGGCGATCTCCGGCGCGATCGCGGAGACCTTCGGCAAGCGGCCCTACCCGGGCGGTCTGACGTACTCGGGTCACCCGCTGGCCTGCGCCGCCGCCGTGGCGACCATCGGCGTCATGGCGGAGGAGGGCGTGGTCGAGAACGCGGCCCGGCTCGGCGCGTCCGTCGTCGAACCGGAGCTGCGGGCCCTCGCCGAGCGGCACCCGAGCGTCGGCGAGGTGCGCGGCGTGGGCATGTTCTGGGCGCTGGAACTGGTGCGCGACCGGGAGACGCGCGAGCCGCTGGTGCCGTACAACGCGGCCGGGGAGGCGAACGCGCCGATGGCCGCCTTCGCCGCCGCCGCGAAGGGGGGCGGGCTCTGGCCGTTCGTGAACATGAACCGGACGCACGTGGTGCCGCCCCTGACGGTCAGCGAGGCGGAGCTGAAGGAGGGCCTGGCGGTCCTGGACTCGGCTCTGTCCGTGGCCGACGAGTACACGGCGTAAGCAGCTGTAAACCCGTCAGTAACCGACATTCTCGCCTCCCGTTCGAACGCGTAAGGTGGCGTGCTCGTAGACATGTACGCGCACGCCACCCGAACGCGACGAGGGAGACGCCCTGACCATGCCCGGCCGCACCGGCACCGGCGCCGTGATGCGCAGCACCCTGCGCCAGCAGATCGCCGACGCCCTTCGCGACGAGGTGCTCGCCGGGCGGCTCCAGCCGGGCCAGGAGTTCACGGTCAAGGAGATCGCCGAGCAGTACGGCGTCTCCGCGACGCCGGTCCGGGAGGCGCTGGTCGACCTCTCCGCGCAGGGGCTGCTGGAGGCGGACCAGCACCGCGGCTTCCGGGTCCACGAGTACTCGGTCGAGGACTTCCGCGGCATGATCGAGGCCCGCGACCTGGTCATCGAGGGCATGTTCCACGCCCTGCTCACCGGGCAGCGCGCCTCCATACGGACCGACGACCCCCGAGTGGTGGCCACCCTCGCCGGGGTGCGGCGGCGCGGCGAGGAGGCCCAGCGGGCCGCAGCGGCCGGCGACCTGACCGTGCTCATCGGCTACGACCTGCGCTTCTGGCGCGAGCTCGCCGCGGTCTTCGGCAACCCCTACCTGGGCGACTTCCTGCACCGGCTGCGCGTGCGGACCTGGGTCTGCGCGGTGCAGCACCTGCGGCGGCTCACGGACCTGCGCGGCGAGCTGTGGGCGGGCCACACCGAGCTGGTCGACGCCCTGAGTGCCCGCGACACCGACACCGCCCGGGCGATCATCTCCGGCTACAACACCCACTCGCTCGCCCTGATCGAGCGTCTTGCCTCCGGATGACCTGCGTCGCAGCTGTTCGTATGGGTATGGGACATGCACGGCAGGCGCCGCGACCGTGCCGCACCGCTACTCTTCCCTGACCACCGTGCTGACCGACCACCGTGCTACCCGACCACCGCGCTGAGCGAGGAGCCTTCTTTGGCCTGTGATCTGTGGCTGGTACCGCTCGTCGACGTGTTGTGCCACACGCCCGACAACCCCTTCGCCGAGGAACTCGCGCAATACAACAAGGTGCTCGCCGAGGCCGGGCTGCCGCCGGTGCCGGTGTACCAGTACATGCCGGGCCTGACGGGCGACGTCGCCCCGGTCGCGGGCTTCGACTACGACGCGCTGCACTTCCTGCGCCGCGCCTATCTGCTCCAGGTCTGCGGCCTGCCGGTGACGCCGGTGGACGAACTGGGCGGGGACTACGAGCAGTTGCTGGAGATGTTCGAGTCGACGGCCCAGCAGTCGCACCTGGTCTGGCACTACGACCACGCGGGCGCGTACGTGCCCGTCGACTTCCCCAGCCCGCTCGCCGACGACGAGCTCCTCGCGGGCGGCGGCCCGCTGGGCTCCTCGCACGCGCTGCTGCGCGAGCTGGAGGTGGTCGCGCCCGCGATCGGCATCGACCCGGCCAACCCGCCGGCGGCCCCCCAGCCGCCGCTCGCCCCCACGGAGCTGGAGGAGCCCGCCGTTCCGGCCCCGTACGACCCCAGCCCCTTCGCCCGCGAACGGCACGTCTGGCTCGGCCTGCACGCGGCCGTGACCCGCAGCCTGGCCCAGGGCTCGATGATCGTCTTCAGCTGAGCCGGCGAGCCGGCGCGTCAGCGGCCCAGCTGGGACAGGCCCTTCTGCACGTCCTCGACGTTCATCACCGGCGTGTAGGTGATCTCCGCGCCCAGGTGGAGGAAGAAGGGTTCGCTGAGTACCGGCATCTGCGAGCTGTCCTGCATGTCGAAGACCAGGTAGGCGGTGCGCTTGCCCTGGTCGGAGGTGAAGTAGGCCGCTTCCGGCTTGATCTGCTCCAGCGACTCCTGGAGCAGCTTGCCCATGGTGCCGTTGCGGATGGCCTCGTTGGCCTTCTCCGTGTCCATGCGGGCCTTGAGCAGTACGCGCATCGCACTCACCTTCTTCTCGTCGACGCACGTGAGGGGTGTGGATTTCAGCCTATGCCCGTTTCCGGCAACTCTCCTCGCGGACGAGCGCCGGCCGCCCCCGTGGGATCGGGGGCGGCCGGCGGACGCGTGCGCATCGGGGTGGAGCGTGGACTAGATGAAGGAGTTGATCTCGATCGTCTCGTCCCGGCCCGGGCCCACGCCGATCGCGGAGATCGGGGCGCCGGACATCTCCTCCAGCGCCTTGACGTACGCCTGGGCGTTCTTCGGCAGGTCGGCGAAGGTCTTCGCCTTGGAGATGTCCTCGTTCCAGCCCGGGAGCATCTCGTAGACCGGCTTGGCGTGGTGGAAGTCGGTCTGCGAGTAGGGCAGTTCCTCGACGCGCTTGCCGTCGATCTCGTACGCGACGCAGACCGGGATCTGCTCCCAGCCGGTGAGGACGTCGAGCTTGGTGAGGAAGAAGTCGGTCAGGCCGTTCACGCGGGTCGCGTAGCGGGCGATGACCGCGTCGAACCAGCCGCAGCGGCGGTCCCGGCCGGTGGTCACACCGCGCTCGCCGCCGATGCGCCGCAGCGCCTCGCCGTCCTCGTCGAACAGCTCGGTCGGGAAGGGACCGGCGCCGACGCGGGTGGTGTACGCCTTGAGGATGCCGATGACCCGGCTGATCTTCGTCGGGCCCACGCCCGCGCCCGTGCAGGCGCCGCCCGCGGTCGGGTTCGACGAGGTGACGAAGGGGTACGTCCCGTGGTCGATGTCGAGCAGCGTGCCCTGGCCGCCCTCGAACAGGACGACCTTGTCCTCCTCCAGCGCCTGGTTGAGGACCAGGACGGTGTCGGCGACGTACGGGGCGAGCTTGTCCGCGTAGGCCAGCAGCTCCTCGACCACCTGGCCCACGGCGATCGCGCGCCGGTTGTACAGCTTGGTGAGGATCTGGTTCTTGACGTCGAGGGCCGCCTCGACCTTCTGGGTGAGGATGGACTCGTCGTAGAGGTCCTGCACGCGGATGCCGACGCGGTTGATCTTGTCGGCGTAGGTCGGGCCGATGCCGCGCCCGGTGGTGCCGATCTTCCGCTTGCCGAGGAAGCGCTCGGTCACCTTGTCCACCGTCACGTTGTACGGGGTGATGATGTGCGCGTTTCCGCTGATGAGGAGCTTGGACGTGTCGACGCCACGCTCGTTCAGCCCGCTCAGCTCGGAGAGCAGGACCGACGGGTCGACGACGACGCCGTTACCGATGACCGGCGTGCAGCCGGGGGACAGGATTCCGGAAGGGAGCAGGTGCAGGGCGTACTTCTGGTCGCCCACGACCACCGTGTGGCCTGCGTTGTTACCGCCCTGGTAACGCACCACGTAGTCGACGGATCCGCCTAGCAGGTCCGTCGCCTTTCCCTTGCCTTCGTCACCCCACTGAGCACCGAGCAGCACAAGTGCGGGCACGCGCGTACACCCCTTCCGGGCGGGGCATGTCCATGGTCGAGGGCGAACGCGGAGCTTGAGCAGCCGCGTGCACCGCGACCGCCGTTGGCCGCCAACCGTCGGACCGGATGCCCCGGAATAGACGAAGCCCCTGGCGCAATAGCGCAAGGGGCTCTTGCACAAAGATGCTACCCGAGGAAGCGAGGCATGGCCGAGGTGGCGACTTCCGCGACGTCCGAGCAGCTGCTGGTGGTGGTCGACCCGGTCGCCCGTCGGTCCGACGGCGAGTCCGTACGGATCGCGAAAGACGTGCTCGGAGCGGGTGCCGGAATGAAGCTGTGCCTGCCGGACGGCCCGGAGGAGTTCGCGCGGGCGCTGGGCCGCCGGGGCTCGCGGCGCCCGGTGGTGGTGGGCGACGACCGGGCCCTGATCCGTGCCGTGTCGCTGCTGCACCGGCACCGGGAGCTGGCCGGATGCGCGCTGTCGGTGGTGCCCGTCGGGAGCGCCGTCTCCCTCGCCCGGTCGCTGGGGGTGCCGGCGGGGACGGTGGCGGCGGCCCGGGCCGTGCTCGACGGGGTGGAGCGGCGGATGGACCTGCTGGTCGACGACAGCGACGGGGTGGTGCTCGGCGCGTTGCGGATACCGCCGGTGACGGGCGCGCCGGGCGAGCCGGACTCCGAGACCGCCGATCCGGGCCGCCCCTGGCTGCGCACCTGCCAGTCCCTCGTCCGCACCCTGGTGCCGGCCGCCCGCCCGTCCCGGCTCGCCGCCGCGCCCGAGCCCGGGCCGTCGCGACTGCGCGTGGAGGTGGACGGGGAGACCCTGGTCGACCTGAACCAGCCGGTGGAGGCGGTGTCGGTGTCACCGGGCGCCGACGGGACGGCGTCGGTGGAGGTCAGGCCGGTGTCGGTGGGAGCGGAGGCCTCGCCCCTGCTGGCGGAGGGCCGGACGGTGACGGTCTCGGGCGCGCACTTCCGCTACCGCGCGGACGCGGTGGTGTCGGGCCCGGTGCGGACCCGCACGTGGGTGGTGAGAGAAGGGGCGTGGGGGCTGACCTTGCCGACGGGAGCCTAGGGGGCTCGGGTTCAATTCCGGTCCGGGCCGAACCTCTTCTCCCGGTGGGCGCGCCAGCGTTCCATCATCGCCACGACCTCGACCTCGACGAACTCGAAGAACGCCAGCGTCTCGGCCATCCGGCGGCCGGCCGGCGTGTCGGGGCCGAGGCTGGTGACGCCCTCGCGCAGGGCGCTCTCCCAGCGCTTGATGACGGCTTCCCGGTTGGTCAGGGCCTCGTACCACTGGTCGCCGTGCACCCGGTAGCGCTCCCGGCGCGAGCCGGGCTCCCGCTCGCGCGACACCATGTGCGTCTGGGCCAGGTAGCGCACCGCCCCGGACACCGCCGCAGGGCTGATCCGGAGCTGTTCACTCAGCTCGGCCGAGGTCAGCACGCCCTTGTCGGAGGAGAGCAGCGCGGCGAAGACGCGGGCGGGCATGCGCGCCATCCCGGCCTCGACGAGCTGCGCCGCGAAGGACTCGACGAACCTCGACACCGCCTCCTCGTCCCGGCCGCCACCGGCTGATTCCGTCATGCGGCCCACCCTATCCGCGATTCATACGCTTTCTTAACTTCACAAGTTTCTGAAATAAGCGTAACTTCCCCGGCATGACGAAGGCCATCACCGTCTCCGGACTGCACAAGTCCTTCGGACGGACGCACGCGCTCGACGGGCTGGACCTGGAGGTCTCCTCCGGCGAGGTCCACGGCTTCCTCGGTCCCAACGGCGCCGGCAAGTCCACCGCCATCCGCGTCCTGCTCGGCCTGCTGCGCGCCGACTCCGGCACGGCACGGATACTGGGCCGCGACCCGTGGTCGGACGCGGTGGAGGTGCACCGCCGCATCGCCTACGTCCCCGGCGACGTGACCCTGTGGCGCAACCTCTCCGGCGGCGAGGTCATCGACCTCTACGGCCGCCTGCGCGGGGGCCTCGACCCCCGGCGCCGCGCGGAGCTGACCGAGCGCTTCGAGCTCGATCCCACCAAGAAGGGCCGCACCTACTCCAAGGGCAACCGCCAGAAGGTCGCCCTGGTCGCCGCGTTCGCCTCGGACGTCGACCTGCTGATCCTGGACGAGCCGACCTCGGGCCTGGACCCGCTGATGGAGGAGGTCTTCCAGCGGTGCGTCGCCGAGGAGCGGGACCGGGGCCGCACCGTGCTGCTCTCCTCCCACATCCTCAGCGAGGTGGAGGAGCTGTGCGACCGGGTGAGCATCATCCGCAAGGGCCGCACGGTCGAGAGCGGGTCCCTCGCGGACCTGCGCCATCTGACCCGCACCAGCGTCGTCGCCGAACTCGCGGGCCCGCCGAACGGGCTGGCGGACCTGCCCGGCGTGCACGACCTCGACGTGCGGGGGCGCCGCGTCCGGCTCCAGGTCGACACCGACCGGCTGGACGGCGTCCTGCGCTCGCTGACCGCGTCGGGCGTGCGGTCGCTGACGTCGACGCCGCCCACGCTGGAGGAGCTGTTCCTGCGCCACTACCAGGACGAGGCGGCCGCCCGATGACGACCCTCGCGGTCCGCTCCGGCGGCACCCGGCAGCTGGCCGGGACGGGCACCCTGCTGCGGTTCGCGCTGCGCCGCGACCGGCTGACGATCCCCGTGTGGACCGGGGTGAACGCCCTCATGGTCCTGTCCATGCCGGGCACCCTGGAGGGCCTGTACGGCACCCCGGCCGAGCGGGCGGGCCTGATCCGCCAGATGGAGACCAACTCCTCGCTGCGCGCCATGGTCGGCCCGGTCTTCGGCGACTCCCTGGGCGCCCTGACGGCCTGGCGGGCCGGCGTGTACGCCGGTGTCCTCGCCGCCGTGCTGGGCCTGCTCGTCGTCGTGCGGCACACCCGGGACGAGGAGGAGAGCGGCCGTCAGGAGCTGATCGCCTCCGGGACGGTGGGCCGCCGGGCCTCCCTGACGGCCGCGCTGCTGACGGCGGCGGTCGCCAACGGGGCCCTGGCCCTGCTGCTGACGGCCGGCCTGGCCGGTCAGGGAGTGACCGGGGCGTTCGCGCTCGGGACCGGCATCGCGGGTGTCGGCATGGTCTTCGCCACGACGGCGGCGATCGTCGCGCAGCTGACCGAGAGCGCGCGGCTGGCCCGCGGGCTGACGGCGGCGGTGCTGGGCGCCGCGTTCGTGCTGCGCGCGGCGGGCGACTCGGCGACCGACGACGGCTCCTCGGTGCTCACCTGGCTGTCACCGCTGGGCTGGCTGGAGAACCTGCGCCCCTACGCCGGCGAACGCTGGTGGGTGCTGGCGCTGCCGGCCGCGGCCGTGCTGCTCCAGGGGACGGCGGCGTACGTCCTGGCCGGCCGCCGCGACATCGGCATGAGCTTCCTGCCGACCCGGCCCGGTCCGGCGGCCGGCCGCCTGGGCAGCGCGGGCGCACTGGCCTGGCGGCTGCAGCGGGGCGGCGTGCTCGGCTGGGGCATCGGCTTCTTCCTGGCCGGCGTGGTCTACGGCGGCATGACCGAGGGCGCGGCGGACCTGGTCGGCGACAACGACAACGCCCGGCGCGTCATCGAGCGGATGGGCGGCCGGTCCGGCCTGACCGACGCGTTCCTGGCGTCGATGGCCGGCCTGCTCGGGCTGGTCGCGGCCCTGTACATCGTCGCCTCGGTGCTCCGTCTGCACGGCGAGGAGACCTCGGGCCGGGCGGAACCGGTCCTGGCGAACGCGGTGGGCCGCCTGCGCTGGGCCGCCGGCCACCTGGTCATCGCCTTCGGCGGAGCCGCGCTGCTCATGCTCCTGGCCGGCCTCGGCCTCGCCGTCGGCCACGGCAGGCAGACCGGGCCGGTCCTGGCCGCCTGCCTGGTGCAGCTCCCGGCGGTGTGGGTGATCGGCGGGGTGACGGTCCTGCTGCACGGCGTGCTGCCCCGGGCGGCGACGGCGGCCTGGGGCGTCGCCGGGGCGGTACTGCTGCTCGGCTGGGTCGGCCCCGCGCTGGACGTGCCGCAGGCGGTGCTGGACGTCTCGCCGTTCGGTCACCTGCCGAAGCTGCCGGGCGGGACGATGGCCTGGGGACCGGTGGGCGTGCTGACGGCACTGGCGGCGGCCCTGGTGGCCGCGGGACTGGCCGGGCTGCGCAGGAGGGACCTGTCGACGTGACGGGCAGGCCGGCCACGCGGCCCGCTCGGCTCGCCGAATCGGCTGGGCCGGCTCGGCTCGCCGAAATCGGCTGGCCGGGCGTGGCTGGGTCCGCTCAGCCCGCTCGGCCCGTCCCTCGGCCCACTCGGCCCGCTGGGGCTGCGGGCCTGCCATGCCCCGCGGTCCGCGGGGTCCGCGGGGTCCGCCGGATCCGCCGGGTCCGCGGGGTCCGCCGGGGCCGCCGGGGCCGTTCTCAGGATGCTGGGCCCGTTCGGCCCGTTCGGCCCGTTCGGCCGCTCGGCATGCTCGGCATGCTCGGCCCACTCAGCAAACTCGGCCCGCCCTCGTGACAGCCTGACCGCGGTCAGCCCACCTCGACGCTCAGCCCCTCCAACCCCCTGATCACGAAGTTCGGTTTGCGGTCCGGCTCGGTGGCGAGCCGGAGGGTCGGTGCCTTCTCCAGCAGCGCCTCCATCGACGCCGCCAGCTCGATCCGGGCCAGGGGCGCGCCGATGCAGTAGTGGATGCCGGCGCTGAAGGAGATGTGCGGGTTGTCGGCCCGGGCGAGGTCGAGGCGGCCCGGGTCGGCGAAGACCTCCGGGTCGTGGTTGGCCGAACCGAAGAGCAGGGCGATCTCCGCTCCGCGCGGGATCGTCGTGCCGCCGATCTCGATCTCCTCCAGCACCCAGCGCTCGAAGAGCTGCAGCGGGGTGTCGTAGCGCATCAGCTCCTCGATCGCGGAGGGGACGAGCGAGTGGTCGGCGCGCAGTCGCTCCAGCTGGGCGGGGTTGCGGAAGAGGGCGTACCAGCCGTTGACCGTGGCGTTCACCGTCGCCTCGTGGCCGGCGTTGAGCAGCAGGACGCAGGTGGAGATCATCTCCTGCTCGGTGAGCCGGTCGCCCTCGTCGTGGGCCGCGATCAGGCCCGAGACGAGGTCCTCGCCCGGCTCCTTGCGGCGGGCCGCGATCAGCTCGCGCAGATAGTCGGAGAACTCCACCGACGCCCGGACCGCCCGCGCCGCCGTCTCCTGCGACGGGTTCAGCTCGTACATCCCGCAGATTTCCGCCGACCAGGGGCGCAGCGGCGCCCGGTCGGACTCGGGGATGCCGAGCATCTCCGCGATCACCGCCACCGGCAGGGGCTCGGCGACGTCCTTCAGCAGGTCCCCGCCGCCCCGCTCGACCAGGGCCGCGGCGAGCTCGTCGGCCAGGCCCCGCACATACGGCTTCAGCCGCTCCACCGTGCGCGGCGTGAACGCCTTCGACACCAGGCGGCGGATGCGCGTGTGGTCCGGCGGCTCCAGATCGAGCATCCCGTGGTCGTTGAGCGTGTGGAACGGCTCGTGCTCCGGCGGGGGCGGGGTGCGGCCGAACTCCTCGTGCGTGAAGCGGTGCTGGTACGTCCGGCCGAGGCGCCGGTCGCGCAGCAGCGCCGAGACGTCCGCGTGGTGCGGGACCAGCCACTGGCCGGTGGGCTCGAACCAGTGCACGCGGCCCTGGGCACGCAGCTCGGCGTAGGCGGGGTACGGGTCGGCGAGGAAGGCCGGGTCCCACGGGTCGAAGCCGAGATCGGAAGCAGCTGCCATGAACGGACGCTAGCCCGGCCCACCCCACTCTGACCAGGGGCGCCACCCCGCGTCACCCCGGCGTCACCAGCCGTGCCTCGTAGGCGAACACCGCGGCCTGCGTGCGGTCCCGCAGGCCCAGCTTCACCAGGATCCGGCTGACGTGCGTCTTGATCGTCGACTCGGCCACCACCAGCCGCCCGGCGATCTCCGAGTTCGACAGGCCCTGCGCGATCAGCACGAGCACCTCGGTCTCCCGCTCGGTGAGGTCGCCGTAGGCCGCCTGCGCGGAGGGCAGCAGGCGCGGTCTCTCGGAGAGCTTGGAGAACTCGGTGATCAGACGCCGGGTCACCGAGGGGGCCAGCAGCGCCTCCCCCGAGGCCACGACCCGCACCCCGTCCGCGAGCTGCCGGGCCGAGGCGTCCTTGAGGAGGAAGCCGGAGGCGCCCGCGCGCAGCGCCTGGTAGACGTACTCGTCGAGATCGAAGGTGGTCAGCACCAGCACCTTCGCCGCGCCGTCGGCGGCGACGATCTCCCGGGTCGCCTCGATGCCGTTCAGCTCGGGCATGCGGATGTCCATGAGCACGACGTCCGGGGCGAGCTCGCGGACCTTGGCGACGGCTTCCCGGCCGTTCACCGCCTCGCCGACGACCTCGATGTCCGGCATCGCGTTCAGCAGGACCGAGAAGCCCTCGCGCACCATCATCTGGTCGTCCGCGATCAGGACGCGGATGGTCATGCCGCACCCTCGTCCGGCAGGGCGACCGGCAGGAACACCGTCACCTCGTAGCCTCCGTCGTCCGTGCCGCCCGCCGTCATCTCGCCGCTCAGCATCGCCACCCGCTCCCGCATGCCGGTGATGCCGTGCCCGGCACCGGGCGAGGGCTTGATCAGGCTCGGGTTCGGCGGCGGGCCGTTGACGACGCGCAGCCCCAGGCCGCCGAGCACGTACCCGATCTCCACGCGGGCGGACGCGCCCGGGGCGTGCCGCAGGCTGTTGCTCAGCGCTTCCTGCACGATCCGGTACGCCGACAGCTCCACGCCCTGCGGCAGCTCGCGCACCGCCCCGGTCACGACCTTCTCCACGCTCAGCCCGGCGTCACGCACATTGGCCAGCAGCCCGTCCAGGTCGGCGAGGGTGGGCTGCGGGGCGTCCGGCGCCTCGTAGTCCTCGGCGCGGACGACACCGAGGACGCGGCGCAGCTCGGTCAGCGCCGCGACCGCGTTCTCCCGGATCGTGGCGAACGCCTTCTCCAGCTCCGGCGGCGGGTTCTCCACCCGGTAGGGGGCGGCCTCCGCCTGGATCGCGACGACCGACATGTGATGGGCCACCACGTCGTGCAGCTCGCGGGCGATCGTGGTGCGCTCCTCCAGCAGCGTGCGCCGGGACCGCTCGTGCGCGGTGACCGTCTGCTGGGCGGTGACCTCCTGCTCGGCGTCGCGCCGGACGTGCCAGACGGTGACGGCGAGGAGGACGAAGGCGGAGACGACCAGCATGGGGCCCGTGTTCGTGCCGTACCGGCCGCCCGCGCTGAACAGCGTCTCCGTGAGGACGCCGTAGAGGGCGGTCAGCGCCCACATCCAGGCGGCCGTGCGCGGCCTGGTGCGGATGGCCACGATCGTCAGCACCGTGAGGTGGCAGGCGAAGCTGCCCGGCAGCCACGGCCAGTCCCCCCAGGCGTCGCCGAACGGTATCGCGAGCGGGGTGGCCGCAAGGGACAGCCAGAACGCCCCGATCGGCCGGACCATGGTCAGCAGGATCGGGATCACGGCGAGCAGCCCGAGCGCCAGGGCCACGCCCTGGTCGACCGTGGCGATGGCCAGGGTGAGCAGGGCGATCACGCAGATCACCGCATGCGGGGTCCAGGCCGCGTACTCGCGCAGGCGCCCGGGCAGCCGCCTGGTCAGCGGGCCGTCGACGCGCATGCGCGGCAGCAGGCGGTAGGCGAACGCGTCGTGTATCAGGTCCTGCCGCAGTCCGCGCAGGGCGTCCGCGGCCAGCCGGAACTCCGGGCTGCGCGGCTTGGCCCCGTCCCCCGGCGGCGTGGTCTGCAGGTGAGTCGTCTCGGTCACGTACAGAACGGTAGGCGCCGGCCGGGGTCGTGGTCGTCCCCAGTGAGAGGGGTTCCCCGGCGTCCCTCTCAGGTACTACGGGGCCCGGGCACGTCAGCGCCCGTCCGTCCCCGTCAGTACCCCGACGGCCGCACCAGGCCCGACTCGTAGGCGAACACCGCCGCCTGTGTCCGGTCCCTGAGGCCCAGCTTCACCAGGATCCGGCCCACGTGCGTCTTCACCGTCTGCTCCGCCACGAACAGGTGCCGGGCGATCTCCGCGTTGGACAGGCCCTGCGCGATCAGGGCGAGCACCTCCGTCTCCCGTTCGGTGAGGTCGCCGACGCGCTCCTTCAGCGGGGCGCGGGGCCTGCCGTCGAGCCGGGAGAACTCGGCGATCAGCTTGCGCGTGATCACCGGGGCGAGCAGGGCCTCCCCGGCCGCCACCACCCGGACCGCCTCGGCGAGCTGCTCCGAGGAGGCGTCCTTGAGCAGGAACCCGGAGGCCCCGGCGCGCAGCGCGTCGTACACGTACTCGTCGAGGTCGAAGGTGGTCAGCACCAGCACCCGGATGTCCGGGTGCGCGGCGGTGATGCGCTCGGTGGCCTCGATGCCGCCGACGCCGGGCATGCGGATGTCCATGAGGACGACGTCCGGAGCGGTCTCGGCGGCCTTGGCGACGGCCTCCTCGCCGTCCCGGGCCTCGCCGACGACCTCTATGTCGGGCTGGGTGCCGAGCAGCACGGTGAAACCCTGCCGGACCATGCCCTGGTCGTCGACGATGAGGACCCGGATGGGGTCGCCGGTGCCGCTCGTCATGGGGTCCTTCCCTCGCGGTCGGTGATGCGGTCGGTGACGCGGCCGGTGCCGCGGTCCGCGCTGCGGTCGGTGCCCGGGGCGTCGGCGGGCGGGGTGTCCGGGAGGAAGGCGGTGACCTTGAAGCCGTCCCAGTGCCACGGATGGGCCGTCATGGTGCCGCCCAGCATCGCCACGCGCTCGCGCATGCCGAGCAGCCCGTGCCCCGCACCGGTCGACGGCGGCGGGGGCGCGACGGGCCGGCCGTTGACCACCTCCACTTCCAGGCCGTCCGCCTCGTAGGTGAGCCGGACGGTGATGCGCGCGCCGGGCGCGTGCCGCAGGGCGTTGCTGAGCGCCTCCTGCACGATCCGGTACGCCGACAACTCCACCCCGGGCGGCAGGGGACGGCGCTCGCCGTTGATCTCCGTGAGGACCTCGCGGCCGGCGGCCCGGGTGTTCTCCACCAGCGCGTCGAGCCGGTCGAGCGTGGGCTGCGGGGTGTGCGCGCCGGCCGTGTCGCCGGGGGCGGCGGACTCCCCCGGGCCGGGGTGCTCCGAGCGGAGCACGCCCAGCACGCGGCGCAGCTCGGTCAGCGCCTCCAGCGCGTTCTGCCGGATGCCGGCGAGGTTCTCCTTGAGCTCGTCGGGCGGGTCCTGCACGAGGTGCGGGGCGACCTGCGCCTGGATGGAGATGACCGACATGTGGTGGGCGACCACGTCGTGCAGCTCCCGGGCGATGCGGCTGCGCTCCTCCAGCAGCGTGCGGCGGGTGCGCTCCTCGGCGGTGAGCGTGGTCTGCTCGACGAGCTGCGCGCGGGCCTCGCGGCGGCCGCGCAGGGCGGTGCCGACTATCACCACGACGGTGAACAGGGAGAGGGCGAGCACACCGGTGGTGTCGTACGGTGCGGCGCGCCGCAGGCTCTCCGACACGTAGGTGAGCAGCGCGGTCAGGGCCAGGGCCGCCGTCGCGGCGCGGGTGGGGACCCGCAGCGCGAGCAGCAGCAGCACGAACATCTCGGCGATCAGACCGGCCGCGGTCCACGGCCAGGTGTACGTCTCCGGGTCGTCGAACCCGAGCCGGCCGCGCACCGCCACGGCGCCCACCAGGAAGGCGCCCAGGGACAGCCACCACGCCGGCACCGGCCGCCACAGGCCCAGGACCATGGCGCCGCCCTGGGTGCCCGCGATCAGCAGGGCCGAACCCGCGGCGAGTTGGCCGTTGTCGGTCATGTCGCCGGCGCCGCCGACGGTCACCCCGAACGCCGCCAGGCACACGATCCCGTGCGGCAGCCAGCGCAGCCAGGTGGAGGGCGGCAGCGGATCCACCCGGGCGGTCCACAGGTCTCCGCGCAGCACGCGCAGCCATCCCGTGACGCGCGCTCGCAGCACGCGGCCCACCCCCGTGTCCCTCACCCGGCCCAGCCTAGACATGACGCGCCGCCGTCGTCGTCCCCCGGTCGGACGGGCGGTGCTCGCGCACCACCCGCGACCGGCGGTCCCGGCCCCCGCCCCGCTCGAAGGAACGGAAGGCGGCCCAGCAGACCGCCAGGGCCACGGCGAACACGGGCAGCCACAGCAGCCGGGCCCCGACCCAGCCCAGACCGTCGGGCGGGGTGTGCAGCCCGGGGAGCCGGCCCGCGAGGAGGCCGGTGGCGGTCGTGGCCATCAGGGCCGTCTGGTGCCAGAGGAAGACCGTCATCGCCGAGAGATTGACGAGGGCCACCGCCGCCCAGGCCACGGGCCGGCGCATCGCCCGCCGCAGCCGCTCGCGCAGCAGCAGGGCGAGCCCGCACTGGGCCAGGCCGAACGTGACGACGGCCAGCGTCGGCGGGTCCAGGTTGGACACGCCCTCGCCCGGCACGCCCACCATCGACGCGGGGTAGCCCGCCCAGGCCACGAGCGCCGCGGTCGCCGCCGCCCCCGCCGTGAGCAGGATCCAGCCTGCGCGCGGGCGTTCCAGTTCGCCCCGTGTCCAGGCGGCGCCCAGCGTGTACGGCACGAGCCAGCCCGCGATCACGTTCACCCAGCCCAGCCAGGCGGGACCGCCGAGGCCGAAGCGGAGCAGGTCCACGTGGAGGACGACGGCCAGCGGCCACAACGGGCTGAGCCGGGCCAGCAGCGGGGTCGCCGCCGTGAGGACGGCGAACACCACCAGGAACCACAGCGGGGACAGGGCCAGCTTCACCAGCGTGCGGACCGTGCCGAACTCCACGCCCGACAGCAGCAGCGCCGTCGCGGCGACCGTCCACAGGCCGAGGACGGCCAGGACCGGCCGGCCCAGCCGCGTCAGCCGGCCCGTCAGCCAACCGCGGTACGGCACACCCCGGGCGCGGGCCGAGGCGTATCCGCGGGTGGCGACGTGTCCGCCGACCAGGAAGAACACGGCGAGCGTCTGGAACATCCAGGAGATGGGCGCGAACCAGGGCATGTGCCGCAAAGGGCTGGCCGTGCGCAGGGTGCCGCTGTCGGCGACCAGGGCCGTCACCAGCCAGTGCCCGAGCACGACGCCGAGGACGGCGGCGGCCCGCAGGGCGTCCACGGCCCGGTCGCGGCCGGGCGGGGTGGCCGCGCCGACCCGCTGCGCACCGCGTCGCAGCCGGCCCCGGACGTCTCGTACGCGGAGGTCAGTCATGGGTCACCGCCTTCGTCTCGCCCAGGACGATCCGGGCCAGGTTGGTCAGGGAGGTCGAGCCGGGCCGGAAGTAGTCGCTGTGGCCGCCGTCGCCGGCCGCGAAGACGCGGGCGCCGAAGGCCGGGGAGACGGGGTCGGTGCCGAAGCCGACGGTGGTGCCGAACAGGTCCGCGCTGAGGTGCGGGACGTTCTCCACCCAGTCGTCGCCGCCCCGGGCCGCCCAGACGCGGGCCCGCGTGCGCAGGGCAGCCGCGGAGCCGGCGCCGGTGCCGGGGCTGCCGACGAACGCGATGTCGTCGACGGCGAGCCCGGAGGCGGCCCGTGCGCAGACGACCGAGCCGTAGGAGTGGCACAGCAGCGCCACGCGCGTCCCTGCGCCGGCGACGGCCCGCAGCCGGGCCACGAGGGCGCGCAGGTGCGGGGCGGCCTCGTCCGCCCGGCCGGTGGTGGTGACCGTCGTGCTGACCGTGCCGGGCGTCTCGTAGCCCAGCCAGGCGACGACCGCGGTGCGCGGGCCCGCCGGGGCCTGCCGTGCGAGCCGTGCGTGCAGGGCGGCGGCCGCCGCGTGGAACCGGCCGTAGGTGTCGATGCCGGTGTCGGAGCCGGGGACCAGGACGGCGACGCGGTCGGCCCGGGCGAGGTCGCCCAGGACCTCCGTCACGCGGCCGGAGCCGCGGCCGTCGAACGCGAGCAACTGCCGGTCGGGGGCGGCCAGTTCGCGGTCCGCTGCGGCCCGGTCCCGGTCGTGGTGGGCGGCGGCCATGCGGGCCGCCTCGGCGGCGTTGGCCCGGTTGGCGGCGTAGGCCTCGTCGAGGGTCGAGGCGTCCAGCGGGGCGAGGACGGCGGGGGCCGGTGCGGGGATCTCCGGCCGCACGGCGGCGGACAGCGGCAGCACCACCGCGGCCGCGACGAGGGCGGCGAGCACGGCCCGACGCCACCGACCGGCACGGGAAGACCGCCCGCCCCTGCCACGAGGCCCCTTCGCCGCGCGCCCTACGGCATCACCGCGACGGGCCTGCGCCGCGCACCCCGCGGCGTGGTCCTGAGCCTCGGTTGCGCCACGACAGCCCGCCCTCGCCGCACACCCCACGGCGTGGTCCCGGCGGGCCTCCCCCGCGCGTCCCCCGGCGGCGCCACGACAGGCCTTCGCCACACATCCCACGGCAGGTCCACGGCAGTTCGCCGCGCACCCCACGGCGGCGCCACGACAGCCCCTCGCCGCGTGCCCCTCGGGATCGTCGCGGTCGGTCCTCGCCGCGTGCCCCTCGGGATCGTCGCGGTCGGTCCTCGCCGCGTGCCCCTCGGGATCGGCATGCCGGGCCCTCGCTGCGGATCCCACGGTTCTCCCCCTCCACCGCACCCGGCCATCGGGTCTGCGTGGAAGGGAAGTTACGGAGCGCGAGCCGTCGTCCGCGTCCCGCCGGGGAACTCACCTGCGGGGTAGCTCTCAAGTACTAGGGGTATGACCGGGGGCCGCCGTGGCAGGCCCGCTACCAGGCCAGTTGTGCGATCTCCTCGGCCACCACCGCGCACGCGTCCGCCGCCGGGTCGATGAGCGGGAAGTGCCCCACGTCCTCCAGCAGCGTCACACCCACCATCTCCCCGGCCTTCGCCGCCGCGTCCGCGTACGACTCGGCGACCATCTGCGGCACGTCGCGGTCGGCGCGGCCCTGCACGAGGGTCGTGGCGATGCCGGTCGGCAGCAGCAGCGCCGGGTCCGTCAGCGCCTGCCGCTCGGCGAAGTGCTCGTCGCCGCCCAGCAGTTGACGTACCGCACCGTCGCAGACGTCCAGCTTGTCGGCGACCGCGAAGTCCGCGATCGGGGCCAGGGCGACCACGCCGCGCAGGGTCGCCGAGCCACCGCCGCGCCAGGGCGAGCCGGCCGGCAGGACGTGCCGGGCGGCGCCCCACAGCGCGAGGTGCCCGCCCGCCGAGTGGCCGGTGAGGACCGTACGGCGCGGATCGGCCTGCGGCAGGAACTCGCCCACGAGCGCCGGGAGGGCGTCCAGCGCTGCGGCGACGTCGTCGAACGTGTCGGGCCAGCGGCCCGCGACGGAGGTGTCGTCGCCGCCGCGCCGGTACTCGACGTTGGCCACGGCGAACCCGCGCCGGGCCAGGAACCCGGCGAAGGGGCTGATGTGGCGGCGGTCGTACGGGCCTCGCCAGGCACCGCCGTGCAACACGGCCACCACCGGGGCGGGGCCGCCCGGGCCGCCCTGCGCGCGGGGCACGTAGAAGTCGATCACCTGGTCGGGGTGGTCACCGTAGGCCGCGGTGGCGTCGGGGTCGACGGGCGCGTGGGAGAAGGCCGACTTCTCCTCGGCAGCGGCCCGTGCAGCTGCGGCGTCGTCCGTCATGCTCCAACCTCTCAGCGATGTAACGTACGCGGCGGACCAGGGGAGTTCAGCCGTTGGCCGGGACGGTACCAGGCCCGTGACATGCGGGGACACGGGGATGTCACGCTGGGTGAGGTGCGGCCGGTGCCGTCGTCACGGCACCGGCGGGCCGGGAGCGCCCGGCGCGCCCGGCCCGGCCGCGACCCGGCCGAGGCACCTCCGCTCAGCCCGTGTTCCGGTTCAGCCCAGCGTCCCGGCTCAGCCCAGCATCCCGGCTCAGTCCAGCGTCCCGGCCAGCACCCGCGCGGCCCGCTCCACGTCGGCGAAGCCCACGTACAGCGGCGTGAACCCGAAACGCAGTACGTCCGGCGCCCGGAAGTCGCCGACGACACCCTGCGCGATCAGCCGTTTCATCACGTCACCGGCGTCGTCGCAGCGCAGGGCGATCTGGCTGCCCCGCTCCGCGTGCGCCACCGGCGTCAGGCACTCGACCCGGCCCTCGGGCACGTATGCCGCCACGCACTCCAGGAAGAAGTCCGTCAGGGCGAGGGACTTGGCCCGCACGGCCTCCACCGGGACGCCGTCCCACACCTCGAGGGCCGCCTCCAGGGCGAGCATGGAGAGGATGTCCGGCGTGCCGACCCGGCCGCGCAGGGCGCCGGCGGCGGGTGCGTAGCCGGTGCGCATCCCGAAGGGCTCGGCGTGGGAGTTCCAGCCCGGCAGCGGGGAGTCGAAACGGTCCTGCAGCTCCCGCCGCACGTACAGGTACGCCGGCGAACCCGGCCCGCCGTTCAGGTACTTGTAGGTGCAGCCGACCGCCAGGTCCACGCCGTGCTCGTCCAGCCCCACCGGCAGCGCGCCCGCGCTGTGGCACAGGTCCCAGACGACGTACGCGCCCGCCTCGTGCACCGTGTCCGTCAGGCCCGGCAGGTCGTGCAGCCGGCCGGTGCGGTAGTCCACGTGGTTGAGCAGGACGGCGGCGGTACGGCCGCCCAGCGCGTCCGGCACGTCGGCCGGGGCCACGGGCCGCAGCGCGCAGCCGGTCATCCGCGCGGCGGACTCGGCGATGTACCCGTCGGTCGGGAAGGTCGTGGCGTCGACGACGATCTCGTCACGCCCCTCCCCGGCCATCCGCACCGCGCCCACGAGGGCCTTGAAGACGTTGACGCTCGTGGAGTCCCCGACCACGATCTGCCCGGCCGCGGCCCCGACCAGCGGGGCGATCCGGTCGCCGATCCGCTCGGGCGCCGTCCACCAGCCGCTCTCCTCCCACGACCGGATGCGCAGCTCGCCCCACTGGCGGCGGACGACGTCCGCCACCCGCCCGGGGACGACGGCCGGCAGCGCGCCGAGGGAGTTGCCGTCGAGGTAGACGACGTCGTCGGTGACGAACTCCGCCCGCTTGCCGGCCAGTTCGTCGGCGGCGTCCAGCTTCTCCGCGCGCACGTTCAGCTCAGACATACGACCGCGCCGTCCACAGCTCGGGGAAGACGTTCTTCTGCGCGCGCTTCTCCAGCCAGGCCACCCCGGCGGAGCCACCCGTGCCGGTCTTGGCGCCCATCGCGCGGCGGGTGGCGACCAGGTGGTCGTTGCGCCAGCGCCACACCAGCTCGGCGACATCGCTCAGCGCCTCGCCGAGGCGGGCGACCTCGTCCTGCTCGTCGCCCGAGTACACGGCCGTCCAGGCGGCCTCCACCTCGGGCGAGGGCTCGTAGCGCCGGGCGACGTCGCGCCGCAGCACCGACTCGGGGATGTCGTACCCGCGCCGCGCGAGCAGCCGCACGACCTCGTCGTACAGGCTCGGCTCGTGCAGCGCCTTCTCCAGTTCGGCGTGCACGCGCGGGGAGCCGCGGTGCGGGACGAGCATGGACGCCGACTTGTCGCCGAGCAGGAACTCCATCCGCCGGTACATCGCCGACTGGAAGCCGGAGCCCTCGCCGAGGGCGCCGCGGTACGAGTTGAACTGGGCCGGCGTGAGCTGGCCGAGCGGCTTCCAGGAGGCGTTGAGCGCCTCCAGTTCCCGTACGGACCTCTTCAGCGCGGCGACGGCGGTGGGGACGTCGTCGCCCCGCAGCGCGTGCGCCGCCGTCTCCCACTCGTGGACGATGACGGTGAACCACAGCTCCATCACCTGGGTCGTCACCAGGAAGACCATCTCTCCGGGGTCGTCGGAGAGGGTGTGCTGGAGGTGCGTGAGCACGTCCGCCTTGACGTAGTCCTCGTACGGCGTCGTGCCGTGGAAGTCGAGATGCGGGGTCTCGGGCTCGTGAGCCTCGTGGGACATCGCTGTCTCCTGCAGATAACTCCGGGTAGCGGTCCGCCCCTGCCGATGCCGGCACGGGGGCCCCGGTCCCCATCCGCATCCTGCGGTCTCGCTTCCCCGACCGCAAGGCCCGCCCGCCGGACGGGACGGGCCTCACGTGCGCGGACGGTCAGCCGAGGACCTGTGCGGCCGTCGGCGAGGAGTCCTTCAGGAACTGCGAGCAGCGCTCGTACTCCTCCTGCTCGCCGATCGCCCGGGCGGCACGGGCGAGGGCGTGCAGGGCGCGCAGGAAGCCGCGGTTCGGCTCGTGCTCCCACGGCACCGGGCCGTGGCCCTTCCAGCCGTTGCGGCGCAGCGCGTCCAGGCCGCGGTGGTAGCCCGTACGGGCGTACGCGTAGGACTCCACGGCCGCGCCGCGCTCGAACGCCTCGTCGGCGAGCTGCGCCCAGGCGAGCGAGGAGGTGGGGTGCGCGGCGGCGACGTCGGCGGGCGCCGCGCCCGACGCGAGCATTTCCCGGGGCCCGGGGTCGTCGGGGAGGTGGGTCGGGGGCGGGCCCCCGAGGAGGTTCTCGTGAATGGACATGAGGACAAGTCTGCGCCATCCGCATCCGCGGCGGGCAGCCGTCCCCGGTTGCGCGCAGCCGGTCGACGAGGACCTCTTCGAGATCCACCGCTGCACCGACGCAGCCACCGCCGGCGCCCCGGGCCTCGGCACCCCGCACGCCCCCCGGCCTGCGCGACGCTCGGGCCCGACACCGTCCCGCATCCCCGCCCGCGCAACGCCCAGTCCCGACACCCGCCCGGCATCCCCGGTCGCACGACGCCCCAGGCCCGGCCTCCCGCCCCGCATTCCCGGTCGCACGACGCCCCGGCCCGCCACGCCGCACGGACTTCCCGCGACTCCGGCCTCACCGCCCCGCACAGCCACCCCGCGACCCCGGCCTCGCCGCCCCGCACAACCACCCCGCGACCCCGGCCTCACCACCCCGCACAATCACCCCGCTCGCGGCACGGGGCTCCGCGTTCTGCCCGGCGCGCTCAGGACAACCGCTTGCGCACCGGCTCCCCCTCCAGCGGCGGTGCCGTGACACCGCCGTGCCGCAGACACTCCGGCCGCTTGCACCCCGGCGGAGGCCGGCGCACCACCGCGGCCGCCACCACCGCGCCCACGACCAGCGCCCCGGCACACCACACCATGGCCCGGCCGAACGCCGTGTCGAAGGCCGCCGGCTCCCGGTACGCCTCCTCCCCCATCCCCGCCAGCAGCGGCAGCGCCGCCACCGCCACCAGCCCCGCCGCCCGGGCCGCCGCGTTGTTGATCCCGCTGGCCAGTCCCGCCCGGGCCACGTCCACCGACCCCAGCACGGTCGCCGTCAGCGGCGCCACCAGCGTGACCATGCCCAGCCCGAGCACCAGCAGCGCCGGCAGCACGTCGGCCGGGTAGGACGCGCCCGGCCCGACCCGCAGCATCAGCAGCATCCCGGCCGCGCACAGCAGCGGTCCCACCGTCAGCGGCAGGCGCGGCCCGACCCGGTCGGCCAGTTCCCCGGAGCGCGCGGACAGCAGCAGCATCAGTACGGTCGTGGGCAGCAGCGCCGTACCGGCCGCGAGGGCCGAGTAGCCCACGACCACCTGGAGCTGGAGCGCGGCGAGGAAGAAGAAACCGCCGAGGGCGGCGTACACGCACAGCGTGACGAGGTTGACGGCCGTGAACTGCCGGGAGGCGAAGAGCTCCAGCGGCATCATCGGCTCGGCCCGCCGCCGCTCCACGACCACGAAGGCGACGGCCGCGGCCACCCCGGCCGCCGCCGAGATGACCGCCACGGCGCCGTCCTCCCCGGCCGCGATCAGCCCGTACGTCACCAGGGCCAGCGCCACCGCGCCCAGCACCGCCCCGAGCACGTCGAACCGCCCGTGCGCCCGCCCGTCGCCGGACTCGGGCACGTGCCGCAGCGCGACCGGCACGCACAGCGCCGCGAGCGGCACGTTCAGCAGGAACACCCACCGCCATCCCGGCCCGTCCACCAGCCAGCCCCCGACGAACGGGCCGACCGCCGCCCCGATCCCGCCGAAGCCGGACCAGAGGCCCACGGCCCGCCCCCGGTCGTCGGGATGGAAGGACGCCTGGATCAGCGCCAGCGACCCGGGCGTCAGCAGCGCACCGCCCACCCCTTGCAGGGCGCGCGCGGCGATGAGCACCTCCGCGTTCGGCGCGATCCCGCACAGCAGGGACGCCACCGCGAACCACACCACTCCGACGACGAAGACCTTCCGCCGCCCGAACCGGTCCCCGAGCGCACCACCCAGCAGGATCAGCCCGGCCAGCGTGACCATGTACGCGTTGACCGTCCACTGCAGGGCGGCCAGGTCCGCGTCGAGGTCACGGCCGATGCGCGGCAGGGCGACGTTGACGACGGTCGAGTCCAGCAGCGCCATGGAGGAGCCGAGGACGGTGGTGAGCAGGATCCACTTGCCCTGCGGTGAGGCCAGCCGGACGTCGGGCATGCAGGGAGCATACGGAAGAGCCCGGCACCTGAGCAGGTGCCGGGCTCCACGCGAGCGAACCGGGGCGAACCCGACCCGGACCAGGACTTACTTGATCTTCGTGCCGGTCGAGCGCAGGTGGCCGCAGGCCTCGACGACGCGCGCGGCCATGGAGGCCTCGGCGAGCTTGCCCCAGGTGCGCGGGTCGTAGGTCTTCTTGTTGCCGACCTCGCCGTCGACCTTCAGGACGCCGTCGTAGTTGCGGAACATGTGGTCCGCGACCGGGCGCGTGAACGCGTACTGGGTGTCCGTGTCGATGTTCATCTTCACGACGCCGTTCTCCAGCGCGGTGCGGATCTCCTCCTCCGTGGAGCCGGAGCCGCCGTGGAAGACGAAGTCGAACGGGGAGCCCTTGCCGAACTTGGCGGCGACGCCCTCGTTCAGCTCCTTCAGCAGCTCGGGGCGGAGGACGACGTTGCCCGGCTTGTACACGCCGTGCACGTTGCCGAAGGACGCGGCGAGCAGGTAGCGGCCCTTCTCGCCCAGGCCGAGGGCCTCGGCGGTGCGGATCGCGTCGTCGACCGTGGTGTAGAGGGAGTCGTTGATCTCGTGGGAGACGCCGTCCTCCTCGCCACCGGTCGGGGTGATCTCCACCTCGAGGATGATCTTCGCGGCGCGGGCCTGCTCCAGCAGCTCCTGCGCGATCGAGAGGTTGTCGGCGAGGGTCTCGGCGGAGCCGTCCCACATGTGCGACTGGAACAGCGGGGAGAGACCGGCGTCGACGCGCTTCTTGGACAGGGCCAGCAGCGGGCGTACGTACCCGTCGAGCTTGTCCTTCGGGCAGTGGTCCGTGTGCAGCGCGATGTTCACCGGGTACTTCTCGGCGACGATGTGCGCGAACTCGGCCAGGGCGACCGCGCCGGTCACCATGTCCTTGCTGTACTGACCGCCCAGGAACTCGGCGCCACCCGTGGAGATCTGGACGATGCCGTCGCTCTCCGCCTCAGCGAAACCGCGCAGGGCCGCGTGCAGGGTCTGGGTGGAGGTCACGTTGATGGCCGGGTAGGCGAACTTTCCTGCCTTCGCCCGGTCCAGCATCTCGTTGTAGACCTCGGGAGTTGCGATGGGCATGCGTCCGCTCCTTGTATCTGCGGGTTGACGTACTGCTGTGTCTAACGGCCCTGACCTAGACCTTGGGGTGCGACGTCATCGTCGGCCCCATCTTTCCAGACTTGGCCGGAAGGTCCAGGCCACGTCCACGCCCTGGTCGGCCCTCGGTCAGTCGAGGCCCAGCTCGTCCTTGGAGAAGGCGAACAGGTACGGCACCCCGGCCCCCTCCTGGATCTTCTCGGCGGCGCCGGTCGCCCGGTCGACGATGGTCGCCACGGCGACGACCTCGGCCCCGGCCTCGCGCACGGCCTCGACGGCGGTGAGCGGGGAACCGCCGGTGGTGGAGGTGTCCTCGACGACCAGCACCCGGCGGCCGGCGATGTCCGGGCCCTCGACGCGCCGCTGCAGCCCGTGCGCCTTGGCGGCCTTGCGCACGACGAAGGCGTCCAGGCGCTTCCCGCGGACGGCGGCCGCGTGCAGCATCGCGGCGGCGACCGGGTCGGCGCCCATGGTCAGGCCGCCGACGGCGTCGAACTCCAGGTCCGCGGTCAGGTCCAGCAGCACCTGGCCGACCAGCGGAGCGGCCTCCCCGTCGAGGGTGATGCGCCTGAGGTCGACGTAGTAGTCGGCCTCCAGACCCGACGACAGAGTCACCTTGCCGTGCACCACGGCCTTGTCCTTGATCTGCTGCAGCAGCGCGCCGCGCGTGTCCGTCATGGCGCCCAGCTTAGAGGCGGCGCCAGCTCCAGGTGGTGGTGGCCTCCAGCGGCTCCAGGGGCGTGACCAGGCGCGGCATGGTGTTCAGGCCGTTGGGCGGGCCGGTCTGCGGCTCCACGCACACGGCCTCGCGCTGCTCGTCGTAGACGACCACCCACTCCTCGCGGCTGGTCACCTTCAGCTCCAGCTGCCCCGGCCAGGTGAGGGTCACGTCGACGCCGCCGGGCATGCCGAAGCAGTCGTCCCAGGGACCGGGCTCGGGGTCGAGGCGGTTGCCGGTGGGCAGATGGTCGTCGCCGCGCTCCTCCTGCCAGGCGGGGTCGAAGTCGAGGTGCACGTCCTCGCCGCCGAGGTTCCGGTTGAACCAGGGATGCCAGCCGATCTGCGCCGGGAAGGACGACTCGTACGTCTCCACGGACATGGTCAGCGTCAGGGCGTCCTCGGTCAGCGCGACGATCTGCGTGACGCGGCCCGGGTGCGGCCAGGGGGCGACCAGCTCGTAGGTGAGGACGGCCTCGTCCGTGCTCGTGCGGGCGGTGCGCCAGGCGTGCTCGCGGACGGTGCCGTGGATGGCGTGGGGCGGGGCGTTCAGCGGCATCTGCCGTACGACGGCGCCGTCCAGGAACCGGCCGTCCCGGATCCGTCCGCACCAGGGCACCATCGGGAAGCAGCCGAACCGCTCGCCCTGCCGGAGCAGTTCCACGCCGCCGATCCGCAGCCCTCCGACCCGGCCGCCGTTGCCCGGCTGCACGGTCACCTCCGCGTCACCCGCGGTCAGCGTGATGTCTTCGTCACTCACGGGACGACCCTACTGGGGTGATCAAGAGGGCCTTCCGTGTCCGAGCTGTCGGGTGGCCGAGAGGGCTCCGTGTCGGACCGCGCGCCGGGGCCGTGGCAGGGCCGTGGCGAGGCTGCTCAACGGCGCCGGCGCAGGGCCCGGACCGCGACGATCGCCGAGGCCACGGCGAGGGCGGCGGCGGGGACCGCCCAGCGCAGCGGGCCCGGGGGCGCGACGGTCTGGGGCGCGGGCACGGGGGCGTAGCGGCCGCGGGGCGGGGCGTGGTCGACCTCCTCGGCGCTGCGGCCGATCATGGTCCGCCGCGCGTGGGCCGCCTCGGCGACGTCCTCGTCGGCCTCGTCGTCGTCCTCGTCGGCCGCGTCGTCCTCGTCGCCGGCGTCGCGCTCGTTCACGGGGTCGAGCGGGGAGGGCGGAACGCCGGTCCCGAAGCCGGGGCGGGGCCCTTCCGTCAGGCCGGACTCGGGGCCGGGTGCCCGTCCGGCGCCCTTCTCCTCACCGCTGCCGGCCGCGCCGCCGCCCGTCGGGGGCGGCGGCTCGTCGGCGCCGGGGGTCGTCTCGTGGTCCGCCGTGGCCCGGGGCTCGGCGTCCTGCGGGGCCGGCGGTGTGGTCGTCCCGGGGGCCGGTGGCCCGGTCGTCTCCGGGGCCGCCTGACCGAGGTGTTCCGCGAAACGGTTCAGCAGCCGGGTGACCGCGCCCTCCACCGCGTCCGCGGGCAGGTCCCTGATGCGGCCGTCCGCCGTGGCCGTGGCGTCGAACAGGACGGTGCAGCCGTCCTCGGCCTCGCGCAGCGCGATCCGCAGCGCGAGCGTGACCGAGCCGCTGCCGCGCGACTCCTGCGCCGATCCCTCGACGCCGTACGTGTCGGTGCCCCGCCGGGATACCCGTACGGCACCGCGGTAGGTGACGGAGTGGCTGCCGACCCGGATCTTCAGCCGCCCGGCGACGGGCTCGGCACCGGCGTCCTGCTGGAGCCCGGGCACCGCCCGGGCGACCCGCGCGGGGTCGTCCAGCACCTCCCTGAGCCGCTCGGCCGGAACCGGAACGAACACCTCGTGCTCCATGTCGACGGACTCTACCCAGCCATGGCCGCATCGCACCCGCCCCTGGTGAATTCACCCCCGATCCGCCCCCGCCAGGCGTACCCTCCGACCCGCCGGAACCCGCCGGTCCGCCGGAACCCGCCCCTGTCCGGGTGGAGCCCGTCCCCTCCCCCGGAAGCGCCGCGGTCCACCGGAGCCCGCCCCGGACCCCGAAGGCGCCGCCGCGGTCCACCGGAGCCCCCCCCCGGTCCCCCGAAGGCGCCGCGGTCCACCGATCCATCCCAGACCCCAGAAGCGCCGCGGTCCACCGACCCACCCCGGACCCCCAGAAAACGCCGCGGTCCCCCGAAGGCGCCGGAGCCCGCCCCGGTCCCTCCTCCCCCGAAAGCGACTCGGCCTTCCGGAAGCGCCGCGGTCCCCCAGAGTCCGACTCGCGCCCCCCAAACCCCCTCGGTCCGCTGGAAGCGCCGCGTCCCAACGGGCGCGGGCGGTCAGTACCGCGGATGCACCAGCGTCGAGGCCGGCAGCCCGGGGATCCGCGTGGCGCGCGCCGCCCGTTCGCCCGCCGCGAGGGACGCGTCCGTGAGGACGAGGGGACGCGGCCCGTCCGCGTCGAGCCGCGGCCGGGGCCGCTTGTCGGCGGCGGCCAGGACGAAACCCCAGTCCCGGGGCGCCCGGGAGCGTTCGGCGGGCGTACGGTCGGGCCCGACCGCGAATCCGGCGTGCCGCCCGCCGGCCCGGTAGGGGGCGGTGCCGAGACCGGCCGCGCGCAGGGTCGACTCCACCGTCCAGTACACGCGCGGGCTGGACTCCACGGGCCCGGCGTGCACCACGACCCGGCCGCCCGGGGCCAGCACGCGCCGCGCCAGGCCGTAGAACTCCTGCGAGTACAGCTTCGCGCTGGCCGTGATGCCCGGGTCGGGCAG
Source organism: Streptomyces sp. NPDC085932 (assembly GCF_044540525.1). Classification (NCBI taxonomy): domain Bacteria; kingdom Bacillati; phylum Actinomycetota; class Actinomycetes; order Kitasatosporales; family Streptomycetaceae; genus Streptomyces; species Streptomyces sp. NPDC085932. The sequence continues at coordinate 206,460 of NZ_JBITSJ010000004.1, forward strand.
ATCCGAGACGACCACGTCGTACACCGCCGGGGGCGCGCCCCGCAGCCAGCCGAAGGCGTCGCCGATCGTCACGTGCACGCGCGGGTCGCCGAACGCGTGCCGGTTCAGCGCGGACAGGCCCGGGTCGGTGCGGGCCAGCCGGACGACCTCCGCGTCGAGTTCGACGACGTCGACCCGGTCCACCCCGGGATGGCGCAGCACCTCGCGGGCCGCGAGTCCGTCCCCGCCGCCGAGGATCAGCACGCGCGCGTGCGGCCCGGCCATGGCGGGGTGGACCAGGGCCTCGTGATAGCGCCGTTCGTCCCGCCCGCTGACCCGCAGGCGCCCGTCCAGGAAGACGTCCAGGGGCCGGCCCCGCGTCCCGCCCTTGAGGACGACCTCCTGCACGTCGCTCTGCAGCGCCACCCGGACGTCCCCGCCGTACACGGCGTGCCGCGCGGCCCGTTCGAAGTCGTCGACGAGGACGGCGGCCGAGGCGAGGACCGCCAGCACGCACACGTTGCCGAGCAGCAGCAGCCACCGCGCCCTGCGGGACAGATCGCGGCGGAACAGCCCGAGCACCAGCGCGCCGCCGACGACCGCGTTGACCGCGCCGGTGAGCAGCGCGCCCGTCAACTGCCCGAAGAACGGCAGCAGCAGGAACGGGAAGGCGAGTCCGCCCACCAGCGCGCCCACGTAGTCCGCGGCGAACAGGTCGGCCACCGCGCCGCCGGCGTCCTGGCGGCGGACGCGCTGGATCAGCTCCATCAGCAGCGGGACCTCGGCCCCGATGAGCAGCCCGGTGGCGAGGGAGAAGGCGACCAGCACGCAGCGCGGTCCGTCGGCCCACACGCCGCCCCAGTCGCCCGTCCAGGCGAAGACGGCGTACAGGGCCATCGCGCTGCACCCGCCGACCAGGGCGAGGGTGGCCTCGACGGCGCCGAAGCCGGCCGCGGCGCGGGGGCGCAGCCGCTTCGCGGCGAGGGAGCCGAGGCCCATCGCGAAGACCATGACGGACAGCACGACGGATGCCTGGGTGACCGAGTCGCCCATCAAGTACGCGGCGAGTGCGACGAGTTCCAGTTCGTACACGAGTCCGCAGGCCGCGCAGACGAACACGCCCGCGAGGACCAGGAACCGTCCGGTGCCGGGCCGGACGGGCAGCGGCGCCGGCCCGGTGGGGCCGCCCCGGGCGCTCCGGTGCGGCGGGGAACCGGGCTTGGCGGGCGCGTGCGGCTCGATCACGCTGCGACGTTACGTCACGCCTCGACTGCGGTTCGTCACCCACACGTGTGGTGCTGGTTTACACGTGGCCGATGCCGGTACGAGATCGGATTGAGCACCGCAACCGCTCACTTGGGGCCGGTTCGGTCGTGGCCGGTCCGGCCGGGCCCGGTTCACCTGAGGTCCGGATCAGTTGACGGAGGCCGTCGCCGGGACGCGCACGCCCACCTTCGTCCGGGTCGCCACCAACTGCCCGTCCTGCGGGTACGCGTGCCAGGTGCGCCAGTGCACCTGCCCCTCGTGGTGCTGGGCGAGCAGGGCCGTGAAGGCGTGCGGGCTGCCGGGGAAGACGCCGGCGAGACCGTGCGGATGGTCGGAGACCAGGGCCAGCAACTCCTGGGCGCGGCCCGCGAAGGAGCCCGGCGAGAGGACTTCGACCCGGGCCGCGAACTCGTACTCCCAGTCGTCCACCCGCTTGGCGACGCCGAGCGGGAGCGGCGTGCTGCTGCCCGGGATGCACGCCACCGTCTCGGAGCAGATGCCTCCCGCCTCCTCCAGCAGCACCTGGTGGGACGCGCCGAGGAGGCGCAACTGCAGTTTCACGCCCGTCAGTTCGAGGTCGAGGGTGGCCAGTGCGGGAAGCGGCTCGCGCCCCAGGGCCCAGGCGAGATCGGCTGCGCGCGTATCGGTGTAGGAGGTGTTCAGGGTCGTGAGCATGGATCGGCTCCGCAAGCACACAAGGAGAGGGAGGTGGGTCCGCCGCACCCCGGTCGCACCGGGAGATTCGGCCCGGATCAGCCCGGTCGGCCGGTTTCGGGGAGGTGTCCGCCAGACGTCCGAGAGGCTGCGTTGGTGATGGAGAGGGAATCATGAACTGTGGCGCCGCCACAGCGTTTTTACCCAAGTTCGTAGGGTTTCCATCCCTCAGAGGGCTCCACAGCTCAACTGTTCAACTACGGCGTGCGCCGGTGCCGGGGAGGCGTGCGCCGGTGCGCCCCGGCTCGCGCCCGGCACCGGCCCGGACCACCGTCGCGGCGCGCGCCGGATTGCCGAAGTCACCTGTTGACGGCCGCAGTTGCCGGAGTCACGACGGAACGGCGCTCCGCCCGGGTCGTCTTGTCCTACAGGCACGCGAATGTGCCCGAACACACGCGATTCGGTGCGACATCCGTACGACGGGTCCTCCGTACGGGAACCCCGGACAGCGGAACGCGGGGCCCGCCCCAGGTGCGGACCCCGCGCGCGGTGGTTGCGGCTTCCCCGTCGGGTGAGCGGCCGGCCCGGGTCGGTTCCCCGGGTCAGCTGCCCCCGCCGCCGCAGCCACCGCCCCCGCCGCAGGACGACCCGCCTCCGCAGGACGAGCCGCCGCCGCAGGAGCTTCCCCCGTGGTGGCTGTCGCCGCCGGACGAGCCGGAGTCGCCCCCGCCCGCCCACCAGCTCGCGCTGCCGCTGTCGCTGGACGACCTGCTGGACGCCCGCGCCCCGCTCCGCGTCGTCCCCACGGGACGGCGGGAACCGCCCCTGCGGGCGAGCGACACCAGCGCCCCCACGAACAGGACCCCGATCACCGCCAGGATGATGCCGAAGACCATGGCGCCACCCTCCTTCCGTTTCCCCCGAAGCGGCCCCCCGTGGGCGCCTCGCTCTAGCGTGACCGGGAGATTCCCGACCCCCGACCGCGCCAAAGCAGAGTTGAGGAACTCCAGAGCTTCGGCGCAGGATGAGCCGCATGACCTCCAGTGCGCGCCCCCTCCTCAACCGCCGGCTCGCCGAGTTCGGGACGACGATCTTCGCCGAGATGTCGGCCCTGGCCCTGAGCACCGGGGCCATCAACCTCGGGCAGGGCTTCCCCGACACCGACGGCCCCGAGGAGGTCAGGGAGGCGGCCGTACGGGCACTGCGGGACGGCCGCGGCAACCAGTACCCGCCGGGCCCGGGCGTGCCCGAGCTGCGCACCGCGATCGCCGCCCACCAGCAGCGCCGCTACGGACTGTCCTGGAACCCCGACACGGAGGTCCTGGTCACGGCCGGCGCCACCGAGGCCATCGCCGCCGCCCTGCTGGCACTGGTGGAGCCCGGCGACGAGGTGGTCGCCCTGGAGCCGTACTACGACTCCTACGCGGCGTGTGTCGCGATGGCGGGCGGGCGCCGGGTGCCGGTGACGCTGCGCGCCGACGTCGAGGAGGGCCGTTTCCGGCTGGACCTGGACGAGCTGCGGGACGCCGTCACCGACCGCACCCGCCTGCTGCTGATCAACACGCCGCACAACCCGACCGGCACGGTCCTCACCCGGGCGGAGCTGGCCGCGATCGCCGAGCTGGCGGTGGAGCGGGACCTGCTGGTGGTGACGGACGAGGTGTACGAGCACCTGGTCTTCGACGACGCGGAGCACGTGCCGCTGGCGACCCTCCCGGGGATGCGCGAACGCACGGTCACCATCTCCAGCAGCGGGAAGACGTTCTCGTTCACCGGCTGGAAGGTCGGCTGGGTGACGGCCGCCCCGGAGCTGATCACGGCGGTCCGCTCGGCGAAGCAGTACCTCACGTACGTCTCGGCGGGGCCCTTCCAGTACGCCGTCGCGGAGGCGCTCGCCCTGCCGGAGTCGTACTTCACGGACTTCCGCGCCGACATGCTGGCCAAGCGGAACCTGCTGGCGGCGGGCCTGCAGGACGCCGGGTTCCGGGTCTTCCGCCCCTCGGGCACGTACTTCGTCACCACCGACATCCGCCCGCTCGGGGAGAGCGACGGCACGGCCTTCTGCCGCGCCCTGCCGGAACGCGCGGGCGTCGTGGCCATCCCCAACGCGGTCTTCTACGACCACCGCGCGGAGGGCGCCCCGTTCGTGCGCTTCGCCTTCTGCAAGCGGACGGCGGTCCTGGAGGAGGCGGTGCGACGGCTCAAGGGCGTGGCGAGCGCCTGAGGAACGGAGCTGCCGGCGTAGGCGTGAGCCCGAACGGCGTGAAAAGGCAGACGGCGCGTGCGGCGCGCACCGTGTGCGTGCGCGCCGACGCGCCGTGAGAGGTCGCTCGGGGTCTACTCGTCGTCCTCGGGCTTCTCCGCCTCGTTGATCTCCTGCTCCAGGCCGAGCTGCTCGACGAGCCACTTGTCGAACTCGATCGCGGCGCGCACCCAGCTGACCGTCGAGGAGACGAAGTGCTCCAGGCTCACGCCCATGCCGATCAGCATCTGGGCCTCGCCGATGAGGCGGACCGTGCCGTCGTCGTGGGTGTGGCTGTAGACCTTGGGCCACAGGGTGCGGCGGTTCCAGTCGTCGATGGACTCCAGGATCTGCGGCTTGGCCTCGATCTCGTGGGGCCGGTCGTAGAACGTCCGCACGGAGAAGACCTGCTGGTCTCCCTCTCCACGGAACATGAAGTAGGTGCGGAACTGCTCCCACGGCGCCGCGAGGTCTCCCTCGTCGTCGACGACGTACTTGAGCTCCATCTGGTCGAGGAGCTGCTTCACGAGGTCCTGATCCGGGACGACGGGGCCCGCCGGTCCTTGCGGCTGCGGCTCGGGCTGGCCCCCGAAGTTCGGAATCGAGGACGGGTCGATGGTCACCGTGAATTTCCCTTCGTACGGATTCCGCCATCCTCCCCCATGCGGGGAGGGGGGTGGCAAGCCCCGACTGACCCTGTCAGCCCACGGCTGACACGATCCGGTCAACCGCAACCTCCGGGTGCCGCAGCCCGTCTCCCCCAAGGGTGGACGACAGGGGGCGGTGGCCGTGGTGGAAGCGGGGCGAGGACGTACCCGGTGGGGGCTGGTCCTGCCGTTCGTGGCGCTGCCGGTGCTCGTGCTCGGGTTCCTCGTCCTGGGCCTTTTCATGTGGGCCTGGTCGGACGAGAACGACGAGAACGGGGACGACCGCTCCGGCGCGGCGGCCGGCGTTCCCTGCGCGGAGGCCCTGGCGTTCGGCGGCGCCGCCCGTCCGGCCGGCGCCGAGGCGCGCGAGTGCACCGTGCAGCGGGGCATCGACACCGCGTACTCGGCGGTGCTGCGGATGCCCCGCGCGGACGTGCGCGGCTGGCTGCGTGCGACCTACCCGGACGCTCCGGCGCCGCGCACGGGGGGCGGCGACTGCGGGGCGCTCTGCCTCGACGTGACCCACGAGGACGGCCTGCCGGGCACCGCACGGGCGCACGTGGTGCAGGTGCGGGTGGAGCACGTGAACGCCGAGACGGCGCTGGTGCGCTTCTCGGCGTTCACGATGTGACCCTCGGGGCCGGGCCTCCTACAGCGTCTTGCCCGTGGCCGGGCCCACCAGGAGCCCGTCCTCGAAGCGGTCCACCCGGACCGTGTCGCCGTCCTTGATCTCCCCGGAGAGGATCTCCTTGGCGAGGCGGTCGCCGATGGCCGACTGGACGAGCCGCCGCAGCGGCCGGGCCCCGTAGGCCGGGTCCAGGCCCTCCTCGGCGAGCCAGGCCAGAGCCTCCGGCGTGATGTCGAGGGCCAGGCGCCGCTCCGCGAGGCGCTTGGCCAGACGGTCGATCTGGAGCTTGGCGATGCGCTCCAGCTCCGGCTTGGTCAGCGCCGCGAAGACGACCAGGTCGTCCAGGCGGTTGAGGAACTCCGGCTTGAAGGAGCTGCGCACCACCTCCAGCACCTGCTCCTTCTTCTCCTCCTCGCTGGTGATCGGGTCGACCAGGAACTGGCTGCCCAGGTTCGAGGTGAGCACCAGGATCGTGTTGCGGAAGTCGACCGTGCGGCCCTGCCCGTCGGTGAGGCGCCCGTCGTCCAGCACCTGCAGCAAGATGTCGAAGACCTCGGGGTGGGCCTTCTCGACCTCGTCCAGCAGGACGACGGAGTACGGCCGCCTGCGCACGGCCTCGGTGAGCTGGCCGCCCTCCTCGTAGCCGACGTATCCGGGCGGGGCGCCGACGAGGCGGGCCACGCTGTGCTTCTCGCTGTACTCCGACATGTCGATGCGGACCATGGCCCGCTCGTCGTCGAAGAGGAAGTCGGCGAGGGCCTTGGCGAGTTCGGTCTTGCCGACGCCGGTGGGGCCGAGGAAGAGGAAGGACCCGGTGGGCCGGTCGGGGTCGGCGATCCCGGCGCGCGAGCGGCGCACGGCGTCGGACACGGCCCGTACGGCCTCGCTCTGGCCGATGAGCCGCTTGCCCAGCTCGTCCTCCATGCGCAGCAGCTTCTGCGTCTCGCCCTCCATCAGCCGCCCGGCGGGGATGCCGGTCCAGGAGGCGACGACGTCGGCGATGTCGTCGGCGCCGACCTCCTCCTTGACCATGGTGTCCTTGGCGACCTCCTCCTCGGCCTGGGAGGCGGCCTCCAGGTCGCGCTCCAGGGCCGGGATCTCGCCGTACAGCAGCTTGGAGGCGGTGTCGAAGTCGCCGTCGCGCTGGGCGCGTTCGGCCTGCCCGCGCAGTTCGTCGAGGCGTTCCTTCAGCTCACCGACGCGGTTGAGGGACTGCTTCTCCTTCTCCCAGCGGGCGGTCAGGCCGCGCAGCTCCTCCTCCTTGTCGGCGAGGTCGCGGCGCAGCTTCTCCAGGCGCTCGCGGGAGGCCGCGTCGGTCTCCTTGCCGATCGCCAGCTCCTCCATCTTCAGCCGGTCCACCGCGCGCTGGAGCTCGTCGATCTCGACGGGCGAGGAGTCGATCTCCATGCGCAGCCGCGAGGCGGCCTCGTCGACGAGGTCGATCGCCTTGTCGGGCAGGAAACGGGAGGTGATGTACCGGTCGGACAGCGACGCGGCGGCGACGAGCGCGCTGTCGGCGATCTGCACCTTGTGGTGGGCCTCGTAGCGGCCCTTGAGTCCGCGCAGGATCGCGATGGAGTCCTCGACGGACGGCTCGGCGACCAGCACCTGCTGGAAGCGCCGCTCCAGGGCGGGGTCCTTCTCGATCCGCTCGCGGTACTCGTCGAGGGTCGTCGCGCCGACCATGCGCAGCTCGCCTCGGGCCAGCATCGGCTTGAGCATGTTGCCGGCGTCCATGGCGGAGTCGCCGCCGGCCCCGGCGCCCACGACGGTGTGCAGCTCGTCGATGAAGGTGATGATCTGGCCGTCGGAGTCCTTGATCTCGGCCAGGACGGTCTTCAGGCGCTCCTCGAACTCGCCGCGGTACTTGGCCCCGGCGACCATGGCGCCGAGGTCGAGCGCGACGAGCCGCTTGTCCTTGAGCGACTCGGGCACGTCGCCCTTGACGATCCGCTGGGCGAGCCCTTCTACGACGGCGGTCTTGCCGACGCCGGGCTCGCCGATCAGCACGGGGTTGTTCTTGGTGCGGCGGGACAGCACCTGCACCACGCGCCGGATCTCCTGGTCCCGGCCGATGACCGGGTCGAGCTTGCCCTCGCGGGCGGCGGCGGTGAAGTCGGTCCCGAACTTCTCCAGGGCCTTGTACTGGCCCTCGGGGTCGGCGGTGGTCACGCGGCGCTGTCCTCGCGTCTTCTGGAAGGCGGCCTGGAGCTTCCTGGCGTCGGCGCCCTGCTGGGAGAGCACCTCGCCGGCCGCGCCGCCCTTGGCGGCGATGCCGATGAGCAGATGCTCCGTGGAGAGGTACTCGTCGCCGAGGTCCTTGGCGCGGGTCTGTGCGTCGGCGACGACGGCGAGCATCTCGCGGTTGGGCTGGGGCGGCGCGACGGTCGACCCGGTCACGCTGGGCAGCCCGGCGAGCACGCGCTCGGCGCCGGAGCGCACGGCGGCCTGGTCGGCGTCGACCGCGGCGAGCAGGTCGGTGATGTTCTCGTTGTCCTGCCCCTGGAGCAGTGCGAGGAGCAGGTGGGCGGGGGTGAGGTCGGGGTGTCCCTCGGTCACGGCCCGGTTGCTGGCAGCGTTGATCGCGTCCCGGCTCCGGTTGGTCAGCTCGGCGTCCACGTTCGCGTTCTCCTCCTTGCACTGACCCGAACGACTTACACAAAGTTGAGTCTACTCCACTCAAGGCAGTACCGGGGAGGCGCAGGAGCTAAGTTCCGGACCATGGCGACCAAGTACTCCGTCGATCCGGGCGCCCCGGACCCGTCGTATCTCGGCTTCTGGCGGGAACGGCACCTGTGCACCCTGACGACGCTCCGCCCGGACGGCACTCCGCACGTGGTACCCGTCGGGGTGACATACGATCCCGCGGCCCGGCTCGCTCGGGTCATCACCAACAGGACGAGCGCGAAGGTGCGGCACGTGCTGGCCGCCGGGGACGCGGGGGCGGCGGTCGCCGTCTGCCAGCTGGAGGGCCGGCGCTGGGCGACACTGGAGGGCCGGGCCTTCGTCCGCACGGAACCGGAGCGGGTGGCCGAGGCGGAACGCCGCTACGCGGAGCGCTACGGGCGGACGCCCTCGCCGAATCCGTCACGGGTGGTCATCGAGATAGAGCTGACGCGCGCACTGGGGCGCGGTTGAGCGAAGTGAACATCCACACCGGTGATCGACTGGTTCCGGCCACACGGGAAGCGGGTGGATGCCCGGAAATGTCCCCACAAACTGCAGCGGCGTCACCGTGTTCAGGTCACGGTGACGCCGCTGCGGGGGGAAGCACCTGAGCGATCTGTTACGACGGGGGAATCGCGTCAGGCACTGCGGGGGGTGGCAGAGATGGTCCGCGGGACAGGGGAGTCGGCCTCCACCTGCTGATGGTCCCGCTGGTCCAGGTTCACAAAGATCATTCCGTACCGCACGGCGCATCGCACTGGCTGCGGCGCCCCCCGAGGCCGCCGCAGACACCGGTACGCCCGCACGTCTCCGTCCTCGTCCCGCGTGACGACGACCGGCTCACCGAACACGGTCACCATCAGCGAGTCACCGCTGTGGGGGATGGCGGTGACCAGGTCGATGAAGTGCCAGCCGGAGCGGTAGGCGGTGGCCATTTCACGGCGGAAGGAGCGGTCGTCGGGTGGAGTGGTCACGGTCAGCTCCCCGCTCCGTCGACCCCGGGGCTCGGCCACTGGGTGTTGTCAGCGACTGCCGCGTTCACAGCCACCGCCGGCCACTGCGTGTTCGCCCGGGTTCCGCTCTCCTCATCGGAGAAGCCGCTCAGTACACCGAGGGCCACGACGGCGGAGAAGGCGGCGACAAGCACCGAGCGAAGCATTTTGTTACGCATAGTCGGCTTCGTCCTCACTTGAAGGTCCCCTTTTCCCCCGTCGAGTACGACGATGGCTCATTCGGGCACGTCATGGCCACACAATCGATGCATCATGTTCCTGCATGTTCAGGACCCTGGGGGGTGGAGATTTGGCAACGAATCCGACAAGAGAGACACATCCCCATGCGATGACCGAGTGGTGCGAGGAGGGAGGCCGTCTGTACGCCTCCGCTCTGCGTACCGGACGCATCGCACGCGCGGAAGTGGAGTCGGCGCCTTGCCTGGTGGAGTTCGACCTCCTCCACCCCGACCCGGACGACCCCGACTGGCTGCGTCCGGTGCCCCCGGTCATCGCCCTGTCCCGGCAGCTGGGTCCGCTGGAGAGCGAGATCGCCCAGCGCAGGCGCCTGGCCGTCGACCTGGCGGAGACCTTCCAGCCTTTCATGGCCATGGGTACCCACACGGCGTCCAGCGACTCCATCACCGTCCTCGAAGGCGGTGAACGCATCAACGCCGCGCTCAACCTGGCCACCGCCCAGTGCCAGGCGGAGCTGCTGACGGTGCAGCCCAGCGACCGTGTCTCCGAGCGCAGCCTGCTGCGCAGTCTCGAACGCGACAAGCCCCTGATCGACCGCGGCGTCAAGGTGCGGAGTCTGTACCAGCACACCGCGCGGTACAACCCCGAGAAACTGGCCTACGTGGCGCGGCTGTCCGAGGGGAAGGTGGAGTACCGCACCATCGACGAACTCGTCGAGCGCCTGATCATCTGCGACGAGACCGTCGCCTTCATCCCCGCGCGCGACGACCAGCAGATCGCTCTGGAACTGCGCCATCCCGGGCTCGTGCGCTACCTCATCAAGGTCTTCGAGTACCTCTGGGACCGTGCCGTGCCCATGAGCACCGGCGCACCCTACGAGGCGGCGTCCGACGGCATCACCGAGATCCAGCACTCCATCGCCAAACTCCTGGTGGAGGGCCACGTGGACGAGGCCATCGCCCGCCGCCTCGGCATGAACGTGCGCACCTGCCGGGCCCACATAGCCAAGCTGGCCTCGGCCCTGGGCAGTGGCAGCCGGGCCCAGCTGGGCTATCTCATCGCCCAGTCGGGGATCCTGCAGCAGGACCACTGAACAGGAGGAAGCCCCGGGTGACTTCGGCACCACACCCCCCGCACGCCCCGGAGGACCTGTGCCGTGCCGGCACGGAACTGTACGAACGTGCCCTGCGTGAGGGCCGCGTGGACACCGGCGAGGCCCACGCCGCCCCCTGTCTGACGGACTTCGGCCTGCTGCAGCCCGCCGTCGACGATCCGCACCGGCTGGAGCCCGTCGCGCCGGCCGTGGCCCTGCACCGGCTGCTGCGGACCAGCGCCGAACGCATCGCCCGGGAACGGCGACGCGAGGAGCGGCTGGCCGAGACCTTCGAAGCCCTCATGACCGTCGAGGGGTACGGCACGGCCGCGGACACCACGCCGACGCTGCGGCTCCTCAGCGGAAAGGACACGATCAACAGGACACTCACCGAGGTGCTGACGCACGCGTCCCGCGAACTGCTGACCATCCAGCCACGCGCCGGTCTGCCGCCGCAGCGCGTCGAAGCGGCCTACGCCCTGGCCATCCGCCGCGACCAGACGCTGCTGGACCGGGGCGGACGCATCCGCACCCTCTACCCGCACACGCTCCGCCACTCCCCCACGACCGTCGCCTACCACGACCGGCTGGACGGCGACGTCGAGGCGCGCGCCCTGGACGAGATCACCGACCGGCTCATCCTCGTGGACCGGGAGGTCGCCTTCATCCCCGCCGACGGCAGCCGGGACCTCGCACTGGAGATCCGCCACCCGGCCATCGTCCGGTTCCTGGCCACCACGTTCGACCGCCTCTGGCGCCTGGCCACCCCGGTGTTCCCCGAAGCCGCCCCCCAGCCCTCCCGCGACGGCATCACCCCCCGCCAGCGCGCCATCGCCACCCTCCTCGTCGAAGGGCACACCGACGCCGTCATCGCCGACCGGCTCGGGATGAACATCCGCACCGCCCGCGTCCACATCGCCAAACTCGCCGCCACCCTGGGCAGTCAGAGCAGGGCCCAGCTCGGGTATCTCATCGGGCAGTCCGGGATTCTCGACCCGGAAGACTGACCTGCGGGGCGGCGGCGCCCTGTGGAGGCCCGTCCAGGCCCGCCTGGGCGATGCGCACGCCCAGCTGGGTACGGCTCGCCGCCCCCAGCGTCTCCGACAGCCGCGCGATGTGCGCCCGGCAGGTACGGACGCTGATCCCCAGGCGCTCCGCGATCACCGCGTCCTGGTGGCCCTCCGCCAGCAGCGCCGCGATGGACTGCTCCCGGTGGGAGATGCCCTCGATGCCGGTGTCGGGCAGCGGGGCCGTCAGCGGGATCGCCAGGCGCCACAGCCGCTCGAAGACCGTGACCAGATACTCGATCAGCGCGGGGTGGCGCAGCTCCAGCGCCATCGTCCGGTCGGTGTTGGCGGGGATGAACGCCACCGTCCGGTCGAACAGGATCAGCCGGTCGATGACCTCGTCCAGCGTGCGCGCCTCGACCGCGTCGCCCATCAGCTCCAGGTACGTCAGCAACCCCTGTCCGTGCCGGGCGACATGGGTGTACAGGTCCCGCATCCGTACCCCGCGGCCCCGCAGCGCCAGCGCCCGGTGCAGCCCTTCGGAGAGTTCCGCCTCGCGGCGGATGCCGCCCGGCTGCACCGTGAGCACCTCGGTCGTGCACGCCTGGGTCGCCTCGTCCATTGCCGCCTGGATCCGGGCGAGTCCGTCCAGGACCCGGATCGCGGGGCCCTCCGCGGCCGCGGCGGCCGGCTGTACCTGGCGGCCCAGCCCGGCGTACCGCTCGAACGCGGCCACGGCCGAACCCACCCGCCGCTGACTCGCGCTGACCTCGTCGTACATCCCGCGCAGCAGCCGGGTCATGACCTCCTGCGGAGAGGTCGGCACCAGCCAGTCCATGTCGTCCGGGTCGGGGTGCAGCAGGGCGAGTTCCAGCAGGCAGGGCACCGGCTCCGCGTCCCGGCGCGCGACCCGGCCCCGCCGTACGGCCCGGGAATACACGCGATCCCCGGCCTCGCACAGCCGGTCGGCACCGTGAGGATGCTCCTCCGCCCCGTGCCCGGCCATCGCCCGTTCCACCCCCGGTTACGCCGTCTTCCGCAGCGCAACTATGCGCGGCCGGGACCTGCTCCGCAACACGGCTCCCCCGGGCCGGAGTTCTCTCACGTGCCGTCAGGTCTGTGCCCCCGCTCGGTCCCACCTGGCTTGTTGCCGCACCAGGGGGTGCCGAACGCGCAGGCGATGTGCGACCTTTTGTGATCACGGGCCGGGCCCGCCTGCCCGGCGAGGGGGGAGAGATGAACGACCCGGGGCAACCGGCCGACCGCCGGCGGCTGCCCGCCGTGGACGCGCTGCGGGGCTTCGCCCTGCTGGGCATCCTGGTGGTCAACAGCGCGCAGATGATGAGCCCTTGGGAGGCGGAGGGGTTCCGCGACCCCGGCGCGACGCCCGTGGACCACGTCGCCGTCTGGCTGGTGACGGCGCTGGCGTCGAGCAAGTTCTACCTGCTGTTCTCGTTCCTGTTCGGTTACAGCTTCACGCTGCAGGCGGTCTCCGCCGAGCGGGACGGCGGGTCCGTCACCGCGCGCTTCCTGCGCCGGTCCCTGGGCCTGGTGCTGCTCGGCCTGGCACACGCCGTCCTGCTGTACACCGGCGACATCCTCATGACCTACGGCCTGCTGGGCCTGGTCCTGCTGTGGGCGCGGCGGATCGCACCGGCCACGGCCGTGAAGGCCGCCGCCTGGATCTACGGCGTGTTCGGCGTCGTCCTCGTCGCGCTGGGGGCACTCACGACGGCGGTGGACGAGGAGGAGCCCGTGCCGCACAGGACGATCGCCGACGCCGTGGCGGCCTACCGCGGCACCGCCGGCACGGTCGTACGGGAGAACCTCGACCGGCTGCCGCTCACCCTCGTCGCCGTGCTGCTGATGGCCCCGGGCGTGCTGGCTGCCTTCTTCCTCGGCCTGGCGGCGGGCAAGCGGGGTCTGCTCGCTCCCGGCGGGGTGGGCCGCGCCCGGCTGCGGCGGACCGCGGTCGCCGGACTGGCCGTCGGGATCCCGGGGGCGGTGTTCTTCGCCTCCGCCGCCCAGGGGCCGCTGGAGGACCGCTGGCACCTCCTGGGCGTCGGCGTGGGCACCCTGACGGCGCCGGCCCTGTCGGCCGCCTACGCGTGCCTGCTGCTGCTCCTGCTGGACTCCCCGCGGGGAGACCGGGTGCGGCGCCTCTTCGTCCCGGCGGGCCGCCTCGCGCTCACGAACTACCTCGGGCAGTCCCTGATCGTGATGTGCGCGGCGACGGCGTACGGCCTGTCCCTGTACGGGCGCCTGGGCGCGGCCGCCGTGCTGCTGCTCGCCCTCGCCGTGTACGCGCTCCAGCTGGCCCTGAGCACCGCGTGGCTGCGGCGCTTCCGGCACGGGCCCGCCGAATGGCTGCTCCGGGCGATCACCCTGGCGCGCCGCCCGGGACGGACCCGGGCCCCGCACGCACCGGAACCGGCTAGTTGAGACCGGCCGCCTGGCACGCCGCCTTGTACTTGGTGGTGCAGATGTCCGACACCTTGTAGATGTCGTCGGCCACGACCGTGTCCTCGATGTTCTCCTTGGTCAGCGCCACCACCGGCACGAGCTGGGCCGGAATGCCCTTGTGCGTGGGGCTGTCGACCTTGTCGCGGGTGAGCGCGGCGAACTGGATGTCGCGGCCCTGCACCTTGGCGACGGCCATCTCCGCGGCGTTCTCCGCCTCCTGCGGGTACGACTTGTAGACGCTCATGTACTGCTCGCCGGCGAGGATCCGCTGCACGGCCGCGAGTTCCGCGTCCTGGCCGGTGATGGGCGGCAGGTCGGTCACGCCCGCGGCCTCCAGGGCCTTGACGATGCCGCCGGCCATGCCGTCGTTGGCCGAGTAGACGGCCTTGATGTTGTCCTTGCCGATCTTCGCGATCGCCTCGGCCATGTTGGCCTCGGCGTTCTCCGGCTTCCAGTCCTTGGTGTCGAAGGACTGCGCGATCGTCACCTTGCCGTTCAGCTCGGACATCGCCCCGGCCTTGAACTGCTTGGCGTTGGGGTCCGTCGACGAGCCGTTCATCATGACGATCTTGTCGGACAGGCTCGCCTTCTCGCCGATGGCCTCCAGCAGCGAGCGCCCCTGGACCTCGCCGACCAGTTCGTTGTCGAACGAGATGTACGCCTCGATCGGCCCCTCGGCCAGCCGGTCGTAGGCGATGACCGGGATGCCGGCCTCCTTGGCCTTCTTCACGCCGTCGGCGATGGCGTGCGAGTCGACCGCGTCCAGCAGGATCACGTCGACCCGGTCGTCGATCATCTTCTGCATCTGGCTCGCCTGCTTGTCGGCGTCCGCCTCGGCGTTGGCGTACTCGACGCGGCCCTTGTCGTTGGTGAGCGACTCGACCTTCCGCTTGATGATCGGGTAGTCGAAGTTCTCGTAGCGCGTGTTCGCCTTCTCCGGCAGCAGCAGGCCCACCGTGATGTCGTTGCCCTTGGTCGGGCTCGCGTCGTCACTGCTCCCGGTCGCGTTGAGCACGCCGCAGCCGGCGAGCGTGGCGGAGATCGTGGCGGCGGCCACGGATATGGCGATACGACGACGCATGCGGAAGCTCACTTCGCGTGTGATTCGGACGTGGGCACAGCATTGCGGCCCATGTGTCTGAAAAGACAACGCGGACGCGCCCCCCACCGTCAAGCGGAACCACTTAACGAGATGACAACACCACGCTCCGCAGCAGTTGTGAAGACTCTGCGGAATCATCTTCAAGTCCCGCGCACGGCCCGGTCATCGAGAGGGAGGGGCGCGAAAACGCCCGCAACGCAGACAAGGCACGCGAAAGGGGCCGGGAGTCGACTCCCGGCCCCTTTCCGCGCGATGAGCGCGTCAGTCGGACTGCTGCTGCCGCTTCGGCCGCCACACCACCAGCGCGCTGGTCTGCTGCACCTCCTGGTACGGCACCAGGTCCCGGCGGTACGACGCGTGCACCGCCGCCTCGCGCTGGCGCATCGCCGCCGCGGCGCCGTCGAGCGCGTCCTCCAGCTCGGCCACCCGGGCCTGGAGGGCCGCGACCTGGTTCTCCAGTTCGATGATGCGCTTGATTCCGGCCAGGTTGATGCCCTCGTCCTGCGACAACTGCTGCACCTGGCGGAGCAGTTCGATGTCGCGGGCCGAGTAGCGCCGGCCCCGGCCGGCCGTGCGGTCCGGGGACACCAGGCCCAGACGGTCGTACTGGCGCAGGGTCTGCGGGTGCAGGCCGGACAGCTGGGCCGCCACCGAGATGACGTAGACCGGGGTCTCCTCGGTCAGTTCATACGGGTTGCGTCGACGACCGTCCATCTGACTCATGCTCCCTTCGCGGCCTGGAACAGCTCCGCCCGCGGGTCCTCACCCGCGGTCGCCTCGCGATACGCCTCGAGTGCGTCACGAGCCTTCCCCGTCAGGTCCTTCGGGACACTCACCTCGACGGTGACCAGGAGGTCGCCGCGGGTGCCGTCCTTGCGGACCGCGCCCTTGCCCCGGGCGCGCATCGTACGGCCGTTCGGCGTGCCGGGGGGCAGCTTCAGCGTGACGGGCGGGCCGCCGAGCGTCGGCACCCGGACCTCGCCGCCGAGGGCCGCCTCGGTGAAGGTGACCGGGACGGTGACCGTGAGGTTGTCGTCCTTGCGGCCGAACACCGGGTGGGAGTCGACGTGCACGACCACGTACAGGTCGCCCGCCGGGCCGCCGCGCTCGCCCGGCGCGCCCTTGCCCCGCAGCCGGATCCGCTGGCCGTCGCTGACGCCGGCCGGGATGCGCACCTGCATGGTCCGCGAGGACTTGGCCCGGCCGCTGCCCTTGCAGACGTCGCAGGGGGTCTCGGCGATCAGGCCGCGGCCCTTGCAGTCGGGGCAGGGGTCGGTGAGCGAGAAGCCGCCGCCGCTGCCCCGGGCGACCTGCCCGGTGCCGACGCAGGTCGGGCACACGCGCGGCGTGCCGTTCTTGTCGCCGGTGCCCGAACAGGCCTTGCAGGGCGACTGCGAGGACATCCGCAGCGGGACGGTCGCGCCCTCGATGGCCTCCGTGAAGCTGAGCGTGACCTCGGACTCGATGTCCTGGCCGCGCCGGGGCTGGGTCCGCGTGCCCGGGCCGGCACCGCCGCGGTTGAACAGGCCCCCGAAGACGTCACCGAGGCCGCCGCCGAAGCCGCCGGCGCCCTGGCCCCCCTGGCCGCCCCCGAAGAGGTCGCCCAGGTCGAAGTTGAAGGAGCCGCCCGCGCCGCCGGGCCCCGGGCGGAAGCCGCCGTTGCCGAAGAGGGCGCGCGCCTCGTCGTACTCCTTGCGCTTCTTGGGGTCACCGAGGATGTCGTTGGCCTCGGAGATCTCCTTGAAGCGCTCCTCGGCCTTGACGTTTCCCTTGTTGGCGTCCGGGTGGAACTCGCGGGCGAGCTTCCGGTACGCCTTCTTGATCTCGGCCTCGGTGGCGTCCTTGGGGACGCCGAGGACCTTGTAGTAGTCCTTCTCGATGAAGTCCTTGGTGCTCATCCTCGACGCCCCTCCTTCCCTTCGTCCACGTCAGCCCTCGTCCGGGCCACCGCTCTCCTTGTCGTCGGCTTCGGCGGACTCCTCCGCCTTGACCGTCTGTGCCCCCGGCTGGGGTTCGGCCACCGCCACCCGCGCGGGGCGGATGGTGCGCTCGCCGATCCGGTACCCGGGCTGCAGAATCGCCACGCAGGTCGTCTCGGTGACGTCCGGTGCGTAGCTGTGCATCAGGGCTTCGTGGATCGTCGGGTCGAAGGGCTCGCCCTCCTTGCCGAACTGCTGCAGGCCCATCTTCGCCGCGGTGCTCTCCAGCGACTCGGCGACGGACTTGAAGCCGCCGACCAGTTCGCCGTGTTCGCGTGCGCGGCCGATGTCGTCGAGCACGGGCAGGAGCTCGGTCAGGAGGTTCGCGATGGCGATCTCCTTGACCGCGATCCGGTCGCGCTCGACCCGGCGGCGGTAGTTCTGGTACTCGGCCTGGAGGCGCTGGAGGTCCGCGGTGCGCTCACCGAGCGCGGTGCGTACCTGGTCCAGCTGGGCCACCAGACCGGCGTCCTGGCCCGTGTCCCCGGCCGGGGCCGCCTTCTCCTCCGGGGAGGAGGAGGCGGCCTTCGGCTCGGCGTCGTCGGAGGTGGCGCCGGAAGGGACGTCGGGCTGCTGCTCGTCGAAGCCCGGGGTCTCCTCCGTCACGCGGCACCGTCCTTCCGGTCCTCGTCGACGATCTCGGCGTCGACGACGTCGTCGTCGGCCTTGGCGTCACCGGCACCCGCGCCGGCTCCGGCGGAGGCACCGCCGGCGGCCTGGGCGCCCTGGGCGTCGGCGTACATGGCCTGGCCCAGCTTCTGGGAGACGGCGGCGACCTTCTCCGTGGCGGTGCGGATCTCGGCCGTGTCCTCGCCCTTGAGCTTCTCCTTCAGCTCGGCGACGGCCTCCTCGACCTCGGTCTTGATCTCGCCCGGGACCTTGTCCTCGTTGTCCTTGAGGAACTTCTCGGTCTGGTAGACGAGCTGCTCGCCCTGGTTGCGGGACTCGGCGGCCTCGCGGCGCTTGTGGTCCTCCTCCGCGTAGCGCTCGGCCTCCTCGCGCATGCGGTCGACCTCGTCCTTCGGCAGCGAGGAGCCGCCGGTGACGGTCATCTTCTGCTCCTTGCCCGTGCCCAGGTCCTTCGCGGTCACGTGCATGATGCCGTTGGCGTCGATGTCGAAGGACACCTCGATCTGCGGGACGCCGCGGGGCGCCGGGGGCAGACCGGTCAGCTCGAACATCCCGAGCTTCTTGTTGTACGCCGCGATCTCGCGCTCGCCCTGGTAGACCTGGATCTGCACGGACGGCTGGTTGTCCTCGGCGGTGGTGAAGATCTCGGACCGCTTGGTCGGGATCGTCGTGTTCCGCTCGATGAGCTTGGTCATGATGCCGCCCTTGGTCTCGATGCCGAGGGACAGCGGGGTGACGTCGAGGAGCAGGACGTCCTTGACCTCGCCCTTGAGGACACCGGCCTGCAGGGCGGCGCCGATGGCGACGACCTCGTCCGGGTTGACGCCCTTGTTGGCGTCCTTGCCGCCGGTCAGCTCCTTGACGAGCTCGGCGACGGCGGGCATGCGGGTCGAGCCGCCGACCAGGACGACGTGGTCGATCTCGCTGATGGAGATGCCGGCGTCCTTGATGACGTTGTGGAACGGCGTCTTGCAGCGCTCCAGCAGGTCCGCGGTCAGCTGCTGGAACTGGGCGCGGGTGAGCTTCTCGTCGAGGTGCAGGGGGCCCTCGGCGGAGGCGGTGATGTAGGGCAGGTTGATCGAGGTCTCGGTGGACGAGGACAGCTCGATCTTCGCCTTCTCGGCGGCCTCGCGCAGACGCTGCAGGGCCATCTTGTCCTTGCCCAGGTCCACGCCGTGGCCGGACTGGAACTGCTGGACCAGGTAGTCGACGATGCGCTGGTCCCAGTCGTCACCACCGAGGTGGTTGTCACCATTGGTGGCCTTCACCTCGACGACGCCGTCGCCGATCTCCAGCAGCGAGACGTCGAACGTACCGCCACCGAGGTCGAAGACCAGGATGGTCTGGTCGTCCTTGTCGAGGCCGTACGCCAGCGCGGCGGCGGTCGGCTCGTTGACGATGCGCAGCACGTTCAGACCGGCGATCTCGCCGGCCTCCTTCGTGGCCTGGCGCTCGGAGTCGTTGAAGTACGCCGGGACGGTGATGACCGCGTCGGTCACCTTCTCGCCCAGGTAGGCCTCGGCGTCCCGCTTCAGCTTCTGCAGCACGAACGCGCTGATCTGCTGCGGGTTGAAGGGCTTCCCGTCGAGCTCGATCTTCCAGTCCGTGCCCATGTGGCGCTTGACGGAGCGGATGGTCCGGTCCACGTTCGTGACCGCCTGGCGCTTGGCGACCTCGCCGACGAGCACCTCACCGTTCTTCGCGAAGGCGACGACGGACGGCGTGGTCCTGGCGCCCTCGGCGTTGGTGATGACGGTGGGCTCGCCGCCCTCCAGAACGCTGACGACGGAGTTAGTCGTGCCCAGGTCGATGCCGACCGCACGTGCCATGGTTGATTCCTCCAGCTGACTTGAGTGGAACGGACTCAAGTGTGCACGACGGCTCCCCACCGGTCAACAGAGCTGAGTCGACCGGGCTCAACTCTTATCCGTTCCTTACACGCAATGGCGCTCCGACCTGCGGCGATACTGAGCGTCGAGCGGCGTACACGGGCACACGGGAGAGGGACAACACCACCAGCAGTGCCCCGCCCCCCACCCACCACAGCGCGTCGCTCCCGACCCGCTCGGCGTGCGCGAGTACCCCGACGAGCGCGCCGGACAACGCCGCGAGGCCCAGCAGCAGGGTGATGCCCGGCACGGTCAGCCCGAGCCGCCGCAGCCGGTGGGCGAGATGGTCGGGGGCGCCGCGGGCGGCGGGCCGCCCGCCCAGCCGCCGGGTCAGCAGCACCAGCACGGCGTCGGCGCTGGCCAGGGCGGTCAGCGCGAAGAGGACCCCCGCGCTCTCCGCGAGCCCGAACCCGGCCCGGACATGCACCAGGGCGAGGGCGATCACGAACCCCGCGGACATGGACCCGCAGCTGCCCAGGCCCGCGCGCGCGGGGTGCCAGTTGTGCAGCAGGAAGCCGGTCAGCGCGGCGGCCAGCATGCTCATCAGCCCGGCGACCCCGTCCATGACGTCGACCGCCGCACAGGCCGCCGCCCCGAAGGCGCCGACCACCCCGGCCGTCCCGGCGAGCCCGTCGGCGTGGTCCAGCCCCCGGAAGGCGAGGGTCACCCCCACGGCCCAGACGACGGCGAGCAGCCCGGGCAACACGCCCGTCTCCCCGTACGGCACGACGCAGGCGGCGGCCACGGCCGTGCCGCCGGCCAGCACCCGCCGCCGCAGCCGCCACACGTCGTCGACCAGCCCGAGCAGGGCGACGAAGCCGCCGGCGACGAGCAGCCCGCCGATCCCGCTCCCGGCCGCGCCGCCCCACTCCTCGACCCCGGCCACCGCCCCGGTGACGGCCACGACGGCCACGCCGCCGGACAACGGCACCTCCCGCTGCCGCCGCCGCTCGACCAGCCGCAGCCGCAGGGCGGGGATCCGCAGGGCGGCCGCGAGCAGGGCGGTGAGGAGGAGGGCGGTGGCGGCGGCAGCGATCCCGTAGAGCACGGATATAAGTTAGGCGTCACTATGACAATTCGGTACGAATAACACGACGGGATCGCGGCCGGATTCCGCAGCGCTTCTGAGGCAACCCTCAGCGATTCAGATCACTGCCCACCCGGCTACAGTGCGGCGGAAGATAGGGGTAGTCTCAGACGGACTGCATAAGTTACCGCTTAGTAATTTCGGGGAACCCTCGGAGACGACAGGTCACCCCGACGAAACCCCTCGCAGGCCCGAGGAGCCCCCATGCAACTCGCCGCGATCATCGTGTCGCTGGTACTGACCGTGGTCGGCGTCGCGCTGCTCGCACGCGCGATCGGCCAGTTCGTCCGGTACTTCAAGCTGGGCCAGCCCGTGCCCGCCGGTACCCGGACCGACAACCCCTACCAGCGCAGCGTCACGCTGGTGAAGGAGTTCCTCGGCCATACGCGCATGAACCGGTGGGGCATCGTCGGCATCGCGCACTGGTTCGTGGCGATCGGCTTCCTGACGCTGCCGCCGACGATCATCACCGCGTACGGCCAGCTGTTCCAGGCCGACTGGATCCTGCCGGTGCTCGGCGGCTTCCTCCCGTACGAGCTCTACATCGAGTTCATCGCGGCCATGACGACCCTCGGCATCGCCACGCTGATGGTGATCCGCCTGCTGAACCTGCCGTCGCGCCCGGGCCGCAAGTCCCGTTTCGCCGGCTCGAAGATGGGCCAGGCGTACTTCGTCGAGTACGTCATCCTCACCATCGGCCTGGCGATCTACGTGCTGCGGGGCCTGGAGGGCGCGCTGCACCACGTGGACCACTACGAGGCCGCGTACTTCGCCTCGTACCCGCTGGTCCTGGCCTTCAAGGGCCTGAGCGTCGCGGCGCTGCAGAACCTCGTCTACTTCTTCGCGATGATCAAGCTGGGCACGACCATGATCTGGATGATCACGGTCAGCCTGAACACCAACATGGGCGTGGCCTGGCACCGCTTCCTGGCGTTCCCGAACATCTGGTTCAAGCGCAACGCCGACGGCTCCACCGCGCTGGGCGCCCTGCAGCCGATGACGTCCGGCGGCAAGCCGATCGACTTCACCGACCCGGGCGACGACGACGTCTTCGGCGTCTCCCAGGTCGAGCAGTTCTCCTGGAAGGGCCTGCTGGACTTCTCCACGTGCACCGAGTGCGGCCGCTGCCAGTCGCAGTGCCCCGCCTGGAACACGGGCAAGCCCCTCTCCCCGAAGCTGCTGATCATGTCGCTGCGCGACCACGCGCACGCCAAGGCGCCGTACCTGCTGGCCGGCGGCGGCAAGACGATGGAGGGCGAGGAGAAGGCGTCCGAGGAGCAGCTGGCGGGTGTGCCCGCCGCCGCCCTGGCGGAGGCCGAGCGTCCGCTGGTGGGCACGCTGGAGGAGAACGGCGTCATCGACCCGGACGTCCTGTGGTCCTGCACCACCTGCGGCGCGTGCGTCGAGCAGTGCCCGGTCGACATCGAGCACGTCGACCACATCGTCGACATGCGCCGCTACCAGGTGATGATCGAGTCCGCGTTCCCGTCCGAGGCGGGCACGATGCTCAAGAACCTGGAGAAGAAGGGCAACCCCTGGGGCCTGGCGAAGAAGCAGCGCCTGGAGTGGCTCAAGGAGGTCGACTTCGAGGTCCCGGTCGTCGGCAAGGACATCGAGGACCTGTCCGAGGTCGAGTACCTCTACTGGGTCGGCTGCGCCGGCGCCCTGGAGGACCGCGCCAAGAAGACCACGAAGGCCTTCGCGGAGCTGCTGCACATCGCGGGCGTCAAGTTCGCGATCATGGGCGGCGACGAGAAGTGCACCGGTGACTCCGCCCGCCGCCTGGGCAACGAGCCCCTGTTCCAGGAGCTCGGCATGGAGAACGTCATGGCGCTGAACATGGCGTTCGGCGAGGAGATGGACGACGACGGCAAGGTGACGCCCGAGTCGGCGAAGCCCAGGTCGGCCAAGAAGATCGTCGCCACCTGCCCGCACTGCCTCAACACGCTCGGCAACGAGTACCCGCAGCTCGGCGGCGACTACGAGGTCATCCACCACACACAGCTGCTGCAGCACCTGGTGGACGAGGGCAAGCTCATCCCGGTCACGCCGGTCGAGGGCATCATCACGTACCACGACCCGTGCTACCTGGGCCGCCACAACAAGATCTACACGCCGCCGCGCGAGATCATCGCCGCCGTCCCCGGCGTCCGCAACGAGGAGATGCACCGCCACAAGGAGCGGGGCTTCTGCTGTGGCGCGGGTGGCGCGCGGATGTGGATGGAAGAGCGCATCGGCAAGCGCATCAACAACGAGCGCGTGGACGAGGCCCTGTCGGTCAACCCCGACATCGTCTCGACGGCCTGCCCGTTCTGCCTGGTCATGCTCACGGACTCGGTGAACGGCAAGAAGAACGAGGGCAAGGCGAAGGAGTCCATCACCGTCGTGGACGTCGCCCAGCTCCTGCTGGACTCGGTGAAGACCCCGGTCCCGGCGGAGCCGGAGGACACCGACGGCGACGACGAGCCCCCGGCGGGCACGGCGGACTCGGAGAACGCGCCGGAGCCGGAGCCGGTGAAGTAGCCGGTTCCCCCGAGCACTTCAGCCGAGTACGACGCCCTCCGCCCGAGTCATCGGGCGGAGGGCGTCGGCGTTGTCGCCGGACCGTCGGCGTGGAGGTGGCGGTGTCAGGCCCCCGCGGAGGGAGACCCCGCCCTCCCCAGCAGGCGCTGCCCGAGAGTCCTGCCGGTGGGGTGGATGAGCACGCGGCCGTGGGTCTTCTGGCCGGTCAGTTCCACGCGTAGCGTCATCGGCGTGGCGGACGGTGCCGGAGGTTGCCGGTGCTTGATCCTGCTGTGCGTCAGTTGCAGGCCGTCCGTGTCGACCACGATGCCCGGTCTCGTGATCAGGGTCAGGGTCTTGCCCGTCATCGCCACCTCGATCCGCAGCGTGTCGTGCGTGAGCACCGCTTCGGTGAAGTCGAGCGTCACCTTGCAGAACGTCACCGCGAGCTCCAGCCGCCGCGGCACCACCCAGCGCCCCGCACGCACGATCGGGCCGCTGTGGACCTGCTCGATGCGGACGACGTCCTTGGCCTCGGTGCCGGCCGCCAGGGCGGGTGGGAGGTCCGCGGTGAGCGGCGCGAGTTCCCGCAGGGTGCGCGCCGACAGGGCCGTCTCCAGGCGCTCGTCCAGCTCCTCCGCGGTCAGCAGGCCGTCCCCCGCCGCGATGCGCAGGACGTCCACCACCCGGTCCCGGTCGGCGTGCGAGGCGCGCAGGTCGGGCGTGGCGCCGGGGCCGGACCGGCTCCCGAAGGGCGAGATCTCTCCCGGCATGCTTCCGTCCTGCTTCCGTCCTGATCGGGGTGAACGTCGACGCGCGACGCGAACAGCGGCACCCATCATGCCGAGGCCCGGGCGGGTCAACAACCACGTGACAGCGGGCCCTCGCGGCAGGGTCGCGCGGAGAGGGGCTCGCCCTCCCGTCCCGCTGACCCTGAACCTAGAATCGAACGCATGAACGATCCAGAGTCGCGGCTCGCGCTGCTCCGTTTCCTGGAGCGCGTGCAGGAGCGCGACCTGGCACGCACCCGTCGGTGGATCGCGGACGAGGAGCGCCGCCAGGCGGAGCGGCGGCACGGCCTCCTGGCCCGGCCGCCCGCGCCCGACTGGCTGATCGAGCGCGGGCTGTCCGGCCAGGAGGCCGTGTACGTGCACGTCGGCGGCTGCTGGAACGCCGGGCAGCGCAGCCGGGGCGTCGACCGCGATCACGCCCGGCGGGCCCTGGCCGAGGGCGTCAAGGCCTGCCCGCAGTGCCGGCCGGACACGGCCCTGGGCTTCGTGGACGGGTAGCGGGTCCCCGCCGGGCGCCTCGGATGCCCGGCGAGGTCACCGCGCCCCGCGCGCCCCTCAGCGCCCGCCCCATCCGCACCTGCCTGCCTCAGCGCCCCACCCGCACCACCTGGGACGTGGCGCCGCGGAACGACTCCGTCTCCTCGAAGCGCGCCCGGTACGAGCCCCGCCCCGCGTCCGGCAGGTCCGCCGAGAAGGCGTACCCCTCACCGGACCACTGGGCCTCCACCGTGCGCAGGTCCGTCCAGCGCTTGCCGTCCCGGGAGTACTCGACGTGCACCGGGACGGTGCCCGGCGTCCAGCCGTCGGGGAAGTCCATGGCGCCCTCGACGTGCACGCCGCCGCCCTGCGCACGGCCGGCCGAGAAGGACGTGAAGACCGAGGCGCGCAGGACCTTGATCTCCGCGCTGTTCCTGGAGGCCGGCGCGATGAACGGGTCGTCGCTGTGGGAGGCCACCCGGAACGTGCCGGTCTCCCAGGGGGCGTGGGTGAAGCTGATCCTGCCGTCCGCCCCGGTGGTGAAGTAGCCGACGCTCGCGAACTGCCCTCCGGCCGACGGCTCGAACAGCACACCGCCGCTCTGGCCCTCGAACGGCACCCAGCCCTGCGGCGTCTCACGCTCCAGCGTCGCCGTGATCGTGACCTCCTCGCCGAGGTCGATCGTCCGGGCCGCCGCCGGGGCCTCGATCGTCCAGCGGGTGGCCACCTGCCGGATGCCGATCTGCGTGGGCGAGGACTCGCCGTGGAGGACGTACGGGTTGGCGTTGTCGTGCCGGTAGACCGCCTGGACCGGGACGGCGTCGTTCACGGTGACCGTGCCGGAGAAGTGGCCCTGCGCGTCGGTGCGGACGGTGCTCTCCGTCCAGTGGTCGACGTCGAGGTCGACCCGGTGGCCGGCCAGCGGTTTCAGCTCGCGGGTCCCCGGCCAGCGTCCCTTCAGCGTGCCGTCGATCCGCACCTGGCGGTCGTCCGTGTCGATCTCCGTGCGGTCGGTGCGCACGTCCTCGAACACGGCCGCGACGTAGTAGGCGAGCGTGCCGGCGGAGTTGTCCACGGTGCGGTCGCCGTCGGCGTCCGTGGCCTCGACGCGGACGTCGTAGGTGCCGAGGGCGGGCAGGTCGAGCGGCTGCCTCGTGTGCCACACGCCGTCGTCCGCCGTGCCGTGGGCCAGGGTGAATTCGTCGAAGTCGACGACGGCGACCTCCTGCTGCGTGGCCGCCGAGACGAGGTGGGCCCGGATGCCCGTGACGGCGCTGTCGGAGCGGATGCCGATCTGCAGCGTGCCGAGGTCACCCGAGACGCTGTTCGCGTAGCGGATGTCCGGCGCCTGCCCCTCCGCCCCCTCCGCCGCGTACGCCGTCGGCCCCCCGGTCAGCAGGAGCGCGGCGGCCGTACCGATGGCAGCACAGGCCGCCCGAGTTCTGAACAAGGTCCCCCCACAGGAACGCGTCGAAGGCCGCCCCGCCAGGTCGGGCGCGGCCGAACGCCCTTTCTACCGCAGGGTGGTGACAACGGTCCTCCGGGTTTCCCGGCCATGACCCCGGTTGGCCCCCCGGACCCGACCCGAAAACAACCGAACCCACGTACAACCCTTACGTCCCCCCGCAGGTCTCCTGATCGCCGACCGCCCATGAACGCCCGGACAACTCCCGGCGAACGAGGACGACCCCGGCGCCTCATCGACCGTGGATGCCCGCCAGGCACCCGCACGCCGCAGGAGACCCGCATGAACCAGCCGCCCCGGCCGTACGGCCGCCCGCGCAGCGCACCGCGCGCCCGCCCGCGCACCGCACCGCGCGCCACACCACCCAGCGGCACACCCCACCGGGCCTCCACACCAGCCTCCACACCCACGCCCCCGGCCGGCCACGGCACCCCCGCCGCCTGAGCCCTTCCGCCCCACCCCCGACCCGGAGCCCCGCCTTGCGCAAGCGCACCCTCGTCCTGGCCGCCGCCCTCACCACCGGCCTGCTCACCGCCTCCCCCGCCGCCACGGCCGCACCCTCCGGCCTCTCCGGCGACTTCAACGGCGACGGCTACCGCGACGTCGCCATCGGCGCGTTCGCCGCCGACGTCGGCTCGGTGCACGGCGCCGGTGCCGTCGTCGTGCTGTACGGCTCGTCGTCCGGCGTGTCCGCGGCCCGCAGGACCGTCATCACGCAGGACTCCGCCGGTGTCCCTGGCGCCGCCGAGGAGGACGACCGTTTCGGCTCCAGCCTCGCCGCCGGCGACCTCGACCGCGACGGCTACTCCGACCTGGTCGTGGGCGCCCAGTACGAGGACATCGGCGACCGGGACGGCGTCGGCTCCGCCACCGTCCTCTGGGGCGGCAAGTCCGGCCTGTCCGGCGGCAAGGGCCTGTCCCAGCCGTCCGACCTCACCGAGTGGGGCGGCTTCTCCTCCGGCGTCGCCACCGGCGACTTCGACGGGGACGGCGCGACGGACGTGACGATCACCGGCCAGTCCCGCACCCGCCTCTACAAGGGCCCCTTCACCCGCACGAGCGGCCCCGCGAGCCACACCAGCCTCGGCACGTTCGGCTCGACGTACGAAGTGTTCGCCGGCGACCTCAACCGGGACGGCGACGCCGAGCGCGTCTACCCCTTCCTCGTCGACGGCGACCCGGGCGGCGACATCGCCTTCCACGGCTGGACCGGCACCAAGTACGCCGCCACCGACCTGCCGGACGCCGACGGCGAGCAGGGCACCATCGCCGACGTCAACGGCGACGGCTACGGCGACCTCGTCCTCGGCGACTACCAGGACCCTCGGCCGGAGAAGCCCGGCGGACACCAGGGCGGCCGGATCACCGTCTGGTACGGCGGCCCGTCCGGCCCCGACCCGGCGCAGAAGCCGACCGTGATCCACCAGGACACCGCGGGCGTGCCCGGCGCGGGCGAGACCGGCGACCTGTTCGGCTCGGCACTGTCCGCCGGGGACGTCAACGGCGACGGCTACGCCGACATCGCGGTCGGCGCCTGGGGCGAGGACATCGGCTCGGTGGAGGACGCAGGCTCGGTCACCCTGCTGTTCGGCTCCGCCGGCGGCCTCACCGGCACCGGCGCGAAGTCCTGGTCGCAGGACACCGCCGGCGTCCCCGGCAGCAACGAGACCATGGACGCCTTCGGCATGACGGTGCGCCTGGTCGACCTCGACAAGAACGGCAAGGCCGACCTGGTCACCGGTGCCGGCTACGAGAACGGCTACGGCGCGGTCACCGTCCTGCGCGGCTCCGTCTCCGGCCTGACCACCTCCGGGTCGCTGTTCGTGTCGGCCCGCGACGTCTCCCTCAAGGGCGGCGCCGCCTTCGCCTGGGCCATCGCCCAGTGACCCACCCACGACTCCCCAGCGAGGCACCCACCCCCATGCGGACCCGCATCACCGCCGTCCTGCTCGCGGCGGCCCTGACCCCGCTCACCCTGACCGTCTCGGCCCACGCCGCCACCGCCGCCGCCCCCTGGGACTTCAACGGCGACGGCCGCACCGACCTCGCGATCGGCGCACCCGGTGCCACCGTCTCCGGCAAGGCGAAGGCGGGCGCGGTCTCCGTCGTCTACGGCAGCGCCGGCGGGCCGAAGACCTCCACGCGCACGCTCCTCACCCAGGACACGGCCGGCCTGCCCGGCGCCGCCGAGGCCGACGACGCCTTCGGCTCCGCCCTGGCCTCCGCCGACCTCAACCGGGACGGCTACGCCGACCTGCTGATCGGCGTGCCCGGCGAGGACGCGTACGACACCAACAACGGCACCGTCACCCTCGTCTGGGGCTCCGCGTCGGGCCTGAGCGGCGCCCGCTCGCTCCACAGCCCCTTCGACCGGGACTACGACCGCTACGGCCAGACCCTCGCCGCAGGCGACTTCGACCACGACGGCGACCCCGACGTGGCGGTCGGCTCCACCGGCCCGGTCACCCTCACCCTCGTCAACGGCCCCGTCACGAAGACCGGTTCGCCGAACGGTGCCTCGGGCTCCCGCAACGACTGGTGGTCCTCCGCCACCGGCGTCACCCACCTCTCCTCCGGCGACGTCACCGGCGACGGCCACCCCCACGTCGTCCTGCACGGCCGCGCCGCGCACAACGGCGCCGCCACCACCGCCCTGGCCGACATGGAGATCGGCAACTACAACGACTGGCTGCAGAACCTGCCCGGCGGGTTCGTCTCGGCCGTCGGCGACATCGACGACGACGGCCACGACGACATCGCCGTCGGCAACGACCGGGAGGCCTCCGCCGACCCCGGGGGCGCCCTCGGCGGCAAGGTCTCCGTCGTCTACGGCGGACCCGCGGGCCTCGACCCGGACCGCGCCCCGCTCGTCCTCACCCAGGACACCGCCGGGGTGCCCGGCGCCGCCGAGAAGGGCGACCGCTTCGGCAGCGGCGTCGCGCTCGGCGACGTCAACGGCGACGGCTTCGCCGACCTGGCGATCGGCACCGCGGGCGAGAACTCCGCCTCGGGGGCCGTCACCGTGCTGTACGGCTCGGCGTCGGGCCTGACCACCAAGGGCGCGGTGTCCTACACCCAGAACACGGCGGGCGTGCCCGGCGCCTCGGAGAACGGCGACCGGTTCGGTGAGCGCGTCACCCTCAGCGACCACACCGGGGACCGCCGCGCCGACCTGTCCGTCTCCGCGCCGGGCGAGAACGCCGGCGACGGCGCCGTCTGGTCGCTGCGCGCCACGGCCACCGGCCCGACGACGTCCGGCGCGACGAGCTTCGGCCCGGGCACCACGGGCGTCTCCACGGCGGGCACGCCGGGCTACGGCACCGCCCTCACCTCCTGATCACCGACGCTCGCACCACGTCCTCGCGGCCGACCCCGCACCCGCCCCACACCCCCCACCTGGAGGTTCCCCTCATGCGCAGGCAGACCGCGGCCGCACTCGCCGCCGCCCTGCTCACCGCCGGTCTCGCCCCGCTGACCCTGGCGGCCCCGGCGTCGGCGGCGCCCGCGAAGCACGCCGACGACTTCAACGGCGACGGCTACCGCGACCTGGCCACCGCGGCGCCCTACACGCCGGTCGCCGGCAAGACCGACGCGGGCGCCGTCGTCGTCACCTACGGCTCCGCGAACGGCATCGCCGCGGCCCGCCGTACCGTCCTCACCCAGGACAGCGCCGGCATCCCCGGCACCGCCGAGCAGGGCGACCGCTTCGGCAAGGCCCTCGCCTCCGGCGACCTGAACGCCGACGGGTACGCCGACCTGGTCGTCGGCAGCGTCGGCGAGGACGTCGGCTCCGACGCCGACGGCGGCTCCGTCACGGTCGTCTGGGGCGGCAAGAACGGCCTGTCCGGCGGCAAGGGCGTCGCCGACCCGGCCGTCTCCGCCCACGACGAGTACGGCATGTCCCTCGCGGTCGCCGACTTCGACGGGGACGGCCGCCCCGACCTCGCCGTCGGCAGCACCGGCAGCGACGTCTGGATCCACCGGTACTTCACCAAGACCAACGGCTCGACGTCCCGCTCCGAGCTCGCCACCGGCCTGCGGGGCGGCGCGGGTCTGGCCGGCGCCCAGAGCCTCGCCGCCGGTGACATCGACGGTGACGGCACCGACGACCTGGTCGCCACCGGCAGCCAGGCGTCGGACTACGAGGACGGTGCCATGGTCTTCCTCGGCGCCGCCTCCGGCCTCACCCGCCAGACGTTCCTCAAGAGCGGCGGCTGGGAGCTGGCCACCGTCGGCGACCTGAACGACGACGGCCACGACGACGTCGTCACGGCCGACTACGGCGGCGACGCCAAGAGCCTCGGCGGCTCGGTCAGCGTGTACCCGGGCGGCCCCGACGGAGCCCGCACCAGCCCCCAGGTCACGATCGACCAGGACACCCCCGGCGTCCCCGGCGCGGACGAGGACGGCGACTGGTTCGGCAACGACCTGTCGATCGCGGACGCCGACGGCGACGGCTACGGCGACCTGGCCGTCGGCACGATCCACGAGGACGTCGGCACGGCGAACATCGCCGGCGGTGTCACGGTCCTGCGCGGCTCGGCCACCGGTCTGACCACCACCGGCGCCCGCTCGTTCACCCAGAACACGGCCGGTGTCCCCGGCACCGCCGAGAGCGCCGACCGCTTCGGCGCCTCGGTGCGCCTGTCCGACCTCACCGGCGACGGCAAGGCGGACCTGTCGATCGGCGCCGACGGCGAGAACCACCCCTCGGGCGCCCTCTACAGCCTGCGCGGTTCGGCCTCGGGCATCACCACGAAGAACGCGGTCAGCTTCGGCCCCGGCTCGCTCGGCATGTCGACCACCGGCTACCTCAGGCTCGGCCAGGACATGCTCTAGCCACCGCCCCGGCCACACCACCGGTACCTCGCCGGCACCTCACGGCGAGGCCCGTACGGCCGAACCCTGACGGCTCACGGACACCCAAGGGCCCTGCCCCTTAAGGGATGTCACAGCTCGGCCGCAAAGCCGGGCCCGGATGCCCGGGCCCGGCACGCCACCGCCCGGGACCAGGTACGTTCGAAGACGTGGCTGGATTCAGGATCGGACGCGGCCGGAACAACGGCGCTCCTCAGACGCGACCGCAACACCCTCCGTACGGGCAGCAGACGCCGCAGGGGCCGTCGTACGGCTACCCGCCGGCGCCGCAGCCGTACCCGCAGCAGCAGCCGTACGGCAACGGCGGCGGCCCCACCTGGCCGCAGTCGAACGCCGGCCCCGGCGGCAACCACGGCGGCCACGGCGAGCCGGAGTACTTCGGCGACGGCGCGTACCCGCCCGGCCCCCAGGGCCCGCACGACCCGTACGCGGCGAACAACCCGGGCCACACCCAGGCCTTCTCGGTGGGCGAGGACCCCTACACCCAGGGCGACACCTACCGCGCCGGCTCGGCGGCCCCGCCGCCCGGCCCGGTCGGCCCGCGCCTGCACTGGAAGGCCCTGCTGAGGGGGATCGTCCTCGCCCCGAACCAGACGTTCCTCCAGATGCGGGACTACACGATGTGGGGCCCGGCCCTGATCGTCACGTTCCTCTACGGCCTGCTCGCCGTCTTCGGCTTCGACGGCGCCCGCGCGGATGCGATAAACGCCACACTGTCGAACGCGGTGCCGATCGTCCTGACGACGGCCGTCGCGATGGTACTGAGCGCGTTCGTCCTGGGCGTGGTCACCCACACCCTGGCCCGCCAGCTCGGTGGCGACGGCGCCTGGCAGCCCACGGTCGGCCTGTCCATGCTGATCATGTCCCTCACGGACGCGCCGCGCCTGGTCGTCGCGATGTTCGCCGGCGGCGACGCGACGTTCGTGCAGCTGCTGGGCTGGGCGACCTGGATCGCGGGCGGCGCGCTGCTGACCCTGATGGTCAGCCGCTCCCACGACCTGCCCTGGCCGAAGGCCCTGGGCGCGTCGGCGATCCAGCTGATCGCCCTGCTGTCGATCGTGAAGCTGGGCACGGTCTGAGAGACCGCGCGGACGACGAAGGGGCTCCCCGCCGGGGAGCCCCTCTTCTCATGACGGCACCGGACGTCAGGCGTCGAGCACCTGCCCGGCCCGCCGCACCACGGGCGGTTCCACGCTCCACGGGAAGTTGATCCACTCGTCGGTCCGCTTCCACACGTACTCGCACTTCACGAGCGAGTGCGACTTCTCGTAGACGACGGCGCTGCGCACCTCGGCGACGGTGTCGAGGCAGAAGTCGCGCACCAGCTTCAGCGTCTTGCCGGTGTCGGCGACGTCGTCGGTGATCAGCACCTTCTTGCGGGAGAAGTCGATCACGTTCGGCACCGGGGCGAGCATGACGGGCATCTCCAGCGTGGTCCCCACACCGGTGTAGAACTCCACGTTCACGAGGTGGATGTTCTTGCAGTCCAGGGCGTAGGCCAGACCACCGGCCACGAAGACACCGCCGCGGGCGATGCTGAGCACGATGTCGGGCTCGTAGCCGTCGTCGGCGATCGTCTGCGCGAGCTCGCGCACGGCGAGGCCGAACTGCTCGTAGGTGAGGTTCTCCCGCACAGGGCTCATGCTGCTGTCGCTCATACCTGGGTCCGATGGAAGTTGAGGAAGGACCGGGAGGCGGTGGGCCCCCGCTGTCCCTGGTACCGCGATCCGTACCGCTCACTCCCGTACGGGAAGTCGGCGGGCGACGTCAGCCGGAACATGCACAGCTGCCCGATCTTCATGCCCGGCCACAGCTTGATCGGCAGCGTGGCGAGGTTGGACAGCTCCAGCGTGACGTGCCCGCTGAACCCGGGGTCGATGAAACCGGCGGTGGAGTGCGTGACCAGCCCCAGCCGCCCCAGCGAGCTCTTCCCCTCCAGCCGGGAGGCGAGATCGTCGGGCAGCGTGATGACCTCGTAGGTGCTGGCCAGCACGAACTCGCCGGGGTGCAGGATGAACGGCTCGTCGCCCTCCGGCTCCACGAGCCGGGTCAGATCGCTCTGCTCGATGGCCGGGTCGATGTGCGGGTACCGGTGATTCTCGAACACCCGGAAGTAGCGGTCGAGACGCACGTCGATGCTCGACGGCTGCACCATCGCGTCGTCATACGGATCGATGCGTACCCGTCCGGCGTCGATCTCGGCCCGGATGTCCTTGTCTGAGAGAAGCACGCCCCGAGGATACGCAAGGCGCGCGGAGCGCCCGCAACCGGACACCACCGCGCGCCTGCACTGCCGCTACCTGCTACCTGCTACTGCTCGCTGTGTCCGCTGCTACTGCTTCTGATAGCTGACGGGCACCACGCTCCGGAGCCGCGCGCATCGCGGGCACCGAACCAGGCGCCCGGGGCCGAGCCGCTCGGCCTGCTGCATCGGGAACGAAGCGGTGGTGAACACGTGCCCATCGGCACAACGGACGACGGTGCGCTCCATCAAGTCCAAGAGTCCCTTCCCCAAGAGCCGCGTCCGGCTGCTGCTCGCCTGACGACAAAAGCCACAGTACGGGATCAAAGGGACGGCCCTCCAGGCGGCACTCCGATCCCGCCCGGCCCCTCCTCGACGCCCACACGGTACGCCCCAACTCCGTTCCCCCGCAGCCGCATCTCATCCCTGAAAGACCATCAGGCCCCACGGTGCGGACACCGGGAGCCTGGCATGAGGTAGAGTGGGCGAGCATTCGGACACCGACTCCGGTCGGCGTCTTACGCGGGTGTAGTTTAATGGTAGAACATCAGCTTCCCAAGCTGAGAGCGCGAGTTCGATTCTCGTCACCCGCTCCACGTGAACCCCTAGGTCAGAGGCCTAGGGGTTTTTTTGTGCGGTGCATCAACCCCAGCCCCACACGCAGCTTGCTTTCACCACAACAACTGGCGCCTAGCCCCTCGTCGGCGAACGAGCAAGGTCGGTGCCCCCAAGCGCACTATGGAGTCAGCAGCAGAGGGAGGGCGCGTCATGAGCAGGAAGCACCGCGCTCCGGACCCTCAGTCGTGGGGTCCACGCCATCCGCAAGAGCCAGTGCCACCGCCAGGGGCTTGGCCGGGACCTGAGGGCTCAGGTCCGCCTCAGCACCCGCACCAGAGAAGAACGGCACCCCCACCAAGAAGACGGCGCCGGGTCTTCCTGTGGATCTTCCTCGCCGTGCAGATCCTGTTCTTGATCTGGGTGATCGCGGGCGCCGCGATCACCAGCGGCACACCCGAAGAATGCCACGGCCTGACGGGCGACAATCTTGAGCTGTGCGAGGACGCGCATGACCTCGGGACCACCATCGGTGTGGGCCTGATCGTCGCATTTTGGGTGGCCACCGACTTCATCCTGGCTCTGACGTACGCCATTTACCGACTGGCCAGCAGGCCACGACAGGACTGAGGTCCACACGCCACCCCGCCTATGGACCGAGCCGGCGCGGAGTCCTTCGCGATCAGCAGATGAGGCGAATCCGACCAAGCGGCTCACGGCAGTGCAGAAGCGACCCCGCCTTCGGGCCAGGCATCGGCCACCAGGAAGGAGACGACGGTTCCGCCGAACCGGCTCGGTGCGGCGTGCCACGACTCGGCCAGCGAATCGACCAGGAGAAGTCCACGCCCGTGGGAGTCGTTGGCGTCGGGATGCCTCAGCCGCACGTTCGCCGGAAAGCCGGGGTTGTGCACGTCGACTCGGAGCGAGGTCCCCTCACGGAACCACTCAACCCGTACGAGCCAGGGTTCGTCCGACCGGCCGTAAGCGATGGCGTTGGTGACCAGCTCCGAGATCATCAGCACGCAGTCGTCGACGGAGCAGGCCGGGTTGTACGGGGCGATGAACTTGCGGAACCAGCGCCGAGCCCGCGGTACGGACTCAGCGACAGGGTGCAAGGTCATCGCACCGAGACGCGGTGACTCCTCAGACGGGTAGCGGTCGATCATGTAGGCCATGGGTGCTCACTTCCTGCCGCTGCCGTCGCAGTCGAGGCAGCGCCGCTTCGATGTGGCGCGGGCGCGGTCGGCAGCGGTGGCAAGCGCCAGGGTCGTACGCAGCCGACGCGCTTCCAACCGCGCCCCCGGCAACCCAGGCAAAGTAAGTGCGTGCCCTGATCCGGCCGCTGACTCGTCACACCGCGCCTCCTCCCAGTGAAGTGGCCTTAGCCACTTGCTGGATAGTGGCATTAGCCACTTAGGAGGCGCAAGCGATTCGCCGCAACTGGCCCCCTCAGGTGAGGGGGTAGCCCTGCTCGAACGCCCAGCGATGCGGCGGGTAGGTGGCCTCAGCGAACTCCAACGGCCGGTCCTGGAGGTCGAAGACGACATGGTGCACGATCAGCACAGCCGAGCCGGCCGCAAGCTGAAGGTCCTCGGCCTCCTCCTCCGTCGCCTCCCGCGCACACACGCGGTCTTCCGCGTAACTCCCCTGCCGTCCGGTCATGTTCTCGACGTACAGCAGCGTCCCCTCTTGGATCCGCTCCGGCTCCAGAAGCTTCGGCGCCCGTTGACCGACATCCGGAGCGAACCACGAGGTGGACAGCGTGATCGGCCCGTCCTGGTTGTTGGTCACCCGCCGCCGGTGCACCGCCCGACGATCCTTGACCAGGCCCAGCGCCTCAGCCACATGGTCCGGAGCTTCCAGCCAACCGGCAGAGGTGATCACGGCGTACTCCCCGGGCGTGTAGATCTTCCCGGTCTGCCGAGCGCGCCCGTACAACTCGCGGGCCCGCCGGTTGACTTCAAGGCTCCGCACATACGTGCCCGACCCCTGACGCTTCTCGACGAGCCCTTGATGGCTCAGCGCCTCCAACGACCGCGCGGCCGTGGGCCGCGACACCTTCCAGTCCGCTGCCAACTGCCGTTCGGACGGCACTTCGTCCCCCGGTCGCAGGTCACCCCGAAGAATCTGATCACGGATGTAGTGCGCGATCTGGAGATACTTCGGCTGAGCCTCCTCGATCTGCGGCATCAGTCCTCCTCACCCAAGGCGAGCCCCAGGCGAGTAGGCGGGTACCCCGCTACCGAGCTGAGGCCTGCTTCTCGACACAAGTGGCTATGGCCTCTAGCCACTATAGGGTGAGTGGTCAACCCCCTACCCCGTAGGCTGATCCGCATGACGCGGTTGATCGTCGCAGCAGGAGGAGGGGGCGACGCAGTCGCCGCCGCAATGATTCACGCCGCCCTCTACGGCGACGAGGACCAGGCGGTGATCCTCACGTACGCGTGGGACCGCCTCTTGGTCGACCCCGTACCGGGCCCCAGAGGACCAGACAACTTCACCGGTCTCCTGCCCCTCACCCCAGCAGTCTGGGCAGTGCCGGCCGAGGCCCGTCCGATCGCTCCGGCAGGCTCGACTCTCCCCCGACTTGCAGCAGAGCTCGGGCACACGTTCGCGCTGATCGATCCGCGCGACGGAGTCGAGGGCGTCACCCGCCAACTCGAAGAGCTCGTGGACCACTTGTCACCGGCCTCAATCGATCTCCTAGACGTAGGTGGCGACATCCTCGCCCGCGGCGATGAACCGACGCTGAAGAGCCCACTTGCCGATGCCATCACGCTCGCCGCGTGCTGCCAGGTGAACGCTCCTGTCCGCCTCCTGGTAGCGGGCCCCGGCCTCGATGGCGAACTCCCTCTCGACGAACTGCGCGGCATGCTCGGTCCGCTCCTCTACACCCTCGTCGCGAAGGACACCGAGCCGATCAGCTCGGTCCTGGAATGGCACCCCTCTGAGGCAACCGGGATGCTCGCAGCGACAGCCCGAGGCGTACGCGGCACCTGCGAAATGCGAGACGCCGGCCTTCCAGTCCCCCTCACCGATGAAGGCCCGACGGTCCATGAGGTCGACCTGGACGAGGCGCTCACCCGCAACCAGTTGGCACGCGCCATCCTGACGACCGCCACCCTGGACGAGGTCGAGACACACAGCCGCGAGATCTGCGGCTACTCGGAGATCGACTACGAGCGCAACAAGGCCACGTGGCTCAAGGACCAGCCACCGGTGCAGCTCGCCCCAGAGGCCGTACTGTCTCAACTCGACCAGTTCGAGGCCGAGGCCCACAGCCGCGGGGTCACACACACGACGTTCCGCCGCATCACTGAGGCCTTGAACCTCAACGGCTCCTTGCGCGAGGACCTGCGCCGGCTGCTCATCAACAGCCGTCCGAAGCAGTACGACGCGCCCTTGTGGCGCATCACAGCCGCTACTGAGTAACAACCTTCTTCACTGGTTCAAGGCGGCTCGCTCCGCTCCCCGCGCGCGGCCCGGCCCCCGGCCGGGCCTGCGCTCCTGTCTCCGCCCCGCTCCAGCCCGGCCGGCGACCGTGCTGCGCGCACAGCAGTCAGCCACCTGATGCCAGAGAAGGGGTACGTCGTGGCTGGGGCGGTCGGCTCCACGGCTTTAGGCAGCCACTTTGGCGCGAGCCTCGAAGATCATGGCCCCAACGTCGTGCTTTACCGGGCAGGTCCACAGACTGCCCGACGCGCCGGAAGCCTACGGGGCCATGATCACTCGCGCCAAAGCAGCTCCAGCCCAAAGCCGCTCCGCCGACCTGTCTCTCAGCCCGACCCGAGCAACCGCCGAAGGAATCGGGGCAACCCGCCTTCGGTAGGACAGAACCTGTGCTAAGAAACTGCCATGCGTGACTTTTCAGTGCTATCCGACGTCGAGTTCGAAGAGCTTGCCGGCGACTTGCTGGGAGCCGAAGTAGGCGTACCCGTGGAACGGTTCGCAGCCGGAGCCGACGGCGGCATCGACCTGAGGTGGAACGCAAGCGGTATAACTACCATTGCTCAGTGCAAGCACTACCTTAGATCTTCCTTCTCTCAACTATATGCCGCAGCTGAGAAGGAGGTCGAGAAAGTCAAAAAACTGAACCCTGGCGCTTATCACTTTATCACCACCCTCGACATCTCCGCGTCACAGAAAGAACGAATCTACGCTCTATTTTCGGAATGGATGTCCGGTCCTGAATACGTTCTAGGCGGAAGAGATATCGATGCCCTCATCACACGCTACCCGGATATAGAACGGCGCCACGCAAAACTTTGGGTTTCAACCGGAATGCAGCTGTTCTGGAACCTGCATTCCGATATCGCGAACCGCGCCGAAGCGCTGCGGCAGCGAATCGAAAAGTCGATGCCAAGGTACGTAGTCTCGTCATCATATGGGCCAGCTCGCCGCTTGCTCGATGAGCACAATGTCTGCCTGATTTCTGGCCCGCCCGGAATCGGAAAAACGACTCTGGCACAGATGCTTATCGCCGAGCATATTTCAGTCGGTTATGAGCCAATCGAAGTGTCTGCCGACATCAATGAAGCATGGGTGGCACTAAGTAGAGACACCAGCCAGATTTTCCTCTATGACGACTTCCTAGGGCAGATTACATTCTCGGAACGCCTGGCCAAGAATGAGGATAAACGCCTTTCCGACCTTATCGAGAAACTGTCTTCAGGGCATTCTTCGAAGAAGCTAATCTTGACCACTCGGGAATATATCCTACGGGACGCAAGACTAAGCTACGAGAGACTCGGCGAGCTCGACAGCAGGTACCAATTTGTCCTTGAATTGAAAGCGTACAGCAAAGCAGACAAGGCCCAAATTCTTTACAACCATCTATGGCACTCTGACGTGGCTGCATCGTGTCTGCGGGAAATCGCCAAGGGTGGGTACAAAGAGATTTTAAACCATCGATCTTATAACCCTCGCCTCGTTGAATACTGCACAGGGAAAGCGTTCGATACTCAATCACCTGGATATCTTTCCCGCTTCAAGGAAAGTCTTGATCATCCTGAGAGAATCTGGCGTGTCGCTTTTGAGGAGCACCTCACTGACGAACAGAGACTGCTTGTCTTGGTGCTGAGCACTCTTCCAAGGCGTGTCGCGATTGACGTTCTCCTGGAGGCTCACCAATCCCTTTGTAGTAATTTGGGAGTCCTGAGTACAGAATCCAGCTTTCGGAGAGCACTAGAAGTCCTAGAGGGCACATTTGTTGCAATTTCAAGAAATCGCGACAGTGATACGACAATTCAGCACGCCAATCCATCAGTGACTGAATTTGCGCTTTTCAGAGTTGCATCGGATCGAAAAGTGCTGGAAGCAATCGTTGCATCCGCCGTCTCTTTCGATCAGTTGACCGAGCTTTTCCTTTACGCGCGGGGCGGGTCCTTCATCTATCAGGGAAATCCCAAACTGATGACAGCCTTGAAGAATATGAAGGAGAAGTTCACAGCGGCCATGAGTGCGTCATTCGACTCACCGTCACTGCAGCAAGAGAAGGCATGGATCCCAGGTGTCGGAATAACGAGAGTTGATCCGACAGGAAAACTAGATGAAAGGGTTGGTATCTACCTCCAAGTCGACAAAGAATGGCACGTTGGAGATGAAGCAATCAGAGTGGTAGTGGAGCGACTTCTAGGTCAATGGCGCAATCACAAGGGGGATAAGGCAGAGGCCTCAAGTACATTCACTCTTCTGTCATCTCATCGCTCCGCAGACCATTACATGGGTGAAGCCCATGAGGTGTTTCACGACTGGCTTGGGTCTACTCTAGACACCGCCGAAGATTGGCGTCACTACATCGATCACCTTTCAGACCATGATCGGATTAACCTGCAAGATGAGTGGGACATCGCTGATCGTTTTGAGCGATTTATGGAAGACGAAATAGTATCGAGCGGCCCCCACCCGTCCAATCTAGATGACATGAAGTCAATTGCCGATGAATTCGGCCTACATGAGCTTTCGGAAAGAATTGACGAAGTCATCGCTGCGGAGGCCGAGCCGGACGATGATTACGAGCGTCCCGACGGTTTCAGAGAGGGTGGATACGTGACGGAGTCATATCTGGAAGGGCTCTTTGGTCGATTGGCCGAGTAACCCGTGCCGGCGGTCCGGGGCCTAGTTGCTAGCCGACCCGTCTCAGTTTCCGTCTCATTCAGCCCCGTTCACGGCCGTTCAGGGGTGACCCGGAAACGTCTGGGCGTCGGCAGACGGTCGCCCATGAACGTAGGCGAACGGCCCCGTCCGAGGCACACGAGCCCACCAACACAGTTGGAAAGAGTGTCGGCGCAACTCCTCACGAGTTCACATCCCGTGCCCTCCGCCACGGCTAGCCAGCCAAAACGAAGGTCCCGACCGTTGAGTGGTCGGCGCCTTTTTCGTTACTCAGTCGTACACGACTTCTTGTAGGTGCGGGTCGCTGACACCGGTCCACCCGTTGTAGCCGAAGCCTTCGCTGTCAGCCATGTGAACCAGGAGCTTGAGGCTTTCCTCCAGCAGCTCAGGGCTGCCATCAAAGAGCGTTTGGCGCATCTCGGCGTCGCGGGTGATAGCGACCAGTGCCGGCTCGGTGCGCTGCGTCATATACCGGGCGAAATTGGTATAAAAGTTACGGGTCGCCGCCTTGCCTGTTACTCCCATAACGACTAGCGCGCCAAGCGCGTCGAACTGGCACAGGCTGTTGAGCACGGCGTCGTCGTCAGGTGAGGCATCAGGATGAAGGGCTGGCACTTCCCGGACAGTGTTATGGGCCGCCGCGATCAATCCCGAGCTGTGCGAAGCACCGGAAGCAAGCAGACCGGCGCGGGAAGCCGTCGTCAAACCGTGTCGAAGCCAACTACCGAACCATTCGAAGCCCTGGTTAGTTCCACGTCGGTCCGCGAGTATGCGGACCGCTGGCCAGTCTTGGAGCCGAACAGCAAGACCGCCAAGCCCATAGACCCGCTCCAGCACGGACAACCACAGTCGCGGCCCACTGAGGGAATCTTGAGCAGACTCAGGAAGATCATTGCCAAGGTTGTAGATGGAGAGCAAGGAGTCCGTGCCCTTGGCGGCCCACTGCGCTCGCTCGTGGACGAGGCTCAAGGCAGTGAGACTGGCCACGCGGTTCAGGAGGGTGGGCAGATCTTCAGGCTTGTTGGTGAGAAGCTCGCGGGCCTGTGCCGGGGCAGATAGCAAGAACTGTCGAAGCGGGATGTCATCCTCGGCACGGAGGTACTCCAGCACCGCGGCCTCGAACACTTCCTGGTCCAGCTGCCAGGTGAGAGCCGAGACCGATCGTTGACGTACGCGCTGGGCAGCAGCTCCGATAGCTCCCTGTGCTTCCAGTTCCTGGCGCAGCTCCCGCCGCCAGGCCTCCTTACGAGACGCGATGGCCCGCTGCCACACGCCGACCACGTCACTCTGCTTCCACCGCTCACTGGAAGTGCCATGTCGCACGAAGACGTCACCAGCACGAAAGACAGTGACCTGCTTCTTGCCGTCCTGGTAGGTGCCTTCGACCTGGAAGACACAACACCCGTCCGCACTGGGGGCGACGTAGAGCAGAACGAGCCACTTACCGTCGAGACAGTGGGCAGCCGTGTGGAGCGTGAGCGTCGGGATGTACCTCTGCAACTTAGGTCGCAGCGTCGCCTCGTCGAAACTACGAGTCTGGTCCCCAGAGAGCCGACCAGTGGGGTTGCCGTGATCATCGGCGCCGATGACGAGGTATCCACCACTGGGCTCGGCCTGCATAG
This sequence comes from Streptomyces sp. NPDC085932, assembly GCF_044540525.1. Classification (NCBI taxonomy): domain Bacteria; kingdom Bacillati; phylum Actinomycetota; class Actinomycetes; order Kitasatosporales; family Streptomycetaceae; genus Streptomyces; species Streptomyces sp. NPDC085932. The sequence goes on from NZ_JBITSJ010000004.1 coordinate 247,629, forward strand.
CTGCAACGTCCTTGGCGATGTCTACCAAGTCACGCCGCTCGGACAGGTTGAGCGCTTCTTTGTAGTCGAGAGCTCTCTGTTCCGCCCCTTCTGCCAACAGCTCCCGCAGCTTTTCCTCAGTCACCACAGGCTCTACGACCACAGCCACGCGCCAGCCCCCATCCGCACAGTCCAACTGCCGCATGTAGAAGGACTCATCTTAGGAGTACTACCGGGCTCGGAGTGTTCTTCGGTGGGCTTTCGACGAGTCGTCGTTGCCGCACCACAAGCGCACCAGATCGAGCGGGGAACTACGGGGAATCACGGTAAGCAGGCCGGCCTACGGAGGCTGCCCTCTAGCTGTACGCCCAGGTCAGCGCCCAAACCGTCCGCAAATGACCGCAGCTTCCCAGGCTGAGTGTTTGAGTTCTGCGCGCCTGGTTCGGCGTGTCGGCATCCGCTCACAGAGCCCTATCCCGGAGGCATGCGGGTGGTTTCGGCTCAGGTCACCGTCGGCTCCTGGGCCCGCCCCCACGCGTCGAGGATGAGTTTGCGGTCCAGGGTCGGGGCCCGGACCGCTACCGCCGAGCCCGGGGGGTCCTGGCACATCAGGACTCGGGCCGTGGGGAGGATCACTCCGCCTTCCAGGTCGCCGAGGAAGATCAGCTGGCGGTCGTGGAGTTGTCTGCGGTCGCCGGGGTGCATGATCCTGACCTCGCAGTGCTGGCGGGCGAAGGCCCTGATGTCGGCGGCCGTCCACGCCGTGTCGTTCTTGTTCTTGGCGACCAGCAGCCGCAGCGGTGTGCGGCAGGTGGCCCGTACGGCCGCGACGAAACGCAGGAGCGGCTCCGGCTTGACGGCCATGTAGCGGTCGACCCACACGGCCTCCGGGACTCCCGACAGGGGCCCGCAGAAGGTCTTCACGGACTCCTGCCAGGTGGCGGGCCAGGTGGGTGCCCGGCCGTCCAGTGTGGCGCGTGCCGCTTCCGAGTGCAGGGCGCGGACCACCCCGTAACGCCGCTCGTCCGCCGGGACCAGCAGCGGGGCCAGGGCCTCGACGGCGGAGTCGTCGCCGGGCAGGGCGGCCGGCCCCTCACGCACGACGCGTTTGATCCAGGTCGCCGCCTCCCACGGCACGTCCTCGACCCACTTGGGGGCGAGTGCCTCGGCACTGTCGCGCACCTGGTGGAGGGCGGCGCGTCCCAGGACCTGGACCACCTTCGCCAGCAGCGCCGTGTTCCCGCCGACGGCCTCCGCGGCCTGCGGCGAGCCCACGCAGTCCATCGCCTCGAAGTCCGCTTTCTCCGCGACCGGCAGCGCCACGACGCGGGCGCGGGCCACCAGCGGGGAGCCGGTGGAGACCAGGTGCATGCTGCGTCCCCACCGGCCGGTCAGGAGCGCGCCGACGTCCAGCGCGCCCTCGCCGTCGACCAGCAGGCGGAGCAACTGCCGCTGCAGCCGCAGGCCGTGGGTGTTGCGCAGCGCGTGGGGATAGTCGTCGAAGAGCAGATGGGCCGCGCCGTGCCGGTCCAGAGCCTTGCGGACGCCCTCCCGCAGAGCGGTGGTGCGTTCCTGCTGGTTGTCGTCGGTGAATTCGCGCCCCCGGGCGCACACGCTGGTCTCTCCCGGTTCGCGCGCCACCGCCTCCAGCAGGACGGTCTTGCCGGTGCCGGGGACGCCCCGGACGATGAGCGTCTCGCCGTCGATGAGGTACCCGCAGACCTGGTCGACCCAGCGGCGCTGGGTGGGTAAGAGCCGCATCAGGACCTCACTTCAGCACCAGGTCGCGCATGGCGTGGATCCGCGGGGCCCACTTCTCGTCGGTGATGCCGTACGACACCAGGTGCGCGGCCATCTCGGGCTCGCTCTCCGCCCAGTCGCGCGCGTCCCGCTGCTCCGCCGGGTCCTCCGACCACAGCAGGGGCAGCATGGCCGCCTCGTCGCCGAACCAGTCCGTGAAGGACTTCAGCACGTCGGCGACCTCGGAGCGCGGAGTGTTGGGCCCGCGCAGGTGCAGGGCGCCTTCCAGGTCCGCCACGGGAACGTGCCAGGGGATGACGTCGTCCGGGCGTCTGCGGGCCGCGGCGGAGCACGCCTTGCGCGTTAACAGGGGGTGTCCGCCGAACTCGCGGAAGAGGAAGTCGATGGTGGCGGGGTCCCGGTAGCGCAGCCCCATGCGCTTGCCGAGGCTGCGCACCATCTCCTGCATCTCGTCCTTCTTCATGGGGGACAGGAAGGAGAGGCGGACGAACTTGTAGAGGAGGTTGTCCCGCCCGTCGACCAGGGGGCGCTCGAAGATCGCGGGATCCACGCCGGCGCACACGATGCCGATGCCGTCCTTGTCCTCGGCCTCGCGGCGCTGGATGATCCCGCGCAGCTGGGTGAGGCAGCGCAGCAGCGCGCGCGCCTCGTCCACCTCCAGGTTGGAGCGGCCGGGCCAGGCCTGGTCGATCTCGTCGACGAACATCTCCAGGCGGTCGTCGAGGGCGTCCAGCAGGATGTCCAGGTCATTGATCCAGTGCGTGGCGAGGTTCGCGACGGGGTGCGGCCGGCCGTCGCGGGTCAGGGAGGTCAGGCGGGGCGCGATCCCCTTCCTGTTGCGCACCAGCTTGTGGCACTCCACCAGCAGACTGAGCTGGAACTGCTCGGCCGTCAGTCCGCTGATGTCCAGCCGGACGACGGGCTTGCCCTTCTCCGCGCGGTGCTTCTCCACGTAGTTGAGCAGCGAGGTCTTGCCGGCCTTGCGCAGCCCGAAGATGCCGACGGACTGGCCCCGGTCCAGGGCGAAGTCGAGTTCGCGCACTTCGGCGCGGCGCCCGTAGAACGCCGCCGGTTCGGTGATGGGCTTGGTCAGGTCGTAGTGGTCATGGGTGACCATGATCTGCGCGATGCGTTCGCGCAGGCTGATCAGACGCCCGTCGCCCAGGAGCTCGTTGGAGTCGATGGTGAGGATCGGCAGCTGGCCGCGGCGCCGGCGGACGAGTTTCTCCGCGCCGGCGTCCGGGGTGAGAAGGATCGCGAAGTCGGGATCCAGCCGGGCCTCTCCCTTGCGCAGGCGCTCGGCGATGGTGTCGAGGGTGCGCGGTTCGACCCTCTCGTACGAGGCGGACAGGCACAGGACTTCGAGGTGCAGGTCGAAGGTGTCCCGGACGTTCTCCGGCAGGGTGATGTAGATCCACCACCGTCGGCCGTCCTTCTGGTCCTCCACGAACCGGTAGGGCTCCGCGCCCATTTCATGGAGCAGCTTGTTGAATTCCCTCCCCCCGAGGACCCTTCGCTCGAACTTCGCCTTGTGCCCGGCGAGGACTTGCTGGTTGTGAGTGCTGGCCACATACGCCTCTCAGCGAGCCGACTTTCCCGGATCGTACGTCGCACAAAGGCACAAGGAGGCCTCTTCGGCGGTATCCGGTGACAAGGGCTGGATAGGTGACAAGAGCTGGCCGGATGGCCACGGCTGGACCGGGGCGGGCAAGCGTCTCGCGGTCACGGCCCGGCAGGAGCCGGGACTCCGGCTGCCGGCGCGTTCTCCGCCGCCTCGACCGCCGCGCCGGGTCGCTGGCCCGGGATGTGGTCGTCCACCACCGGCTTGCCCATCACCGCGGCGATGTGTTCCTGGAGCACCTTCCGCCGGGCCTCGAAGAAGGCGTCGAAGTCGTCGGCCCGCATCAGCCCGGGGTCCGCGAGGTGGGTCCTGACGCGTTGTTCGACGCCCTCCGGGCTGGTCTCGGCGGCCTTGGCGAGCCGCTGCAGGTATTCGGAGGGGGCGTGGCCGCCGATGATCCGGTTGGTGCGCGCCGTCAGCGGTGTCTTGTTGACGATGGAGTTGTAGACGGAGCGCTCGTACCCGTTCTTCTGGCACCACGTCTGGGGGAAGATGTGGTGGATGTCCATCGCCTCGTCGAAGTAGACGCTGACCTCGGCCTTTTCGCCGGTGCGCCAGTCCGCGGCACCCGCCTTGAGCAGGAGCGCGTAGATGCCCTTGTACGCGGCGCTCTGCCGGGTGCGCAGGGTGAGCAGGCGGCTGGCCGCGAACTGGGCCTGGGTGACCGTGCGAGGTTCCTGCGCAGAGCCGCGGATCCAGTCGACGACGTCGGGGAGGTCGAGGTTGAACCGGGTCTCGGTCGTTCCGCCGTACAGTTCGCCGAAGACTCCGCACCAGTACCAGCGGGCCAGTTTCTCCTGTGCGCCCGCGGTCTCCGCGTCCTTGCCGGCCAGGGCGAAGATCGCGGCCAGCGGGATCAGTTGCGTGCCGTACGGAAGGAACCGGGTGTCGAAGACGAACTGCTGGCGCAGGAACTTGGCGGCGGCCTTGAAACCGGCGACGACGCCGGGCGCGTAGCGCCGGTAGTCCTCCAGGCTCAGCACGAGCATGTCCTTGCGCTTGCAGCCGATGCGCGGCAGGCGCTCCTCCTCCGTCCCGGCCTCCTGCTCCCGGCGGCGTCGCTCGGCGGTGGCGAGGAGCGTGACCGCCTGGAGGAAGTCGGTGTTGGAGACGTCGCGCAGGATGGCGTACTCGGGTGCCTCCCAGGCGGAGCGGCACTCGTTCCAGTGGTGGCGCAGATCGAACTCGTCGGCGGCGTAGGTCGCCGTCAGCAACTCGAAGACGGTGAGGGTGACTCCGCCCGTGTTGACCTTCTCGAAGACCTGGCAGACGGCCTGGCGCGGGGTGCCCTTGCCGAGTTCGATGACCGGGAAGTGGTAGAGGTCGAAGGACCGGATGAAGCCGTCCCGGAAGCCGTACCAGAGCTCCATCGCCTCCGGTGCGAAGCCCCAGTGGCGGGCGAAGCCGTCGCCCCAGGAGTTGTCGAAGAGGGAGCGCATCGGGAAGACGCGGTGCCGGTACTCCGCCTCCCGTGTGGAGTAGTCCTCCAGGACCTCGCCCCGGAAGTTGACCACCTTGCGTGTGGGCGGGATGAAGCGGATCGCTTCCTCGCGGTCCTCGTTCTCGTCGAGTGCCTTGACCATGTCGACGTAGAACCAGCCGCTGACCCGGCGTTTGCGCTCGTCCTGGGTCTCCACGGGGCTGTCCATGGCGAGCGACTGGAAGAGGGAGGTGAGCCGTTGCTGGCCGTCGAGCACCAGCGACTCGGGCTGGACGTGGTCGCCGGGGGCCGCCCCCTCGATCGGCCGGTACTTGAACCGGACGTCTCCGCCGCCCTGGAGCAGCATCACGGTGCCGATGGGGTAGTTGAGGGAGACGGAGGCCAGCAGACTGGCGATGTTGGGCCAGGGCCAGACCCAGCCCCGCTGGAACTCGGGCAACTGGATCTTCCCCGCCTCGACCTGCCCCAGGAGATCCCGCAGGGGGCGCTTGTCGATGCTGAAGGTCTCGGTCGCCACATCTCCTCCTTGTGCAGGACGTACGTCCCATGGCTTGCCGTCCCTACACTGCCCGAGCCCCTGCCGTTCGGTCTCCTTCTTGGTCATTTCGGTGACTTCGGAGGCCCGGGGGACCACCGGTTGTCGACCTGGCGTTCGACCGGCTTGGTGATCGGCGGCTGCGGATCGCGGTACGGCGTCGCGGCGATCGGCTGCTCACGTCGCTGGACTGGGCCGGCGGACGGGTCCGGTGACCGAGGGCGGTCCGGTGACCGAGGGCGGTCCGGTGACCGAGGGCGGGTCCGGCGGCGGGCTCCGGCTCGGTTACCGGCCCCGCGGTCGCGCACGCCTGCTTGCCTGAAACGGCCATGCCCGCTTCAGAAGGGTCGCTGATGAACTGGTTCGCGAGGAGCAGGGTCGCCACTTCGGCGGGATCTTCGATCGGGGTGAGCGCGGTCGTGAGGGCAGCTGCCGAGGTGGACAGGCCAGAACAGCGGATCGTCGAGGTATGCCGTGCCCGGGACCAGGGGGCCGGCCCGGGACCAGGGGGCCGGCCCGGGACCAGGGGGCCGGCCCGGGACCAGGGGGCCGGCCCGGGACCAGGGGGCCGTCTTCGTATCCGGGGATCTTCAGCATCGGAGGATGGCGACAGACCCGCGCCTGGGCCTCCTGCGGTGTGAGACCCGGCCCGGTGGGAACCCCCAAGGGGAGGAGGGCCTGCACGGCCGTCGGCCGGCGAAGCAGTGAGCGCGACTCCGTCTGCGGTCCGGACTCATCGGCCCCGGGGCGGCGCCATCTTCCCTCCCGGAGAGAGTGTCACCATCATGACCAGCAACACCACGGTCCGCCCCCCACCCGCGCGAGCGTCCGGCAGTGACTTCGCCCGTCTGTCCCGGAAAATCGCCGATGCCGGGCTGATGGGGCGCCGTCCCGGCTACTACGCGCTGCGGATGACGATCGTGACCGGTCTCTACGCCGGCGGCTGGGCGGCCGTCGCGCTGCTCGGCGACAGTTGGTGGACCCTGGCGGTCGCCGCCTTCCTGGCCGTCGTGTTCGGCCAGGTCGCCCTGCTCGCGCACGACATGGCCCACCGCCAGGTGTTCCGCCGGCGCCGGGCCAGCGAGGTGTCCGGCCGGATGGCCGGTGCCGGTATCGGGATGGGCTACGGCTGGTGGCAGGACAAGCACACCCGCCACCACGCCAACCCCAACCACGAGGAACTCGACCCTGACCTCGACCCCGACCTGCTGGTCTGGTCCCAGGACCAGGCCCGGGCCGCCACCGGGCTTCCCCGCCTGATCGGCCGCTGGCAGGCGTTCCTGTTCTTCCCGCTCCTCACCCTGGAAGGCTTCAACCTCCACGTGTCGAGTGCGAGGGCGCTGGCCAATCGCTCGCTCAAGCACCGGGGGCTCGACGGGGCGCTGCTGTTCGGGCACTTCGCCGTCTATCTGGGCGTCCTGTTCTGGCTGCTGCCGCCCGGTATGGCGTTCGCCTTCCTCGCCGTCCACCAGTGCCTGTTCGGCGTCTACCTGGGCTCCCTCTTCGCGCCCAACCACAAGGGCATGCCGATCCTGAAGGGCGAGGACCGCCCGGACTTCCTGCGCCGCCAGGTGCTCACCTCGCGCAACGTCAGCGGCGGCCACCTCACCGACATCGCCCTGGGCGGGCTGAACCACCAGATCGAGCACCACCTGTTCCCCAGCATGCCCAGCCCCAACCTGCGCAAGGCCCGGACCATCGTCCGGCGCTACTGCGAGGAACTGGGGGTGGACTACGTGGAGACCGGACTGATCACCTCCTACCGGCTGGCCCTCGTCAGTCTCCATCAGGCGGGAGCACCGCTGCGTGACGGCGCCCGGGTCTCCTCGTAGGAGTTCCGCCGCGTGATGTCCGGGGTGCCTTCGCGGGCCCCGCCCCGGCCCTGGCGTGGTCACCCGCCCGCGGTGGTGGGGACCCGCGGGGGCCGGGGGCGGACCGCGTGGGTCTCATGGAGCACGGAGCCCGAGCCGGTGATCTCGATGATGCGGGTCAGGATCGGCGGCGGGTGGTGCAGTCGCAGGGTCGCTCCGTCCTCGGTGGCCAGCCATGACGCCGTGAGAAGGACGTTGAGTCCGCTGACGTCGCAGAAAGTGACGGCCGTGAGGTCGACGTCGGCGGTGCGGATGCCGTCGTGCAGGCACGCGGCGAGTGCCGTGAGCACGAGCGGGGCGGTGGTCCGGTCGATCTCGCCGGTGAGGATGACCCGCGCGCGGGTGGCCTGGTCCTGCCGGTGGACGTTCAGGCGTGGAAGGGGCATGGCTCCTCGGTTCGACGTGCGCAGCAGACGTCGGGGAGTGCGGCGTGGTGGGTGCCGGGTGGGCCGGTGCGGTCCGGGTCCGGCCCTCGGGCATGCCGCCGGTCCGCCGGCCGTCTGCCGCCGTTCCGCGTCGTGCGGTGGCGGTGGAGCGGCCGGTCGGACAACCGGGAGTGAGTGTCAGCGGGGACTGGGCGGTCGGCCGGGGCGGGGTCCGTCGTCGTGACGGTCGCGGTCGCCTGCGGGGGCGATCGCCGCGGCCCTGCCGTGGGCCTTCCGCGGAGCCGACGGGGCCGGACCGGGGGCAGGTATCCCGGAGCGGCCGTAGTGGAAGGCCGTGGCTCGGTCGCTGTGCTGCGCGTTGAGCAGGCGGATCAGGAGCGTCCCGAAGGCGATCAGTGCCAGGATCGCCACCACGGTCACGAAAGTCGCCATGGCCCTCACCTCCCCGTCGGAGGAGGCGCCACGGGGGCGGTGACGGCCGGGACCCCGCGACGAGCGGCCGGATCGCGGGCCTCATGGCCCCCTTCGGAGTCCCAGACCGCTTCCACGGCCCGGTCCGAGTCGGACGCCGTCCGCGCCACGCGCCGGTCGGTCACGGGCGCCGTCCGCGGGTGCGCCACCTCTGCCCTCGACGCCGCCTCATCCCCCGACGCCGCCCCTGACCTCGACGCCGCCTCTGCCATCAACCGGCTCGCGGTCGATGTGCCCAGGGGGTCGCTCGCGGCGGCCATCAGCCAGGCGGCCTCGGCGGGAGGTGTCTCCGGCGGGATGACCAGGAGGTTCCAGCGGCCCGCGCGGTACGAGAGCAACAGCAGCTCGTGCGGGTCCTGTTCGGCGAGGAACCAGCCCACCTTCACCGTGTGTCCGGCGACGGGCACCTTGCGCGGCACCACCGGCCAGTGGGTGGGATTCACCGTGATGCGGGTGATCCGGCCCCACTGCGGGTCCAGTACGGCCGCCAGGGCGGGGAGTTCGGCCCCGAGCTCGCGGGAGTGGGGCCACCACGCGCCGTCCAGCAGAGCCGGTGCCGGACCGGCGGGAGCCAGCGACAACCGGAGAGAGGACGAGGAGGAAGACGAGGGGAACGAGCGGTCGTCGGCCTCGGCTGTCGGCGGAAGGGAAATGGTCGCATTCATGACGCGGACCCTGCCCCCGGACCGGCCGAAACCGGCCCGGTGTATTCGATCGCCGAAAACGACACGAGCCTGGAAGCCGGTGCACGAAATATCCTCGGTGATTCGAGCCTACTCCTCGGACGGACCGAACGGACCGAACGGACCAGGCGGATCGGGCTGACAGGGCTGACAGGGCTGACAGGGCTGACCGAACGAGCCCGACCGACCTGTGCGGCCCCACGGCCCGCGGCACGGTCCGGCCCTCTCCTCAGGGAGTAGCGTGAAGGCATCGGGAGCTTTCACACATCGGCTCCGATGCCGGTGTCGCTCCCGGTGAGCGACGACACCGGGCCCCTGCCCCCGGCGGGAGCCCGGAGACGGGTCCGCGCCATGTCCGTGACCGACTTCCCTCCCCCGCTCCGGGCCGTCCCCTTCCGGGCCCCGACCGCGCGCCTGGCACTGCGGCCCGAGGACGCTCCCGCGGGGCGCGGCGGTCCGGACGGTGTGTGGTGGCCCCGTTCCCGTGACCTGCCTCGCGAGCTCTCCGCCCTGGCGGACGTGCTGGATCCGCTGTGGGGGCGGATCGACCGCGTCACGGTCGACCCCCGCCACTGGCAGGACATCCCGGCCCCGGTCGTCGTCAACGGCTATGCCGTGCAGGTCGGTCGGTTCGCTTCCGGGCCGGCTTCGCACGGGATCACGCTGCTCTCCTGCTCAGCGGGCCGCTGGAACCTCCTCGTGATCCCTCCGGAGACCGAGGCGTCTTCCGCCGCCCGGTTGATGGTCACCGTGAGCGCGTACACCGGCCCGTCGACGACCGGGCGTTCGTGACCCGCTCGGTGCGACGCCCCGGCCGTGGTCGTCGTGTCGGCCGTACGGGCGGGTGTCTCTCGGGGGACCATCGGGGTGGCGAGGTGCCGGCTCATCGGAGGCGGGCACGCCGGCGGTCTCCGAGGGGAGGCCGCCATGACGGAGGGCGGCGTGGTGGAGGATGCGGTGCCCGGTGCGCAGGGGCAGGGGCGGCCGCCTGCCGGGCCGGAGTTCTGGCGGCATGTCGTCGAGCAGCTGAGCACGGCCCTGATGGTGGTGGACCCGGCCGGACGGGTCCTCGCCGTCAACCCGGCCGCCGAACGGCTGTTGGACCGGGACGCCGCCACGGTGCTGGGGCAGGACGCGCACGAGTTGCTGCACCGGGAGGCGGACGGCGGCACGCTGTTGCGGGAGCAGTGCCCGCTGCTCCGGGCACTGGTCGAGGGAACCGTCTCGCGCGGGGAGGGTGACAGGTACCGGCGCGGAGACGGCCGTCTGATCACGATCTCCTGGTCCGCTTCCCCCCTGACGGACGGCGGCTCCTTGCGGGGCATGGCCGTGCTGTTCCACGACGTGACGGGCGACCGCAGCGCACGCCGGCAACGGGCGGCGTACACGAGTGCTCTGGAGGACCTCAACGAGCGGCTGACGCTGGTCGCGGAGATCACCGACGTGCTGGGCCAGACCCTGGAGACCGACGAGGCCCTGGCCCGGCTGGGCCGCCTGCTGGTGCCCCGCCTCGCCGACTGGGCGGCGGTGGACCTGCGGACCGGTTCGGGGGAGGTCCATCGGGTGGCCGTGACCGGACCCGTGGGCCGGGACGCCGGGCTGGAGGGCGGCCGCGAGCGCCTTCCGGAGACGGGGGAGACGGACCGCTCACCCCTCGTCCGGGTGCTGCACGGAGGTGATCCCGCGCTGCAGAACGAGCGGGACGAGGCGGAACCGGCGGAGCCGCCCGGCTCCGCCCTGGCCGCCCTCCACCGCGACTTCCTGCGGACGGTGCGCGCGACGTCCGCCCTCACGGTGCCGCTGGGTTCCCGGCAGCGGATCACCGGGGCCCTGACGCTGGCGCGCACCGACCCGGCCCACCCGTTCGACGCCGAGAACCTGGAAGTGGTGAGCGACATCGGCCGCCGGGTCGGCCTGGTCATCGACAACGCCCGCCGCTTCGGCCGGCAACGCGCCGTCGCCGAGGCCATGCAGCGCAACCTGCTGGCCCCGCCGCCGCAGCCCGGCCGTCTGCGGCTGGCGGCCCGCTACCAGCCCGCCCCGGCGGGGTCCCAGGTGGGCGGTGACTGGTACGACGCCTTCGAGCGGAAGGACGGCACGCTCGCACTCGTCATCGGCGACGTCGTGGGCCACGACCTGACCGCGGCGGCCGGGATGGCCCAACTGCACGGCATCCTGCGCTCCCTGGCCTGGGACCACGACGGCCCGCCCGGCGCCGTCGTCGACCGTCTCGACGAGGCCATGCCCGCCATCACCACCGTCCCCATGGCCACCCTCGTCCTCGCCCTGCTGGAGGGCAGCCCGCACACGGGGCCGTGGACGCTGCGGTGGACCAGCGCGGGGCATCCGCCGCCTCTGCTGCTGACCCGGGACGGACAGGGGCGTTACCTCGAAGCCGGGCAGGGGCTGCTCCTGGGCACGCCTCCGGGCACCGGCGGCGGCAGCCGGCCCAACGCCACGCTGCCCTTGCCGCCGGGTTCCACCCTGATCCTCTACACCGACGGCCTGGTCGAGATCCCCGGCAGCGACCTGGACACCGGCCTGGCCCATCTGCGTCGCCACGCCCTGGCCCTCGCCGACGCCCCGCTGGACACACTCTGCGATCACGTGCTCGCCCGGATGCCGCCGGGCAGCACCGATGACGTGGCTCTGCTCGCCCTGCGGCTGCCGATGCCGTGACGTGCCGCGGGCGACAAGGGCGGGGGTCGGCCGACGGCGGCCGACACGCATTCAGGCCCCGAGGAGCAGAACGCGCAGCGGGCTGCGCGCGGACGCGTACGTCCGGGGCGCGTCGCCTTCGGCGCACCGCTACCCCCAGGACCGCAGTGCCTCGGTGGTCCTGCTGTCGGAGCGTCTCACGAGCATGACGCCGAGTGCGGCACCGTGGTCGGTGAGCAACCGCTTCTGCAGGCGCCGGGCCAGGTTCCAGGGACGGTCCTGGTTCTGGCTGCGCACCCGGGGCGGGACGAGAATCACGGAGACGGCGAAGAGGCGGCCGGAGGCCGCGGTGCGCAGCAGGCTCCCGGGAAGGTGCCCGTCGAAGCCCTCCCACCAGGGCCCGTCGCCGCGTACGGGGAAGCCGTAGGCGCACCCGGTCAGCTCCGTGGACTCGGCGATCACCAGCTCGAATCCCGGGCGCCGCAGGTCCGCCGCCAGCCGTCGCAGGAAGGCGCTGCGGGCCTGGTTCCACGCCCAGGGTCCGCCGCCCGAGGTCCGCGCGTACAGGTCGCCCAGCTCTCCCGACCGGTCCTCGATCTGGCCTCGGGTCAACTCACGGACACGTTCGCCCGCGCGGGGCGACGCACCTCGCTCCGGCCGCGGCCGACGCTGCTTCGGTGTGCCGGGCCGGTGCGGCCGGGCAGGGTCCCCGGGGAGCTCGGTGGTGGTCGGCGGAACCGGGACATTCAGGGTCATGGGACCAGCCCTGCCCCGGGCGCGGGCGGGCCCGGCCCGGTGTCGTCGATCGCCGGGGGCGGCACCGGTCATCGGAGCCGGTGCGCAAGGAGCTCCCGGTGTCTCCACGGTACTCCCGGCCGCGCGGGCCCTGCGGTGGACGGCATGGGCCGACGGGAGCGGGGCGGTGAGGCGGGGCCATCGCCGCCGCGGGCCGGGGCCGTGCGGGGCGGCGGAGTACGGTGGACGTACTGAGGGCATGTCGCACACCGGCTTCCGCGCCGGTCTCGTCCTCGGCGCGACAACTCGCCGGAAGGCCCGCCGTACCGCGAGGTCTCCCGAGACAGGTCGGCATGATGCCCTCGGCCCAGGAGCCCGTCACCGTTCCCCCGCCGCGCCCCTCGGCGCCGGTGTCCTCCTCTCCGGCTCGTCCTTCCCGGGACTCCCGCCTTCGCACGGGCGGGGGGACCGGCGTGGGGCGGGACCCTCGTGCCGCCGGCCCACGGCCGGAACCGGACCCGCGCGGAACCGTTCTGCTGTTCTTCACCACCGGGGCCGTCGCCCCTTGGCACGGCGAGGCCGTGCGTCCGGCCGGCTGACCGGTGGGACGCGACCGCACCACCCCCGCCCGGCAGTACCTGTCGCGTGCCCCGTACCGGTCGACCGGCTCAGCTCGGCCCGCTCGGCGACCCGGGACCGCCGCGCCCGACCCCCAACCGGACGCTTCACCAGCCCGAAGGACTCGTCGTGACCGCCACTGCACCACCGTCGCCGCCCACCGGCCCGCACCTCCGTCTGCGCCTCGCACCCGACAGTGCGCTGCCACGCCGGCTCGACGGTGCGTGGTGGCCGCGCTCCTACGACCTCCTGGCGGAGCTGCCGCAGTTGCTCGCCGGTCTGCCGAGCGCCTGGGGTCACGTCACCGGCGTCACGGTGAACGGGGCGGCCTGGTCGGCGGCACCGGGCCGGATGCTCGTGTGCGACAGGGTCGTATGCCTGCGCCAGGCCGCCGGGCGGCATGCCCCGGACACCGTGGTCCTGCTCACCCCCGGCCACGGCCGCTGGGACCTTCTGGTCGTGCCGCCCGACACCACCGAGGAGGACGCCGAGCCGCTCATGACCACCGCGCTGGGTCACGGGACCTGAGGGCGGGTTTTTCCGGCGGCCGGTGAGGGCCGTCCCAGGGCCCCCTCGGAAGGCCCTCCTCGGAGGCCCCCCTCAGGGGGCCGTCCTCCCGGATCCGGTGTCGATGAGGATCTGTTCCGCCCCGGTGAGGTTGTCGGTCCGGACCGCCTGGGCCATGGCGGCGTGCGCGGCCTCGGGTGTCGCGTCCGGCGGGACCACCAGCAACGAGAGGATGTCCTCGTCCGCCCTGGTGATCAGGACGGTGTCGTCACCGACCGCGAACGAGTCGATGTGCACCACGCGGTCGTCGACGACGATCCGCGTCGGGAGCCCTTCCCAGGCCCCGGCGTCCAGCCCCACCCGGGCGACGGGTCCGAGGTGTGCGGTGAGCGCCCCGACCAGGGCGGGCAGCTCGGCACCGATGTCCCGGGACCGCGGCCACCACGCGCCGTCGAGGACGCCCTCGCGCGACTCGGTCGTCGCCAGCCGGAGCAGTGCGCTCCCCGGCCGCACGCCGGGGTGGCCGGGGAGCGGCACGGGGGGCGTCCCAGGGGGTGTGTCGGAGTCGACCATGATGAGCCGCCCGTCTTCGAGGTTCGGCGTGTCCCGGGAGCCTTGGCGGGGATCGGGAGCCTTGGCGGGGATCGGGAGGTGCCCTCACCACGCTACTCCGTGCGGCACGCGGAACGGGGGCCCGGCGCATTCGGGCGGGCGGCCTCCGCCCGGGGCCGGTGCCACGTTGACACGGATCGTCGCCGGACGTTGACTGGCGGCAGGGCGCAGGGCCGTGAAGGGCAGGGCCGGCCGGGTTCCGGCAGCCTGAAGCAGACCGCCGAGAAGACCGAGGGCGTCTTCGGGCGGCGACCCCATCTCCACGGGAACGGTGCACACGACGATGTACGACCAGACACGCGCCCAGCAACCGTCCGACCGGACCCCGGGCTCCGCCGGACGCCGCACCCAGGGACCGGAGCCGCTGCTCTCGTCCGACGAACGGGACAGGATCGCCCGGCGCCTCGGACACGCCGTCAACACCTTCGCCGACGCCCCCGACGAGGCCCTGACGGAGGCAGAGAGCGCCTTCGACGAAGCGACCGCGGCACTGGTCGACGCCCTGGCGGAACGGCGGCGCGTCCTGCGTGCGGCCTGGCAGGACCAGGACACCGAGGCCCGGTCCGCCGAACTCCGGATCGCCCTGCGGGAGTACCGGGAGATCACCGGGCGGCTGCTGCGCGCGTGAGCGGTGCGGCGTCGCGGCCGCGAACGACGTCCGACGGCCGCCGCCGCTCGTACGCTCCACGACGGCGGCCGTCCGAGGCTCCCCGCGCGGCCGGTTCCCCCTGCTCGGGCGCGCGATCGGGAGCCGTGTGCCCCGCATCGGACCGTGCGACGGCACGCGGGAGGTGACCGTGCCGGTCTCGCGACGAGGGGAAGCGGGTCGAGGCGAGCACGGACGCCGCCCGCGACGGGCGACGAAGCCGGCTGCTCGCGAAGGTTGCGAATCGATCCTTGCCCGGGGCTCGGGCACGGGCAGCCCTCGGGCTGCCGGACGGCGTGCGTTCCTGGCGGAACCTGTGCACGGCGAACTGCCGCAAGCCTAGGTGCACTTGCTCGGGAGGAGAAGTCTTCGGCGGATGTGGCCGGACACCGCCCCGTCCGTTTCCGGTTGGCGATCACGGGCCCGGGGCATCACGAGGGGGCAGGCCCGGCCGGACAGGACGTTCCGCGGCCGGGCGAGCGGTCACGGCCATGGTGGTCGGGTGACCCAGGAGGGGAAGTGATCCGCCATGCGTACGCATCGGCGTACCCATCGGCGTTCCGCACGAGTCGAGTACCACCTGCCGGACGAGGCCCAGTCGGCGCGCCGGGCAAGGAGGCTGACCGCACAGTTCCTGGCCCGGCCGGCCCTGCGAGCGGGGGGACTCGACGCCGGGCAGATCGGTGACGCGGCCCTCATCGTCTCCGAATTGGTCACCAACGCCACACGGCACGGGGGCAGTTGCCGCCTGTGCCTGCACGTGTCCGAGACCCAGGTGACCGTCGAGGTCTACGACGGCAGCCCCGGGCGGCCCGACGTACGGCCGCTGACGACGTGGGGTGAGAGCGGGCGGGGCCTCGCCATGGTGCGGTGCCTGGCACAGCGCCTCGACATCGCTCGCGTCGCCGGGGGCGGCAACAGGGTGCGCGCGGTGCTGGCCCTGTGACCTCTCCGGGCGGACCTCTCCGGGCGCCGCACGGCGGCCCGGCGGCGGTCAGACCGGTTCCGGTTGGGGTTCCGGACGGGGGGCGGGGGCCGGGGCCGGGTCCCAGCGTCGGGTCGTGCGGATGTAGCCGTAGATGACCGAGGTCATCGCCAGGACGAGGAGGGGGCCGGACATCTCCGGGTGGCGGGCCATCTCCATCGGCAGGTAGCGGTAGGAGAGCAGGAGCGCGACGAAGACGGTCGTGCCGTAGGCGACCAGCCGGATGCCCGGACGGTCCCAGCCGCGGTCGGCGCAGCGGACGGCCGCCTCGACCGTGAGGGCGAAGACGACGCCGGCGACGAGGTCCACGCCGTAGTGGTAGCCGAAGCCCAGGGTCGCGGTGAGCGTGGCGATCAGCCAGAACGTGCCCGCGAAGCGGAGGAGCCGGGGGGCCCGGCGGGTGTGGATGTAGATCGCCAGGGCCCAGGCCGTGTGCAGGCTGGGCATGCAGTTGCGCGGGGTGATGCCGTCGTAGGTCATCGGCAGCGGGGTGGTGAGCGGCGGCGGGGTGTGGGGCCAGAGGTCGGCCACCGCCCATTCCACGCCGCCGGTGCCGGAGGCGCCCGGGCCGTAGGCGAAGACGGGTCCGACGACCGGGAAGAGCATGTAGACGGCCGGGCCGAGGAGGCCGATCAGCAGGAACGTGCGGACCAGGTGGTGGCGCGGGAAGCGGCGTTCGGTGACGACGTGGCGCAGCTGGTAGCAGGCGACGACGATCGCGGCCACGGCCAGCTGGGCGTACACGAGCTGGGTGACGTGGGGGCCGATCGGGGCGGTGGCCCGGAGCATCCGGCCCACCAGCCACGACGGCTCGCCCAGCGCGTGGTCGGCGACGGCCACGTACTGGTCGAGGACCGTCGGGCGGGTCTTCGCGGTGATGAACAGCCAGGTGTCGCCGATCTTGCGGGCGGCCACCAGCAGCAGGCCCAGGCCCACGCCCTTGAGGAGCAGGACGCGTTCGGGGCCGGTGCGGCGGGTGAGGGCGACGACCGCCGTGCCCAGCATCACCCACAGCGCGCCCGTGCCGAAGGCGATGCCCTCGGGTATCTCGGCGCCGGCCGCCCAGCGGACGAGCGCCAGGACGGTGTCGACGCCGAGCGCCGTGCCGGCCGCGAGGAACCGCTGGCGCCAGGTCAGCACCACCATCATCAGCGCCAGACCGCCGTAGAGCGGGCCCGACTTGGGGGCGAGGACGAGGGCCGCCAGCTGGTTGGTGATCGGGCCGGGTTCGCCGTAGTGCCGGGAGGCGATCTCCAGGGCGACGAGGAAGGCGCACACCACCGCGCCCGCCGCGGCCCACAGCATCGCGCGCCCGTGGCGCCACGCGACCAACGAAGTCCTGCCGCTCATCCGCGAAGACACCCGCGATGCTCCAGTTTTTGATCCTTTGATGAGGTCGAACATGTTATCGGAGGACTGCCGCCGGGTGGCCGGAACGGTGGGAACGGCCGCTTCGACGCGAGGTGGACGGCCTGCGGCTTCCGCGGTCGATCATGAACCCAACAACTGCTACGATCCGGCCACTCACCTGGGGGGGTGTCCGAAACGCCGACTGCCGCAGGAGTCCGTCCTGCGCCGCGGCCGCGCGCATGCCTGCCCCGCCATGCCTACATTCCCGAAGAGGTCCTGCATGGGCAGACGCGCGCTCGTCCGAGGCGCCACCGCTGTCGCCGTTTCCTGCGCACTCGCCGTCGGCATCGGTTCGCTGAGCGCCGGCAGCGCGCACGGCGAGACGGTCGCCGGAGAGGTGGTCGTGCCGGCCACCACGGCAGCCGTCCCCTGGACGAGCCTGCTCAGCGCGGGGCCCTCGGGCTTCCTCCGCTACGAGCAGGGGCGCGGTCACCTGTGGACGAGCTACGCCGGCGCCGACACGGTCGTCGACGCGGCCGGCTGGGACTCGTACGGCACCACCGCCTCGGGCGCGGGCACGGACGTCGTCGCCCGGTACGACCAGTCGGCCCGGACCGTGACCCTGCGCGACATGGCCTCCGGCGAGGTCCGCGAGGTGGCGCTCCCCGAGGGGCACACGTACTACAGCACCCTCGGGTCGACGGTCGTCACGACCACGGGAAAGCCGGGCACGGACACGGTGCTGCACCTGCTGGACCCCGGCGAGGACGGCTCGGTCGCCGACCGCACGGTGACGGGCCTGCCCTCCGGCAGCTACCTGTGGCACTCGTCGCTGAGTGACGCGCGCGGGCAGATCGTGCGGTACCGCACGGGCGACGACGAGTTCACCGGCTGGCTCGACGTCGCGCAGGGGCGGCTGACGACGCTGCCGTACGCGGTGCAGGCCTGGTACTCCCTCGTCGCGCTGAGCTCCACCCACCTGGTGTGGTGGCACGACGGCACCCTGTTCACCGTCTCGCGCCAGGACCTGACGGCCGCCCCGACGAGCAGGCCGCTCGCCGATGTCGAGCAGGTGCTCGGCCTGGTCGGCGACACCGTGATCGTGTCCCGGTACGACGCGCCCTACGGCCGCAACAGCACCCACCTGCCGGTCTCCCGGGTCGACGCCGTCCCGCTCGACGGCTCCGCGTCCCGGACGATCCTGGCCCGCACCTCCCGGCAGGCCATGCCCACTCCGGACGGCGGGCTCCTGGTACCGGGCGGTGCCGACCCCGACCAGTGGGGCGTCTCCCTCGTCGAGCCCACCGACGGCGGCGGGGTCACCGTGCGCAGGGTCGCGGACGCCTCCCCCCGGCGGGCCGCCCACACGGTCTCCCGGCTGACCCTCGCCCAGGGGCGGCTGACCACCGTGGAGGAGGACCCCGCCGGGGAGTGGACCTATCTGCACGCCCGTGACACCGGGGCCACCGGCTCCCCCGCGGCGGGCACGCGCGTCAACCGGGGCCGCCTCGACCTGCTGCACTACGGGCAGGGCGGCCCGCGCCTGCTCGACACCGGCGACGGCCGGACGATCGTCTCCGGCTACGGCACGGAGACCGAGGCGCAGCCGCGCGTGCTCGGGCCCGCCCAGTCGATGCCCGGCACCCGGATCGACAGCTCCCGCGTCTACCAGACGGCGGCCGCGGCCAGTGGCCGGTTCGCCGCCCTGAGCGGACCGTGGGACAGCGCCGGGGTGGTCCAGACCCGGATCGTCGACCTCGACTCCGGGCGCACGGTGTACACGACGACGGAGCAGGTGCGGGCGCTGTGGGGCACCACGGCGTGGGTGTCGTCCGGCAAGAACGGCGTCGTCGCGGTCGATCTGCTGACTGGGCGTGAGGGCGAGTTCGTGTCGTTCGGGCGGGGCTGCCTGCTCAACGACTTCCAGGCGGTGGGCCGCTGGCTGCTGTGGAACTGCGTGCTGAACTCGGAGGGCATGGGCGTCTACGACACCGTCACCAAGCGGAACCAGACGCTCGTCTCCGGCCCCGACTGGGAGCAGGCGCAGCTCGGTGACGGCTTCGTCGCGACGGCCGAGGCCGGGCGGCTCAAGGTGATCGACGTGCGCGGCGAGACGCCCGTGGCGCACACCGCCGGGAACTTCGAGGGGCTGGGCCTGCAGTCCTGGGACGTCGACCCCTACACCGGCGTGATCGCGCAGCTCCGCTCCGACCACTCCGTGCGCCTGACCCCCAGCGGGGTCCCCGTCTCGCCCCTGGTGCAGCGGGACGCCACCGTCGCCGCCTCGGCGGACGTCAAGGGCGGTGCCGCGGCGTGGAGTCCGAAGTGGTGGCTGAACAAGCCGGCCGCCTCCTGGAAGCTGGTGATCGGCACGAAGGCCGGTACGGCCGTGCGCACCCTCACCGGCGGCCAGGCCCGCGGGGTGGTGGCCCCGGTGTGGAACGGCAAGGACGGCGCCGGCCGGCTGGTGCCCAACGGCGCCTACACCTGGACGCTGACCGTCACCCCCGCCGACGGGCAGGGCGCGGCGCTGACGAAGTCGGGCACGGTGAAGGTCACCGGCGCGGCCGCCGCGTGGCGGGACTTCGTGGGAGCGGACGGCTTCGGCGAGCTGCTGACGCTGAACGGCTCGGGCGGGCTGACGTACCAGTACGGCTCCGGCACCGGGGCGTTCACCGGCAGGACCACGGGCTCGGGGTGGCCGACGACCGTGAAGGCGGTGCCGTTCGGCGACCTGAACGGGGACCGGTGCAACGACGTGCTGGTGCGGTTCGGCAGTGGGGCGCTGCGTGCCTACCGGCCGGGGTGCGGCAAGGCGGTGACCCCGTCGACGGCGTACACCTCGCTGGGCACGTCCGGCTGGACCCAGTACGACGTGCTGACCTCGCCGGGGGACGTCAGCGGTGACGGGCGTGCGGACCTGGTCGCCCGCCACGCCACCACCGGGGACGTCTACCTCTACAAGGCGACGAGCACCGGCAAGCTCGCCACCCGGGTGAAGATCGCGTCCAAGTGGACGGGCTACAAGAAGGTCCTGGGCGCCGGCGACCTCAACGGCGACGGCCACGGCGACCTGCTCGCGCAGGACAAGTCGAACGAGCTGTGGCGCTACGACGGCACGGGCGCGGGCGGTTTCAAGGCCCGGGTGAAGGTGTTCAACGACTGGGGCGCGTCCTACGACTCGGTCGTGGGCGTCGGCGACCTGACCGGCGACGGCCGGGCCGACCTGGTCTCCCGCGACACCTCGGGCAACGCCTGGCGCAACAACGGTGACGGCAAGGGGTCCTTCGGCAGCCGCACGAAGATCGCGACCGGCTGGCAGGGGTACAAGGGGCTGTTCTGAGGGACGACTTCACCGCGGGCTCGCGCACCGGGTGACATGGGAACGCGGCAAGGGGGCATTCGGACAATCGAGCCGGACGTGAGACCACGGGCGGCTCGTTCGGTCCGTGTCATCGACAACTGGGAGTCTCCCATGACGAGTTACGGCAGTTCCCCTGCCGCGTCCTCCGGATCGCGCACCAACGGCATGGCGATCGCGAGCCTGTGCTGCGGCATCGTCGGGCTGTTCATCCTGAACATCATCCTCGGCCCGCTGGCCATCGTCTTCGGTGTCGTCGCCCGCCGTCAGGGTGCCGGGAACGGGGCCGGGATGGCGAAGGCCGGCATCATCCTCGGCATCGTCGCCGTGGTGCTGTGGCTCGTGATGCTGGCGGTCGCCAGCAGCAACGGCGGGTTCAGCTGGTACGTGGGCGGCTAGCGTCCGTCCGGGCGGACGACCGCGCGAGGAGCGCGAGCGGGTGGGCACCGGCAGGTCAGGGCCGGTGCCCACCCGCTGTGCTGTCCGCACTCCCTCCCTCGCCGGGTTCTCTGCCGCACCAGGGTGGTCACATACCCCCTGGGGGTATACATTGGGAGTCATGGACCACACCACGCACGACTCGGCACATCACGCGTCCCACGACGACGCCCGTGCGGGCGCCACCTGGGGCATGGCGGTCAAGGCGACCCTGCACTGCCTGACCGGCTGCGCCATCGGCGAGATCCTCGGCATGGTCATCGGGACCGCGCTGCTCTGGGGCAACGTCCCCACCATGGCGCTCGCGATCGCGCTGGCCTTCCTGTTCGGCTACTCCTTCACCCTGTTCGCGGTGGTGCGCGCCGGGCTGAGCCTCAAGGCCGCGATCAAGGTGGCGCTGGCCGCCGACACGGTCTCGATCGCCGTCATGGAGCTCGTCGACAACACGATCATCGCCCTGACCCCGGGCGCGATGGACGCCCATCTGTCCGACGGGCTGTTCTGGTCGGCGCTGCTCGGCGGGTTCGCGGTCGCCTTCCTGGTCACCACGCCGGTCAACAAGTGGATGATCGGGCGGGGCAAGGGGCACGCCGTGGTGCACGCCCACCACTGACGGGCGGGCGTCCCCCGCCCGGATACGGGCGGGGGGTATATTGCCCGTGTCGTCCACGACGGAGGTCCAGTCACCGTGGCCGTGAGCCGGTCCGTACGAGCGGCGGGCGCCCTCGGGCACCTGCTGCTCGTCGTCGTGCTCGCGCTCGGCGTGTTCGTCATGCACACCGTGGGCCACCCCACCGAGGCGCACGGCTCCGGGACGGGGCAGGCCTCGCACGGGGCGGCCGCCCTGACGCAGCCGGCGGCGGGGGAACGGCCCGCCGCCCACGGCTCCGAGGACCCGCCGCCGCACGCCGCTCCCGCCGGGCACGCGGGGCGCGTGGACACCGCTCCCGCCGGGCACGCGGGGCACGCGGCCTCCACCGACCGGCCCGTCGGCGCCGGGGACATGGCCACCCTGTGCGTGGCGGTCCTGCTCGCCGCATGGGTGCTGGCCGCCCTCGTCCGGTCGGCGCTGGCCCGGGACCCCGACGGGCCGGCGCGGCCGCGGGCCCAGAGGGGCGCGGTGGCGCGCCCCGACCCTCCGCCCCGCGGCCCCGATCTCACCCGGTTGTCGGTCCTCCGGCTGTAGGCCGAGACACCCTCGCGGGCGCGCTCCTCGCGCGGTCCCGCCGTCTCGCCCACCCGAGAACAGCCCGAAGACCAGACGACTCCGAGGTGAAAGACCACCATGACCGCCTTCACGCGCGCCCTGCGCCGTACCCCCGTCCGACGTGCCGCCGCGGCGGCCGCCCTCACGGCGGGAGCCCTGCTGCTGGCCGCCTGCGGCAGCGGCGACGACACGAGCGCGTCCCACCACGGCGGCACCGGCCCGTCGGCCACGGCCGACGCCGGTCCGGGCGCCGGATCCAGCGCCCCGGCCGGTGCGTTCAACGACGCCGACGTGCGGTTCGCGCAGCTGATGATCCCGCACCACGAGCAGGCCCTGGAGATGTCCCGGCTGGCCGACGGACGGGCCGCCGACGCGGAGATCGAGGACCTCGCCCGGAAGATCGAGCAGGCCCAGGACCCCGAGATCAGGACGATGAAGGGCTGGCTCACGGCCTGGGGCAGGCCCACCGCCGCGCCGTCCGAGCCCGGCACGGACCACGGCGGCGGTCACAGCGGCGACGGCATGATGAGCGCGGCCGACATGACCGAGCTCAAGGCCCTGAAGGGCGAGGCGTTCGACAAGGCCTTCGCCCAGCTGATGATCGACCACCACAACGGCGCGATCACCATGGCCGAGGACGAGCGGCGCGAGGGCGAGAACCCCGACGCCAAGAAGCTGGCGGGGGCCATCGTCAAGGGCCAGTCCGCCGAGGTCGAGCAGCTGAGGGGCATCCTCGATCGGCTCTGACCTGCGGTGCGGCGGCCGGACCCCGGGACGGTGACCCGGGGTCCGGCCCCGTCGCGCCCGTCAGGCCGCCGCCTCCACCGAGGCGCCTGCGGGAGCGGCGGCGGGGACGACGCGCCGGCGGCGGGCCGGGCCGAGGACCGGGTGGGCGACGCCCCAGGCCGCGCCCTTGCACACCAGTTCCTTGTAGCGGGCGGCGAACCGGCCGGTCAGGGCCGCGTCGACGGCCCGGTCGTCGGCGGTGACGTACTGGATCAGGCCTTCCGCGCGCCCCAGCGAGATGCACTGGTTGAAGTACCGGATCGACACGTTCGGGAGCTTTCCGCCGGTCAGGCGGGCCGCGATGGCGTCGGCGGCCTGCCAGGCCATGGGCACGCCCGAGGCGCAGGACATGCGCAGCGGCTTGCCGCCGGGTCCCGTCGCGAGGGCCGCGTCGCCGACGGCGTACACGTCCGGGTGCGAGAGCGAGCGCATGGTCCGGTCGACCAGGATCCGGCCGGTGTCGGTGACCTCCAGGGCGCTGGCCCGGGCGAGGGGGTGGACGGCGAAGCCCGTGGTCCACACGGTGACGGCGGCGGGCAGCGAGGTGCCGTCGGCGGTGGTGACGTGGCCGGCCGCGACGGAGGTGACCTCGGTGTGCTCGTGCACGGTGATGCCCAGCTTGTCGGTCACCTTCCGCAGGTGCCGGCGCCCCCGGGGCGACAGCCAGTCGCCGAGCCCGCCGCCCGCGGCGAGGGCGACGTCGAGGTCCGGCCGGGCCTCGGCGATCTCGGTCACGGCCTCCAGACCGGTGAGGCCGCCGCCGACCACGACGACGGGCTGCCCGGCGTCGAGGCGGGCCAGGCGCTCGCGCAGCCGGAGCGCTCCCGGACGCCCGGCGATCTCGTGGGCGTGCTCGGCGACACCGGGCACGCCTCCGTCGTTCCAGCCGCTGCCGAGCGCGTACACGAGGGTGTCGTACTCCAGCTCCTCGTACGCCGGCTCCACGGACTCCGGCTCCCCGGACGCCGGCCCGGACACCGGCCCCCCGGACGTGGCGGTGACGGTGACGGTCTTGCGCTCGACGTCGACGGCGGTGACCTTCGCCAGCTTCAGTGCGACGCCGGTGCCCCGGAACATCTCGCTGAAGGGCCGGGGCGTCAGGTCCTGGCCGACGGCGAGCTGGTGCATCCGGACGCGCTCGACGAAGTCGGGCTCGGCGTTGACGAGGGTGATGGCGACGTCGTCGCGGTGCAGCCGCCTGGCGAGGCGGCCGGCGGCGACGGCGCCGGTGTAGCCGGCGCCGAGGACGATGATGCGGTGCTGCATTTCCTGGCTCCTGTCGTCTGCGGATTCACCCCTTGAACCGGGTGGTCCGCCGTTCCCTGACAGAAGTACGGTGTGAAGCAGGTCACATCACGACGGGCGGCGTCAGAAGATCGTGACCAGGGGTTCGCCGTGGTCGGCGGCCGCCCACCGCCGGGTCGCGCGTTCCAGCTTGTCGGGGTTGACCTGGCTGCGGAACGCGGCGATGCCGTCGGCCGTGATCTCCAGGCTGATGACGCCGAAGACCCGGCCGTCGACGACCGCCAGGAGCGCGGGGCCGCCGTTGACCGTGGTCGCGTGGACGTCGACCGCGCCGCCGGCGATGGCGCGCTGGGCCTTGCCCGGCTTGAACATGCCCCGCAGGAACGTCGCGACCGCGAGGGCGCCCTCG
Organism: Streptomyces sp. NPDC085932; assembly: GCF_044540525.1. NCBI lineage: Bacteria > Bacillati > Actinomycetota > Actinomycetes > Kitasatosporales > Streptomycetaceae > Streptomyces > Streptomyces sp. NPDC085932. Next base: position 271,934 of record NZ_JBITSJ010000004.1, read on the forward strand.
AACGCCCGGGCGCGGGCCGGGACCTTGCCGCCGCCGTCGCCGATCGCCACGGCGTCCTCGGTGAGCAGCCGGACGAGCGGTTCGGTCCGACCGCTGGTGGCGGCGGCGAGGAACTCGTCGATGACGCGCCGCGCGGTGGCCCGGTCGACCTCCGCGCGGGCCTTGCCGGCCGCTACGTGCTGCTTGGCACGGTGGAAGATCTGCTGGCTGGCGGCCTCGGTGACGTCGAGGATCCCGGCGATCTCCCGGTGCGGGTATCCGAAGGCCTCCCGCAGCACGTACACCGCCCGCTCGTTGGGCGTCAGGCGCTCCAGCAGGGTGAGGACGGCGTAGGAGACCGAATCGCGCTGTTCGGCGGTGTCGGCGGGGCCGAGCATCGGGTCGCCGTCGAGCAGCGGCTCGGGGAGCCACTGGCCCACGTAGGTCTCGCGGCGGGCCCGGGCCGAGGTGAGCTGGTTGAGGCACAGGTTGGTGAGCACCTTCGTCAGCCAGGCCTCGGGCACCCGCACGCGCTCGACGTCGGCGGCCTGCCACCGCAGGAACGTCTCCTGCACGACGTCCTCGGCCTCGCTCGCCGAGCCGAGGAGCCGGTAGGCCATGGCCTCCAGGCGGGGCCTGAAGGCTTCGAACCGGTCCACGTCGTGCGCGGTCAGGGGCATGGTCCGGATCCTAACGCCCGCCCGCCGGCCGTCCGTCGTACGGCCCGGCGCCGGGACCGCCGTCGGGCCGCGTGCCGCCGGGGGCGAGGCGGCGGTAGGCGGCCCGGGCGTGCGCGACGCGGGACAGGGCCGTGCCGACCAGGGCGGCGGCGAGCAGGCAGGCGAGCCAGGTGGTGTCCCGGTGGCCGGCCCAGGTGAGGGTGCCCATGGGCGGGATGCCGAAGGCGTTGAGGAACAGCCAGCACAGCACGGCCGTGCCGGGAGCCGCCGTGAAACGGGCGCACAGCCCGAGCACGGCGGCGAGCAACGACAGCGCGCCCAGAACCAGTTCGGGCCGGCCGGGCCCGACCACACCGTTGAGGAGCGCCACGAGCACCAGCGCGCCGCCGAAGGCCCCGGCCCAGACCAGGGGCGTCGCCACGGGCTGGGGGACGGGCCTGACTCCGGCCCTCAGGGGCATCCACTCGATCATGCCGGCGGTTCCTTCCGCTCTCCTGCACAGGGATTGTGCCCCCGCCTCCGGTCCGCCGGGCGCGGCCGGGGGATATGCCGCCTTTGCCCGGTCGTCATCCGGCCGTTCCCGGCGTGCGGCCCCGCGGTCGCTCAACCACCGGCCGGGGCCGCACTCTTGAGGCTGTCCGGCGCGGGGGCGGTGGTGCGGCGGTCCAGGCGCCGGGCGAGGGGCTCGGTCCAGCGGGCGGCGAGCGGGCCGACGACGACCAGGATCAGGACGTAGGCGGTGGCCAGCGGGCCGACCCGCGGCTCGGCGCCGACGGCGAGCCCGGCGATGACGATGGAGAACTCGCCGCGCGCGACCAGGGTGCCGCCCGCGCGCCAGCGGCCCCGGGGCGAGATCCCGGCGCGGCGGGCCGCCCAGTACCCGGTGGCGATCTTCGTGAGGGTGGTGACGGCGGCGAGGGCGAGCGCGGGCACCAGCACGGGCGGGATGTCGGCCGGATCGGTATGCAGGCCGAAGAAGACGAAGAACACGGCGGCGAACAGGTCCCGCAGCGGGGTGAGAAGACTGCTGGCCCCCTCGGCGACCTCGCCGGACAGCGCGATGCCGACGAGGAACGCGCCGACGGCGGCGGAGACCTGCAACTGCTGGGCGAGGCCCGCCACCAGGAGGGTCAGGCCGAGCACGGCCAGCAGCAGCATCTCGGCGTTGTCCGAGGAGACCGCGCGGCTGACCAGACGGCCGTGCCGCAGCGCCACGTAGAGGACCGCGCCGACGGTGCCGAGGGAGACGAGCAGGGTGAGCGCGCCGCCCGCGAGGCTCACCCCGGCGAGCAGGGCCGTGAGGATGGGCAGGTAGACCGCCATGGCCAGGTCCTCCAGGACCAGCACGCCGAGCACGACGGGCGTTTCGCGGTTGCCGAGCCGGCGCAGGTCGCCCAGCACCTTGGCGATCACTCCGGAGGAGGAGATCCAGGTGACGCCGGCCAGGGCGACGGCGGCCACCGGGCCCCAGCCGAGCAGCAGCGCCATCGCGGCCCCCGGCAGGGCGTTGAGGACCAGGTCCACGGCACCGGAGGGGTACTGGGTCTTGAGGGTGGTGACGAGTTCGGAGGCGCTGTACTCGAGGCCGAGCAGGAGCAGCAGGAGGATGACGCCGATCTCGGCGCCGGTGGCGACGAAGTCCTCGCTGGCCCGCAGCGGCAGGATGCCGCCCTGGCCGAAGGCGAGTCCGGCGAGCAGGTAGAGGGGTATGGGCGAGAAGCCCACCCGTCCGGCGAGGCGTCCCAGCAGTCCCAGCGCGAGGATGATCGCGCCGAGTTCTATGAGCATGGCGGTGGTGTCGTGCACGGGCGTCTGACCTCCGGTGTCCGGGTCTGCGGCGTCTGTGCCTTGGCGGGTGCCGACGGCCGGGGCGTGGTGCGCCGGCCCGTCGTGAGGTGCGGGCGGGTGGGCGGCGGTGTCCGACACGGGCCGGTCACCGGGGCGGGTGCGGTGGGGCGGTGCGCGCCCCCGGGGCAGCCGGTGCGCGCGGCGGATCGTGGCGGGCGGGCCCGGGCGGCTTTCGGGGGTGGCCGGGCGGACCGTGGACGGGACGCTCGCGCTACGGTCCGGGTTGCCGCACGGGCGGTCCGGGCTGCCGCACGGGCGGTCCGGGCTGCCGCGCAGGCGGTCCGGGCCGTCGGGAGAGGTCCCGGGTCACGTGGTGGTGCCGTGGGTCACCGGCCTCGGCCGGCATCGGCTCCGGGGCGTCGCCTCGGCGAGGGTGAACCGCTCAGCCGGCGGTGCGGCCGGTATCAGGGACGCCGTCGCGGGCGGCGTTGCGGACGCGTACGCGAACCACTCGACGCATGTCACGCCCCCCTCGTCCCGGCCCGGGAACCGGGCGCCCCTTGTCCTGCGACGAGCGCGACCACGCTCATCAGAGCGTAAGAGCTCGGTAAAGGAGTTTAGCGCACACCCACAGGCGATCTTCGCAAACGCGTTCTGTCCGGACCTCGTCAGCCGGTCCCCGACCGGCCGGTCAGGACGTCGAGTTCGGCGGCGAAGAGGAGCTCCGGGTCGAAGCCCATGCCGGTGTAGTGGCCGGCGAGCTCCAGGGAGAGCACGCCGTGCATCCGGGTCCAGAAGGCCAGGGCGCGGCGGAGGGTGGCGGGCGGTGCGGGGTGGCCGGCCGCCCAGGCGCGGTGGGACGCGAGGTGCTCGTCGAACGGGGTCGCCGCGCCGTCCGGGGGCGCGGGCAGCGCGGCGCAGGCGTCCAGGAGGGTCGCCATGGTCTCGGCCGCGATCGCGGTGATGTCGTCGGGCGCGTGGTAGCCGGGCACGGGCGTGCCGTAGACGAGGAAGTAGCGGTGCGGATCGGCCAGGGCCCAGCCGCGCAGGGCGTGCGCGAGCGCGATCAGGTCGGGGCCGTGCTCCGCGGCGGCAGCCCGGAAGGTGTCGGCGAGGCTCCGGTACGCGTCCCTGACGAGCTCGGTGATCAGCTCGTCGCGCCCGCCGAAGTACCGGTACAGCGCCGGGCCGCTCATGCCCATCTGTTTCGCGATCGCGTTGAGGGAGAGCGCGGACGCGCCCGCCGCGGCGATCTGCTCCCACGCCCGCGCCTTGATCTCCGCGCGGACCTGGGCGCGGTAGCGCTCGCGCGGGCTCTTCGTGGCCTCCACCTCGGTCATGGTTAGAGGCTATCACTGAAGTTATTGACACTCGCCACACCAGCGGGTTACAACTTCTAACGAACACGAGAACCAGTCACCATCACGTCAGCGGAGGCGTCATGAACACCGAAGAACTCGTCGAGGTCGTACTGCCGGGCAAGGTCGAGCCCGAGGGGCTGGAGATCCGCCACGGCGCCGTCCCCGCCCCCGGTCCCGGCCGGCTCGTGATCCGCACGGAGGCGACCGGCGTCTCCTTCGCCGAGCAGCAGATGCGCCGCGGCCGCTACTACGACCAGCCGCCGTTCCCGTTCGTCCCCGGTTACGACCTCGTCGGCAGGGTGGTGGCGGCCGGCGAGGGCGTGGAGCCCGGTCTCGTCGGCACCCGGGTCGCCGCGCTCGTCAAGGTCGGCGGCTGGGCCAGCCACGTGCCGGTCGACGCGGCCGACGTGGTCCCGGTGCCCGAGGGGATCGACGCGGCGGAGGCGGAGACCCTCGTCGTCAACGGCGTCACCGCCTGGCAGATGCTGCACCGCAAGGCCCGCGTCCGCGCGGGACAGACGGTCGTGGTGCACGGCGCCAACGGCGGTGTCGGCTCCGTCCTGGTCCAGCTCGCCCTGGCCGCCGGCGCCCGGGTGATCGGCACGGCCTCCGCGCGCCACCACGACGCCCTGCGCGCGCAGGGGGTGGTCCCCGTCGACTACCGCGCGCCCGGCCTCGCCGCCCGGATCCGCGCGCTCGCCCCCGCCGGGGTGGACGCCGTCTTCGACCACGTCGGCGGCAGCGGCATCGTCGACTCCTGGCGCCTCCTCGCCCCCGGCGGCACGCTCGTCTCCTACGGCAGCGCCTCCACCCGGGACGCCGAAGGGTCCAAGCAGTGGCCCGTGCTCAAACTGCTGCTGCGGGTGTGGCTGTGGCACGCGCTGCCCAACCGGCGCCGCGCCTTCTTCTTCAACGTCTGGGCCGGCCGGGCCCTGGCCGAGGACCGCTTCCGCGCCCGGCTCCGCACCGACCTCGGCCAGGTCTTCGCCGCCCTGCAGCGGGGCGAGGTCACGGCCCGGATCGCCGCGCGCCTGCCCCTCACGCGGGTCGCGGACGCCGTACGGCTGGCCGAGTCCGGCACCGTCAACGGCAAGGTCGTCCTCATCCCGTAGCGGCCTCCGCGGCACACCGTCCCGCCCGGCACCTCACCACCCCGAGAGGAACACCATGTCCGCCACCGGCACCTCCCCCGCCTCGCGCTCCCGCGCCCGCACGGCCGTGCTCACCGCCGCCCTCACCCTCGCCACCGCCCTCGCGGGCACCGTCCCGGCCGCCGCCCGGGCCACTCCCGCACACCAGGACGGCACGGCCCGGTGCGCGGGGCGTGGCGTGGACCGCGACGCCCTCATCCGCTACGAGTCCGACACCGTCATCAGGGCGTCCCTGCGCACGGTGTGGAAACTGCAGACCGACGTGGAGCGCTGGCCGGCCTGGCAGCCGCCGGTCACCTCCGCCGAACGCCTCGACGCCGGGCGGCTGCGCGAGGGCTCCCGCTTCCACTGGACGACCCCCGCCCCGGCCACCCCGACCACTCCCGCCACCACCCTGGCCATCACCTCCACCGTCCGCGCCCTGCGCCCCCACGACTGCGTCCTGTGGAGCGGCCCCGCGATCGGCGAGGGGCTGCGCATCGACCGGGGCGTCCACCTGTGGACGTTCCGCGAGGTCCCGGGAGGTGTACGGGTCCACACCGAGGAGACCTGGACCGGCCCCCAGGTCGAGGCGGACGTCCCGACGGCGACGGCGGCGCTCGGAGCGGGCCTGGAGGCGTGGTTGCGGGACCTGAGGACGACGGCCGAGGCGCGGGAGCGGCCCGTTACCGTGTCCGTCAGCCGGTAGCCGCCGGCCGACGGCCGGCCGTCGGCACGGATCGGCACGGATCGGCTCGGGACGGGGGCGGGCGGGATGGCGGGCTTGCGCGGAAAGCTGCGCGGAGGATGGGGGCGGCTGCGGGGGCGCGCCGCGGCCAGGCCGCTCCTGGTCGATCTCGGGATCGCCCTGCTCGTGCAGGGCGCCATGACGATGCCGTTCCTGGTACCGCGCGATCCCGCGCTGCCACCGGCGACCTGGGGGGCGTACGGGCTGAGCACCCTCACCGTGCTGCCCCTGGTCTGGCGGCGGCGCGCCCCGCTCACCGTGCTGTTCGCGGTGCTGGCCGCGAACGCGCTGTACCGGCTGACCCTGGACGGACCCGGGCAGCCCCTGCCGTACACGGGCCTGGTGGCCGTGTACACCATCGCCGCCCTGTCGCCCGCGCCGCGGCGGCTCCTCACCGGGCTCCTGCTGCTGGTCGCCGTACCGGCCGGGGTGTGGCTCAACACCCGGACCGCGCGCGAACTGACCTTCTCCTGCTTCGTGTTCGCCGCCGCCTACGTCTTCGGGCGGCTCACCGACGCCCGGCAGCGCGCGCACCGCGTCGAGGCCGAGCGGGCCGCCGCCCGCGAACGGGCCCGGATCGCCCGCGAGATGCACGACATCCTCTCCCACGCGGTGAGCCTGATGATCGTGCAGGCCGAGGCCGGCCCCGTGGCGGTGCGAGCCGCTCCCGAACGGGCCGAGGCCGCCTTCGACGCCATCTCCGCGACCGGCCGGGACGCCATGGCGCAGCTGCGCCGGATGCTGGGCGTGCTGCGCGACGGCGACGAATCCGACGGCTCCCCGCGTGCCCCGCAGCCCGGTCTCGCCGAACTCCCCGCCCTGCTCGACCGGGTGCGCGGCAGCGGCCTGGACGCCCGCCACCGCGCGGCGGGCCGCGTCCGCCCGGTCCCGGAGGCGGTCGGGGCCACCGTGTACCGGATCGTCCAGGAGGCCCTGACCAACACCGTCCGGCACGCCGGCGCCCGTACCGTGACCGTGGAACTGGACTGGGAGGAGCACGAGTTGGGGATCCGGGTGGCGGACGACGGGTGCGGGCCGCGGCCCGGGGCGGCACGCGGGGGCGGACACGGGCTGGTCGGCATGCGGGAGCGGGCGGCGGCGCACGGCGGCACCGCGGTCGCCGGGGCCGGCCCCGACGGCCGGGGCTTCGAGGTACGCGTCCGCCTCCCCCTGACCCCGGCCGCCACGGAGGGGGCGCGGTGACCATCCGGGTGGTCGTGGCCGACGACCAGGAGCTGGTGCGCAGCGGCTTCGCCCTGATCCTGGACGTGCAGCCGGACATCGAGGTCGTGGCGGAGGCGGCCGACGGGGCCGAGGCCGTCGAGGCGGTGCGGCGGCACGCGCCGGACGTGGCGCTGCTGGACATCCGGATGCCCCGCATGGACGGCATCGCGGCCTGCCGGGCGATCAGCGCGGCCGGGAACTGCCGCACGGTGATGCTCACGACCTTCGACTCCGACGAGTACGTCTACGAGGCACTGCACGCGGGCGCCGGCGGGTTCCTGCTGAAGGACGTCCGGCGGGACGACCTCGTGCACGCGGTGCGGGTCGCCGCCCGGGGCGACGCGCTGCTCGCGCCCACCGTCGCCCGGCGCCTGGTCGAGCAGTACACCCGGCCTCCCGCCGCCCGGCCCCGCAGGCCCGACCCCCGGCTGGAGGTGCTCACGGCACGCGAACGCCAGACGCTGCTACTGCTCGCGCGCGGCCTGTCCAACGCCGAGATCGCCGCCGAACTGGTGGTGAGCGACCACACCGTCAAGACGCACGTCGGCAACGTGCTCGCGAAGCTGGGGCTGCGGGACCGGATCCACGCGGTGATCTGCGCCTACGAGACGGGCCTGATCGCGGCCGGGGAGCCCCGCCCGGGGGAGCCGGAACGGCGCGTTCCTCCCCCGCGCCGGTGAGCCGCCCGCGTCCGCGAACCGCTCGCGCGGGCGATCCGCCGGCCGTGGCCGCCGCGAAGGATGGAGCCGTACCCGACGACGGCTCACCATCACGGAGTTGACCATGAGAACCCGTACCGCACTGCTGGCCGCCGTGCTCGCCGCGGGGGTGGCGGCCGGACCGTCCGTCCTGCCGGGCCCCGCCCACGCCGCGCCCGCCGTGGCCTCCGCCCGCTCCCCGCACGCCGCCCTGGAGGCGGCCCTGGCCGGTCTCCCCGACGCCGACGCGACCGCGGCCCTCGTCCGGGTCGGGGGCACGGAGGGTGTCTGGCGCGGCAGTTCCGGCGTGCACGACCTGCGCACCGGCCGGCCGGCGGATCCGGCGGCCCGGTTCCGCGCCGGGTCGGTGACCAAGGTCTTCACGGCGGCCGTCGCCCTGCAACTGGCCGCCGAGGGACGGCTGGACCTCGACCGCACCGCCCGCTCCTACCTGCCCGGCCTGATCCCGGCGTCCTACGCGGGCGTGACCGTACGGCAGTTGCTGAACCACACGCACGGCATCCCGGCCCCCGACTTCCCCGGCAGCACCGTCGAGGAGTGGTACGCCCAGCGCTTCCGGGTCCACGACCCCCGGGACATGGTCCGCTCGGCGACCGCGAAGAAGCGGGAGTTCGCACCGGGCGAGCGGCAGCACTACCTCAACATCGGCTACACGATCACCGGTCTGCTCATCGAGCGCGTCACCGGCGACAGCTACGAGCACCAGCTCGCCCGCCGGGTGCTCCGTCCGCTGGGGCTGCGGGACACGTACTCCCCGGGGACGAACCCGCGCATCATCGGCCCGCACAACCACGGCTACCAGCGGATGCGGCTGGACGACGGGACGACGGGGCTGCGCGACGTGTCCGTGTGGACGAGCACGGACGGCTGGGCGGCCGGTGACCTCGTCTCCACCACGGAGGACCTCGAACGGTTCACCCGCGCCCTGTTCCGGGGCCAGGTCGTGCGCGGGCCGCTGCTGGAGGAGATGTTCACCCTGCCGAAGGTGACCGACCTCTCCAGCGGCGAACCGGCCGCGTACTCGGTGGGCCTGTCCATGAAGGTGCTGGGCGGACGCGAGGTGTGGGGCAAGACCGGCGGGCGCTGGGGCTACAACGCGGCCATCGCCTCCACCCGCGACGGCTCGCGCACCCTCGTCTACGGCGTCAACTCCACCGACGCCAAGGGCCGGGAGATGAACAGGGTGGCCGAGCACCTCATGGTGGCCGCCTACGGCAGGCCGTAGGCCGGCCCCTCACACCGGGGGTGTCGCACGGACCAGGCCCGTCTGGTACGCGATGACGACCAGCTGGGCCCGGTCGCGGGCGCCGAGCTTGGTCATCGCCCGGTGGATGTGGGTGCGCACGGTCAGCGGGCTGAGCACGAGGTCGTCGGCGATCTCGGCGTTGGAGCGGCCCTCCGCGGCCAGGGCCATCACCTCGCGTTCGCGGACCGTGAGGTCGGCGAGGCGCTCCGGCGGCGCGGCGTCCGCGCCGGGGGCCGGTGCCATGAGGAAGCGGGTGATGAGGGAGCGGGTGGCGCCGGGTGACAGCAGGGCCTCTCCGGAGGCCACCGTGCGCAGGCCGGCCAGCAGGGTGTCGGCGGTGACGTCCTTGCCGAGGAAACCGCTGGCCCCGGCGCGCAGGGCCTGGGCGACGTAGTCCTCGGTCTCGAACGTGGTGAGGATCAGCACGCGCGTGGCGGACAGCTCCGGGTCCGCGCACAGCGTGGAGGTGGCGGCCAGGCCGTCGGTGCCGGGCATGCGGATGTCCATCAGGACGATGTCGGGGCGGTGGGCGCGGGTGAGCTCCACCGCCTCCCTGCCGTCGGAGGCCTCGGCGACGACCTCCATGTCGGCGCAGGAGTCGATGAGGATGCGGAAGGTGGCCCGCAGCAGGGCCTGGTCGTCGGCGAGCAGCACCCTGATGCTCATGCGTTGGTTCCTTCCGGGGAGTGGTCGGCGGGCTGCAGCGGCAGTGCGGTGGTGACCTCGAAGCCGCCCTGGGGGCGGGGCCCGGCGCACAGGTCGCCGCCGATGGAGCGGGCCCGTTCGCGCATGCCCATGACGCCGAACCCGGCGCGGCCCCGGGCGGCCTCCGGCTTGCTGGGGCCGTCGTTGGTGACGGTGATCAGCAGCCGGGCGCCGGTGTAGGCGAGCCGCACGTGGGCGGCCTCGGCGGCGGCGTGCTTGGTGACGTTGGTGAGCGCCTCCTGCACGATCCGGTACGCGGTGAGGTCCACGCCCGGCGACAGCGGCTGCGGCTCGCCCTCGGTGCTGACGGCGACCTCCAGACCGGCCGACTCGCACGCCGCGACCAGCTCGGGCAGCCGGGCCAGTCCGGGTGACGGCTCCAGCGGGCCGCCGCCGTCAGGGTCGTCGTTCTCGCGCAGCAGCCCGAGCGCGGCCTTCAGCTCGCGCAGCGCGGCGGAGGTGGTGCCCGCCAGGTCGGTGAGGATCTTCCGGCTCTGCTCGGGGCTGGTGAGGGCGAGGTGGGCGGCCGTGCCGGCCTGGGCGTTGGCCAGGGCCATGTGGTGGGCCACCACGTCGTGCAGCTCCCGGGCGATGCGCACGCGCTCCTCGGTGACCCGCAGCCGGGCCTCCTCCTCCCGGGTCCGCTCGGCGTGCTCGGCCCGGGCCTGCACGGCGTGCAGGTAGGCGCGCCGCATCCGCGTCATGTTGCCCGCGGCCAGGGGCAGCAGCAGCCAGAAGAACGGGCCGATGGTCCGCAGCAGCAGCGACAGGTGGTCCATGGAGTCCGCGAAGACGGCCGCGGTGATCACCGCCAGCATGGTGACGACTCCGTACACGCGGATGGTCTTGCGCGGGGAGACCGTGGCGAACCAGTACAGCGCCGCCATGATCGGCGCCAGCAGCAGCGGCGTGAGCAGGTAGCCCATCGCGATCACCGCCACCGTGCAGGCCGTGTTGGCCAGCACGACGATGCGCGGGTAGGCGCGGTGCTTGAGCAGGAACAGGCAGGCCACACCCATGACGGCGACCCCGGTCGCGTCCTGGTCGGGCGGGCTCGCGCTGGGCAGGGTCAGGGAGGTGCCGTAGGTCGCGCAGGCCATCAGCGCCAGGGCCGTCGCCAGGTCGACGAGGAAGGGGCGGCGGTGGGCGAACTCCTCCAGGCGGTCCGCGTAGCGCCGCTCCGGGCTGGTGGTCATGGGCTCTCCGGTCGGTGGACTGTCACCATCGTGGTCGATGCCGGGTGGGGACGCCCGGGGGCCGCCCGTGTCCTTCGCCACGAGCGGCCCGGGGACGGATCCTCCTCAGGTGCGCGCCGGCTCCAGGTCGGGGGCACCGTCCGGGGCGGGTTCGGCCGCCGGCCGGGTGAGGGCCTCCCCCTCCACGTCCACCCGGGGCAGCAGCCGGTCCAGCCACTTCGGCAGCCACCAGGCCTTCTCGCCGAGCAGGGCGAGGACGGCCGGCACGATCGCCATGCGGACGACGAACGCGTCGAACAGGACAGCGGTGGCGAGCCCGAAGCCGATCATCTTGATCATGGAATCGCTCTCGCCGACGAACCCGGCGAACACCGCGATCATGATCAACGCGGCGGCCACGACCACCCGGGCGCTGTGCCGGAAGCCGGAGACGACCGCCCGCTCGGGCGTCTCGCCGTGGACGTGGGCCTCCCGCATCCGCGAGACGAGGAACACCTCGTAGTCCATCGCCAGGCCGAAGACGATGCCCACCAGGAAGATCGGCATCAGGCTCATGATCGGGCCGGTCTGCTCCACGCCGAGCAGCTCGGCGCCGTGCCCCTGCTGGAAGACCATCACGACCGCGCCGAGCGAGGCCAGCACCGACAGCAGGAACCCGAGCGCCGCCTTCAGCGGGACGAGCAGCGACCGGAAGACCACCAGCAGCAGCACGACCGCCAGGCCGACCACCACGATCAGATACGGCACCAGCGCCGCCTGCACCTTCTCCGCGATGTCGATGTTCATGGCGGTGGTGCCGGTGACCTCGTAGCTCGCCCCGGTGTCCTGCTCGACGCCGGACCGCTCGCCCCGGATCGTCGTCACCAGGTCCTCGGTCTTCTCGTCGGTCGGCGCGGTGGACGGCACGACCGAGAAGACGGCGGTGTCGCCGGCGTCGTTGAAGCGGGCCGGGGAGACGGACACCACGCCCTCGGTGGCGCCGATCTTCTCGGCGACCGTGGCGGCCGCGGTCTTCGGGTCGGCGGCTCCCCCGGCGTCCACGACGATGGTCAGCGGTCCGTTGAAGCCCGGCCCGAACCCCTCGGCGAGCGCGTCGTAGGCCCGGCGTTCGGTGGTGGAGACCGGCTTGGCCTCGTCGCCGGGCATGCCCAGCTGCAGGCCGGTCACGGGCACCGCCAGGGCGCCGAGGCCCAGCACGCCCAGGACCAGCACGGGCAGCGGGCGGCGCAGGACGTAGCGGGCCCAGCGGGTGCCGCCGTTGGACTCGGTGCCGCCCTCGATCCGGCCGCTCCTGCGGGCCTTGCGGGTCAGCACGGCGTTCGGCCAGAAGCCGAGGAAGGCGGGCACGAGGGTCAGCGCGATCAGCACGCCGACGACGACGGCGCCCGCAGCGGCCAGCCCCATCTTGGTGAGCATCGGGATGCCGACGACGGCCAGCCCGGCCAGCGCGATGACGACGGTGAGCCCGGCGAAGACCACGGCGGACCCGGCGGTGCCCACGGCCAGCCCGGTCGCCTCCTGCGGCGTGCGCCCCTTGGCGCGCTCCTCGCGGTAGCGGGAGACGACGAACAGCGCGTAGTCGATACCGACGGCCAGGCCCAGCATCGTCGCCAGGGTGCCGGTGGTGGTGGACAGGCCGAGGGCGCTGGACAGGGCGAGGATCGTGGCCATGCTCACACCGATCCCGATGACGGCCGTGAGCAGGGGCAGCCCCGCGGCGGCCAGCGAGCCGAAGGTGACGAGCAGCACGACCGCGGCGATCGCGACGCCGATCACCTCGGCGGCGCCGCCCGGCCCGCCCTCCTCGGCCAGCGCGGTGCCGCCGGCCTCCACGGTCAGCCCGGACTCCCGGGCCTGGTCGATCGTCTTCTCCAAATGGCTGCGGCTGGCGTCGGTGAGGTCCGCCGGGCCGACCTTGTAGGTGACGGTCGCGAAGGCGGTCGAACCGTCCGAGCTGATCGCCTTCGCCCGGAACGGGTCGACGGCGCTCGCGACCTGCGTCCCGTCGCCCAGCCCGGTGACGGCCTTCTCTATCGCCTCCTTGTTCTCGGCGGCGGTCACCTTCCCGCCCTCCGGCGCGATGAACACGACCCGGGCGGTCGCCCCGTCGGCGCTGGCTCCGGGGAAGCGCTCCTCCATCAGGTCGAACGCCTTCTGGGACTCGATGCCGGGCATCGAGAACTCCTCGTCGACGGCGCCCGGAGCCTTGAGGGCGCCCAGCCCCACGGCGGCCAGGACGGCCGCCCAGACCAAGGCGACGTACCAGCGTCGCCTGAAGGCCAGACGGCCCACTCGGTACAGGAAAGTTGCCACGGCAGGAGGTCTCCACATCTCGTGTCGATCGTCCGCCCAGCGTCTCCGCCCCAGGGCCCTCCCGTCGTCGTGCGGCTGCCGACAATCCGGGGTACTCGCCACGCAGTAGAACCGGCACCCGGGTCCGCCTCGGGTACGAGATTTCCCGAGCCTTCCTCCGCCCCCTGTGCTACCGTCGTTGTTGTTGCAGTTTTGGTTCCCAGAGACTTCGAGTGCTCTATCGACCTTTTGTCGACGAGCACTCTTTTTTGTTTCCGAGGATTTTCGGATCTCTCCACAGGGTGATCATTTCGGCGACTACGGGTCCGCAAGGTGCGGGCCCTGAGTACTGCCCCTCAAGGGAGATTCATATGGCTACCGGCACCGTGAAGTGGTTCAACTCGGAAAAGGGCTTCGGCTTCATCGAGCAGGAGGGCGGCGGTCCCGACGTGTTCGCCCACTACTCGAACATCGCCACCTCGGGCTTCCGTGAGCTCCAGGAAGGCCAGAAGGTCACCTTCGACGTCACGCAGGGCCAGAAGGGCCCGCAGGCCGAGAACATCGTTCCCGCCTGACGCGGACGCGTCTGCCCTGACCGGGGCCCGCACCCCTCGCGGTGCGGGCCTCGGCTCGTTTTCTCCCACTCCGGCTCGCTCTTGCGAATCCTGCGGCCCTCCGGTGCCGTCGCGCATTCCCCGATACGTGCCGCATCGAGGAAGGTTCCCCCATGGACCGCACGGCTCGCAGGAGCAACAACGGCTCCCCCCGCTCCCGCAACGGCGGGTTCCGGCCCCGCAAGGGGGCAGGCCAGAGCGCCGGCTCCCGCACGGCGAACGGTGGCCACGGCGCCCAGCGCCCCGGCCCCGCCCGCGAATTCGCACCGCCCGCCACCCTCACCCCGGCGCTGCCCGCCGTCGCGGCGTTCGCCGAGCTGGACCTGCCGCCGCGGCTGCTGGCCGCGCTGGGCGCCGAGGGCCTGACCGAGCCGTTCCCGATCCAGGCCGCGACCCTGCCGAACTCGCTGGCCGGCCGGGACGTCCTGGGCCGCGGGCGCACCGGCTCGGGCAAGACGCTCGCCTTCGGTCTCGCCCTGCTGGCCCGCCTCGACGGGCAGCGGGCCGAGCCCCGGCAGCCCCTGGCGCTCGTCCTGGTGCCCACGCGGGAACTGGCCCAGCAGGTCACCGACGCCCTCACGCCGTTCGCCAAGGCGCTGCGGCTGCGGCTCGCGACGGTGGTCGGCGGGCTGTCGATCGGCCGTCAGGCGAGCGCCCTGCGCGCCGGTGCCGAGGTCGTCGTCGCGACGCCCGGCCGGCTCAAGGACCTCCTGGACCGCGGCGACTGCCGGCTGGACCAGGTCGGCGTCACGGTGCTCGACGAGGCCGACCAGATGACCGACATGGGCTTCATGCCGCAGGTGACCGCCCTGCTCGACCAGGTGCGCCCCGGGGGCCAGCGGATGCTGTTCTCGGCCACCCTGGACCGCAACGTGGACCGGCTGGTGCGGGCGTACCTGCACGACCCCGTGGTGCACTCGGTCGATCCGTCCGCGGGCGCGGTCACCACGATGGAGCACCACCTGCTGCACGTGGACGACGACGACAAGCACGCCACCACGACCCGGATCGCGGCCCGTGACGGACGCGTGATCATGTTCCTGGACACCAAGCACGCCGCCGACCGGCTGGCCAAGAAGCTGCTGGCGGTCGGGGTGCGCGCCATGGCGCTGCACGGCGGCAAGTCGCAGTCGCAGCGCACCCGGACCCTGGCCCGGTTCAAGGACGGTGACGTCACGGTCCTGGTGGCCACCAACGTCGCCGCGCGCGGCATCCACGTGGACAACCTCGACCTGGTCGTCAACGTCGATCCGCCCGCCGACCACAAGGACTACCTGCACCGGGGCGGCCGCACGGCGCGCGCCGGCGAGTCCGGGACCGTCGTCACGCTGGTCCTGCCGCACCAGCGGCGCGAGATGTCCCGGCTGATGACCGACGCCGGCATCACCCCGCGGGTCACCCGGGTGGGCCCGGAGGAGGCGGAGCTGAGCCGCATCACGGGTGCGCGGGAGCCCTCGGGCGTGCCCGTGGTCCTCACCCCGCCGCCCGCCGAGAACCGGCCCGCCCGCTCGCCTTCCGCCGCGGGCAGCCGGCGGGGCAGGCCGCCCCGGGCCCGCCGCCGCTGACCGCTGCCGTCATGCGGTGCGGGCCGTCCAGGGGGACGGGCTCGCCGAGGCCTGCGCCGCCGCCGGGCGCTCAGGCCCGTTCCACGCTGCCGTCCCGCGCCCTCTCGTGGGCGGCCAGTTCGTGCGCGCCGCCCTCGAAGGCCGGGCCGCAGCCCGGTGGCAGGCGCTCGACGACCCGCGCGACCGCGACCCGCGCACAGCCGGTCTCGGTGATCCGCGGGCTGCTGCGGCTCGGGCCCTCCACGCGGTACCGGCCGTCCGCCGACGTGCCGATGTACGGGACGTCCCAGGTGGGGGGATGTTCCGTGCACCGGCTGAAGTGCAGCTCCCACATGCCGGCCCAGGGGTGCAGCCGGCGCAGGAGCGGCTCGGTGTGCGCCACCCGTACCAGTTCCGCGAAGGCTTCGGCGAGCGGTGAGGCGTGGCGTGCGGCGGCCTCTTCGGCCCGGGCCAGGAGGGTGCGCCAGGCGCCCGTGGCCGGGGGCGGACCGGGTGGGTGTGCCACGCGCTCAACCACCCCTGCGCGCGGTGCTCTCCCGCACCACCAGCCGCGTGGGCACCAGCGTCGTCCCGTGCCCGCCGCCCGCGGAGCCGCCGCCCGCTGCGCCCCCCTCGCGCATCCTGCGCAGCACCCCTTCCACGCACAGCCGCCCCACCTCGGCGAAGTCCTGGTGGACGGTCGTCAGGGGCGGGAGGAAGGACGCCGACTCGGGGAGGTCGTCGAAGCCGACGACGCTCACGTCGTCCGGGACGCGGCGGCCCCGCTCGTGCAGGGCGCGGAGCAGGCCCAGGGCCATCTGGTCGTTGGCGGCGAACACCGCCGTGCAGCCGGGCTCGTCGGCGAGCAGCAGGCCGGCGCGGTAGCCGGACTCCGCCGACCAGTCGCCGCGCACCGGGGGCGGCGCCGGGCGGCCCGCCTCGGTGAGCGTCGTGCGCCAGGCGTTGGCGCGGCGCTGGGCGGCGAAGGAGTCCTCCGGGCCCGCCAGGTGCCACACCGTCTCGTGGCCGAGGCCGAGGAGGTGGTGTACGGCGTCCCGGGCGCCGCCCGCCTGGTCGGTGTCGACGACGGGGTAGCGGTCGCCCGCGTCCGAGTCGGCCACCACCACCTGCACCCCCGGCGGCAGGGAGACCGTCGCCGCGTCGAGCAGGTGGATCTCCATGATGACGATCACGGCGTCCACGGCCAGTTCGCCGAGGCGGGAGAACGCGCCGTTCACCTCGTCCTGGGTGGGGACGGCCACCGGCAGCAGCGTGACGGCGTAGCCGTGCCCGGCCGCGGAGGTGGCGATGGCCTCCAGGGTGCGGATGTTGCCCAGGGTGGAGAGGGAGAACGTGATCACCCCGAGGGTGCGGAACTCGCCGCGGCGCAGGGCCCGGGCCGCGCTGTTGGGCCGGTAGCCCAGTTCACGCATGGCGGCCAGGACCTGGCGGCGGGTGTCCTCGGTGACTCCGGCGAAGCCGTTCGAGACGCGGGAGACCGTCTGGGAGGAGACCCCGGCGAGCCGGGCCACGTCGGCCATGGAGGCGCCCTGGCGGGGGCGGGCCGCGCGCCTTCTCGTGCGGCTCGTGCCCCCCGGTTCGCTCTCGCCGTCCACTGCGGCCACCTGCCCCTCGCTTCCCCCGCCGCCCGCCCGGCGTGAACTTTCGGTCCGGAACGACTCCTTGACCCCTGAGATTCGGACAGTGTAGACATCGCGCCAGCGGATGTTTACGTAAACATCGGCGAGCCCGTACCGCCCGGGAAGCCCACATCACCGGACCGATCACCTCACCCGGACCCCGATCTCTGCGTCCGCCGGGACGCGCGGCACGCAGAAGAGCTGGAGTACTCGAGATGGCACACCGCACCCGCAGGCGAAGGCTCCTCGGGGCCGTCGGCGTCACCGCCGTGGCGACCGGAACCCTCCTGGCCACGGCGACCCTGCCGGCCGCCCACGCCGAACCGCCGGCCGCCCGAGCCGAACCGCCGGCCGACCGTGCCGCCGCGGGCGTCACCGTCCGGCCGGACCCCTCCTACGCGGGCGAGAGATTCGAGGGCTGGGGCACCAGCCTGGTCTGGTTCGCCAACGCCACCGGCGACTACCCGCCCGCGATACGCGAGAAGCTCTACCGGCTCCTCTTCGGCGACGAGGGCCTCGCGCTGAACATCGCCCGCTACAACATCGGCGGCGGCAACGCCCCGGACGTCAAGGACTACCTGCGCGCGGGCGGCGCGGTCGAGGGCTGGTGGAAGGCCCCGGCCGGCACCACCCGCGAGGACGTCGACTGGTGGGACGCCGAGGACCCGGCCGACTGGAACAAGGACGCGGACCGGACGCAGCGCTGGTGGGTCGACCGCATCAAGAAGGACATCACCCACTGGGAGACCTTCAGCAACTCCCCGCCCTGGTTCATGACCGAGAGCGGGTACGTCTCCGGCAACTTCGACGCCGGCGAGGACCAGCTCAAGCCCGAGTCGGTCGAGGACTTCGCGCGGTACCTGGTGGGCGCCACCGAACGGCTGGAGAAGGCCCACGGCATCGAGGTCGACACGCTCGACCCGTTCAACGAGCCGAACACGGACTACTGGGGCACCAGGCTGGGCCCGGACGGCGAGCCGGTCGGCGGCCGCCAGGAGGGCGCGCACATGGGCCCCGAGCTCCAGCAGAAGGTGCTGCGCGCACTGGCCCCGGTGCTGGACGAGTCCCGCTCCGGCGCGGAGATCTCCGCGATGGACGAGACGAACCCGGGCATCTTCGCCACCAACTGGAACTCCTACCCCCAGGAGATGCGCGACCTGGTCGGCCAGATGAACGTCCACACCTACGGCACCGGTCAGCGCACCACCGTCCGGGACCTCGCCAAGGCGGCCGGCAAGCCGCTGTGGATGAGCGAGGTGGAGGGCGACTGGGGCGACGGCCAGAGCTTCACGGACATGCGGCCGGGCCTCGGTCTCGCCCAGCGCATCGTCGACGACCTGCGCGAACTGGAGCCGCGGGCCTGGGTGTTCTGGCAGCCCGTCGAGGACTACGACAACATGAAGCCGGGCGGCGAGTCCGCCAAGGGCGGCAACTGGGGCGAGATCCAGCTGCCGTTCAGCTGCACGGCCCGGGACACGCTGGAGACCTGCCCCGTCCGCACGAACACCAAGTTCGACACCGCCCGCAACTTCACGCACTTCATCAAACCCGGCGACCGGTTGATCAAGACCGACGACACGTCCAGCACCGCGGCCGTCTCCCGCAAGGGCGACGCGGCGACCGTCGTGCACGTCAACAGCACCGCCGAGGCGCGCGAGGTCACACTCGACCTGTCGAAGTTCGGCCGGGTCTCCTCCCGCGCCACCGTCACCCCCGTGGTGACCAGCGCCGACGGCAAGCTGGCCAGGCAGCGCCCCGTCCGCGTCACCGGTGAGCGGGCCACCGTCCCCGTGCCCGCGCAGTCGGTGACGTCCTTCCTCGTCCAGGGCGTCTCGGGCGTCGCGAAGGACGCGGCGGAACTGCGCAAGGGCCACACGTACCGCCTGACCGGCGTGCAGAGCGGCAAGGACCTCACGATCGCCGGCAACGGCACGGGCCTGGTCGTCCGCGGCGCCGCGGCCGGTCCGGCGGGCTCCCGCTGGACGGTGGAACAGGTCCGCGGCGCCGACCACCGCAGGCGCTACGTCCTCACCGAGTCCGCGTCGGACAAGCGCCTCGCCGTCCGCGGCGGTGCCCTGGTCGCCGAGCCGGACACGGGCCGCCGGGACAGGGCCGCGCAGTGGATCGCCTCCACGACCGGCGACGGCACGTGGACCCTCGTCAACGCCGCCACAGGCCAACTCCCGGACGTCTCCGGACAGTCGACGAACGAGAACGCGCCGGTCGGCGTCTGGCAGCCCAACTCGGGCGCGAACCAGCGCTGGAGGGTGACGGAGGTGACGGAGCCGAGGAAGTAGCCCCGGGGCCCCCGTCACCGGGCGGGGGCCTCAGTCCCGGCCGCTCCCGGCGGCGGGCGGGGTGAACTCCGGCTGGTCCAGTACCCGGAGCCAGCTGCCGTCGGGCTGGCGGCGGACCACCTGGGCGCGGGCACCGGTGCCGTCCTTCGGCGGGGTCGACGTCAGGGCGAGGTCGCCGCTGATCAGCGTCGGCAGGGGGGTCTCCGGCTCGAACCGGGGGCGGTCGGCCAGCACCTTCTCCCACAGGGCGCGGATCGCCTCCCTGCCCACCGTCCGCCGGCCGGGCGGATAGGCCAGCACCGCGTCCTCCTCGTAGAGGGCGGCGACCCCGGCCGCGTCACCGGCGTTGGAGCGTTCGACGAAGAGGCGGGTGAGGTCCTCGGGGCGCATGGCCTTCTCGTACACGGGTCTCTCTCCTCCGGTGGGCTCCTCGGACGCCTTCAGCCTCGTCCCCGGTTGACCAGAAGTCCAACAGCTGGTTCTGCTGACCACTAGAATTTTCAGTCATGGAGCTGAGGCAGCTGGAGTACTTCGTCGCCGTCGCCGAGGAACGGAATTTCACGCGGGCCGCGGAGCGGGTGCACATCAGCCAGTCCGGTGTCAGCGCCCAGATCCGCAGGCTGGAGCGGGAGCTCGGGGCCGATCTGTTCGACCGGTCGGCGCGCACCGTCACCCTCACCCCGGCGGGACGGGCCGCGCTGGACCACGCCCGTGCGGCGCTCGCGGCGGCCGGCGCGGTCGGGCAGGCGGTGGGCGAGGTGACCGGCCTGATCCGGGGGCGGCTCGGGGTCGGCATGGTCGTCGGCTGCACGGTGACGCCCCTGTTCGAGGCACTGGCCGCGTTCCACCGGGCCCACCCGGGCGTGGAGATCTCCCTGCTGGAGCGGAACTCCGACCGGCTGGTCGAGGCGGTGCGCGCCGGTGACCTGGACGTGGCGCTCGTCGGAACCGCGGAGACGCCCGAAGGGCTCGACGCGCTGACGCTCGTCAGCGAACGGCTCGTGGTGGCCGTTCCGCCGGGCCACCCCCTGGCGGACCGGCGGCGCGTCACGCTGGAAGACGTCACCGCCCACCCGCTCGTGTGCATGCCGCCGGGCACGGGCCTGCGCACCCTCCTCGACCGGGCCTGTGACGCGCGTGACCTGCGCCCGGCGATCGCGCTGCAGGCCGGCGCCGCGGACGCGGTCAAGGATCTGGCGGCCCGCGGCCTCGGCGTCGCGGTCCTCAGCGCGTCGATGGCGGAAGGGCCGGACGAGCGCCTCGTCACCCGCACGATCGCCGACGTCACCGATCCCGCACTGCTGGCGCTGGTGTGGAGGGGGACGTCGGGACCGGCGGTGCGGGAGTTCCTCCGGGTGGCGCGGGGGGTGTTCGGGGGTGGGGCGGACGGCGAAGTCCGCCCGTCGCTGCCCGACGCGGGCGGTCCCGGGGGGAGCGGCTAACGTGCGCGCACCGCGCGGAAGCGGTCCGTCGCCCCCACCACCGCCCCCGTCGAGGTGCTCCCGGACAGCCCGTGTCCCTCGTCGCCGATCAGTACGAGCTCGGCGTCCGGCCACACCTGGGCCAGCCGCCACGCCACGTCCGGCGGCCCGCTGATGTCCATGCGGCCGTGGATCAGCACACCGGGGATGCCGGCGAGCCTCCCCGCGTCACGCAGCAGCGCTCCGTCCTCCAGGAAGGCGGCGTGCCGCCAGTAGTGCGTGACGAGGCGGGCGAACCGGAACCTGAAGCGCGGATCCTCGAAGCGCGGGTCGGGCCGGTGCCCGGGGTGGGTGGACACGTGCACGTCCTCCCAGCGGCACCACTCCCGTGCGGCCCGCTCCCGCACGGCCGGATCGGGATCCGCGAGCATCCGCGCGTACGCGTCGGCGAGATTCCCCTCGCGCTCCTCCTCCGGGACGGTGTCCCGGAACCGGGCCCACTCCTCGGGGAAGACGCGCCCCATGTCGCGCGTGACCCATTCCACCTCGCGGCGCGTGGTGTTGGTGACGCTGAAGAGCACCAGCTCGCTCACCCGCTCGGGGTGCCGCTCGGCGTAGGCCAGCGCGAGCGTGACGCCCCAGGAGCCGCCGAGGACCAGCCACTCGTCGACGTCCAGGTGCTGCCGCAGCAGTTCGATGTCGGCGATCAGGTGCCGGGTGGTGTTGGCGGCGAGCGAGGTCTCCGGATCCGCCGCGTCCGGTGTGCTGCGCCCGCACCCGCGCTGGTCGAACAGCACGACACGGTAGGCCGCCGGGTCGAACAGCCGCCGCCAGAACGGCCCCGCACCGGACCCGGGCCCGCCGTGCAGCACCAGCGCGGGCTTGCCGGCGGGGTTGCCGCAGGTCTCCCAGTGGACGAGGTTGCCGTCGCCGACGGCGAGCATGCCGTGGGCGTACGGCTCGACGGCCGGATAGAGCTCGGACATGTCGGACGTTCCTTTCCGGGACAAGGGGCTCCGCAAGTGAACACCCACTCAACTACCGCCGGGTAATGCAAAGATCACGTCCCAAGATGCCGACAATCCCGTCCCGGCCGCTGTCTTGGGCCTGGCCTGGCCGGAAACTGCCACCGACCGACTCGATCGACCGACCAGTTCGATCGACGACCGACCGACCAACCGACCGAGCGCCGGGTCGACACCCGGCGCCCGAGGGGGAAAACACACAGTGAGAACAACAGAACACGGCGAACGCCGGTCCGGTGCGCCCGCGCGCAGACGCCTGCCCCGGCTGCGCACGGTCCTCGCCGCCGCGCTCACGCTGGCCGTCTCCGGCGCCGCCGCGCCGCAGGTGATGGCGGCGCAGCCCACCGCGACCGAGCCGCAGCCGACCGTGCCGAGCCTGGCCTGGACCGACTGCCAGGGCGGGTTCGAGTGCGCCGACGCCCAGGTGCCGCTGGACTACCGCGACCCGCAGGGCAGGACCATCACCCTGGCGGTCGTGCGCAAGAAGGCCGCGGACCAGGGCGCGAAGAAGGGCACCCTCTTCCTCCAGCCCGGCGGCCCGGGCAACTCCGGCGTCGACTTCGTGCGCAACAACTACGCCGACCTGCCGGCCTCCCTGCGCGACAACTTCGACGTCTTCGGCTACGACGTGCGCGGTGTCGGCCGGAGTTCACAGGTGGTGTGCTGGGACGACCCGACGTACACGCAGGCCGTCACCGCCGCCAAGGGCGCCCCCGGCCCGGACGCCTACGAGCCCGCCGTGCGCCAGGCCGCCTCGTTCGTCCAGGGCTGCCAGGACAACGCGGGCGGCATCCTGCCGTACGTCGGGACCGGGTACGTGGCCCGGGACATCGACCTGCTGCGCCAGGCGCTCGGGGAAGACCAGCTGACCTACTACGGGCGGTCGTTCGGCAGCTACATCGGGACCGTCTACGCCGCCATGTACCCCGAGCGCGTGCGCGCCCTGGTGCTCGACGGCGGCTACGACCCGGACCACTACGCGAAGAAGCCGTACGCCTACGACCGGCCCCAGTACCTGGCGCTGGACGGCGCCATGGGCCGCTTCCTCGACTGGTGCAAGACCGACCAGGCCACGTGCGGATTCGGCGACGGCGACCCCCGGGCCGCGTTCGAGAAGCTCAAGGCCGACCTGGACGCCAACCCCGTGCCGACCGCGAACGGCGGGCAGGCCAACGGCTACACCCTCGTGTACCGCCTGATGTTCAACATCAACGAGGGCAAGGTCATCTGGCCCTCCCTCGGCCAGGCCCTGCACAAGGCGCAGCAGCGTGACAACACCTCGTTCCTGCTGCGGCCGCCGTCCCCGGCCAGCTACGACTTCCTCAACCCGAACGTGGCCGTCGAGTGCGTCGACAAGGACTACCCGCGTGACCCCGGCCTGCTGAAGCGGCAGGTCACCCGGAACGCCGAACTGGCGCCGCTGCTGGGCCCGGCCATGGCGTACGGCCCGCCCACCTACGACCACCAGCACGCCACCGCCTGCGTCCAGTGGACCGGTGAGAAGCCCAGCCGCTACGCCGGTTCCTTCCGGGCGAAGGGCTCCGCGCCGATCCTGGTCCTCGGCACCACCGGCGACCCGGACACCCCGTACCAGGACGCGGTGGCCCTGTCCCGCAAGCTCGACAACGGCCGGCTGCTGACGTTCCGCGCCGAGGGGCACACCGCCTTCGGCCGCAGCGCCTGCGCGACGGACGCCGTGACCGGCTACCTCGTCGACCTCAAGGTCCCGGCGCGCGGCACCACCTGCGCGGACGAGACCCAGCCGCCGTCCGCCACGCCGAAGAAGGCCCCCTCGGGCACGACCCTCGGTGAGCTGCGCAACGGCGTCAACGAGCGGCTCGACCGCATCGGCACCCTGCGCTGACCCGTCCCGCCCCGGACCCCGGACTCCCCGTACCGCACGGGGAGTCCGGGGTCCTCCTCTGTCCGCCGCGCGCGCCCTCTCACACCACGTGCGACTCGGGCCGGACGGTGGCCCCGGTCCGGAAGCGGTCGGCGCCGAGCGGTGTGACGTCGACGCACGGGGTGCGCTCCAGGCAGAGGTCGCGGACGACCTCGCCGACCGCCGGCGCCTGGAGGAAGCCGTGGCCCGAGAACCCGGTGGCGTACAGGAAGTTGACGACCTCGGCGGAACGGCCGATGAGGGCGTTGTGGTCGGGGGTGACCTCGTAGAGCCCGGCCCAGCCGCCGGCCGTCTCCAGACCGGCCAGGGCGGGGGCGCGGTGGCGCACCGCCTCGCGGAACAGCTCCAGCCAGTGCGGTGTCCAGGTGGTGTCGAAGCCGTCCGGTTCGCGGGGGTCGGCGAGGCCGAACAGCAGCCCGTCGTCGCTGTTGTGGAAGTACGCCGAGGACGCGAAGTCGATGGTGAAGGGGATGCGCGGGGCGGGGGGCACGAGCGGCACCGTGAAGGCCAGCTGGCGGCGCACCGGCCGTACGGGCAGCGGGACCCCGGCCATGGCGCCGATCCGCGCCGACCAGGCGCCGGCGGCGCAGACGACCGTGGCGCACTCGATCCGGCCGCGGTCGGTGTGCACGGCGGTGACCCGGTCGCCGGTGAGGTCCATCCCGGTGACGGTGGTGTGCGTGGCGAGGACGACCCCGGCACGGGCCGCCGCCCGCGCGTAGCCCCGGACGACGCGTCCGGGCCGGGCGTGGCCGTCGTCCGGCGAGTACGCGGCGGCCACCAGTCCGTCGGTGCTGACGTAGGGGCACAGCCCGCGGGCCTCGTCGGGGCCGGTCATGCGGCTGGGGACGCCGAGGGAGTTCTGCAGCCGGACCCCCGCCTCGAAGTCGGCGGCCTGCCGCTCGTCGGTGAGCAGGAACAGATAACCGACGGTGTCCAGCCGGATGTCGGCGCCGGGGCGGTCGGGGAAGTCGCGGAAGGCGCGCAGGCTGCGCCGGCCCAGTTCGATGTTGAGCGGGTCGGCGAAGTGCGCCCGCACCCCGCCGATTGGCTTGCCGGAACTGCCCTCGCCCAGTTCCCCGCGCTCCACGACGACGATGTCCCGCACCCCGGCCTCGGCCAGGTGGAAGGCGATGCTGGTGCCCATCACGCCCCCGCCGACGATCACCACGCCGGCGGTGCGGAGCACGGTGGCGAAGGCGGATGGAGAGGAGGAGGTCAACGGGCCGTCCCTTCCGCTGGGTTGGCGTGCTGCGCGTCCTGGGCCATCGTCCGCCGGTCCGGGGCCGGGGCCGCCCGGCCTCCGGGGACTTTACCATCTCTTTACAACCCGTCCGGTCCCGGCCTCGTCTCTCCGCACGACCTGTTCACCGACCTGGGAGTGCGACTCCATGCGCCGAACCGTCCTTGGCCTGCTGGCCCTCACGGGCACCGCCGTACTGATGGGCACGGGGCCCGCGTTCGCCGACGGGGCGACGACCCCGAGCCCCGTCCCGTCGGCCGCCGAGCCGACCACCCGCCCGGAGGCGAGCGACACGCCGAAGCCAGCCGCGCCCGCCGAACGCAACCGGACCGCCCGCCCGGCCCCGAGCGCCGAACCGACCCGGGCCCCCGCGCGGGACCAGGTGTCCGTCGTGCCGAGCGGCGCGCCCGACACCGGGGTGGCGACCGGGTCCGCGGGCTCCGGCACCGACGGCGCGGCGATCGGCGCGGGCGCCGCCGCGGTGCTCCTGGTGGGTGGCGGCACGGTGTTCGTCGTGCGCCGCCGGGCGAGCGGGGTATGACCGCGTTCTCCAGGCGCGCGTTCACGGCCGCGGCCCTGGCGTCCGTGCTGACGGCCTGCGGCGGGGGAACGCCGGCGCCCTCGCGCGCCACCGCGACCGCGCCGTCACCGCGGCCGGGCGCGGGGGGCGGGAGCCCGCGCCCGGCCGCGGGGTCCCGCCCCTCGGCCGGCCCGGCCCCGGTCCGGCTGATGGTCCCGGCGATCGGCGTCGACACCCCGGTCATGCCGCTGGGCCTGGCGGCGGACGGCACCGTGCGGGTGCCGCCCGTCGAGCCGGACGACCGGGTGGGCTGGTACCGGCACTCGCCGGTGCCCGGCCGGACCGGACCGTCGGTGCTCCTCGGCCACGTCACGGTCGGGCGGTACGGCGACGGCGTCTTCCGCCACCTGGCGCGGCTGCGCCCCGGGGACCGGATCGAGGCGCGCCTGGAGAACGGCACGGCGGCGGTCTTCGCCGTCACCGCCGTGCGGACCGTCCCGAAGGACGACTTCCCGGTGGACGACGTCTACGGGAACGTGGACCGCCCGGAGGTACGGCTGATCACCTGCGGCGGAGCGCGTACCGGCGACGGATACGCGGACAACGTGATCGTGTTCGGTGTGCAGGACGCCGCCGAGTCCCCCACCTCTGGAGAGCGTTGAAACGGTCCCGCGAGAAGGCCGCGTCCGAGCTGTTCGCCGCCCTCTACCCGCGTCTCGCCGGCTGGTGCCGGCGGCTCGTCGACGACGACGAGACGGCCCACGAGATCGCCTCGGAGGCGTTCACCCGGCTGTGGGCCCGCTGGACGTCCGTCGAGGAGCCGCGCGGGTTCCTCTACGTCACCGCGGCCAACCTGGTCCGGGACCACTGGCGCAAGCTGGAGCGCGAGCGCCGGGCCCTGCACCGCGTCACCTCGGAGGCCGCGGTACGCCCCCACCCCGAGCAGGCCGACCCGTCGGTGCGGCTGCTGGTGCAGGCGCTGCCGGAGCGACTGCGCGTCCCGATCCTCCTCCACTACTACGCTGACATGCCGGTCCGGGAGGTGTCCGCCCTGACCGGGCGCAAGGAAGGAACCGTCAAGGCCGATCTGCACGCGGCCCGGGAACTGCTCCGCGTCCATCTGAGGAGAAGCCTTGACCACACGCCTTGACGACGTCCCGGGCGAGCCGGAGTCCGGCCCCGACGACCCGCTCGCCGTGATCCTGCGGCCCTCCTCACCGGACTACCTGGGGGCGCCGCCCGGGCAGTTCGAGGCGGTCCGCCGCCGGGCCACCCGCCGGCGTCTGCTGCGCACCGCGGCGGGAGCGGGCCTGTGCTGCGCGGTGGCCGCCCTCGTCGTCCTGCCGACGCGCCTGAGCGGGCCCGAGGCGCCCGCCCACCCGACCGTTCCGATGGCCCCGCCGCCGCCCCGGGCGCCCGCGACCACGGCTCCCCCGGCCCCCTCCCCCTCCGCGTCGGACTCCGCCCCGGGCTCCCCGTCGGAGCGCTCCGGGACGCCCGCTCCCGGCACGGGGAACCCGCGCACCGAGACCGCCGCTCCCACCAGCCCCGGCACGGCCGCCACCCGCTCCGCCGCTCGCGACGAGAGCACGCGGCCCACGCCCGACGCGCCTTCGGCCACACGGGCCTCGGTCCGGCCCGTGCCCTCGGCGGCCCGCACGGGCGGACGGTGACGGCGGAGCCGGACACCGGGGGAAAGGGTTTGCGGAACCTTTGCCCGGGGGCCGGGCGTTGGGAGGGTGTGCGCGCGTGAGCGGGTGCGTCCTTTGATGCTGACGAATACCGAGGTGACGGCAATGGCAGTGTGGGACCGGCTCAAGGATCAGGCCAAGGCTCTCCAGCAGGGTCAGGCCGGACACGGCGCGAGCGGCGGGCACGGCGGCGGCCACGGCGCTCCGAGGTCCGGCGGGGGCGGCAAGGCCCAGCTGATCGGCCTGTTCAAGACGCAGCTCGGGTCGCTGAAGAACGAGCTGAAGAGCGGTGCCTACCGGGACGCGAGCATGGCGATGTGCGCCTTGGTCGCGGCGGCCGACGGACAGGTGGACGCCTCCGAGCGCCAGCAGGTCGAGTCGATGATCCTGAGCAACGACGTGCTGCAGAACTTCCCGCCGGAGCAGTTGCGCCAGCGGTTCAGCAAGCACGTCGACCAGCTGACGGCGAACTTCCAGCACGGCAAGGCGGAGGCGATGCAGGAGATCGCCAAGGCCGCCAAGAAGCCCACCGAGGCGCGGGCCGTGATCCAGACCGGCATGGTCATCGCCGGTGCCGACGGCCACTTCTCCCAGGCCGAGGCGCAGGTCCTGCGCGAGGCCTGCGCGGCGCTGGGGCTGTCCCCGGCCGAGTTCCAGCTCTGAGTCAGCGGGCGCGCAGGGCGTCCACGGCCAGGCGGGCCGTCGTGCCGATGACGGCGTCGGCGGCGGGCAGGAGCGCAGAGGTGCGGGCCGTGCGGGTGAAGACGGCGACGGCGTAGCGGCCCCCGTCGGGGTACTCGACGACGCCGACCTCGTTGCGCACGGTCGGCAGGCTGCCCGTCTTCCCCGCGACGTGCACGTCGTCGAAGGGGAAGCCGGAGGCCAGCCGATGCGGCCACACCTGCAGTCCCAGGATCCGGCGGATGGCCGCGCCGTGCTCCGGCGGGCACGCCTCGTCGCGCCAGACGGCGGCGAGCAGCCGGGTCATGTCGCGGGGCGTGCTGCGGTTGGTGCGGGCGGGGTCGAGCGCGCGGAGCCGGGTGACGACGTGCGGGTCGGCCAGCGCCCCCGCGCCACCCGGCCCGGCGTCCTCCTTGATCGTGGCGAGGAGCTCGCCGAAGGTGTGGACGGCGTGGGTGTGCGCCAGGCCGAGGCGGGCCGTGGCGTCGTTGACGGCGTCCAGGCCGACGCGCGTCAGCAGCAGGTCGGCGGCGGCGTTGTCGCTGACGGACATCATCAGATAGGCGAGGTCCCGCAGGGACAGCCGGGCCCCGTCGAGCATCGCGGCGAGCCCCGTCGGGCCGGTGGTGCGGCCCTGCGGCGGGCACTCGACCTGCTCCGTGAGGTCCAGCAGCCCCTGGGCCGCCCGCTGGTGCAGCGCGACGAGCAGGCACAGCTTGTGGACGCTGGCGGTGCACACGGGCTGGTCGGCGCCGGCGTCGACGTGCGCGCCGGAGTCGATGTCGACGGCGTGCAGGCGGCCGGTGACCCCGGCGTCGGCGAAGGCAGCGTGGATGCGGGCGAGGACGTCGGTCACAGCCAGTACTCCGAGGCCGGGCGCAGATGGAGCGGGCGGGAGGGCAGGTCGGGGGTGGCACCGGCGGTGCCGCGCAGCGCGTGTGCGGCGGCCTCGGCGAACGCGCCGACGGCCGCGTCGCCCCGCCCGCCGGGCCAGGCGACGGAGTGCCGCAGCGCGAGCGGGCCACCGGTGAGCGGACGCCACACCACGCCGCCGTCCGCGCCCGGGGCCGCCCGGCGCTCCGCGTGACCGTGCGCGTCCCGAGGGCTGAGGGCGACCGCCCGCGCCGACAGCACCAGACCGCGCACGAAGCTGACGCCCTGGGCGTGGCGCACGGCGGGCGGGGTGTAGCCGTTGCGGGCGCAGGTGGTCAGGAGGTCGTCGTAGACGGCGGGGGCGGCCGCGCGGGGGAAGAGGATCAGGTCGTGTCCGGTGAGGGAGGCGAGCGGGACCTCGTCGAGCCCGGCCACGGCCGCGTCGGCGGGCAGCAGCACACCCAGTTCGCGGCGGAGCACCGGCCCGAGCTCCAGCCCGGAGACGTCGCAGGGGTGGTGGATGAGCCCGACGTCCAGTTCGTGCGCGGCGAACCGCTCCAGCTGCTGGGCCGTGGACAGTTCGTGCAGCTCCAGCTCCAGGCCGGCGGCGCCCTCGGCGAACGCCGTGAGCAGCGCGGCGACCGTCTCGCCGGAGACGTCCGGGGGCAGCGCGGCCCGCAGCAGTCCGGTCTCGCCGTCGCGGATGCGGCGCGCGGTGGCCAGCAGCGCCTCGGACCGGGCGAGGACCTCGCGCGCCTCGGCCAGCAGCAGCGTCCCCGCCTCGGTGATGGTCACCTGCCGGCTGGTGCGTTCGAACAGCCGGACGCCGAGGTGTCTCTCCAGCCGCTGGATGCGCTGCGAGAGCGGCGGCTGGGCCATGCCGAGCCGAGCGGCGGCACGGCCGAAGTGTGACTCTTCTGCAACAGCCACGAAGCACTCCAGGTGCCGCACCAGGTCCACGAGCAGCGATCATATCGGCTGGATATCGATCCGACACCGATAGCGGTCTTGGACAGGGTGCCGGGCCGCTGCTGTCCTCGGCGCATGGACACTCACACCCACCACACGGGCGTCACCACCGGCACACCGGGACCGCGCCGCAGGGCCGTGCGGGCCGTCGTCGCGGGGGCGGTGGTGCTCGCCGCCGTCGCGGGCGGGGCGTACGCGGCCGGACTCGGGCCGTTCGAGCGGGACACCGGTCCGGACCCGGCGGCCGGGAGACAGGCCCGCGCGTTCCTCGCCGACTGGGCCGCCGGCCGCGTACCGGCCGCGGCGGACCGCACGACCAGCCCCGGCACGGCGCGGCGGGTGCTGGACAGCTTCACCACCGGGCTCGACATCAGTGAGCCGAAGCTCACGCCCGGTACGGCGACCGAGACCGGGGACGGCACGGTCACCGTCCCCTTCACCGCCCGGATGCCCGTCACCGGCCTGGGCACCTGGACCTACTCCTCGAAGCTGCCGCTGCGCGAGCAGGGCGACGGCACCTGGAAGGTGGACTGGAGGCTGTCCCTGGTTCATCCGCGGCTGAGCGAGACGGAGAAGTTCCGCCTGGAACGGGAGGAGACCGAGCCCCCCGAGGTCACCGACCGGGACGGGACCACCCTGTCCGCCGCCGACCACCCCTCTCTGGCACCGCTGATGACCCGGCTCGCCGGGGGCGGCGACACGGGCACCGGCGCGCGGGGCGCGATCCGCCTGGTCGACCGGGCCACGGGGAAGGTGGAACGCACCGAGGCCTCCTTCGGCGCGAAGACGGTCCGCGCGGACGAGGGCCCGGTGGCCACGACCCTCGACGCCGACTGGCAGACCGCGGCGGAGCGGGCGCTCGCGGCCCACGCCGACGGCAGGAACGCCGCGCTGGTCGCGCTGCGCGTCGACGACGGCGAGATCCTGGCCGTGGCCAACTCCCCGGCGTCCGGCTTCAACCGCGCGCTCTCCGGCACCTACGCGCCCGGCTCCACCTGGAAGATCGTCACCAGCAGCGCCCTGCTGCTGAAGGACGCCGTCGCGCCGGACGACGTGGTGGACTGCCCCAAGTACCTCACGGTGGGCAAGCGGTTCCAGAACGTGGAGCTGTCCGAGCACCCGGGCGCGACCTTCCGCACGGACTTCACCGAGTCGTGCAACACCGCGTTCATCAGCCTGCGCGACCGGCTGGACGACGGGGAGCTCGGCGAGGTCGCCCGCCGGTACTTCGGCGTCGGGCAGGAGTGGCACGTCGGGGCACCCACGTTCGACGGTTCGGTGCCGGTGCCGAAGGACGAGACGGAGAAGGCCGCCTCGATGATCGGGCAGGGCCGGGTGCAGGCCAACCCGCTGATCATGGCGTCCGTGACGGCGACGGCGGTGTCCGGCACGTTCCACCAGCCCTCGCTCACCGCCGGCACCGAGGACACCAC
Organism: Streptomyces sp. NPDC085932; assembly: GCF_044540525.1. NCBI lineage: Bacteria > Bacillati > Actinomycetota > Actinomycetes > Kitasatosporales > Streptomycetaceae > Streptomyces > Streptomyces sp. NPDC085932. Next base: position 302,856 of record NZ_JBITSJ010000004.1, read on the forward strand.
CGAGACGACCCCGCTGCCCGAGGACGTCGTCACGCAGCTGCGTGCGATGCTGCGGGCCACGGTCACCGACGGCACCGCGAAGGTCCTGGCCGGCCTGCCCGGCGACGTGGGCGCGAAGACCGGCACCGCCGAGGTCTCCGACGACCAGGACAACAACGGCTGGCTCGTCGCCCACCGGGGCGGCGTGGCCGTCGCCTGCGTCGTCGAGGAGGGCGTCACGGGCGGCGGCTCGGCGGGACCGGTCGTCCACGACCTGCTGGCCGCGGTGCCGGACGACTCGGAGTGAGAGCCACCGCCCCGGCCGGCCGCCGGTCCGCCGGCCCCGCTTGGGGAAACCTGGAGCGCGGGTCCGGCGCCCGGGCCGGCGTCCGCGCCCTCGCACCACCGGAACCGGCGCCACGGCCGTGCACCGCGCCGCGACCGCCCCTGCCCGCACCACACACCTGCCCGCCCGACACACCTGCCCGCACCACACACCTGCCCGCCCGACACACCTGCCCGCACCACACACCTGCCCGCACGTCACACCTGCCCGTGTGCCGCCCGCCCCGCGTCGGCAGGGCACCGAGTGAGATGAGCATCCGCATGCCCCTCGACCGGCCCGTGTCCTCCCGCCGCTCCTTCCTGGCCGCCGCGGCGCTGCTGCCCCTCCCCCTCGCCGGCTGCGGCGCGGGGGAAAGGCCCGCCGGCCGCCCCGACCGGGGAGCGACGGCCACCTGGTCCGCCCCGCCGCCGAGCCGCCCGCCGGTGCACCGGCCCCGGTTCGCGGACCTGGAGCGCGCGTACGGCGCCCGGGTCGGGGTCCACGCCCTCGCCACCGGAACCGGCGCCACGGTCGTGCACCGGGCCGGGGAACGCTTCGCGTTCTGCTCGGTCTTCAAGGCCCTGGCCGCCGCGGCGGTGCTGCACCACCGCTCCCCGCACGACCTGGACCGGCGCGTCGCCTACACCCGGGCCGACCTGCGCTCCACCACTCCGGTCACCGGCCGGCACCTGGCGACGGGCATGACCCTGCGCGAACTCTGCGACGCCGCCGTCCGCTTCAGCGACGGCGCGGCCGGCAACCTGCTGATGCGCGAGATCGGCGGCCCGCGGGAGCTCACCGCCTACCTGCGCGGCCTCGGCGACCGCACCAGCCGCATGGACCACTACGAACCCGAACTGCACGACGTCCCGCCGGACGACCCCCGCGACACCACCACCCCCGAGGCGATCGCCACCGACTTCCGCAGGCTGCTGCTGGGCACCGCCCTGCCCGCCCGCGACCGCGCGCTGCTGACGGACTGGCTCTCCCGCAACGCCACCCCGGTCGGCGCCCGGCGCATCCGGGCCGGGCTGCCCCGCGGCTGGCGGGTCGCCGACAAGACCGGCACGGGCCACTACGGCCGCGCCAACGACGTCGCGGTGATCCACCCGCCCCACGGCGAGCCGCTCGTCCTCGCCGTGCTGACCGACCGCCCGGGCCGCGGCGCCGAGCCCTCGGACGCCCTGATCGCCGAGGCGACCCGACGGACCGTCGCCGCCCTCGGCCTGTGAGAGCGGCCCGGGCTATAACGGGGCCATGATCTATCACGTCGTACCGAGCACCGTCTGGCACACCGCGTCCGGTGGGCCGTACGCCCCCGCCTCCCTCGCCGAGGAGGGCTTCGTGCACTGCTCCCCGGACGAGGCGACCACCCTGGCCGTCGTGAACGCCTTCTACCGGGACGCGCCCCGGCCCCTGCTGGTGCTCGCGCTCGACGAGACGCGGCTGACCGCGCCGGTGGAGTGGGAGGCGGCGGCCCCGGCGCCCCCGCCCGGGGTCTCCGGGGACACGCTGTTCCCGCACGTCTTCGGCCCGCTCGACCGCGACGCCGTCGACCACGTCCTGGAGGTGCGGTGGGACGGGGAGGGCCGGGCCTCGGGACTCGGTACGGCAGGATGACCGGATGACCGTTCAGGAGACCTCCGGCACCGCACCCGCGCCCGCTCCCCGCCCGGCCGGGGACGCGGCGCGCTGGGCGATCGTGGCCCTCGCCCTCGCCGGGGGCGCCTGGGCCGTCCGGGCGGTCTGGCATCTGCGGCTGTCCCTGGCGGGGCAGCCGGCGTCCGGCCCACCCGACCAGGGCGGCGGCACGCACCGCCCGCTGACCGCGCTGGAGGACTCCTACCACCAGGTCGCCTCGGCGGGCGGCGTCCTCACGGCCGTCTGCGCCGTGGTGTTCCTGGTCTGGCTGGACCGGGTGCGGGACAACGCCCGGGCCCTGTCGGGCGCCGCGCCGCGCCACGGCTCCTTCTGGTTCCTCCTGGGCTGGGTCGTGCCCGTCGCCAACCTGTGGATACCCCGGGGCGTGGTCGCGGACGTCCATCGCTCGGTCTTCCCCGAGCGGCGGCTGCCCGCCGTCGTGAACTGGTGGTGGGCGCTGTGGCTGGCGGGCCTGGCGGGCAACGCCGGGATCCTCTACGCCGACGACACGGACGAGATCATCGCCCGGGCCTACTCCGGCGTCCTCCCGCTGCTCGCCGCCGATCTGGCCGTCGTGGCGGCGGCCGTGGCCGCAGCCCTCATGGTGCGCACGCTCACGGCGGCGCAGGAGGAGGCCCTCGCCGGCACCGGTCACTGAGCCGCCGCGCGCGGCCGGTACACCGACACGGCGAACGACGCGGTCACCCGCACCGGCGGCACCGCCCGGCCGACCCGCTCCCGCAGCCGGGCCGCGTCGAGGTGGTGCGCGGTGGGGCTCATCGCCACCAGGCCGACGACGTCCTCCGCCGTCAGGGCCGGGGTGAACTCCAGGGACTCGGTGCGTTCGAGCCGGAAGGCGGCCGACAGGGTCCGGCGCAGGCGTTCCTCCTTCCTGGGGTCGACCGCCAGCAGCCCCAGGGGCTCGCGCAGTTCGCGCAGGTGCCGTGCCGTGGGCGTGACGACGAGCAGGGCACCGTCCGGGGCCAGGACGCGGTGGAACTCCGGGCCGTTGCGGGGCGCGAAGACGTTGAGGACGAGGTGGGCGCAGCCGGTGCGCACGGGCCAGGGCCGCCAGACGTCCCAGCCGGCGGCCTCCGCGCGGGGATGGGCCCGGACCGTGGCGCGCAGGGCGGCGGGGGAGGTGTCCAGGCCGACGCCCAGGGCGCCGGGGAGGGCGTCCAGGACGGCGGCCAGGTGGTGGCCGGTGCCCGCGCCGGCGTCCAGCACGGTGGCGTCGGCCGGGGCCAGGCCGGCGGCGAGGTCCGCGAGGGCGCGGGCGAGCGGGTCGTAGTGCCCGGCGCGCAGGAAGGCGGCGCGGCTGCGGATCATCGCGGCGGAGTCGGCGCTCGGGGCGCGCCGGTGGCCGGTCAGCAGGCTCACGTAACCGTGACGGGCGATGTCGAAGGTGTGCCGCGCGGGGCAACGCAGGGCGCCGTCGGCACGGGTGAGCACGGAGCGGCACAGGGGGCAGGTCAGGACGGTCAGCAGCCGGTCGGAGGGCAGGCGGGCGGGACCCGAGGGCATGGCGGTGCTCCTGGACGACGCGGCGCGGCGACGGCCGGGCCGCGTACGGGCGGTGGACGCGAGTCACCGGCGTCCGCTTGGGGGCGGACATGCCGGGGACGGCGACGCGCGGGTGCACGTCGCCGTCCTCACCGCGGTGTCAGAGGAAGCAGTGCGGCAGGGCGTTGCATGCCAGGGCCATACGGCCAGGCTACCCGGCGGCGGTGCGCCGTGATCAGGGCGCGTGGTGACGAGCGCGCCCGCGAACGCCGGCGGCCCGCACCCGATACCGGGTGCGGGCCGCGCAGGTGCCGCTGTGCCTGGCCGGTCCGGCGTCGGCCGTGAGACGCCATGTCAGGGCCGGGCAAGCCGCAGTGACGCCGTGTCAGGCCTCGTCGGTGGTGCCGCAGGCCGGACCCGGCGTCAGCCGCAAGGACACCCGTCAGGGCATGGCGTCAGCCGCAAGGACACCCGTCAGGGCATGGCGTCAGCCCTGGTCGCGTGAGCGGAGCTTCAGGCGCGGTCCGAAGCGGAAGGCCGCGAAGCCCACCGCCGCCAGCGCCGCGGCCGCCGCGGCGAGCAGGCCGATGCCGCCAGCGCCGGTGGAGGCGAGGCTGCCGCCGGCGACGTCGGTCGACGTGCCGCCCGTGGTGGTGCCGCCCGTGGAGGTGCCGTCACCGCCGGTCGTGCCGCCGGTGCTCGCCGAGGGGCTGGGCTCCGCCGAAGGGCTCGGGCCGGCCGACGGCTCGTCGCCCGGGCCCGGGTCCTGCGTGCCGTCGCCGGGGACCACCTCGACCGCGAACTGGGTCATGGCGCCGCCGACCGACGCGGTCACCGTGTAGGTGCCCGTGCCCTCACCGGCCGTCAGGGCCGGGGCCGTGGCGCCGCCCTGCTCGTCGGTCTCCACGCGGACGACCCGCTCACCGTCGGCGAAGCGGGGCGCGTCCTCGCTCTCGTCCTCGACCCGGAACTCGACCTCGGTGCCGGCCGGTGCCGCGGCACCCGACTTGACCACCTTGGCTTGCAGGGCCTCCTCGAAGTCGGCGCCCTGTTCGGCCCGCTGGTCGTCGCCGCCCGCGACGGAGACGGTGTACGCCGAGTCCTTCACCGTCACGGAGAAGACCGTCGAGACGCCGCCGACCGCCGCGCGGACGGTGAACTCGCCCTCCTTGCCGCCCACCTGGACCGGCTGGGACGCGGCCCGGCCGCGCGCGTCGGTCGGCACCACGAGCTCGGTGGAGTCGACGCCGCCCTTGACGTAGAAGAAGGCGCCCTGCTGGTCGGGGTCCTCGATGGTGAAGGTGACGGAGGCGTTCTCCACGGCGTTGCCCGCCTCGTCCCGGGCCACGACGGCCAGTGGGCCGGCGGCACCGCCCGGCTGGACGGTCTCGTCGGTGCCGGAGACCTGGACCAGTTCGGCGATGGCGGGGGTCTTCCACTGGAAGACCACGCGCCCGGTGCCGGAGCGGTCGGTGTTGACGCCGCCCTCGGCGATGCCGCCGCGCACCGGCTCGCCGGAGGGCGCCCAGAACGGGTCGGTCTTCGCCGGGGGCACCGTGCGGCTGCCGGTGAGCAGCCGGGCGTCCGTCACCCGGTCGGGGTCGACGTAGCTGCTGCCGCCCGCACCGCTGCCGATGGCGCCCCGCTCCTCGTCGGTGCCGCCGCCACCGCCGCCGCCCGCGTGGCCCGCGCCGCCGCCACCGCCGTGGCCGTGCGCGCCGGAGCCGCCCGCGCCGCCCTTGCCGCCGCCGGACGCGTCGGCGCCGGAGGAGCCGTTGCCGCCGCCCGCGCCGCCCTCGGCACCGGCCGCGCCCTTGCCGCCGCGCTCCGACTCGGTGTCGTCCTGGCCGCGCTCGCCGCCGCCGGGGCCGCCGTGGCCGGCGTCCACGTCGCCGTACCCACCGCCGCCGCCACCGGCCGCGATGAGCAGCGGCTCGCCGTCGGCGGTGCGCACGCCGGTGCTGTTGCCGCCGGCCGCGGCGGAGCGGCCGCCGCCCGCGCCGCCGAGCGCGTCACCGAAGCGCTGGTCGCCGACCGCGACGGACAGCTTCTCGCCGGGCGTGACGCCGAGCGTGCCCGCGGTGTAGCCGCCCGCCCCGCCGTTGGCGAAGGGCGTGCCCTCGCCGCCCTGGCCCCAGGCGCGCACGTCGAGCGCGGTGACACCGGCCGGGACCTGGAAGGTCTCGCGGGCGCCCGCCGGGTCGAACAGCCGGCAGCCGGAGAACCCCTCCGTCGGGGTGCACGCCTTCCCGGCGCGCACGTCGCCGCCGGCGGCCGTGGCGGCGGAGGCGCCCGTCAGGGCGGTGCCGCCGGTCAGGGCCAGCAGGGTCAGGGCGGCCGCGCCGCGCCGGAACCGGGCACGCCGCGGCACGGCGGCAGGGTGATGCGTCAAGGGAACTCCCCCACTCGTCACAAGCTCCCCCCCTGGGAGCCAGACATCGCTCGATCAGAATCGAACAAGACTCGCGGGACAGCTGATCAAACTTGAGGCCGGCGGTCAACTGACATGAACGCGGCGGGCGTCACCGCCCCCGCGGCCCCGGCGGGCGGGACGGGAGGAGCGGGCTCGCGAGCACCACGTGCGGGGACGGGAAGGCCGGACCGGGCTCCCGAGCGGCACACGCGGGGACGCGACGGCCCGAGCCGGCCTTCCTCTGGCCGCAATCTGCCACCCGGCACCCCGCGGCGCCTCCCGGGCGGGCCCGAACGGGGAGGGCGGGGCGCGGCTGCGATGATGCGCTCATGTCGACCCTCGCCACTGTCGCGGTCCTGGCCCTGGCCGCGCTCCACGCCTACATCCTGGTGCTGGAGATGTTCCTGTGGACCACGCCCCGGGGCCGCGCCGCCTTCGGCACCACGCCGGAGTCCGCCGAGGCGACGAAGGCCCTCGCCGCCAACCAGGGCCTCTACAACGGCTTCCTCGCCGCGGGTCTGCTCTGGGGCGCGCTCGCCGCGGACCCGGTGGGCTTCCAGGTGTCGGTGTTCTTCCTGGTGTGCGTGGCGGTCGCGGGGGTGTACGGCGCCGCCACCGCCAGCCGGAAGATCCTCTTCGTGCAGACCGTTCCGGCGCTGGTCGCGCTCGCCCTGGTGCTGGTCGCGCACTGAGGGCGCACCGCTCACGCGCCCTGGGTGACGGCCTGCTCCATCAGCCGGCCCGCCTCGGCCCGAGCCGTCCCGGGCGGCACCACCAGCAGGTCCCAGCGGCCACGGCCGGGGGCGAGCAGGCAGACGGTGTCGGTGGCGGTGGGCGAGTCCCTGCGGCCCACGTGCACGGCCTGGCCGGCCACGTCCACCCGCTCCGGGCAGTCGAGCCAGACGTCCCCGTGGACGAGGACGCTGCTGATCCGGCCCCAGGCGCTGGGCAACCCGGCGAGCAGCCCGGGCAGTTCCGCGGCCAGGTCGTAGGAGCGGGGCCACCACGCCCCGTCGATCTTCCGGGCCGTACGGCGCTCGCGCGGCTGGTCGGCGAGCCTCAGCCGGGCCCCGGACGGGGCGGGGACCTGGGGTGGGGGCGAGGAGGCGGACGTCATGGGGGCTCCTGCTGCGGACGGGGAGGCAGCCGCGGACCGTGCGGCCATCGCTGTGCGACCTACCCCGGTTCCTCCACCGTACCCGCGCGGCGGCCCGGGAGGCGGGGCCCTCCCCACCGCCACCTGGGGCACCGGACATTCCGGGCGCTTTATATCAAGGTGTCGGCGATAATCGGAGCATGAATACGGCAACGTACGAAGTGCTGGCGGCGTCGTCAGACCACGCGGTCGCCGTGACCATCGCCTTCATCGCCGGTCTGATCGTGGCCTGCGCCCTGATCTGGGGCGTGCGCGTCGGGATGCGGGTGATGGACAAGGACACCCACCACCCCGACCCCGCGGAACAGCCCCACCTGCCGGAGACCGGCCCGGTCCGCGAGATGCGGGAGATGCGGGAGCCCGACGACGTGCCGGTCATGGACCGCGACGGGCGCCGGCTGCTGCCGCACGAGCTGCACCGCGCGAGCACCAGGACCGGCAAGGACCAGAAACCGCGCCGCTGGTCGCCCGGATCCAGCGGGTCCTTCGGCGGCGGCGGCCTCGGACGCACGTGATGCCGTGAGCCGTGCGTCCCGCACGGCTCCCCCGGGAGGCGAGATGGCTGCCCGACACCGCACGCGCGGGGCGACGGCCGGGGCCGCCCTGATGCTCGCCCTGACCGGTGTGCTCGCCGGCTGCGGCGGCGACTCCCCCGGGGACACCGCGCGCAGGGCGGAGTCCGCGGTGGGGTCGATCGCCTCGCGGGCCACCGAGGCCGTGGAGTCCGCCGCGGCCGAGGCCGAGCGCCGGCTCGGCGACATCCAGGACGGCGTCGACGTCAAGGGCGACGTGCGGGCCGGCGAGCCCGTGACCGGCTCCGACGGCCGGGTCCGCAGCGAGGTCACCGTCCGCAACACCGACGACGCGGCCCGCTCCTTCGCCGTCCAGGTCGACTTCGAGGACTCCGGCGGACGGCTGGTCGACACCGTGATCGTCACGGTGGGCCATGTGCAGCCCGGCCAGTCGGCCACGGCCACCGCCCGCAGCACCCACGACCTCTCCGGCGACGTCCGGGTCGAGGTGGCCCGGGCGGTCCGCTACTGACGTCCCGCGGCGGCCTCCGCCACCGCGATGTCGATCTGCTCGCTCATCGCGCTCACCCCGTTCAGGGTGGCCACCGCCTGGAGGCGATGGGCGCCCACCGGCAGGGCCGGGCCCGGCGTGCACGCCCAGGTGCCGTCGGGGCCCGCCGTGGCCGCGCAGGCCTCCCGCTCGTCCTGGTCACGGACGGTGACGCGGGCACCGGGATGAGCCGTGCCCGAGATCTCCGGCCGCGGGGCCAGCGGCACGCCGGACAGCGGGCGGGCCAGCACCGGCCCGGCGAGCCCCACGGTCACCACGCACCGGCCGGTGGCCCGCCGTGCGCCCTGGGCGTCGGTGACGCGCAGGGCGCAGTCGCGCAGGCGGGTGCCGGGCACGGCGTCCGCGGGGACCGCCAGCACGAAGGGGACGGCGCGGTCCGGCGCGGCGGTGCCGCCGGTGAGGGTGTAGGACGCGGTGCGCCCGTCGGCGGCGACCGACCCCCGGTGCCCCGGGGCGTCGAGCGGCGCGCCCGTCACCCGTGCGCCCCGGGGCGCGATCAGCGTCACCGTGGCGCCCGCCGGGACGTCCGGGACGCCCACGACCTCGACGACGCCCTCCCGGCCGGGCGCGATGACGGCGGCCCCCCACAGCGGTACGTCGTCCCGGGCCGCCGCCGGGGGACCGCCCAGGGCGAGCACGCCCGCGACGACCACCCCCGGCACGGCTGCCGACCTGCTGGACCTGTTCATCGCGGCGAGGCTCCTGTCCGGACACGGCCTGTCGGGGACACTCCGCCGACGATCCTCGCGGCCGCCCCGGCGCACGGCACCCGCTGCTCACCCACGCGAGTGGCCCCGCGCCCCACCGGGGGTACGGGGCCCTGCGCGGTCGGCGGGACCTACCTCCCCAGCCACACCGTCGTGTCCGGGCCGAGCCGCCCGTCCTCCAGCGGCGCGCTGCTCAGCAGCACCTCACCGGCCGGCAGCGGGACCGCCGCCGCGGACAGGTTCGTCACGCAGCGCCAGCCCTCACTCCGGTCGAACTGCAGGACCCCGTCCGGGCTGTCCGCCGCCCAGGTCAGCTCCTCACCGTCGAGCAGCTTGCGGCGCAGCCGCAGTGCCGTGCGGTACAGCTCCAGGGTCGAGCCCTCGACCCCGTCCTGCGCCTCCACGGCGTAGGCGGCGAAGCCGGGCGGCTGCGGCAGCCAGGCCCCACCGGGCCCGAAGCCGTACGACGGTCCGGCCGTCGTCCAGGGCAGGGGCACGCGGCAGCCGTCCCGCCCCTTGCGGACCCGGCCGGTCTGTTCCCAGATGGGGTCCTGGAGCACCTCCGTGGGCAGGTCGGCGACCTCGGGCAGTCCCAGTTCCTCGCCCTGGTAGAGGTAGGCCGAGCCGGGCAGCGCCAGCATCAGCAGCGTGGCCGCCCGGGCCCTGCGCAGCCCGGCCGCCTCGTCGACGGCCGGGGCGCGCCCACCGGAGAGCAGCCAGGCGTTGAGGTCGGTGTCCGGCGGGAGCATCAGCCGGGAGGCGTGACGGATCACGTCGTGGTTGGACAGCACCCAGGTGGCCGAGGCACCGGCGGCCCGGGCCGTGGCGAGCGAGTCGGTGATGACCTGCCGCAGCTCCTCGGCCTCCCAACGGGCCTGGAGGTACTCGAAGTTGAAGGCCTGGCCGAGTTCGTCCGGGCGGGCGTACAGCGCGCGCCGGGCGCCGGGCACCCACGCCTCGGCGACGGCCATGCGGGGCGGGCGGTACGCGTCCAGGATCTTGCGCCAGTCACGGTAGATCTCGTGCACGTCGTCCCGGTCGTAGAAGGGGTGCGTGCCGGACGGCAGTGCGGTGAGCGCCTCCTCGCGGCTCAGCTCGGGCCGGCCGAGGTCGCGCAGCGGTTCGCTCAGGTCCTTGACGAGGGCGTGGGCGACGTCGACGCGGAAGCCGTCAACCCCGCGGTCGGACCAGAAGCGCAGGGTGGTGCGGTGGTCGGCGCGGACCTCCTGGTTCTCCCAGTTGAGGTCGGGCTGTTCGGGGGCGAACAGGTGCAGGTACCACTGCCCGTCGGGCACCCGCTTCCAGGCGCTGCCGCCGAAGACGGACTGCCAGTCGGTGGGCGGGAGTTCGCCGTGCTCGCCGCGGCCGTCGCGGAAGACGTACCGGTCGCGGGCGGCCGAGCCGGGGCCGGAGTTCAGGGCCTCCTGGAACCACACGTGCTGGTGCGAGGAGTGGTTGGGCACGATGTCGACGATGACCTTCAGCCCGAGGCGGTGCGCCTCGGCGACCAGCGCGTCGAAGTCGTCGAGGGTGCCCAGGCGCGGGTCGACGTCCCGGGGGTCGGCGACGTCGTAGCCGCCGTCGGCGAGTTCGGACGGGTAGAACGGGCTCATCCACAGGGCGTCCACGCCCAGCGCGGCGAGATGGCCGAGGCGGCGGGTGATGCCGCGCAGGTCGCCGAGTCCGTCACCGTCGGCGTCGGCGAAGCTGCGGGGGTAGACCTGGTAGACGACGGCCTGCCGCCACCAGTCGGGGTCGCGGGACGACAGGTCGAGGGTGGAACGATCGGTCACGCGGTCTCCTTTGCAGGGCATACGGGCGACAGCATTAAATCTGTCCAGAATGCCGGAAAAAGGAACCATCATGTTGGTCGGAGTGATCCATTCCCACTGTGGTGGAAGTGTGAGGGAGGGGTAACTTCCTTTGCGTTCCCGCAGGTTGACAGTGTGCTGCGGCGCCGCCACCATGAGGACGCACTGAGGCGCATGTGACCAATGAGCCCAGTGTTTCTCCGACCACTCACCCCGGTGCGGCCCCGGCAGCCGCGCGCCGCGCGCTGCCCGCATGCCGCCACCCGGGTTCCGGCACACGCCAAGAAACGGGATACCCCTATGTCCATAGCGAGACGTGCCACCGCACGCCGCCTGCTGGGGACGGGCGCCGCGGCCCTCGTCCTGTGCGCCGCCTCCGCCACCACCGCGTTCGCCCACGGGGCGCCCGGCGGTGACGGCTGGTCGTCCGGCGGCAGCTACAAGCCCGGGACGGGCGCGGGCACGGAGACGGGGACCGACCGCTGCCAGTTCTCGCTCGACGGCACCACGTTCACCGACTCGGTCAAGGTCGACGACCAGAACCTCAAGCCCACCGAGGACGGCAAGGTGCACATCAAGGTGCGCGCCGCCGGTGACGCGGCCGGCTGCACGGCCTCCCTCGCCTCCTACCTGGCGCACGGCCCGACCTTCGCGACCTCCGGCGAGCAGGTGTTCGTCGACTTCGATACGGTGACGGTCAAGCCGGGCGGCACCGACTCGCTCGACATCGCCATCCCCGACAAGGGCTGCTTCGGGCAGATCGACCTCTACCGGGGCGCGGTGAAGTTCGACGGCGAACTCGACGCCAAGGACGGCTTCGAGCACGGCGAGCTGCCCAAGGGCCCGGACCGCCCGGTCATCAAGGACAAGCTGATCGCGGCCTGGAACGGCGGCACCGAGGACTGCACGAAGCGGCCGCCCGCGGAGGAGGAGCCGCCCGCCTCCACGCCGCCCGCGACCCCGTCGCAGCCGGCCGAGGGCACCACCCCGCCGGCGTCCCCGTCCGAGCCGTCGGAGCCCTCCGCCCCGCCGTCCGAGGACACGGACAGCCCCACCCCGAGCGCCTCCGAGTCGACGCCCACCGCCCCGAAGCCGAACGGCGGTGGCGGTGACCTCGCCGAGACCGGGGCCGACGGCAACACCGGCCCGATCGCCCTCGGCGCGGCGGCGCTGCTCGCGGGCGGCGCGGCCCTCGTCGTGACGACCCGCCGCAGGGCGAAGCGGAACGCGCCGGGCGCCTGATCCGCGTGCGGTGACGCCCCCGCGCTGTCGTCCGGCGGCGACAGCGCGGGGGCGCCCTCGCGTGTGCGGTGCCAGGAGGTGTCCGGCCTAGAGCGTTCCCTCGACGGTCGCCAGGTACAGCTTCACGTAGCGCTCCACGTCCACGTCCAGCCCCACGTCCACCAGCGGCTGTTCGCGGGTCCCCTCGTGCAGTTCGGACTCGCCCGGGCGCGGGCGGCGGTCGACGATCGTCATGCCGCGCGTGGGGCCGGGCGCGAGGGAGACGTCGACGGGGAGGCGGTGGGTCGTCAGGCCCTCCGGGTCGGCGACCGCGCAGAGCGCCCCCGCGTCGCCGAGACCGCCGGCCGTCTCGGCGGGGTCGTCGGGACGGCTGCCGGGGTGGGCCGGGCGGTGGGCGAGCAGCTCACCGGCCAGCCGGGCCCCCGGCTCGGCGCTCGCGCGCAGCCGTCGCACCTGCTCCGCCGGGACGACGACCCGGGTGAACACGTCCAGCCCGTACATCGTGATCGGCACCCCGGCGGTGAGCAGGATCGCGGCCGCCTCCGGGTCGTGCCAGACGTTGAACTCCGCGACGGGCGTGGCGTTCCCGGTCGCCGCGGCGCCGCCCATGAACACGATCCGCTCGATGTTGCGCACCACCTCCGGATGGGTGCGCAGCAGCAGCGCGATGTTGGTGAGCGGCGCGGTAGGCACCAGCGTCACCGGGCGCGGGGCGGCGAGGATCTCCCGCCGCAGCAGCGTCACGGCGTCCACGCCGGCCGGCTCGCGCGCCGGTTCCGGCAGCCCCAGGTCGCCCATGCCGTCGGCGCCGTGCACGTGCCGGGCGGAGCGGGGCGCCTCGATCAGCGGCCGCTCGGCGCCCCGGGCGACGGGGATGTCGGGCGCGCCCGCCTGCTCCAGCACGGTCAGGGTGTTGCGCACGACCCCGTCGACGTCGGTGTTCCCGGCCACGCAGGTGATCGCGCGGACGTCGAGCGCGGGATGCCGCACGGCGAACAGCAGGGCGAGGGCGTCGTCGACACCGGTGTCGCAGTCGATGATCACCGGGATGCGCTGTCCGTCCGTCACGGCGAGGGCTCCTTCCACCGGGTGCGCGCGGGGCCTGCACCAGCGACCTTACGGCCTGCCCCGCGCACGGCCCGGGCGGTCCGGCCCCCGGACACCGGCTCAGGGCTGCCGGACCGCCGTGACGTCGAACTCCAGCGTCACCTTCCGCCCGATCATGGCTCCTCCGCCGCTGACGCCCCAGTCCGCGCGGTCGATGACGGCCCTGCCCAGGAAGCTCGCCCGGAAGCTGCCCGAACTGTCGGCGCCGGCGCCGGTCAGCGTGAAGTCCACGGTGACCGGCCTGGTCACGCCGCGCACGGTCAGGTCGCCGGTCACCTGGAAGCCGGTCGGGCCGACCTGCTCCACGCCGGTCGAGGCGAAGGTGAGGACCGGGTGGGTACCCACGTCCAGGAAGTCGCCGCCGCGCAGATGCTCGTCGCGCTTGCGGTTGCGGGTCCGCACGCTCGCCGTGCGGACGGTGAGCCGCACGGAGGAGGCGGACGGGGTGCCGCCGTCCAGCCGTGCCCCGCCGTCGAACGCCTCGAAGTCGCCGCGCACCTTGGACACGAGCGCGGCCCGGGCCGTGAAGCCGATGCGGGTGCGGGCGGTGTCGAGGACGTAGTCGCCGGTCACTTCGCCGAGTGGGGTCGCCGTGGTCATGCTCGCTCCCGGAGTAGGAAGGGGGTCTCACCGGTACGACGGGACAGCCCCGCGGAATGTGAGGCCCGGCGGAACGACGTCACATCCCGGGGCGACGTCACATTCCGGGGCGCCGTCCCGTCGTACCGGTGAGGGCGCCCGCTCGGTGCGGGCGTCCACGACCGAGGGAGCCGTGCGCACCGTGACCACACCGCCCGAGCCGGCCGACGACCTGAGCGTGCTCACCCGGGAGCGGCGGCATCTGCTCAACCTCGCCTACCGGCTGCTCGGCTCGCTCGCCGAGGCCGAGGACGTCGTGCAGGAGACCTACGCCCGCTGGTACGCCCTCTCCCCGCGGCAGCGGGAGGAGATCGCCTCGCCCGGCGGCTGGCTGACGACCGTCGCCGGGCGGATCTGCCTCGACCTGCTCGGCTCGGCCCGGGCCCGGCGGGAGCGGTACGTGGGCGAATGGCTCCCGGAGCCGCTGCCCGGCCGGAGCGAGTGGGTCAGCGGGCGGTGGGACGACGGCACGGCCGAACCGGCCGACCCGGCCGAGCGGGTCACCCTCGACGAGTCGGTCGGCATGGCCTTCCTGGTGGTGCTGGAGTCGATGACCCCGGCCGAGCGCGTCGCGTTCGTCCTGCACGACGTGTTCCGCTACTCGTTCGCCGAGGTCGCCGCGATCGTCGGCCGCACCCCGGCCGCCTGCCGCCAACTGGCCTCCTCGGCCCGCCGCCGCCTGCGCGCCGCCGGGCCCCCGGCGGCTCCGGCGGCCGGGCAGGCCGAGGTGGTCAGGGCGTTCAAACGGGCCTGGGAGGACAAGGACATCGCCGGTCTCATCGGGGTGCTGGCGCCCGACGCCACGGCGACCGGCGACGGCGGCGGCCTCGTCCCGGCCGCCCCGCGCCCGGTGCGGGGCGCCGAGCCCGTCGCCCGCTTCCTGGTGGAACGGGCCGGTGCGGTGTCCGGCATGACCCTGCGGGAACGGACGGTCAACGGCCGCCCCGGCCTGGTGGCCCGGCTCGACGGCGCCACGGTGTCGGTCCTGGCCTTCGACATCGCGGACACCCGGATCCACCACATCTGGGCAGTCCTGAACCCCGACAAACTCCGCCCATGGCTCCCCTGACACCACCTTGCCCCCGAACACCCGCCGCGCGCCCGGGGCGGGGCGGGGCGGGGGCCAGGGGTGGATTCACAGGGTGGTGCTTCGGGTGGTCACCTGGGTGGTGATGTGGGTGAGGAGGGCCTCGGCGGGCTGGGGGGCCGGCCGGTGGCCGTCGCGGAGGCGGGGGGCCACCAGGCCGGCGGCGGCCTCGCGGGGACCGATGACCGCCTGGTACGGCACCAGCCGGGCCGCGCGGACCCGGGCCGCCAAGGTGCCCTGGCCGGGGTCGGCGACCTCGGCGCGCAGGCCCAGGTCGCGGGCGCGCCGGGCCAGCGCGTGCGCCTGTTCGGCCTGCTCGTCCCCCACCGGCAGGACGGCCAGTTGCACCGGGGCCAGCCAGGCCGGGAACGCACCGCCGTGGGTCTCGACGAGATGCGCCACCGCGCGTTCCACGCTGCCGATGATGCTGCGGTGCACCATGACCGGGCGGTGCCGCCCGCCGTCGGGGCCGATGTAGTGCAGGTCGAAGCGCTCCGGCTGGTGGAAGTCGATCTGGACGGTGGACAGGGTGGCCTCCCGCCCCGCCGGGTCGGCGATCTGCACGTCGATCTTGGGGCCGTAGAAGGCCGCCTCGCCCTCGACGGCCTCGTAGGGGACGCCGGAGCCGTCCAGGACCTCCCGGAGCAGCGCGGTGGCCCGCCGCCACAGCTCCGGGTCGGCCACGTACTTGCCGCCCTCACCGGGCAGGGAGAGCCGGTAGCGGGCCGCCTCGATGCCCAGGTCCGCGTAGGCGCGGCCGATCATCTCCAGCGCGGCGCGGGCCTCCGCCACCGCCTGCTCCAGGGTGCAGAAGATGTGCGCGTCGTTGAGGGTGATGGCCCGCACCCGGGTCAGTCCGCCGAGCACCCCGGACAGCTCCGAGCGGTACATGCCGCCCAACTCGGCCATCCGGAGCGGCAGTTCGCGGTAGCTGCGGGCGCGTGAGCGGTAGATCAGCGCGTGGTGGGGACAGAGACTGGGACGCAGCAGGACCTGTTCGGCGCCCAGCTCCATCGGCGGGAACATGTCGTCGCCGTAGTGGTCCCAGTGGCCGGAGATCTCGTACAGCTCGCGTTTGCCGAGGACGGGCGAGTACACGTGCCGGTAGCCGGCCCGCCGTTCCGCGTCGCGGATGTACTCCTCCAGGGTGTGCCGCACGATCGCGCCGTCGGGCAGCCAGTACGGCAGCCCCGCGCCCATCAGCGGGTCGGTGTCGAACAGTTCCAGTTCACGGCCGAGTCGGCGGTGGTCGTGCATCGTGGCTCCTCCGGATGCGGGTTCCGGAGCGAGCACCGCGCGACGAAGCCCCGGGGCACTCGCCCCGGGGCTTCGGACGTCTACGTCAGCTGTCAGCGCGCCGGGACACTCTCCGGCGTCGTCGTGGCGGACGGGAACGGCTGGACGCGCTGCATGGGCGTGACGGTAGCAAGGGGACCGGACGCGGGGCCACGGCTTTTCGGGCGGCGTCCCGTCCGGCAGCCGCCCCCGCTCGCCGGGTACGGCGTTCCCCTCGCGCGTCCTACGGCATCCAGGTCCTCGGGCCCGCACGACACGCCTCCGCGGCCGCCCCCGCTCACCCGGACGGCCCGTCGCGCTGGTGGGCCGGCGGTCGCGGTGGTGCCGTATGAGCAACGCTCCGATCTTGGTCAGCCCGGCCCGCCCACCAGGAGGCACTCCGATGACCCACCCTCCGGCCACCGCCCGTGCCCTCCTCGTCCCCGTCCTGGCCCTGACCGCCCTGGTGGGCACGGCCGGGTGTGCCCTCCAGGACGAGCCGCGGCCCAAGTGGTTCTCGGCGTCCGCCACCGCCTCCCCCGCCTCACCCGCCGCCGAGCAGCCCGCCGGGCCGGGGGACGGCCTCACCGAGGCGCAGGCGCAGGCGGCGCTGCTCACCGAGGCCGACCTCGGGGAACCGTGGGGCCCGACCCGGGGTGCGCGGACCTGGCGGGACGGACTGCTGAAGGCGACCGCCGAGGACCCCGAGTGCGGGCGGCTGCTGGACGTCCTCTACACCGAGGAACTGTTCGGCGCCCCCGAGGGTCCCGGTGCGACGGCCGCGTTCGACGCCGCCGACACCGACGCCCAGTTGCGCTACCGGGTCGCCGCCCACCCCCCGGCCGTCGTCGACCGCACCCTGGACTGGCTGCGGGAACTGCCGCGCCGGTGCGGCGAGTTCACCGCCTCCACCACCCGTGGTGGTGTCCAGGGCGTCCAGGTCGGCGACCTGCCGCTGCCGCCGGCCGGGGACGCCCGCCAGGCCCTGCGGATCACGCTGGCCGGCGAGACCGAGGAGGGGGAGCTGACGTACCTGACGATGGACATCGCCGGCGTGCGCGTCGGCGCGGAGGCAATCGTCGTCACGCACGGCGGGCTCGACGAGGTGGACCCCGAGGTCACACGGGAGACCGTGCGGCTCGGCGCCGAACGCCTGGCGGAACTCGCCCGGCGGGGCCGCGCCCAGATCTGACCACCGGCCCGCGCCGCGGTCCACCACACGGGGCGGTCCCCCCGCGGCCGTGTCAGTCCGGTCCGACCGCAGGCGCGCGCCACCGACAGCCGCGCGCGGGGCGGTCTTTCTCGCGGCCGTCTCGGTCCTGTCCGACCCGTATGTGCGCGCCCTATGTGCGGGCCGTATGTGCGGGCCGTATGTGCGGGCCGTCTGCTGCCGCGCGGGACGGTCCCTCGCGGCCGTGTCAGTGGCTGTCCGACCGCACACGCGGCCCGCCGGCAGCCGCGCGGGGCAGTTTTGTCGCGGCCGTTCCGGTCCTGTCCGATCGCAGGCGCGGTCCCCGCGGCCGTGTCAGTCCTGGTCGAAGCGTCTGCGGTGGGCGATCACGTCGCGGGCCACGTCCAGGGCCGTGCGGCCGCGCGCGAAGGCGTCGCCCCGCAGCCGCGCGAGCGCCACGTCCGTGCCGACGCCCAGCTGCGCCATGATCATGCCGACCGCCTGGTAGACCTCGTCGTGGGCCGAGGCGAGACCGCTCAGCCAGGGCTCCGCGTCCTGCGCCCCGGAGTCGTCGCCGCGCGGCAGTGCCATCAGGGCGACGGTCATGACCCCGGCCACCAGCCGGGCCACGTACAGCTGGCGGTCGGTGAGCCCGCCGGGGGTGTCGCGGTACAGGTCGAGGGTGCCGACGCACACCGCGTCGCTGCCCAGCGGCACCGCGTACACCGCGCGGACCCCGGCCGCGGTGGCCTGCTGGGCGAAGACCGGCCAGCGTCCGGCGTCCCGGCCGCTCGTCAGGTCGCAGGCGAGCACGGGCGCCCCGTCCTCCAGCGCGCTCTGACACGGGCCGTCGCCCAGGGTGGCCTGGATCTGCGCCAGGTGCGCGGCCTGCGGACTGCTCGCGCTCAGCTGCACGGGCATCCCCTCGCTGCGCAGCGACACACTCGCGCCGGTCACCGGCAGCAGTTCGACGGCCACCGCGCACAGCCGCCCGGGCACCTCGCCCGGCTCGGCACCGCGCACGCCCCGGGCGATCACGTCGGCGGCCCGGACCCCGTCCAGGTCGAGGTCGCCGCCCCCCGGGCCCGGTGCGCCCGGGTCGTCACCCGTTGCGCCGTGGGGGTCGTCCCTGGGCCGCACGGCCACCGCCTCCTTCGATCACCGCGGCCTGCACATCACCGGACTCGCGGGCGGGCGCACATGCGGGACGGCCGGCCGCAGCCCGCCCGGCCCACCGGGGCCGGGCCCCGGCACTCGCCCGGAATGTGCCCCGACTACCCGTGGCGGATGCAACGAAACCCGGGCGGGGCCACGGCCGGCGGGGCCGGGCCGCCCGGCGTCCTGGCGCTCGTCAGCGCTGCTCGTAGGGGTTGCCCGGCTGCGGCACCGGCCGGACCGACGTGGCGTCCACGACCGGCGGCCAGGCGGCGTCCGAGCCGAGGGCGCCCTCGGGGTGCCAGGTGCCGGTGACCGACACCCAGGTGTCGACGGCCGGGGCGTCCGCGCCGCGCACCTCGGCCTTGGCGGTGCTCGCGTCGGCGGCGCAGCAGGAGACGAGGAGGCGGGTGACGTACCAGGTGCCGTCGGCGTCGCGGGTGACGAAGCCGGTGAGCCGGACCGTACGTCCCCGCAGGGAGTGGCCGCTGTCGTAGACCGCCCGGGAGCCGAACTCCCCGAGGGTGAGGTCGACCGGGTTTCCGTCCGGCAGCGCCGGAAAGGTGCCGACGCCCTGCGCCGCCCGCCGGGCCGCATCGCGTTCGGCACTGTAGGAACCGAGGGCGGGCGGCGGGAAGAGGAGCAGCGCGGCAGCGGGAAGAGCGAGCAGCCAGGCGACGCGGGGACCGTGGGTGTGCTCGTGCACGGGATCCCGGTCACCGTGCCGGCCGGCACCCCGAGCGGGGTCGTGTCCGGCGTCCCGGTGACCTTCGCGAACGGGGTCGCGGTCGGCGTGCCGGCGGTCGTCGTCGGCGGTCCGGGCGTGGGCGGTCCGGGCGGTCACCCCCGCCAGCAGCACCAGCGCCGCCCCCGACACCACCAGGTAGGGCCGCAGGCCCGGCTGGACGTAGCGCAGGTACAGGTCGCTGAAGAGGGACACCCGCAGGATCGCCGCTCCCACCAGCGCGAGCAGCACCGCCGGTCCGTAGCGCCTCACAGCAGCCACCACCCCACCAGGACGCTGCTGCCCACCGCCACCACCCAGGTCGCGGCCGAGAACCGCACCGCGAAGGACCGGCCGAACGTGCCCGCCTGGAGCGCGATCAGCTTCAGGTCGACCATCGGCCCGACCACCATGAACGCCAGTCGCGCGGTCGGCGAGAAGCCGCTCAGCGACGCCGCCACGAACGCGTCGGCCTCGCTGCACACGCACAGCACGACCGCCAGCAGCGCGAGCAGCAGCACCGACAGCCAGGGCGAGCCGGTGAAGACCTCCAGCACGGACCGGGGCACGACGACGGCGAACGTCGCCGCGGCCGCCGCGCCCACCACGAGGAAACCGCCCGCGTGCAGGAAGTCGTGCTGGAGACCCGCGGCGAAGGCACGCGCCCCGCCACCGGACCCGGGCCCGGCGCTGCGCCGCGGCAGCCGCAGCCACTCCTGTCTGCCGAACCGTGCCCACAGCCAGCCCATCGCCACGGCCGTACCGAGCGAGGCGACCAGCCGGCCCACGACCATCGCGGGCTGCCCGGGGAAGGCGATCGAGGTCGCCACCAGGACGACGGGGTTGATCGCGGGCGCCGACAGCAGGAAGGTCAGCGCGGCGGCCGGGGCGACGCCCCGCCGCATCAGGCTCCCCGCCACCGGTACGGACGCGCACTCGCAGCCGGGCAGCACCACTCCGGCCGCCCCCGCGACCGGCACGGCGAGCGCCTCGCGGCGCGGCAGCAGCCGGGTGAAAACCCGCTGCGGCACGAACGCCCCGATCGCGGCCGACACCACCGTGCCCAGCAGCAGGAACGGCACGCCCTGGACGGTGATCGCCGTGAAGACGGTCCACCAGGCGGCGACCGGCGGGGTGTACAGGTCGAGCGCGACCAGCGGCCCGAGCACCGACCCCACCGTCACCACGGCGATCAGCGCGGCGCCCCCGAGGACGGCGTACACCAGCGCCCGCAGGCCCAGCCGTATGCCGTCGGCCACCGTCCGTTCGTTCTCCACGCGCCCCGCCCCGGTCGTTCACGTCCCGCGAGGAGGCTAACCCGCACGGCTGTGCGAGGACCGCGGTTCCGCCCGGCGGGGGCTGAGCCGGGGCCGTGTCCTCACAGCGGGGGCTGTGCGGGGGCGGGTCCGAGGGTGGTGGTGCCGGGGGCCGTGCGGTGCCCCAGGCCCGTCCGGTAGGCGTCCAGGGCGGCCTCCACCCGGCCGGTGCGCCGCAGCAGGTCGCCCAGCAGCCGGCACAGGTCGGCCAGGTCGCCGGCGGCTCCGGCCCGTTCCAGCAGGCTCAGGGCGCGCACGTAGTGCTCCTCGGCGTCCTCCGTGCGGCGGGCGTCCTCGGCGATGATGCCGAGCAGCCGGTGCGCAGCGGCGGCGTGCACGGCGCCCCGCTCGGGGGACAGGTGCCCGAGCACGTCGTGCAGCAGGGCCGCGGCCTCGTCGGACCTGCCGCGCTTGTGCAGCACGTCGGCCAGCTCGACGGCGACCTGGCTGCTGTAGAGGGCGGCGCGCTTGGCCGTCAGCATGCCGAGGGCCTCGCGCAGCTCCTCCTCGGCGCGCTCCAGCTGCCCGTCCTGGGCGTAGACGTAGCCGCGCATCCAGTGGCAGTTGGCGAGTTCCGTGCGGATCTGCAGGCCCCGGTACAGCTCGGCCGCCTTGGCCAGCGAGGCGTCGGCCTCGGCGAGCCGTCCCTCGGCGACCAGGGTGCGGGCGACCGAGCGGTGCATCCGGGCGACCAGGGCCGGGTCGCCGGACTGGGGGGCGAGCGCCAGGGCGAACTCGGCCGCCTGGGCGGCGCGGGCGTGCGCGCCCATGTCCATGTACGGGCCGATGGCGCTGGCGTAGAGCAGCAGCAGGGCGTCCGGGTCGTGCAGGCCGCCGCGGTTGAGTTCGTCGAGGGCGGTCTCCAGCAGGTAGACGGCGTACCGGAGTTCGCCGGCGAGGTAGTGCGCGACGGCCCGGCCGCGCAGGGCGGGGACCCGGGCGGGCAGCGGCGCGCCGGCCAGGCAGGCCTCGGCCCGCTCGAAGTACTCCCGGCCCGGCTCCAGCTCGCCGGTCTCCAGGGCGCACTCGCCGAGCCCGAGCAGGGCGGCGGACCGCTCCTCGGTCAGGCCGTGCGTCTCCGCCTCGGCGAGCAGCTCGGCGTACTGCGCGGCCGCGGCCTCCGTCTCGCCGACGGCGAGGGTCCGCTGGGCCTCGGTCAGCCGCAGCCGCAGCTCGGTCACCAGCCGCGCCGAACGCCCGGTGGCGAGCTCGTCGAAGGCGACGCCTAGCCGGCCGGCGAGATGGCGCAGGGCGTCGTCGGAGGGCCGCACCCGGCCCGACTCCAGGGTCGAGATGTAGGCGGGGGTGTACACGGGCTCCGCCAACTGCCGTTGCGTCAGTCCCCGTTCGACCCGCAACCGCTGCACCCGGCGACCGATGGTCCCCGGGTCGTCACGCTCCCCCACGCCCGCTCCCCCCACGTCAACTCCCCCTGCGCCTCTTGCCGTTCGGCCTGGACAGCCCCTAGGTTAAACGGAGTGTTAAGCCGAATTGTCGAAGACGCTTAATACGCTGCCGCCGTAGTCGCCGCCCCTGTTGCGAGGTCGCCGTGCTCGAACGCACACGCACCGCCGAGCGGTACGCCCGAGGCTTCGCCGCCGCCCTGGTCGCCATGGCCACCCTGCTGCTGGCGGCCAACGCCGGGCCGGCGCAGACGGCGGACGCCCGGCCTCCCCGCCCCGCGACCCCCGTGACGGACTCCGGGGCGGCCACAAGCCACTGACCGTCGGGCTGTGGCACCCCGGACGTCCGTGCCGGCCGGTCACGATCACGGCACCGGCGGCATCGGGTCCGCGACGGAGGCGGGCAGGACGGTCCGCTCGGGCGGG
This sequence comes from Streptomyces sp. NPDC085932, assembly GCF_044540525.1. Classification (NCBI taxonomy): domain Bacteria; kingdom Bacillati; phylum Actinomycetota; class Actinomycetes; order Kitasatosporales; family Streptomycetaceae; genus Streptomyces; species Streptomyces sp. NPDC085932. The sequence goes on from NZ_JBITSJ010000004.1 coordinate 325,019, forward strand.
CCGGGAACGTCCCGCGGGGGCAGCCGCAGGTAGGCGGTGATCTGCTTGCCCGAGGCGCGGGGTGCGACGGCGACCCGGTGACTGACCTTGTGCACCAGCCGCCAGCCGTGGCCGCCGAAGCGACGCGGGTCGGGCGCCCGGGACGCGGGCCGGCCGGGGGAGGTGTCCCACACGGTGATGGCCAGGTGGTCCCCGGAGAGCCGCAGGGCCATCCCGCAGGGTCCGGGCGCGTGCTTGACGGCGTTGGTGACCAGCTCGCTGATCGCGAGCTCTGCGTCCTGGACGGTCGGGGCCGGCATCTCGGTGCGGCCGGTTCGTGCGGCGTGGGCGAGGACGGCGTGCAGGGCACGGCGCGCGTCGACGGAGCGTGCCGAGCCCTCGGCCCAGGCCACGCCGTAGTGCAGCGTGGCGTGCGTGCCTGGGTCCTGCGCATCTGCCGCCTGATTCCTAAGCGGGATGGCCATGCGGACTCTTTCGTTGTGGTCGCCGTTCGGCGGCTTTCCGCGGTGCGTTTACCCGGCCACCGGCCGGCCACACGGCGGCGGCGTGCTCAAGGTGTCTCGGTCTGGTCGTCCCGGATTTTGCGGGCGACGTCGCGGAGCTTGACGTTGTGGTGCTGGGAGATGCGGCGCAGCACGGCGAAGGCGTCGTCCTCGCTCATCCGGTGGCGTTCCATGAGGATGCCCATCGCCTCGCCGATGGCGTGCCGGGTGTCCAGGGCGTGCTCCAGCTGGTCGATCGTGCGGGCACCGGCCAGGGCCACGGCGGCGTGCGAGGCGAGCAGCCAGGCGGCCGTCTCGATGTCCTTGTCGAAGGTCCCCGGCCGGCGGGCGTACAGGTTCAGCGCGCCGAAGTCCTCGTCGTCGGCGTAGAGCAGCACGCCGGTCATGCTGCCGATGCCGAGCTCGCGGGCCGCCGCCGCGTAGCGCTCCCAGGTGGGCTGGGGCCGGGTGAGGTCCGCGATGCGGTAGACGCGCTCGCCGTCCTTGCGGCGGGCGAGGTCGAAGCAGGGGCCCTCGCGCAGCTCGCCCTGCAGGCGGTCGGACTCGCGGACCATGTCACCGCAGGCGGCCAGGGTCACGGCCCGGCCCTTGCGCACGGCGAGGATCCCGGCCGCGTCGCACCCGTCGACCAGCCGGACCGCCGCCGCGGCGATCTCGTCCAGGGTGGCCTGGACGGAGTCCTGGGCCAGCAGGTCCCGGGCGAGCAGCGCCATCCGCTCGGCGTACTCACGCCACTCCACCGCCACCACCGCCTCGTCCCGGTCCCGGTCCCGGTCACAGTACCTCCGTGACCTTGCGGGAACAGGCCGCCGGAGCACGGCCCGCGGCGCGGTCAGGTCATTCGGTGGCCCGCGGGACACACGGCGCTGTCGGGCGCGATCCAGGCCCGGCAGTAGGGGCAGGAACGGATCCGGGCCAGGGAGGTCAGGGCCGGCTGCACCGCCCCTCCCACCGTCCGCTTCGCCCGGCACGACACCACGGTCAGTCTCCTCAGCAGCAGACCGGCGACACCGGGCACGCCCACGTCCTTCCCTCCGGCGGGGCACGGCCCGCACACACTCCACGCTCGCTCACGTGTTCCCACTCGCGCGCCGTCCACACCCGTGAGGACGTCAGCCGGGCAGCAGTTTCCGCAGGGCCTCGTCGAGGTTCTCCGCCACCTGGGCGTCCCCCGGCCGTCCTGGCCCGTACAGGGCGTCCAGTTCGGTGACGAGGGTCCGGGTGACGGCCCCGTACAGGGGCGTGCGCGGGCGCTGCACGGCGCCGCGCAGGGCGGGGAACAGGATGTCCCGGGAGTAGCTGACGCCGTCCAAGCGGTCGGGCGCCTTGAGTTCGGCGCTCTCGCCGGTGGGGGACGCCGACGGGCTCGCGGTGAACGCGGAGGCGTGGCGGCACTCGGGGGAGCCGCCGGGATCCTCGTAGGCGGAGGTGCGGGTCGCCGCGAACCCGGCGCGCAGCAGACAGCGCTCGCTGTCCGGGTCCGTCAGGAACGCGATCAGCTCGGCGGCCTTCGCGGCCCGCTGCTCGGACGCCGAGGAGGTGACGGCCAGGTTCTGCCCGCCGAGCACCGCCTTGCCGGGCAGCCGGGCCACCCCGAGGTCCTCCCCGAACCTCTCGTACAGCACCGGGTAGACGTACGGCCAGTGCCGCAGGAAGGTCGTGCGGCCCTCCGCGAAGGCGCTGAGCGATTCGGCCTCACGGGACGCGGAGGCCTCGGCGAGCATGTACGGCGGGGCCGTCCGCTCCCGCAGTTCGGTCACCCCCGCGGTCAGCTCCCCCACGTCGGCGGTGTACCGCCCCTCCTCGTCGGTCAGCTCGAAGCCCGGGACGGCCGAGGCGAAGGCCTCGACCGCGTTGACCGTCCGGCCCTCGTAGGCGGCGAGCTGGGTGGTCCAGCCGTCCTCGTAGTGCCGCGGCCGCGGGCGGTCGTTGACGGCGTCGATCAACTCCCGCAGCTCGCTCCAGGTCACCCCGCCGCTCAGTTCGGTCCGGGAGGCACTGGCGTCCCGCAGGTGGTCCTTGCGGTAGTAGAGCAGGCCCACGTCGCTGTTGAACGGGACCGCGTACCGCTCGCCGTCCCAGAACGACGTCGCGTCGACGGACCGGATGAGGTCCGCGGGCTCCTTCACCGCCGCGCCGGTCAGCGGGCGGATCAGGCCGGCCTCGGCGAACTCGGGGATCCAGGTCACGTCCAGGTTGACCACGTCGTACTCGGCGCTGCCGGACTGGAGCGCGCCGAGCAGCTGGCTGCGCTGCTGGTCGGCCGAGCCGGGCAGCTCGACCAGGCGGGCCCGGTGGCCGTGCTCCCCCTCCCGGGCGTTCCAGGCGTCGATGAGCTGCTGGCGGACCCCGTTCTTGCCGGTGACGTCCTGGCCGCTGGCGACGACGATCCGGGGCGGGTCGGCGCGCGGCGGCTGCTGCCCCGCGTCGCCGCCGGTGCAGGAGGCGAGCGCGGCCAGGGACAGCAGCGACAGCGCGGCGGCCGTCAGGCGGCGGGCGGCGGGCCCTCCTCGTGATCCTGTCATTCCTCCCCCGTTCCGATGCGGGCGACCTCGTCGTGCAGGGACGGCACCAGGTCGTCCCCGGCGTCCAGGCAGCGGCCCCGGCCCGCCTCGGCGATCCGGGTGGCGGGACGGCCCTGGTCGCAGCCCGCGCTGCTCAGGGACACCATGGCCACCGGCACACCCGCGCCCGCGGCCCGGTCGAGCACGTCCTGCAGCGCCCGGCCGGTCAGGCGGGTGTCGTCCTCGCCGTCGGTGAGGTACACGATCAGCTGCGGCCGCTCGTCGTCCGCGCCGCGCTCCGCCATGAACTCCAGGGCGTCCAGCAGGGCGGCGGCCGGGTCGGCCTCCGCGTCCCGCCACCGGCCGCCGTCGAGGGCCCGCTCGGCGTCGGCCCGCTCGTGCGTCCCGAAGCGCAGCAGCGGCGTGTGGGTGCGGCCGCCGACGCCGTGCACGGCCCACACCCCGTACTCGTCCTCCCCGCCGAGCCCCGGCAGGGTCTGCTTCAGGATGCCCGGGCCGCCGCTGTCGCCGTCCCACCGGCCGGCCATGGAGCCGGAGCTGTCGAGGAGGTACAGGACCCGGCCGGGCCCGTGCGCGTTGGCGTACCGCTCCAGCGCCCGGTCCATGTCCGGGGCTCTGGCCGGTTCCGCCGGGCGCACGGACGCGGTGAGGCCGTCCGGCACCTGCCGTGTGCCGAGCAGACGGCGCTCACCGGTCGCGGACCGGAAGCCGTGCTCCCCGAGGACCGCCAGGCCGCCCTCCCCGGTCAGCCAGGCGCGGAAACGGTCCACCGCGTCGTCGCGCGCCTCGGCGTCCCGGTCGCCGTCCTCCCAGCGCACCCGCACGAACGCCGGCTCCAGACCGGGTACGTCGTCGGGGTAGGCGGCCACACGCGGGGCGCGGGTGGCCGGGTGACAGCCGATGCCGCTGCGCAGCAGGAACTCCGGCACCAGGGCCGCGCTGCGGTCGTCCACAGCGTCGTCGGCGGGCAGCGCGCACAGCAGCCGCACGGCCGACGGCTCGGGCTGTCCGGCCCGGGTGACGCGCTGCTCGGCGCCCCGCGCGTCGGCCCGCTCGCCCTGCAGACCCAGGGTCGCCAGCAGGGCCGCGTCGGTGAACTCCGGGTCGGGGCGGCGCAGTTCGGCGCGGGCGTCGGCCTGTTCGAGGGCGGTCACCAGCTCGGACAGGGACCGTCCGGTCGGTTCGAGACCGGCGTCGAGGGCCTTCGGCACGGCCAGGACGACCGGCGAGTACGCGATCGTCCCGGCCGCGGGCTCCAGCCGGGCGAAGACCCGCTCCTCCCCGGCCGCGACCCCGTTGACCCGGTCGACGTCGGCGCGGGTCGCGGGGATCCACACGTCCGGCTGCGGACCGATGTCCCGCTGCGGGTTGTCGTCCTCCCGCGGCTGCTGCCAGGCGTCGGTCCGCTCGCCCAGCGCCCGCACCACATCGGCGGCGCCCGCGCTGTTGACCGTGACGCCGCTGCGCCGGCAGCCGTCGCCGGTGGTGTTGGCGGCCGAGGCGACATAGGCGTCCGCGGCCGCCCGCAGCGCCGGCTCCAGATCGGGATCGGTGAGGACACGCACCTCCAGGGAGGGTGCGCACGGGCGCGCTTCGCCGACCAGGGCGAAGAGGCCGTAGCCACCGGCGCCGGTGGCGACCAGGGCCAGCAGCAGGGTCAGCGCGGTCCTGCCGAGCCGGTCGGCGGCGGCCCGGAGGCGCTTGCGCAGCCGCGACAGGTACGGGCGGATCGGCTTCGGCGGGGGCGGGGGCGGAGGAGGCGGGGGCGGGACCGGACCCGCGGCCAGCAGGACGTCCGCGTCCGGGTTCCACGGCGGGGCCAGCGCCTGCGGCTTCTGCCGGTCGTTGTCCTCAGCCTCGTACCCGGCGTCGGCCATCCGCTGCTTCAGCGCGGGGTACAGCGTGGACAGCCACACCGGCCCGCCCTCGTCGAGGACGCGCACCAGCTCCCGGGTGAACGGCGTCGCCACGTCCGCGTCCCCGCCCAGGATGCAGCGGTTGGGCTGCACGCTCATCAGGAGGAGGATCTTCTCCTTGCTCTCCGGCGGGGCCTCGAAGCGGTGCCAGATCGCCGCCGCGTTGCCCGCGTAGCAGCAGTCCAGGACCACCAGCACCTTCTCGGCGCGGCTCTCGGGCGCGCAGAGCTCGCCCAGCACGCCGGCGAAGCTCACCGCACCGGGCAGCTCCTCGCCCGCGACCACCCGCGCGGTGCGCATCTGAAGGTGCAGCTTGTGGGTGGAGGTGTCCGTGACGACGGCGTGCCCGGCGAAGTAGAGGAGCAGCAGTCCCTCGGTCTCGCGGACGGCGCGGCGCAGTTCGCTGGTGAAGTCGTCCGGGGCGGGCGAGGCGAGCACCCTGATCTCGCCCGCGCGGAACACCCCGCCCCGGTGCAGTGCGTCCTCCAGGGTCCTGCGGTTGTGGAGCACGGCGGGGAGCTGGCCCGACACGCCCTGCGGATCCGGTGCCGTGTGGTCGTACTCGGACACGCCGGCCAGCAGCGCCCTGTTCCGTCTGCCGCGCGGGTCGAAGCGGCTCACCGGACTACTCCCCGTCGGGGCCCAGTGGGCGTATCTCCGTGTCGGGTTCGCCGCCCTGGAGCCTGCGGCGGTTGTTCTTCCAGGTCTTCACGGCCCGGTTGGTGTACTCGGTCAGCGCCACGACCGTCGCCACGTCGCTGAGCAGTTGGAGCACGAGTTCGATGTCGGGCCCCAGGCGGCCCTTCTGCCCGTCCGTCCGGGTCCGCTCCTCGATGCGCAGCTGCTCGCCGGAGATCAGGTCCTCCAGCGGTTCGTCCCGCTCCAGCCACGCCTTCAGGGCTCTGACATCGTCCGCGGTCGCGCCGTCACCCAGCCGGACGCGTACGCCTAAGACAGCCACTTGGTCCCCCTCTGTCATGACGGTCATCATGACACCGGGTCAGGCCCCGGCGGCAGACCTGTGACATGACCTGCGCCGGTGACTGCACGCCCCCTTCACGCCAGGCGCACACGGCGCACGCGTGCTCAGCCCTGGGTCTGCAACTGCCGCAGCTGGCGCTGCACATGGTCCAGCGCCCCTTCGCGCCGGCCCGGCACCCGGCCCCGCAACGCGGCGAGCGCGGAGCCCAGTTCGCGGGCGCCGGCCGGGTCCCGCACCTGGCCCCACTGGTGGTGGGCGCGGTCGGCGGCGGCCTCCACGGCGGGGGAGTCCGCCGCCTGCCCGGCGTTCAGCCGGAGCGTGGCGACCGTCAGCCAGGTGCGGCAGCTGCGGGCCGCGTCCCCGGCGAACATCGCCAGGTCGGCCCGGACTTCGGCCCAGTGCAGGGCCTCCTCCGAGGCCGGGCCGTGCGCGGCGACGGCTGCCTGCTCGTACCGGGCGGCGAGCGCGTCCGCCTCGGAGTGCCGGCCGGACTGCACGGCGGCCGTGAGGGCGGCGTGCGGGTCCCCCGCCGCCGGGCCGGGCGTGCTCAGCACCAGGTCCGTGCCCGCGCTCTCCGGGGCGATGCGGGCCAGCGCCTGCTGGTGCAACTCCTCGGCGGGCGGCCGGAATCCGCTGCGCAGGATCGTCGCGACGGCCTTCATGTACGCGGGCGCGGCGACCGTGCGCCGGGACGGGGGCGGGGCGATGCGACCGTGAACGGCGTTGCCGCGGCCCGCGTCCAGCGGGGTGCCGCGCAGCAGTCCCCAGGTCTCGGCGTCGGCGTGCAGGTCGAGCAGGAGGGTGGTGGCCCCGGCCGGCCGCAGCCGCAGTTCCTCCCGGAACCAGTGCCAGGGGAAGGCCGTGTAGCGGACGGTGGAGGGGGTGGTGCGGGCCAGCGCCAGGTGGGGCAGGCGCTGGCGGCGGTCCAGCTGGAGCTGCCCGGTGACGTAGACGGTGAGCGGGCCCGGGGCGGCCGCGGCGGCACGCAGGCGGGTCAGGACGGCCTGCGGCTCCAGCGGATCGGCCAGTTCGACGACGTTCGCGGTGTCCGTGCCGGACAGCACGGCGGGCGGCACGGCGGCCAGGACGGGGAGCACGGAGGCGGCGTCGACCAGACGCCCCTTGCCCACCGGCGAGGCCGCCAGCAGCAGCACGGTCCCGGGCATCGTCCCTCCCCCTGTGTCGATCACGTACGGCAGCACCGTAACCGCTGCGGCTGCAAAGGGAGGCCCCAGCACCGCAAACGCCCGCCTTCGGGTACTTCGCCCCGGGGCCAGCGCCCAACACCCTCAGGGGCGCGGGGAACTGCGCGCCCGGCCACGACGAGCCCCGCACCCCGCCGCCCCCACCAGCCCCTCCACGGACCCGACACGGCGCCCGGAGCAGGGCCCAACACCCTCAGGGGCGCGGGGAACTGCGCGACCAGCCACCACGAAACCCGCACCCCGCCCCCCACGGCACCCCTCACGGCGCCCCCGCCGGCCCCTCCGGCGCGGCTCGGCGGCGGCGGACCGTGAAGATCGTCGTGTCGTCGGCGAGGCGGCCGCCGCAGTGCCGCAGGGTGCCGTCCCGCACCAGGGCGGCCAGCCGGGCCGGCTCGGCCGCGCCCGGGTCCTCGGCCACGGCCCGGGCCACCTCGCGGGCGAGCGCGTAGAACGCCCCGGTGCCGTCCCGCGCCTCCGTCACACCGTCGGTCACCAGCAGCAGCGTCTCGTCGGCGGCCACCCGCACGCGCCGCGCCCCGGGCGGCCCCGGTCCGAGGTCCCCGAAGCCCAGCGGCAGCCCCGCCCCGGCCGGCAGGGCGCGCACCCCGCCCGGCCCGACCGCGAGCGGCGGCTCGTGCCCGAACACCAGGACGTCCACCGCCTCGCGGTCGTCGTCGGGGAAGCCGAGCAGGACGGCCGTGGCGAACCGGTCGCCGTCGGAGCGGCCCAGGGCGACCGTGTGCCCTCGGTGCCGGATCATCCGCGTCTCCAGCCGCTCCGCGACGGTCGTGAGGCCGGCCTCGTGGTACGCGGCCTCCCGGAACGTGCCGAGCAGCGCGGCCGCCGCCTCCACGGCCCCGAGGCCCTTGCCCTGCACGTCCCCGACCAGGACGCGGGTGCCGTGCGGGCCGGGCTGGATGTCGTAGAAGTCGCCGCCGACGCGGGCCTCGGCGTCGGCGGTGAGATAGACGCCGGCGTGGTCGAGGCCGCCCCAGCCCGGCGGCAGCGGGCGCAGCACCGTGCGGCGGATGGTCTCGGTGACGGCGCCCATGCGCAGCACGCGCCGCTCCTCGCGCACCCGGACGACGCAGGCCAGGGTGGCGAGGATGCCGCCGAGGGCGACCAGGACGAAGTCGGCGAGTCCGGCCTGGTACTCGTGCGGCCAGGCACCGTCCACCACGACGTACGTCACCAGCGACGCCAGGGCGAACAGGGCCGTGCCCCACACCCCGCAGATCGCGGCGGCGATGCCGGGCACCAGCACGATCCAGGAGATCATGCGGAACTCGCCGGTGGTGTGGTAGTCCGCCACGGCGATGGCGACGAGCAGCACCAGCGGCGGCAGCCAGGCCACGCGGTGCCCGCGCAGCCGCAGCAGCTCCTGCCGCCGCACGGGGTCCCGGCCGCCGGCCTCGGGGTACTGGTCGAGCGGGCCGTGCCCCCCGCGGTGGCGCCTCACGGGCCCAGCGAAACACGGGGCCGGGCGGCCCGCATCCGGTCGGCGCGCGCCGCCGACTTGCCCACGGCGCCCCGCCGGTGTGCCCTGGAGACCAGGGCAGGGACAGAGAGGAGAGCTGTCATGGCTCACGCGGCACCCGCCTCACGCAGGATGACCACACCGCGGCGCAGGCCCGACGTCTTCAGTGCCCGGACCCACGCGGCGGCGGCGGTGGCGCTGCCCGTCGTGCTCGGGCTGATCTACGGCTTCTGGGCCGCGGCCAACCGGCGTCACGGCGGGCCCATCACGGGCTGGAACCTGCTGTTCGGCTTCCTCACGGCGCTGGTCTTCGCGGTGGTGTTCGCCGCCGTGTGGCGGCTGGCCCCGCGGCTGCGCCGCGAGCTGCACGCGCTGGCCTGGTTCGCCTTCACGGGCTGCGCGATCGGCTTCCTCGTCAGCCAGTCCGGCGAGTCCGTCCTGAAATCCGCCGGGGTGGGCCTGGTCGTCGGGGTGGGGGTCCTGCTGACGATGTTCTACCGCTACTACACCCACGAGGACGCGGAGGGCCACCGGCTGGACTGACCGCCCCGCACACCGCCTCCGCACCCCGACCCCGCACACCGCCCCGGTCGTCGGGCCGGGGCGAGCGCGCCCGCGGCGAGCAGGGCCTCCCGGCCCGGAGGCACCGCCCCGGAGGCACCGCCCCGGAAACACCGCCCGGAAACACCCGTTCGGGTGAGGGCCCCACCGGCGGTCGGAACACCCGGGTCCGGATACTTTCCGCAGGTGGGGCGTCCGTCCGGCCGCGGCGGGTGGCCCGAATGCAGTCGTCCCGCTCGCGCCCCACGCCCGGCGGGCCTTGCCTGGAAGGGTGCCCGAGACGGACCGGGCGCCCGTCCCCGCGGCGGCGCCCCCACGCGCGCGGAACGCCCTGTCGGCCGTTCTGCTCGCCCTCGCGTGCCTGCTGGTGCCCTTCGGCGCGCTGGCCTCCTGGGCGGCGCACGGGCCGGCCGACACCGGCCGCTGGGTCCGGACCATGGCGCCGCTCGCCGACGACCCGGACGTGCGGGGCGCGGCCGCGGACGCCCTCGGGGACGGCGTCCTGCGCGCTGCGGGACCCGAACTGCCTGGCAGCGCCGGGCCCTTCGTGCACGACGCGGCCCGCTCGTTCACCCGGACCGAGGCGTTCGCCACGGCCTGGGCCGCCTCGAACCGGGCCGTCCACGCCGCCGTGCTGCGCGCCCTGCGCGCCGACGCACCGGCCGCCCCGGTCACCGTCGACCTCGCACCCGTCGTCGACCGGGTCAAACACCGACTCACCGAGGACCACGTGCCCTTCGCCCACCGCATCCCGGTCACGCACACCCGCGTCCCGGTGCTCCCGGCCGGCGACGTGGACCGACTGCGCAAGGGGTACCAGGTGCTGGACGCCGCCTCCTTCTGGCTGCCGCTCGCCGCGGCCTGCTTCGCCGTCGCCGGGATCGCCGTCGCCGCGTGCCGCCGCCGCGCGGTCACCGCCCTCGGCCTCGGCACGGCCCTGGGCGGGGCGCTGCTCGTCCTCGCCGTGGCGGTCGGCCGCCGTCTCACCCTCGCCGACCTGCCCGACGCGTTGCGGGGCCCGGCCGCGGGCGCCGTCTACGACGCCCTGACGGCCACCCTGCGCACGGTGTCCTGGCTGCTGTGCGCCCTCGGCCTCGCGGTGGCGCTCGGCGGGTGGCTCACGGGCCGCTACGGTCCCCGGCTCGCCGCGCGGCGACGCGCGCGAGGGTCCGCAGGGCCCGCCGCAGATCCGGCTCCGGAGCCGACGCGAGCCCGAGCCTGACCGCGTCCGGCGTGTGCCCGGGGGCGACCGCGAAGGCGGGCCCGGGCGTGACGGCGATGCCGTGCGCCGCGGCGGCGGCCGTGAAGGTGTCGGCGCGCCACGGCGCGGGCAGCTCCCACCAGGCGAAGTAGGCGTGCGGGTCGGACCGTACGGCGAACCCCGCGAGCTCCTCCGCGAGGATCCGCTGCCGCCGCCCCGCGTCCGCCCGTTTGGCCGCGACCAGCCGGGCCACCGTCCCCTCGGCGGCCCACCGCACGGCCGCCTCCAGCGCGAACCGCCCCGCGCTCCAGCCGCCCGAGCGCACCGCGTGGGCCACGGCGCCCACCCGGTGCGGCGGCACGACGAGGAAACCGACGGTGAGCCCGGGGGCGACCCGCTTGGAGAGCCCGTCGACGACATGGGTGAGGGCCGGGGCGTGGGCGGCGAGGGGGACACCGGGCTCGTGCAGGAACGACCAGATGCGGTCCTCCACGACCGGCAGGTCCAAGTCGCCGAGTACCTGCGCGAGTTGCCGCATCCGGGGTCCGCTCGTCGTCAGCGAGGTCGGGTTGTGCAGGGTCGGCTGCACGTACAGGGCGGACAGCGGTGCCGTGCGGTGCGCGGCGGCGACGGCGTCCGGCAGCAGCCCGGCCGGGTCGCCCGCGAGCGGCACCAGCGTGATGCCGAGCCGCGCCGCGATCTCCTTGACCAGCGGATACGTCAGCTGCTCCACACCGACCCGGCCACCCGGCCGGACCAGGGAGGCCAGGACGGCGGCGATGGCCTGACGGGCGTTCCCCGTGAACAGCAGCCGTTCGGGGCCGGGGCGCCAGCCCGGCGTGGCGAGCAGGCCGGCGGCGGCCTCCCGGGCCTGCGGGGTGCCGGTGGCGGCCGCCGGTAAGAGCGCCTCGGCCAGCACGTCGGGGCGCAGCAGCGGGGCGAGCACGGGCGCGAGCAGCTCCGGCTGGCCGGGCGCGGAAGGGTAGTTGAGTTCCAGGTTCACCGGTGCGCCGGTCACGCCGGACTCGACGAGGGCCTGTCCCGCCGGCCCGTCCGGGGCGGCCCGGACGAACGTGCCGCGCCCGACCTCCCCGACGACCAGCCCCCGCCGCACGAGTTCGCCGTACACCCGCCCGGCTGTCGACGGGGCGATCCCCCGCCTGCGGGCGAACACCCGCTGCGGCGGCAGCCGTTGGCCCGGCTTGAGCCGTCCGCCGGCGATGTCCTCGGCTATCCGGTCCGCGATGCGCCGGTAGTCACCCATCGGTCGGCCTCCCCCTCGCTCCCCTCGGATTGCACCGAGAGCAAAGATCCTATTGCACCGAGTAGTTGGGCCTGCCTAGGGTCGACGCATGGCACCCTTCCTCGCATATGAGGACAAAGGCCCCGCATCCTCCCGGCAGCCCCTTGTCCCCCCGACTCCCCTGGTCCTGGTCCACGGACACCCCTTCGACCGCACCATGTGGGCCCCGCAGCTGGAGACGTTCGCGGCGACCCGCCGTGTCGTCGCCCCCGACCTGCGCGGCTACGGCGCCTCCCCGGCCACCCCGGCCCTGCGGGACTTCTCCGGCTTCGCCCGGGACATCGAGGCCCTGCTGGACGAGCTGGGGGTGGACTCCTTCGTCCTGGCGGGCCTGTCCATGGGCGGCCAGATCGTCCTGGACTGCTACCGCCTGTTCCCCGAACGCGTCCGGGGGCTGGTCCTCGCCGACACCTCCGCCGCCCCGGAGACCCCCGAGGGCGTCCGCGCCCGCGACGCCATGGCGGACCGCCTCCTCGCCGAGGGGCTGCGCGGCTACGCCGACGAGGTCCTGGAACGGATGGTCGCCCCGTACGCGTCCGCCGAGGTCAAGGCCCACGTCCACGGCATGATGACGGCCACCTCCCCCGAGGGCGCCGCCGCGGCCCTGCGCGCCCGCGCCCGGCGCCCCGACCACCGGCTCCTGCTGCCCCGCGTGCGCGTCCCGGCCCTGGTCGTCGTGGGAGCCGACGACACCTACACGCCCGTCGCCGGCGCCCGCGCCCTGCACGCCGCCCTGCCCGACGCCACGCTGCACATCGTCGAGGGCGCCGCCCACCTGCCGAACCTGGAACGCCCCGAGGTGTTCGACACGGCACTGGAGGCGTTCCTGGCCCGCGTCGACGCCCGGCAACCTTCCTCCGCCCCACCCCGTCTCTGAGGGAGAATCCGGACATCCCCCTCACGAACGGAGCCGGGACGTGGACACCGCCGCTGCCGAGTGGACCGCCACCGACGACGGGCCGGAGCACCGCCCGCCCGGGCGGCGCCTCGCCGCCTGGTGCGCCGGCCTGCTGTGCGCGGCGGTGAGCGTGGTCGTCGGCTTCCGCATGGCCGACAGCGACGGCATCACGCCCGTGCCGCAGTTCCTCGCCTTCCTCCCCTGGCTGCTCGTGCCCACCGCCCTGGCCCTGCTGCTCACGCTGCTGTCCCGCTGGTGGACCGGCACGGCCTGGGGGGTCCTCCTGCTCGGCCTGCTGGCCTGGTACATCGAGCCGTACGGCACGAGCGACGACCCCACGGGCCGTCCCGTCGCCGAGCTGCGCGTGCTCACCTCCAACGTCGAGTTCGGCCAGGGCACCGGCTCCCTGGTCGCGGCGGTCCGCCGCGAGAAACCCGACGTCGTCTTCGTCCAGGAATGCGACCACGCCTGCGACGCGCAACTGAAGGCCGACCTCGCGCGGGACTTCCCGCACCGCCGGGCCGTCGAGGGCGGCGGCTCCGAGGGCTCCGTCATCCTCAGCCGCTTCCCGCTGACCCCCACGGCCGGCGTCCGCGGCACGATGGGCATGCCCGGGGCGGTCGCCGACGTGGACGGGCACGCCGTCCGGCTCCAGCTGGCCCACCCGATGCCGCCGCTGCCCGGCCAGGTCGACCTCTGGCGCCGGGAGCTGGCCGGACTGCGCGACGCGGCCGCGGCCGACCGCTCCACCCCCCTGATCCTGGCCGGGGACTTCAACGCCTCCCAGGACCACGCCGCCTTCCGCCGCATCCTCGACACGGGCCTGCGCGACGCCTCCCGCCTGGACGGCGCCGACCGCACCGCCACCTGGCCGGCCCCCACGGCTCCGACCCTCGGCGTGCAGATCGACCACGTGCTGCTCTCACGCCACTTCGCGGCCGACCGCACCCGGATCCTGGACCTGGCGGACACGGACCACCGGGCGGTGGTCACGGACCTGACGCTGCACGCGCCCCGGTGACGGTGAAGGTGCCGGCGAAGACGACGGCGAAGGTGACGCGAAGGGGGGCGCCCCCACGGACGCCCCCCTCTCCACGCTCTCGCCGCGCCGGTCCGGTCCGGTCCGGTCAGACGCCGATGTCGCAGCCGTCGGCACGCCACACGGACACCACGGCCGGGCGGACGTACGACCCGGGCCCGTCGGGCCAGGTGCTGGCGGGCTTCTCCACGGACGCGCCGTCGATCTCGCCCGGGTGCTGCACGGCGACCAGGACGCGCCGCTCCTGGATGATCGGCCCGCAGGTCTCGGCGCCCTTCGGCACGGTCAGGAACTGCTTGAGCTCACCGCGCCGCTCGCCCCGGGTCGCCACACCGAACAGGCCGTCGTGCGAGCCGAGCTGGGCGCCGTCGGTGGAGATCCACAGGTTGCCGTAGGGGTCGAAGGCGACGTTGTCCGGGCAGGAGATGGGGCTGACGCCCTCCTTGGGGAAGCCGGCGAAGTAGGTCGCCGGGTCCTCCGGGTCACCGGCGACGAGGAACAGCGACCAGGCGAACGTCGTGCTCTCCGGCCGGTTCCAGCGCTCGGTGAGCTCCAGGACGTGCCCGTGCTTGTTGGCGTGGCGCGGGTTGGCCTCGTCCGCCTTGGGGTTGGAGCCGACGCCCCGGTTGGAGTTGTTGGTGAGGGCGACGTAGACCTTGCCGGTGACCGGGTTGGGCTCGATGTCCTCGGGCCGGTCCATCTTCGTGGCGCCGACCTTGTCACCGGCGAGCCGCGTGAAGACGAACACCTCCTCCGCGCTCATCCCCTCGACGTGCGAGACGGCTCCCCTGGCGGTGGCCGTGGCCAGCGGGATCCACTGGCCGCTGCCGTCGAACTCCCCGTCGTTCGGGAGCTTGCCCGTGCCGTCGATCTCGATGGCCGGGGAGTCGCCGGTGAGCTTGGCGACGTACAGGGTGCCCTCGTCGAGCAGGGAGAGGTTGTGCTCGCGCACGGACCGCGAGGTGCCGTGTTTCATCCGCTTGCTGCTGACGAACTTGTAGAAGTAGTCGAACCGCTCGTCGTCGCCGGAGTACACGACGGGACGGCCGTCGTGCGTGAGCCGCACGGTCGCGGCCTCGTGCTTGAACCGCCCGAGAGCGGTGTGCTTGCGGGGCGTGGAGGCCGGGTCGTACGGGTCGAACTCCACGACGTAGCCGAACCGGTGCACCTCGTTGGGCTCCTGCGCGACGTCGAACCGCTTGTCGAACCGCTCCCACTTGCGCTCGGTGGCCCCGGTCCCGATGCCGTACCGCTTGTCCGTCGCGCGGCTGCTGTTGGCGAAGTACTGGTTGAAGTTCTCCTCGCCGTGCAGGGTCGTGCCCCAGGGGGTGACGCCGCCGGAGCAGTTGTTGAGGGTGCCGAGCACCTTCGTGCCGCTCGGGTCGGCGGAGGTCTTCACGAGGTCGGAGCCGGCGACGGGCCCGGTCAGCCGGAACTCGGTGGTGGCGGTGACGCGCCGGTTGAGCTGGTGCCGGGAGACGGCGGTGAGCCTGCCGCTCCTGCGGTCCTCCTCCACGACGACGGCGGACAGCCCGTGCGCGGCCCAGGCGATCTCGACCTGCTCGCGGGTGGGGTTGGCGGCGTCGTACCCGCGGAACATGAGCACCTCGTCGGTGTACTCGTGGTTCGCGACGAGCAGCTGCCGGCCCCGCTCGCCCGGCAGCGGGAGCAGCGCGAGGAAGTCGCAGTTGTACCCGAACTGCCCGGCCTGCGCCTTGGCGCTCTGCTTCTCCGGGTCGAAGGCGGGAGCACCCCGCAGGATCGGCTCGCCCCACCGGATGACGACGTTCTGGCGGTAGCCGTCCGGCACGGTCACGGCGTCGGCGGTGTTGGGCGCGACGGGCGCGAAGCGCAGGCCCCGGGCCCCCTTCGTCCTGCTCCGCGCGGCCTCACGGGCGGCGGCGGCCGGGACGGCGCCGGCCTGCGGGGCCTGCGCGACACCCACGGCGCCCGCTCCCGCGGCGGCCACGGTCACCACGGCCGCGGCGCGCATCATCGAACGGCGGCTGAGGGCACCGGCGATCACGTCGCCGACGTACTCGTTGGAGCTGGTGTTGGGCACCTCGTGGAAGCAGGCGTCACCACACCGGAATCGACAGGTCATGGCGGACCGGCCGCCAGGGTGTGAATCGGACGGCGTTCCGATCAACGGCAGCAGCTTGCGCACTGTGTTCTCTCCTTGGATGCCCTGGGTGTCAGCGTGACCGTAGGGGCACATACGTGCGGGAGCCGGGCGCCCCGATGAACAACGAGTGAACCCGTGGCTGCCGTACGGGGGTTGCACTCCTTCAGCCCGGCGACACCTGAGCAGGCCGGATGTTCCCCTTGACAGCGGGAATCCCGCCCAGCAGACCCTGCCCAAGATCACCCAGGAGGGCCGCTAACCTTACGTGTCCGTCCTGGCCAGGGATTGACGGGCTTCAACTCACGCGAAGGGTTGCGCGCACATGGGCATTCTCACTCGGTTGCGGAACGCGTTCGGACGGTCCCGCAAGTCACGGACCGCCGAGGCGGAGGGTGCGGCGCGGACGACGGAACCGACGACCACCACACAGGCACCGGCCGAGCAGCCCTCCCCCACGGAGGCGGCCGAGCCCCGGGTCCCGTCCCCCTCCCCGGAACCCGACCCCGCCCCCACGGCGACCGTCCCCGAGCCCCGCGACGAGCACGACCTGGTGTCGCTGGCGTTCGACAACGTGACGGTGCCGCGTCCGACGCGATCGGGTGAGGAGCCGTCGCCCGCACCGCGGAAGCGGGAGGAGGAGACGCCGGAACCGGCGGACGGATCCGAATCCAAGCCGGTCAGGGAAGCGGTGGTTGCCGAGCCGGAGGCTGCCGAGGAGCCGAAGGCCCCGGAAGCGGAGCACGTCGAGGAGCCGGACATCGCCGACGAGCCCACCCCGGCGAAGCCGGCGGCGGCCGAGGACCCGGTGATCGCGGAGAAGCCCGAGCCCACGGAGGCGCCGGAGGCGGAAGCCGAGGTCGAGACCGAGACCGACAAGCCCGCGGAAGCGGAGCCGAAGCCCGAGCCCACGGAGGAGCCGACGCCCACCGAGGCACCGAAGGCGGCCGCGCCGCAGACGGAGGTCCAGGCGGAGGCAAAGGCTGAGGCACCGGTCACGGAGCCGGAAGCCGAGACCGAGACCGAAACCGACAAGCCCGCGGAAGCGGAGTCGAAGCCCGAGGCGACGCCGGAACCGGCGGCCGAGGCCGACGAGACCCCCGAACCAGTGGCCGCCGACGGCGACGAGGCCCCGCAGGGACCGCCGGCACCGGACGACGAAACCCGCACGGGTGCCGACGAGGCCCCCGAACCCGCGGCCGCCGACGGCGATGAAGCCCTGCAGGGGCCACCCGCACCCGACGACGAAAGCCGCACGGGTGGTGCGGGTGGGGACGACACGGCCGAAGGCGAAGCCGAGGCCGAGGCCGAGCAGCCCGGCCCCGAGGCCAAGCCCGCCCTCACCCTCGCTCAGCTCAAGAACGCCGCCCCCGCCCTGGCCACCGCCTACCGCGCCGCGGCCACCACCCTCAAGACCCACTCCCTCACCGGCACCCGCGCCAAGGTCTACCTCGTCCTCGACCGCTCCGCCTCCATGCGCCCGTACTACAAGGACGGCAGCGCCCAGGCCCTCGCCGAGCAGACCCTCGCCCTCGCCGCCCACCTCGACCCCGAGGCCACCGTCCCGGTCGTCTTCTTCTCCACCGAACTCGACGGCACCGGCGAGCTCACCCTCACCGACCACGAGGACAAGATCGACACCCTGCACGCCTCCCTCGGCCGCATGGGCCGCACCAGCTACCACGCGGCGGTGGAGGCGGTCCTCGCCCACCACGACAAGGCGACCGCGGACACCCCCGGCCTGCCGGCCCTGGTGGTCTTCCAGACCGACGGCGCCCCCGACGCCAAGACCCCCGCCACCCAGGCCCTCACCGACGCGGCCAAGACCCACCCCGCCGTGTTCTTCTCCTTCGTCGCCTTCGGTGACCCCGAGAACAAGGCCTTCGACTACCTCCGCAAGCTCAAGACCCCCAACACGTCCCACTTCCTCGCGGGCGAGACCCCGCGCGAGCTGACGGACAAGGAGCTCTACGAGGGCGTACTCGCGAACTGGCGCCCGTAGACGTACCCCGCGCTCGCACAGACCCGCAGACCCCTCAGCCCCCTCGGGGGGTGGACGGCGCCCCCACAGCCCGTCCACCCCCCGAAACGCGTGTGAGTCGATCTTCAGCCGCCCAGTAGGATTTCGACCATGGCGGCCACTGGATCCGAGAAGCAGGGGGCGAAGGCGTACTACGTCTCGACCCCCATCTACTACGTCAACGACGCTCCTCACCTGGGCCACGCCTATACGACCGTCGCAGGCGACGTGCTCACCCGCTGGCACCGTCAGCGCGGCGAGAAGGTGTGGTACCTCACCGGCACGGACGAGCACGGTCAGAAGATCATGCGCACGGCCGAGACCAACGGGGTCACCCCCCAGGCGTGGGCCGACAAACTCGTCACCGAAGCGTGGAAGCCGCTCTGGGAGCACCTGGAGATCGCGAACGACGACTTCATCCGCACCACGCAGAAGCGGCACACCGACCGCGTCCAGGAGTTCGTCCAGGACCTGTACGACAAGGGCGAGATCTACAAGGGCGGCTACGAGGGCCCGTACTGCGTCGGCTGCGAGGAGTACAAGCTCCCCGGTGAGCTCCTCGACGGCGAGGGCGAGTACGCGGGCCAGAAGCTCTGCCCGATCCACAAGAAGCCGGTCGAGATCCTCAGCGAGGAGAACTACTTCTTCAAGCTGAGCGAGTACGGCGAGAAGCTCCTCGCCCACTACGAGGCGAACCCCGGCTTCATCCAGCCCGAGTCCGCGCGCAACGAGGTCGTGAACTTCGTGCGCCAGGGCCTGCAGGACCTGTCCATCTCCCGCTCGACCTTCGACTGGGGCATCCCGATCCCGTGGGACGACAAGCACGTGATCTACGTGTGGGTCGACGCCCTGCTGAACTACGCCACGGCGGTCGGTTACAACGAGAACCAGGCGAAGTTCGAGGAGACCTTCCCGGCCGACGTCCACCTGGTCGGCAAGGACATCCTCCGCTTCCACGCGGTGATCTGGCCCGCGATGCTGATGGCGCAGGGCCTCCCGCTCCCCGGCAAGATCGCGGCCAACGGCTGGCTGATGGTCGGCGGCGAGAAGATGTCGAAGTCGAACCTGACCGGCATCAAGCCGCAGGACCTGACCACGCACTTCGGCGTGGACGCCTACCGCTGGTACTTCCTGCGCGCGATCGCCTTCGGCCAGGACGGCTCCTTCTCCTGGGAGGACTTCTCCGCCCGGTACACGAGCGAGCTGGCGAACGACTACGGCAACCTCGCCTCCCGCGTCGCGGCGATGGTCGGCAAGTACTTCGGCGGTGAACTGCCGGCGTCGGCGGCCGACGGCGAGGCGGAGGAGGCCATCCACGCCGGCCTGGCCAAGGCCGTCTCGGAGGCCGACCGGCGGATCGGCGAGGAACTGGACTTCCAGGGCGGCATCCTGGCGGTCTTCGACTTCGTCAAGCAGGTCAACGGCTACATCACCGAGCAGGAGCCCTGGAAGGTCGCCAAGGACACGTCCGACGAGGGCCGGGCCCGCCTGGCGACGATCCTCTACACGGCCGCGGAGTCCCTCCGGGCGGTGGCGGTCCTGCTCAACCCGGTCATGCCGGAGACGTCCCGGAAGCTCTGGGAGTCGCTCGGCGCGGAGGCCTCCCTCGGGGCCCTCGCCGACCAGCGGATCCAGGAGGCCGGTGACTGGGGCAGGCTCCCGGCCGGCACGACGGTCACCAAGGGCGCCGTCCTCTTCCCGCGCCTGGAGGAGAAGCCGACGGCGTAACAGCCGTAACACGCTCGCTACAGCCACGCGCCCGGGAGAACGAGGACCTTCTCCCGGGCCCGTCGCTTTGCGAAGATCGCGTGAGGAGCGGCGCCAAGGCCGCCGCCACACACACGGGGGGACCACCCATGGCACTGTTCGGCAACGCCCACACCGTCGACCCGGCCTCCGCCCAGCAGGACTACGCCCGCCTCCTCGGCCATGGCGAACAGGTCCACGCCGCGTTCCTGCTGATCCGCGACACGATCCTCTTCACCGACCGCCGCCTGATCCTCGTCGACAAGCAGGGCATCACCGGCAAGAAGGTCGAGTACCACTCCGTGCCCTACCGCAGCATCACCCACTTCTCGGTGGAAACGGCAGGCACCTTCGACCTGGACGCAGAACTCAAGATCTGGATCTCCGGCACCCCCACGCCCCTGCAGAAGACCTTCACCAAGGGCGTCGACATCTACGAGGTCCAGGCGATCCTGACCCAGTTCGTCGCGCGCTGACGGTCATGGGCCCGGCGAGCAGCGCTGATCAAAGCCGAAGGGCGCCCGGGGAGACCCCGGGCGCCCTTCGCGTCGGCGCGGCCTACTTCGGCTGCGGCTTCCGCACCGACAGGTGCAGCTCCTTCAGCCGGGCCTCCTCCAGCTCCGTCGGTGCGCCCATCATCAGGTCCTGGGCGTTGCCGTTGAGCGGGAAGGCGATGGTCTCGCGGATGTTGGGCTCGTCCGCGAGGAGCATGACGATGCGGTCGACGCCGGGGGCGATGCCGCCGTGCGGCGGGGCGCCGAAGCGGAAGGCGCGCAGCATGCCCGCGAACTTCTCCTCGACGGTCTCGCGGTCGTAGCCGGCGATCTCGAAGGCCTTGAGCATGATCTCCGGCTCGTGGTTCCGGATCGCGCCGGAGGACAGCTCGACGCCGTTGCAGACGATGTCGTACTGCCAGCCCAGGATGTCGAGCGGGTCCTGGGTCTCCAGGGCCTCCAGGCCGCCCTGCGGCATGGAGAACGGGTTGTGCGAGAAGTCGATCGCGCC
Organism: Streptomyces sp. NPDC085932; assembly: GCF_044540525.1. Classification (NCBI taxonomy): domain Bacteria; kingdom Bacillati; phylum Actinomycetota; class Actinomycetes; order Kitasatosporales; family Streptomycetaceae; genus Streptomyces; species Streptomyces sp. NPDC085932. The sequence continues at coordinate 345,522 of NZ_JBITSJ010000004.1, forward strand.
GGTCTCCTCGTCCTTCTCGTACATCGGGAAGTCGACGATCCAGCAGAACCGGAAGACGCCGTCCTCGAAGTGCCCGGCGCGCTTGGCCGCCTCGACCCGGACCGCGCCCATGATCTTGGAGACCTCGTCGAACTCGCCCGCGCCGAAGAAGACCGCGTGGCCGGCGGCGAGGGAGAGCCGCTTGGTGAGCTCCGCGACGTCGTCCTCGGTGAGGAACTTCGCGATCGGGCCCGACAGCGAGCCGTCCTCGCCGACGCGGACCCAGGCCAGACCCTTGGCGCCCTGCGAGACGGCGTAGTCGCCGAGCTGGTCGAAGAACTTGCGCGGCTGGGCGGAGACGTCCGGCACCGGCAGGGCGCGCACGTGCTTGCCCGCGAAGGCCTTGAACTCCGAGCCCTCGAAGATGTCGGTGATGTCGACGAGTTCGAGCTGGGCACGCAGGTCCGGCTTGTCGGAGCCGTACTTCAGCATCGCCTCGCGGAACGGGATCCGCGGGAACGGCGAGGTGACGTGACGGCCGCCGCCGAACTCCTCGAAGAGCTCGGTCATCAGCTTCTCGACGGGCTGGAAGACGTCCTCCTGCTCGACGAAGCTCATCTCGATGTCGAGCTGGTAGAACTCGCCCGGCGAACGGTCGGCGCGGGCGTCCTCGTCACGGAAGCAGGGCGCGATCTGGAAGTAGCGGTCGAAGCCGGAGATCATCAGCAGCTGCTTGAACTGCTGGGGGGCCTGCGGGAGGGCGTAGAACTTGCCCGGGTGCAGGCGGGAGGGGACGACGAAGTCGCGGGCGCCCTCGGGGGAGGTCGCGGACAGAATCGGCGTCGCCATCTCGTTGAAGCCGAGGGCCGTCATCTTGTGACGGATGGCGGAGATGACCGCCGTGCGCAGCATGATGTTGCGGTGCATGCGCTCGCGGCGCAGGTCGAGGAAGCGGTACTCCAGGCGCCGCTCCTCGTTGACGCCGTCCTCGGTGTTGATCGTGAACGGCAGCGGGGCGGCGGCGCCGAGCAGTTCGACCTCGCCGACCTCGACCTCGACCTCACCGGTCGGCAGGTCGGGGTTGATGTTCTCGGCGCCCCGGGAGACGACCTTGCCGTCGACGCGGACCGTCGACTCCTTGGAGAGCTTGTCGAGGGCCTCGTAGGCGGGGGTGCCGGGGCGGGCCACGAGCTGCGTGATGCCGTAGTGATCGCGCAGATCGATGAAGAGGATGCCGCCCAGGTCGCGCCGATTGTGCAGCCAGCCACTCAGCCGGACGTCGGTGCCGACGTCAGAGGAGCGGAGCTCGCCGCAGGTGTGGGACCTGTACCGATGCATCGTCGTTCATCCAGTCTTCGCTGATCGGGGTCTGTGTTTCACGTGAAACTGGTCCCCAGCGTACCGGGCAGGCGAAGATCGGCTCTCCCGAGTTCTCCGCGCGTGACGATCGAGCGCGCTTCCGCTTTCGGTGGCAGTGTTCGAGTGCGTCTTCTTAAAGTGGGGCAATGCGCACTGGCGAGCCCCTGCCCGCCGTGGGGGAGGCACTGGCCGCCCTCGCGACCGGCCTGTGGCACTGGGACACCGCCACCGGGCTGGTCACGGTCGACGCCGAGGCGGCACGGCTGCTCGGGCTGCCCGCCGAGCAGGTCACCCTCACCGAGGCCCAGGCCCGGGCCCGGTTGCATCCGGTCGACTGGAACGAGATCACCGGCGTGATCCAGCTGGCCGTCGCCGAGGGGACCCTCGCGGAGGTGCGGATCCGGATCATGGACGAGATGGGCCGGGTCGTCCGGGTCGTGCGCAGCCGCTCCAAGCCGGCCTTCGACCGGGCCCGCAAGGCCTACGTGCTGATCGGCACGCTCCAGGAGGTCACCGAGCCGACGCCGGGCACCCCCGCCGGGCGCAGCGCGGTCACCGGCGACTGGCGGCGCTCCCGGGAGGCGTTCCTGCTGGACGCCGGACGGGCCCTGGCCGAGGCGCGTTCCACGCAGGAGGTCCTGCGGGTCACGGCGAATCTGTCGATGCCCGGCTTCTCCCCGGACGGGCTGGCGGTGTTCGGCGTGGAGGGCGACCGGCTGACGGTCATCGGCCATCACGGGCAGCAGCGGGGCACGGAGAGCCCCTTCTCGGACATGCCGCTGGACACGGACTACCCGGCCGCCGAGGTGGTGCGGACCGGCCGGGCCCTGTATCTCTCCTCGCCCGAGCAGTACAAGGCCCGCTATCCGCTGACCTGGCCGCTCGCCGAGCGGTTCGGCCGCCGGTCCTGGGCGTTCCTGCCGCTGACCGTGGCGGGGCGCACGATGGGCGCGTGGATGGCGGCGTTCACCTACCCGGTCGCGTTCACCCCGGACGAGCGGTCCGTGCTGGCGACGGTGGCGCGGATGCTGGCGCAGGCGCTGACCCGCGCGGGGGTGGCCGAGAGCGAGCGGGCCCTGACCGACGGGCTGCAGCGCACGATGCTGCCGAGGCTCGGCTCGCAGCGCATCCCGGGCATGAGCGTCGCCGCCCGCTACGTGCCCACCGGCGGCGGCCTCCAGGTCGGCGGCGACTGGTACGACGTGATCCCGCTGCCCAGCGGGCGGTTCGCTCTGGTCATCGGGGACGTCCAGGGGCATGACGTGCGGGCGGCGGGGCTGATGGGCCAGCTGCGGATCGCCCTGCGGGCCTACGCCTCGGAGGGCCACCGCCCGGACGCGGTGCTCTCCCGCGCCTCCCGCTTCCTGCACGGCATCAGCGACGAGGACCCCTACGACCCGCGCTTCGCCACCTGTGTCTACGTGGAGGTCGACCCGGCCTCGGGGCTGCTGGACATCGCCCGGGCCGGGCACCCGGATCCGGCGATCCGGATGGCCGACGGCACGGTGCTGACCCGGCCGACCTCGGGCGGCCTGCCGCTGGGCATCGACCCGGACGCCGACTACCCCACGACCCGGCTCGCGCTGGAGCCCGGCGAGACCATGCTGATCTGCACGGACGGCCTGATCGAGACCGGCGGTCACGACCTGGACAGCGGCTGGCGGCGGCTGCGCGTGATCCTGGAGGAGCACAAGGGCGATCTGGAGGAGCTCGCCGACACCCTGGTGCAGGCCGTGCACGGGCCGTCCTCGCACCACACCACCGGTCCGCTGGCCGACCGCCGCGAGGACGACATCGCGATGCTGCTGCTGAGCCGGGACGGCGAGGGTTGCGGCTGCGGCGACACCATGGCGGCGGCACCGCCGGTGCGTCGCTCGGTGCAGACGGTCGCCCAGGCCGAGCCCGAGCGGATCGCGGTGGCCCGGCAGCAGCAGCGGGAGCTGCTGCACGACTGGGCCTCCCCCGACCAGGTCGACTCCGCCGTGCTGCTGGTGTCCGAGCTGCTGACGAACGTCCTCGTGCACACCGATTCCGACGCACTGCTGGTCACCGAGATCACCGGTGAGGTGGGGGAGCGGCGGCTGCGCATCGAGGTCACCGACGCGGGCGACGATCTGCCGCACAAGCGCAGGCCCGGGGAGCTGGCGTCCTCCGGCCGCGGCCTGGTGCTGATCGAACTGCTCGCGCACGCCTGGGGCGTCGACCCGCGCGGCGAGGGGAAGAGCATCTGGTTCGAGCTCTACGAGTCCGTGAACGGCTCGGGAGACGGTTCCTGGTCGCCGTGACCGGGCCCCGCCGTCAACACGGCGAGCCCGATACACCCTTTCGCGTGACCGCCGAGTGAGTGACGACGACGCCCTTCACACCGCCTGCACGATAAGTCCCCTGGCCGCATCCCGACCGCAGGCAAGGAATTCGCATGGGCAAGTCCGCATCCCGGGAGGACCGGGGCAAGAGGTCCTCCTTCTCGGTGTCGTACGAGGGCGGCGGCCGACGCGATCCCTCCGCCCAGGTGAAGCTGGGACGCCTGTCGTACAAGGGCCCCGCCACCGCGATGGTGGCCGTCACCGTGGTGGCCGTGCTGGGCGTGGTGGGCTACCTGTGGCTCGACGGCCGGGGCACCCCGTCCGGCGCGGGGGCCGGACCGGGCACGAGCGTGACGCCGAGTACGTCCGCGACCGCCGGCCCGGGCACGGCGTCCGCGACCACGGGCTCCACGGCGCCGCCGGCGCCCGTCGCCTCCGGTCCGTCCGCCTCCCCGCCGGGCGCCGCGGCCCCGGCGGCCGACACCGACGCGGGCGGGGTGGCCGTGCGCGAGCACCGCAAGGTGGTGCTGCGGTCCGCGGGCAATCTGGACCTGGATTTCACCAACCGGTTCTCCGACATCGCCTCTTCGATGTCGCAGAACGACGGCTGGTCCATCACCGGCGACAACGGCGATCTCGCCACCGTGGAGGGGCCGGCGACCGCCGGGAGCTGCGCCGCGGCCACCGACTTCGGTTTCACCATCGACCGGAAGAACATCCGCAAGGGCCTCACCGCCTGCGTGCTCACCGACGAGAACCGGGTCGCCTCCCTGACCGTCCTCGGCTGGCAGACGGACGACAACGGCTTGTCGTCCGTCACCATGGACGTCACCACCTGGGAGAACTCCGAGGCGCAGTGACGGCCGTCAGTCCTGCGGACCGCTCTCGGTCATGCCGTGCACGGCCGGAACCGTGCCCAGGCGGCCCTTCTGGAAGTCCTCGAAGGCCTGCATGAGCTCGTCCTTGGTGTTCATCACGAACGGGCCGTAGTGCGCCATCGGCTCGCGGATCGGCTGCCCGCCGAGCAGGACGACCTCCAGGTCCGGCGTGTGGGAGTCCTGCTTCTCGTCCGCGCGGACGGTCAGCGAGGAGCCCGCGCCGAAGACCGCGGTCTGGCCCGTGTGGACCGGCCGGCGGTCCGTGCCGACGCTGCCGCGCCCGGCCAGCACGTACGCCAGGCCGTTGAAGTCCTCGCGCCAGGGCAGGGTCAGCTCCGCGCCCGGCGCCAGCGTGGCGTGGATCATCGTGATCGGCGTGTGCGTGATGCCCGGACCCTGGTGCCCGTCCAGCTCACCGGCGATGACCCGCAGCAGCGCGCCGCCGTCGGGGGTGGTGAGCAGCTGGACCGAGCCGCCGCGGATGTCCTGGTAGCGGGGGGCCATCATCTTGTCCTTGGCCGGGAGGTTCACCCACAGCTGCAGGCCGTGGAAGAGCCCGCCGGACATCACCAGGTGCTCCGGTGGGGCCTCGATGTGCAGCAGGCCCGAGCCCGCGGTCATCCACTGGGTGTCCCCGTTGGTGATGGTGCCGCCACCGCCGTTGGAGTCCTGGTGGTCGAAGATGCCGTCGATGATGTAGGTGACGGTCTCGAAGCCGCGGTGCGGGTGCCAGGGGGTGCCCTTGGGCTCTCCCGGCGCGTACTCCACCTCGCCCATCTGGTCCATCATGATGAACGGGTCGAGGTGGCGGTAGTTGATCCCCGCGAACGCCCGGCGCACCGGGAAGCCCTCGCCTTCGAAACCGCTCGGGGCGGTCGTGACGGCGAGCACGGGACGTGCCACGGCGTCGGCGGGAGCGGTCACGCGGGGCAGCGTCAGCGGGTTCTCGACGGTCACAGCAGGCATGTCGGTTCCTCCTCGTGTACGCCCACTTTAGTTGAGCGTTGAACTTTCTGCCACCCCAAACAGAGAAAACCGGGAGGGCATTCCCGGGCGACGGCGAAGCGAACCACGCCGGACCGGCACCGCGCGAGGGCCGGTACCCCCCGGGGGGATACCGGCCCTGGCCCATCGCCCTCAGGCGGCCGGCTGGACCTCCTTGTTCTCGGCCTCGACCACGTCGGCCTTCCGGTCCCGCATCACCAGCGTGGCGACGACCGCCGCGGCCAGGACGCCGACCGCGCTGATGGCGAAGGTCGTCGACATCGAGGCGGTGAAGGCCTCCCGGGCCGCCCGCACCAGGCCCGCGTCCCCGCCGGCGACGGCGAGCGCCCCGCCGATGGACTCCCTGGCCTGCCCGGGGGCACCGGCCGGCATGGCGTCGGCGTAGCCGCTGGAGAGCAGCGAGCCGAGGATCGCGATGCCGAGGGCGGTGCCGGACTGCTGGATGGTGTCGTTGAGGGCGGAGCCGACGCCCGCCTTCTCCTCCGGGATGGTGCCCATCAGCGCGGCCACGGCGGCCGGCATGGCCAGACCGGCCCCCAGGCCCAGGATCCCGAGCGCCACGGCCGGGACCGTGAAGCCGCTGTCGGCGGTGAGCGTGGTCAGCAGCCCGAAGGAGACGGCCATCAGCAGCATCCCGCCGAGGATGACGAACCGGTTGCCCGCCTTCACGGCGAGCTGTGCCCCGGCCGCGTTGCCGGCCAGCGCGGCCACGGCCAGCGGCAGGAAGGCCAGGCCCGCCTTGATCGCGGACCAGCCGAGCACGAACTGGAGGTACTGCGTCAGCACCAGCAACAGCCCGGCGTTGCCGATCTGGACCAGGGCCAGGGAGAGCGAGCCGCCGCTGAAGTTGCGGTGCCGGAAGAGGACCAGCGGGACCATCGGCGCGCCCGTGACGTTCTGCCAGACCACGAAGCCGGCCAGGGCCGCCACCGCGCCGGCCAGGACGAGGAGGGAACGGCCCTCGAAGGCGCCGTGCTGCGGGATCTCGATGATCCACCAGACCAGGGCCGTCATGCCCACCGCCGACAACACCGCGCCCAGCGGGTCCGGCTTCTGCCAGGGCGCCTTCGACTCCGGCATCAGCAGCACGCCGGCCAGCAGCGCGAGACCGACGATCGGCACGTTGATCAGGAAGATCGCCTGCCAGGCGAAGTGGTCGATCAGCACGCCGCCGAGGACCGGGCTGCCGACCAGCCCCAGCATCGACACCGAGCCCCATGCCGCCATCGCCTTGGGCCGCTCGTCCTCGTCGAAGACGGTGATCAGGATCGACAGCGTCGACGGCATGATCAGCGCCCCGCCGACGCCCATCGCGATGCGCACCGCGATCAGCTCACCCGGCGTGGCGCAGAACACCGCCCCGAGCGAGGCCGCCCCGAACAGCAGCAGCCCGACCAGCATGACCCTGCGGCGCCCGAACCGGTCCCCGAGGCTCCCCGAGGTCAGCAGCAGCCCGGCGAAGACCAGGACGTAGGAGTCGAGGATCCACTGCGTCTCCTGGGCGCTCGCCCCGAGGTCCTCGGTCAGCGCGGGCACCGCGACCGTCAGCGCCATGTTGTCGACGACGAGCACCAGCGTGCTCAGGCACAGCACGATCAGGATCCACCAGCGGCGTGGATGGCGAGCGTCCATGTCCTCTTCCCCTCCTGCGAACACCGTTCCATCGATGCGAACACTGTACGCACAGCGGAACACCGTTCGCAACGGACGAGTTCTGTACGCTGATCGCGCACGCCGTTCGCACGAGGCCCGGAGGAGCCGCGATGAGCAGGAGCAGGACGCCGGACGGGAACCCGATCCCGTCCGTGTGGGCCCGTGAGCAGCGCCGTGCCGACCAGCCCGCGCTCAGCCGGGACGCGATCGTGCGCGAGGCGATCGCCATGCTCGACGCGGACGGTGTCGAGGCGCTCAGCATGCGCAAGCTCGGCGCCCGTCTGAACGCCGGCGCGACCTCGCTGTACCGGCACGTGGCGACGAAGGACGAGCTGATGGAACTGGCGGTGGACGAGGTGACCGCCGAGGTCCACGTCCCGCCGGCGGACAGTCCCGACTGGCGGGAGGCGGTCACCGAGGCCGCCCGGTCCTTCCGCAGGACGGCGCTACGCCATCCCTGGCTGCCACTGGTGCTGGGCCAGGCCGGGCTCGCCTACCTGGGCCCGAACTACATGAACTTCTCCGAGCGGCTCGCGGCGCTGTTCACGGCGGCCGGATTCCCCGAGCCGAGCCGTGCGATCGAGACCGTCTTCTCGTACGTCATGGGCATGAGCAGCACGGAGGCCGCCTGGCTCACCACGGTCGCCCGCTCCGGCGAGACCGAGGCCGACCTCATCGCCCGTCTCATGCCCGCGGCCCAGCGGGCCGCCGCCGGCCACGCCCACCTGGCCGTTCCGCACGCGGAGGTCGAGGAGGCCACGACCGACCCGGCCGCCCTGCGCGACATGAAGTTCGCCTACGGCCTGGACGTCGTCCTGGACGGCCTGGCCCTGCGCCTGCCGAGGAGCTGACGGCGCGGGTTCAGCCGCCCGCGGAGCGATGGCGTCTGGCCGTCCGCAGAGCGATGGCGTCTAGCCATACATCCGGCGCATCGCGAACTCGACCATCTGCTCCACGGCCTTGGCGTCGAACACCATGCGGTGCTCGCCCTCCATGTCGAGGACGAAGCCGTAGCCCGTGGGCAGCAGGTCCAGCACCTCGGCACCGGTGATCACGAAGTACTTGGACTCCTTGCCCGCGTACCGGCGCAGCTCCTTGAGCGTGCTGAACATCGGGATCACCGGCTGCTGCGTGTTGTGCAGGGCGAGGAAACCGGGGTTGTCGCCGCGCGGGCAGTACACCTTCGACGTGGCGAAGACCTGCTGGAAGTCCTCGGCCGCCATCTGTCCCGTGGTGAACGCGCGCACGGCGTCCGCGAGGGAGGGCGGGGACGGCTCGGGGTACAGCGGCGGCTGCTGCCCGTACCCGCCGGACATCGGCTGCTGCGGAGGGGCGTACTGCGCTTGCGGGCCCGCTGTCTGGTCGTAGCCGTACATGAGCGCAAGCGTACCGAGAGCGGCCGGGCGGGCGGGCCGGTATCCGGCCCCCGGAAACCGACAGCGACTTGACAGCCGCGGGCCCGTGGATCGCCGGGGCCACCGCTCGTAGCGTCGAGTCATGGACGGACGCCACGACGAGGGCCCGCACGAGCACGACCGGGGCCTGACCCACGACCTGCCCGTGCTCGCGCGGCGCAGGATGATCCGGCTGATGGCGGGCGCGGGCCTGGTCCCGCTGGTGGGCTGCACCGCCGACGGCAAGCCCCCGGCGTCGGCCTCGCCCTCCGGGCCGGCGTGCGCGGAGATCCCGCAGGAGACGGCCGGGCCCTTCCCCGGGGACGGCTCGAACGGGGTGAACGTGCTGAAGGAGAGCGGCGTGGTGCGCAGCGACATCACCCGCAGCTTCGGCCGGTCCGCGGGCGGCACCGCGCGGGGGGTGCCGCTGACGGTCACCCTCACGGTGGTGGACGCCGCCTCCGGCTGCGGGACCCCGAAGCGCGGCGCGGCCGTCTACGTCTGGCACTGCGACCGGGCCGGCGCCTACTCCCTGTACTCGGACGGGGTCACCGAGGAGAACTATCTGCGGGGGGTGCAGGAGACGGACGACCAGGGCCGGGCCACGTTCACCAGCGTCTTCCCCGGCTGCTACCAGGGCCGCTGGCCGCACGTCCACTTCGAGGTCTTCGGCAGCCTCGCCGACGCCACGGCGGCCGGCTCGGTCACCGGCACCTCGCAGCTCGCCTTCCCCCGGGAGGTCTGCGAGGCGGTGTACGCGACGGAGGGCTACGAGCGGAGCGTGACGCACCTGAGCGGTCTGTCGATCGAGACGGACGGCGTCTTCGGCGACGGCCACGACCAGCAGCTCGCCACGGTCATGGGCGGCGTGGACGAGGGCTTCAGGGCGTCGCTGACCGTGCCGGTATGAGCCACGCGTCACAGATGACCGGATCGGGGTTGCCTCTTATTACCGACGGGTAGCATCATGTGTAGCTACTTGTTGGTACGTGAACTAGCGCGAGGATCCAGTGCCTCGCCGATCTCTCTACGGAGCCGGGAGCCGTCGCCATGGGGCACTACAAGTCGAATCTCCGCGACATCGAGTTCAACCTCTTCGAAGTACTCGGGCGCGACAAGGTCTACGGCACCGGCCCGTTCGAGGAGATGGACGTCGAGACCGCCAAGAGCATCCTGGAGGAGCTGACCCGCCTCTCGGAGAACGAGCTGGCCGAGTCCTTCGCCGACGCCGACCGCAACCCGCCGGTCTTCGACCCGGAGACCAGCACCGCCCCGGTCCCGGCGTCCTTCAAGAAGAGCTACCAGGCCTTCATGGACTCCGAGTACTGGCGCCTCGGCCTGCCCGAGGAGATCGGCGGCACCACCGCGCCCCGCTCCCTCATCTGGGCCTACGCCGAGCTGATCCTGGGCGCCAACCCGGCCGTGTGGATGTACTCCTCGGGCCCGGCCTTCGCCGGCATCCTCTTCGAGGAGGGCAACGAGGTCCAGAAGCACATAGCCAAGATCGCCACGGAGAAGCAGTGGGGCTCCACCATGGTCCTCACCGAGCCCGACGCGGGCTCCGACGTGGGCGCCGGCCGCACCAAGGCCGTGCAGCAGGAGGACGGCTCCTGGCACATCGAGGGCGTGAAGCGCTTCATCACCTCCGGTGAGCACGACATGTCGGAGAACATCCTCCACTACGTGCTGGCCCGCCCCGAGGGCGCGGGACCCGGCACCAAGGGCCTGTCCCTGTTCCTCGTCCCGAAGTACCTCTTCGACTTCGAGACCGGCGAGCTGGGCGAGCGCAACGGCGTCTACGCCACCAACGTCGAGCACAAGATGGGCCTGAAGGCCTCCAACACCTGCGAGATGACCTTCGGCGACCAGCACCCCGCCAAGGGCTGGCTGATCGGCGACAAGCACGACGGCATCCGCCAGATGTTCCGCATCATCGAGTTCGCCCGCATGATGGTCGGCACGAAGGCGATCTCCACGCTGTCGACCGGCTACCTGAACGCGCTGGAGTACGCCAAGGAGCGCGTCCAGGGCCCGGACCTGGCCAACTTCATGGACAAGACCGCGCCCAAGGTCACCATCACCCACCACCCGGACGTGCGCCGCTCGCTGATGACGCAGAAGGCGTACGCGGAGGGCATGCGCGCCCTGGTGATGTACACCGCCTCGATCCAGGACGCCATCCAGATCAAGGAGGCCGCCGGCGAGGACGCCACCGCCGAGCACGCGCTGAACGACCTGCTCCTGCCGATCGTCAAGGGCTACGGCTCCGAGAAGGGCTACGAGCAGCTCGCCCAGTCGCTGCAGACCTTCGGCGGCTCCGGCTTCCTCCAGGAGTACCCGATCGAGCAGTACATCCGGGACTCCAAGATCGACACCCTCTACGAGGGCACCACGGCCATCCAGGGCCAGGACTTCTTCTTCCGCAAGATCGTCCGCAACCAGGGCGCCGCGCTGAACTCCCTGGCCGAGGACATCAAGAAGTTCCTGGCGCTCGGCACCGGCGGCGAGGAGCTGGCGGGCGCCCGCGAGCACCTGGCCAAGGCGGCCGTGGAGCTGGAGGCGATCGTCGGCCTGATGCTGACCGACCTCGCGGCCACCGAGCAGGACGTCAAGAACATCTACAAGGTCGGGCTGAACACCACCCGCCTGCTGATGGCCTCCGGTGACGTCGTCGTCGGCTACCTGCTGCTCAAGGGCGCCGCGATCGCCGCCGAAAAGCTGGAGACCGCCTCCGCCAAGGACAAGGCCTTCTACACCGGCAAGATCGCCGCCGCGAAGTTCTTCGCCGCCAACGTCCTGCCGGGCGTCACGCTGGCCCGCAAGGTCGCCGAGGGCGTCGAGCTGGACCTGATGGAGCTGGACGAGGCCGCGTTCTGATCCGCACGCCCTTCGCACGAGGGCCCGTTCCCCTGCACCGGGAACGGGCCCTCGTCCGTCGTTAAGGTGAAGGCATGACCGAACCAGCGCGCTTCGACCGCGGCCACACCGACGACCTCATGACCTTCCTGGCGGCCAGCCCCACGCCGTACCACGCCGTGGCGAACGCCGCCGAGCGGCTGGAGAAGGCCGGCTTCCGGCAGGTCGCCGAGACGGACGCCTGGGACGGGACGAGCGGCGGCAAGTACGTACTGCGCGGCGGCGCGATCGTCGCCTGGTACGTGCCGGAGGGCGCCGCGCCGCACACGCCGTTCCGCATCGTCGGCGCCCACACCGACTCCCCCAACCTGCGCGTCAAGCCGCTCCCCGACACCGGGGCGCACGGCTGGCGCCAGGTGGCCGTGGAGATCTACGGCGGGCCGCTGCTCAACTCCTGGCTCGACCGCGACCTCGGCATCGCCGGCCGCCTCACCCTGCGCGACGGCTCCACGCGCCTGGTCGACGTGGACCGGCCGCTGCTGCGCGTCCCGCAGCTCGCCATCCACCTGGACCGCTCGGTGACGGCCGACGGCCTCAAGCTGGACAAGCAGCGGCACATGCAGCCCGTGTGGGGTCTCGGCCGCGACGTGCGCGACGGCGACCTGATCGCCTTCCTGGAGGAGACCGCCGGCATCCCAGCGGGCGAGGTCACCGGCTGGGACCTGATGACGCACTCCGTGGAACCGCCCGCCTACCTGGGCCGCGACCGCGAACTGCTCGCCGGACCGCGCATGGACAACCTGCTCTCGGTGCACGCCGGCACGGCCGCGCTCGCCGCCGTCGCCTCGTCGTCCTCGCAGCCGGCGTCCATCCCCGTCCTGGCCGCCTTCGACCACGAGGAGAACGGCTCCCAGTCGGACACCGGCGCGGACGGGCCGCTCCTCGGCAACGTGCTGGAACGCTCGGTCTTCGCACGGGGCGGCTCCTTCGAGGACCGGGCGCGCGCCTTCGCCGGCACCGTCTGCCTGTCCTCGGACACGGGCCACGCCGTCCACCCCAACTACGCGGAGCGGCACGACCCGACGCACCACCCGCGCGTCAACGGCGGCCCGATCCTCAAGGTCAACGTCAACAACCGCTACGCCACGGACGGTTCGGGCCGCGCGGAGTTCACGGCGGCCTGCGAGGCGGCGGACGTGCCGTTCCAGTCGTTCGTCTCCAACAACTCCATGCCCTGCGGCACCACGATCGGCCCGATCACCGCCGCCCGGCACGGCATCCGGACGGTCGACATCGGCGTCGCCATCCTGTCGATGCACAGCGTCCGCGAACTGTGCGGCGCCGACGACCCGTTCCTGCTGGCGAACGCCCTGACGGCGTTTCTGGAGCGGTAGCCGGCGGCGTCCCGCGGAGGTGGAACGGGCCGCGGCCGCATGGGTGTTCGCCCCCGGGGTACCCGGTGTTCCGGGACCGGACCGACCGGACCGTACAGGGAGGCGACACACATGGGCCTCGGCGGATGCATCATCCTCATCGCCGTGGGAGCCATCCTCACGTTCGCGACCGACTGGGACATGGAGGGGGTCAACCTCGACCTGGTCGGAGTCATTTTCATGATCGTCGGACTGATTGGCGTCACGGTCTTCAGCAGCATCTACCGGCGCAGGCGCGTGGTCGTGCCACCGTCGGCGGGCGTCGTCGACGACCCGGCCGCCCACCAGCGCCGCGACGGCTACAACGGCGGGTACGGGGTGTGACGCCGGACGATCAGGCGTCCGTCCCGGCCAGCACCAGGGAGAGCCGGCCGGTCCCCGTCCCCGCGAGGCGCACCGGCATGCCCCAGTCCTGCTGATGGACGTGACAGGCCGGGAACTCGACGGCCGGGTCGTCGTCGCAGGACGCGGCCATCGCGGAGACGTGCAGCACGCCCTCCGGCACGGAGGGATCCAGGTCGAGGGCGCGGGGCAGTTCCGTCCCCGCGCCCTCGCCTTCGCGTAGCAGCTCCGGCGGGGTCGACGAGACCAGCAGCCGCGTGGCGGGGCCGTAGCGGTCGTCGAGCTTCTGCCCCGCGGGGGCCTGGAAGACGACGTCCAGCCGCAGCCGCCCCGGGGCGACCTCGGTCGGCTCCCGCCGGGTGCGGTGGGTCACGTCCGGGACCTTCACCGCCTCCTCCGGCAGCCGCAGCCGGGTCAGCCGGTGCCGTGCCGACTCCACGACCACGATGTCGTCGCCGTCCAGCACGGCGTCGCTGGGCTCGCGCAGGTCCGTGGCCAGGGTCGTCACCTCACCGGTCGCCGGGTCGTAGCGGCGCAGGGCGTGGTTGTAGGTGTCGCTGACGGCGACCGAGCCGTCGGGGAGGGCCGTGACGCCCAGCGGATGCTGGAGCAGGGCCTGCGCGGCGGCGCCGTCCCGGTGGCCGAAGTCGAACAGGCCCTGGCCGACGGCGGTGTGGACCGAGCCGTCGGGATCCACCCAGCGCAGCGCGGACGTCTCCGAGTCGGCGAGCCAGAGCCGCTCGGGCGTGGCGGCGAGGCCCGAGGGCTGCGCGAACCAGGCCTCCTCCCCGGGTCCGTCGACCAGCCCCTCGTCGGTCGTCCCGGCCATGACGCACACCGTCCCCTCCTGGGGGTCGTACGCCCACAGCTGGTGGACCCCGGCCATGGCGATCCACAACCGGCCCCGCCACCAGGCCACGTCCCAGGGGGAGGACAGGTCGACCTCGCGGGCCGGGCCCGAGGTGGGGGAGCCCCGCCACCACTGCCGGCCCGTGCCGGCGAGGGTGGTGACCTCGCCGGTGGCGAGGTCCAGTCGCCGCAGGGCGTGGTTGACGGTGTCGGCGACGACCACCGACCCGTCGTCGAGAAGGGCGAGCCCTTGCGGCTCGCTGAACGTTGCCGTGGCGGCGGACCCGCCGGCGAAGCCCCGGGTGCCGGCGCCGAATACGCGCACCACGCTCTCCCCGTCCGCGGCGAGTTCCACCAGCCGGTGCCGGGTCGTGTCGCTCACCAGGAACGTCCCGCCCGGCAGCAGCACCGCCTTGCCCGGGAAGCGCAGCACCGTGGGCTCCGGCTCCGGCGCCACGTACGGTCCGTCGCCGCGCCGCAGGGTGCCCTTGGCGGTGTGCTCCTCCTCCAGCTCCCCGACCAGCCGCTCGATGGCGTGCACGTGCCCCTCACCGGCGTGCTGGGCGACGACGTACCCCTCGGGGTCGATCACCACGAGCGTCGGCCAGGCACGCACGGCGTACTGCTTCCACGTGGCCAGCTCCGGGTCGTCGAGCACCGGGTGCTCCACCCCGTAGCGCTCCACGGCGTCGGCGACCGCCCCGTGCTCCGCCTCGTGCGCGAACTTCGGGGAGTGCACCCCGATGACGACGACCGTGTCCCGGTGCTTCTCCTCCAGCTCGCGCAGCTCGTCCAGGACGTGCAGGCAGTTGATGCAGCAGAAGGTCCAGAAGTCCAGGATGACGATGCGTCCGCGCAGGTCGGTGAGGCTGTACCGGTGTCCGCCCGTGTTCAGCCAGCCGCCCTTGCCGGTCAGTTCGGGGGCGCGGACGCGGGCGCGTCGGGGTGCGGCGTCGTTCATGACCCCAGGGTGTCATCCGGCTCCGGCGCCCGGTCGAGGGCGTGACCGGTCGTGGCGTCCACGTGGTCCGGTACCTCGTCGTGGCGGTCGCCGACGGTGAGGGTGCCGGTGGGTTCGAACATCAGGATCGCGGTCGGGACGGGTGCGTACGGCCGGTGCTCGGTGCCGCGCGGGACGGTGAAGACACTGCCCGCGGGCAGGACGACCGTGCGCTCGCCGGCCGGTTCGCGCAGGTTTATGCGGAGTTCGCCGTCGAGGACGAGGAAGAACTCGTCGGTGTGGTCGTGGACGTGCCAGACGTGTTCGCCCTCGACCTTGGCGATCCGGACGTCGTAGTCGTTGACGGCGGTGACGATGCGCGGGCTCCAGTGGTCGGAGAAGGAGGCCAGGGCGTGGGCGAGGGAGACGGGTTCCGGAGTCATGAGGTGATCCTCCGGGGTTCCGGGCGGTCCGCACGAGTGCTAGGAATCGCACATGTCGCAAGGATCGTCGCAGCGCCCGCACCCGCATCCGCTGCGGAGGACCGCGCAGCGCCCCCACCGGGTCGCCGTGATCGTGGACGAGGGCACCAACCCTTTCGAGGTGGGGGTGGCCACCGAGCTGTTCGGGCTGCCGAGGCCCGAACTGGGGCTGCCGGGGCCGCTGTACGAGGTGACGCTGTGCGGGCCCGCGCCGGAGATCCGGATGAACCACGGCTTCTGCACGCTCACCGGCGTCCCGGGCCTGGACGCCGTGGACGGGGCGGACACGCTGGTGGTGCCCGGCCGTCCGGACAACGTCGTGCCCCGGGTCCCGGCCGTCCTGGACGCCATCCGGCGCGCGCACGCGCGGGGCACCCGGGTCGTGAGCTTCTGCACGGGCACCTTCGCGCTCGCCGAGGCCGGACTGCTGGACGGCCGGCGGGCGGCGACGCACTGGCGCTGGGCGGACGCCTTCCGACGGCTGCACCCGCGGGTGCTGCTGGAGCCGGACGTGCTCTTCGTCGACGAGGGCGACGTGCTCACCGCGGCGGGCAGCGCGGCCGCGCTCGACCTCGGGCTGTACGTCTGGCGCCGTGACCACGGCGCGGAGATCGCCAACCACGTCTCGCGCCGGCTGGTGTTCGCCGCGCACCGGGACGGCGGGCAGCGGCAGTTCGTGGAACGGCCGGTGCCCGACGTGCGGGACGCGTCCCTGGCGCCGCTGCTGGCGTGGGCCGAGGAGCGGCTGGCCGAGCCGCTGACGGTGGCGGACCTGGCCGCCCGCGCGCGGGTCAGCCCCGCCACGCTGCACCGCCGCTTCCGCGCCCAGCTCGGCACGACCCCGCTGGCGTGGCTCACGGCCGAGCGCGTGGCGCTGGCCTGCCGGCTGATCGAGCGGGGCGAGGAGCGGCTGGAGGTGGTGGCGGCCCGGAGCGGTCTCGGCACGGCCGCCAACCTGCGGGCGCGGCTGCGGCGGGCGACCGGGCTCAGCCCGTCGGCCTATCGGCGGCGTTTCGGCGGCGGCGGCGGGGAAGCCCTGGTCCCATGAGATTCCTCGTGTACGACCGGCTCCTCGGCTTCGGTGACGACTACTGGATCGAGGACGAGCACGGCGCCAAGGTGTTCCTCGTCGACGGCAAGGCCCTGCGCCTGCGCGACACCTGGGAGCTGAAGGACCCCCAGGGCCACGTCCTGGTCGACATCCACCAGAAGATGCTCGCCCTGCGCGACACGATGGTGCTCCAGCGGGCCGGTGAGCCGCTGGCGACCATCCGCCGCAAGCGGCTGTCCCTGCTGCGCAACCACTACCGGGTGTCCCTGGCCGACGGCAGCGAACTGGACGTCAGCGGCAGGATCCTGGACCGGGAGTTCGCCGTCGAGTACGACGGTGAGCTGCTCGCGGTGATCTCCCGGCGGTGGCTGACGCTGCGGGACACCTATGGCGTGGACGTCGTGCGCGAGGACGCGGACCCGGCGCTGCTGATCGCGGTGGCGGTGTGCGTGATCCACCTGGCGGAGAAGGAACGGGAGGACTGAGGACGCCCGGTCACGCCCGGTCAGGGCCTGCGCGGCGGCTGGAGTCCCAGGATCCGGTCCTTCAGTGCCGGGAACTGCTCGCGGGTGGTGGCGACCTTCCCCGGGTCGAACTCCACGGTGAGGACCTCCTCGTCCGCACCGGCCTCGGCCAGCACCTCGCCCCAGGGGTCGACCACGATCGAGTGGCCGGACTGGGGGACCCCGGCGTGTGTCCCGGCCGTCGCGCACGCGAGCACGAACGACTGGTTCTCCACGGCCCGGGCCCGGGCCAGCAGCGTCCAGTGGGACCGGCGGCGCTCGGGCCAGCCCGCCGACACCACGAGCGTCTCGGCCCCGGCGTCGACGAGCCCGCGGAAGAGTTCGGGGAAGCGGAGGTCGTAACAGGTGGCAAGGCCCAGGTTCGTCGTGGGCAGACGGACCGTCACCAGTTCGCCGCCCGCGCCCATCAGCACGGCCTCGCCCTTGTCGAAGCCGAAGCGGTGGATCTTGCGGTAGGCGGCGGCCAGGTCGCCGGAGGGCGAGAAGACGAGGGAGGTGTTGTACAGGGGGCCGTCCGGGTCCCGCTCGGGGATGGAGCCGGCGTGCAGCCAGACGCCCGCGTCGCTCGCGGCCTTGGCCATCGCCTCGTAGGTGGGCCCTTCGAGCGGCTCGGCCTCCGTGCCGAACGCGTCGTAGGCGAACGCACCCGTGGTCCACAGCTCCGGCAGGACGACGAGGTCGGCGCCCGCCTGGTCCCGGACCAGGGAGGCCGCCCGCCGGCGGCGCGATTCGACCGATTCGCCCTCGTCTACGGCGATCTGGATCACAGAGGCGCGCACACTACCACCGTCCTGGCATTCGAGCCGTCCACACGGGCCTACGATCGTCACACGAAAGCACTGCCGGGGTGCCTCACAGCAGCGTAACTTAGCTCGCAAGACGCCCGCCGACAGCCGCCACCTCCCACTGGCAACGCCGCCACCACCTGCCCGTGCACCGACCGCCGAGGGGTCCCGTTCCGTGAGTCTGCATCCCACCCTCCAGCCCTACGCCGACGCCTGGACCCACTCCATCGAAGCGATATCCGAGCTGGTCCAGCCGCTCGCGGAGGCCGAATGGAACCGGCGGACGCCGTGCCCGGGGTGGTCGGTGCGGGACATCGTCTCCCACGTCATCGGCCTGGACTGCGAGATGCTCGGCGACCCGCGCCCCATCCACACGCTGCCGCGGGACCTGTTCCACGTCACCAACGACCACCAGCGCTACATGGAGATGCAGGTCGACGTCCGCCGGCACCACACGGCGCCGGAGATGACCTCCGAGCTGGAGTACGTGATCATCCGCCGCAACCGCCAGCTGCGCAACGACTCGCGTGACCCGGGCGCGAAGGTGCGCGGGCCGCTCGGGGCGGAGCTCACGCTGGAGGACTCCATGCGGCGGCACGCCTTCGCGGTGTGGGTGCACGAGCAGGACCTGCGCACGGCCCTCGGCCGGCCCGGCAACCTCGACTCCCCCGGCGCGCACGTCACCCGGGACGTGCTGCTCGGTGAACTCCCGCGCGTGGTGGCGGAGGACGCGCAGGCGCCGCGCAGCTCGGCGATCGTCTTCGACGTGCACGGCCCGGTGGAGTTCCTGCGCACGATCCGCGTCGACATCAACGGCCGCGGCACCCTGGAGACGGCCCCGGCCCTGGGACCGGCCGCCACGCTCACCCTCGACTGGGAGACCTACGTCCGCCTGGCCTGCGGCCGGGTGACGCCCGAGGCGGTCTCGGACCGGCTGAAGACGGAGGGCGACCCGGACCTCACGGCGGCGATCCTGCGCAACTTCACGGTGACGCAGTGACCCGGCCGCGGGCAGGCGTGCCGCCGGGGTGATGGGGAGCCGAGAGTGCGGGCTCGGGAGAGGCACCTCGGCGCACCGAGCTGCGCACCCACCCGGCCCCGGCACGACACCCCGCCCCCTGCACCCGCCTCCCGGCTCCCGGCTCCCGGCTCCCGGCTCCTGGCTCCGGAAAATCCCGTGCCGGCGTCCCGTCGCCCGCCGTAGCGTCCCCTGCCATGACCTCACCGCCCGGCCGCTCCGGCCGCCTCACCTTCCACGGCCCCCTGTCCGAGACCCGGGCGGACGCCCTCGTACGACGCCTCGCCGCACACGCCACGGGCACCGTCCTGGACATCGGCTGCGGCCGGGGCGAGCTCATGCTGCGCCTCCTGGCCGCCGTGCCGCGGGCGACGGGCATCGGTATCGACCTCGACGCCGAGGACCTGGCGCGCGGCCGGCAGGCCGCCGAGGCCCGCGGCCTCGCCCCCAGGGTCCGCTTCCTGGAGGAGTCCGCCACCGGCACGCCGCACGGCCCGGCCGACCTCGTGCTGTGCGTGGGCGCGAGCCAAGCCCTCGGCAGCGGTCCGGCCGAGGCGCTCGCCGCGCTCCGCCGCCTCGTCGCCGACGGGGGCCGGGTCCTGCTCGGCGAGGGCTTCTGGCAGCGCACGCCGACCGCCGCCGAACTGTCCCGCATGTGGCCGGGCGCCGCCGCCACCGACCACCCCGGCCTGCCGGGCCTGATCGACCTGGTGATCGCGGCGGGGTTCCGGCCGGAGTGGGCGGAGACCGCGAGCCTCGACGAGTGGGAGGCGTTCGAGTCGGCGTACCTGGCGGACACCGAGGTGTGGCTCGCCGAGCACCCCGGCCACCCGCAGGCCGAGGAGACCCGGCGGCGGGCCGACCGGCACCGCACCGCCTGGCTCACCTACCGCGGCGTCCTCGGGCTCGCGTACCTCACGCTCGTGCCCGTGACGGCCCGTTGACCGGGTGAGAGGCGACCGGGTGACCAGGCGACCGGGTGACCAAGCGGCCGGGTGACCAGGCGGCCGGGTGACTACGCCGGGACGTGCACGGTCTCCACCCGGCTCGCCACCAGCCGCTCCCGCTCCCGCCGCGCCGCCCGCCTGCGCAGCCGCAGGATCTGCGTGACGCCGAGCGCCTGGAGCACGAAGACGGCGGAGAAGGCGACCGTGTAGTCGTCGCCGGTGGCGTCCAGCAGCACGCCGATCGCGAACAGCGTGGTCATGGACGCCACGAAGCCGCCCATGTTGGTGATGCCGGAGGCGGTGCCCTGCCGCTCGGGCGGGTTCGCCGGGCGGGCGAAGTCGAAGCCGATCATCGACGCGGGCCCGCACGCCCCGAGTACCGCGCACAGGGTGATCAGCAGCCACATCGGGGCGTGCGGGGCGGGGTGGAGCAGCGTCGCCGCCCACAGGGCCGCCGTCGTGCCGACCGTGCCGAGCGCGAGCGGCAGCCGGGCCCCGTGGTGCCGGGCGATGATCTGGCCGTAGACCAGGCCGACGACCATGTTGGACAGCACCACCAGCGTGAGCAGTTCACCGGCCGTCGCCCGGGACAGCCCCTGCGCCTCGACCAGGAACGGCAGGCCCCACAGCAGCAGGAACACCATCGCCGGGAACTGGGTGGTGAAGTGCACCCACAGGCCCAGCCGCGTCCCCGGCTCCCGCCAGGAGGCGGCGATCTGGCGCCGTACGTAGGCCGCGCCCCGGTGCGGGACCGGCTGCGGTTCGTGGCCCTCCGGGTGGTCCTTGAGGAACAGCAGGACCAGCACGAACACCACGGCTCCCGCGGCGGCGCTGCCCGCGAAGGCGGCGGTCCAGCCGACGCCGTGCAGCAGCCGGGCCAGGACGAGTGTGGAGACGAGGTTGCCCGCCATGCCCACCAGACCCGCGAACTGCGCGACGAGCGGCCCCCGCCGGGCCGGGAACCACCGGGTGCCCAGCCGCAGCACGCTGATGAACGTCAGGGCGTCACCGCAGCCGAGCAGCGCCCGGGAGGCGAGCGCCATGCCGTACGACGGGGAGAACGCGAAGCCCAGCTGCCCGGCCGTGAACAGCACCGCGCCGAGCGCCAGCACCTTCTTGGTGCCGAGCCGGTCGACGAGCAGGCCGACGGGTATCTGCATGCCCGCGTAGACCAGCAGCTGGAGGATGGAGAAGGTGGACAGGGCCGAGGCGTTGACGTGGAAGCGGTCGGCGGCGTCCAGGCCGGCCACGCCCAGGGACGTGCGGAAGATGACCGCGACGAAGTAGACCGAGACGCCCACGCCCCAGACGGCCAGGGCCCGCCGCCCGCCTGGGGGTGCCCCCTCCGCGGGAGGGTCGCCGGGCAGCGCGGGGGAGCTCATCGGACCTCCCCCCGGGCCAGGTGGGAGAACCAGCCGACGTGCCGGTGGACGAGCCCGACGGCCGCCTCGGCGTCCCCGGCGCGCAGTGCGTCGAGGATCTCCTCGTGCTCGGCGAGGGTCTTGGCGATGCGGTCGGGGTG
This sequence comes from Streptomyces sp. NPDC085932, assembly GCF_044540525.1. Taxonomy (NCBI): domain Bacteria; kingdom Bacillati; phylum Actinomycetota; class Actinomycetes; order Kitasatosporales; family Streptomycetaceae; genus Streptomyces; species Streptomyces sp. NPDC085932. The sequence goes on from NZ_JBITSJ010000004.1 coordinate 366,845, forward strand.
GGAGTGCATCACGGCCACGCCCATGCGCAGCTGACGGTCGCGCAGCTGGTCGTAGAGGCGGGAGAGGATCTCGTTGCCGCCACTGCGGACGATCTCGGCGTGGAAGCAGCGGTCGGTGACGGCGGCCCCGGCGAGGTCGCCGGCGGCGGCCTGCCTCTTCTGGCGGGCCAGCAGCTCCTCCAGGCGCTCGATGAGCCCGGGGGGTGCCGGCACGGCCTTGCGCGCCGCGTGCTCCTCGACGAGCAGCCGGGTCTCCACGACGTCGGCGATCTCCTGCGCGGAGACGGGCAGGACCAGGGCGCCCTTCTTGGGGTAGAGCCGGATCAGACCCTCGGCCTCCAGCCGGAGCAGCGCCTCGCGCACGGGCGTGCGCGAGACCCCGACGGCCTCGGCCAGCTCGCCCTCGGTGAGGAGCGTCCCGCCCTCGTAGCGGCGCTCCAGGACGCCCTGTTTGACGTGGGTGTAGACGCGGTCGGCGGCGGGAGGTTGCTTCACGGCCAGGGTCATGCGGACAGCATAGATACATCACGTGCGCATGGATGCATCCGTCCAGTATGCGGACTTGTATGTCACACATCTGTGGCAAAGCAGGGGTCCCGCCCGGTGTGAGCACAACCAACTGTGCTACTTACAAGTCAGACACGTGCGGCCCCCTTTCCCCTCGTCCTCAACTCGGCCGCACCGTTGGGGCATTCAACGCAATCGGGGTACTTGACTTGATAACCGGCATTAAGGGCACCCGTTTCCGCAGAGCCGCGGCCGTCGCCGTGACCACCGGCGCCATGCTCGCGACCGGAGCCCTCACCACCACGCAGGCGCAGGCCGCCGCCACGCCCTCGATCGCCGCCAAGGGCGGCTACGTGATGAACAACGCGACCGGCAAGTCGCTCTACACCAAGGCGGCCGACACGCGCCGTTCGACCGGCTCCACCACCAAGATCATGACCGCGCTGGTGGTGCTGAAGCAGTCGAACCTCAACCTGGACAGCAAGGTCACGGTCCAGAAGGCGTACAGCGACTACATCGTCGACAACAACTGGGCGTCCAACGCCAAGCTGATCGTCGGCGACAAGGTCACCGTCCGCCAGCTGCTGTACGGGCTGATGCTGCCGTCCGGCTGCGACGCGGCGTACGCCCTCGCCGACAAGTTCGGCTCGGGTTCGACGCGGTCGGCGCGCGTGAAGTCGTTCATCGGCAAGATGAACACCACCGCCAAGAGCCTGGGTCTGAAGAACACCCACTTCGACTCGTTCGACGGCATCGGCAAGGGCGCCAACTACTCCACGCCGCGCGACCTGACGAAGCTCGCCAGCGCGGCGATGAAGAACTCCACGTTCCGCACGGTCGTCAAGACGAAGAAGTACACGGCCAAGACGACCACCAAGTCCGGCGGCACGCGGACGATGGCGCCGTGGGAGAACACCAACCCGCTGCTCAGCAGCTACTCCGGCGCGATCGGTGTGAAGACCGGCTCTGGCCCGGAGGCCGGCTACTGCCTGGTCTTCGCCGCCACCCGCAACGGCAAGACGGTCATCGGCACGGTCCTGGCCTCGACCAGCGCGACGGCCCGCAAGTCGGACGCGACGAAGCTGCTCAACTACGGCTTCACCAAGTAGGACCGCTCGACGGCGAAGGGGGCTCACCGCGTCGGCGGTGAGCCCCCTTCCTCGTGTGTGCGCCGGCTACGCCCAGGTGATCAGCCGCTTGGGCTGCTCCAGGACCGCCGCCACGTCGGCCAGGACCTTCGAGCCCAGCTCGCCGTCGACCAGGCGGTGGTCGAAGGAGAGGGCCAGGGTGGTGACCTGACGGGGCTTCACCTTGCCCTTGTGGACCCAGGGCTGGAGCTTGATGGCCCCGACCGCGAGGATCGCGGACTCGCCCGGGTTCAGGATCGGCGTGCCCGTGTCGACCCCGAAGACGCCGACGTTGGTGATCGTCACCGTGCCGCCCTGCATGGCCGCCGGGGACGTCCTGCCCTCCCGCGCCGTGGCGACCAGCTCGCCCAGCGACTCGGCCAGCTGCGGCAGCGTCTTGGCGTGGGCGTCCTTGATGTTCGGCACGATCAGGCCGCGCGGGGTCGCGGCCGCGATGCCCAGGTTCACGTAGTGCTTGACCACGATCTCCTGAGCGGCCTCGTCCCAGGACGCGTTGATCTCCGGGTTGCGCTTGATCGCGACCAGCAGGGCCTTGGCGATCAGCAGGAGCGGGTTCACGCGCAGGCCCGCGAACTCCTTGTCCTGCTTCAGCTCCTCGACCAGCTTCATCGTGCGCGTCACGTCGACCGTGACGAACTCGGTGACGTGCGGCGCGGTGAACGCCGAGCCGACCATCGCCGCCGCCGTCGCCTTGCGGACCCCCTTGACCGGGACGCGGGTCTCGCGCGCGGTGTCGTAGGAGGCCGGGGCGGCGGCCGGGGCGGGCGTGGGCGCCGGCGCCGGCTCGGTCGCCTGCGGCGCGGCGGTGGCCGCGGCCACCGCCGCGTGCACGTCCTCGCGGGTGATGATGCCGTCCGGGCCGGTCGGCACGACCGTCGTCAGGTCGATGCCCAGGTCCTTGGCCAGCTTGCGGACCGGCGGCTTGGCCAGCGGGCGGTCCGCGCCGGCCGGGGCCGGAACGGTCGCCGGGGCCGGGACGTTCGCGGCCGGAGCCGCCGGCGCGTGGCCGTTCAGCTCCGTCTGGATCGCCGTCGAGGCCTGCTGGACGGGGACCTCCGGGCCCTTGCGGGGGCGGCGGCGGGTGGACGAGGTCGCCACCCCGTAGCCGACGAGGACCGGCTGGCGGCCGGAGCCCTGCGGCTTCGGCTCCGCCGCGGCCTCGGCGGCCTCAGGCTGCGGCTCGGCGACGGGCGCGGGGGCGGCGCCGCCGCTCACGTCGACCGCGATGATCGACGTGCCCACGTCGACCGTGGTGCCCTCCGGGAAGTGCAGCTCCCGCACCACCCCGTCGTAAGGGATGGGCAGCTCGACGGCCGCCTTCGCCGTCTCGACCTCGCACACGACCTGCCCGTCGGTGACCGTGTCACCGGGCTGGACGTACCACTTGAGGATCTCCGCCTCCGTGAGCCCCTCGCCCACGTCGGGCATCTTGAACTCGCGCACGGACGCTTCCGTCATCGTCGTCACGACCCTCTCCTCAGTACGCCAGCGAGCGGTCGACGGCATCCAGCACCCGGTCCAGGTTCGGCAGGTACTCCTCCTCCAGGCGGGCCGGCGGGTACGGGGCGTGGTAGCCGCCGACCCTCAGCACCGGGGCCTCCAGGTGGTAGAAGCAGCGCTCCGTGATCCGGGCGGCGATCTCCGCGCCGGAGCCGAAGAACACCGGCGCCTCGTGGACCACGACCAGGCGGCGGGTCTTCTCCACCGACGCCTGGATCGAGTCGAAGTCGATCGGCGAGACCGAGCGCAGGTCCAGGACCTCCAGGCTCTTGCCCTCCTCGGCGGCCGCGTCGGCGGCCTCCTGGCAGAGCTTCACCATCGGGCCGTAGGCGGCCAGCGTCAGATCGGTGCCCTCACGGACCACCCGGGCCTTGTGCAGCGGGCCCGGGATGGCCTCCGTGTTGACCTCGCCCTTGTCCCAGTAGCGGCGCTTGGGCTCGAAGAAGATCACCGGGTCGTCGCTCTGGATGGCCTGCTGCATCATCCAGTACGCGTCCGAGGCGTTCGACGGGCTGACCACCTTCAGGCCCGCCACGTGCGCGAACAGCGACTCGGGGGACTCCGAGTGGTGCTCGACCGCGCCGATGCCGCCGCCGTAGGGGATGCGCACGACGACGGGCATCTTGACCTTGCCCAGCGAGCGGGCGTGCATCTTCGCGAGCTGCGTGACGATCTGGTCGTACGCGGGGAAGACGAAGCCGTCGAACTGGATCTCCACCACCGGGCGGTAGCCGCGCAGGGCCAGGCCGACCGCCGTGCCGACGATGCCCGACTCGGCGAGCGGGGTGTCGATGACGCGGCTCTCGCCGAAGTCCTTCTGCAGGCCGTCCGTGACGCGGAAGACGCCGCCGAGCTTGCCGACGTCCTCGCCCATGATCAGGACCTTGTCGTCGGACTCCAGGGCGCGGCGCAGCGACTCGTTGATCGCCTTGGCCAGTGCCATCTTCTCGGCCATCTCAGTTACCCCCCTCGTCGGCGAACGACGCCTGGTACGCGGCGAACTGGGCGCGCTCCTCGTCGACGAGCGCGTGCCCGTCCGCGTAGACGTTCTCGAAGATCGCGAAGTGGTCCGGGTCCGGCATGGCGCGGACCGCCTCGCGTACTCGCCTGCCCAACGCCTCGGACTCGGTCTCCAGTTCCGCGAAGAACGACTCGTCCGCGTGGCCCGAGGCCTCCAGGTACCGGCGCAGGCGCAGGATCGGGTCCTTGGCCTCCCAGGCCTGGCGCTCCTCGTCGCCCCGGTAGCGGGTGGGGTCGTCGGAGGTGGTGTGGGCGCCCATGCGGTACGTGAACGCCTCGACGAGGGTGGGGCCCTCACCGCTGCGCGCCCGCTCCAGCGCCCAGCGGGTGACCGCGAGGCAGCCGAGCACGTCGTTGCCGTCGACCCGGACGCCCGGGAAGCCGAAGCCCTGGGCGCGCTGGTAGATCGGCACGCGGGACTGCTTCTCGGTCGGCTCGGAGATGGCCCACTGGTTGTTCTGGCAGAAGAACACGACCGGGGCGTTGTAGACCGCGGAGAAGGTGAACGACTCGGCCACGTCGCCCTGGCTGGAGGCGCCGTCGCCGAAGTAGGCGATCACCGCGCTGTCCGCGCCGTCCTTGGCGACGCCCATCGCGTAGCCGGTGGCGTGCAGCGTCTGGGAACCGATGACGATCGTGTAGAGGTGGAAGTTGTTGCCGTTCGGGTCCCAGCCGCCGTTGTTCACGCCGCGGAACATGCCGAGCAGGTTGGTCGGGTCCACGCCGCGGCACCAGGCGACGCCGTGCTCGCGGTAGGTGGGGAAGACGTAGTCGTCGTCGCGCAGGGCCCGGCCGGAGCCGATCTGGGCGGCCTCCTGGCCGAGCAGCGAGGCCCACAGGCCCAGCTCGCCCTGGCGCTGCAGGGAGGTCGCCTCGGCGTCGAAGCGGCGGGTGAGCACCATGTCGCGGTAGAGGCCGCGGAGCTCTTCCGGGGTGACACCGGCGACGTACTTGTCGAACTCGGCGTTCTTGACGCGCTTGCCCTCGGGCGTCAGCAGCTGCACGAGCTGGGGCTCGGTGCCCTTCGCGCCGGCGTCCTTCTTGGCGGTGGTGCGGGTGGTGCGCTTGGTGCCGGTGGTGCCGGCCTTGCTTCCGGCGCTGCGTCGCGGTGTGCGCGCGGCAGTGCTCTCCACGGTCACGTGTGCTCCTCCGTCGGTCCGGCCCCCGGGGTTGCCGGTAGGCCAGTGCGGCTCACCTGTTCTCGGCCCACGGGACACGGGGTGGGTGCCACTCGGCCGGGAACAGGCGTGACAGGTGCCCCGGCGAGCGCCCTGCAGAAAGCACGTTACCCAGTGCGCCACATTTCTGTGAAACCCCTCCTGACCTGCGATTTTGCTTGGATATCCAAGTAAATCGGGAAGGCGGCGAAGGGGCCCTGGTCACAGCCTTGCAGGAGGCCGGAGCTACCGCACGTTAACCCGGTGACCCAGGTCACGGGAAGAGTTCTTTTCTCGGCGTGCCCGAACGACGCGCGCGCGTGGGCCCCGTCTCCGGGTCCCACGCGCGCGTGGATCATGTTTTTCGCCGCGGCGGTCAGGTACCGCCCTCGCCGCCCGGACCGCCGACGACGCCGGTCGTGGTGCCCGCGTCGGTGCCGCCGGCGGTGTCGCCGGTCGGGGTGCCGCCCGGGTCCGTGGGCTCCTCGTCGGTCGGCTCGCCGGTCGGCTCCTCGGTGGTCGGCTCGCCCGTCGGCTCGCCGGTGGGCGACTCGGGAGCGCTCTGCGACGGCGTGGAGGAGGGCGTGTAGGACGGCGTCCAGTCGCCGTTGCCGTTACCGGTGCCGGTGCCGTCGTCCGTGGACGTGTCGGTCGGCTCGTCGGTCGGCTCGTCGCTCGGCGTCTCGCTGGGCGTCTTGTCCTCGGCCGTCTGCGAGGACGTCGGCGACTGCTTCTTGCCCGGGTCGTCCTGGCCGTCACCGGTGTTCTGCAGGGCCAGGGCGACGCCCGCCGCGATAGCGATCACCGCGAGCACGGCGAGGATCCACAGCTTGCCGCGGCCGCTGCCCCGGTTGCCCTGCCCCTCGAAGCCGCCGTCGTCCCCGTTGCCGTAGCCGGCGGGGAGGATGGGCGAGGGGATCTGGGTGGTGCCGGAGGCGTCTCCGGGGTGGCCCATCACGGCCGTGCCGGCGAAGCCGCCCGAGGGGGTGTGCCGGCCTTCGTGCAGGTCGACCGGGCCGGTGTTCCAGGTGCCGGTGTGACCGCCCTGGTCGTAGAGCATCTGCAGCGCGTACTGGACCAGTCCGCGCATCTCCTCGGCCGTCTGGAAGCGGTCGTCGGGCTCCTTGGCCAGCGAGCGCATGACCAGGCCGTCCAGCTCCGGCGGGCAGGCGTCGGAGGCCTCCGACGGCGGGGTCGGGATGTCCTGGACGTGCTGGTAGACCACCGACAGCGGGGTCTCGCCGGTGAACGGCGGGCGCAGCGAGAGCAGCTCGTAGAGCAGGCAGCCCGTGGCGTACAGGTCGGAGCGGTGGTCGACGGCCTTGCCGAGGGCCTGCTCGGGGGAGAGGTACTGCGGGGTGCCCATGACCATGCCGGTCTGCGTCATCGTCGTGGACGCGCCGTGGAGGGCGCGGGCGATGCCGAAGTCCATCACCTTCACGGCGCCGTTGTGCGTGATGATGACGTTGGCGGGCTTGATGTCGCGGTGCACGATGCCGTGCTGGTGCGAATAGGCGAGCGCCTCCAGCACACCGGAGACGATGATCAGCGCCTGCTCGGGGCCCGGCGCCTCGGCGTTCATCAGCAGGTCGCGGATGGTGCGGCCCTCGACCAGCTCCATGACGATGTACGGCACGGACTGGCCGCCGACGAAGTCCTCGCCGGAGTCGTACACGGCGACGATCGCGTGGTGGTTGAGACCGGCGACCGACTGGGCCTCGCGCGTGAAGCGCGCCTTGGACACCGGGTCCTCGGCGAGGTCGGAGCGGAGCAGCTTGACGGCGACGGTGCGTCCGAGGCGGACGTCCTCGGCGGCGAACACCTCGGCCATGCCGCCCCGGCCGAGTCTGCGGGTCAGCCGGTACCGGCCGTCCCCGACCAGCCCGCCGTTGCCCCAGAGCTCAGGCGCGTCCGACATGCCGCCGCCGGACGCCTCGGGGTCGGACGGGCCCTGAGCGGCCTGCTGCTGTGCCATCAGTCCTCGCCGTCGTTTCTGCCCGCGGTGCGCGCGGTGTTGTTACGGTCTCCGTCGGCCACGCTACAGCCTCCGCGCAAGCCTCCGGTCCGAGACGGGTGCCAGGACCGGCACGAGACGGACGGGCCATGAAACCTTCACCCCGTGCCGTCGTGCAAATTCTGTGTACCGGCCGTACGCCCCCTGTAACGCTTCCGCGACGCTTCTTTCGCGTACGGTCACGGAACGGGCACCGAGCTTGACGTGTCAGTGCCCTGGGGCAGACTTGGCCGGGAATGGCGGTTTGGATCAGCGACAGTCGGCGGCGCCTGCAGGGGCTACGGGGGACGGGGAACATGAGCCAGGACGGCGCACAGGGCCAGTACACGGGGCGGGCGCTCGCCAATGGCCGCTATCAGCTGCGTGACCTGCTCGGCCAGGGCGGCATGGCCTCGGTGCACCTCGCGTACGACAGCGTGCTCGACCGGCAGGTCGCCATCAAGACACTCCACACGGACCTCGGCCGGGAGCAGGCGTTCCGCGAGCGCTTCCGCCGCGAGGCCCAGTCCGTGGCCAAGCTCACGCACACCAACATCGTCTCGGTCTTCGACACCGGCGAGGACACCCTCGACGGCATGACGACGCCGTACATCGTCATGGAGTACGTCGAGGGACGCCCGCTCGGCTCGGTCCTCGACGAGGACGTCCGGCAGCAGGGCGCGATGCCCGCCGACAAGGCGCTGAAGATCACCGCCGACGTGCTCGCCGCCCTGGAGATCAGCCACGAGATGGGCCTGGTCCACCGGGACATCAAGCCGGGCAACGTGATGATGACCAAGCGCGGCGTGGTCAAGGTCATGGACTTCGGCATCGCCCGCGCCATGCAGTCGGGTGTGACGTCGATGACGCAGACCGGCATGGTCGTCGGCACCCCGCAGTACCTCTCGCCGGAGCAGGCCCTCGGCCGCGGCGTCGACGCCCGCTCCGACCTGTACTCGGTCGGCATCATGCTGTTCCAGCTGGTCACCGGGCGGCTGCCGTTCGACGCCGACTCGCCGCTGGCCATCGCGTACGCGCACGTGCAGGAGGAGCCGCCGGTCGCCTCCACCATCAACCGGGCGCTGCCGCCGGCCGTGGACGCGCTGATCACCCGCGCCCTGAAGAAGAACCCGAACGAGCGCTTCCCGAGCGCGGAGGCCATGCGCGGCGAGTGCCTGCGGGTGGCGGCGTCCTTCCAGGCCGCGCCGCCGAGCATCGTGCCGGGTACGCAGGCGCAGAGCGGGGCGGGCGTCGGCTCTGCCGTGTTCCCGCCGGTCGACCAGGCGACGCCGGCCCCGTCGGGCCAGGTGCAGACGCCGTACCAGCCGACCCCGCCGCCCAACCCGTACGGCACGCCGGCCCCGTCCCCGGCCTACGGCTATCCGCAGCAGGGCGGCTACCAGACGCCGAACCCGGCCGCGTACTCCCCGCAGCCCGGGCCGTCGACCCCGCCGCCGTACAACCTGACGCCCCAGTCCGGGACCGCCCCCTCGGGCGGCGGCCGGAGCAACAAGCCGGTGATCATCGGCTCGGTCATCGTGTCGATCGTCGCGGTGGGCGGCCTGGTCACGGCGTTGCTGATGAACGGCGGCGGCGAGGACGACAAGGGCGGGGGCGGCAGCTCGGCCAGTGCGTCGGCGTCCGCGGAGAAGAAGCCCGGCTACCGCGCCCCGGACCCGACGAAGACGATCGAGGCCGAGGAGTGCACCGAGCCCCAGGAGTCGTACAACGACCCCGAGAAGATCGAGATCCCGGACTTCAAGTTCAAGAACATCCAGTCGGTCAAGGCCTGCGCCCAGGCGGCGGGCTGGCAGATCGACACCAAGAACGTCGACGAGAACACCTACGGCGAGGGCACGGTGATGAACCAGTTCCCGTCCAAGGGCACCGACGTCGACCCGGACGACATGCCGACGATCGAGCTCAACGTCTCGACGGGCAACCCGCCGTCCTGACGCCCCGGACGGTCCGGACATGAGGAAGGGCCCGGCGGCTCCGGCCGCCGGGCCCTTCTCGTCCGTGGGACTGCGCCCGAGGTCTACAGGTACGGGCCGCCGGAGCGGCCGCCGGGTTGCTGCTCGTCGAGGCCCTCGTGGCCGACGCCGGGCGGAAGGGCGCGGCGCATCTGCTCCAGCTGGGCGCGGGCCGCCATCTGCTGGGCGAACAGCGTCGTCTGGATCCCGTGGAAGAGCCCCTCCAGCCAGCCGACCAACTGGGCCTGCGCGATACGCAGTTCCGCGTCGCTCGGGGTGCCCTCGTCCGTGAACGGCAGGGAGAGCCGCTCCAGCTCCTCGACGAGCTCGGGCGCCAGACCGTCCTCCAGCTCCTTCACCGAGCTGGCGTGGATCTCCTTGAGCCGGACCCGGCTGGCCTCGTCCAGGGGAGCCGCGCGCACTTCCTCCAGCAGCTGCTTGATCATGCTGCCGATCCGCATGACCTTCGCGGGCTGCTCCACCTGCTCCGTGACCGGGGTCTCGCGGGAGTCCTCGTCCCCACCGCCGCCGCCGAGCGCCATGCCGTCCTGGCCCACGACCAGGATCTGCGGGTTCTCCGGCGACCTTTCGTTCCTCGGCATCTCCATGCGGCCATTCTCTCGCACGCCCGCACCTCGCCGGTGCGGTGCCCCCGGGTGAGGCCGGTTCGCCGCCGTTCCGCCCGTCGGCCGAACCCGGAGTGCCGCGCGGGCGGGGTGGTGTGAGGCTGATGACCTCGACAGGACCCGACTTGCCGTTACTGCCCCACCGGGCACGGCGGGAGGGGGTCACCCACGTGACTCCATGGCTACGCGCACTGCGGGTGGCGGGACTGGTGCTCGCCCTGGGGGCGGGTGCGGTCGTCGCACCGTACGGGGCCGTGCGGTCCCACGCCGCCGTGCCGACCGACGACGAAGTGACCGGTGCGGGGGCCGTCGCCGCCCCGTCCGCCCGGCCGGCCCCGTCCGGGACGGGAGAGCCCTCCCGGGCCGGGAGCCGGGCGGGCGAGGGGCGGGAGCGGCCGGGGCGGCCGGAGAGCACCGGGGAGGAACCGGACGCCGGCCGCAGCGCCGCGCCCGAGGCGTCCCGCGAGGCCCTCCCGCCGCCCACCGCACCGGCGGAGCCGCCCGTGCGGGAGGCCGCCGCCGCCCGGGCCGACCGCCCCGTCGGCCCGGTCCTGCGGATCCTGCCGCTGGGCAGCGGGCTGGTGCTGATCGGCCTCGGTCTCGCCCTGGCGTTCGTCGGACTCCGGCTGCGGCGCCCGGGCCCCTACTAGGCCGTGTCCGCGGCGCTCCGCGGCGTGATCAGCAGCACCTTGCCGATGTGGCCGCTCTCCTCCACGACCCGGTGGGCGGTGGCCGCCTCCGGCATCGGCAGCTCACGGTCGACGACCGGGCGCAGCCGGCCGCCGGCGAACAGCGGCCAGACGTGTTCGCGGACGGCCGCGACGATGGCCGCCTTCTCCTCCCGCGGCCGGGCCCGCAGGGACGTGGCGGTGACGGCGGCCCGCTTGGCGAGCAGGGCGCCGATGTTCAGCTCGCCCTTGACGCCGCCCTGCATGCCGATGATCGCGAGCCGGCCGTTGACGGCCAGCGCCCTGACGTTGCGCTCCAGGTACTTGGCGCCCATGTTGTCGAGGATGACGTCGGCCCCGGCGCCGTCGGTGGCCTTCCTGACCTCCTCGACGAAGTCCTGCTCGCGGTAGTTGACCAGGATGTCCGCGCCCAGCTCGGCGCACCGCTCCAGCTTCTCCTTCGTGCCTGCCGTGACGGCGACCCGGGCGCCGACGGCCTTGGCCAGCTGGATGGCCATGGTGCCGATGCCGCTGGAGCCGCCGTGCACCAGCAGCGTCTCGCCGGGACGCAGGTGGGCGACCATGAAGACGTTCGACCAGACCGTGCAGACCACCTCGGGCAGCGCCGCGGCCTGCTTCAGGTCCACGCCCTCGGGCACGGGCAGCAGCTGCCCGGCCGGGACGGCCACCTTCTCGGCGTAGCCGCCGCCGGCCAGCAGAGCGCACACCTCGTCGCCGACGTTCCAGCCGGAGACGCCCGGGCCGATGCCGGCGATCCGCCCGGAGCACTCCAGGCCGGGGTAGGGGGACGCGCCGGGCGGCGGGTCGTAGAAGCCCTGCCGCTGCAGGAGGTCGGCGCGGTTGACGGCCCCGGCCGTCACCTCGACCAGGACCTCGCCCTCGCCGGGCACCGGATCGGGGACCTCGTCCCAGACCAGCGCCTCGGGCCCACCGGGTTCGGGAATCGTGATCGCATACATGTAGGGGACGCTACCCCTAGGTCCCGGGACCGAGTCCGGTCCGTCGCCGGGCCGGTGTCCGCTGGTCCCTTGGTCCGGTCCTCGCGAAAACCGGTGTGCGGGACCGATGAGTTTGCGCGACGGTAAAGGTCTCCCCATGCGTAGCCCCCGTGCACCGGAAGGACCCGAAGCATGAGCACGCAGACGTCCGGCCTGGCGATCGAGACCGCGGGCCTGGTGAAGACCTTCGGCGAGACGAGGGCCGTCGACGGCGTCGACCTGGCCGTGCCCGCGGGCACGGTCTACGGCGTCCTCGGCCCGAACGGCGCCGGCAAGACCACCACCGTGAAGATGCTCGCCACGCTCCTGCGGCCCGACGGCGGCCAGGCGCACGTCTTCGGGCACGACGTCGTCCGTGAGGCCGACGAGGTGCGCGGCCGGGTCAGCCTCACCGGCCAGTACGCCTCGGTCGACGAGGACCTCACCGGCACGGAGAACCTGGTCCTGCTGGGCCGGCTGCTCGGCCACCACAAGAAGGCCGCCCGGGACCGCGCCGCACAGCTGCTGGAGGCCTTCGGGCTCACGGAGGCGGCGGCCAAGCAGGTCAAGCAGTACTCGGGCGGCATGCGGCGCCGGATCGACATCGCCGCGTCCATCCTCAACACCCCCGACCTGCTCTTCCTGGACGAGCCGACGACCGGTCTGGACCCGCGCAGCCGCAATCAGGTGTGGGAGATCGTGCGGGCGGTGGTCGCCCAGGGCACCACCGTGCTGCTGACCACGCAATACCTGGACGAGGCCGACCAGCTGGCGTCCCGGATCGCCGTCATCGACCGCGGCCGGGTGATCGCCGAGGGCACCAAGGGCGAGCTGAAGTCGTCGGTGGGCGCCGGATCCGTCCACCTGCGGCTGCGCGACGCCGACCAGCGGCCCCTCGCGGCCGATCTGCTGCGCCGGACGCTGGACGCGCGGGTGCAGCTGGAGCCCGACCAGGTGGCCCTGACCGCCCGTCTCGGCACGGCGGCGAACGACGACTCGGCCGCCGAGCAGGCCGCCCGCGCGCTGAGCGAACTGGCCCGGGCCGGGATCACCGTCGACAACTTCTCCCTGGGCCAGCCCAGCCTGGACGAGGTGTTCCTCGCGCTCACCGGGCACGACACGCACGACTCCCCCGAGCACTCCACCGACCGGAAGGACGAGGTGGCGGCATGAGCACCGCGACGACCACCGAGAGCAAGGAACTCGCCCCCGTCAGCACCGAGTCCCTCGCCGCGCTGCTCATCGCCAAGGAGCGGCCGCCCCGGCCCAGCGCCTGGTCGGCGTCGATGACCTTCGGCTGGCGGGCGATCCTGAAGATCAAGCACGTGCCGGAGCAGCTCTTCGACGTCACGGCGTTCCCGATCATGATGGTGCTGATGTACACGTACCTGTTCGGCGGGGCGCTGGCCGGCTCGCCGAAGGAGTACATCCAGTTCCTGCTGCCGGGCATCCTCGTGATGTCGGTCGTGATGATCACGATGTACACGGGCGTCTCGGTGAACACCGACATCGAGAAGGGCGTCTTCGACCGGTTCCGCAGTCTGCCGATCTGGCGGCCGTCGACCATGGTCGGCTATCTGCTGGGCGACGCCCTGCGGTACACGATCGCCTCGGTCGTGATGCTGACCGTCGGCATGATCCTCGGCTACCGGGCGGACGGCGGCGTCGGGGGAGTGCTCGCCGGGATCGCGCTGCTGGTGCTGTTCTCGTTCGCCTTCTCGTGGATCTGGACGATGTTCGGGCTGCTGCTGCGCACCGAGAAGTCGGTGATGGGCGTCAGCATGATGGTGATCTTCCCGCTCACGTTCCTGTCCAACGTCTTCGTCGACCCGAAGACCATGCCGGGCTGGCTGCAGGCCTTCGTCAACAACAGCCCCGTCACGCATCTGGCGTCGGCGGTGCGCGGTCTGATGGCCGGTGACTGGCCGGCCGCCGAGGTCGCCTGGACGCTGGGCTGGGCCGGGCTGTTCGTGCTGGTCTTCGGGCCGGTCACGATGCGGCTGTACAACCGCAAGTGACGCCTGCGGACGGGACCGGCCCCCGCGCACTCGCCTCGTGCGCGGGGGCCGGTCCTGTGTCGTCCGGGGGCGGGGACGCCGTCAGTCGCGGTGCATGGGCCGGATGTCGGGGGTGACCTGGGTCGCCGGTGTCTTGCGGACGATCGTGATGAGCCGGTCGGTCAGCTCCAGCCTCCCCACGGCCGGGTCGTCGTAGCCGAGCACCCGGTGTCCGCGTATGACGCTGACGACCAGGTCGGCGACCTCGCGCGGCGTCTTGCCCACCTCGGCCTTGACGACCGGGCGCTCGACCAGGTCGAGGCCGGTGCCCTGCTGGATGAGGTCCTCCATCACCATGCCCGCGGACGGGCTCAGTACGGAGAGGCCGAGCAGCCGGCCGGCGGCGCTGGCGCTGGTGATGACGGCGTCGGCGCCGGACTGCTTGAGCAGCGGCGCGTTCTCCTCCTCGCGCACCGCGGCCACGATCTTCGCCCCGCGGTTGAGCTGCCGGGCCGTCAGCGCCACCAGCACCGCCGTGTCGTCGCGCTGGGTGGCGATGATGATCTGGCGGGCCTTGTGCACCTCGGCCCGCTTCAGCACCTCGCTGCGGGTCGCGTCCCCGACGATGCCGGCGTAGCCCTCGGCGGTCGCCGCGTCTATCACCTTGGAACTGGGGTCGACCACGACGACCTGCTCCTTCTTCAGCCCCGTCGCGCAGACGGTCCGGATCGCCGACCGGCCCTTGGTGCCGAAGCCGATGACGACGGTGTGATCGCGCAAGGTGGACCTCCAGCGGGTCAGTCGCCACTCCTCGCGGGTGCGCTCGGTGAGGGCTTCGAGGGTGGTACCGACCAGGATGATCAGGAACAGCACGCGCAGGGGCGTGACGACGAGAATGTTCGTGAGCCGGGCGCTTTCGCTGGCCGGCGTGATGTCACCGTAGCCGGTGGTGGAGAGGGTGACCGTCGCGTAGTAGAACGCGTCGAGGAGGCTGATGCCTCCGCCCGCGTTGTCGTTGTAGCCGTCGCGGTCGGCGTACACGATCAGTGCGGTCGCGACGAGGACCACCAGGGCCATGGAGAGCCGTTTGGCGACCTGGCGGAACGGGTGTTCCACCACCTTCCTCGGGAGCTTCACCCGATGAGTCACCAGATGCTCGTCGGCCTGGCGGGCGATCGCGTCCTGGCCCGGAAGTTTCACGTGAAACACACCCCGATTCCTGCGGCCGCCCAGGGCAGGTCCAGCAGTTCCGCCTCCTGCCCGGCATGTGCGCCGCCGGGCGGTACGACGGCCAGCGCGTCGGCCGCGGCGATGCCGCGCAGCATGGCCGGGCCGTTGTAGTGCAGCGGCACGGCCTGGTCGCCGCGCAGGACGACGGGCACGAGCCGCGTGTCGTGCGGGTGCCCCTGGACGCCGTCCCGCAGCGGCACGGTGTAGGCCTCCGGGGCCGGGCGGGCGGCGAGGATCCGCAGCAGCGGCTCGGCGAGCGTCAGCAGTCCCGAGACGGCGGCGAGCGGGTTGCCCGGCAGGCCGACCAGGTGCTGGGTCTCGGTGGTGCGTGCCAGCAGCATGGGGTGGCCGGGGCGGACCTTGACGCCGTCGACGAGGAGGTCGGCACCGAGCCGGCGCAGCGTGGGGTGGACGTGGTCGACGGGGCCCGCCGCGGTGCCGCCGGTGGTGACGACGAGGTCGGCCTCGGAGGTGCCGATCGCCTCGTGCAGGGCGTCGGCGTCGTCGCGGACGCGCCGTACGGCGGTGACCTCGGCGCCGAGCGCCCGGAGCCAGGGCGGCAGCATCGGGCCGAGGGCGTCCCGGATCAGCCCGTCGTGCGGCAGCCCTTCGGTGAGCAGCTCGTCGCCGAGGACGAGGACGTCGGCCCGGGGGCGCGGGACGGCGGTGACGGTGTCGTATCCGGCCGCCGCGGCCAGTCCCAGGACGGCCGGGGTGACCAGGGTGCCGACGGGCAGCAGCTGGTCGCCGGTGCGGCATTCCTGGCCGCGCGGGCGGATGTCCTGGCCGGTCATCACGTCCCGGGTGGCGTGGAGGCGGCCCTTGTCGTCGGTGCGGCCGTGCTCGGTGCGCAGGACGGCGGTGGTGTCCGGGGGGATGCGGGCGCCGGTGGCGATCGGGACGGCCTCGCCGTCGGTGAGGGGCGCCGGTCCGGCGTGCCCGGCCAGGACGCTCTCGTCCCGGACGGACCAGGGGGCGGGGCCGGCGACCGCCCAGCCGTCCATCGCCGAGGTGTCGAAGGAGGGGAGGTCGGTGAGGGCGTCGAGCGGGACGGCCAGGGTGAGGCCGAGGGCGGCGCCCAGGGGCACGGAGACGGGGGCGCGGCGGGCGGCCCGGACGGCGGTGCGCGCGGCCCGTTCGGCGACCGCACGGGCCTCCGGCCAAGGGGTGGCGCGGTGCCGGTCGGAGGGGGCGGGGGCGTCCTGCCGGGGAGGGGTGGGGATGCCGTCCGTCCCGCCCCGGGCGGCGGGGCCGCGCGCGTGGTGACCGCTGCTGTCGTTCACGAGGGCGAGCACCTCCTCGACGTCGAGGTCCTCGGCGTCCTCGCCGGTGCGGCTGCCGGGCGGGGTCATCCGGCGTCCGGCCGGGTGTCCGGGGTGGCGTCGGGGGCGACGTCGGCCCGGGCGGCGGTGGGCGCGGGCGGCGCGGCGTCCGAGCCGTTCTCCTCGGCCCAGCGCGCGGCGAGCGCCGCGGCCTTGCGGGCGGCCTCGGCGACCGCCTCGGGGCCGCCGCCCGCCCGGGCGGCGGCGTAACCGACCAGGAAGGTGGTCAGCGGCGCCGCGGGCCTGGCCACTCCGTGCGCGGCGTCGCGGGCGAGGTCGAGCAGGCCGCGGGTGTCGACGTCGAGGTCGATGCCCAGTTCGTCCTTGACGGCGGAAATCCATTCATCCAACACGTGCCCATGCTCCCTGATACGTGCCCTGGCGGTGGCGATGTCGTCCCAGGTGTCGCAGTCGAAGGACGCGACGGGATCGGCGATACGGGTGAGGTGCAGCTCGGCGACGAGGCGCCGCAGCGGCAGACCGTGCGGCGAGCCGTGCCGGACGGTGAGGAGCGCGAGCGTCTCGCGCAGGCGCGCGGCCCGGTACGCGGCCACGAGCGGCTGGTCGCGGCCGTCGGGGTCGGTCAGCAGGACGCCGTCGGCGCCGCCCGCGCGGAGCGTGTCCAGGAGCCGGCCGACGGTCCCCGCGTCGAGGAAGGGCAGGTCGGCGGAGACCACGACGACGTGCTCCGCGGTGGTGTGCCGCAGCCCGGCGTCGAGCGCGGCGAGCGGGCCGCCGCCGGGCGGGTCCTCATGGGCCCAGGTCACGGGGCGAGGGACCGGGCGGGGGGCGGCGACCACGACGGTGGTCCGCGCGGTGGCGCAGGCCGAGAGCACCCGGTCGAGCAGGGGCCGCCCGCCCACGCGCACCCCGGGTTTGTCCGCGCCGCCCAGACGCCGGGCGGCACCACCGGCGAGCACGACGGCGTCGTACGCGCCGGGTGCGCCGGGTGCGCCGGGTGCGCCGGGTGCGCCGGGTGCGCCGGGGTGCTGGTGTGCGGTCACCCCCCGAGTATGCGTGCCCCCGCGATCACACGGAACGCGGGGGAAGCGACGCGATCACGAGCGACAGCTCGCGGGAGGAACAGGAATCACAGCGTCCGCAACAGCACCGCCGGCTGTTCCACGCAGTCCGCCACGTACCGCAGGAAACCGCCCGCCACGCCGCCGTCGCACACCCGGTGGTCGAAGGTGAGCGAGAGCTGGACGACCTGGCGCACCGCCAGCTCGCCCTCGTGCACCCACGGCTTGGGGACGATGCGGCCGACGCCGAGCATGGCGGCCTCGGGGTGGTTGATGATCGGCGTCGAGCCGTCGACGCCGAAGACGCCGTAGTTGTTCAGCGTGAACGTGCCGCCGGTCAGCTCCGCCGGCGTCAGCGTCCCGGCCCGGCCCGCCTCGGTCAGCCGGGCGAACTCCGCGGTCAGCGACTCGGCGTCGCGCGCGTGCGCGTCCCGGACGACCGGTACGACGAGCCCGCGGTCGGTCTGCGCCGCGAAACCCAGGTGCACGTGGTCGAACCGGACGATCTCCCTGGCCTCCGTGTCGACCGTGGCGTTGAGCTCGGGGAAGCGGGCCAGGGCGGCGGTGCAGATCCGGGCCAGCAGGGCCAGGAGGGAGATCTTCGGGCCACCGGCCGCGTTCATGGCCGTGCGCGCCCGCATCAGCTCCGTGGCGTCCGCGTCCACCCAGCAGGTCGCGTCCGGGATCTCCCGGCGGCTGCGGGACAGCTTGTCGGCGACGGCGCCGCGCACGCCCTTGAGCGGCGTGCGGATCTCGCCGGTGGTGGCGGAGGACCGGGTCGCCGGGGCGGCCGGGCCCGCGGCCCGCGCGGCACCGGCCGCGTCCGCCGGCTGCGGTACCGGCGCGTGCGGCTGCGGCACGTGCGGCTGCGCCGCCGGTGCCGCCGTGCTGCCCCGGCCCGCCGCGCGCAGCGCGTACTCCACGTCCGCCCGCAGGATCAGTCCGTCCGGGCCGGAACCCGTCAGCTCCCGCAGGTCGAGGCCGTTCTGCCGGGCCAGCCTGCGCACCAGGGGCGAGATCACCGGGACGGGGCCGTCGTCGAGGGCGACAGCGCCCGCGTGCCCGTTCACGGGGCCGCTGGTGCCGTCGGCCACCGCCGGTACGGCCGCGTCGATACGTGCGGTCCCGGCCGCTCCGGCCCCGGCCACCCGGGTTTCGGCCGCTGCCGTACCGCCGCCCGGGGCCGCCCCGGCCCCCGCGGTGGCGGACGTCACCGGCCGGCCCGGCCGCACCCTGCGGCGCCGCGCGGGGGCCTCGGACGTGCCGTAGCCCACCAGGACGTTGCCCGAGCCCTCGCCGCCGGACCGGGACGGGCTCCCGGCGCCGGGGTCCGCGCTGCCGCCGGACGGCGACCGCTCCCCGACCGCCACCGTGATCAGCGGGGCCCCGACGGGCAGCTCCTGGCCCTCCTCGCCGAAGCGGGCCGTGACCACGCCGCCGTAGGGGCAGGGCACCTCGACCATCGCCTTGGCCGTCTCGACCTCGACGACCGGCTGGTCGATGGCGACGACGTCGCCGACCTCGACCAGCCAGCGCACGATCTCCGCCTCGGTGAGCCCCTCACCGAGGTCGGGCAGCTTGAACTCCAGCACCTGTGCCATCAGCTCTCGGCCTCCCACTGCAGGCGCCCCACGGCGTCCAGGATCCGGTCCACACCGGGCAGGTGGTGGCGCTCCAGCATCGGCGGCGGGTACGGGACGTCGAAGCCGGCCACGCGCAGCACCGGCGCCTCCAGGTGGTGGAAGCAGCGTTCCGTCACCCGGGCCGCGATCTCCCCGCCCGGGCCCCCGAAGGAGCCCGACTCGTGGACCACGACCGCGCGTCCCGTCCGCCGCACCGAGGCGCACACCGTCTCGTCGTCGAACGGCACCAGCGAGCGCAGGTCGACGACTTCGAGGTCCCAGCCCTCGGCCCGGGCCGCCTCGGCCGCCTCCATGCAGACGGGTACGGACGGCCCGTACGTGATGAGCGTGGCGCTCCGGCCGGAGCGCCGCACCACCGCGCGGCCGATCGGTTCAACGGGCGCGGGCTCCTCGGGGTTCCAGGAGTCCTTCGACCAGTAGAGCCGCTTGGGCTCCAGGAAGACGACCGGGTCGTCGGAGGCGATGGACGCGCGCAGCAGCCCGTAGGCGTCGGCGACGGTCGCAGGCGTGACGACATGGAGCCCCGGAGTCGCCATGTAGTACGCCTCGGAGGAGTCGCTGTGGTGCTCGACGCCGCCGATGCCGCCGCCGTAGGGGACGCGGATGGTGAGCGGCAGGGGCATCGCGCCGCGGGTGCGGTTGCGCATCCGGGAGACGTGCGAGATCAGCTGCTCGAACGCCGGGTAGGCGAACGCGTCGAACTGCATCTCCACGACCGGGCGCAGGCCGTACATGGCCATGCCGACGGCCGTGCCGAGGATGCCCGCCTCGGCCAGCGGGGTGTCCGTGCAGCGGTCCTCGCCGAACTCCTCGGCGAGTCCGTCGGTGACGCGGAAGACGCCGCCCAGGGTGCCGACGTCCTCGCCCATGACGTGCACGGCGGGGTCGGCGGCCATCGCGTCGCGCAGCGCGCGCGTGAGGGCCTGGGCCATGGTGGCCGGCTTGACGGCGACGGTGGTCATCGGTGCGTGCCCTCCTCGGCCTCGGCCTCCAGCTCGGCCCGCAGCTGCTCCCGCTGCTCGCGCAGCTGGGGCGTGGGCTCGGCGTAGACGTGGGCGAACAGGTCCATCGGGTCGAGGACCGGGTCCTGGTTCATCTGCTCGCGCAAGGAGGCTGCCATGGTCTCGGCGTCCTGGCGGGCGGCCTCGATGCCGGCTTCGTCGAGCAGGCCGCGCGCGGTCAGCTCGCGCTCCAGCAGCACGATCGGGTCGTGTTCGCGCCAGGCCTCGACCTCGGCGTCGCCGCGGTAACGGGTCGCGTCGTCGGCGTTGGTGTGGGCGTCCATGCGGTACGTGATCGCCTCGACGAGGGTGGGGCCGCCGCCCGCGCGTGCGTGGCGCACGGCGTCGGAGAGGACCTCGTGGACCGCCGCGGCGTCGTTGCCGTCGACCAGGCGGCCAGGCATGCCGTAGCCGACGGCCTTGTGGGCCAGCGACGGGGCCGCGGTCTGCTTGGCGAGCGGGACGGAGATCGCGAAGCCGTTGTTCTGCACGAGGAAGACGACCGGGGCCTGCCAGACGGCCGCGAAGTTCAGCGCCTCGTGGAAGTCGCCCTCGCTGGTGCCGCCGTCGCCGACCATGGCCAGCGCGACCACGTCGTCGCCCTTGAGGCGGGCGGCGTGCGCGAGGCCCACGGCGTGCGGCAGCTGCGTGGCCAGCGGGGTGGACAGGGGGGCGACCCGGTGCTCGTACGGGTCGTAGCCGGTGTGCCAGTCGCCGCGCAGCAGCGTCAGCGCCTGGGCCGGCTCCACGCCGCGGGCGACCACGGCGAGGGTGTCGCGGTAGCTCGGGAAGAGCCAGTCGCGCTCCTGGAGCACCATCGCGGCGGCGACCTCGCAGGCCTCCTGGCCGGTGGTGGAGGGGTAGACGGCGAGGCGGCCCTGCTTGGTGAGGGCGGTGGCCTGCGCGTTGTACCGGCGGCCGCGGACCAGCTGGGCGTACAGCGTCCGCAGCAGCTCCGGGTCGGCCTTGGCGGCCGCCTCGGTGCCGAGGACACGGTACGGCTCGGCGTCGGGCAGCAACGGCGCGGGATCCGTCCGGGGCTGCCATGCGGGCGGCGGGGTCGGCTGGTACGCGCCCCGCTGCTCCATGACCGTCATGACGGCACCTCCTCGTGGGAGCGGCTTGGAGGCACGTCGCCTGTGACGCGCCTCACCTACCGATTGTTCGGTCGTCGGCACATTTTGGCTACGGGTGGCCTCAGGCTGTGGACAAACGGTTCTCCACAGCCTGAGATGGACGCAGTACGTCCATCACCGGGAGGCGGGCGCAGGTGGCATCTGAACAAATGGCCGACGGCCGCGACGACGGAGGCACCCCTCCGGCCCGGCCGCTGGACGCCATAGATCAGGACATCCTGCGCATGCTCCAGGCGGACGGCCGCGCCTCGATACGGTCGGTCGCCGAGCGCGTCCACGTCTCGCGCGCCAACGCCTACGCCCGGATCAACCGGCTCGTCGAGGACGGGGTGATCCGCGGCTTCGGTGCCCGCGTCAACCACGAGCGGGCAGGTCAGGGGACCTCCGCGTACGTCACGCTGAAGATCGTGCAGAACTCCTGGCGCACGGTCCGCGAGCAGCTTCGGCAGCTGCCCGGCGCCTCGCACATCGCCCTGGTGGGCGGGGACTTCGACGTGCTGCTGCTGGTGCACGTCTCGGACAACCGGGCGCTGCGCGAGCTGGTGCTGACCCGGCTCCAGGCGATCCCGGAGGTGCTGAGCTCGCGCACGCTGCTGGTCTTCGAGGAGGAGGACCTGGAGCCGCAGGGCTGAGCCGGGCCGCTCCCGCGTGACGCAGCCCCTCCCGCGTGATTCAGCCGTTCCTGCGGAGTCCGCCGTTCTTGCGGAGTCCGCCGAACGCCAGCTGCACCACCGCGTCGGCCACCTCGCGCTCGCCCATGCCGCGGCCGTCCGGCCGGTACCACTCCACTATGGAGTTGATCATCCCGAAGACCAGCCGGGTCACCAGCCGGACCTCCACGTCCTCGCGCACGTCCCCGTCCGCAGCCGCCGCCTTGAGCAGGTCGGCGACCCGGTGGTCGAAGTCGCGGCGCCGCTCCAGGGCCCACCGCTCGGTGTCGGTGTTGCCGCGCACCCGCAGCAGCAGCGTCACGTAGGGCAGTTCGGCCATGAGGACCTCGACCATGCGCCGCACGACGTACTCCAGCCGTTCGACGGCGCTGCCCACGCGCGCGTGCTCCTCGTCGAGGATGCCGAAGAGACCGTCCAGGGCCCGGCTGACGGCCCGGCGCAGCAGTTCCTCCTTGCCGGTGACGTGGTGGTAGATCGAGGACTTGGAGATGCCGGCCGCCTTGGACAGGTGCTCCATGGAGGTGCCGTCGTAGCCGCGCTCGTTGAACACCCGGACCGCGACGGACAGCAGCGTGTCGGGGGTGTAGGTGTCGCGCCTGGCGGTGGTCATGAGGCGTTGCCCTCCCGCTGGTCGGAGGCGTGGGCGTGGCGGTACAGCGCGAGGGACGGCGCGTAGCGCCCCGAGGGGTCGCGCAGGTGCAGGTCGTCCAGGAGCGCGTAGGCCCAGGAGCGGCCGAGCCTGCGGCTCCACTCGAAGGGACCCAGAGGGTAGTTGACACCGAGGCGCATCGCGGTGTCGATGTCCTCCTCGGTGGCGACGCCCTTGGCGACCGCGTCGTGCGCGAGGTCGATGATCCGGGCGACCGTGCGGGCGACGATCATGCCGGGCACGTCGCCGATGACGGTGACCTTCTTGCCGAGCGCCTGGAAGAGGCCGACGGCCTCGGCGAGGGTCTGCGGCGCGGTGTCCTGGGAGGCGGACAGGGCGATCCGGGTCGCCTTGCGGTAGTCCAGGGCCAGGTCGAAGTAGACGACGTCCCGGAACTCCACGGAGGTCTGCCCGTCGGCGAGGGCCAGCTGGCCGCCGCTCGGCAGCACCAGCCGGGTGCCGTTGTCCTCGTCCTCCTCGCGGACCTGGACGCCCGCCTCCCGGATCATCGCGAGCAGGTCGCCGGCCGGCCCGAGGTCGCCCTCGGCGACGACGTACGCGGGCGGCTGCCGCCGCTCCGCCGTGTCCGGCTCGGGGCGCTCGGCG
Source organism: Streptomyces sp. NPDC085932 (assembly GCF_044540525.1). Classification (NCBI taxonomy): domain Bacteria; kingdom Bacillati; phylum Actinomycetota; class Actinomycetes; order Kitasatosporales; family Streptomycetaceae; genus Streptomyces; species Streptomyces sp. NPDC085932. The sequence goes on from NZ_JBITSJ010000004.1 coordinate 389,712, forward strand.
CCGTCCCCGTGGTCGTACCAGCCCTGGCCCGTCTTGCGGCCCAGCCGGCCGGACTCCACCAGACGGCGCTGGGCGAGAGACGGAGTGAAGCGCACGTCCTGGAAGAAGGACTCCCAGACCGAGCGCGTGACGGACTCGTTGACGTCCTGGCCGATCAGGTCGGTCAGCTCGAACGCGCCCATGCGGAAACCGCCGGACTCGCGCAGCACGGCGTCGATGGTGGCCGGGTCGGCGCCCTGCGCCTCGTACACCGCGAAGGCCTCGGCGTAGAAGGGCCGGGCGATGCGGTTGACGATGAAGCCGGGGGTGTCGGCGCAGGCGACGGGCGTCTTGCCCCAGGCGCGGGCGGTCTCGTACGCGCGCGTGGCGTACGTGACGTCGGTGGCGAAGCCGGAGACGACCTCGACCAGCGGCAGCAGCGGGGCGGGGTTGAAGAAGTGCAGGCCGACGAAGCGGCCCGGGACGCGCAGGGCGCCGCCGATGGCCGTGACGGACAGCGACGAGGTGTTGGTGGCGAGCAGGCAGTCGTCGTCGACGATGCCCTCCAGCTCGCGGAACAGCTCCTGCTTGACGTCCAGCCGCTCCAGGACCGCCTCGACCACCAGGGCGCAGTCGGCGAGCTCGGCGAGGGTCTCGGCGGGCAGCAGACGGGCCCGGGCGGCGTCCCGGTCGGCGGCGGTGAGCCGCTCCTTCTCGACGAGCCGGTCCAGCCGGGCCCCGATCGCGTCGGCCGCCTGCCGCGCCCGCCCCGGGAGGGCGTCGTACAGCCGTACCGGATGGCCCGCGACCAGCGCGACCTGGGCGATTCCCTGGCCCATGGTGCCGGTGCCGACGACGGCCACGGGGCTGCTGAGGTCGAGTGCTGTCATGTGCGCGATCCTCCCGCACGGGGTTTTCCACAGATGCGGCGGACCCCCTTGAACCGACCGATCGTTCGGTTACTCTAGCTCTGTCCGAGTGTTCCTGCCCAGGTTTCTGCCCAGGTCATGAACTCGACGAGGAGTTCTTGAGACGAGGAGTTGGTCACCCATGACCGCCGCACTCTCGGCGCACGAGCTGATCGCCCGGCACCGGTCCACCCTCGACCAGGCGCTGGAAGCGATCCGCACGCGCGCGTACTGGTCCCCGCACCCCGAGCACCCGAAGGCCTACGGGGAGAACGGCAGCCTGGACGCGGCGGCGGGCAAGGCCGCCTTCGACGCCCTGCTCGGCAGCCGTCTCGACCTCGGCCAGCCCGGGACGGACGACTGGGTGGGCGGCGAGACGTCCCCGTACGGCATCGACCTGGGCGTGACGTACCCGCACGCGGACCTCGACGTGCTGCTGCCCGCCATGAGGGCCGGGCAGCGGGCCTGGCGGGACGCGGGCGCCGAGCAGCGCGCGGTGGTCTGCCTGGAGATCCTCAAGCGCATCAGCGACCGGACGCACGAGTTCGCGCACGCGGTCATGCACACCTCCGGCCAGGCCTTCATGATGGCGTTCCAGGCGGGCGGCCCCCACGCCCAGGACCGCGGCCTGGAGGCGGTGGCGTACGCGTACGTGGAGCAGGTGCGCACGCCCGACAACGCCGAGTGGACCAAGCCCCAGGGCAAGCGCGACCCGCTGGCACTGACCAAGCAGTTCACGCCGGTCCCGCGGGGCATCGCCCTGATGATCGGCTGCAACACCTTCCCGACGTGGAACGGCTACCCGGGCCTGTTCGCCTCCCTCGCCACCGGCAACGCGGTCCTGGTCAAGCCCCACCCGCGCGCGGTGCTGCCGCTCGCGCTCACCGTCCAGGTGGCCCGCGAGGTGCTCGCCGAGACGGGCTTCGACCCGAACCTGGTGGCGCTGGCCGCCGAGCGCCCCGGCGAGGGCATCGCCAAGACGCTCGCGCTGCGCCCCGAGATCCGGATCATCGACTACACGGGCTCGACGGAGTTCGGCGACTGGCTGGAGGCCAACGCCCGCCAGGCGCAGGTCTACACGGAGAAGGCCGGCGTCAACACGGTCGTCGTGCACTCCACGTCCGACTACAAGGGCATGCTCTCCAACCTGGCGTTCTCGCTGTCCCTGTACAGCGGCCAGATGTGCACGACCCCGCAGAACCTGCTGATCCCGCGCGAGGGCATCGCCACGGACCAGGGCCCCAAGTCGTACGACGAGGTCGCCGCGGACCTCGCCAGGGCGGTCGACGGGCTGCTGGGCGACGACGCCCGGGCCAACGCCCTGCTGGGCGCGATCGTCAACCCGGACGTGAAGGCCCGCCTGGAGGCAGCGGCCGGGCTGGGCGAGGTCGCCCTGGCCTCCCGGGAGATCACCAACCCGGACTTCCCGGGGGCGGTCGTGCGCTCGCCCGTCATCGTGAAGCTGGACGGGGCCAAGCCGGACGCGGAGGCCGCGTACATGAGCGAGTGCTTCGGGCCGGTGTCCTTCGCCGTGGCCGTCGACTCGGCCACGGACGCGGTGGAGCTGCTGCGGCGGACCGTGCGCGAGAAGGGCGCGATGACCGTCGGCGCGTACACGACCGACCCGGAGGTCGAGGAGGCCGTGCGGGAGGCGTGCCTGGAGGAGGCGGCGCAGCTGTCGCTGAATCTGACCGGCGGGGTGTACGTGAACCAGACGGCCGCGTTCTCCGACTTCCACGGGTCCGGTGGGAATCCGGCGGCCAGTGCGGCGCTGTGTGACGGGGCGTTCGTGGCCAACCGGTTCCGGGTGGTCGAGGTGCGCAGGGAGGCCTAGGAGCCCGGGGGGGGCGGTGAGTAGCGCGAGTGCCGGTGGTGCGTGGTTGCTCGCGCGGTTCCCGCGCCCCTACAGGGGCGCTGCGAAACCCGCGCTCCAGTGGTACAGGGTCATGGCCACGCTGGTCGCCAGGTTGTAGCTGCTGACCTGGGGGCGCATCGGCAGGGACAGCAAGTGGTCCGCCCGCGCGCGCAGTTCGGGTGACAGGCCCGCGCGTTCGGAGCCGAACGCGAGGACGGCGTCGTCGGGGAGCGTCACGCCCCGCAGGTCGTCGCCCTCCGGGTCCAGGGCGAAGAGGGGCCCGGGCGGCAGTTCGCCGACCGTCAGGCGCTCCACCGCCGTCGCGAAGTGCAGCCCCGCGCCGCCGCGCACGACGGTCGGGTGCCACGGGTCGACCGTGCCCGTCGTCACCACTCCGGTCGCGCCGAGGCCCGCGGCCAGGCGGATCACCGCTCCCGCGTTGCCGAGGTTGCGGGGATTGTCGAGCACCACCACCGGGGCCGTGCGGGGCGTACGGGCCAGGCGCGCCAGGTGGGACTCGCGCGAGGGCCGTACCGCCAGGGCGGCCACGGCCGTGGGGTGCGGGCGCGGCACGAGCGAGGTGTAGGTCCCGTGCGGGACCTCCGTCAGCAGCGCGGCCAGCGCGTCCCGCACGTCCGGGGCCAGCTCGTCCGCCAGGGCGAGCGCGGCCGTCCGGTCCGCGGTGACCGCCACCGGCACCTCGGCGCCGAACCGCAGCGCGTGCTTGAGGGCGTGGAAGCCGTCGAGCAGGACGGTGGTGGCGGCGAGCCGGTGCCAGTCGGCGACGGGGTCGGTCATGCCCCGAAGCCTACGTGCGTGGTCTCGGGGCTCTCCCGGCCGCGCTGCCCGGGCACGCGCACCCGCTCGGCCCTCCGGCGCAGGACCCGGTCCCGGGCGCGGGCGGTCCAGGAGCCCAGGCGGCGCAGGAACGCCGTGGGCAGGAACACCGCGTCCGCCGCGATCATCGCGAGCGAGAAGAACGGCAGGCCGAGGACGACCGCGATCGCCGCGTGCTCGATGATCATGACGGCCAGCAGGACGTTCTTCACCCGCCGGTTGAACAGCGTGAACGGGAAGGCGACCTGGACGAGGACCGTCCCGTAGGTCACGAGCATCACGAGCGTGCCGCTGGCGGTGAGCAGGTCGGCGAGGGCCGGCCACGGGGAGAAGGACTCCAGCTGGAGCGGGTAGTAGACGGCGGTGCCGTCCTGCCAGCGGGAACCCTGGATCTTGTACCAGCCCGCCGTCGCGTAGATCAGGCACGCCTCGGCCATGATCACGAGCAGGGCGCCGTTGTGCACGACGTCGGCGACGACGTCGAGCACGATCCGCGGCTCGCCCGAGCCGGCCCGGCGGCCGGCCAGCCACCACAGGGCCTGTGCCGTCCACACGGTCCACAGCAGGGCCGGGATCAGCCAGTCACCCTGCATCCGGCCGGCCAGGGTGACGGCGAGCAGCGCGCAGCCGAGCACGGCCCACAGCGCCGGTCCCGTCCGGTCGGTGACCCGCTCGCCGCGTATCCGGGCCGCCCGGGCCCGGGCGGCCCGGCGGGCGTCCAGCGACCAGACCTGGGCACAGCGCGTGAACACCAGGTAGATCGACATCAGGTGCAGCACGTTGTCGCCGCCGTCGCCCATGAAGACGCTGCGGTTCTGCAGCGACAGCACGCCGGCCATGAACAGCACCGACATCGTGCGGGTGCGCCAGCCCAGCAGCAGCAGGACGCTCGCGAGGACGGCCAGCGCGTAGACGGTCTCGAACCAGACGCGGCCGTCGAACCACATCAGCGCGGTGAAGGCGCCGTTCGTGCCGATCAGCTGCTCGGCGAGGTCCCGGCTCCACGGGCCGTCCGGGCCGTAGAGCTCCTGGCGGTGGGGGAACTCGCGGAGCAGGAACAGCAGCCAGGTGGCGCTGAAACCGATGCGGATCACGGCGGTCTGGTGAGGGCCGAGGGCGGACTCGGTGACCCGGGCGATGCCGCGCGAGAGCGCCAGCGTGAAGCGGTTCACCGCACGCCTCCCAGGGCCTCGTCGCGGGGCACCTTCCACCACGGCAGCTCCCGGTAGGACGGTGTCGTGGTGACCTTCTCCCGGCTCCACTCCGGCGGGGGCACGTTGCTGGTGCGCGAGCGCACCTGCACCCGCTCCAGGACACCGCCGTCCCCGGTCGTGGCCCGCACCGCGTCGTTGCGGTCCAGGCGCAGGACCGCGATCCGGCGCAGATACGCCTCGGAGAGCGCGCCGCGCAGGCCCACCGGGCGGTTCTGGCTGTCGTGGGTGGCGACGTAGAAGTCCCAGGCGCGGCGCAGTTCGTTCTGCTGGGTGTGGCTGGGCAGCGGGTTGCCGTCGATCGCCCGGCCGTCCTCGGCGGACAGGTCGTACCAGCCGCTGGTGATCGTCATGCCGTCCGTCCCGCGCACCGACGCCCTGACCTGCACGGAGATGTTCTGCTGCAGCGGGTTGGGGGCGAAGAGCTTCCAGTTCTGTTCGAACTCCGGATAGATCCAGTCGTCCACGGCCTCGCCGTGCTCCCTGCTGACGGTGTTCGCCGGCGCCACGTGCAGGAACGTCATCCCGACGTGCACGCAGACCCCGACCGCGACGACCGCGAGGGCCAGCGCGACGACGATCCGGTAGGGCAGAGACAGCACGGCGATCCCGGCGAGGGAATCGCCCGGGGGTTGCGAGCCCGAGGACGTCCCGGACCACCCGGACGGCGAGCCCGGCTCGGGGGGCGGGCCTGACTCGGGCGACCGAACCGACTCGCGCGGCGGACCCGGCTCGGACGGGCGAACCGACTCGCGCGGCGGACCCGACTCGGGCGGCGGACCCGGCTCGCGCGGCGGACCCGACTCGGGCGGCGGACCCGGCTCGCGCGGCGGATCCGACTCGGGCGGCGGACCCGGCTCGGGCGGGCGAACCGGCTCGGGCGGCGGCCCTGGCTCGGGCGGGCGAACCGGCTCGGGCGGCGGGCCCGGGTGGGCCGGCGCGTCCGGGCCTTTCCGGGCGGTCGAGCCCTCGTCGTACGCGTCCATTCCGCCCCGTTCCACGATCCCGGTCCGTCGTTTCCGTCCGCCCGGCCGCGAGGGCGTCGCACCGCACGCGCACCACCGCGCGATCCCGGCACCGGCACGGTACTCAGGCCACCCACCCCGGCACAGCCCCTGCCGACCGGTCCGGGCCGTGGCCGTCGCCACACCCCGCAGGCCGACCGTACGGTCCCCCGGCCCCACCCGGGCCACGATCCCCCGCCCCACAGAGGACCCCCGCAGGTTATCCACAGGGCGCCCCGGCCGGTCGTCCCGAGGAGTGACACCCTACGGCGCCCGCCCGTACGCCCATTCCCTTCTCCTAGAACCTGTTCTATCTTGACGCACCGTCAGCTCGACGGGATCGCCGGAAGGACGGGCACCGTGGACTTCACCTTCTCCGAGGAGCAGCAGGCGGCGGCCGAGGCGGCGAAGGGCGTGTTCGCCGGGGTCGCCCCCGACGCCGTGCCCAGCCCGGCCCTCACCCCGGGCGCCGTCGCCGAGACGTACGACCGCGCGCTGTGGGACCGGCTCGCCGACGCGGACCTGCTGAGCCTGCTGCTCGACGAGCGCTACGGCGGGGCGGGCCTGGACGCCGTCGCGCTCTGCCTGGTGTTGCGGGAGTCGGCCCGGGTGCTGGCCCGGGTGCCGCTGCTGGAGAGCAGCGCGGCCGCCGCCACCGTGCAGGCCCACGGCAGTGCGGAGACGGCGTCCGCCCTGCTGCCCGGGGCCGCCCGGGGCGAGACCGTGCTCACCGTCGCCGCGCACGGCCGCACCGGCCACGACCCGGCCGAGCTGGCCGTGACCGCCCGCCGGGACGGCGGGGCGTGGGTGCTGGACGGGGTGCAGACGGCGGTGCCGTGGGCCCACGACGCGGACGTCACGCTGGTCCCCGCGCACACCGGGACCGGCCGGACCGTGCTCGCCCTGGTCCCCCGCGGACACGAGGGCACCGTCCTCGCCGAGCAGTTCTCCACCAGCGGCGAGCGCCTCGGCGAGCTGCGGCTGGAGTCGGCGCGGTTCGCCGCCCGGGAGGTGATCAACGCCGAGGGGGCGTGGGACGGGCTGCGGGACCTGCTGGCCACCGGGACGTGCGCGCTGGCGCTCGGGCTCGGGGAGCGGGTGCTGCGGATGACCGCGGACTACGCGGGCCGGCGGGAACAGTTCGGGCACCCCATCGCGACCTTCCAGGCCGTCGCCGTACAGGCGGCCGACCGCTACATCGACCTGCGCGCGATGGAGGCCACGCTGTGGCAGGCCGCGTGGCGGATTGCCTCGGGAGCGCCGGGCGCGCTGCCCACCACCGGTGACGTGGCCGTCGCCAAGATCTGGGCGGCGGAGGGGGTGCGCCGGGTGGTGCAGACCGCGCAGCACCTGCACGGCGGGTTCGGCGCCGACGTGGACTACCCGCTGCACCGCTATCACGCCTGGGCCAAGTACCTGGAACTGTCGCTCGGCCCGGCGGCCGCGCACGAGGAGGCCCTGGGCGACCTCCTGGCAGCACATCCCCTGGCCTGAGCCCGGGCGCGGGATCCCGTCACCCCACCGCCCGGTCCCCGGCGAACCTGCTCGCGGCCCCGACGGATCCCGCACACGCGGCAACCCTGCGCGTACGGCGGTGGGCCTTCATGCGGTGGGCCTACAGGCCGGGGGGTCTACAGAACGGTGGGTCTACAGGACGAACCCGGGCTGTCCGTCGTCCGTCACGACGGGACGGCCCGCCGCCTCCCACACCTGCATGCCGCCGTCGACGTTCACCGCGTCCACGCCCTGCTGGGCCAGGTACATCGTGACCTGGGCACTGCGGCCGCCGGAACGGCAGATCACATGCACCCGGCCGTCCTGCGGGGCGGCCTCGGTCAGCTCGCCGTACCGGGCGACGAACTCACTGATGGGGATGTGCAGCGCCCCTTCGGCGTGCCCCGCCTTCCACTCGTCGTCCTCCCGGACGTCCAGCAGGAAGTCGCCGTCCTTGAGGTCCGCGACCGCGACGGTGGGTACCCCAGCTCCAAAACTCATGCGTCCGACGCTACCCGAACCCACCCCCGGGGCGGCCGGGACGCCGGTCAGCCCGTGCCGTCGCCGAGCAGCGCGGTCAGCTCCGTCTCGCGCTCACCGACCTGCGTCAGCAACTGCTGCCCGATCTCGTCCAGGAGGCGGTCGGGGTCGTCCGGGGCCAGCTGGAGCATGTGGCCTATGGCGCTGTCCTCCAGCTCCCGGGCGAGCAGGCCGAGCATCTCCTTGCGCCGGTCGAGCCATTCGAGGCGGGCGTACAGCTCCTCCGCGCGGCTCGGGACCCGCTTCAGCTCGGGCCCCTTGGCCCATTCCTCGGCGAGCTCGCGCAGCTCCGCCTCGTCGCCGCGGGCGTAGGCGGCGTTGACGCGGGTGATGAACTCCTCGCGCCGCTCGCGCTCCGCCTCCTCCTGCGCAAGGTCGGGGTGGGCCTTGCGGGCGAGGTCGCGGTAGAGCTTGCGGGCCTCCTCGCTGGGGCGGACACGCTGCGGGGGCCGGACCGCCTGGTCCGTGAGCATGGCCACGGCCTCCGGGAACAGGCCGCTGTCGTCCATCCAGCCGTGCAGCAGCTCCTCCACGCCGGGGATCGGCGCGAGCCGGGCCAGGGCCTCGTCGGCCCGGCGCCGGTCCTCGGGGTCGCCGCTGCGGGCGGCCCGGGCCTGGAGGATCCGGGCGTCCAGCTCCTCCAGCCGGGCGTAGAGCGGACCGAGCTTCTGTTCGTGGAGCCGGGAGAAGTTCTCGACCTCGACGCGGAAGGTCTCCACCGCGATCTCGTACTCGATCAGCGCCTGCTCGGCGGCCCGTACGGCCCGCTCCAGCCGCGCCTCGGGGCGCGCCGCCTCGTCCTCGGGCGTCACCTGTTCCTCACCGGCGCCGCCACCACCCTGCTCAGCTTCCGGGGTCGTCACCCGACCAGCCTAGGCCACGGCGGGACCGGGCCCGCGCGCCTGCCCGCCGCGCGTCACACACCCGTCCCCGCCACGCGTCAGGCCCGTCCCCGCCGCGCGTCAGGCCCGTCCCCGCCGCGCGTCACACACCCGTCTCCGCCGCGATCTTCCCCGCGCGCACCGCCGCCACCAGATCCGCGTGGTCCGCCTCCGTGCGGTCGGCGTAGGCCACCGCGAAGGCGGCCATCGCCTCGTCCAGCTCCTCGTTCTTGCCGCAGTACCCGGCGACCAGCCGCGGGTCGGCGCTGTGGGCGTGGGCCCGGGCGAGGAGGGCGCCGGTCATACGGCCGTAGTCGTCGAGCTGGTCGGCGGCCAGGGCGGCCGGGTCGACGCTGCCCTTGCGGTTGCGGAACTGGCGGACCTGGTAGGGGCGTCCGTCGACCGTCGTCCAGCCGAGCAGATTGTCGCTGACGACCTGCATGCGCTTCTGGCCGAGCACGACCCGGCGGCCCTCGTGTCCGGCCTCGGGCGGCTCGAAGCCGGCCGTCACCAGATGCGGCACCAGCGCCGACGCCCGCGCCTCCTTCACCTGCAGCACCAGCGGCTCCCCGCGGTGGTCCAGGAGCAGCACCACGTAGGACCGGGTGCCGACGCTGCCGGTGCCGACGACGCGGAACGCCACGTCGTGCACCGCGTACCGCGCGAGCAGGGGCAGGCGGTCCTCCGGCAGGGTGCCGACGTACTCCTCCAGGGACGCCGCCACCGCCGCGGCCTCCTCGTCCGGGACGCGGTGCAGCACCGGCGGGGCGTCGACGAAGCGGCGTCCGCCGTCCTCCGTGGCCTCGGTCGACTTGGCCGCGAAGCGTCCGCTGGTGTTGAGGCGGGCCTTCTCCGAGACGCGCTCCAGCGTGCCGAGCAGGTCGTGGGCGTCGGTGTGGGAGACGAGCTCCTCGTCCGCGATGGCGTTCCACGCGTCCAGGACCGGGAGCTTGGCCAGCAGCCGCATCGTGCGGCGGTAGGCGCCCGCCGCGTCGTGGGCCGCCTTGCGGCAGGTGTCCTCGTCGGCGCCCGCCTCCCGGCCGGCCAGCACCAGGGAGGTCGCGAGGCGCTTGAGGTCCCATTCCCAGGGGCCGTGCACCGTCTCGTCGAAGTCGTTCAGATCGATGACCAGGCCACCGCGCGCGTCGCCGTACAGGCCGAAGTTGGCCGCGTGGGCGTCGCCGCAGATCTGGGCCCCGATCCGGGTCATGGGGGTACGCGCCAGGTCGTGCGCCATGAGGCCGGCCGCGCCGCGCAGGAACGTGAACGGGCTGGCGGTCATGCGGCCCACCCGCAGGGGCGTGAGCCCGGGGAGCCGGCCGCGGCCCGACTCCTCGACCGCGCTCAACGCGTCGGGCCGGGAGGGGTCCGGGTCGAACGTGGCGTGCGCGCTGCGCGGGACGCGCTCGCGCAGGGCCTTGCCCTCGTCCTTGGGCGAGCCCGCGGAGGGCCACTCCGCGAAGCCGCGCACCCGGGGCAGCCTGGGTGCCGTCCCGTCCCCGCCGTTCTTCCCAGCCACCGTTCCGGTCATCGCGACCGCCTCCCCCGTACGCGCACGAACATCAACTCGTGCCGACCGTACAACCGGCGGCCGCTGCGCGTCAGACCCTGTGGACAACTCCACCGCTGTGGACAACCGACGATCAACCGGCCGTCCGACGGAGAGCGTCCTACGCCCCCGAAGGCGCCCGCGCCGGCACGGCACCCTCCTGCCCGGCCACCTGTTCCCGCCCAGGTACCGGCTGCGGCTCCCCTGGTTCCCGCACCGGACCCGGCTGCGCCTCCCGCTCCTCCACCCGCGCCTGCGCCAGCACCCGCTGCGCGCGGTCCGCCGAGATGTCGAGGCGCGCCAGCACCGCCGGGACGGCGATGCTCGGCAGGAAGTGCTCGAACATCACCACGACGCGGCGCTCCAGGTCCTGCCGCTGACAGCGCAGCTGGGACAGCAGCTGCACCCCGGAGAAGCTGCCGACCAGCAGCTCCGCCGTGTCCGCCACGTCGACGTGCGGCAGCAGTTCGCCCTGGGCCTTCGCGTCGCCCAGCCGCTGCACGTTCTGGTCGATCCACATCCGGAAGGCCGGTGTGCGGTCGAGGTCCATCGCTCCCTGGTCGAGGGCGAGCCCCACACTGGCGCGCACCAGCGGCTCGGACCGCAGGCGGCGGGCCAGCGCCAGCCCCGAGTCGACGAGTTCCTGGAGCTTGCAGGCCTGCGGCGGGAGCGTGATCGCGAGCTGTTCCTCGAACACCCCGATCGCCAGCTCCTCCTTGGAGCCGAAGTGGAAGTACAGCGCGCCCTTGGTCACGCCCGCGCGGTCCAGGATCTCCCCGATGGTCGCCGAGGTGTAGCCGCGTTCGTCGAAGACGGCCGCCGCCGCCTCCAGGATGGTCCGCCGGGTGCGGATCGCGCGCTCCTGTCGCGCCATCGGGTGCCTCCTGATCTTTGTCGATCCCTGTCAACTCGCTGTGCGGCGAGGGCGCGAGAGCCTGTCCCAGCGGATTGCTCACCCTTTGAAAAAAACCGGCTCGTCCGTATCTTAGTCAGACGTCGACCCCAGCCAGGCAGCCGATCCCGGGGGTTCCCATGCTGCGGACAGGCCCTTCGAGCGCACTCACGGACGATCAGACCGGACGAACGGCCCGCCCGGCAAACGCAACCGCGTCGGTCGTCGAGAACGCGCCACACAGGACCGTCACGAAGGAACTCGCCCACCGCACCACAGAGACCGACGTCTTCCCCACCCGGTGGCGCCGCATCTCCGACACCCGCTTCCGCTTCACCGCGCACTGGCCGGCCGCCCACCCCTTCTTCGGCCCCGCCGACGGCATCCACCAGGATCCGATGATCGTGGGCGAAACGTTGCGGCAGGCCTCGATGGTGCTCGCGCACGCCGAGTTCGGGGCCCCTGCGGACACCCACTTCGTCATGTGGGACCTCACGGTCTCCACCGACCCCGGGGCCCTGCTGCTGGCGGACGCCGCGGAGCCGGTCGTCGTGGACGTCGTCTGCTCCGAGATACGCCGCCGTGGCCGCGGCCTGGCCGGCATGCGGACCACGATGGAGTTCCGCCGCGCGGGCCGGTTCGTCGGCCGCGGCACCGGCAGCACCGGCTGCACCTCGCCGCTCGCCTACCGCCGCCTGCGCGGAGGACAGTTGGACGCCATGGACAAGCCCGTGCCGGCGCTGCCCGGCATAGCGCCCGGGCTCACCGGCCGCGCCAACCCCGAGGACGTCGTCCTCGCACCCGGCGACGGGCCCGGCGTCTGGCACCTGCGCGTGGACACCGGCCACCCCGTCCTCTTCCCCCGGCCCAACGACCACGTGCCCGGGATGGTCCTGTTCGAGGCGGCCCGCCAGGCAGCGGCCGCCGCGTCCGGCGTGCGCCCCTTCCTGCCGCGCGCGATGACGGTCACCTTCGCCCGGTACGCCGAACTGCACAGCCCCTGCCGGCTGGAGACCGAGGTGCTCGAGGAGAGCCCCGGGGAGGTGACCGTCCTCGTGTCCGGGCGGCAGGACGGCGAGTCCGTCTTCACCGCCCGCCTGACCTCCGCGCGGCCCCGGCCGGTACGGTCCCTGTCGTGACCGTCACCTTCCTGATCACCGGCCCGAGCGGCTTCGTCGGCAGCCGGGTGGCGGCCTCGGCCCGCCTCCGCCCCGGCGTCCGCGTGCGGCTGCTGTCCCGGCAGGGCGCCCACGGGGACGCCGCGCCCGACGTCGTCCACGGCGACCTGTCCGACCCGCCCTCCTTGCGCGGCGCCTGTGCCGGCGTCGACGTACTGGTGCACTGCGCCTCGCGGATCGGCGGCGACGCCGCCACCGTCGCGGCCGTCAACGACCACGGCACCCGCGCCCTGGTCGAGGAGGCCGTGCGCGCCGGAGTGCGCCGGATCGTGTACGTGAGCACGGCCGCCGTCCACGGCCGGGGCCCCTTCCGCGGCGTCCGCCCCGGGGACGTCCCGATCGCGCCCGCGTCGGCCACCAGCCGCACCCGCGCCGCCGCCGAATCGCACGTCCTGGACGCGGGCGGCCTGGTGCTGCGGCCCCACCTGGTCTACGGCGAGGGCGACCGCTGGGTCGTCCCCGGACTGGCCTGGCTGCTGGACGAGTTGGGCGCGACCGTGACCGGCTGCACGGCGCTGCAGTCGATGATCGACGTCACCACCCTGGGCCACGCGGTGGTGGCCGCCGCACTGTCCCCGGCGCACGGCGGCGGCGCGCACTACGTCGGCCACCCCGAGCCGGTGCCCCTGTCCGAACTGCTCGGGGCCGTGCGCGAGGAGCTGGGGGTGCCCGGCGGCGGTGCGGCGGTGGACGTCGCCACCGCCCTGGACCGGGCCGCCGGTTCCCCGCGCGCCCTGCATCACCTCGGCATGCTCACGGTCGACCACTGGTTCGTCGACGACGGGTTCTGGAAGGACCTCGACTGCCCGCCCGGGGACGGGTTCGCGGCCGGGTTCAGGCGCGCGGCACCCTGGTACCGCTCGTTCCTCGCGGACCGGACAGCTTCCTGATCGCCTCCGCCTCCTCGGGGCGCGGACCCTCGTCACGGCCGTGCAGCAGCACCGGCAGCGTCTCGTGGCCGGTGGAGATGATGGAGCGCAGCCGCTTCGGCGGGCGCGCCGGATCGGCCAGGGCCAGCCGCGGGAACCGCTCGAACAGGGACGTCAGCGCCACCGTCGCCTCGGCCATCGCCAGGGGCCGGCCCAGGCAGTGGTGCACGCCGTGCCCGAAGGACACGTGGTCGCGGCTGGTCGCGCGCGTGACGTCGAACCGGTCGGCGTCGGGCCCGTGCCGCTCCGGGTCGCGTCCGGCGCCGGCGAAGGAGACGACGAGCGGGTCGCCCCGCGGGATGGTCAGACCCGGCCGGATCTCGATGTCCTCCACGGCGTAGCGCAGGCCCGACATGGCACCCGGCGCCTCGTACCGCAGCGACTCCTCCAGGGCGTCCTCCCAGGTCGCCCGGCCGGAGCGGACGAGCTCCAGCTGGTCGGGGTGGGTGAGCAGGCTGTGCACGGTGTTGTCGATGAGGTTCACGGTGGTCTCGAAGCCCGCGGTGAGCAGCAGGATCAGGTTGTCCATCAACTCCTGTTCGCTGAGGCTCCCTTCGTCGCGGGCGGCGATCAGGGCCGTCGTCAGGTCGTCGGCCGGGTGCGCCCGCTTGTGCTCCAGGAACGCGGTCAGCGTGGCGTAGAGGTCGACCCCGTTGGCCTGAGCGTCCTCCAGGGAGATCGCCGTGTCGAAGAAACGGCTGATGATGCGGTAGAGGGCCAGGCGGGGACCGTCCTCGCCGGGCGGTACGCCGAAGAGCTCGCACACCACCTCGTGCGGCACCGGCGCCGCGAACGCCGCGCGCAGGTCGACGACTTCGCCCTCCGGCAGCCGCTCCAGGTCGTCCAGGGCCCGGTCGACGATCTGCCGCACGCGCGGCAGCAGCGCGTCCACGCGGCGTTTGGTGAAGGCGGCGGCCATCGGTTTGCGCAGCCGGCTGTGGTCGTCGCCGTAGGCGGTGACCATGTTGCGCACCGAGACCCAGATGGCCAGCGGCCAGGTGCGGGAGATGTCCCCGTTGATCCAGGCCGGCCAGTGCCGGTAGGCGTCCTTGCTGGTCTCGGGTCCGGCCAGGAGCCGTTTGTTCAGCTCCAGGCCGTTGATCCACCACGCCCGTACGCCGCCCGGGAGTTCCACCTCCACGGCCGGGCCCCGGGCGCGGATCCGGGCTATCTCGTCGTAGAGGTGCTGGCCGGACGGGTCGATCGTCAGGAAGGGGCAGGCCGGTTGTGCCATGGGGCGTCGCTCCTCGGTTCGCTGGTCTGGGAGACCATCGTCCGATCCGGGCGCGGAAAAAACTTGGCAACCGGTTTGTTCCGGTCATCCGCCGCTGCCGTCGACGGGCCGACGCGGGTGCGACCGGGGCGCGGCTACCGCAGGGCGAGCCGAACCGGAACCGCCTCTTCCAGAGCCGCATCGGCCCCCGGGGCCCGCTGGTCCGCCTCCGGGGCCCTCTGCTCCGGCTCGCGGCCCGCCGGGTCCAGGACGGCGGCGAGGTGCGGTGCGGCCACGCAGGGCAGCAGCAGGTGCCACAGGTCGGTCAGCGAGGGGCGGGCGAGCCAGCCGTGGTCGTCGCGGGCCAGCACCTCGATGCCGGTGGTCGCGGCGAGGACGACGGCACCGGTGCGCGGCGGCGCCACCCCGGCGGCCAGTTCGCCCCTCCGCTCCGCCTCGTCCAGCAGGTCGTGCACGCACGCCCGCCACTCCCGGCGCAGGTCACGGGCCCGCCCGGCGGCCGCCTCGGCGTTGAGCCGCAATCCCGCCCGGACGACGACGTCGGCGCGGAGCAGCCGGGCGACCCGGTGGGTGACGTCCACGAGGCGCTGCAGGGCGCACCCGTCGCCGGTGCGGCCCGCCAGCGCCACCCGGCGCAGGGCACGGGCGGCCTCCTGCTCCACGGCGTCGGCCACGGCGGCCTTGTTGGCGAAGTGGAAGTGCAGCGCCCCGGAGCTGACCCCGGCTCCCGCGCTGATCTCCGCCAGGCTGGCCCGGTCGTACCCGCGGGCCTCGAACTGCTCGGCCGCCGAACGGATCAGCGCGCGACGGGTCCGCACGGCCCGGTCCTGTTTGGTCACCCGTGGCTCCCCTGCAGGGCTCTGAATGGCGACGCAATGAAACCAAGTCGCCGGTTTTTCCACAACGCGCCCCCGGCCGGCGGCCGTCGGAGGGCTCCCCTACGCGCGCAGGTACGCCAGCACCGCCAGCACCCTGCGGTGGGTGTCCTGCGCCGGGGGCAGGTCCAGCTTGGTGAGGATGCCCGAGACGTGCTTGCCCACGGCCGCCTCGGAGACCACCAGCCTGCGGGCGATCGCGCTGTTGGACCGGCCCTCGGCGATCAGCGCCAGCACCTCCCGCTCGCGCGGGCTGAGCCGCTCCAGCGGGTCGCGGCGGCGCCGCAGCAACTGCCGTACCACCTCGGGGTCGACGACCGTGCCGCCGTCGGCCACCTCGCCGAGGGCCGTGACGAACTCCTCGACCTGGCCGACGCGGTCCTTCAGCAGGTAGCCGACGCCCGTGCCGTCGCCGGAGTCGAGCAGTTCGGCGGCGTAGCGGCGCTGCACGTACTGGCTGAGGACCAGCACGGGCAGTGTGGGCCGCTCCCGGCGCAGCCGCACCGCCGCGTGCAGGCCCTCGTCCTGGAAGCCGGGCGGCATCCGCACGTCCGTCACGACCACGTCCGGGTCGTGCTCCCCGACGGCGGCGACCAGGGCCTCGGCGTCGCCCACCGCGGCGGCGACCTCGTGCCCGCAGCGGCCGAGCAGCCCGACGAGTCCGTCCCGCAGCAGCACGCTGTCCTCGGCCAGGACGACCCGCAGCGGGCGGTCAACGCGCAGGGTCACAGGGGATCTCCACACACAGCAGGGTCGGTCCGCCGGGCGGGCTGGACAGGGCGAGTCTGCCATCGAGCACCGACACCCGGTCGGCGAGTCCGGTCAGCCCGCTGCCCTGCCCTGCCCGCGCGCCGCCGCGTCCGTCGTCGCGGATCCGCAGCGACAGCCGGCCGTCGTGGTGCCCGCCGCTGACCTCGGCCCTGGTCGCCCCGCTGTGCCGGGCCACGTTGGCGAGCGCCTCGCACACCACGAAGTAGGCGGTGGCCTCGACGGCCGGGGAGAGCCGCACGGACAGCTCCAGGTCGACGTCGACCGGCACGGCCGAGCGGTCGGCGGCGTCACAGACGGCGGCTTCGAGACCGTAGTCGGCGAGGACCTTGGGGTGGATGCCGTGGATGAGTTCGCGCAGCTCCGCCAGGGCCGCCCCGGCCTCCTCGTGCGCGGTGGCGAGCTGGTCGGCCAGCGGGCCGGGCGGGGCGTCGAGACGGGCCAGGCCGAGCGTCATCGTCAGGGCGACGAGCCGCTGCTGGGCCCCGTCGTGCAGATCGCGTTCGATGCGCCGCCGCTCCGCCTCGAAGGCGTCCACCAACCGCGCCCGGGAACGCGTCAGTTCGACCACCCGGGCCCCCAGGCCCACCTCCCGGGGCGCGACCAGCAGCCGGGTCAGTCCGGCCCGGGCCCCGGCCGCGACGCCCAGCAGATAGCCGCCGGGGACGAGCAGGATCAGCCCGAGGACGGCCCAGCCGCCGGCGGCCGGCCAGCCGGTGACCAGCCACAGCTTGAGCACCTTCGCCTCGCCGGAGACGCCCAGCAGCACCGGCGTGAGCAGCACGGACAGCGGGGCCAGCAGGCCGACGGCGAGCACCAGGGCGTCCACCGGCCACAGCAGCCCCGCGAACAGCAGCACGTGGCCGAGTTCCCGCCAGGTGGCCCGTTCCCGCAGCCGCGTCGACAGCCAGGCCCGCAGCCCCGGTGTTCCGGGCGGCTCGTGCGGGTCGGGCGCCGGCTCGGCGTCGACCAGCCGCAGCCGCAGCCGCTCCACCGCCGCCACCGGAAGACCCGCCAGGGCGGTGGCCAGCAGCAGCGGGATCCCCACCAGGGCGAGCGCGAGCACACCGCCGGCCACCGCCGACAGCACGATCCCCACGAGCACGAAGGCCCCGGCGACCGCGCCGGTGAGCAGGTAACCGGCGGACCGCCAGGGCCACGCCGACAGCGGGTAGCCGGGGCGGGCCAGGGCCTGCCACACGTTCGAAGGGCGCATGGGGATCACCGTAGGAGCCCGGCCCTGGCCCGGCCATGGGTGTGGACGGAGGTCCGGGGGTAGGCCTGGCCCTACCCCAGGTGTAGGCCCCACCGCACTGCGCCGGACCGCTCCCGCCGGGTTTCGTGGTGGCGGCACCGACCAGCGGTGGCCCAAGTAGGTCCGCACCAGGGGGATTTCATGACGTACGACGCCGTCCGGCTCGACTCGGTCACCAGGAGGTACGGGAAGGTGACCGCGCTCGACGCGGTCTCGCTGGTGCTGCCCGCCGGGAGCTTCACCGCCGTCATGGGCCCGTCCGGCTCCGGCAAGTCCACGCTGCTGCAGTGCGCCGCGGGCCTGGACCGGCCGGACTCCGGCACGGTCACGGTGGGCGGCACGGAGCTGACCGGCCTGAGCGAGCGGCGACTGACGCTGCTGCGCCGCGAGCGGGTCGGGTTCGTCTTCCAGGCGTTCAACCTGCTGCCCTCGCTGACCGCCGGGCAGAACGTGGCCCTGCCCCTGCGCCTGGCCGGCCGCCGCGTTCCGAAGGCGCTGGTCCTCCGGGCGCTGGAGCAGGTCGGACTGGCCGACCGGTCCCGGCACAGACCCGGGGAGCTCTCCGGCGGCCAGCAGCAACGCGTCGCCCTGGCACGGGCGTTGGTCACCCGCCCGGCGGTGCTGTTCGCCGACGAGCCGACCGGCGCGCTGGACACCCGCACGGGCCGGGAGGTGCTCGGGCTGCTGCGCGGCATGGTCGACGGCGAGGGCCAGACGGTCGTCATGGTCACGCACGACCCGGTGGCCGCCGCGTACGCCGACCGTGTGGTGTTCCTGGTCGACGGCCGGATCGGCGCGGAACTGACCGGCGCCGACGCCGGCACCGTCGCCGCGCGCATGACCCGTCTGGAGGCCGCCCCGTGCTGAGCGTCGTCCTGCGCACCCTGCGCGTCCGCCGGACCTCCCTCACGGGCGCTTTCGTCGCGCTCGCCCTGGGCGTGGCCCTGCTCACCGTCATGGGCCTGGCCCTGGCCTCGTCGGCGTCCGCCCCCGAGCGGGCACCCGAGCGGTTCGCCGCCGCGCCGGTCGTCGTGACGAGCCGGGACACCGTGCGCGTACCCACCCCGGCCGGCGAGCGCACGGCCCGGCTCGCCCACCCGCGCCCGATCCCCGCGGGCACCGTGGCCCGGCTGCGCGCGCTGGGGCCGGTGGTGACGGACCGGTCCGCCACCGGCGTCCACCGGCTGGGGATCGAGGCCGACCCGGCGGCCGTCCGGGAGGCGGTGGGCGACAGCGCCCGCGTCCTCACCGGGCCCGCCCGCCGCCTCGCCGGACCCGGGCCGGAGCGCGACCGCGAGGCGCTCACCGCCATGAACGCCCTGTTCGGCACCGCGGGCGGGGTCAGCGCCTTCGTGTCGGTGTTCGTCGTGGCGTCCACCTTCGCCTTCGCCGTGGCCCAGCGGCGCCGGGAGTTCGCGCTGCTGCGCACGGCCGGGGCCACCCCGGGCCAGATCCGCCGGACCGTCCTCGCCGAGGCCCTGGCCGTCGGCACCCTCGCCTCCGCCACCGGCTGCCTCCTCGGCTCCCTCACCGCGCCGCTGCTGGCCGCCCGAGTGGTCCGGGCGGGCCTGGCACCGGCCTGGTTCACCGTCGGGGAGCACACCTGGCCGTACCACGCGGCCTTCTGGACGGGCCTGTTCGTCGCCCTGTGCGGGGCGGCCGCCGCCTCCTGGCGGGCCGGGCGCACGGCCCCCGCCGAGGCCCTGCGCGAGGCCTCGGCGGACCGGGGCCGGATCACCCGGGGCCGCCTGCTCTGCGGCACGGCCCTGCTGCTCACCGCCGCCGTCACCCTCGCCCTGTCCCTGACCGGCGACCCGGGCGAACTGCTGCACCGCAAGAGCCACATCAGCCGCCCCATGCTGCTGATCACGGCGGCGGCGCTGCTGTCCCCGCTGTGCGTGCGCCCCCTGGTGGGGCTGCTCACCCGGCTGCCGGGCGTCTGCGCCCTGCTGGTGCGCGAGACCACCGCCGCCGCGGCCCGCCGCACCGCCGCGCTCGCGGCTCCCGTCCTGATCACGGTCGCCCTGGCGGGGTCCCTCCTCGGCACGACCGCGACCCTGAACCGGGCCGGGGCGGCCGAGGCGCGGGAGCGCACCACCGCCGCGTTCGTCGTGACCCCGGCCGGCGACGCGGGCTTCGACGCGACGGCCCTGCGGCGGCTGCGGGCGGTGCCGGGCGCCGTGGTGTCGCCCTCGTCCGCGACGGCCGTCCACGTGCTGGAGGACGGCGTGGCCCTGATCCGCTCCGAGGCCCGGGCCGCGGCCCCCGCCTCCCTGGCCGCCACCGCCCGCCTGCCCCTCGCCGCGGGCCGGGTGGACGACCTCGACGACGACTCGATCGTCGTCAACGAGGAGTGGCGGCGGCACCGGGTCGGCGAACGGGTCCGGGTCTGGCTCGGCGACGGCACCCGGCGGACCCTGCGGATCGCCGCGGTCATGACCACCGGCACCGGCGACAACGGCGCCTACGTCACCCCGCGCAACGCCCGGGGCGCCCCCGTCGACCGGGTCGACGTGGCCCTGGCCGAGGGCGCGGACCCGGAGGCGGTGGCCACCGGCCTGCGCGCAGCGGCCGGCACCGGCCGGGTCCTCACCCGGGACGCCTGGCTGCGGGCCACCCACCCCGGGACCGAGCGCACCACCCGCCTGGGGCTCCTGCTGGTCCTCGGCATCGCCCTGCTCTACACCGGCATCTCGGTGGCGACCACCACGGCCATGGGCCGGTCCGACCGCGTCCGGGACCTGGCCGTGCTGCGGCTGACCGGGGCCACGCGGTGGCAGGTCCTGCGGCTGACCGCGGCCGAAGCACTGACGGTCGTGGCGGCGAGCGCCCTCCTCGGCCTGCTGGTCACCGGCGTCAACCTGGCCGGGGTGACGGCCGCCCTGGCCCTGCAGTCGGCCCCGCCCGCCCTCGCCCTCCCGTGGCCCGCCCTGGGCGCGACGGCGGCCGCCTGCGCGCTGCTCGCCGTGGTCTGCGCGGTCGTTCCCACGGCCCTCGCACTGCGCCGCCCGGCGGCGGACCTGGCGGGGATCCGCGAGTGAACCGGGCCCGGACCGTGGATCTCATCATGAGACCGACGACGGGAACCGCCCTACAGTGGAGCCCATGCGACGGACCTCGTTCGGCGACCGGCCCTGCTCGATCGCCCGCGCCGCCGACCTCCTCGGCGACGCCTGGACCCTGCTGGTGCTGCGCGAACTCTTCTACGGCGAGTCCCGCTTCGACGGTTTCATCGGCACCCTCGGCATCGCCCGCAACACCCTCACCGACCGGCTGCGCCGCCTGGAGGCCGAGGGCCTGATCGAGCGGCGGGCGTACCAGAGCGAGCCGGTGCGCCACGCGTACCTGCTGACGGACAAGGGCCGCGACTTCTTCGGCGTGCTCGCCGCGCTCAGCGCCTGGGGCGACCGCTGGCTGGCCGGCGACGCGGGCGCCCCGGTCGTCCTGCGCCACATGCCCTGCGGCCACGACACCGAGGCCCGGGTCGTCTGCTCCCACTGCGGCGAGCCCCTGCACCAGCGGGATCTGACCGCCCGCACCGGCCCCGGCTACCCGGACCGCCTGCTCGGCGACCCGGTCGTGCGGGCCCGCTTCGGCACCGGGCGCCCCCTGGGGGACGACGGTTCCGGGCGGGCCTGACACCGCGCCGCCCCCGGCCCGCCCCCGCTCGTGAGATAGCTCACGGGCGGGACCGGAGCCGCCGGACCGGGCTGTGCGGAGCCTCACCGGATCACGGGAAACAAGAATCGGGCCCCTGTGGTGACTTGCGTCACCACAGGGGCCCGATTCGCTGTGCGCGAGGGGGGAGTTGAACCCCCACGCCCTTGCGGGCACTGGAACCTGAATCCAGCGCGTCTGCCTATTCCGCCACCCGCGCATTGGGTGTGTCCTGGGCTCCGGCCCCTTGGGGCTGGCGCCTTCCGACACCCAGAACATTAGCACGCTGGACGGGGTGGGTTCACATCCCTTCTTCCCGCAGGCAGCGGCCCCGCCGAACCATCCGTGGCCCCGCCACGTATCAACGCGTGCCGCTTCACGTATCAACCTCGTACCGGTACCCGCTTCCTCCCCACGAGGCGGTCCGGGTCCACAGCCGGGTGCGGGACACTGGTCTCCGGCCGCCTCTACGATCCATGGCGGGAGTACCTGAAGCGGTTGCGCGCGGCAGTACCCCGGCAGGAGTTCGAAGGGGAGCTCCACAGGGAACTTCGTCATGCGTCGACACCCGTCGGCCGGCCTGACAGGGGGAACCAGCCGATCGACCGGCGCGTGGATACGATCAGTAAGCAGTACCAGGCAAGTGGCCCGCAGGGCAGTACACAGGACGGCAGCGACGGAGGAGGTGCCCCATGGGAGTCCTGAAGAAGTTCGAGCAGCGTCTCGAAGGTCTGGTCAACGGCACCTTCGCCAAGGTGTTCAAGTCCGAGGTCCAGCCCGTGGAGATCGCGGGAGCGCTCCAGCGTGAGTGCGACAACAACGCCACCATCTGGAACCGCGACCGGACGGTCGTCCCCAACGACTTCATCGTCGAGCTGAGCACGCCGGACTTCGAGCGGCTCAGCCCCTACTCCGGCCAGCTCGGCGACGAGCTCGCCGGCATGGTGCGCGACTACGCCAAGCAGCAGCGCTACACCTTCATGGGCCCGATCAAGGTGCACCTGGAGAAGGCGGACGACCTGGACACCGGCCTGTACCGGGTGCGCAGCCGTACGCTCGCCTCCTCCAGCAGCCAGCAGGGCGGCCCGGGAGCGGGCGCCGCGCCCGCCGCTCCGGCCGGCCGCCCCGGCGGCTACGGCTACCCGCCGGCCGCCTCCCCCGCGGGCGCCCCGCCCATGCCGGCCGCGCCGCCGCCCGGCGGCCGCCCCGGCGGGTACGGCTATCCGCCGGCCGCGGGCGCCCAGCGGCCGCCGGCCGCCCCGGCCGCCGGCGGACGCACCCGCCACTGGATCGAGATCAACGGCACCCGCCACCAGATCTCCCGCCCGACGCTCGTGCTGGGCCGCAGTACCGACGCCGACGTGCGGATCGACGACCCCGGCGTCTCCCGCCGGCACTGCGAGATCCGGACCGGAACGCCCTCGACGATCCAGGATCTCGGATCCACCAACGGCATCGTGGTGGACGGGCAGCACACCACCCGCGCTACGCTCCGCGACGGCTCGCGGATCGTCGTGGGCAGCACCACCGTTATCTATAGGCAAGCCGAAGGGTGAAGCGGGGGCAATGTCAGAGCTGACCCTCACGGTCATGCGGCTGGGGTTCCTGGCCGTACTGTGGCTGTTCGTGATCGTGGCCGTGCAGGTCATCCGAAGTGACCTGTTCGGTACGCGGGTCACCCAGCGCGGATCGCGCCGCGAGGCCGGCCGCCAGCAGCAGGCCGCCCGCCAGGCGCCGCCGCAGCAGCGCCAGCAGTCCGGCGGCGGCCGGCGCGGCCGCAACGCCCCCACCAAGCTGGTCGTGACCGAGGGCACCCTCACCGGCACGACGGTCGCGCTCCAGGGCCAGACCATCACCCTGGGCCGGGCGCACGACTCGACGATCGTGCTGGACGACGACTACGCCTCCAGCCGCCATGCCAGGATCTACCCGGACCGCGACGGCCAGTGGATCGTCGAGGACCTCGGCTCCACCAACGGCACGTACCTGGACCGGACCCGGCTGACGACTCCCACACCGATTGCACCGGGCGCGCCGATCCGCATCGGCAAGACCGTCATCGAGCTGCGGAAGTAGTGCTACATCATGGATAGGCGCGAGCGGAGCGAGCACGCAGTGGCGGGCCCCACCCCGGGCCCCGGCGCGCTCCCGACCGGAGGGTGGGCAGTGTGGCTCGACACGACCGGCTGTACCCGGAGCCGACAGGCGAGGTGCGCATGAGTCTGTCACTGCGCTTCGCGGCCGGATCGCACAAGGGCATGATCCGGGAGGGCAACGAGGACTCCGGGTACGCCGGCCCGCGCCTGCTCGCCATCGCCGACGGCATGGGCGGTGCCGCCGCCGGTGAGGTCGCCTCCTCCGAGGCCATCTCCACCATCGTCGCCCTCGACGACGACGTCCCGGGCTCCGACCTCCTCACCTCGCTCGGCACGGCGGTGCAGCGCGCCAACGACCAGCTGCGCTCGATGGTCGAGGACGACCCCCAGCTGGAGGGCATGGGGACCACCCTCACCGCCCTGCTGTGGACCGGTCAGCGGCTCGGCCTGGTGCACGTCGGCGACTCCCGCGCGTATCTGCTCCGTGACGGGGTGCTCACGCAGATCACCCAGGACCACACCTGGGTGCAGCGCCTGGTCGACGAGGGCCGCATCACCGAGGAGGAGGCGACCACGCACCCGCAGCGCTCGCTGCTGATGCGCGCCCTCGGCTCCGGGGACCACGTCGAGCCGGACCTGTCCATCCGCGAGGTCCGCGCCGGCGACCGCTACCTGATCTGCTCCGACGGCCTGTCCGGGGTGGTGTCCCACCAGACGCTGGAGGACACCCTCGCCAGCTACCAGGGCCCCCAGGAGACCGTCCAGAACCTCATCGAGCTGGCGCTGCGCGGCGGCGGTCCGGACAACATCACGGTCATCGTCGCCGACGTCCTCGACCTCGACACCGGCGACACCCTCGCGGGGCAGCTCTCCGACACCCCGGTCGTGGTCGGCGCCGTCGCCGAGAACCAGCACCAGCTGCACGACAACGGCATCATGCAGACCCCCGCCGGCCGCGCCTCCGGGCTCGGCCGCCAGGGACAGGGCGGCGGGGGCGGCGAATTCGGCCCGCCCGGCTCCGGCGACACCACCGGCTACATCCCGGCGGCCGGCTTCGACTACGACGACGGCGACTTCACCAAGCCCCGCAAGAAGGGCCGCTGGCTGAAGAGGTCCCTCTACGGCGTCCTCGCCCTGGCCGTCGTCGGCGGCGGCCTGTACGGCGGCTGGCGCTGGACGCAGACGCAGTACTACGTCGGCGCCGAGGACGAGCACGTCGCGCTGTACCGGGGCATCAGCCAGGACCTGGCGTGGGTGTCGCTGTCGAAGGTCGAGAAGGACCACCCCGAGATCGAACTCAAGTACCTGCCGCCCTACCAGCAGAAGCTGGTCAAGGCGACGATCGCCGAGGGAGACCTGAAGAACGCCCAGGCGAAGATCGAGGAACTGTCGGTGCAGGCCTCCGCGTGCAAGAAGGAGGCGCAGCGGCGCGAAGCCGAGAGCAACAACGCCAGGACCGGCGAAGGCGAGGCCGGGGGCACCACGGGAACCACTCCCGCCTCCTTCACGTCCAAGGCCACACCGACGCCGAACCCGTCGAACCCGTCGGGCTCGCCGTCGGCGCCTGAGAAGTCCACGCCCCCGACCACGACCGCACCCACTCCCAGCCCCGGCCCCAGCCTCTCGGAGGAAGAGCAGAAGGTCGTCTCGCTGTGCGGTAAGCAGTAGGCAAGCCGTGAGAGGCCCCGTCACACGATGAGCAGTACTTCCAACTCGCCGACGCACCACACGTCCACCATCGGCGCGATCGGCGCCCCGAGCCGCCGCAACACCGAGCTGGCGCTGCTGGTGTTCGCCGTCGTCATCCCGGTGTTCGCCTACGCCAACGTCGGACTGGCCATCAACGACTCGGTGCCGCCGGGCCTGCTGAGCTACGGTCTCGGACTCGGCCTGCTCGCCGGCGTCGGCCACCTGGTCGTACGGAAGTTCGCGCCGTACGCGGACCCGCTGATGCTGCCGCTGGCGACGCTGCTGAACGGACTCGGCCTGGTCGTCATCTGGCGGCTGGACCAGTCCAAGCGGCTCAGCAACTACGCCGAGGCCGCGCCGCGCCAGCTGCTGTACTCGGCGATGGGCGTGGCGCTGCTGGCGGTCGTGCTGATCTTCCTCAAGGACCACCGCGTCCTGCAGCGCTACACGTACATCTCCATGGCCGGTGCGCTGTTCCTGCTGATCCTGCCGCTCGTGCCGGGCCTCGGCGCGAACATCTACGGCGCCAAGATCTGGATCAAGATCCCCGGCCTCGGCACGCTGCAGCCCGGTGAGTTCGCGAAGATCGTGCTCGCGGTCTTCTTCGCCGGCTACCTCATGGTCAAACGGGACGCGCTGGCCCTGGCCAGCCGCCGCTTCATGGGCCTGTACCTGCCGCGCGGCCGTGACCTCGGCCCGATCCTCGTGGTCTGGGTCATCTCGATCCTCATCCTGGTCTTCGAGACCGACCTCGGTACGTCCCTGCTGTTCTTCGGGATGTTCGTCATCATGCTGTACGTCGCCACCGAGCGGACCAGCTGGATCGTCTTCGGTCTGCTGATGTCCGCGGTCGGCGCCGTCGGCGTGGCGAGCTTCGAGCCGCACATCCAGACGCGAGTGCAGGCCTGGCTCGACCCGATGCGCGAGTTCGAGCTGTCCCGCGCCGGCGTCCAGGACGGCGTCGTCCACTCCGAGCAGGCCATGCAGGCGCTGTGGGCCTTCGGCTCCGGCGGCACCCTCGGCACCGGCCTCGGGCAGGGCAACTCCGACCTCATCGGCTTCGCCGCCAACTCCGACTTCATCCTCGCCACCTTCGGCGAGGAACTCGGGCTGGCCGGCGTCATGGCGATCCTGCTCCTGTACGGCCTGATCATCGAGCGGGGTGTGCGCACCGCGCTCGCGGCCCGCGACCCGTTCGGCAAGCTGCTGGCCATCGGCCTGTCCGGCGCCTTCGGCCTCCAGGTCTTCGTCGTGGCCGGCGGTGTCATGGGCCTCATCCCGCTGACCGGCATGACGCTGCCGTTCGTGGCCTACGGCGGTTCCTCCGTGATCGCCAACTGGGCGCTGATCGGCATCCTGCTGCGCATCAGCGACACCGCCCGACGCCCGGCCCCCGCTCCCGCCGCCAACCCCGACGCCGAGATGACCCAGGTGGTCCGCCCGTCATGAACAAGCCCCTGCGCCGGATCGCGATCTTCTGCGGCCTGCTCGTGCTGGCACTGCTGATCCGCGACAACTGGATCCAGTACGTCCAGGCCGACGAGCTGAGGACCGACCCCAAGAACCGCCGCGTCATCATCGAGCGGTACGCCGCCCCGCGCGGCGACATCATCGTCGGCGGGAAGCCCATCACCGGGTCGGCCGAGACGTCGGGCAGCGACTTCAAGTTCAAGCGGACCTACAAGGACGGCCCGATGTGGGCGCCGGTCACCGGGTACGCCTCGCAGGCCTTCGGCGCCACGCAGCTGGAGTCCATCGAGGACGGCATCCTCACCGGCAACGACGACCGGCTGTTCTTCCGCAACACCCTCGACATGCTCACCGGCGAGAAGCAGGGCGGCGGCAACGTCGTCACGACGCTCAACCCCGCCGCGCAGAAGGCCGCGTTCAACGGCCTGAAGCAGCAGGGCGGCAAGGGCGCGGTCGTCGCCCTGGAGCCGTCGACGGGCAAGATCCTGGCGCTGGCCTCCTACCCGTCCTACGACCCGTCGTCCTTCGCCGGGAACTCCACGACGACGGACACCAAGGCCTGGCAGAAGCTGCAGAAGAAGAACAACCCCGCCGACCCGATGCTCAACCGGGCGCTGCGCGAGACGTACCCGCCCGGCTCCACCTTCAAGGTGGTCACCGCGGCCGCGGCCCTGGAGAACGGCCTGTACACGGACCCGGACGCCAAGACGGACTCGCCCGACCCCTGGGTCATGACGGGCACCACCACCAAGCTGCCCAACGAGGGCAACATCCCCTGCAAGAACGCGACGCTGCGGGTGGCGCTCCAGTACTCCTGCAACACCGTCTTCGGCAAGATCGGCTCCGACCTCGGCAACGAGAAGATGCTGAAGGAGGCGCAGGAGTTCGGCTTCGGCGAGGAGCAGTTCACGCCGGTCCGGGCCAACGCCTCGGTCTTCTCCGACGACATGAACCCCTCGCAGACCGCGCTGTCCTCCATCGGCCAGTTCAACACCGCCGCGACGCCGCTGCAGATGGCCATGGTCGCCTCGGCCGTCGCCAACGACGGCAAGCTGATGAAGCCGTACATGGTCGACGAGCTCCAGTCGCCCGGCCTGGACCCGGTCGAGAAGACGGACCCGGAGGAGCTGAGCCAGCCGCTGTCCCCGGAGAACGCCCAGATCCTGCAGTCGATGATGGAGACCGTCGTCGAGAAGGGCACCGGCTCCAACGCCAAGATCGACGGCGTCAAGGTGGGCGGCAAGACCGGTACCGCCCAGCACGGTGTGGACAACAGCGAGAACCCCTACGCGTGGTTCATCTCCTACGCCAAGAACTCCGACGGCAGCGCACCGGTCGCCGTCGCGGTCGTGGTCGAGGACGACAACGCCGTGCGTGACGACATCTCCGGCGGCGGCCTCGCGGCACCGATCGCGAGGAACGTGATGGAGGCGGTCATCAACGGCAAGAAGTGACCCCGCTCACGTCTGCTTCACATCGGTGCACGTTGCGATACCGGTCCTGTATCGGCTGACGGGCTTGGCCAGGTCACACAAAGCGAGCCGGGTACGGTAGGCCCGGACGGCAGCCTCCGACCGTACAAGCGTGCCGGTCGGGACCGACGGAGAGGGCTGGTAGGTAGCTATGGAAGAGCCGCGTCGCCTCGGCGGCCGGTACGAACTGGGCCAGGTGCTCGGGCGTGGTGGCATGGCGGAGGTCTACCTCGCGCATGACACCCGCCTCGGCCGCACCGTGGCGGTGAAGACGCTGCGCGCGGATCTCGCGCGTGACCCTTCCTTCCAGGCCCGGTTCCGCCGGGAGGCCCAGTCGGCCGCCTCGCTCAACCATCCCGCGATCGTCGCGGTCTACGACACGGGCGAGGACTACATCGACAACGTGTCGATCCCGTACATCGTCATGGAGTACGTGGACGGCTCGACGCTGCGTGAGCTGCTGCACTCCGGCCGCAAGCTGCTGCCGGAGCGTGCCATGGAGATGACCATCGGCATCCTGCAGGGCCTGGAGTACGCCCACCGCAACGGCATCGTCCACCGTGACATCAAGCCGGCGAACGTCATGCTGACGCGCAACGGCCAGGTCAAGGTGATGGACTTCGGCATCGCCCGTGCCATGGGTGACTCCGGCATGACGATGACGCAGACCGCGGCCGTCATCGGCACCGCCCAGTACCTTTCCCCGGAGCAGGCCAAGGGCGAGCAGGTCGACGCCCGCTCGGACCTGTACTCCACGGGCTGCCTGCTCTACGAACTGCTGACGGTCCGCCCGCCGTTCGTCGGCGACTCCCCGGTCGCCGTGGCGTATCAGCACGTGCGGGAGGAGGCCCAGGCCCCGTCCGTCTTCGACCCCGAGATCACGCCCGAGATGGACGCGATCGTGCTGAAGGCGCTCGTCAAGGACCCCGACTACCGCTACCAGTCGGCCGACGAGATGCGCGCCGACATCGAGGCCTGCCTCGACGGCCAGCCGGTCGCGGCGACGGCCGCGATGGGCTCGGTCGGGTACGGCGGCTACCCCGACGACCAGCCGACGACGGCCCTGCGCGCCGACTCCGGTGCCGGTGCCACGTCGATGCTGCCCCCCATGAACCCGGACGACGGCGGCTACGGCTACGACGAGCGCCCCGACCGGCGCCGCGGGCAGCAGCGCAAGTCCAGCACCTCCACGATCCTGCTGGTGGTGGCGGGCATCCTCGTCCTGGTCGGCGCGATCCTGATCGGCCGGTGGGCGTTCAGCGGCGACGGTGCGAGCGACGACACCCTGCCGGCTCCCAACTTCATCGGCGAGACCGAACAGAACGCCCGCAAACTGGCGACCAACTCCGACCTGGAACTGACGTTCTCGAAGAAGCCCTGCGAGAACCAGGCCAAGGGCAACGTCTGCTCCCAGGACCCCAAGGCCGGCACGGACGTCCAGAAGGGCGACACCATCGCGCTGGTGGTCTCGACCGGGGCGCCGAAGGTGGCCGTGCCGAGCGTCGTCGGCAAGAGCCTCGACGACGCGAGGGCCACGCTGGAGAGCGACAAGTACGAGTTCGAGGTCGAGACGAAGAGCAGGGAGTCCTCGGAGGACCCCGGCACCGTCCTGGAGCAGGACCCGGAACTGGGCGCGGAGGTGGAGAAGGGCTCCACCATCACCCTCGTCATCGCCAAGGCGGAGGCGAAGTCCACCGTCCCGGACGTGCTCGGCCAGAGCTGTGACGCGGCCAAGCAGCAGATGCAGGCCAGCGACCTGGTCGGCACCTGCACCGAGGTCGAGACCGACGACGACAACCAGGTCGGCAAGGTCATCGCGACCACCCCGCAGGCCGGCACCTCCGTCGACAAGAACTCGTCGGTCACCCTGCAGATCGGCAAGAAGAAGCAGGAACAGCAGAAGACGCGCGTCCCGCAGGTCGTCGGCCAGACCGTCGGCCAGGCCAAGCAGACGCTGGCGGCGGCCGGCTTCACGAACATCCAGTTCGCGAACGGCAGCGACCAGAGCGACAACGCCCTCGTCACCGGCCAGGACCCCCAGGGCAACCAGGAGGTCGACAACCCGGGAGGCACCACGGTGACGCTCCAGACCGTCGGCTTCGGCGGCAACAACAACGGGGGCAACAACAACGGCGGCGGCGGCAACGGCGGCATCTTCGGCGGCCTCAACGGCGACGACTGACGCACCCCGCTCATGCGAGAGCCCCGGCACCCTGAGGGTGCCGGGGCTCTCGTGCACTGCCGGGACGGGTCTCCGGGTCAGCGCCGGGTCAGCGCAGTTCCTTCGGTGGGGTCCGGTCCTCGTCGACCTTCTCGACGCGCTCCAGTTCGCCCCACACGACGTAGCGGTACGTGCTCGTGTAGACCGGTGTGCACGTCGTCAGCGTGATGTAGTGGCCCGGCTTCTTCCGGCCGGACTCCTTCGGGACGTTCGAGAGGACCTTGACGTTGAACTTGGACGTCTCGGGAAGGATCGCGTAGGTCTTGTAGACGTACCACTTGTCCTTCGTCTCGAAGACGATCGGGTCGCCCTTCTCGATCTTGTCGATGTTGTGGAACTTGGCGCCGTGCCCGTCGCGGTGCGCGGCGAGGGAGAAGTTGCCGGGCTTGCCCGACATCGGCAGGGTCGCCTTGACCGGGTCGGTGTAGTACCCGGCGACACCGTCGTTGAGGATCTTGTTCGAGGTGCCCTTCTCGACCAGAACCTCGCTGCCGCTCATCGCCGGCACGTGCAGGAAGCCGATGCCGTTCTTGGTGTCCAGCGCCCCCGGACCGCCGCGGCCGCGCGCCCAGTCGTCACGGACCTGGTCCGCCTGCTTGCCGGCCGCGCGGTCCGCGACGACGTTCGTCCACCACAGCGAGTAGACGACGAACAGGCCGAGGACCAGGCCCGCCGTGATGAGAAGTTCCCCGAAGAAGCTGACCACCCTCGCGATCGGGCCGGGCCGGCGGCGTGCCGCCGGCGGCCGGGACGCCGTGCCGGTGTGGTCTTCGTGCTCCGTGTCGGTGGTCGCTGCCACTGGTCATCTGCCCTTAACTGACGAGCGCATCCGGCTTGCCCTTGCTGCGCGGCCGTTCCTCGACCATCTTGCCCCAGACGATCATCCGGTACTTGCTGGTGAACTCCGGCGTGCACGTGGTCAGCGTGATGTAGCGGCCGGGCTTGGTGAACCCGGACCCCGTGGGGATCGGATTCAGGACGCTCGTGTTGCTCGGTGACGTCACCGGCAGGATCGAGGCCATCTTGTAGACGTAGTACTCGTCCTGCGTCTCCACGACGATCGGGTCGCCGGGAGCGAGCTTGTTGATGTAGCGGAACGGTTCGCCGTGGGTGTTGCGGTGCCCCGCGAGCCCGAAGTTCCCCGTCTTGTCGCCGGGCATCGCGGTCTTGAGCGCGCCTTCGGCGTAGTGCCCGACCATGCCCCGGTCGAGCACGCCCTTGCTGCTGGTGCCCTCCGCGATCGGCACCACCACGTCCAGCTTGGGGATGTGCAGGATGGCGAAGCCCTGCCCCGGCTCGAAGACACCCGGGTTGCGCTTGCCGCTGGCCCAGTCGTTCTGGAGGCTGCTGGCCTCCTTGCCGGCCTGGGCGTGCGCCCGGACGTTCGTCCACCACAGCTGGTAGGTGACGAACAGCAGCATCAGCACACCGGTGGTGATGAACACCTCGCCGATCGCCCGGCTGGCCACGACCGCCGCGCCCGGTTTGCGGGCCCGCGCCTGCCGCCGCGCCTCGACGCGTGACAGCGGAGCCCGGGCCCCTTCCCGGCCTGTGGCGGGCGCCGAGGCCTCCGCGGCGCTCCCATGGCGCCCGTGACGGCGTTTGGCGGCCTTCCTGCGGGCCGCGCGGCCTCCGGGGGCGGGACCGCCCTGCCGCGCGCGGGAAGCGGCCCGGGAGCCCGGTATGGGCTCTCCCGGAGCCTCCCCGTCCGCGGGCTGCGGATCCGGTATCCGCAGCGCCACCGTCTCCTCGTCGACGGGCGGCAGGAAGGACTCCCCGGCACCGGCCCCGTACGCCGCTGTGTACGGCCCCGGATCCGGCTCCGGCACGAAGGGCTGCGGCCCCGGCTCGTGGGGCTGCGGCCCCGGCTCGTAGGGCTGCGGCCCCGGCTCGTAGGGCTGCGGCCCCGTTGCGTGGGACCGGGCCTCCGGCCCCTGCGCGTAGGGCTGCGCCTCCGGCGAGTACGGCGGTGTCCGCGGCTGCCGCCCCGGCCGCGGATCCGCGCCGTACGCCCCGCCCGACCAGTCCTCCGACGCACCCGGCACCCCGTACGACTGCTGCCCGTACGAGGTGTCGGACTCGCGCTCGGGGCGCAGCGCGGTCACGCCGTGGCCCTGCCCACCACCGGGGCGAGCCCGGCCGACCTCGCCACCGCGCCCTGGTCGCCGCACTCCACCAGCCAGTTGGCCAGCATCCGGTGCCCGTGTTCGGTCAGCACCGACTCGGGATGGAACTGCACGCCCTCGACCGGCAGTTCACGGTGCCTGAGGCCCATGACGATGCCGTCGTGCGTGCGGGCCGTGACCTCCAGCTCGGCCGGAACCGTCGCCGGCTCGGCGGCCAGGGAGTGGTAGCGCGTCGCCGTGAAGGGCGACGGCAGGCCCGCGAAGACGCCCCCGCCGCTGTGCTCGACGAGCGAGGTCTTGCCGTGCAGCAGCTCGGGCGCCCGGTCCACCACACCGCCGTACGCCACCTGCATCGACTGCATGCCCAGACAGACGCCGAAGACGGGCACACCGGTCGCGGCACAGTGCCGGACCATGTCCACGCACACCCCGGCCTGCTCGGGCGTCCCGGGCCCCGGGGAGAGCAGGACCCCGTCGAAGCCGTCCTGGGCGTGTGCCGTGGAGACCTCGTCGTTGCGCAGGACCTCGCACTCGGCGCCCAGCTGGTACAGGTACTGGACCAGGTTGAAGACGAAGCTGTCGTAGTTGTCGACGACGAGAATGCGCGCGCTCACTGGTTGTCCACCGTCACATCGTTGAAGGGCAGCAGCGGTTCCGCCCACGGGAAGACGTACTGGAAGAGGACGTAGACCACGGCCACGACCAGGACGAGCGAGATCACTGCCTTCACCCACGTGTTCCCCGGCAGATGCCGCCAGATCCAGCCGTACATGCCGTCCCTTCCGTCGTACCACGGCACCAGACCCACGCCGTACAGCCACCAGACTAACGGCGCAGCGCCTCAGGTTTCCCGGCCTCCACGGGCTGGGTGGAGTCCAGGTGCGCCCAGACGATCAGCCGGTGGCTGTGCCCCCACTCGGGTTCGCACGTGGTGAGCGTCAGATACCGGCCCGGACGCGTGTACCCGGAAATACGGGGGAGAGGGTCGATCACCTCGATGTCGGAGGGCACTGTTTTGTACGGGCCTTTGTCGATCCGGTACGTGAACCAGGTCGTGCCGTCCGTCAGCACCACCGCGTCCCCGCGCCTCAGCCGGGGAAAGTCCTTGAAGGGGTCGCCGTAGGTGCGGCGGTGGCCGGCGACGGCGAAGTTCCCCCGCTGCCCGAGCTGGGCGGTCTCCGCGTAGTGGCCGAGCCCCTTCTTCAGGGTGGAGGTCGCGGTGCCCTCCAGCACCGGTTTGTTCCACGTGAAACCGAGCCGCGGGATGTACATGATCGCGAAAGGCCTGCCCTTCACGTAGGGCTCGGGCTTCTCGGGGCCCGCCGGTGAGGCGTCACGCGGCGGGCGGGGCTTCGACCACTCCTCGCGGAGCAGGTCGATCTGGTCGTCCATGACGCCGTCGGCCCGCACGCCCGTCCAGAAGAGCACGTAGACGACGAACAGCACGATCAGGGTGCCGACGGTGAGGCAGAGTTCGCTGAGGGTCCTGACGATCACGCGCACCGGCGGCTCCCCCGGCCTGGGCTGCTACTCCACGGGCTTCGCGTAGTGCAGATCCACTGTGCCCGAGTAGCCGGGCAGAGTCACCGGGCCGTTCTCCTCGACTTTCCATCCGAGCCCGTAGACATTGACGTAGACCATGTAGTTCTGGATCGCCGGGGACGCCGCGAGGGCCTTCCTCAGCTTCCCGGGGTCACCGACCGCGGTGATCTTGTACGGCGGCGAGTAGACGCGGCCCTGGAGGATCAGGGTGTTGCCCACGCAGCGCACCGCGCTCGTGGAGATCAGCCGCTGGTCCATGACCTTGATGCCCTTGGCTCCGCCCTGCCACAGCGCGTTCACCACGGCCTGCAGGTCCTGCTGGTGGATGACCAGGTAGTCGGGCTGCGGCTCGGGGTAGCCGGGCAGCTTGGCGGTGGCGTCCGGCGGGGCGTCGTTGAGCGTGACCGTGAGCGAGTCGCCCGTGAGCTTCTGCGTGCCGGCGCGCTTCTCGAGGGCGGCGAGCTTCTCGTCCTCCGCCTTGGTGGAGCCGTCGTCCCGCTCGGCGAGCGCCTCTATGTCCTTGCGCAGGGCACCGTTGGTCTCGTCCAGCTCGCCGTTGGCCCGGCTGCGTTCCTGGATCAGGTCGGACAGCTTCAGCAGCGAGGTGTCCGAGCGGATGTTGGTGCCCTTGGCGGTGTTGAAGCTGGTGAAGAAGATCAGCCCGGCCAGGGCGAAGACGGCTGCCGTGAGGATCCGCACGGGCCGGAAACGGCGCGCGCGCTCAGGGGTGGATCCCGTCCCGGGGGAGTCGGCAGAATTGCTCAACGTACCCTTATCTCCTTCGGCGCGGCGGAAGCACTACGCTAACGGACGCCCGGGGGAGCATTCGGAGTCCCCTTACGCTGCCCCGAGACCGACCCAGTTACCTGCGCGGCCACGCAGCGCATCGACAGGAGAGACCCTCGTGCCGAAGTCACGTATCCGCAAGAAGGCCGATTACACGCCGCCGCCGTCGAAGCCGACGACCGCGATCAAGCTGAACAGCCGCGCCTGGGTCGCACCGGTCATGCTGGCCATGTTCCTCATCGGCCTGGCCTGGATCGTCGTCTTCTACGTCACCGACGGCTCGCTGCCCATCGACTCCCTGGGCAACTGGAACATCGTGGTGGGCTTCGGCTTCATCGCCGCCGGATTCGGCGTCTCGACCCAGTGGAAGTAGCGGTCACCGGAAGGTGAACGCAGCTCTGCCCAGGGCTGTTCGCTGATTTATCCACAGCGGTTATCCACATGGGGAAAAAGAAAGACGATCTGTGGATAACTCGTCGGGCGTTGACGCCGGTATGACGGAAGTACCGCGACTCGAAAACATGTTCGCCCCCTGGCTGACCTGCGGAAACACGGGTCGGTGACAGGGGGCACATGTGTTCCCGCACACTGTGCACAAGATCCGGCACCCGCTGTGGACAACGGGCGCGCTCAGCTGAGCTGGGCCGTCCTCAACACGGTCACCAGCACCACGACCGCCAGGACCAGGGCACACGTGCCGTACTGGATCAGCGCCCGGCGCTCACGCGGTGCGTGGACCATGGCGTATCCGATGACGACACCGGCGACGAGGCCGCCGATGTGGGCCTGCCAGGAGATGTTGAAGCCCGGGCTGAAGGTGAAGATCAGGTTGATCGCCAGCAGCGCGATGATCGGCCGCATGTCGTAGTTGAGCCGGCGCATCAGCACGGCCGTGGCGCCGAAGAGGCCGAAGATCGCGCCGGAGGCGCCGAGCGTGGCCGTGTTCGGCGCGGTCAGCAGGTAGGCCAGCGCGCTGCCCGCGAGGCCCGAGACGAGGTAGAGCGCGAAGTAGCGCACACGCCCCAGGGCCGCTTCGAGGGGGCCGCCGAGCCACCAGAGACTGAGCATGTTGAACGCGATGTGCCAGATCTCCTGGTGCGTGAAGACCGACGTCACCATGCGGTACCACTCGCCTCCCGCCACACCCTGGGTGGGAGTGAAGGGAGCGGGCGGCCAGGCACCGAGCAGGACGAGGTCGCCGAGGAGCGACTCGTGGACCTTGACGGCGATGAAGACCGCCAGGTTGATCCCGATGAGGATCTTCGTGAGCAGGCGGGGATCGGAGGCGATGGTGCCGCCCGCCAGGGTCCGGGGCATCGAGGCCGAGGGGGCGTGCCCGGTGCCGGAGCCGGTGCGGACGCACTCGGGGCACTGGAAACCGACGGAGGCGTTGACCATGCACTCGGGGCAGATCGGGCGCTCGCAGCGGGTGCAGCGGATGCCCGTCTCACGGTCCGGGTGGCGGTAGCACATGGGGACGCTGTGGGCGTCCTGCGGGCTGCCCGCAGCCTGCTCGTCCATGGGATCCCCTCGGTCGTGGTGGAAAAAGCCCGCCCTGCCCATCCCTACGGATGAGCAGGGCGATTGGTTCCCTGCGAAGGCCCCGGTGGGCGCCTCAGCGGGTCTCGATCACGACGGACTCGATGACCACGTCCTGCAGCGGGCGGTCGGTGCGCGGGTTCGTCTGCGTGGTGGCGATGGTGTCCACGACCTTCTGGCTGGCCGCGTCGGTGACCTCGCCGAAGATGGTGTGCTTGCGGTTCAGCCACGCCGTCGGGGAGACGGTGATGAAGAACTGCGAGCCGTTGGTGCCCGGGCCGGCGTTGGCCATCGCCAGCAGGTAGGGCTTGTCGAAGCGCAGGTCCGGGTGGAACTCGTCCTCGAACTGGTAACCGGGACCGCCGGTGCCGTTGCCCAGCGGGTCACCGCCCTGGATCATGAAGCCGCTGATCACCCGGTGGAAGACCGTGCCGTCGTAGAGCCTGTCCGTGGACTTCTGGCCCGTCTCCGGGTGCGTCCACTCCCGCTCGCCCTGGGCGAGCTCGACGAAGTTCTTGACCGTCTTGGGGGCGTGGTTCGGCAGCAGCCGGACCTCGATGTCGCCGTGGTTGGTCTTCAGGGTGGCGTAGAGCTGCTCAGCCACGATCTGCCTTCCGTTGTCTTTCTGTGACTCCCTGATCCTCGCATGGACGGGCCCCCGCGTCGCCCGGCCTCGGCGCAGCGGGGGGAAACCCTCGGCGGGCGGTCACAGAAAACCGGTCGAGTAGTCCCGGGGCGGGGGCGCGCCGCGACGATCCGTGGCATTGTCGACGACAAGCTCCTGTTGCCCCCTTTTCATCCGCTCTCGCACGTGATCGGCACTGGATGCCGGTTTCCGTGACCCGGATGCCCGCCCGCGCATGCCTGGTAGTGCACCCGGAGGCATGATCCGTAAAAGGGTGGAAAGTCGAAATACCGTACGCCACCGAGGAGGAGGAACCCGTGACCCGCATCGACAGCGTGCGCGCCGCGACTGGTTCGGCGAAGGACAGCGTGCTGCACGCCGCGGAAGTGGTGGCGCCCTACGCCGACACGGCCAAGGACAGGGCCGCGCACTACGCACACGAGGCGCGCGTACGGCTGGCGCCCAAGGTGACGCAGGCCGCCGGGCAGGCACGTGTCCAGTACGGCGCCCATGTGCAGCCCTATCTGGAGCAGGCCCGCTCACACGTGCCGCCGAAGGTCGACCAGGCCGCCCACGAGGCCGCCGTCCGCACCCGCAAGGCCGCCCGTCAGGCGGCGGAGTACTCACGGCCGAGGCTGGAGCAGGCGATGGCCGCGGCCGTGCCCGTGACGAGCGAGGCCGCCGCCCGCAGTGCGGCCGCGATGGCCGCGCTGCGCGGTCAGGTCTCGTCGAAGGAGATCCAGAAGCTGGTCCGCCGGCAGGAACGGCGGGCGAGGGCCGGTAAGGCCGTGAAGACGCTGGTGATCCTCGGCGCCCTGGCGGGCGGTGCTTTCGCCGCGTGGAAGTGGTGGGACAAGCAGGCCAACCCGGACTGGCTCGTCGAGCCGCCTGCCGCGACGGAGGTCCCCGAGTCCAACCGCCTGTCCGCCGTGGACGGCACGGGCCAGTCGGCTCTCGACCCCGAGGTCCAGGCCAAGGAGGCCGAGGAGGAGGCCGCCCAGCGCGACGACCGTTCCTGACCGTCGCCGAACAACAGCACGGCGGGGCGGGAGACTTGAGGGCATCCCTCGGGTCTCCCGCCCCGCCGCGCTGTTTCACGTGAAACACCCGCGCCCGCGGGGACGGACGCACGAAAAAACGCCCTCCGTATCTGCGTTTCCGCAGCTCGGAGGGCGTTTGCCGTGGAGCCTAGGGGAGTCGAACCCCTGACATCTGCCATGCAAAGACAGCGCTCTACCAACTGAGCTAAGGCCCCGGAAGAAGACGTCCGACCGGAGATGTCTCGTCCCGGCGGGCGTCGGAGACCAGAGTACCGGGTCACCCCCGTGATTCCGCAAAAAGATGGGGGGTCCCCGTCGCCGACCACTCTCCGTAAGATGCTCGGCGTGGTTCGCTACCGCGAACCGCCGTACTCGGGGAAGCGATGGGGAGACGCAATGGACGCCGCACAGCAGGAAGCCACCGCAAGAGCGCGGGAACTGCAGCGGAACTGGTACGGGGAGCCGCTGGGGGCGCTCTTCCGTAAGCTCATCGACGATCTTGGTCTCAACCAGGCTCGTCTCGCGGGGGTGCTAGGGCTGTCCGCGCCGATGCTGTCGCAGCTGATGAGCGGTCAGCGGGCGAAGATCGGCAACCCCGCCGTGGTGCAGCGGGTGCAGCTGCTGCAGGACCTGGCGGGGCAGGTCGCGGACGGCAGCGTCAGCGCGGCCGAGGCCACCGAGCGCATGGAGGAGATCAAGAAGTCGCAGGGGGGCTCGGTGCTCAGCAACACCACCCAGACGACGAGCAGTTCCGGGGCTCCCACGGTCAAGCGGGTCGTCCGCGAGATCCAGTCGCTGCTGCGCTCGGTGGCGGCCGCGGGCGACATCATCGACGCCGCCGACACCCTCGCCCCGACCCACCCGGAGCTGGCAGAGTTCCTCCGGGTCTACGGCGCCGGCCGCACCTCGGACGCCGTCGCGCACTACCAGTCCCACCAGAGCTGATCTCCCCCGTCCGGCCACCGAAGGGGGTTCGGCCGTCGGCACGGGGTGAGGTGACGGGGGTGCGTCACGGTGACGGGGGCGCGTGACGGTGTGACGGGGGTGGGTCACGGTACGGGCGGACACGAGGGGGCGTGTCCCGCACGGGGGACCGTCGGAGAACCGCAGCACTCGCCGCGGAGCACCGCCGGGGGAGTCGCAGTGCTCGCCGCGGGGGAAGCAAGGGGGGAGACCACAGGGGGAGGAGCGACGTACAGCCATGGGTGAGGTCTTCGCCGGCCGGTACGAACTGGTCGACCCGATCGGACGCGGAGGCGTCGGCGCGGTCTGGCGCGCCTGGGATCACCGCCGTCGCCGTTACGTGGCCGCCAAGGTCCTGCTGCAGAGCGACGCGCACTCGCTGCTGCGCTTCGTCCGTGAGCAGGCCCTGCGGATCGACCACCCCCATGTGCTCGCCCCCACCAGCTGGGCCGCCGACGACGACAAGGTCCTGTTCACGATGGACCTGGTCGCCGGGGGATCCCTGGTCCATCTCGTCGGGGACTACGGCCCCCTGCCGCCGGCGTTCGTCTGCACGCTGCTCGACCAGTTGCTGGCGGGGCTGGCCGCGGTGCACGCGGAGGGCGTGGTGCACCGGGACGTGAAACCGGCCAACGTGCTGCTGGAGGCCACCGGCACGGGCCGGCCACGCCTGCGGCTGTCCGACTTCGGCATCGCGATGCGGCTGGGCGAGCCCCGGCTGACCGAGACCAACCTCGTGGTGGGCACGCCCGGCTACCTCGCGCCCGAGCAGCTGATGGGCGCCGAGCCGGACTTCCCCGCCGACCTGTTCGCCGTGGGGCTGGTCGCGCTGTACCTGCTGGAGGGCGCGAAACCGGACAGCAAGGCGCTGATCCAGTACTTCGCCGAGCACGGCACGCCGGGAGCGCCCAAGGGCATCCCCGAGCCGCTGTGGCAGGTGGTCGCCACCCTGCTGCAGCCCGACCCGGAGGCGAGGTTCCGAACGGCGACGGGGGCACGCAAGGCGCTCGCGGCCGCGGCGGAGCTCCTCCCCGAGCCGGGCCCGGACGACGAGCTGATCGAGATCTTCGACCAACTCGGGCCGCTGCCGAAGGGGTTCGCCCCCGACGGGCCACTGGAGCGGGCCCGGAGGCTGGGGCCGGAAGCGGACCGGACGCCCTCGGAGCCGGGGAGCGACGGCAGCTCGTCGGGTTCGGCAGCAGGCGGGGGCCCACCGGCGGCCCCGCAACGAGAAGCGGCCTCACGGCAGGAAGCGGCGGCCCCGCAGAGAGAAGCCCGGGCTCCGGCCGGAACGACGTACACGGGACCCCGGCAGCACGCCGACGCCTCCGTCCAGGAGAACGACCGGCCTGACCCGAGCGCCGACTCCGCCCTCCCCGACCCCCGGCACGTCCCCGGCCCGCCACCCGCCCCCGCTCCGCAGCCCTCCATGTCGGACACCGGCAGCTTCCACCTGCCGCCCCCGCAGCCCACGGCCACCTCCTCCCCCACACCGGATGCACCCCACCAGGCGCGAGGTCAACTCCCTGACCACCGGCCCCAGTTCTCCCCCCACGACCACACGTACCCCCGGCCCGTGGCCCAGCCGCTCCCCCCGGCGTACCCGAGCCCGCACCTGCCCCCGGCCCAGCCGCACCGCGCCGACGCCATCACCGCCTCGTACACCGCCCACAGCCCGCAGGCCCCGCCGGTCACCGGCAGCCCGCAGGCGTCCCGGCACCGGGCACCACGGCCGACCCGCCCGGGCCCCCCGGCCAAGGTGGCGATCCCTCTGCTCCTGCTGGCCCTGGTCTGCTACGCCGTGGGCTTCTGGGCGCTGACCCGCATCTGAGGCCGTGGCCCAGGGCGACACCGCGTGCAAGCCACCGGGGCAACCCGGGTGCGAGCCACCGGAGCGACGGCTGGGTGCGGGCCAGGGGCGACATCCGGGCACCGGCCTGGCACGACGGCCCGGTGCGGCTACGCGGTGCGGCTACGCGGCGCTGCGGCGCCGGGCCACCAGGGTCCACACCCCGAGCCCCACGAGCAGCGCGCTCCCGGTGCCGATGCCGCCCACGGCGACCACCCGCATCGCGGTGTCGTCGCCCGAAGCGGGCACACCTTCCGCCGCCGCCTCCCGGTCCTGCTCCGAGACGTCGAAGACGCCCTTCGGCCGGGACTCCCCCGCGTACCCGGGCCCCCTCAGGGGCTCGCCGCTCACCCGCACGCGCAGCGTCATCTTGAACGGCCCGTCACCGAAGCTGTCGGCGACGTCCCGCGCGAGATGGGCGACGAGGTAGTAGGAGCCGGCGAAACGCATCGTCCCGACCTGGGCCACGGCCCCGTAGCGGTTGGCGTGGTCGACCGGCGGCAAGGGCGGCAGGCTGCCGGACGCCTGATCGCCGTTGTAGCCGACGCTCACGCCGGCGGCGCGGCCGCGCGCGGGGTTGTACAGGGCCAGGTCGAGAGCGCCGGACGCGTAGCCGGTACCGGCGGAGTCGGAGCTGCCCAGGTCGGCCGTCACCGCGAGCTGCTGGCCCCAGTCGACCGGCACGGCGTAGAACAGCGTCTCGCCGGGCCGGATGTCGTCGCGCCAGACACCCTGGTCGAGGGGGGTCGCCCCGGTGAATCCCGCCCCGCCGTGCCGGGACTCGGGGTCGCCCTGGAGCGGCTGGGGGGTGGCGGAGTTCCACACCTGGGGCGCGCCGGTCGCCCCGGTCTTGGCCGGCGGTGGCTCGGTCGTGGTGAGGAGTTCCAGGTCCCAGGCGCCGGGCGAGGAGCCCTCGCCCTCGGGGTCGGCGCGCTCGACGGACACGTAGTACGCGCCGGCCTCCTGGCACAACGACTTGGTGGGGGAGATCTCGCGCACGCCCCACGCGGCGATCGGGTGAGGGCTGCGCCCGGCGCCGAAGCTCGCCGTGTCGCCGGAGCAGGAATGGCCCTCGGCGTCCTGCACGGACACCTTCAGTCCGTCGATGACGGAGACGGTGCTGTCCGGGGGAGGGACGGCGGTGACGGAGACGTA
Organism: Streptomyces sp. NPDC085932; assembly: GCF_044540525.1. Lineage (NCBI taxonomy): Bacteria > Bacillati > Actinomycetota > Actinomycetes > Kitasatosporales > Streptomycetaceae > Streptomyces > Streptomyces sp. NPDC085932. Next base: position 431,331 of record NZ_JBITSJ010000004.1, read on the forward strand.
CGCGCTGGACGTGCCGTCGAGCTGGAGGCGGTAGTTGACCTTGCCGCTGTCCGGCAGCGAGCTCCGATAGGCCGTGCCGGGTTCCAGGCGAACGGCGTCGGCGGTGCTGCGCGCTCCCTCGACGCTGCGGGCGCCCTCGGCGAAGGCGTAGGGGCTCGGTGCGGCCGCCCGGACGGAGTCATCGGCGGCCCGCGCGGCCGGGGCCGGTCCCACAGCGGCCGTCGTCCCCAGCACCAGGGCGACGGCGCCCAGGCGCACGGCCGTCGACGACCGGCCGCGCCACGCCCCCGCACGCCGCTCGCGCGCCGTACACCACCGTCCCCTCACGCGCCACCTCTCACCGTCGCCGGACCTCGGAACCGTGAACCGGGGCCCATCCTGCCTCGCCGCGCGGGCTCACGACCGGCCCTCGGCACACAAAACCCCGACCGCGAGGCGGCCGGGGTGTGCTCGAAAGGGGTTGTCGTGACTCACGAACCCGTGGGCACGGAGTCAGTCGCCTCCGTCCACAGATCCTGCTCGGCGCGATCCGCCTGGATCTGGCGGTACACGAGGAGCCCGCCGATGGCGGCCAGTGCGACCAGGAGAAGCTTCTTCACCGCGCGACCTCGTCTTTCCTTGACGTAGGGGACCTCTGGCGCCCGACTATACACACCGACCGATACCGATCGGTGACCTGCTCCGGCTGTCAACTCCCGTCCCGGACACCGGGATAGAAGCGGAGTTCACCGCTCCGATCGGAGGGTGATCACACCCGGACTCAGGGTTACTTCGACCGCTCTCCTCCCCTCTCCTCACGTTTTCGGCCCTCTTGCGTCCATCCGGGTGGTGTTCATCAGAACATCGCCGCGCCACGAGCCGAGGTCCACCACTTCCCGGCCCCCATACACATCATGAGGAAAGTACGCAAATCGCCCAACCCGAAAGTGAGGGGCCATGGCCCGGAACAAGGTCATGAAGCTGTGGACCGCGATCGTCACCGCCTTCCTCGCCCTGTGCACGGCGCTCGGATTCATCACCACGACCGCCGCGGCCGCCGTACCGCAGGCCGAGCAGAAGCGCAACAGCGGCGAGCGCATCCCGCACCAGCGGACGGCGCCGGCGGCCGCCCCCTGGTCCCAGGCGAGGGCCCTGCCCCCCACGATGAAACAGCGCATCCGCGCCGAGGCCCACGGCAAGTCCCCGCGCTGCCGCCACCGCTCCCTCACCGACTCGACGGCGACGACCACGACCGACTGCGCGGACGGCGACACGGACGACGAGGGCGACCCCGCCACCGCCCACCTCACGCCCCTCAAGCGCTGACCGCCCGGTCCCTGGTACGTCCTGGCGATCTTGCGTACCCCCACGACCCACCAGAGACCCGCAAGACCCCGGCCGCTCCCCGGCCGGGGTCTTCGCACGTCCGGTCCGCGACCTGCCGTCACTCCCGATGCGCAGCCTGAGCTCTGGCTCCCTGTCCCATGGAACGCACGATGGCGGCTTTCTCTTCTCCGAGGACCTCTTCGTGCGCGGGCTGCAGCACGATCGGAGCCCCCGCCCCGTCCAGGAGCACGAGCGAGGTGACCAACAGGTCGCGTGTCAGACCGCGCAGCACCGGATTCCCGGCCGAGGACCACGTGTCGTAGAGACGAAGGGGTGACTCCCTCTGCGATCTCCACACTTCGAGGCCAATGCTCGTAGATAGCAGAAAACCCCCAGCCGTATCGACTGGGGGTCCTCTCGCTGGTGGGGCTAACAGGATTTGAACCTGTGGCCTCATCCTTATCAGGGATGCGCTCTAACCAACTGAGCTATAGCCCCGCCGCGCTCTGCGGTGTGTGTCCCGCGCGCTGACTCCTGAAGATTAGCGCACGACATGGGCAGTCCCAAAATCGGTTGTCGGGACGACACCGCAGGGCCGTCACTCGTCCTCGGCGAGCGTCAGCTCCACCCCGCCCACGAAGCCCGCGGAGAGGTTGTAGATGAACGCGCCGAGCGTCGCGAGGGCCGTCGCGAGGACGACGTCGATGACCGCGATGACCGACGTGAACAGCAGGACGTTGGGCAGCGACAGGAAGGCCTGCAGGTCGAAGCCGTTGGACTCGTTGGAGCCGGTGGCCTCGGAGATCGTGCCGCCGACCGTCGAGAAGACACCCATGGCGTCCATGACCATCCACAGCACGGCGGCCGCCACGATCGTGCAGATGCCCAGCGCGATCGAGAGCAGGAAGCTGACCTTCATCACCGACCACGGGTCGGCCTTCGCCACCCGCAGACGCGCCTTGCGGACCCGCGGCGTGGTGCGCGCGCCCGTGCGCGGACGCCGTACGGCCGCCGCCCCCGCGTCGGCCCCGGCCGCGGCCCCCTGCTGCGCCGGGTAGGCCTGCGGCGGGTGGTACGGCCCGGCCGGCTGCTGCGTCCGCCGCTCGCCCGGCAGCGGAGAGGCCGGCTGCGCGGCGGCGCCCTGGTCCTGGGCGGCCGGCTGCGGCTGTGCCGCCGCGCCGGTGGCGGCCGGGCCCGCTCCAGGCTTCTGCTGGGTCTGCGGACCTCGGGTGTCCGTCACAGTTCCCCCCTGTGATCCTCGCGTGTCAGGCGTGGACGAGTCCTTGGTCGGGGACTTGATCGCCTTCAGGTTGGTCGTGTGCGGATCCGCCGCACGCGCCGCGGAGCCACGGCCGCCGCCGTCCGTCTCCGTACCCTCGGAGGTACCGGTCGGTCCGGCGCCCGTGGCTCCGCTCACGCTGACTCACTCCTCGTGCTACTCGGCCGAGGGCGCCTCACCCTCGTCCGTGCCGGTGGTCACGGGACCCTCGGCGGTCTCGTCGACGACCACGTCGCCGTCGACCTCTTCCGCCTCGCGTCCCGCCTCGGCGTTGCGCGCGATGCCCACGACGGCATCGCGCTTGCCCAGATTGATCAGTTGGACGCCCATGGTGTCACGGCCGGTTTCCCTGATCTCGTTGACTCGCGTACGAATCACACCGCCCGACAGCGTGATGGCGAGGATCTCGTCGGTCTCCTCGACCACCAGCGCGCCGACGAGGGAACCGCGATCCTCGACGATCTTGGCGGCCTTGATGCCGAGGCCGCCGCGACCTTGGACGCGGTACTCGTCGACGTTGGTCCGCTTCGCGTACCCGCCGTCTGTGGCAGTGAACACGAACGTACCGGGTCGAACAACATTCATCGAGAGGAGCTCGTCCCCTTCGCGGAAGCTCATGCCCTTCACACCCGAGGTGGCACGGCCCATGGGGCGCAGGGTGTCGTCCGATGCGGTGAACCTGATCGACTGCGCCTTCTTGCTGATCAGAAGCAGATCGTCATCGGCCGAGACGAGTTCGGCACCGATCAGTTCGTCGTCCGAACCGTCCTCCATCGACCGGAGGTTGATCGCGATCACACCGCCGGAACGGGGCGAATCGTAATCCTTCAGAGGCGTCTTCTTCACCAGTCCGGCCTTGGTGGCGAGCACCAGGTACGGGACGGCCTCGTAGTCGCGGATCGCCAGGATCTCGGCGATCGCCTCGTCCGGCTGGAAGGCAAGCAGGTTCGCCACGTGCTGACCGCGCGCGTCCCGGCCGGCGTCGGGCAGCTCGTAGCCCTTGACGCGGTAGACGCGGCCCTTGTTCGTGAAGAACAGCAGCCAGTGGTGCGTGGTGGACACGAAGAAGTGGTCGACGATGTCGTCTTCCTTGAGCTTCGCGCCGCGCACGCCCTTGCCGCCGCGCTTCTGGGCGCGGTAGTCGTCGGTCTTGGTGCGCTTGATGTAGCCGCCCCGGGTGACCGTGACGACGATGTCCTCCTCGGCGATCAGGTCCTCGATGGACATGTCGCCCTCGTACGGGATGAGCTTGGTCTTGCGGTCGTCGCCGTACTTCTCGACGATCGCGGCCAGCTCCGCGCTGACGATGCCCCGCTGGCGGACCGGGGAGGCCAGGATCTCGTTGTACTCGTTGATCTTCGCCTGGAGCTCGTCGTGCTCCTGGACGATCTTCTGGCGCTCCAGGGCGGCCAGCCGGCGCAGCTGCATCTCCAGGATGGCGTTGGCCTGGATCTCGTCGATCGTCAGCAGGTCCATCAGGCCGCCGCGGGCGATGTCGACGGTCTCGCTGCGCCGGATCAGCGCGATGACCTCGTCGATGGCGTCCAGGGCCTTCAGCAGACCGCGCAGGATGTGCGCCCGCTCCTCGGCCTTGCGCAGCCGGAAGCGCGTCCGGCGGACGATGACCTCGATCTGGTGCGTCACCCAGTGGCGGATGAACGCGTCCAGCGAGAGCGTGCGCGGCACGCCGTCGACCAGCGCCAGCATGTTGGCGCCGAAGTTCGTCTGCAGGTCGGTGTGCTTGTAGAGGTTGTTCAGCACGACCTTGGCGACCGCGTCCCGCTTGAGCACGATCACCAGCCGCTGGCCGGTGCGCGAGGACGTCTCGTCGCGGACGTCCGCGATGCCGCCGATCTTGCCGTCCTTGACGAGGTCGGCGATCTTCTGGGCCAGGTTGTCCGGGTTCGTCTGGTACGGCAGCTCGGTGACGACCAGGCACTGGCGGCCCTGGATCTCCTCCACCTCGACCACCGCGCGCATGGTGATGGAGCCGCGGCCGGTGCGGTACGCCTCCTCGATGCCCTTGCGGCCGACGACGAGCGCGCCGGTCGGGAAGTCGGGGCCCTTGATGCGCTCCAGGAGGGCGTCCAGCAGCTCCTCGTGCGAGACCTCGGGGTTCTCCAGGTACCACTGGGCACCGGCCGCGACCTCGCGCAGGTTGTGCGGCGGGATGTTGGTCGCCATGCCGACCGCGATACCGGCCGAGCCGTTGATCAGCAGGTTCGGGAAGCGGGCCGGCAGGACCGTCGGCTCCTGGGAGCGACCGTCGTAGTTGTCCGTGAAGTCGACGGTCTCCTCGTCGATGTCACGGACCATCTCCATGGACAGCGGCGCCATCTTGCACTCGGTGTACCGCATGGCCGCGGCCGGGTCGTTGCCCGGGGAGCCGAAGTTGCCGTTGGAGTCGACGAGCGGCATGCGCATCGACCAGGGCTGGGCGAGGCGCACGAGCGCGTCGTAGATGGAGGAGTCGCCGTGCGGGTGGTAGTTGCCCATGACGTCGCCGACGACGCGGGCGCACTTGTAGAAGCCGCGCTCGGGGCGGTAGCCGCCGTCGTACATGGCGTACAGGACGCGGCGGTGCACGGGCTTGAGGCCGTCACGGACGTCGGGCAGCGCACGCGAGACGATGACGGACATCGCGTAGTCGAGGTAGGAGCGCTGCATCTCCGTCTCGAGCCCGACGGGCTCGACACGCATCGCGAGGTCGCCGCCCTGCTCAGGGGTGACGGGAGTGTTCTCGTCGGTCATTGCTGGTGGGAATCCTTCCTGGTGCGGTCAGCTGAGACCGACTCAGATGTCGAGGAAGCGGACGTCCTTGGCGTTGCGCTGGATGAACTGGCGCCGGGCCTCGACGTCCTCGCCCATCAGGACCGAGAACAGGTCGTCGGCCTGCGCGGCGTCGTCCAGGGTGACCTGGCCGAGGACCCGGTGCTCCTGGTCCATCGTGGTCACGCGCAGCTCCTCGGCGTTCATCTCGCCGAGACCCTTGAAGCGCTGGATCGAGTCCTCGCGGACGCGCTTGCCGCGCTGGCGGCCCATCTCGATCAGCGCGTCGCGCTCGCGGTCCGAGTAGGCGTACTCGACGTCGTCCCGGCCCCACTTGATCTTGTACAGCGGCGGACGCGACAGGTACACGTGCCCGGCCTCGACCAGCGGCCGCATGAAGCGGAACAGGAAGGTCAGCAGCAGGGTGCTGATGTGCTGGCCGTCGACGTCGGCGTCCGCCATCAGGATGATCTTGTGATAGCGCAGCTTCTCGATGTCGAAGTCCTCGTGCACGCCCGTGCCGAAGGCCGAGATCAGCGCCTGGATCTCCTGGTTCTGCAGGATCTTGTCGATCCTGGCCTTCTCCACGTTGAGGATCTTGCCGCGGATCGGGAGGATCGCCTGGTACTGCGGGTTGCGGCCGGACTTGGCCGAGCCGCCGGCGGAGTCACCCTCGACGATGAAGATCTCGCACTTGGTGGGGTCGTTCGACTGGCAGTCCGAGAGCTTGCCCGGCAGGGACGCGGTCTCCAGCAGGCCCTTGCGGCGGGTCAGGTCGCGGGCCTTGCGGGCGGCCACGCGCGCGGTGGCGGCCTGGATGCCCTTGCGGACGATGTCCGCGGCCTCGTTCGGGTTGCGGTCCAGCCAGTCGTTGAGGTGCTCGTAGACGGCCTTCTGGACGAAGGTCTTCGCCTCCGTGTTGCCCAGTTTGGTCTTGGTCTGGCCCTCGAACTGCGGCTCGCTCAGCTTGACCGAGATGATCGCGGTCAGACCCTCGCGGATGTCGTCGCCCGTGAGGTTGTCGTCCTTCTCGCGGAGCAGCTTCTTGTCGCGCGCGTACTTGTTGATCAGGTTCGTCAGCGCCGCGCGGAAGCCCTCTTCGTGGGTGCCGCCCTCGTGCGTGTGGATGATGTTGGCGAAGGAGTACACGCCCTCGCTGTAGCCGCTGTTCCACTGCATGGCGACTTCGAGGGAGAGGGACTTGTCCTTGTCCTCGGCCTCCAGGTCGATCACCGACGGGTGCACCGCCTCTCCCTTGCGGGAGTTGAGGTACTTCACGAAGTCGACGATGCCGCCCTCGTAGTGGTACGTGACCGTCTTGACCTCGGCGGTCTCGTCCGCGCCGGCCTCGTCCGCCCCGGAGGTGGCCTTCGCCGACTCGCGCTCGTCCGTGAGCTTGATCGTCAGGCCCTTGTTGAGGAACGCCATCTCCTGGAAGCGCCGCGACAGCGTCTCGAAGGAGTAGTCGGTGGTCTCGAAGATGTCGCCGTCGGCCCAGAAGGTGACCGAGGTGCCCGTCTCCTGCGTGGCCTCGTGCTTGGCGAGGGGGGCCGTGGGGACGCCCATCTTGTATTCCTGCGTCCAGCGGTGGCCGTCGGTCTTCACCTCGACGGAGACCTTGCTGGACAGGGCGTTCACGACCGAGACACCGACACCGTGCAGACCACCGGAGACCGCGTAGCCGCCGCCGCCGAACTTGCCGCCCGCGTGGAGCACGGTCAGCACGACCTCGACGGCCGGCTTGCCCTCGGACGGGACGATGCCCACCGGGATGCCACGGCCGTTGTCGACGACCCGGACGCCGCCGTCGGCGAGGATCGTCACCTCGATCGTGTCCGCGTGCCCGGCCAGCGCCTCGTCGACGGAGTTGTCGACGACCTCGTAGACGAGGTGGTGCAGTCCGCGCTCACCGGTGGAACCGATGTACATACCGGGTCGCTTGCGGACCGCGTCCAGACCCTCGAGGACGGTGATGGCGCTGGCGTCGTACGACGCCGTTACGGAGGCCTCGGCGACTCCGGCCGGGGCCTCGGTGGACGGGATGTTCTCGTTGGGGTTGCCGGAATCGGCCACGAAGCGCCCTTTCTGGCACAGCACGAGCCGGGCTCGTCGGCGGGTTGCCGGAGCGGCTGCGGCATGTTGCGTTGGTAAGCCTTGATCAGCGTTGCTCAGCTTTTCCCGGACGGTCCCCAGCGAGTGGGGCGGGATTGCTTCCAGTCTACCGGTAGCACTGACACTGATGGGGGTTTGCCGGTACCTGAGTCCGCATGTGCCGCCCTCGACGGGTCTCGTCCGACTCCCGATATACGGAAGGGGGCTCCAAGAGGCTCACGGAGCCACTCAGCGCTTCCGGCCGTCAACCCTTGGCTACTTCGGAGTCAGGTCGCGATTCGCAACCGTGTGCGGTGCCACGACGGGACGGCCGGGCGGGCCGATCCGGGGTGTGAAGACGTGACGTAAGTCACCTGTAGGAAGAGCCAGGACCACCGCTGCCGGGGGCGCGCAGGGGGCCGTAGCGGCGTGTGGGAGCACTGGGACCGACCACCTTGATCTGCCGCACGGTGCCGTGCCCCAGGTCCTCGTTGAGCCGCGCGACGAGCACGGGCGCGAGGCGGCGCACCTCCGTCGCCCAGGCCGGCGACTCGCACTGCACGACCAGGACCCGCTCGTCCTCGTCGTACCGCTGCGGGGTGCAGTGGTCGGCGAGCTTCTCGCCGACGATCTGCGGCCAGCGGCCCATCACACCGCCCACCGCGGCAGGGGCCTCCCAACCGCGCTCGGTGATCAGCCGGTTGATCGCGGGGCCGAGCGCCATGGGGTCACGGCCGTCGGCGCGCGCGCCGGAGCGCAGCCCGCCACCCCGGCGCGCCTGCTTCCTCTGCTGCGCCGCGTCCCCCCGCGCGCGGGCGGCCTCCTTGGCGGCGCGCAACGCCACGCGCGCGAGGTCCACACCGGAGGGCTCGGGGTCCTTCTTCGGCTCCTGCGTGCTCATACGCGCTCCACCGTCCCCTCGGACACGGCGAACCGCACCCCGGACAGCACGTGCGGGACGTCGTCGTCCACCGCCGCGGTCACCAGGACCTGCTCACCGGGTGCGACCAGTTCGGCGAGCCGCTCGCGCCGGCGGGTGTCCAGCTCGGCGAAGACGTCGTCGAGCACCAGCACCGGCTCGTTTCCCTCGGCCCGCAGCAGGTCGTACGAGGCCAGGCGCAGCGCCAGCGCGTACGACCAGGACTCGCCGTGCGAGGCGTAGCCCTTGGCGGGCAGCTGGCCGAGCTTGAGCAGCAGGTCGTCCCGGTGCGGTCCGACCAGCGTGACGCCCCGCTCGATCTCCTGCTTGCGGGCCTCGGCGAGCGCGGCGGTCAGCTGTTCGAAGAGGTCCTCGCGGGTGTGCGCCTCGCCCGGCGCGGACGGCTTGTACTCCAGGGCGACCGGGCCGCCGCCGGGGGCGAGCTGCTCGTACGCCTTGTCGGCCAGCGGCTGGAGCGTGGCGATCAGATCGAGCCGCTGGGCGAGCAGCTCGGCGCCCGCCCGCGCCAGGTGCTGGTCCCAGACGTCCAGGGTGGACATGTCCATGGAACGGCCGCCGTGCCGCCGGGCCAGCGCGGCCGACTTCAGCAGGGTGTTGCGCTGCTTGAGCACCCGGTCGTAGTCGGAACGGACCCCGGCCATGCGCGGTGAGCGGGCGGTGATCAGCTCGTCGAGGAAGCGGCGCCGCTCCCCGGGGTCGCCCTTGACCAGGGCGAGATCCTCCGGCGCGAACAGCACGGTCCGTACGATCCCCAGCACGTCACGCGGTCTGACCTGCGAGGACCTGTTGATACGGGCGCGGTTGGCGCGGCCCGGGTTGAGCTCCAGCTCGATCAGCTGCTGCCGCTCGCCCTGCCGCACCTGGGCCCGGATGATCGCCCGCTCGGCGCCCATGCGGACCAGGGGCGCGTCGGAGGAGACCCGGTGGCTGCCGAGGGTGGCGAGATAGCCGACGGCCTCGACGAGGTTGGTCTTGCCCTGCCCGTTCGGCCCGACGAAGGCCGTCACCCCCGGGTCGAGCGGGACCTCGACCCGGGGATAGGAGCGGAAGTCGGCCAGCGACAGATGCGTGACGTGCATGGTCGTTTCGCCGACCTCCCTCGGTGCTCGGTTACTTCTTCTCGACCGCGTGGCCGCCGAACTGGTTGCGCAGCGCCGCGATCATCTTCATCTGGGGCGAGTCCTCCTGGCGCGAGGCGAACCGCGCGAACAGCGACGCGGTGATCGCCGGCAGCGGCACCGCGTTGTCGATTGCGGCCTCCACGGTCCAGCGTCCCTCGCCGGAGTCCTGTGCATAACCCCGGAGCCCGTCCAGGTGCTCGTCCTCGTCGAGCGCGTTCACCGCGAGGTCGAGCAGCCAGGAGCGGATGACCGTGCCCTCCTGCCAGGAGCGGAAGACCTCCCGGACGTCGGTCACGGAGTCGACCTTCTCCAGCAGCTCCCAGCCCTCGGCATAGGCCTGCATCATCGCGTACTCGATGCCGTTGTGGACCATCTTGGCGAAGTGGCCCGCGCCGACCTTGCCGGCGTGCACCGAGCCGAAGTCGCCCTCCGGCTTGAGGGCGTCGAAGACCGGCTGCACCTTCGCGACATTCTCCGCGTCGCCGCCGTACATCAGCGCGTAGCCGTTCTCCAGGCCCCAGACGCCGCCGGAGACACCGCAGTCGACGAAGCCGATGCCCTTGGCCGCCAGCTCCTCGGCGTGCTTCTCGTCGTCCGTCCAGCGGGAGTTGCCGCCGTCCACGACGACGTCGCCCGGCTCCAGCAGCTCGGCGAGCCGGTCGATGGTGGACTGGGTGGCCTCGCCCGCCGGGACCATCACCCAGACCACGCGCGGTCCGCTGAGCTTGCCCACAAGCTCTTCCAGGCTGTGGACATCGGCGAGGTCCGGGTTGCGGTCGTATCCGTGGACGGTGTGGCCCGCGCGGCGGATCCGCTCGCGCATGTTGCCGCCCATCTTGCCGAGGCCGACGAGACCGAGCTCCATCAGTTGTTTTCCTTAGGTTTGCAGGTGTCCGACGTGGCGCTGCGGCACTGGTGTGCCGCGTCCGAGCCTAATCCCGGACGCTCGCGCACATCTGTGGGCATACGCGCTCACTCGCACGCCCTCACCTGCGGGTTTTCCCCCAGCCTGTGGACAGCCGGCGGAGCTCAGCCGCTGAGGCGCACCGGCATGATCAGGTACTTGTAGGCCTCGTCCGCCTCGGCGTCCACCGCCGGCTTGCCGCTGAGCAGCGCGGGCTTGGTGGACGTCGTGAAGGACAGCTGGGCGACCGGGGAGTCGATGGCGCTCAAGCCGTCGAGCAGGAAGGTCGGGTTGAAGGCGATCGAGATGTCGTCGCCCTCCAGCTGGGCGTCGACCCTTTCCACAGCCTGTGCGTCGTCGCTGGAGCCGGCCTCCAGGATGAGCACGCCCTGCTCGAAGCTGAGCCGCACCGGGGTGTTCCGCTCGGCGACCAGGGCCACACGCTTGACGGCCTCCACGAAGGGGGCGGTCTCGATCACGGCGATGCTGTTGAACTCCGTCGGGAACAGCGTGCGGTACTTCGGGAGGTCGCCCTCCAGCAGGCGGGTCGTGGTGCGGCGGCCGGCGCCCTCGAAGCCGATCAGGCCCTCGCCCGAACCCGAGCCGGACAGCGCCAGGGTCACCTGGTCGCCGCTGGTCAGGGCCTTGGCGGTGTCCAGGAGCGTCTTGGCGGGCACCAGGGCGACCGCGGAGGCGTCCGGGTTCTCCGGCTTCCACAGGAACTCGCGGACCGCGAAGCGGTAGCGGTCGGTGGAGGCCAGCGTGACCGTGTCGCCCTCGATCTCGATGCGGACGCCCGTGAGGACGGGCAGCGTGTCGTCACGGCCGGCGGCGATGGCCACCTGGGCGGCCGCGGAGGCGAAGACCTCGCCCGGGACCGTGCCCGTCGCGTTCGGCATCTGGGGCAGGGCCGGGTACTCCTCCACAGGCAGGGTGTGGAGGGTGAACCGCGAGGAGCCGCAGACCACCGTCGCCCGTACACCGTCTGTGGAAATCTCCACCGGGCGGTTGGGGAGCGCGCGGCAGATGTCCGCGAGCAGGCGGCCGGAGACCAGGACCGTGCCCTCCTCCTCGACCTCGGCCTCGACGCCCACCCGGGCGGAGACCTCGTAGTCGAAGCCGGACAGGCTCAGCTGGCCGTCCTCGGCCTTGAGGAGCAGGCCGGCGAGGACAGGCGCCGGCGGACGGGCCGGGAGGCTGCGAGCCGCCCAGGCCACTGCCTCCGCGAGTACGTCGCGTTCCACCCGGATCTTCACTGTTGCCGCCTCCTGCTGTTGCCGGCGCTTCTCGCTCTGCCTGGCCCTCGTCGTCTGTCTCGGTGTCGACGGTCCCTGAGACGGGGAGGACACCGGGGACCAGTCTGACGCACGGCACTGACAGTAGGTGCCTCTCGGGGTCAAGTCGTGACGAGGGGCGGCCGGGCTCCGGAGAGCGAGTTGTGCACAGGGCCCGCTTCGAAACGAATTCCGCTCTCTCTCTAGTCGGGAGTAGTAGTAGGGCCTGTGGATACCGTGGATAACCACGTTTGCCCAGCTCAGAGCGGGAATTTTGTCCACGGGGCCTGTGGGTGGAGGCGGTGGACAACCCGGCGCTTCTGTGGAGAACGGAAAGTTCTGCACACCCCGTGCACAGGAGGAGGCGAGTTCTCCCCAGTGCCGTCCCCAGGTTTACCCACCTTTCCCACAGCCCAACCCGGCACCTTGGTGTGACGCCTTTCACTCGACCCGGTGAGGAGGCGCGTCGGGTTGCCGAACAGTGGACAGTCATGTGGAGAAGCGGCCGATCGCTGGGGACAACCGCCCCCAGCCTGTGGGCAGCCCGTGGACAACTCGGTGCACAGCCTGTGGATCACCGCTTCGTCCACAGTCTGTGGAGATCGTTCGTCCACCAATCCACAAGCAGCTGAGCTGGTCTGATGGTCTTTCAACAGTGCTCCCTGTGGACACGATCTGGACAACTCCCCGGTCCCCAGGATGTGGACGGCAGAAAGTCCCCGAATCTGTGGAGGGAGGCCGTAACCCGGCGACTATTCGAACAGCGGGATGCGGATGAGGGCCGGCCCGGTCGCCCGCACACATGCCGAAGGGCGCCCCCGGCAGGCTCCGGGGGCGCCCTCAGCGGTCTGCGAAGCGGCGCTCAGCCGTTCTTGATGCGGTTGGTGAGCTCCGTGACCTGGTTGTAGATGGAGCGGCGCTCGGCCATCAGATTGCGGATCTTGCGGTCCGCGTGCATGACCGTCGTGTGGTCCCGCCCGCCGAACAGCGCGCCGATCTTCGGCAGCGACAGGTCCGTCAGCTCCCGGCACAGGTACATGGCGATCTGCCGGGCGGTGACCAGAGCCCGCCCGCGGGAGGTGCCGCAGAGGTCCTCGACGGTCAGCCCGAAGTAGTCCGCCGTCGCGCCCATGATCGCCGTGGAGGTGATCTCGGGCGCCGAGTCGTCTCCGCCGGGGATGAGGTCCTTGAGGACGATCTCCGTCAGCCCCAGGTCCACCGGCTGCCGGTTGAGCGAGGCGAACGCCGTGACCCGGATCAGCGCGCCCTCCAGCTCACGGATGTTCCGCGAGATCCGGGACGCGATGAACTCCAGCACCTCCGGCGGCGCGTTCAGCTGCTCCTGCACCGCCTTCTTGCGCAGGATCGCGATGCGCGTCTCCAGCTCGGGCGGCTGGACGTCCGTGATCAGTCCCCACTCGAAGCGGTTGCGCAGCCGGTCCTCCAGTGTCACCAGCTGCTTGGGCGGCCGGTCGCTGGAGAGCACGATCTGCTTGTTGGCGTTGTGGAGCGTGTTGAAGGTGTGGAAGAACTCCTCCTGCGTCGACTCCTTGTCCGCAAGGAACTGGATGTCGTCGACGAGCAGGATGTCCATCTCGCGGTACCGCTTGCGGAAGCTGTCGCCCTTGCCGTCGCGGATGGAGTTGATGAACTCGTTCGTGAACTCCTCCGAGCTCACGTACCGCACCCGGGTGCCGGGGTACAGGCTGCGCGCGTAGTGCCCGATGGCGTGCAGCAGGTGCGTCTTGCCGAGCCCGGACTCCCCGTAGATGAACAAGGGGTTGTACGCCTTGGCCGGTGCCTCTGCGACGGCGACCGCGGCCGCGTGCGCGAAGCGGTTGGAGGCGCCGATGACGAACGTGTCGAAGAGGTACTTCGGATTCAGACGGGCGGTGGGCTCACCCGGGCCCGTCGCCGGAGCGGGCTGCGCGGCCAGCGGGCCGGGTGCCCCGGTCGTCGGCAGGTTCGGGCCGACCGGACCGCCCCGGTGCACGTGCCCCGAGCCAGCCGGCGGCTCCGGCAGCTCGCGCCGGACCGGGTCGCGCTGGTCGTAGTCGGGGCGTGAGTTCTCGTACTCGGAGCGCGGCGGCTCGTAGGAGGGGCGCTCCACCGGCTGTGGACGGTAGTCCTGTGATCCGTAGGGCTCCTTGGGGGAGCCGTAGGAATCCTGCCCGCCGTACGAGTCCTGCCCGCCGTAGGAGTCCTGTGACGGTGACGCGTACGGGTCACGGTCGGGGAAGCCGAGGCGCTGCTGCTGCCAGCCGTAGTCGTCCTGCGGGGGGCGCGGCCAGGCGCCGGGCTCCGGGCGCTGGTACTCGCCGGGGTAGGCCGGGCGGGCCGTCGGCAGCTGGTCTGCGCGCGTAGGCGGGAGCTGGTCGCCACCCGTGCCCGGCAGCGGCTCGGCACGGTGCCGGCCGTACCCCTCGTAGCCGTCGCGGTCCTGACGCGCCTCGTAGCCGTCACGGTCCTTGCGGCTGTCGTATCCGTCGCGGTCGGGCCGGTTGTCGTACGCGTCACGGTCCTGGCGCGCGTCGTACCCGTCACGCTCGGAGCGGTTGTCGTACGCGTCACGTTCCTGACGTGCGTCGCGGTTGTCGCGCTCGGGGCGGCTGTCGTAGCCGTCGCGGTCCGGGCGGGTCTCGTAGCCGTCGCGGTCCTGCCGGGCGTCGTACCCGTCGCGGTCCTGGCGCGCGGACGGGAGCTCGGGCTCCTCGTAGCGCTGCTGGGGGCGCGCGGGCGGTGCCGGCGTGGCCGGGGGCTCGCCCGCGGAGTCGTCGACCGTGATCGCGATCCGGATCGGGCGTCCGCACTCACGGCTCAGCGTCTCGCTGACGACCGGCGCCAGCCGGCCTTCCAGCACGCCCTTCGCGAATTCGTTCGGCACGGCGAGCAGCGCCGTGTCGGCGACCAGCGCGAGCGGCTGGCAGCGCCGGATCCAGTGCTCGTCCTTCGCCTCGACCCCCTGGCCGCGGCCCTCCCCGAGGAGCTGCTCCAATACGCGTGGCCACACTGCGGCAAGATCGGCAGGTACGTCAGCCACAGGGCACGCTCTCTCACGGGTCCCTCGAAGGTGTGATTCGGGGACGGGTCGGGATGTAAATCGGGTCGGGCAGGGATAAGGGAACGAATCGGAGTCCAGTCACGGTAGTCAGGGCGGCGGGTGCGGTTCAAGTTGTTGTCCCCAGGCTGTGGACAAGTGTCTCCCGGCGACTCCTGGTTTGACCGGATGGCGTAGCCGCGCGTACCGTAACCAGGTCGAGTTGTCGATGGCTGCTGCCGCCTGCCTCCGATGGGCACAGATCACCGGGGTGATCGGTAAGCGGTGCACTCGGGCGTAACTGCGAGCTACTCGTGGGCGCACGGTGACAGCCAGGACGGCACCCCGCAACCACCGATTCTTTCTGGAGCCCCCGAGTGAGCAAGCGCACCTTCCAGCCGAACAACCGTCGTCGCGCGAAGACCCACGGCTTCCGGCTGCGTATGCGCACCCGTGCCGGCCGCGCGATTCTCGCGTCCCGCCGTAGCAAGGGTCGCGCCCGCCTGTCCGCCTGATCCCGATCAGGTCATGACGTCGTGCTGCCCACCGAGAACCGGCTGAGGCGGCGCGAGGACTTCGCGACCGCGGTACGACGAGGTCGCCGGGCAGGCCGCCCGACGCTCGTCGTCCACCTTCGAAGCGGTGCCACGGACCCGCATGCGCCTGGGGAGAGCGCTCCCCCGACGCGTGCGGGTTTCGTCGTGAGCAAGGCCGTGGGTGGCGCGGTCGTGCGCAACAAGGTGAAGCGCAGGCTTCGCCACTTGATGCGCGAGCGAGTCGCCCAGCTGCCCCCCGGTAGCCTGGTAGTCGTACGAGCGCTGCCCGGTTCGGGCGACGCCGACCATGCACAGCTGGCCCGAGACCTGGATGCCGCCCTTCAGCGGCTGCTGGGAGGGGGCGCGCGATGAAGTACCCGCTGCTGGCTCTGATCAAGCTCTACCAGTGGACGATCAGTCCGCTGCTCGGGCCGGTCTGCAAGTACTACCCGTCGTGCTCCCACTACGGCTACACGGCCATCGACCGGCACGGTGCCATCAAGGGAACGGCACTCACGGCCTGGCGCATCCTTCGGTGCAATCCGTGGTCGCTGGGCGGTGTGGACCATGTCCCGCCGCGCAAGCGCCCGCGGTGGCACGAGATGCTGCGTCACGCGTGGCGCGCACGCAAGGGCGGGCCCTCCGCCGCCGACCCGGCCACCGAGGGACAGACTTCTCCCACAAGTCCGTCGAGTCCTTCGAGCCCGGCCGCAGAGACACCGTCCCATGCCCAAGGAGCATGATTAGTGGACACGATTGCCAGCCTCTTCAGCTTCATCACCACACCCGTCTCCTGGGTCATCGTCCAGTTCCACTCGGTGTACGGCGCCCTCTTCGGGCCCGACACCGGATGGGCCTGGGGCCTGTCGATCGTGTCCCTGGTGATCCTGATCCGTATCTGCCTGATCCCGCTCTTCGTGAAGCAGATCAAGGCGACCCGGGCGATGCAGACGCTCCAGCCCGAGATGAAGAAGATCCAGGAGCGCTACAAGAACGACAAGCAGCGTCAGTCCGAAGAGATGATGAAGCTGTACAAGGAGACGGGCACCAACCCGCTCTCCTCGTGCCTTCCCATCCTGGCGCAGTCCCCGTTCTTCTTCGCCCTGTACCACGTGCTCAACAGCATCGCGTCGAACGACACCATCGGCGTGATCAACAACCGCCTGCTGGAGAGCGCCCAGAAGGCCCACATCTTCGGTGCGCCGCTCGCGGCGAAGTTCACCGACAGCTCCTCGAAGGTGGAGGCCCTCGGGTCCTCCATCACCGACGTGCGGGTCGTGACGGCCATCATGATCGTCCTGATGTCGGCCTCGCAGTTCTTCACCCAGCGCCAGCTGATGACGAAGAACGTCGACACCACGGTGAAGACGCCGTTCATGCAGCAGCAGAAGATGCTGATGTACGTCTTCCCCATCATGTTCGCCGTCTTCGGCATCAACTTCCCCGTCGGCGTCCTCGTCTACTGGCTGACCACCAACGTGTGGACCATGGGTCAGCAGATGTACGTCATCCGCAACAACCCGACCCCGGGTTCCAAGGCCCAGGCCGAGTACCTGGAGCGGCTGCACAAGCACGTCACGCACCGCGACAAGGTGTCCCGGCGCCGGGACCGGGTCATCGTGAAGGCCATCGTCGCCAAGGGCCGGGACCGCAACGAGTACGAGCGCAAGTTCATCAACGGACTGAGCAAGGCCGGACTCGCCGCGCAGGCCGACGGCACGGTGATCAAGAGCGACGCCGCGGCCGCGGCCCAGGCCGAGGACGGTACGCCGGCCACCACCGGTACGCCGAAGCGCCAGCAGCCCAAGCGGCAGACCAAGGCGCAGCGTCAGTCCGGCACCGTCGGGGGTGCGAAGGCAGCGGGTGAGCAGGAGCCGAAGACCTCGCTGACCAAGTCCGACGAGCCCGAGGATGCCAAGCCCGCCGCCGCTGCCAAGAAGGGCGGCGCCAAGCCCGCCGGCGGCACCCGCAGCAAGGCCCAGTCCGGACAGCGCAAGGGCCCTCAGCGGCCCAAGTCCCCGTCCAAGAAGTAAGAAGGAGTCCATCCCGTGACGGAAGGCACCACCTCCGCCGCTGCCGAGGGTGCAGACACCCTGACTCGCCTGGAGCAGGAGGGCGAGATCGCGGCGGACTACCTGGAGGGTCTGCTCGACATCGCCGACCTCGACGGCGACATCGACATGGACGTCGAGGCCGACCGTGCCTCTGTCTCGATCATCAGCGACACGGGCGGCCGTGACCTGCAGAAGCTGGTCGGCCGTGACGGTGAGGTGCTGGAGGCGCTCCAGGAGCTCACCCGCCTGGCCGTGCACCGGGAGACCGGCGACCGCAGCCGTCTGATGCTCGACATCGCGGGGTACCGCGCCCAGAAGCGCTCCGAGCTGTCCGAGCTGGGCGCCAAGGCCGCCGCCGAGGCCAAGAGCAGCGGCGAGGCCGTGAAGCTGAAGCCGATGACGCCGTTCGAGCGCAAGGTCGTGCACGACGCGGTCAAGGCCGCCGGCCTGCGCAGCGAGTCCGAGGGCGAGGAGCCGCAGCGCTTCGTCGTCGTGCTGCCCGCCTGATCGGCTCCTGCTTTCCTCGGCCCCGTCTGTTGCGCAGACGGGGCCGAACTTTGTCAGCCTGATAGTTCTGTGGTTCTGATGTCGGCGCCGGGTGCGCCGACGCGGTACGGAAGGACGGTCCCCCCGTGACGGAGGCAGCGGAGCTTCCCCCCGCGCCCGAGCAAGCGCGCGAGGTGTTCGGTGACCGCTTCGCGGATGCGGTGCGGTACGCCGAGCTGCTCGCCGAGGCGGGCGTGCAGCGCGGTCTCATCGGTCCACGCGAAGTGCCCCGCCTGTGGGAGCGGCACCTGCTGAACTGCGCTGTGCTCTCCGAGGTCGTACCCGAGGGGGTGACGGTGTGCGACGTCGGTTCGGGCGCCGGCCTGCCGGGCATTCCGCTGGCGCTGGTGCGGGAGGATCTGAAGATCACCCTGCTGGAGCCACTGCTGCGGCGGACCAACTTCCTCACCGAGGTCGTGGAGCTGCTCGGCCTCGACCATGTGACGGTCATGCGCGGCCGGGCCGAGGAGGTCATGGGGAAGATTCAGCCCGTCCATGTGGTGACCGCCCGAGCCGTCGCGCCCCTCGACCGTCTCGCCACCTGGGGCATCCCACTGCTGCGTCCTTACGGAGAGATGCTCGCGCTCAAGGGGGACGCCGCCGAGGAGGAGCTGAAGAGCGCCTCCACGGCTCTCAGCAAGCTGGGAGCCGTGGGGACCTCCATCCTGCATGTGGGTGAGGGCGTGGTGGACCCGATGTCCACGGTGGTGCGCGTCGAGGTCGGGGAGAGCCCGGGCGGCGTGCGCTTCGCCGCGAAGCGGGCCAAGGCGGCACGGACGGGCCGCGCCCGCCGGCGACGCTGATCCGTCCTGCGGACGAGACGTACTCCACACAAGCTGCCAAACCTACGCATGCCGGAGTGTCGCGGCCGTCCGGCCACGGCTGCCCTGCATCGTGTTTCACGTGAAACGTCGCTCACTGCTGCACGGCATCATCAGTCGTGGCCGCGCTGCGGCCGAACCCCGCGACCGTAAGCCCCTCGGTTCACTCGACGAGGGAACTGAGTTGTCCACAGAGGTGGATTTCTCCACAGAACGTCAGGCCTCACTGGTTCACGACCCCGAAGACATGGGAGGCTCTGTTCATTGCGAGCCTGAAGTCGAGGAGAGTGAATCCTTGCGGTCCGACGCCAACATCGCGGGACCGATGACCGATCCGGTCCCCGGTCCCCGTACCGAGTCGATGGGGGCGGATGTTTCACGTGAAACACCGCCTCCGATGGACGACACTCCCATCGGTCGTGCTGCCCAATTGGCGGTGGAGGCTCTGGGCCGCGCCGGCGAGGGCCTGCCGCGGCCCGAGCAGACCCGGATCATCGTGGTCGCCAACCAGAAGGGCGGTGTCGGCAAGACGACGACGACCGTCAACCTGGCCGCGTCGCTGGCTCTGCACGGCGGCCGGGTCCTCGTGGTCGACCTCGACCCTCAGGGCAACGCGTCGACCGCGCTGGGAATCGACCACCACGCCGAAGTCCCGTCCATCTACGACGTGTTGGTGGAGAGCAAGCCGCTCTCCGAGGTCGTCCAGCCGGTTCCCGACGTCGAGGGTCTCTTCTGCGCCCCCGCCACGATCGATCTCGCCGGTGCGGAGATCGAGCTGGTGTCCCTGGTGGCACGGGAGAGCAGACTGCAGCGCGCCATCCAGGCGTACGAGCAGCCGCTGGACTACATCCTCATCGACTGCCCGCCCTCACTCGGCCTCCTGACGGTCAACGCCCTGGTGGCGGGCCAGGAGGTCCTGATCCCGATCCAGTGCGAGTACTACGCGCTGGAGGGCCTGGGCCAGTTGCTGCGCAACGTCGACCTGGTGCGGGGACATCTCAATCCTTCCCTGCACGTGTCGACCATTCTCCTCACCATGTACGACGGCCGGACGCGCCTGGCGTCCCAGGTGGCCGAGGAGGTACGCACCCACTTCGGCGACGAGGTACTGCGGACGAGCATCCCCCGGTCCGTCCGTATCTCGGAGGCGCCGAGTTACGGGCAGACGGTCCTGACCTACGATCCAGGATCGAGTGGTGCCCTCTCTTATCTTGAGGCGGCACGAGAGATCGCGTTGAAGGGCGTGGGCATCAGCTATGACGCCACGCACGCCCACATCGGCGCACAGCAGAACGACCCGAGCATGGTGGAGGGCATCCAGTGAGCGAGCGACGGAGGGGACTGGGCCGTGGCCTCGGCGCACTGATCCCTGCCGCCCCGACGGAGAAGTCGGTGGCCCAGGCCGCGGCAGGGAGTGCCGTGTCCACGTCCCCAACGGCGGTGCCCGTGCTGCCCGGCGACCGCGGGGTGGCCGCGGCGAAGGTGGCGACGCTGCCCGCTGTTTCACGTGAAACGGAGGAAGCGGCGCAGCCCACGGCCCCCGCCACCCCCGCTGCGCCGATCGGTGCGCACTTCGCCGAGATCCCGCTCGACGCGATCACGCCGAACCCGAGGCAGCCGCGTGAGGTCTTCGACGAGGACGCGCTGTCCGAGCTCATCACGTCCATCAAGGAAGTGGGGCTCCTTCAGCCGGTCGTCGTCCGGCAGGTGGGCCCCGCCCGCTATGAGCTCATCATGGGCGAGCGTCGCTGGCGGGCCTGCCGTGAAGCGGGCCTGGAGGCGATCCCGGCGATCGTGCGCGCCACGGAGGACGAGAAGCTCCTTCTGGACGCCCTGCTGGAGAACCTGCACCGCGCTCAGCTCAACCCGCTGGAAGAGGCCGCCGCCTACGACCAGTTGCTCAGGGACTTCAACTGCACGCACGACCAGCTGGCGGACCGCATCGGCCGTTCCCGTCCGCAGGTCTCCAACACCCTGCGCCTGCTGAAGCTCTCGCCGGCCGTGCAGCGCCGGGTCGCCGCGGGTGTGCTCTCCGCCGGTCATGCGCGGGCCCTGCTGTCCGTCGAGGACTCGGAGGAGCAGGACCGGCTGGCTCACCGCATCGTGGCTGAAGGGCTCTCGGTGCGTGCCGTCGAGGAGATCGTCACCCTCATGGGGTCGCGGCCCCAGAAGGCTCAGCGGCCCAAGGGACCACGTGCCGGAGCCCGGGTCTCTCCCGCGCTGTCCGACCTCGCCACGCGGCTCTCGGATCGCTTCGAGACGCGCGTGAAGGTCGACCTGGGACAGAAGAAGGGCAAGATCACCGTCGAGTTCGCCTCGATGGAGGACCTGGAGCGGATCCTCGGTTCTCTCGCCCCCGGCGAGGGACCGGTCCTGCAGAAGAGTCTCCTGGAGGGCGACTCCGAGGACAGCGAGTCCTGAGCCTCCTCAAGGAGTCTCGGCTGTGCATCCGACAGAGCGGGTCGTGTCCGGTGTGTACCGGAACGTGGCCCGCTCTTTCCTTTTTGGCGGTTTCGAGGGAATCGCATCGTCGATACGATGCGTTCGGGTACGGCGCGACCACCCGGCAGCACCTCTGAGAGGGAGGCAGGGGCCATGCGAACGATGAGCCGCACCGGACTGGTGAGCGCCGGTTTGGGGCTGGGAGCCGTCGGTGGGTTCATCGGCAGTCTCCTCAGGGAACGGAGTGCTCTGACAGCCGCCCGCGGCGCGGCGGGCGAAGGAAGCGAGGAACAGCCTCCATGGGGCGTCGGCTTGTACCGCTCACGCTGGACAACCTTCAGGACCTTCCCCAGCGCTGTCGCTCGTGCGTCTTCTGGGAGCTCGACCCGGTCAGCGGTGAGGCAGCGGTAAAGGCGGGCACCTCCGATCTGGAGAAGGAAGCCTGGATCTCAGCGGTGCTGCTGGACTGGGGCTCCTGCGGTCGCGTCGTCTACGTCGACGACGTGCCGGTGGGCTTCGTGCTCTACGCCCCTCCTGCCTACGTCCCGCGCTCCACGGCGTTCCCCACGAGCCCCGTCTCCCCTGATGCCGTCCAGCTGATGACCGCGTTCATCGTCCCGGGCTACCAGGGGCAGGGGCTGGGCCGGGTCATGGTCCAGACGGTGGCGAAGGACCTGCTGCGGCGCGGCTTCAAGGCGATCGAGGCGTTCGGAGACGCGCGCTGGAAGGAGCCGGCCTGTGTGCTGCCGGCCGATCATCTCCTGGCGGTGGGCTTCAAGACGGTCCGGCAGCACCCCATCCATCCCCGGCTGCGACTGGAGCTGCGGTCCACGCTCTCCTGGAAGGAAGACGTCGAGATGGCGCTCGACCGGCTCCTGGGAGCCGTCCAGAAGGAACCGGCGCTGCGACCGCTGTAGAGAGGGGCACGTAAACGAAAGGGCCAACCCATGCGGGTTGGCCCATTCGTGTTTCACGTGAAACATGCGCCGTCGACGTGACGGCTCAGCCGTCCTACTCGGCGATGAACTCCTCCAGGTCGCGCACGATCGCGGCCTTCGGCTTGGCGCCCACGATGGTCTTGGCGACCTCGCCACCCTGGTAGACGTTCAGGGTCGGGATGGACATGACGCCGTACTTGGCGGCCGTACCCGGGTTCTCGTCGATGTTCAGCTTGACGATCTCGATCTTGTCGCCGTACTCGGAGGCGATCGCCTCGAGGGACGGCGCGATCTGGCGGCACGGACCGCACCAGGCGGCCCAGAAGTCCACAAGGACGGGCTTGTCGCTCTTGAGGACGTCCTGCTCGAAGGAGTCGTCGGTCACATTCTTCAGGGTGCCGGCCACGGCGGGCTCCTTAACTGTTGGTGCGTGGGGCGGGTAGGGAGAGGTCAGACAGCGGTCTTCTCGGGCTCCGGCTGCTCCTCGTCCGCGAGGGCGGCGAGGAAGCGCTCGGCGTCGAGAGCGGCGGAGCAGCCGGTCCCGGCCGCGGTGATCGCCTGCCGGTAGGTGTGGTCCACGACGTCGCCGGCACCGAAGACACCCGGCAGGTTCGTGCGCGTCGACGGCGCGTTCACCTTCAGGTAGCCCTCTTCGTCCAGGTCGAGCTGACCCTTGAAGAGCTCGGTACGGGGGTCGTGGCCGATGGCGATGAAGAGTCCGGTCACCGGCAGATCCGAGAGCTCGCCGGTCTTGAGGTTGCGCAGCTTCAGACCCGAGAGCTTGGGGTCGCCCTGGATCTCGGCAACCTCGCTGTCCCAGACGAACGAGATCTTCGGGTCGGCGAAGGCGCGCTCCTGCATGGCCTTCGAGGCGCGCAGGGTGTCCCGCCGGTGGACGACGGTGACGGACTTGGCGAACCGCGAGAGGAAGGTCGCCTCCTCCATGGCGGTGTCGCCGCCGCCGATCACAGCGATGTCCTGGTCCTTGAAGAAGAACCCGTCACAGGTGGCACACCACGACACGCCACGCCCGGAGAGAGCGTCCTCGTTCGGCAGGCCGAGCTTGCGGTGCTGCGAGCCGGTCGCCACGATGACGGCCTTGGCCCGGTGGACGGTGCCGGCGGTGTCCGTGACGGTCTTGATCTCACCGGTCAGATCGACGGCCACCACGTCGTCCGGGACGAGCTCAGCGCCGAAGCGCTCCGCCTGGGCGCGCATGTTGTCCATGAGCTCGGGGCCCATGATGCCGTCCTGGAAGCCCGGGAAGTTCTCGACGTCGGTGGTGTTCATGAGCGCACCACCAGCGGTGACAGCGCCCTCGAACACCAAGGGCTTCAGCGACGCGCGTGCGGTGTACAGCGCCGCCGTGTAACCGGCGGGCCCGGAGCCGATGATGATCACGTTACGGACGTCGCTCACGGCTTGATTCCTCGTCTCTGGACTGCGTCGTTCGACCGGTGGGAGCTTCTTTCGGAGCTCTCACCCCACCCAACGGATCCTAAGGGGCGCGCATTCCCACTGTGTCCGGGCACACGGAGATGCACCCCCGTGCCGGATACCACGCAGGGGGAGGGCGAAGCGCCGGCTCAGGGAGACGGGTAGGTGCGCTCCAGGAGGACCGCGCCCTTGGACGAGGAGTCCTTCTGATCCACACAGGTCGCGTCGACGACGTAGGCGGTGACCCTGGTCGCGTCGGCCGCGTCGGGAAGCAGCACGAGCATGGCCTTCTTCCCTTGATAACGGCCGTTCTCGACAGCGAGGGCGGCATCCTCACGCCCGATGCCGTCGCGCACGCAGCCTGGCACGACGATCTCCCTGAAGACCTTGTGCTCGTTGGTGCCGGGGGCGGTCGCCGCGCCGAAAGGCGTGCGTGAACCGCCTTCTCCCTCGCTCTCGCTGTTGTTTTCGGAGAGGAGTTCGGCGACCTGGTTCCGCAGTCGGCCCTCGGAGAAGGTGTCGGCAGGGGCGGTCTGCCCATCGCTCGCCGTATCTCGCGCGGGCTCACCGTCGCCGAGGGACGACAGCAGGACGGATCCCAGCCCCAGGGCGGCGACGGTGAAGACGGTGCCCAGAACGGCGATCCTGCGGCGTCCGTTCCGTGTGCGTCCCTTCCGTCCCGGGCCGGTGGTCGAGGAGCGGGGGCGTCCGGTGGGCCGGTCGGTGGAGGGCGATGTTTCACGTGAAACACGCGTACCGCTGTCGCCCTCCGCGTCGGAGCCGTCGCGGGAACCAGCACCCTCATCGGGCTCGGTCGCGGCGTCCGGGCCGGGGGTGCTCGTGGGCGCCGCCGGGCTGTCCGAGGCCTCCGGGCGTGTGGCCGTCAGCAGGGCCTCGGCGGCGAGAGCGGCGTCGATGCGGCCGGCCACCTCGGCGGGCATGCGCGGCGGACCCGGCAGGGTGCCGAGCAGACCGCGGATCTCCTCCAGAGAGGCATGGACGTCCGCGCAGAGCTCGCACGAGTCGAGGTGCCGCCGCAGGTCGCTGCTCCGGGCCGGCGGGAGGAGACCCTCGGCGAGGTCGGAGATCTCCGCGACGTCCGGGTGCCAGTCCATGTCGGTCGTCGACGTCACGCTCGTCCACCTCCGCCCTTCACTACAGCTGAGTCGCTCGGTCCTGTCTCCGGCGGTGCCGTCGGCGGTCCCGCTGCGGGTGGGACGGCCGAGTCCGGCGTCCGGTTCCGCTCCGCGCCCGTCTTCTTGCCGCTGCTTTCCGGCCGCAGGTGGGTGAGCAGCGGCAGGAGTCTGGCTCTGCCGCGTGCGCAGCGGCTCTTCACCGTGCCGGTCGGCACGTCGAGGATGCGGGCTGCCTCCGCGACGGGGTAGCCCTGCATGTCCACCAGGACGAGCGCCGCGCGCTGGTCGGCCGGCAGCGTGCCCAGCGCCTCGACGAGCTGGCGGTGCAGATCGTTGCGCTCGGCCGGCGCCGAGGCCGACTCGTGCGGTTCCAGCAGCTGCTCCAGGCGCTCGGTGTCGTCGACCGGGGAGGTCTTGCGGGAGGCCACCTTGCGGGCCCGGTCCAGGCAGGCGTTCACCGTGATCCTGTGCAGCCACGTCGTGACGGCCGACTGGCCCCGGAAGGTGTGGGCGGCCCGGTAGGCGGAGACGAGGGCGTCCTGGACCGCGTCAGCGGCCTCCTCGCGGTCTCCCAGTGTCCTCAGGGCGACGGCCCAGAGCCGGTCGCGGTGCCGCCGGACGATCTCACCGAAGGCGTCGGGGTCACCCTCGACATGCCGGGTGAGGAGTTCCTGATCCGTGGCACCGCTGTGCTCGGCGCGGTCCCCCATCGAACCCCCTCCCCTCGGCCGGCTCTCAGCCCGTGAACTTCACTTCGGTGATGGCCTGCTTGTAACCCGGGTCGCTGAAGTTGGACGGGTCGGCGCCCGAGTACGGCAGCGCCGTCAGCCAGACCAGGACGTACCGGCTCTTCACGGGCTTGTCGACGGTGACCTTCGCGGAGGTTCCGCTGGTCGTCACATCGCCGAGCTTCTTCATGGAGCTCAGCGGGGTGGAGGAACCGGAGGAGTCGGTCGCGTACAGCTCGACCGTGGTGTGGTCGCCGCCGTACCGCAGCGACAGGGCCGCCGCCGAGACCTGCTGCTCGGATCCGAGGTCGTAGACGATGCCGACACCCGGCTTTATCACCATCTTCGGACCGTCGAGGTAGCTGTTGGTCCGCCAGCCCGTGGACGGGTCGCCGTCGTAGGTCTTGCCGACGTCGGCGGCGTGCTGGGCCTGGCCCTTGGCCACGTACTCCTCCGACCCCTTGATCGCGACGGGCTTCGGAGCCGGGCGGTTCTTGTTCTTGTCGCCGCCCTCGTTGTTCTGCGTCTTGGTCGGGTCGTCCGACGCGCCGCCCTGGTCCATCAGGGCGTCGGCGAGCTGCCAGCTGCCGAGGCCCAGCGCGGCGATCAGGAGGGCGGACACGGCCCACTTCAGGGCCTTGCCGGTGCGGCTCTGCAGCGGGGGCGGCGGAGCCGCGAGCGGCTGGGCGGCGCCCGGGTGAGGCGACTGACGGCCGTACGTGCCCTGCTGGTACGTCGTGCGCTGGTACTCGGGCGGGGCGGTGAACGCCGGCTCCGGCGGGCGGATGCGGGGCATCTCGCCGATCGCCTTCACCAGCTCCTCCGGCGTGGTGCACGGCGACTCGTGCCGGGAGGCGGTGGCACCGTCGTTGGCGAGGGCCCGCATGGAAAGCTCGGACAGGCCGCGGTGCACCCCGGCCCGCACCTGGTCCGGCGCGATGAGGCCGATGTCCTTCGGAAGCCCCGACAGACCGTAGGCGTCGCTCTCGTACGGCCAGCGCTGGGTCAGCGCCGCGTACAGCAGGGCGCCGATGGCCTCGGTGTCGGTGCGCTGCGGGGTGTCGGACGAGACGCCGCGCAGCGCGGCGTTCACGGCGAGGCCGCGGATGCGCCACTGGCCCGTCGAGGCGCGCAGGACGGCGTTGGGGTTCAGCCGAAGATGGGCGAGGCCCTCACGGTGTGCGGCGGCCATGGCGGCGGAGACCTGGCTGACCATCTGGTAGGCGTCGTACGGCTCCAGCGGCCCGGCGGCGAGGAGCGTGGTCAGCTCCGTCGCGTCCGGGAGCCACTCGTGGACCACGTAGACGACGTCGTTCTCCTCCACGGCGTCGAGCACCTGGACGAAGCGCGGGTCGCCGAGGAGCGCGGAGGAGCGGGCTGCGGCCAGGACGGACCGGGCCCGTGAATGGTCCGCGGGCAGGATGTGCACGCCCACGGCACGGCGGAGCTTCTCGTCCACGGCGCGCCAACTGCTGAAACCGTCCAGACGGGTGACGCACTCCTCGAGGCGGTAGCGTCTGGCGAGCTTGTGACCGCTGTGCAGTTCAGGCGTCGAGGTCTTCTCGGAGCCGTCGCCCCGGGTGCTCTCCTGTACCTCGTCGCTGTCCGTGTCCCGCTCCCGGTTCTTGGCCACCCCGTCGGCCGTGGACTGGTCCGCCTGTGCGGTCAGCGACGTCTCGCCGCTGTTGTCTGCCACGTCGACGGCAGCCGTACTCCGTTCCGCCACCGTCGTTCCTGCCTCCCCATCCATTGCGCGCCGGCCGGCATCCGTTGCGCGCCGTCCGACGCCGAAACCAATTGTGCCCACAGTCCGCCGCTATGCACGACACGCGGTGGCTGACGATGGTTGTGCGCCTACCCCCCCGCCTCAGCGTCCCAGGCGTCCGCGGACCATGCCGACCAGCGAGTTGAGCTCCTCGATGCGCATGCGGCGGGCGGCGACGAAGAAGACCCCGAGCAGCACGGCACCGCCGGCGAACACCGCGGCGAGCGAGCCCGCGACGCCCTGGCCGAGCGTGTGGCCGATGCCGTAGACGGCCGCGCCGCTGAGCAGGGCTGCCGGGATCGAGGCGATGCACAGCCGGGCGTAAGTCCGCAGGACGCGGGCGCCGTCGAGGTCTCCGCCCAGCCGCTTGCGCAGCCGGCGCCAGGCGACGCCGACGCCGATCGCGTAGGCCAGTCCGTAGGAGGCGGCCATGCCGACGACGGCCCAGCGGGACGGGATGACGAAGTAGCAGACCGCCGAGGCGCCGGCGTTGACCGCGGCCACGATGACCGTGTTGTAGAAGGGAGTTCGGGTGTCCTCGTAGGCGTAGAAGGCGCGCAGGACCACGTACTGCACGGAGTACGGGATCAGGCCCAGGCCGAACGCCATCAGCATGAAGCCCATGTTGGTGGCCTCGCTGGTGCCCGAGGAGCCGAACATGAGCGTGCACATCGGGATGCCGAGGGAGAGGAAGCCGAAGGCGATCGGCACGATCGCGACGGCCGTGTTGCGCAGGCCCTGCGAGATGTCGTCGCGGACCGCCCCGCCGTCGCCCTCGGCCGCCGAGCGCGACAGGCGCGGCAGCAGGGCGGCCATCAGGGAGACGGTGATGATGGCCTGCGGCAGGCCCCAGATCAGCTGGGCGTTGGCGTAGGCGGCGAAGCCGGTGCCGTCGACCGGCGAGGCCTTGCCCGCCGCGGTGGACAGCTGGATGACGATCATGGCGCCCGCCTGGTTGGCGAGGACGAACAGCACCGTCCACTTGGCGAGCGTGACGGCCTTGCCGAGTCCCTGGCCCCTCCAGTCGAAGCGCAGCCGCAGCCGGAAGCCGGTCTCGCGCAGGTAGGGGATCATCGCCAGTGCCTGGACCACCAGGCCGAGCAGGACACCGACGCCGAGCAGGCGCTGACCCTCCGGCGGGATGGTGGTGACCTCCATGCCGGAGTCGGCCGCCGTGCCGTAGACGTAGATGAACATGCCCAGCGTCACGATGATGACGATGTTGTTCAGGACCGGGGTCCACATCATCGCGCCGAACTTGCCGCGGGCGTTGAGGATCTGGCCCATCACCACGTGGATGCCCATGAAGAAGATCGTGGGCAGGAAGAACTGGGCGAAGGTGGTGGCGACCCGGTTCGCCGCGGGGTCGCTGGCGACCGGGTCGGACAGCACGCGGATCAGCAGGGGCGCGCCGAGCACGGAGAGCGCGGTGAGTCCGCCGAGCGTCACGATGACCAGGGTCAGCAGACGGTTGGCGTAGGCCTCGCCGCCGTCCTCGTCGTTCTTCATGGCGCGCACGAGCTGCGGTACGAAGACCGAGTTCAGGCCGCCGCCGACGGTGAGGATGTAGATCATCGTCGGCAGCTGGTAGGCGACCTGGAAGGTGTCACCGAGCAGGCCGACGCCCAGAGCGGAGACGATCAGTGCGGAGCGGATGAAGCCGGTGAGGCGGGAGACCATCGTGCCGGCCGCCATCACGGCGCTGGACTTCATCAGGCCCGCGGCGCGGCCGGTCTTCTTCGGGGCGGGCGAGGGGGCCGTCTCCTCGGCGGGGGCCTCCTCCGTCACGGCCGCCATCGCCGCGGTCTGCTCGGGCGCCGGGTACTGGCCCTGGGCCAGGGGCGCCGGGGACGGGCCGGGGACCGAGGGCGACTCGTACGAGGGGTGGCCGCTGCTCTGCTGCTGGTCCCGGAAGAGGTGCGCGAACGCGTCCGGTTCCTGGCGCGGCTCACCCGCCCGGGAGACGAGGTCGTCCACGCCGACGAACTGCGTGGTGCGCGGGTCGTCGCCGTACGGCAGGTGCCGCGTCGGACCGTCCGGCTCGGGCGCGGGCGTCTGGGCCCACACCCGCGGGTCGGGGGCGTACGGCGACTGCGGCGGCTGGGCGTACAACTGCTGCTGGGGCTGGTACGTGCCCGGCGCGGGCGGCGGGTGCGCGGCGCGGTCGTAGAGCGCCTCGCCGACCGGGTCCTGGGCGGAGAGGTCGTGCGCCTGGTAGGGGTCCGGGGCGTAGGCGTCCTGGAGGTACATGTCCGCGGGCGGCTGCGGCGGCACCTGGCCGTGCTCGGCCGGCGAGCCCTCGGGCCCGCCCGACTCGGGGTGCCCCGGGCTGCCCGCGGCACGGCCGCGGTCACCGTCGTACGGCGCGTTCATGGTTACCCCACCTCATCGTCCCGGGCCCACCGGCCACGACATCTCAACGGTCCACTCTCTCACCCGTGCCGGACGGGTCGGCGCTTTCCGCTGCGGTGTCCGGGGCCGGGTCACTCGGCTGCTCCGGGGCGCCTGCCCGGGAGCCGGCGGCGGACTCCTCCGTGAGACGGTCGCCGGCGGTGTGCGGATCGTGCGGGGCGCCGGCCGGTTCCTGCGGCTCGCCGGCGGTCTCCTCGGGCCCGGCGGTCTCCTCGGGCTCGGCGGCCTCGCGGGCGGCGGCGCGCTTGCGCTGGGTGTACATCCGGAAGCCGGCCAGGACCAGGAGCAGGAAGCCGCCGCCGATGACCAGCATCACCGTGGGGGTGACCTCGGTGACCCGCACGTCGAAGGTGACAGGGGCGCCGTAGGGCCGGCCGTCCTCCGTGTAGAGCTGGGCGACGACCTCGGCCCGCCCGTTGGCGTTGGCGGACGTGGTGAACTTCACCGACTGGCTGTGGCCGCCGTTGACCGCGACGGGCTGCTCCTCGTAGGAGGCGTCGCCGATCTTGAGGCGGGTCGGGTTCTTCGACGTGAGCCGCAGTTCGAGGTGCTCGACGCCCTGCACCAGGTTGTTCTGGACGGTCACGGGGATCGTGGCGCTGCGGCCGGAGAGCTTGGTCTCCGTCTTCTGGATCAGCTTGACGCCGTCGATGATCCCGTCGAGGTAGGACTCGATGTCGTCGCGGTAGCCCACCGCCGCGACGCCCCGGCCGCGCCAGGACGTGGACATCTCGCGGTTCATGGCCCGCCCGAACGGGGTGACCACGCGGGACTGGATGGTGAGGATGACCTTGAACTTGTCGAGCTTGCCCTGCGTCCGGGCGATCTGCTCGAACGCGGCCCGCGGCAGCTCCTGCTTGCGCAGGTCACGGGGGTACACCGACGCCGGCGGCACCTTCGTGTTCGCGGCGGGATCGGGCTTGGCCTTGGCGGCGTCCGCGAGATCCTGCGCCTCGGACCAGTTCCCGCCCTCCAGGGCGGCCAGGGCTTCGGCCATGGCCTGGGCCTGACCGACGGAGGGCATGCGCTGCGGGGCGACGACGACGCTGCGCTGCTTGCCGGTCTGCAGGCCCAGCGTCAGGCTCTGGGCGAGGAAGCGCTGCACGGCGAGCGTGGACGCGGAGGCCTTCGTCAGGTCGCCCTGGAACGGCGTGGACATCCTGGCGTCCGCCACGACCGCCGTGGTGCCACCGCCGATGGGCCGGGCCGCTGAGGGCGTGTAGGACAGGTTGTCCTGGAGACTGTCGCCGCGGGCGATCACCTTGTCGGCGCCCGCGGACGTGGCGACCTTCACGATCGGCGGGTCGACGGCACCCTCGGCGGGCCACGCGAAGTCCGTGTTCGGCTTCACATGGAGGATCGTCTCCACCGTGTCGTCGACGACGTCGGTGGCCTCCTTGAGGTGGCTCAGGGAGCCGGTGACGTTCGTGCCGTTGTGGGCGAGGGAGGCCAGGTCGGGGTCGCCGAAGGGCAGGGCGACGACCTCCTTGCCGGCGACGGCCTGCTGGAGCTCGGTCAGCCACTTCTTGGCGAGCTCCTGGTTCCTGCCGGGGACGGTGGTGCCGTCGGCGGCGCGGACCTCGTAGCTCCTCGTCATCGCGTCGACGGACGCCAGCAGGTCCGGGTCGACCACCCACGTCACGCCGAGGCCCTTGCCCAGCGACACCATCTGCTCCAGGCGGCCGCCCGGGGAGATCTCCTCGGCGAGCTCCTCGTCGCGGAAGACCGGCGTCTGCTGCTCGTTCGACCCCGTCTCGGCCGCCATGTGGGAGGTGGAGACGAGGGGCCACAGGAACGTGGTCCTCGTCTTCGTGCCGGCCTCCTCCGGCTGCCAGGGCAGGAACGTCCGCTGAATGCCCAGGAGCCGGTCCCAGGGCTGTGCGGAGGTCTCCCCGGAGAGCGTGACACCCAGCTGGTAGACGCCGTCCCCGCCGAGGTCCAGTTCGTCCACGGGCACCGAGATCGAGAAGGGCTCGGCCACGCCCGGGGTGAGCTTGGGGAACTTCTCGGTGTACTTCCCGCCGACCTCTTCGCCGAGAAGACCCTGGACGTCATCGCTCTTCCTGGCCAGGGTGTCGATGGACGAGCGGGTCTCGACCCGAGGGCCCACCCGCAGATCGACGTGGGCGTCGGTGACCGCCTGCTTGCCGTTGTTGGTGACCGTGCCCGAGACCGTCACCGTGTCCCCCTCGGTGGGGGCGCTGGGGGTCAGTGAGTCGACCGCCACGGCGACCGAGCCCGCGCCGGAGGCGACCTGCGGGGACTCCTGTCCCGCCGCGTCCGCGGGGGTCGCGCCGGGCAGCTGGAGGAGCCCGGCCAGCAGGGGCGCACCAGCGAGCAGTGCCCCGGTGCGCCGCAGCCACCGGCGGGCAGGTGAGGCACTGGTCCCCTGGAAGTCTGCCGCGTCGGCCACGCGCTTGCCCGTCCCTCGTCGTCGTCAGTGGTGGTCGTCGGAATGTGCGTCCACGCATGGTAACGATGCGCGCTGAGGGGAAGTGCCGCGGTCCGCCTCACAAGATCGCAGGCCGATGCCCCGCTGTCCCGTATGACGCCCTATGGAAGGGAGCGGTTCTCTATCGCTCAAGGGTCGCCCTTGTGCGCGTCTGGCGGGACCTGTCCCACCCGGAATACGGGGAGCTGAGGGGCGCCCCGGCCACGTACCCTCTTCTTTTGTGCCGAACGCCAACGAAGAAACGTCCAGTGTCCTGAGCCAGGTGCAGCACCGCGCGGTGAGTGAGCTGCTGCGGGTCGCCCCTGTCGCCGACGACCTCGCCCGCCGCTTCCAGGAGGCCGGGTTCTCCCTCGCCCTGGTCGGCGGCTCGGTCCGGGACGCGCTGCTGGGCAGGCTCGGCAACGACCTGGACTTCACGACCGACGCCCGTCCCCAGGACGTGCTCAAGATCGTGCGGCCGTGGGCGGACGCCGTCTGGGAGGTCGGGATCGCCTTCGGTACGGTCGGCGCCCACAAGGACGGCTACCAGATCGAGGTCACCACCTACCGGTCCGAGGCGTACGACCGCACCTCACGCAAGCCCGAGGTGTCGTACGGCGACTCCATCGAGGAGGATCTGGTCCGCCGTGACTTCACGGTCAACGCGATGGCCGTCGCGCTGCCGGAGAAGGACTTCATCGACCCGCACGGCGGCCGGGAGGACCTCGCGGCGCGTGTGCTGCGCACCCCGGGCACTCCGCAGGATTCCTTCTCGGACGATCCGCTGCGGATGATGCGGGCCGCGCGCTTCGCGGCTCAGCTGGACTTCGAGGTCGCACCCGAGGTCGTCGCAGCGATGAAGGAGATGGCGGGACGGATCGAGATCGTCTCGGCCGAGCGGGTCCGGGACGAACTGAACAAGCTGATCCTCTCCCCGCACCCGCGCAAGGGCCTGTCCCTGCTCGTGGAGAGCGGCCTGGCCGACCACGTGCTGCCCGAGCTGCCGGCCCTGCGGCTGGAGCGTGACGAGCACCACCGGCACAAGGACGTCTACGACCACACGCTGATCGTGCTGGAGCAGGCGATGGCGCTGGAGGAGGACGGTCCGGACCTGACGCTGCGGCTGGCGGCGCTGCTGCACGACATCGGCAAGCCGCGCACCCGGCGTTTCGAGAAGGACGGCCGGGTCTCCTTCCACCACCACGAGGTGGTCGGGGCGAAGATGACCAAGAAGCGCATGACCGCGCTGAAGTACTCCAACGAGCTGGTGAAGGACGTCTCCCGGCTGGTCGAGCTCCACCTGCGGTTCCACGGCTACGGCACCGGCGAGTGGACGGACTCCGCGGTCCGCCGCTACGTCCGTGACGCCGGCCCGCTTCTCGACCGTCTCCACAAGCTGACCCGCTCGGACTGCACCACGCGCAACAAGCGCAAGGCGGCGGCCCTGTCCCGGGCGTACGACGGGCTGGAGGAGCGGATCGCCCGGCTGCAGGAGCAGGAGGAGCTGGATTCGATCCGCCCCGATCTCGACGGCAACCAGATCATGGAGATCCTCGGCGTCGGTCCCGGCCCCGTCATCGGCCGCGCGTACCAGCACATGCTGGAGATGCGGCTGGAGCACGGGCCGATGGAGCACGACGCGGCCGTGGCGGTGCTCAAGGAGTGGTGGGCCGAGCAGGAGAGCTGAGGCTGTGGAACGGGGTCGTGTTTCACGTGAAACACGACCCCGGGACCAGCACGAGGGGCGGTGTTTCACGTGAAACACCGCCCCTCTCTGCATCCGCGTTACTTCTTGTAGTCCTGCAGGCAGAGCAGGAAGTCCTTGCCGTCACCGCTCTCGGTGTACGTGTACTGGAAGTCCTTGGCTTCGGCCTCGCACTTGCTCGACGCCAGGGTCTCCGTGAGGAAGGACCCCTCGATCTTGGCCAGCACCTTGAACTGAGCCTTCGCGTCGCTGCACTCGACGACCTCGAGGTCCGGGTTGTTGTCGTTGGTGCTGCCGCGGTGCATGCAGTCACCGACAGCCGCCGTGTTCGCGTCGTCCCGGCTGGTGATGTAGCCGCCGATGGCGATGCCCGCCACCGCGACGACGATCACGATGTTCTTGATGGTCTTGAAGCTCAGCTTGCGGCCGGACGGCTGCGGCGGAACCGGGGCGTACGGGCCCGCGCCCTGGGGCGGGATGCCGGGCTGGCCGGGCTGCTGGGGGTAGCCGCCCTGCGGCGGGTACGGAGCCTGGGCCTGGCCGGCGGGCTGGTTCTGCGCGAACGGGTTGCCCTGGGGCGGCGGAGTAGACACTTGGGGTCCCCCTATAAAGCATGGATGAGTGACGCGAACATGTCGCGAGATAAGACCCACGTAAGGTAGCGGTCC
This sequence comes from Streptomyces sp. NPDC085932, assembly GCF_044540525.1. Classification (NCBI taxonomy): domain Bacteria; kingdom Bacillati; phylum Actinomycetota; class Actinomycetes; order Kitasatosporales; family Streptomycetaceae; genus Streptomyces; species Streptomyces sp. NPDC085932. The sequence continues at coordinate 465,670 of NZ_JBITSJ010000004.1, forward strand.
CCACTGACAGCGCAGTAGTCAGGAGTGGCTCTGTGTCATTGATGTGACACTGCCGCCCGGCCAAACCGGGCCATAGCAGCAGCTACTGCCGCGTAGATAACGGCGATCGTGATCACCAGCGGCGCGGATCGGCCGTCCGGCGGCAGCATGAGGGCGGCCACGGCGGCCGCTCCGACGAAGAAAACGTTGAACAGGACGTCGTAAACGGAGAAGATCCGGCCACGGAAGCCGTCGTCGACGGAGGACTGGACGATGGTGTCCGTGGCGATCTTCGCGCCCTGGGTGGTCAGACCGAGGACGAACGCGGCGACCAGCAGGGGCACGATGGCGAACGGCAGCCCGAGAGCGGGCTCCAGCAGGGCTGCGGCCCCGGCGCACACGACGATCCAGCGGCCCGGTCCGAGCCGTCCCGCGGCCCAGGGCGTCACCACCGCCGCCGCGAAGAACCCGGCGCCCGATACGCCCAACGCCAGCCCCAGCAGGGCGAGTCCGTCGTCCGTGGTCTCGGTGAGGGCGTACCGGCAGAGCATCAGCAGCATGACGAGCAGCGCGCCGTAGCAGAACCGCATCAGGGACATCGCCGCGAGTGCCCAGGCGGCCTGCCGGCGCGGCGGTCCGGCCAGGTGCCGTACGCCCGCCGCGAGTTCGCGCATCGTGCCGGTGAGGGCCGTGCCGATCCGCAGGCGTACCGCGCTCCGGTCGGGACCGAGGAGTTCGCGCGCCATGCTCAGTGTCGCCAGGGCGGCGCACAGGTACAGCCCGGCCGCCACGAGCAACACGGCCGCGTCGGAGTCGGCCACCACCAGACGGACGACGAAGGCGAGGCCGCCGCCCGCGGTCGCCGCCAGCGTTCCGGCGGTCGGGGAGAGGGAGTTGGCGATGACGAGGCGATCGGCGTCCACGACGCGGGGCAGGGCGGCGGACAGGCCGGAGAGCACGAAGCGGTTGACGGCGGTGACGCACAGGGCGGAGACGTAGAAGAGCCAGTCCGGTGCCGGACTGAGTATCAGCAGGGCCGTCGCGCAGGCCAGGAGGGCGCGCAGCAGACTGCCGTGGAGCAGGACCTGGCGCCGCCGCCAGCGGTCGAGCAGGACGCCGGCGAAGGGGCCGACGAGCGAGTACGGAAGCAGCAGCACGGCCATCGCGGAGGCGATCGCGGCCGCCGAGGTCTGTTTCTCCGGTGAGAACACGACGTAGGCGGCGAGCGCGACCTGGTACACACCGTCGGCGCCCTGGGAGAGCAGACGGACGGCGAGCAGGCGCCGGAAGCCCTGGAAGCGCAGCAGCACGCGCAGGTCACGGACGACGGCCATGGGGCCCAGCCTCACATACGGGGAGGGTCCCCGGGCCATACGACCCGGGGACCCTCACAGCCCTGGCAGGAGCGACTCTGTGCGGCGCGTCAGCGCTCGACCTCACCCTTGATGAACTTCTCGACGTTCTCGCGGGCCTCGTCGTCGAAGTACTGCACCGGCGGGGACTTCATGAAGTAGCTCGACGCCGACAGGATCGGGCCGCCGATGCCGCGGTCCTTGGCGATCTTCGCGGCGCGCAGGGCGTCGATGATGACGCCGGCGGAGTTCGGGGAGTCCCAGACCTCCAGCTTGTACTCCAGGTTCAGCGGGACGTCACCGAAGGCGCGGCCCTCCAGGCGGACGTAGGCCCACTTGCGGTCGTCCAGCCAGGCGACGTAGTCGGACGGGCCGATGTGGACGTTGCCCTCGCCCAGTTCGCGGTCGCGGATCTGGGAGGTGACGGCCTGGGTCTTGGAGATCTTCTTCGACTCGAGGCGGTCGCGCTCGAGCATGTTCTTGAAGTCCATGTTGCCGCCGACGTTCAGCTGCATCGTGCGGTCCAGGACGACGCCCCGGTCCTCGAACAGCTTCGCCATGACGCGGTGCGTGATGGTGGCGCCGACCTGCGACTTGATGTCGTCACCGACGATCGGGACGCCCGCCTCGGTGAACTTGTCCGCCCACTCCTTGGTGCCGGCGATGAAGACCGGGAGGGCGTTGACGAAGGCGACCTTGGCGTCGATGGCGCACTGGGCGTAGAACTTCGCCGCGTCCTCGGAGCCGACGGGCAGGTAGCAGACCAGGACGTCGACCTGCCGGTCCTTGAGGACCTGAACGACGTCGACGGGCTCCTCGGCGGACTCCTCGATGGTCTCGCGGTAGTACCGGCCGAGGCCGTCGAGGGTGTGGCCGCGCTGGACCGTCACGCCGGTGCGGGGCACGTCGCAGATCTTGATGGTGTTGTTCTCGGAGGCGCCGATGGCGTCCGCGAGGTCGAGACCGACCTTCTTGGCGTCCACGTCGAACGCGGCGACGAACTCGACGTCGCTGACGTGGTAGTCGCCGAACTGGACGTGCATCAGGCCCGGCACCTTGGCTGCCGCGTCGGCGTCCTTGTAGTACTCGACTCCCTGCACCAGCGACGCGGCGCAGTTGCCCACGCCGACGATGGCTACGCGAACCGAACCCATTCCGGTTGCTCCCTGTGTGTACGAGTGAGGCCCGCGAGGGCTCTCACGTGGCGGTGTCGTCGGGCGTATCCGGACGGGGGTCGTCCCCCGGCCGGGGCAGGCCGCCCGACGCTCCAGATGTGGTGTCACGCGAAGCGGGGTCCCCGGAGGCGGGGCCCTTGAGGTCCCGTCCCGCCCGCTCGCTCTCGATGAGCTCGTTCAGCCAGCGCACCTCGCGCTCCACGGACTCCATCCCGTGGCGCTGAAGCTCGAGCGTGTAGTCGTCGAGTCGCTCGCGGGTCCGGGCCAGAGAGGCGCGCATCTTCTCCAGGCGCTCCTCCAGGCGGCTGCGGCGGCCTTCCAGCACGCGCATGCGGACATCGCGCGAGGTCTGCCCGAAGAACGCGAAACGGGCGGCGAAGGTCTCGTCCTCGTACGCGTCGGGCCCAGTCTGCGAGAGCAGCTGCTCGAAGTGCTCCTTACCTTCCGCCGTCAACCGGTAGACGATCTTGGCGCGGCGGCCGGTGAGGGGCACGGCCTCGGTCTCGTTCCCCGGTTCCTCGATCAACCAGCCGTTGGCGACCAGCGTCTTGAGGCAGGGGTAGAGCGTCCCGTAGCTGAACGCACGGAACACGCCCAAGGACGTGTTGAGGCGTTTACGCAGCTCGTATCCGTGCATCGGAGACTCGCGGAGCAGGCCGAGTACGGCGAACTCGAGGATGCCGGAACGCCGGCTCATCGTCGCCTCCTCTCCGCGGTGTGCGCGTCCCCGTCCGGTGTATCGCTCCGATGTCTCGGGGCGATGTGTCGAGCTGATGTATCGACTCGATACATCACGACGATAGAACGGCCTTCCGGATGCGACAAGAGGGGGTGTGGTGAACGGGATCACATCACCGATTCATCGGACGCGAGTTGCCTGATTTGAGGTGAACTTCGGGGCTCGGCAGGTTTTGACGGTGCGTAGTCTGTGCGCCATGCACATCACCGGGAACCGAGTGACGCACGAGAGCGTCGTGGTCTTCGGTGTAGTACGGGTGCATGCGGGACCGATGAATGCGGAGCCGACCGCATCCGTACTTCGGGGGGACCGGAAACCAGCCGCCGTTTCCAGGCGCGCAAGGGTGCGCCTGCCCGAGGAGTAGTCGTTCGATGAGCGAGCACCGTCGCAAACCGCCGCAGCCGCAGGGAGGCGGACGTGCCGCGGCCCGACGCGGCCAGTCCGGCTCGTCCTCCGGCCGCCGAGCGGCACCGCGAGGCGCCACCGGGTCTCCGTCCGACTCCTATGGGTCGGACTCCTACGGCTCAGGGGGTGAAGAGCGTACGTACGGCGGCCGTGCCGAGGCCCGTCGTGCGGCGCAGAGAAGTGGGGGTGGCCGGCGGAGAGCGGCCGAACCGCCGCGGGGCGGCGGCCGACGTGGCGCCGCCATGGGCGCTGCCGGGGCGGCTGCCGCCGGCCGGGGCCGGGGACGCGCCGCCGCCGTCTACGACAAGAAGCGGCTGATCGACTACCCGCGGGCCGGCAAGTACGGCTGGCAGCGCTGGATGCCGTCCTGGAAGCTCGTCTCCGGTCTGTGCATCGGCTTCTTCGGCAGCCTGGTGGCCGTGGCCGGCATCGGGTACGCCATGGTGGGCGTCCCCAACGAGGAGAACGCGGCGGCTCTGTCGCAGAACAACGTCTACTACTGGTCCAACGGCCAGCAGATGGTCGCGACGGGCAGTGGCCAGAACCGGCAGAACGTCACGATCGACCGGATCCCCAAGGCCATGCAGGAGGCCGTGATCTCGGCCGAGAACAAGACCTTCTACCAGGACTCCGGCGTCGACCCCATGGGCATCGCCCGAGCCCTGGCGAACATGGCCCGGGGCGGTGACACGCAGGGTGGTTCGACGATCACCCAGCAGTTCGTGAAGAACACCTACCTGAGCCAGGAGCAGACGGTCTCCCGGAAGTTCAAGGAGATGTTCATCTCCATCAAGGTGGGCACGAAGCTCTCCAAGCAGGAGATCCTCCAGGGATACCTCAACACCTCGTACTACGGGCGGGGCGCCTACGGCATCCAGGCCGCCGCCCAGACGTACTACGGCAAGGACGCCCACCAGCTCAAGCCGAGCGAGTGCGCCTTCCTCGCCGCCCTGCTCAAGGGCCCGACGTACTACGACCCGGCGGGCAATGCGAGCCTCGACCCGGCGGCGAGCGCCAAGGCCAACCGCAAGCGGTCGGAGGAGCGCTGGGGCTGGATCCTCGAGCAGATGCACAACGACGACAAGCTCACGGACGCCCAGTACCAGGAGGCGATCAAGGAGTACCCCGAGCCGCAGGGCCGCAAGGCGACCAAGGGCATGAGCGGCCAGATCAGCTACCTGGTGGACACGGCCAAGAAGTACGTCCTGAACCACTCCGACATCACGGAGCAGCAGTTCGACCAGGGCGGCTACCAGATCAGGACGACCTTCGAGAAGAGCAAGGTCGAGGCGCTGGCCAAGGCGGTCAAGAAGGTCGAGAAGGAGAAGCTGGACCCGGAGAAGCGTGAGCTGGACAAGCACGTCCAGTTCGGCGCGGCGTCGGTGAAGCCGAAGGACGGCGCGATCGTCGCGCTCTACGGCGGCGCCGGCTACGAGAACGGCCACTTCAACAACAACGCGGACACCTCGGGTGTCCCCGTCGGCTCGACGTGGAAGCCGTTCGTGCTGGCGGCCGCCATGGAGCACGGGACCTACCGCAGTGACGGTCCGCTCTCGCCGATGAGCAAGTACAACGGCAACGACCGCCTGAAGGTCCTGAACAACGACGGCTCGTACGTCCTGAAGAAGGACAACACCCCGTTCCTGCAGAAGAACGAGAGCGACCGTCCCTGGGGCTACATCACCCTGCACAAGGCGATGGAGCAGTCCGTCAACACGCCGTTCGTGCAGCTCGGCATGGACGTGGGGATGAGGAACGTGCGGGACGTGGCCGAGAAGGCCGGGATCCTGGACAGCAGCTTCGCCACGCTCAACCCGTCGTTCGCGCTCGGTACCTCCACCCCCAGCGCGATCCGCATGGCCGACGCCTACGCGACGTTCGCCGCGGCCGGCAAGCAGGCCGCTCCGTACTCGGTGACCAGCGTCAAGTTCAACGGGCAGGAGATCGACGGCTTCGACAAGCCGAGGATCACGCAGGCCATGCCCGAGAACGTGGCGAACAACGTCACGAACGTCCTGGAGAACGTCATCCAGAACGGTACGGGCCAGAAGGCACTCGCTCTGGGCCGTAAGGCGGCCGGCAAGACCGGTACGACGGACGAGAACAAGTCGGCCTGGTTCGTCGGCTACACCCAGCAGTTGTCGACCTCGGTCGCGATGTTCCGTGAGGATCCCAAGAGCGCCAAGCTGCTCTCGATGAACGGCACGGCGGGTGAGAAGTCCATCCACGGTGGTGACGTCCCGACGCTGGTGTGGACCGAGTACATGAAGGCGGCGCTCAAGGGCAAGCCCGACCTCGGCTTCCCGGAGGCCGAGCCGATCGGCGACGTCCAGGACGCGGTGGGAGCCCCGTCGCCGACGCCGACTCCCAGCGACACGCCGAGCGAGACGCCGAGCGAGACCCCGAGTGAGACGCCCAGCGAGACCCCGACCGATCCGTCGCCCTCGCCGAGCGACACCTGTGGCTTCTTCGGCTGCGAGGAGGAAAACGGCGGACAGAACGGCGGTGCGGACGACGGGGGCACGGACGGAGGAGCGAGTACCGAGCCCACGCCGACCGATACGAACCTGGACGGTGGCAACACCAGAGGGAACGGCAACGGAGGAGGCATCTTCGGAGGCCCCGCCGGATAGCCGCCGAACGCCCGGCTTGGGTGTTTCACGTGAAACACGTTGTTTCACGTGAAACAGGGCCGCCGTACCCGACTCGGGTACGGCGGCCCTCGCCGTTTTGCCGGACACGTACGGCAGGATGTGCGACATGCCCAGTGCAGAAACGACGCCAGGGAGCGTCCACGAGCCGGAGCCGGTGCGGCCGACCCAGGAGGACAAGGTCGCCGCGGCCGGCAGTGAGCTGATCGGCGGTCCGATCGGGCGCCGCGCCCTGCTCGGCACGTCCAGGTGGACTCCTGTCCGGGTGATCGCTCTGGTGGCGATCGGGATGTTCGCCCTCGGCCTGGTCCAGAAGGCGCCCTGCTACAACGGCGCCTGGTTCTTCGGCGCCAGCTCGCAGTACACGCACGCGTGCTACTCGGACATCCCGCACCTCTACCAGGGGCGCGGTTTCGCCGACGGGCTCGTGCCGTACTTCGACCGGCTCCCCGGCGACATGCAGTACCTGGAGTACCCGGTGCTGACCGGTGTCTTCATGGAGGTCGCGTCCTGGCTCACGCCCGGCAGCGGCACCATCCAGGACCAGGAGCAGTGGTACTGGATGGTCAACGCCGGGATGCTCATGGTGTGCGCGTCGGTCATCGCCGTCTGCGTGACCCGCACCCACGCCCGGCGTCCCTGGGACGGCCTGCTGGTCGCCCTGGCGCCCGCCTTCGCACTGACGGCGACCATCAACTGGGACCTGCTGGCGGTCGCTCTGACGGCCGCGGCGATGCTGATGTGGTCCCGCGGCCGCTCCCTCGCCTTCGGCGTCCTGCTGGGGCTCGCCACGGCCGCCAAGCTGTATCCCTTCCTGCTGCTGGGACCGCTGCTGGTGCTGTGCTGGCGGGCCGGCCGGTGGCGGGAGTTCGCCACGGCCGTGGGCGGCGCGGTCGTCGCCTGGGTCGTCGTGAACGGGCCGGTGATGCTCTTCGCCTTCGAGGGCTGGTCGAAGTTCTACACCTTCAGCCAGGAACGGGGCGTCGACTTCGGCTCCTTCTGGCTGATCATGGCCCAGAACTCGGACGACCCGCTCGCCACCGACACCGTCAACACCCTCGCCACGCTGCTGATGCTGGCGTGCTGCGCGGGAGTCGCGGCCCTGGCCCTGACCGCTCCGCGCCGGCCGCGCTTCGCCCAGCTCGCCTTCCTGATCGTCGCGGCGTTCATTCTCACCAACAAGGTCTACTCGCCCCAGTACGTGCTCTGGCTGGTTCCCCTGGCCGCCCTCGCCCGGCCCAAGTGGCGGGACTTCCTGATCTGGCAGGCCTGCGAGGTGGCGTACTTCCTGGGGATCTGGCTGTACCTCGCGTACACGACCAGCGGAGACGCCCACAAGGGGCTGCCCACGGACGGCTACCACTGGGCCATCGCGCTGCACCTGCTGGGCACGCTCTATCTCTGTGTGATGGTCGTGCGGGACATCTTCCTGCCGGAGCGGGACCCGGTGCGCCGCTCCGGGGACGACGACCCCTCGGGCGGGGTGCTCGACGGTGCCGAGGACGTCTTCGTCCTCGGGCCCGCGGCCCGGGCCCGGCGCCAGGCGACCGCGCACTTCACGGAGCAGCCCATCGAGTGGGGCAAGCAAGGCACCGCGGGCGGTTCACTCTGAGCGAACGGTGCCGGGTGTCCGCCCGACGCCGCCCCCCAGTCAGACGGAAGGCCGTACAGGAGACCCCTGTACGGCCTTCTCGCTGTACTGCGGCGGTCAGCGGTCCACGAGCCGGTCGAACTGCGTGGTGGTGTGCCGCAGATGGGCCACCAGCTCCTCACCGACCTGCGGCTCCGGCGCGTCCGCGGGCACGAACAGGATCGACACCTGCATGTGCGGCGGTTCGGCGAACCAGCGCTGCTTGCCGGCCCAGACGAAGGGAGAAAGGTTCCGGTTCACCGTGGCGAGGCCGGCGCGGGCGACGCCCTTGGCGCGCGGCATGACGCCGTGCAGCGCCTTGGGGGCCTCCAGACCCACCCCGTGCGACGTTCCGCCCGCCACGACCACCAGGTAGCCGTCCGAGGCGGCCTTCTGCTGCCGGTAGCCGAAGCGGTCGCCCTTGGCGACGCGTGTGACGTCCAGGACGGCGCCGCGGTACTCGGTGGCGTCGTGGTCCCCCAGCCACAGCCGCGTGCCGATGCGGGCCCGGAACCGGGTCTGCGGGAACTGCTGCTGGAGCCGGACGAGATCCTCGGACTTCAGGTGGCTGACGAACATCGTGTGCAGGGGCAGCCGTGCCGCGCGCAGCCGGTCCATCCAGCCGATGACCTCCTCGACCGCGTCCGAGCCGTCGGTGCGGTCCAGGGGCAGGTGGAGGGCGAAACCCTCCAGGCGGACGTTCTCGATGGCGGCGTGCAGCTGGGCCAGGTCCTGCTCGCTGATGCCGTGGCGCTTCATCGAGGACATCACCTCGATCACCACACGGGCACCGACGAGGCCGTACACACCGTCTATCGACGAGACCGAGCGGATCACCCGGTCCGGCAGCGGCACCGGCTCCTCACCGCGCCGGTAGGGGGTCAGCACCAGCAGGTCCCCGCCGAACCAGTCCTTGATCCGGGCGGCTTCGTACGTCGTGCCGACGGCGAGGACGTCCGAGCCCAGCCGCGTGGCCTCCTCCGCCAGCCGCTCGTGCCCGAAACCGTAGCCGTTGCCCTTGCAGACCGGCACGAGGCCGGGGAACTGCTCCTGCACGTGCTTGTGGTGCGCCCGCCAGCGCGCGGTGTCGACGTAGAGCGTGAGCGCCATGGCCGGACCTGGAACCTTTCTCGTGGTTGCCGTGAATCAGCGGTCGCCGTGAATCAGCGGGCCGTGTCAGCGGTTGCCGTGTGTCAGAGGTATAGAAGCACTGAACGGGACATCAGCGACGCGACATGTAGATGTCGAGCGCCTTGTGCAGCAGCTTGTTGAGCGGGAAGTCCCACTCGCCGAGGTACTCGGCCGCCTGGCCGCCCGTGCCCACCTTGAACTGGATCAGGCCGAAGAGGTGGTCGGTCTCGTCCAGCGAGTCGGAGATGCCGCGCAGGTCGTAGACGGTCGCGCCGAGCGCGTAGGCGTCGCGCAGCATCCGCCACTGCATCGCGTTCGACGGCCGGACCTCCCGGCCGATGTTGTCGGAGGCGCCGTAGGAGTACCAGACGTGGCCACCGACGATCAGCATCGTCGCCGCCGACAGGTTCACACCGTTGTGGCGGGCGAAGTACAGCCGCATCCGGTTGGGGTCCTCGCTGTTGAGGGCCGTCCACATGCGCTGGAAGTACGACAGCGGGCGCGGCCGGAAGTGGTCGCGCACGGCCGTGATCTCGTACAGCCGCTGCCATTCCTCGAGGTCCTGGTAGCCGCCCTGGACGACCTCGACGCCGGCCTTCTCGGCCTTCTTGATATTGCGGCGCCACAGCTGGTTGAAGTTCTTGTGGACCTCTTCCAGGGAACGGTTCGCCAGCGGCACCTGGTAGACGTAGCGCGGCTGGACGTCGCCGAAGCCGGCGCCGCCGTCCTCGCCCTGCTGCCAGCCCATGCGGCGCAGCTTGTCGGCCACCTCGAAGGCACGCGGCTCGATGTGGTCGGCCTCGATGTCCCGCAGGCGCTTGACGTCCGGGTTCTGGATGCCCTGCTTGATGGAGGCGGCCTCCCAGCGGCGGATGATCACCGGCGGGCCCATCTTCACCGAGAAGGCGCCCTGCTGCTTCAGGTGCGCCAGCATCGGCTCGATCCACTCCTGCAGATTCGGCGAGAACCAGTTGATGACCGGGCCCTCGGGCAGGTAGGCCAGGTAGCGCTTGATCTTGGGAAGCTGCCGGTAGAGGACCAGACCCACGCCGACCAGCTCGCCGGTGCGGTCGTCGAACCAGCCGAGGTTCTCGGAGCGCCATTCCGCCTTGACGTCAGCCCAGGCCGGGACCTGCATGTGGCTCGCCGACGGCAGGCTCTGGATGTAGGCCAGATGCTGCTCTCGACTGATGGTCCTCAGGGTCAGGCTCATTCGGGGCGCTCCTCGGGCTGGTGTGTCCCCATGGGTTCAGGGGCTCCGGCTCTCGCGCGAAGCCTACTGCGCCGTGGGAGCGCGCCGGTTGGGCGTACGGAAGCTGCGTCCCGGCCCGAGGACGGCCGGGGCGTCGTCCGGTGTGCGGAAAGGGGTGCTCCGGCGTCAGCCGATGAGGCCGCCGTGCATCATGCCCAGGAAGAATCCGACGCCCGACGCTCCCAGGCCCAGGATCAGGCCGAAGCGCTCACGCGTCGTCTCCGAGATCCACTGGCCGTAGGCGCCCGTGAGAATGCCCACCAGGCCGGCCCAGGAGCTGAGCACGTGCAGGTCGTCGCTGATGATCGCCGTGAGGAACGAGGTGAGGCCCAGCACCAAGGTCACCGCGAGCAGCGTGTCCTGGAGGGGGTGGGGCTTGCCGTCCGTGGCGAAGAGGCCGCCGGCGGTGTTGGGTCGCAATGCCTGTGCCATAGGGCACCTCCTGCGAAAGTCGGCGCATCGTAGCGCCATACACACCCGATGTGTACAGATTGGCTGCCCTGGCGACCGGATTTCAACCGGAAGCCACCGTGCGGGTACTCTGTACCGTCCGCACCGGTGTCTGCCCATGTCACGGCAGGGGCTTCTCCACAGAACCCCCGATTGTCAGTGGTGGCCGATACCGTTGCCTACGCATCACAACCCTCCTGCCACGGAACGACCGTGGCCGCTGAGTCCAAAGGAGGTGGGTTCCACATGCGTCACTACGAGGTGATGGTCATCCTCGACCCCGACGTCGAGGAGCGCGCTGTCTCCCCGCTGATCGAGAACTTCCTCTCTGTCGTCCGTGACGGCGGCGGAAAGGTCGAGAAGGTCGACACCTGGGGTCGTCGTCGTCTCGCGTACGAGATCAAGAAGAAGCCCGAGGGCATCTACTCGGTCATCGACCTGCAGGCCGAGCCTGCGGTCGTCAAGGAGCTCGACCGCCAGATGAACCTGAACGAGTCGGTCCTCCGGACCAAGGTCCTCCGTCCCGAGATGCACTGAGCTTCCACGCTCAGCTGATCCCGGGATTCGAGTAGCAAGCAGCCAGAGCAAACCCGCCGAGAGGTTCCCCCATGGCAGGCGAGACCGTCATCACGGTGGTCGGCAATCTTGTCGACGACCCCGAGCTGCGCTTCACCCCCTCCGGTGCGGCCGTCGCGAAGTTCCGTGTCGCGTCCACTCCCCGCACCTTCGACCGCCAGACGAACGAGTGGAAGGACGGCGAGAGCCTGTTCCTGACCTGCTCGGTCTGGCGTCAGGCGGCGGAGAACGTCGCGGAGTCGCTCCAGCGAGGCATGCGCGTCATCGTGCAGGGCCGGCTGAAGCAGCGGTCCTACGAGGACCGTGAGGGTGTCAAGCGCACGGTCTACGAGCTGGACGTCGAGGAAGTCGGCGCCAGCCTGCGCAATGCCACGGCCAAGGTCACCAAGACCAGCGGCCGCGGTGGCCAGGGCGGTTACGGCGGCGGCGGTGGCGGCGGCCAGGGTGGCGGCGGCTGGGGCGGCGGCCCCGGCGGCGGCCAGCAGGGCGGCGGAGCTCCCGCCGACGACCCGTGGGCGACCGGCGCTCCCGCCGGTGGCAACCAGGGCGGTGGCGGCGGCTGGGGTGGAAACTCCGGCGGCGGCGGTGGCGGCGGCTACTCGGACGAGCCCCCCTTCTGAGGGCGGGTTCGCACCCACACTTCTTGATCACACAGGAGAATCACCATGGCGAAGCCGCCTGTGCGCAAGCCGAAGAAGAAGGTCTGCGCTTTCTGCAAGGACAAGGTCACGTACGTGGACTACAAGGACACGAACATGCTGCGGAAGTTCATTTCCGACCGCGGCAAGATCCGTGCCCGCCGCGTGACCGGCAACTGCACGCAGCACCAGCGTGACGTCGCCACGGCCGTCAAGAACAGCCGTGAGATGGCGCTGCTGCCCTACACGTCCACCGCGCGATAAGGGAAGGGTGACCGACACATGAAGATCATCCTCACCCACGAGGTCTCCGGCCTCGGTGCCGCGGGCGACGTTGTCGACGTCAAGGACGGTTACGCTCGCAACTACCTGATCCCGCGGAAGTTCGCGATCCGCTGGACCAAGGGTGGCGAGAAGGACGTCGAGCAGATCCGTCGTGCTCGCAAGATCCACGAGATCCAGACCATCGAGCAGGCCAACCAGGTGAAGGCCCAGCTCGAGGGCGTCAAGGTCCGTCTGGCCGTCCGCTCCGGCGACGCCGGTCGTCTCTTCGGTTCCGTCACCCCGGCCGACATCGCCTCGGCGATCAAGGCTTCCGGTGGCCCCGAGGTCGACAAGCGCCGCATCGAGCTGGGCTCGCCGATCAAGACGCTGGGCGCTCACGAGACGTCCGTGCGTCTGCACCCCGAGGTTGCCGCCAAGGTCAACATCGAGGTTGTCGCGGCCTGAGTGTCGTGCTCGCTGAAGCAGTGAGCGGTGGGGTCGTTCCCTTCGGGGGACGGCCCCACCGTCATGTGTGCCGACGGAGTCCGCTCGTTCCCCGGTGGACTCCTGTTTCACGTGAAACCGTCGATGTTTCACGTGAAACGGTCAGCGGGTCGCGCCCGTCACGATCCAACGGCCCGAGCGGGTACGGAGCCACAGGGTCAGCATCCGCACCGTCATCATCAGCGTCATGGTGGCCCACAGCGCGGTGAGCCCTCCGCCCAGTACCGGCACCAGCAGAGCTGCCGGAGTGAACACCGCGAGAGTGACCAGCATCGCCCAGGCCAGATAGGGACCATCGCCGGCGCCCATCAGGACGCCGTCCAGCACGAAGACGATGCCGGAGATCGGCTGGGAGAGAGCGACGATGACCAGGGCGGGCAGCGCCACGTCCTTGACCGCAGGGTCGCTGCTGAAGAGGGGCAGGAACACCGGTCGGGTGATGACCACCAGGACGCCGAGGACGACCCCGACGGCGATACCCCACTCGACCATGCGACGGCAGGCGTCGCGGGCGCCCTGGGCGTCACCTGCTCCGAGGTAGCGGCCGATGATGGCCTGGCCCGCGATGGCGATGGCGTCGAGAGCGAACGCGAGCAGGCTCCACAGGGACAGGATGATCTGGTGGGCGGCGATGTCGGCGTCCCCGAGCCGGGCGGCGACCGCCGTGGCGATCATCAGGATCGCCCTCAGGGAAAGGGTCCGCACCAGCAAGGGAACACCCGCCTGGGCCGAGGCCCTGATCCCGGCGGCGTCCGGACGCAAGGAGGCCCCGTGCTTGCGGGCGCCCCGGAGGACCACGACGAGATAGACCACGGCCATGCCGCACTGTGCGATGACCGTGCCCCAGGCGGAGCCGGCGATTCCCAGGTCGGCGCCGTAGACGAGCCCCGCGTTGAGGGCGCCGTTCGCGACGAAACCGGCGACGGCGACGTAGAGCGGGGTTCTGGTGTCCTGAAGGCCCCGCAGGACGCCGGTCGCGGCGAGGACGACGAGCATGGCGGGGATGCCGAGTACGGAGATGCGCAGGTAGGTGGTGGCGTACGGGGCTGCCGCCTCCGATGCTCCGAAGAGGCTCACGAGGTGGGGCGCCGTGGGCAGGGCGACGGCGACGACGGCGGCGCCGAGGAGGAGGGCCAGCCAGATACCGTCCATGCCCTGGCGGATGGCGGCCTGCAGGTCACCTGCGCCGACCCGGCGGGCGACCGCCGCCGTGGTGGCGTAGGCGAGGAAGACGAAGACGCTGACGGCGGTCATCAACAGGGCCGAGGCGACGCCGAGACCGGCGAGCTGGGCCGTGCCCAGGTGGCCCACGATGGCGGTGTCGGCCAGCAGGAAGAGGGGCTCGGCGACGAGAGCGCCGAAGGCCGGTACGGCCAGCGCGACGATCTCTCGGTCGTGCTGTCTCCGGCCGTCTCGACGGCGCGCGGGGGCCTGTGTCATGTGCACCAATCTAATCGTCCACAGGTAAGAGATGCAAAGCTTTCTCAACCCTTACTTTCCGTTCGGGGATGCGCACTGCTGTGCACCTTTCGAAGCGATCTTGCGCCGCTTGGGGAAGTTTTTCTTCTGCACAGCCGGTGGATGGCAAAGGGGCAGGTCAGGGCGGTCTTGGTAGGAGGGCGCGCCGCTTGTTCACAGGCCTGTCCACCGGGTCGTGCACAGGTTTCACGGAGTTCTCCACAGCATCTGGGCCGTCGTCCACATGGCCTGTGGATAACCAGATTGGCTGACGGTGCCGAGGGGCCTACGGTGGTCCGGCGCCTGCTCCGTCCGCCGGTTTTCAAAACGCCACAAAACCGGCGCCGACCAACCGGAGTTGGGCCTCTTATTTGTCAGTGCCGTGCCGTAGAAAGAAGGGGCACGGCGAGGTCTGCTGCGGCGGACGGGAGGAGGTGGCTCGGTGAGCATTTCCGAGCCCTTGGACGACCCGTGGGCCGACAGCGGGCCCAGTGATCGTCTTCCCTCGTCCCGCCGCAGGGGCGACGGCCCCCGGGGCCGCGAGGAACAGCACGAGCGCGGCCGGGACACCGGGGCGTGGGACGGTGGCTCGGGCACGTCGTTCGAGCGGGTGCCTCCGCAGGACATCGAGGCCGAGCAGTCGGTCCTCGGCGGCATGCTGCTGTCCAAGGACGCCATCGCCGACGTCGTCGAGATCCTCAAGGGCCACGACTTCTACAAGCCGGCCCACGAGACGATCTTCCAGGCCGTCCTCGACGTCTACGCCAAGGGCGAGCCGGCCGACCCGATCACGATCGCGGCCGAGCTCACCAAACGCGGCGAGATCAACAAGGTCGGCGGGGCCTCCTATCTGCACACCCTCGTCCAGACGGTGCCCACGGCGGCCAACGCGGCCTACTACGCGGAGATCGTCCACGAGCGTGCGGTCCTGCGCCGCCTGGTCGAGGCCGGCACGCGGATCACGCAGATGGGATACGCGGCCGACGACGACGTCGACGAGATCGTCAACCGCGCCCAGGCCGAGGTCTACGCCGTCACCGAGCAGCGCACCAGCGAGGACTACCTGCCGCTCGGCGACATCATGGAAGGCGCCCTCGACGAGATCGAGGCGATCGGCTCGCGCAGCGGCGAGATGACCGGTGTGCCCACGGGCTTCACGGACTTCGACTCGCTCACCAACGGTCTGCACCCCGGCCAGATGATCGTCATCGCGGCCCGTCCCGCCATGGGCAAGTCCACGCTCGCGCTGGACTTCGCGCGGGCCGCCTCGATCAAGAACAACCTGCCCAGTGTGATCTTCTCACTGGAGATGGGGCGCAACGAGATCGCGATGCGCCTGCTGTCCGCCGAGGCCCGGGTCGCGCTGCACCACATGCGCTCCGGCACGATGACGGACGAGGACTGGACGCGCCTGGCCCGGCGGATGCCGGACGTCTCGGCCGCGCCTCTCTACATCGACGACTCCCCGAACCTGTCGATGATGGAGATCCGCGCCAAGTGCCGCCGCCTCAAGCAGCGCAACGACCTCCGGCTGGTCGTCATCGACTATCTCCAGCTGATGCAGTCCGGCGGGTCCAAGCGGGCCGAGAGCCGTCAGCAGGAGGTCTCGGACATGTCCCGTAACCTCAAGCTGCTGGCCAAGGAGTTGGAGATCCCGGTCATCGCGCTCTCCCAGCTGAACCGTGGCCCCGAGCAGCGCACGGACAAGAAGCCGATGGTCTCCGACCTGCGTGAGTCCGGCTCCATCGAGCAGGACGCCGACATGGTCATCCTGCTGCACCGCGAGGACGCCTACGAGAAGGAGTCGCCCCGCGCCGGCGAGGCGGACCTGATCGTGGCCAAGCACCGAAACGGCCCGACGGCGACCATCACCGTCGCCTTCCAGGGTCACTACTCGCGGTTCGTGGACATGGCACAGACCTGATCCGCGCCGCGCGGTGAAAAGAAGTCGACTCCCGCGATCGGGCCGGATGGACTGGGCCCATGACGACACCTCAGGAAGAGCTGCTTCCCGCCACGCGTCGCGCGCTGCTGCACCGGATCGCCGTGGCACAGGCTGAGGGACGGGCACCGTCGCTGGTCGCGGCCGTCGTCCGGGACGGCCGGGCGGTATGGCACGGGGCCCGGACCTCGGTGGAGGGGCACGGGCCAGACGAGACCGTGCAGTACCGGATCGGTTCCATCACCAAGACCTTCACGGCCGTCCTGGTGATGCGCCTGCGTGACGAAGGACTGCTCGGGCTCGGCGATCCCCTGGAGAAGCATCTGCCGGGCACGGGGGCGGGGGAGGCGACGATCGCCGAACTGCTCGCGCACACGAGCGGGTTGGCGGCTGAGGCGCCCTCGCCGTGGTGGGAGCGCACCTCGGGGTCCCTGCGGCCGGAGGTGTCCGACGTCCTCGGCGAGCAGCCCTTCCTGCACCCGGTCGGCCGGCGGCACCACTACTCGAACCCGGGTTACACGCTGCTCGGCGCACTCGTGGAAGAGCTGCGGGGGACCTCCTGGGAGGAGGCACTGCGGCGCGAAGTGCTCGATCCCCTGGGGCTCGATCGGACGAGCGTGCGGCCGCGGGTCCCGCACGCGGGCGGCTGGGCGGTCCACCCCTGGGCCGACGTGTTGCTGCCCGAGCCCGCCGAGGACCTCGGCCGCATGGCACCGGCCGGCCAGCTCTGGTCGACCACCGGTGACCTGGCCCGGTTCGCGGCCTTCCTCTCGCGGGGCGACGAGCGGGTGCTGAGCCCCGAGTCGCTGCGGGAGATGCGGACCCCTTCGGCCCCGGCGGAGGCCATGGACGTGGTGTCGGGCGATGCCTACGGCCTCGGCCTGCAGATTCAGCACCGGCACGGCCGGCTGCTCGTGGGGCACAGCGGATCCCTCCCGGGCTTCCTGGCGAATGTGAGCATCGGCGTGGAGGACGACGTGGCGGCGGTCGTGCTCGCCAACTGCACGTCGGGACCCCTGGTGTCGGCGGTCGCCGCCGATCTCGTCCGCATCGTCGCCGAGGCGGAGCCGCGCATCCCGGCCCCGTGGACACCGATGCGTGCGGTCGAGCCGGCCGCACTGGAGCTGACGGGCCCGTGGTACTGGGGGACGTACGCCTTCGCGCTGCGGCTCACGGCCGACGGGCTCGCCTCGCTGGAGCCGCTGTCCGGCAACGGGCGCCGCTCACGCTTCCGTCCGAACGGGGACGGCACCTGGACCGGCCTGGAGGGGTACTACGCCGGAGAGCTGCTCACGGCCGTACGGAGGCCCGACGGATCCGTGAGCCATCTGGATCTCGGCTCGTTCGTGTTCACGCGGAAGCCGTACGACGAGACGGCTCCGGTACCGGGAGGAGTCGACCCGGAAGGCTGGCGCGGGATCGGCTGAGCGGGATCTGGTGAGCGGGATCTGGTGAGCGGGATCGGCTGAGCCCGATGGGCTTGAGCGGGATCGGCTTGAGCGAGACGCGTAGGAGCGCCTGTGTTTCACGTGAAACACAGGCGCTCCGGCGTATCGGTCAAAGCTGGAGCTTGAAGCCGGTATGGGAGGCCGTGAAGCCGAGCCGCTCGTAGAAGCGGTGGGCGTCGGTGCGGGACTTGTCGGTGGTCAGCTGGACCAACTGGCAGCCTTCTGCCCGGGACTCGCCGATCGCCCACTCGATGAGCTGGGACCCCAGGCCGCTGCCGCGCTCGTCGGCGTGGATGCGCACGCCTTCGATGAGGGACCTGGTCGCGCCGCGCCGGGACAGCCCGGGGATGAAGGTGAGCTGCAGCGTGCCGACGACGCGGCCCGCGCGGACCGCCACCACCAGGCGCTGATTCGGATCGGAACTGAGCCGCTCCAGGGCGGACACGTACGGGGTGAGGTCGTCCGGTGACTCGCGCTGCGCCCCCAGCGGGTCGTCGGCGAGCATCGCCACGATCGCCGGGACGTCGTCGGTGACGGCGGTGCGTATTTCAAGATCTCCCATGGCTGCACCCTACGCAGAGGGAGCCGACGGGGTTATGCGGGCACCGGCGCCTTCAGTGTCTCGACGACCCGGACCAGCGGGGCCAGCTCGGGGTTCTTCGCCGCCTCGTCGAGGGCCTCGCGCAGAGCCGCGTCATTGGTCGGCCGGGCCGCCTCCAGCAGCTTCAGGCCCGCCTCGGTGACGTTCGTGTAGATGCCCCGGCGGTCGGTGGGGCAGAGATAGCGCTCCAAGAGGCCGCGGTCCTCCAGGCGGGTCACCAGGCGGGTGGTGGCGCTCTGGCTGAGGACGACCGCGTCGGCGACCTGCTTCATCTGCAGATGGCCGCCATCGCCGTCGTGCTGTCGGCTGAGCACGTCCAGCAGGGAGTACTCGCGTGCGCTGAGGTCGTGCTGGGCCTGCAGGGCGCGCTCGATGTGGGCCTCGATCCTCCCGTGCAGCAGGGAGAGGGCGCACCAGCCCTGGGCGAGGGCGGTGAGCGCGGGGTCCGTCGCTGTCATTGGCGTTTCCTCCGTCCCGGGGTGGCTGACATCCAGGATAGAGCAGTCGCGCAATAGACGGCGGTTGCGTGTAGCCCGCGTCTGCAACTATTGTAGACGCACGCAAAGCGCTCCTGCAATCTTCTGGGAAGGTAACCCCTCCATGCCTCTCGCGCTTCTGGCCCTCGCGATCGGGGCCTTCGGGATCGGAACGACAGAGTTCGTGATCATGGGCTTGCTGCCCGAGGTCGCGGGCGACTACGGGGTCTCCATCCCCACGGCCGGGTATCTGGTCACCGGTTACGCGCTCGGCGTCATGTTCGGCGCCCCGCTGATGACCGTCCTCGGCACCAAGGTCTCCCGCAAGCGGATGCTGATGCTGTTGATGGGCTTGTTCATCGTCGGCAACCTGCTCTCGGCGCTGGCCCCCGCCTTCGGCGTCATGCTGATCGGCCGGATCGTCGCCTCGCTGGCCCACGGCGCCTTCTTCGGCATCGGCTCGGTGGTGGCCGCCGATCTGGTCGCCCCGGACAAGAAGGCCGGAGCCATCGCGATGATGTTCACCGGGCTGACCGTCGCCAACGTCGTCGGGGTCCCGCTGGGCACGCTCGTCGGTCAGTCCGTCGGCTGGCGTGTCACCTTCGGCATCGTCGCCGCCCTCGGCGTCATCGGCCTGATCGGCATCGCCCGGCTCGTGCCCGACATGCCCAAGCCGGAGGGGGTGCGCCTGCGGCACGAGCTGGCCGCCTTCAAGAACGTGCAGGTGCTGCTCGCCATGGCGATGACCGTCCTCGGCTTCGGCGGTGTCTTCGCGGCCATCACCTATATCGCGCCGATGATGACCCACGTCGCCGGATTCGCCGACGGTTCGGTCACCTGGCTGCTGGTCCTGTTCGGCCTCGGCATGGTCGGCGGCAACCTCGTCGGCGGCAAGTTCGCCGACCGCGCCCTGATGCCCATGCTGTACGTCTCCCTGGGCGCCCTGGCCGTCGTCCTGGCGCTGTTCACTGTCACGGCCCACGACAAGGTCCTGTCGGCCGTCACGATCGCGCTGATCGGTGCCCTGGGCTTCGCCACCGTCCCGCCGCTGCAGAAGCGGGTCCTCGACCAGGCCCACGGCGCCCCGACCCTGGCCTCCGCCGTCAACATCGGCGCCTTCAACCTGGGCAACGCCCTGTCCGCCTGGCTCGGCGGCCTCGTGATCGCCGCGGGCCTCGGCTACACCGCTCCCAACTGGGTCGGTGCCGCCCTCGCCGCCGGCGCCCTGCTCCTGGCCGTTCTCTCGGCCGCCCTGGAGCGCCGCGCCGGCGCACCCGGCACCGTCGTCACCGGGTCCGCTCCGACGGAGCAGCGGACCGCTGTCCACCACTGAGCCGTCGGGCTGACCCGACCGCCTTCACCCCACATCCTCCAGGAGAACCACCCCATGAGCACCACCACCGCTGTCGCCCCGCTGACCACCCAGGACGCCGACGCCCTCGTCGCGGCCGCGAGCCGTGCCGCCGAAGCCGCGGGTGTCACCGTCAGCGTCACCGTCCTGGACGCGGGCGGTCACCTGCTCGCCTTCCGGCGGGACGACCGTGCCGTGCTGATCTCCGGCGAGACCAGCACCCGCAAGGCCTACACGGCGCTCCAGCTGAACGCGCCCACCGCCGACCTCGTCGACGCCGTGCAGCCCGGAGGCCTCTTCCACACGCTGCCCACCGCGCTCGACCGGCCGCTGCTGTTCATCGCCGGCGGCGTTCCGGTGCACCGTGACGGCCGGCTGATCGGCGCGATCGGTGTCGGTGGCGGGGCCCCCGAGCAGGACCATGCCTTCGCCACGGCCGCCGTGGAGACCCTCGCCTGACCCGACTGGGCCTCGCCTGATCCGAGTGGGCGGCGCCTGATCCGAGTGGCCCTGCTTGCCCCGGCAGGGCCCGGCACAACCGACGCCGGTTCCCCGATGCCCGGGGAGCCGGCGTCCGGCATGAGGAGGCCCGTCAGCCCGCCGCGACCGTGACCGGGGCGAAGCGCCGGGTCCACTCCCCGGGCAGTTCCGTGATGCCGTAGGTCATCACGGAGTTGAAGGCGACGGGGGCCAGGCCGCGCTCCTTCACCCAGGCGAGCAGCTCCTCGTGCCGTACGTCGATGTCGGTGCGCAGCGGACGGTCGGTGTGGGCGGCCAGCGACGCGATGAGGGCCTGGGCCACCGCTGTGTCCCGGGCGATGAGCGGGCCGACGACGTGTGTCTCCATGTTCGGCCAGGCGGCCGCGTAGCCGACGATCCGCCCGCCTTCCTCGGCCACGCGCAACTGGTCCGCGAAGGCGGGCAGTCGGGTGACGATGTGCGTGCGGTCGGTCCCGAAGACCTGCTCGTCGAGCCGGAGGATCGCGGAGAGGTCCTCGGCGGTCGCGGCACGGGTGGCGACCTCCGGCTCCGCCCCGCCGGGAGTGAAGCGCCCCCTCACCATCTCCGCCCGTCCGGTGACCTTGAAGCCCAGTTCTTCGTAGAGCGGCCGGCCGTACGGCGTCGCGTGCAGGGTGAGGGGCGTGGTGCCCATCGCGGAGATCACATGGCGCATCAGCCGGCGTCCGATGCCCTGCCGGGCATGCCGGCCGGCGACCAGCACCATGCCGATCGCGGCGAGGGCGGGGCGTTCGAGGGGTCCGTACTCGGTGACGACACAGGCGCTCACCAGACCGCCGTCGGGATCGTCGATGCCCCAGCCCTTTCCGGCCGTGAGGAGGAACCCCCACTTGTGCTCCTCCCGTGGCCACCCCCGGTCCTCGGACAAGTCGGCACAGGCGGTGAGGTCGCGAAGCGTCAGACGGCGGATGGGCAGAGCGGCAAGGGAAGGAGTCGACACGCAGGCCAGGCTGTCCGAAGGAAGCCCCTGACGTCCACCTGTTTCGGCGGAGACAATCGACCTTTTGGCCAGTTGCAGTCGCATGCGGAGTGGGCGAACGCGCATCGGCCGTTTCACGTGAAACACGCAAGAACAGCAGGTGACCGACAGGGACGGTCAATGTGTCTATTCCACATGCCAGTTGGTCCGCCCGATCGTGCGCCCGCCGCCCTCATTCGTGATGAGGCAAGGGGGGACTTGTGTGCACAGCGCGGGCCGGTAGGGTCGACTCCGGTTCGCGTCAGGGACGGGTGACCCGTCTCGTGTGGGCCGAGTGCAGGGCAATGCAGCCTAAAGGGACGGAGAGATCGAAGACCCGCGTTTCCGGTAATGCGACGAGAACCGTCGAGGCGAGTGGGAAGCTCGGAGAAAGTACTGCGGGCAATGTCACACTCTCGCCTTACTTGTCCGTACAGAGCTGGATCACGGGTTGAATGTGGCCGCATTGGCCGCGACAGGGATGGGAACACGGCCCGTCCACGGGGGAAAGCAGGCACCTTCCGACCAGGGAAGTGCGCAGACCGACCGAAAGATGCTCGAGGCGAGGCACACCATGGACGCTCCGACCACCACGTCGGCCGACAACGGCACTTCTGGCGGCGGGGGCGGCTGGTTCACGCCCCGCAACAAGCCGGAGCCGGGCAACGAGCCGGCTCCCGCCGAAGCACCCGGCCCGGCGGCAGGACGCCGCCCGGCGGCGATACGCCCGGTGGGCCGCCCCACACCCCCTCCGCAGCCCGCACCCCCAGCCGCCGGGACCGCGCAGCCTGAATCCCCGCCCGCCGGGACCGCGCAGCACGCATCCCCGCCCGGGAGCACGCGCCCCGCCTCCTCGCCCGGAGCTGCTGCCGTGCCCGCCGACACGGCTGGGCCGGCGGGTCCCGTGCCCACGGCGCTCACCCCGGCACCCTTCGCCTCGACCGTGGTACCCCCCGCCGAGACCCGGGCCCCCGCCCAGCGCCCCGCACCGGCGCCGCCCCGAGGCGAGGCCGCCTCAGCTCCCGCAGCGTCCCCGGACGCCCTCCTGGTCCGGCGCGCGATGGCCGAAGTCACCCCCGTGGCGGACAAGGTCACCTCGTACTTCTACGCCCTGCTCTTCGTTCGTCACCCCGATCTGAGATCGCTGTTCCCCGCCGCTATGGACACCCAGCGGGACCGGCTGCTCCGGGCGCTGCTGACGGCCGCCGAGCACATCGACAACACCGACGTCCTCGTCGACTACCTCCAGAACCTCGGCCGTGGCCACCGCAAGTACGGCACCCGGCCCGAGCACTACCCGGCCGTCGGTGAATGCCTCATCGGCGCACTGAGCAAGTACGCCGCCGGGGTCTGGAACGAGGAGATGGAGGCGGCCTGGGTCCGGACCTACACCACCATCTCCCAGATCATGATCGACGCGGCTGCCGCGGACGAACTGCGGTCCCCCGCCTGGTGGTACGCCGAAGTCGTCACCCACGAGCTCAGAACCCCGGACATCGCGGTCGTCACCGTCCGCCCCGACCAGCCGTATCCCTTCCTCGCCGGGCAGTACACCAGCGTGGAGACCCCCTGGTGGCCGCGGATCTGGCGGCACTACTCCTTCGCCTCGGCGCCGCGCTCCGACGGCCTGCTGTCGTTCCACGTGAAAGCCGTTCCGGCCGGCTGGGTGTCCAACGCCCTGGTGCACCGCGCCCGCCCCGGCGACATCATCCGGCTGGGCCCGCCGGCCGGGTGGATGACCGTGGACCACACCACCGACAGCGGGCTGCTCTGCGTGGGCGGCGGCACCGGCATCGCGCCCATCAAGGCCCTGGTCGAGGACGTCGCCGAGCACGGGGAGCGCCGCCGGGTCGAGGTCTTCTACGGCGCCCGCACCGACCACGACCTGTACGACATCGACACGATGCTCCGTCTGCAGCAGACCCACCCCTGGCTCTCGGTCCGCGCGATCATCGACCAGCAGGCGCACCAGCAGCTCCCGGACGCCGTGCGGGCCTACGGGCCGTGGAACGAGTACGACGCCTATCTCTCGGGCCCGCCGGGGATGATCCGCAGGGGTGTGGACGCCCTGCGGGACAGCGGTATCCCGTCGGACCGCATACGGCACGACTCCGTCGAGGAACTGGTCTCGGCCGGGAACTGACCTGCCGCCCGGCTCAGCCCAGGTCGGGCGCGTGCATGGCCCGTACGCCTTCGATGTTGCCGTCGAGGTAGTGCCGCAGGGACAGCGGTACGAGGTGCACGGAGGCGATACCGACCCGGGTGAAGGGCACGCGCACGATCTCGTACGAACCGATGGGCTCGTCGACCTCGGGGCCGTGGCGGAGGGAGGGGTCCATGGTTTCCAGGCGGCAGACGAAGAAGTGCTGCACCTTCACACCCGTGGCGCCGCCGTCCTCTCCGATGTGTTCCACGGTGTCCACGAAGCAGGGCACCACGTCGGTGATCTTCGCACCGAGTTCCTCGTACACCTCGCGGTGGAGGGCGTGGACGACGGTCGGATCGTCGGGCTCGACCCCGCCGCCGGGAGTGACCCAGTAGGGATCGATGCCCGGCTTGGTGCGCTTGATCAGGATCAGGTCGTCACCGTCCAGCAGAACGGCGCGGGCGGTGCGCTTGACCACGGGTCGGACGGTCATGGGGGAAATGTGGCCCGGCTGGTTCCACGTGAAACATCGCGACGTGTCACCGGCCGGGCGCCCCGCGTGAGGGGCCCTTGCGCGCGCCCCTCAGCACCACTCGCTCGCCGCCCGCTGCAGCCAGTCGTGGGCCCGCGCGATGTGCGGCATGGCCATGGTCCCGGTCCGGACCACCAGGAAGTACGTCCGCAGCGGCGGCACCGCCGGCTCGTGCAGCGCGACGACGTCACCCCGCTCCAGCGCGGCCGCGCACAGGTACCGCGGGAGCACCGCCAGGCCCGCGCCCGCGACCGTGCAGGCGAGGACCGCACGCAGGTCGGGGACGACGACCGTGCCGGGGGCGGCCGGGCGCGAGTCGAAGACGGAGGCCCAGTAGCGGGAGACGAAGGGGAGCGACTCGTGCACCTCCACCAGGGGCACCTGCTCCAGGGAGGGCTCCGGCTTGCGGTCCGGCTGGCCGGCGCCGATCCGCTCGGCCCAGCGCGGGGCGGCGACCAGAACGTGTTCCTCGTCGCAGAGCGCAGTCGCCGTGAGCAGGGCGCCCCGCGGCCGGGCCGTGCTGATGGCCAGATCATGGTGTCCGGCGGAAAGCCCTTCCAGGGTCTCCTCGGCGTTCCCGAACGAGGCGCGCAGTGCGAAGCCCTGCCCGTCCTCGCCGGTGAGCTCCGTGAGGGCGGGCAGGGCTCGTTCGGCGGTGAACTCCGGGGGCCCCGCGAGGTGCAGCGTCCGTAAGGAGGAGTCGTCGTGGAGGCCGGTCTCGGCGATCTCGACCAGGGCGTCGAGATGCGGAGCGGCCTTGTGGGCGAGTTCGTCGCCGATGCTGGTCGGGGTCACGCCACGGGCCTGCCGCAGGAACAGGGGGCGGCCCAGCTGCCGTTCCAGGGTTCTGATCTGCGAGGTGACGGCCGGCTGGGAGAGGCCGAGCAGGGCGGCGGCGCGGGTGAAGGAGCCGGCCCGGTGCACGGTCACGAAGGTCCGCAGCAAGGCCAGATCCACGGACACTCTCCCCTCGTCGGCCCCCGCTCCCGGCCCCCGGCCGCGCCCAACTATAAATAAGTCGATAGGTCTCTGTCGCTACTGTGATTGGACACTGACAGAGAGTCAACTAGCCTTGGTCGCGCGGTTCTTGCGCGCGGAACCGGGGGACGGTCCGAGCCACGAGGGGGGAGGCTCGGACCGTCCGCGGGGGGATGTCAGCCGGTCGACGCGTCCAGGGCGCGCAGCAGGTCCGCCACCAGATCGTCCGGGTCCTCGGCCCCGACCGACAGGCGCACGAAGCCCTCCGGCACGGCGTCCCCGCCCCAGCGTCCGCGCCGTTCCGCCGTGGACCGCACACCGCCGAAGCTCGTCGCGTCGTCCACGAGCCGCAGGGCTTCGAGGAAACGGTCGGCACGCGCGCGTGAGGGCAGCGTGAACGACACCACGCAGCCGAAGCGCCGCATCTGCTGCGCGGCGATCTTGTGCGAGGGATCCTCGGGGAGCCCCGGGTAGCGCAGGTCGCTCACTTCGGGCCGGGCGCGCAGCGCCTCGGCGACCGTCAGGGCCGTCGCGCACTGCCGGTCGACCCGCATCTGCAGCGTCGCGATCGAACGGTGGGCCAGCCAGGCCTCCATGGGCCCGGGGATCGCGCCGACGATCTTGCGCCAGCGGCGCACGGCGGCCATGGCACCGGGGTCCCGGCCCACGACATAGCCGAGGAGGATGTCGCCGTGGCCGGTGAGCTGCTTGGTGCCACTGGCCACCGCGAAGTCGGCGCCGAGTTCCAGCGGACGCTGGCCGAGCGGGGTCGCGAGGGTGTTGTCGACGGCGACCAGCGCGCCCCGCGCGTGGGCCGCCTCGGAGAGCCGCCTGATGTCGCACACGTCGAGCCCCGGGTTCGACGGCGTCTCGATCCACAGCAGCTTCGCGCCGTCCAGTGCGTCGAGCTGGGCGTCACCGCCGGTCGGCGCGGTGCGCACCTCGATGCCGTACGTCTCCAGCTGGGCCCGGACCAGCGGCAGGGCCTGATAGCCGTCGGAGGGCAGCACGCACACGTCACCGGCGCGCAGCTGGGAGAAGAGCACCGCCGAGGTCGCGGCCATGCCCGAGGCGAAGACCAGCGTCTCGGCATCGTCCCGGCCGGGCGCCTCCAGCTCGCCGATGGCCCGCTCCAGCAGCGTCCAGGTCGGGTTCTCGTCCCGGCCGTAGGTGTAGGGGCCGGTCGGGTCGCCCGGCAGGTGGAAGTGGGCGGCGAACACGGGGCCGGGCAGGGTGGGCTCGTACTTGACCGCCTCGGGCAGTCCCGCCCGCACCGCGCGCGTGCCGTCGCCGGGGCCCGGGGCCGCCCGGCCCGGGCCGCCCGTCGTTCCGCCCTGGTCACCCGTCGCGGATTCGCTCATGCCGCTCTGCCCTCCATGTCCTCGCGCACTGCGGCGAGCAGACCGGTGCTCGCCGCCTCCACCATCTCAAGACACTCCTCGAAACCCTCCGGGCCCCCGTAGTACGGGTCGGGCACGTCGAGGTCGTCCCCGGCGGCGGGGTCGTAGGAGCGCAGCAGCCGTACCTTGCGCGCGTCCTGCTCCGTGGGCGCGAGGCGGCGCAGGGCTCCGAGGTGGCCGGAGTCGAGAGCGATCACCAGGTCCAGGCGGGAGAACCACGACGGCTGGAACTGCCGGGCCGTGTGGCCCGTGGCGTAGCCGTTGTCCTCCAGGACGGCCACCGTCCGCGGATCGGCGCCGTCACCCTCGTGCCAGCCGCCCGTGCCGGCGCTGTCCACCTCGACCCGATCGTCCAGCCCGGCCTCCGCGACCCGCGCGCGGAAGACGACCTCGGCCATCGGAGAACGGCAGATGTTGCCCGTGCAGACGAAACAGACGCGGTACGCCATGGCCGCTCAGTCCTCGTCGGGCAGGACGACGTGCAGCGCCCAGGAGACGACCGAGATGATCAGACCGCCCAGGACGGCCGTCCAGAAGCCCTCCACGTGGAAGCTGAGATCGAGCACACCGGCCAGCCACGAGGTGAGCAGCAGCATCAGCGCGTTGACGACCAGGGTGAACAGGCCGAGCGTCAGGATCAGCAGCGGCAGGCTGAGGAGCTTGACGACCGGCTTGACCAGGAAGTTCACCAGGCCGAAGAGCAGCGCGACCACGATCAGGGTGCCGACCTTCTTGCCCGTGCTGTCACCGGTCAGGGTGATCTTGTCGAGCAGCCATACGGCGACCGCCAGGGCACCCGCGTTGGCGATCGTCTTGACTACGAAATTCTTCATGTGTCTGATCGTGGCAGACCTGATCGGACACGGGCACAAGAGGCAGGGGCGGACAAGGCGATGAAGGCATTCCGGCTGGATGAACTGGAGGCGGAGCGCGCCGCCCACGACGGCGCCTACCTGCAGTTCCTCCGGGAGAAGAACATGTCGGTCGGCCTCTACGCCCTGGACGCGGGCGACCAGGACCCGCAGAAGCCGCACCATCAGGACGAGGTCTACTTCGTGGTGAGCGGGCGGGCCGCGATCACCGTGGGCATGGAGACGACCCAGGTGGCGCGCGGCAGCGTGGTCTACGTGCCGGCCGGTGTCGCCCACAAGTTCCACCACATCACCGAGGACCTCAGGGTGCTGGTGGTCTTCTCTCCGCCGGAGAGCTGAGGGACCGTCCCCGGGTTCCCTAGGGGTTCGGTCAGGGGAGGACAAGGGGTGCGAGGCCCCCGCGGCACCCCTCCCCGGACCTAGCATCGGGTGCAGGACATCAAGGACCGACCGGACCCGGCACTCGAACGGGCGGAGAGGCAAGGACGAGGGCGATGCGAGAGATCTTCACGGGACTGCCGTGGTGGGTGAAGTGGATCGCGGTGCCGGTCATCGCCCTCGTCGTGTTCGGGGGACTGATCGCCAGCGTGGTGGGCTTCGTCATCGGACTGCTCTTCAAGGTGCTGGTCTTCGTCGCACTGGTCGGCGGACTCGTCTACGTCGTTCGGAAGTTCACGGCCGGGTCCTCCTCGCGCAGCGACTGGTGAGACCGATGGGAAACCGGTGGGGGTAACGGGAAACGCCTGGAATCACCGGTTCCCTCGGCCGGGGGAAGTTTCCCGTCCGGGCCGTCTGCGTGCGGTGGCAGCCGAATAGAGTCCAGAACTCGACGCGGGGGCATCCCCGCGAGCGGCGTACACCCCCACCCGTGTTCTTCCGCACGGGCTGCCCCCACGCGCCTCGGGAGTGACCCTTGGTCCCGGCTGACACCGCCCCTGTCCACCTCCACACCGTGCCCGCCCAACCCCGTTCGGCGGCCCCCTGCTCGCCCGCGGCCCCCTCCCCGCCGGCGACCCTCATCGGTTCCGTACAGCGCGCGATGCGCCTGCTGGAGACCGTCGCCCGGCACGAATACGGTGCCCCTGCCAAACAACTGGCCCGCGAGACCGGGCTGGCACTGCCCACGACCTACCACCTGCTGCGCACCCTGGTGCACGAGGGATACCTGCGCCGGGACAAGGGGTTGTTCTTCCTCGGCGAGGCGGCCGAGCTGCTGAGCAGCAGCGGAGCGCGGCAGAAACGTCGCAGCACGGTCGTGGACGCCCTCGCGCGCTGGCGGGACGCTCTCGGCGTACCCGTGTACTACGCGGTCTACCGCGAGGGCGAGATCGAGGTCATGTGCGTCTCCGACACTCCCGCCAACCCGGCGGTCGAGGAGTGGGCCGGCTTCCGGGAGACGGGGCACGCGCACGCCATCGGGCAGTGCCTGCTGTCCCAGCTGGACGAGGCGTCCCGCCGCGACCACCTCGACCGCTACCCGGTGCAGCCCCTCACGCCGTACACGGTGCGGGACGACCACAGTCTGCTCAGACGCCTGGAGCGGATCCGCCGCATGGAACCGGTGATCGAACGTCAGGAATACGCGCTGGGCGCGGTTTGCGCGGCGATTCCGCTGACGCTGGGCACCACCGCCGCGACGGTGGCCATCTCCCTGCCCGCTCACCAGTCGGATCGCCTGCTGCCCGCGGCCCGGCAGCTGCAGCACGAGATCGGGCGGCTGCTCGGATCGCTCGCGCTCTCTATCAGTATGTGAAAACTCACTCCTTGTGATCTGCTGTGTACGTTCAGCAAGATTCCACCTGATGTCAGAGGTTCGGTCCCGGCCAGTCGACGGCGAATGACGGGGTTAGCGATGCGCGAGTCCGTACAAGCAGAGGTCATGATGAGCTTTCTCGTGTCCGAGGAGCTCTCTTTCCGCATCCCGGTGGAGTTGCGCTATGAGACCAGTGATCCCTATGCCGTGCGGCTGACCTTCCACTTGCCCGGTGACGCCCCGGTGACCTGGGCCTTCGGCCGCGAGCTGCTGATCGACGGCGTCGGTCGGCCGTGCGGCGAGGGCGATGTGCGGGTCACGCCCGTCGAACCGGACGCACTGGGCGAGGTGCTGATCCGTCTTCAGGTGGGCACCGACCAGGCGCTGTTCCGGTCGTCCACGGCACCGCTGGTCGCGTTCCTCGACCGCACGGACAAGCTGGTCCCACTGGGCCAGGAGGGTTCGCTCGCCGACTTCGACGCACATCTCGACGAGGCCCTCGACCGCATCCTCGCGGAGCAGGGCGCCGGGTGAGACCTCAGCCGGCGGCCCGGTGGAGGAACGCTTCACCGGAGGCCGCCGAGCTGTGCAGGAACGCTTCTCCGTACCGCTCCGCGCCCAGGGACCGTCAGCGCTTGCGGCGCCGGCCCTTCCCCCCGCGCATCGCGGCGGGTTCCGCGGCGGGTTCCGTACCCGGGCGGTCGGCCGAGACCACCAGCGCGGCCAGGGCCGTGGTGACCGGCACCGACGCCACCAGGCCGATCGAACCGATCAGCGTCCGTACGATCTCCTCCGCGACCAGTTCGCTGTTGGCGACCGTGCCCACGCTGCTCTGCGCGATGGAGAACAGCAGGAGCAGCGGCAACGCGGCACCCGCGTAGGCGAGGACGAGTGTGTTGACGACCGAGGCGATGTGGTCACGGCCGATCCGGATGCCCGCGCGGTAGAGCCCCCGCCAGCCCATCGACGGGTTGGCCTCGTGCAGCTCCCAGACGGCGGAGGTCTGGGTCACCGTCACGTCGTCCAGGACACCGAGCGAGCCGATGATGACGCCGGCGAGGAGCAGACCGCTCATGTCGATCGTCGGGTAGAGCCCGTGGATCAGACCGGTGTTGTCGTCGGTGTTGCCGGTCAGCGCGGCCCACCCGATGAACACCGAGCCCAGGACACCGATCAGCAGCAGGGAGACGAGGGTGCCCAGCACCGCCACAGAGGTCCGGGCGGACAGGCCGTGACACAGATACAGGGCGATGAGCATGATGGCGCTCGCCCCGACCACCGCCACGACCAGCGGGTTCGAGCCTTGCAGAATCGCGGGCAGGATGAACTGGTTCAGGACGAGGAAGCTGATCGCCAGCGCGACCAGCGCCATGACGCCCCGCAGCCGGCCGACGGCCACCACGGCGAGCGCGAAGATGCCGGCGAGCAGCGCGAGGGGCACCCGCCGGTTGACGTCCGTGACGGAGTACTGCAGGTCCCTGGGCGCCGAGGGCTCGTAGGCGACCACGACCTCCTGGCCCTCGTGCAGCTGGCGGGACTGGTCGGGCTGGACGATCTCGGTGAAGGTGCGGCCCTTGTCCTTGCCGCTGTCGACCCGGATCGTGGCCCGCTTGCAGGTGCCGTTCTCCTGCTGCACCGCCGACGAGCCCTCGGCGGTCGAGGTGTCGCCGGTCGGTGGCACCCCCGAGGCACCGGCTTCCTTGCAGCTGATGTCCACGACCTCGGTGACCGTGGCCTGCTGGGTCTGCCGGTCGAAACCGACGCCGGTGCGCTGGTGCGGCGGGGCGCCACCGGGCCACAGCACGGCGAGACCGACCAGCACGGCCGCGGCGAACGGGATCAGGATCGCCGCGATGACCTTGCGCAGGTGCATCGAGACGGGCGTGGCCGGGCCGTGGTTGTGCGAGTGCCCGTGTCCACCGCCAGGCGCGGACCCGTGGCCGTGACCGTGATCATGCCCGCCGCCTCCACCGCCGCCTTGACCGCCACCGCCCGGGCCGGGGCCTCGACCGCCACCGCCCGGGCCGGAGCCCTGACCGCCGCTTCCCGGGCCGGAAGCGGGTCCCGGGGAGTTCGAGCCGTAGCCGTCGCCCCTCGGCCCGTAGTGATTACCGTCGCCCTGCGCGTCGCCCTGCGCGTCGCCCTGCGCGTCGCCCTGCGCGTACCCGCCATCGTCGCGCGGCGTGTAGCCGCCACTATCGCCCTGTTCGTACGCGCCACCGCCGCGCGACGTGTACTCGCCACCGTCGCGCGGTGCGTACCCGCCACCGTCGCGCGGTGCGTACCCATCGGCCGGCCGTGACCCGTAGCCGCGGCCGGCGCCGGACCCGTAGCCGTGCTCCTGCCCCTGGGCAGGTCCGTGCCCGGCCCCGGCGGTGGCATCTCGGCCGTCACCAGGGCCGTTGCCGTGTCCGGCGCCGGATCCGCGGGGCGGTTCGGGCGGAGGGTACGGGGGACGCTGTGTCGTGGTCACCGACCGATCATCGCAAGAACGACGGGGGCCCTCTGTTCACCGCGCCAAGATTGCCGCTAGCGTGGAGGCACCTTTTGTACACGCGGGAGCTCGGAGCACCGGGCTGAGAGGGCGCTGACCTCCGTCCCAGCGACGTTTCACATGAAACATCGCCGGAGTCGAGTGATGTTTCACACGAAACGTCGCCGGACGGAAACCGCTGCGTCGACCGCCGAACCTGTTACCGGGTAATGCCGGCGTAGGGAGTAGGTCTGATGACCAACAAGGACGCACGCACGCCTGCCTCCGTTCAGGACGAGAAGTCCGAGGAGGCCGGGAAGTCCATCGGCTGGCACAAGGCGTACGTCGAGGGCAACCGCCCCGACCTGCGGGTGCCGGTCCGTCAGGTGCACCTCACCAACGGGCAGTCGGTCACGCTGTACGACACATCCGGCCCGTATACCGATCCGCTCGTCGAGACCGACGTCCGCAGGGGCCTGCCGCCGCTGCGCGAGAACTGGATCATCGCCCGCGGCGACACCGAGGAGTACGCGGGCCGCCCCGTCCGCCCCGAGGACGACGGCATCAAGCACACCTCACCCCGCGGCGGCCTGCGCAATCTCGACGCCGTCTTCCCCGGGCGGCCCCGGCAGCCGCGTCGCAGCCGGGACGGCCGGGCCGTCACGCAGCTCGCGTACGCCCGCCGCGGCGAGATCACACCCGAGATGGAGTACGTGGCCATCCGGGAGAACGTCTCCCCGGAAGTCGTGCGCGACGAGATCGCGGCCGGCCGGGCGGTGCTCCCGGCCAATGTCAACCACCCGGAGATCGAGCCGATGATCATCGGCAAGCGGTTCCTGGTGAAGGTCAACGCCAACATCGGCAACTCGGCCGTGACGTCCTCGATCGAGGAGGAGGTCGAGAAGATGACCTGGGCGACCCGCTGGGGCGCCGACACCGTCATGGACCTCTCCACCGGCCGCAACATCCACACCACACGCGAGTGGGTGCTGCGCAACTCCCCCGTCCCCATCGGCACCGTGCCGCTCTACCAGGCCCTGGAGAAGGTCGACGGCCGGGCCGAGGAGCTGACCTGGGAGATCTACAAGGACACGGTCATCGAACAGGCCGAGCAGGGCGTGGACTACATGACGGTCCACGCGGGCGTCCGTCTGGCGTACGTGCCGCTGACCGCCAACCGCAAGACCGGCATCGTCTCGCGCGGCGGTTCGATCATGGCCGCCTGGTGCCTCGCCCACCACAAGGAATCGTTCCTCTACGAGAACTTCGAGGAGCTCTGCGAGATCCTCGCCGCGTACGACGTCACGTACTCCCTCGGGGACGGCCTCAGGCCCGGTTCCATCGCCGACGCCAACGACGAGGCGCAGTTCGCGGAGTTGCGGACGCTCGGGGAACTCAACCGGATCGCGAAGCGTTTCCACGTACAGACCATGATCGAGGGCCCGGGCCACGTCCCGATGCACAAGATCAAGGAGAACATCGACCTTCAGCAGGAGATCTGCGATGAAGCTCCGTTCTATACGCTCGGCCCGCTGACCACGGACGTAGCGCCCGCGTACGACCACATCACCTCCGGCATCGGTGCCGCGATGATCGCCTGGTGGGGCACGGCGATGCTCTGCTATGTCACGCCCAAGGAACACCTGGGTCTGCCCAACCGTGACGACGTCAAGACCGGCGTCATCACCTACAAGATCGCAGCTCACGCGGCCGATCTGGCCAAGGGGCACCCGGGCGCGCAGGAGTGGGACGACGCCCTGTCCGACGCCCGCTTCGAGTTCCGGTGGGAGGACCAGTTCAATCTGGCCCTCGACCCGGACACGGCACGGGAGTTCCACGACGAGACCCTGCCGGCGGAACCCGCCAAGACGGCCCATTTCTGCTCGATGTGCGGCCCGAAGTTCTGCAGCATGAAGATCTCGCAGGACATCCGCCGTGAGCACGGCGGCAGCCGGACCGAGATCGAGGCGGGCATGGCCCAGAAGTCGAAGGAGTTCGCGGCGAGCGGCAACCGCGTGTACCTGCCGATAGCGGACTGACCCGGCCTCACGACCGCGTCACGGAACAGCACGGCGGCGCCCACCGGGCCCAAGACCCCAGGCCACAGGCAGGAAGGGGATCGATGTGGTCGCCGGAGTCGTGGGCGCCGCCCTCGGCATGGTGTTCGCCGTGCTGTTCCAAGTGCCCCGTGCCAAGCCGTCCGGTGCCAAGCCGTCCGGGCCAAGCCGTCCCGTGCCGGGCCCGAGTGCCGGCGGCGCCGTCACTCCGGCTGGTGCTCCGGTCCTCCGAAGTCCGGGCTGGTGTAGTCCGGGCTGCTGAAGCTCGGCCGTGAGCCGCGGCTGCCGTCGTCCGGGCTGGAGAAACCCGGGCGGTCGTAGCCGAGGTGCGGCATGCGGCTGACCGGGGCCGGGGTGGACGTGGGATGCAGCGCGGCGGCCGCGCCCGGGTCGGCGAGTGCCTCCCGCAGGAAGGGCAGGATGCCGCGCTCCAGCAGGGCCTGGCGCCAGTCCTCTCTGGCTTGTTCCACCTCCCGCTGCCGTTCGCCGTAGGGCCCGCCTTCGGCCGTCGGCTTGTTGCGCAGGGCGGTGAGCAGGAGTCCCACGGCGGCGACGAGGATCGCCACCGCGGTCACGGCGCCGAAGACCCAGCCCGTGGTGAGCATGGTCCGGGCGAAGCCCTGCTCCGGGTCGAGCATCTGCAGGATGTAGCCGACGAGCAGGAAGATCGCCGCGGCGGTTCCGGCCAGGACGGGCGCGAGGACGGCGACGACGGCGACGGCGCCCGCGCCGGCGGTCTCGGCGGCCACCTCCCCCATGGTGGCGGCGAACCCGGAACCGCCCGCGCCCGGCTCGGCGGAGCCGGACTCGCGCGCGGACGGCGCATTCGGCGACGCCGGCTGGCGGAGCTCGTCGCGGACCTTGACGTAGTGCTGGTACTCGGCCGACGCGGCGGCCGTGATGAGCGCGGTGGCGTTCAGCGCCATGGTGCGCAGCTGTTCGGAGTTGAGCCGCTGTCCGACCGCGGCCAGCTCCGGGCGGTGTGGTGCGGAGCGCAGCGCCTCATCGAGGATCCGCTCGTATTCCTGGCGGTCCTCGCTCAGCAGGTGCTGCGGAACGCTGTTCATGTGCATCCCCCGATGCTCCGTAGGGCTTGTGGCTCGGCATGCTGACGAGCCGTCGGGCAGAAACGGAGGGGAGCCTGCTACGGATAAGCCGATGGTAGAGCGGTGACGGTGGGGGGTGACAGGGGGTTTACCGAAATTGGCCCTTCACCGGTCCGGTCCTGTGGCGGGACCAGCCTGCCGGGTGAACGCTCAGGGGGCCAGCGGCAGTTGCTGGACCAGCAGTTTCCCGGCCATGGTCACGCCGCCGTCCATCGCGATGGCCAGTCCGTCGGCGTAGATGTGCGGTCCCTCGACGACGGGGTCGGTGCGCTCCTCGTCCTCCTCGGAGCCGACCTCGCCCAGCAGATACGGAATCGGGCTGTGGCCGTGAACGATGCGGGTGCCCCCGTACGTATCGAGCAGGGAGCGAACGGCGTCCGCGCCGCCCTCGTCGCGGAAGGAGAACCGCTTGGTGAACTTGCGGAACAGGTCCCAGACCTCGTCCGCGTCGTTGCGCGTGAGCGTCTCGCGGACGGTGTCGTTGACCTCTTCGATGGAGCGGCCGTAGTCGAGGTAGGCGGTGGTGTCGGAGTGCACGAGCAGGTGGCCGTCGACCTCCTCGACGGCGTCCAGCCGGGCCATCCACTGCAGGTGGTGGTCCTGGAGCCGGTCCATGTCGGTCTTCTGGCCGCCGTTGAGCAGCCAGGCCGCCTGGAAGGTGGCGGTGCCCGCCCCGGAGTTGACGGGCGTGTCGCCGAACCGCTTCGCGCCGAGCAGCAGGAGCTCGTGGTTGCCCATGAGCGCCTTGCAGTAGCCGCCGGCCGCCGCGGCCTCGGCGGACAGCCGCATCACCAGGTCGATGACGCCGATGCCGTCCGGCCCGCGGTCGGTGAAGTCGCCGAGGAACCACAGCCGGGCGGTGCCCGCGCACCAGTTCCCGGCGGCGTCCAGCAGGCCCTTCTCCTGGAGGGCGGCCACCAGCTGGTCGAGGTAGCCGTGGACGTCACCCACCACGTACAGCGGGCCCTGCCCGGTGGTGGCGGGCGCGGCGGCGGTCTCGGGATCGACGGTCACCTGGACAGTGTCGCCCCGGTTGACGACGGGGAGGTCACGCTGGGTCGGCGTGTATCCCTCGGGATAGGTCTCCTCGGCCGGCGGCGCGACGTCGCCGGGGTGGACGCTGTGGACGTACGGACCGGTCTCGTGGACGTACGCGGGCACCCGGAAGTCGCGCAACGTCGCCGTCCGCTCCACCTCGGGTCCCTGACCGGCCCCCTGAGTCATCGACCCCTCCACCATCGCGCCGCATCTGCACCGCATCGGACTGCCTGGTCGTAGCGGTCCGCCGGTGTCGTGGGCCCATCATAGGAATGCGGATCGCGCCATGTGATGACCCAGGGGTGGTGAATCAGAGCAAGACTCCGGTTCACCGCGGCTTTCGCCCCGATTGCGCCGGGCTTCGACCACCGTGTGACCGTCCTCGCTCTTCTTCTCTTCGCGAGAACGATGCCGTCTCTCCGGGGGACCGGCCCCGTTTCTCCCCAGGAGAGCGACCTTCCCCCCGGGCCCCTGGAGGGGCCTACGTCTCCTCGGGTGAACGCGGCGGGCTGACGGTCGTGCGCGGGGGGCGTCGCTGGGACGAGGTGCGCACGATCAGCTCCGTCGGTATCACCTGCTCGACCGGGTGGTCGGATTCCACGCCCTCGATGGCGTCGATCAGCAGCTGGACCACCGCCGTGCCGATGCGGCGCGGTTTCAGGGAGAGCGTGGTGATCGGCGGCTCGGTGTTGGCGTACACGGTGGACTCGCTGCAGCAGACCAGCAGCAGGTCTTCGGGGACGCGCAGGCCGTAGCGGCGGGCGGCGGCGAGCAGGTCGGTGCCGTTCGGGTCGAACAGGCCGTAGACCGCGTCGGGGCGGTCGGGCCGGGCGAGCAGCCGGTCAGCGGCGACGGCGCCCGCGCAGGGATCGTGCGCCGGGTAGGCCTCGTACACCGGGTCCTGGCCGACGCGCTCGCACCAGCGCAGGTACGCCGTGGTCGACAGGTGGGTGTACGTGTCCGTGGTCGTGCCGGTCAGGAGGCCGATGCGACGGGCGCCGGCGTCGGCCAGGTGGTCGAGGATGCCGAGGACGGCGGCCTCGTGGTCGTTGTCCACCCAGGCCGTGACCGGCAGCGCGCCGGCCGGGCGGCCGTCGGAGACGACGGGCAGGCCCTGGCGGGCGAGTTCGCTGACGACCGGGTCCTGGTCGGAGGGGTCGATGACGACCGTGCCGTCCAGGGCGACGTTCGACCACACGTCGTGGCGGGAGGTCGCGGGGAGGATGACGAGGGCGTATCCGCGGGCGAGCGCGGCGGAGGTGGCGGCGCGCGCCATCTCGGCGAAGTACGCGAACTCCGTGAAGGTGAAAGGTTCATCCCCGTAGGTGGTCACGGTCAGGCCGATGAGGCCCGACTTGCCGGTACGGAGCGTCCGGGCGGCGGCCGAGGGCCGATAGCCGAGCCGGTCGGCGACCTCGCGGACATGACGCCGGGTGGCGTCCGGGAGCCGGCCCTTGCCGTTGAGGGCGTCGGAGACGGTCGTGATGGAGACTCCGGCGGCGGCGGCCACGTCTCTGATACCCGCCCGACCCGGCCGGCTGCCTCGCCGTGAGGTTTCCGCGCGGCTCACCTGGTGCTTCCCTGCTGCTGTCATGGCGAGCCGATAGTAGGGCTCATGCGGTGGGGTAGTGCGGACGCATATGCACGCGTTGACAGGCACGTTTCTGCATGATCATTAAGGCTCAATTGCCGTGGAAAGTAAGGGTGTTGAGCGCTCTCAATCCAGTACGTGACGTGTCGGCGCGCGCGGGCCTGCCAAGGGGCCGAGGTTGCGAAGAGGTCTCAACTCACCTGCACGGGGGATGCGCGCCACGGCGTGCACCACCGGCGCGTAGATATATGTGCGGCGCGCCCCTGAATTCGTACGCCTTCGTACGGTGATGCCCCTGATGCCGGTGGGACGAGGGAGGCCGGCCCTCGCCGGATCGTCGCGGCTATACGCAGCGGCGCCGAATCCTCATAAGGTGAGGAGCATTGGATGTCGGCGGCGGTCAGGGGCCGCCGGTCTTCGCGAGGAGGACTGCGGTGAGCGAGACGAGCCCGAAGCTGCGCGCCGAGCTGGAGGGAATCCCCACCTACAAGCCGGGCAAGCCGGCCGCGGCCGACGGAGCGGTGGCCTACAAGCTGTCCTCCAACGAGAACCCCTACCCGCCGCTGCCCGGCGTGATGGAGACCGTGACGGCGGCGGCCTGCTCCTTCAACCGCTACCCGGACATGGCCTGCACCGGGCTGATGAACGAGCTGTCCGAGCGCTTCGCCGTGCCCCTGACCCACCTGGCCACCGGCACCGGGTCGGTCGGCGTCGCCCAGCAGCTCATCCAGGCCACGTCCGGCCCGGGTGACGAGGTGATCTACGCCTGGCGCTCCTTCGAGGCGTACCCGATCATCACGCAGATCAGCGGGGCGACCTCGGTGCAGGTGCCGCTGACCCCCGGTGATGTGCACGACCTGGACGCGATGGCCGACGCGATCACCGACCGGACCCGGCTGATCTTCGTCTGCAACCCCAACAACCCGACCGGCACGGTCGTACGGCGGGCCGAGCTGGAGCGCTTCCTCGACCGGGTCCCCGGGGACGTCCTGGTGGTGCTCGACGAGGCCTACCGCGAGTTCATCCGCGACCCCGAGGTGCCGGACGGTGTCGAGCTGTACCGGTCGCGGCCCAACGTGTGCGTCCTGCGGACCTTCTCCAAGGCGTACGGCCTGGCCGGGCTGCGGGTCGGTTTCGCCATCGCCCATGAGCCGGTGGCGGCGGCGCTGCGCAAGACGGCGGTGCCGTTCGGTGTGACGCAGCTGGCCCAGGAGGCGGCGATCGCCTCGCTGCGGGCCGAGGACGAGCTGCTGGGCCGGGTCGGCTCGCTGGTGTGCGAGCGCACACGCGTGGTCGACGGACTGCGCGCCCAGGGCTGGACGGTGCCGGAGACCCAGGCCAACTTCGTGTGGCTGCGGCTGGGGGAGCGCACGGCGGCCTTCGCGGGGGCGTGTGAGCAGGCCGGCGTGGTGGTCCGGCCGTTCCCGGGCGAGGGTGTGCGGGTGACGGTCGGGGAGGCCGAGGCCAACGACATCTTCCTGAAGGTGGCCGAAGGGTTCCGCAAGGAGCTCTAGCGGCTGGGCGCGGGACGTGAGGAGAGCCGGTCGGCGCTGGGCGCCGGCCGGCTCGCTGCGTATCGGCCTGTGCTTCACGTGATCGGGCCTCTGTTTCACGTGAAACCGGTGCCCTCGCTCCCGGGCGCCGGGGGTTGATGAGCGTCACACGGGGCCCCCTCCATCGGTCGAAAGTGCGTGCTGCATAATGGCTTGTGAATGTGAACGCTTTCACAAGCGTAGGTAAGGAGCGGCGACGTGGACCTGGCTTTGGCGCCGGAGACCCTGGCGCGATGGCAGTTCGGCATCACCACCGTCTATCACTTCCTGTTCGTCCCCCTGACGATCTCGCTGGCCGCACTGACGGCCGGGCTGCAGACCGCCTGGGTGCGGACGGAGAAGGAGAAGTACCTCCGGGCCACCAAGTTCTGGGGCAAGCTTTTCCTGATCAACATCGCCATGGGTGTGGTCACCGGCATCGTGCAGGAGTTCCAGTTCGGGATGAACTGGTCGGACTACTCACGGTTCGTCGGTGACGTCTTCGGTGCGCCGCTCGCCTTCGAGGCCCTGATCGCCTTCTTCTTCGAGTCCACCTTCATCGGCCTGTGGATCTTCGGCTGGGACAAGCTGCCCAAGAAGATCCACCTGGCCTGCATCTGGATGGTCTCGATCGGCACGTTGCTGTCGGCGTACTTCATCCTCGCCGCGAACTCGTGGATGCAGCACCCGGTCGGCTACCGGATCAACGGCGAGAAGGGCCGGGCCGAGCTCACCGACTTCTGGCTGGTGCTGACCCAGAACACCACCCTCAACCAGGTCTTCCACAGCTTCTCCGCGGCGTTCCTGACGGGCGGCGCCTTCATGGTGGGCATCGCCGCCTTCCACCTGCTGCGCAAGAAGCACATCCCGGTGATGCGCACCTCGCTCCGGCTCGGCCTGGTCACCGTCGCCGTCGGCGGCCTGCTCACCGCGGTCAGCGGCGACACCCTGGGCAAGGTCATGTATGAGCAGCAGCCGATGAAGATGGCCGCTGCCGAGGCGCTGTGGGACGGCGAGAAGCCGGCGCCCTTCTCCGTGTTCGCGTACGGGGACGTCGACAAGGGGCACAACAAGGTCGCCCTGGAGATACCCGGCCTGCTCTCCTTCCTCGCCCACAGCGACTTCGAGTCGTACGTGCCGGGCATCAACGACACCAACAAGGCGCTCCAGGAGAAGTTCGGCCCCGGCGACTACAAGCCCATCGTCCCCGTCGCCTACTGGGGCTTCCGCTGGATGATCGGCTTCGGCATGGCGTCGTTCTCGATCGGCCTGCTGGGGCTGTGGCTCACCCGGAAGAAGTTCCTGCTGCCGGCGGCGTTCCGGACCGGGGACGACGAGGTGCCGCATCTGGTCCTGTTCCGCAAGCCGCTGCGGCCGCGGCTCACCCGCCTGTACTGGCTGGTGGCGGTCTGGACGATGGCCTTCCCGCTGATCGCCAACTCCTGGGGCTGGATCTTCACCGAGATGGGCCGCCAGCCGTGGGTCGTCTACGGCCTGTTCCAGACGCGGGACGCGGTCTCCCCCGGCGTCTCCCAGGCCGAGGTCCTCACCTCGATGATCGTCTTCACCGTGCTGTACGCGATCCTCGCCGTCATCGAGGTCAAGCTGCTGGTCAAGTACGTCAAGGCGGGCCCGCCCGAGCTGACCGACTCCGACCTCAACCCGCCCAAGAAGATCGGCGGCGACCTCCGTGACGCCGACAAGCCGATGGCCTTCTCCTACTAGGCCGAGGGAGCTGCATCGTCATGGAACTGCACGACGTCTGGTTCGTCCTGATCGCCGTCCTGTGGACCGGCTACTTCTTCCTGGAGGGCTTCGACTTCGGGGTCGGGGTGCTCACCAAGCTGCTCGCCCGCGACCGGCCCGAGAAGCGGGTGCTGATCAACACGATCGGGCCCGTCTGGGACGGCAACGAGGTGTGGCTGCTCACGGCGGGCGGCGCGACCTTCGCCGCCTTCCCCGAGTGGTACGCCACGCTGTTCTCCGGCTTCTACCTGCCCCTGCTGCTCATCCTGGTCTGCCTCATCGTCCGGGGCGTGGCCTTCGAGTACCGCGTCAAGCGGCCCGAGGAGAACTGGCAGCGCAACTGGGAGACGGCGATCTTCTGGACCTCGTTGCTGCCGGCCTTCCTGTGGGGTGTGGCCTTCGGCAACATCGTGCGCGGCGTGAAGATCGACCGGGACTTCAACTACGCCGGTGGCGTCCTGGACCTGCTCAACCCGTACGCCCTGCTCGGTGGTCTGGTGACGCTGACGCTGTTCACCTTCCACGGGACGGTGTTCGTCGGCCTCAAGACCGTCGGCGAGATCCGGGAGCGGGCGCGGAAGCTGGCGCTGCGCGTCGGCGCCGTGACCGCCCTGCTGGCCCTCGCCTTCCTGCTGTGGACGCAGTCCGAGCGGGGTGACGGGGCGTCGCTCGTCGCCGTGGTCGTGGCCGTGGCGTCGCTGGTCCTGGCGCTGGCCGCGGCCCGGGCCGGGCGCGAGGGCTGGGCGTTCGTCCTGTCCGGCCTGACCATCGTGGCCACGGTGGCGGTGCTGTTCCTGACGCTGTTCCCGAACGTCATGCCGTCGACGCTGAACCCGGACTGGAGCCTGACGGTCACCAACGCCTCGTCCAGCCCGTACACGCTGAAGATCATGACGTGGTGCGCGGGGGTCGCGACGCCGGTGGTGATGGTCTACCAGGGCTGGACCTACTGGGTCTTCCGTAAGCGGATCGGTACGCAGCACATCGCCGATCCCGTGCACTGAGGTGTGTTTCACGTGAAACCAATCGATCCGCGCCTGCTCCGCCACGCCCGTGCCACCCGGGGTTTCCTGGCGGCGGTCGTCGCCCTGGGAGCGCTCGGGGCAGGGCTGGTCATCGCGCAGGCGATGCTCATCGCCGAGGTCGTGGTCGGCGCCTTCCAGCACGGCCTGGCGGTGTCCGCGCTGGGCACTCCCCTGCTGCTCCTGGTCGCCGTCGCGGTCGGGCGGGCGCTGGTCGGCTGGCTCACCGAGCTCGCCGCCCACCGGGCGAGCGCGGCGGTGAAGTCGGAGCTGCGGGGACGGCTGCTGGAGCGGGCCACCCGGCTGGGACCGGGCTGGCTGAGCGGACAGCGGACCGGATCGCTGGTGGCCCTGGCCACCCGAGGGGTCGACGCCCTGGACGACTACTTCTCGCGGTACCTGCCCCAGCTGGGTCTGGCCGTGGTCGTGCCGGTGGCGGTGCTGGCGCGAATCGTCACCGAGGACTGGGTCTCGGCGGCCATCATCGTGGGCACCCTGCCGCTCATCCCGGTCTTCATGATGCTCATCGGCTGGGCCACCCAGTCACGGATGGACCGTCAGTGGCGGCTGCTGTCGCGGCTCTCCGGCCACTTCCTGGACGTCGTCGCCGGACTGCCGACGCTGAAGGTCTTCGGGCGCGCCAAGGCGCAGGCCGAGTCCATCCGGCAGATCACCGGCGAGTACCGGCGGGCGACCATGCGGACGCTGCGGATCGCCTTCATCTCCTCGTTCGCGCTGGAGCTGCTCGCGACGATCTCGGTGGCCCTGGTCGCCGTGACGATCGGCATGCGGCTGGTGCACGGCGAGATGGACCTGTACATCGGCCTGGTCATCCTGATCCTGGCCCCGGAGGCGTATCTGCCGTTGCGGCAGGTCGGGGCGCAGTACCACGCGGCGGCGGAGGGGCTCGCC
The DNA here is from genome assembly GCF_044540525.1 of Streptomyces sp. NPDC085932. Lineage (NCBI taxonomy): Bacteria > Bacillati > Actinomycetota > Actinomycetes > Kitasatosporales > Streptomycetaceae > Streptomyces > Streptomyces sp. NPDC085932. The sequence goes on from NZ_JBITSJ010000004.1 coordinate 508,327, forward strand.
GCGGCCGAGGAGATCTTCGAGGTCCTGGAGACGCCGGTGCCGGCGACCGGTTCCCGGGCCGTGCCCGAGGGCGCGCTGGCCTTCGAGGGTGTGACCGTCCGGTATCCGGGGCGGTCGGGTGACGTCGTCTCCGGGGTGACCTTCCGGGTCGATCCCGGGGAGACGGTCGCCCTGGTCGGCCCGAGCGGCGCCGGCAAGTCGACGCTGCTCGGCGTCCTGCTCGGGTTCGTCACCCCGGCCGAGGGACGGGTCGTGGCCGGGGGAGTCGATCTCGCCGAGGCAGACCTGGAACAGTGGCGGTCCCGGATCGCCTGGGTCCCGCAGCGGCCGCACCTGTACGCCGGGACCGTCGCCGAGAACGTACGGCTGGCGCGGCCCGACGCGGACGACGAGGCCGTGCGGCGGGCGCTGCGGGACGCCGGGGCACTGGAGTTCGTGGACGCGCTGCCCGAGGGTGCCGCGACCGTGCTCGGCGAAGACGGGACGGGACTGTCCGCCGGGCAGCGGCAGCGGCTCGCGCTGGCCCGGGCGTTCCTCGCCGACCGGCCCGTGCTGCTGCTCGACGAGCCGACGGCGGCCCTGGACGGGGCCACCGAGGCCGAGGTCGTGGCGGCGGTGCGGCGCCTGGCGGCCGGGCGGACCGTGCTGCTGGTGGTGCACCGGCCGGCGCTGCTTCAGGTGGCGGACCGGGTGGTGCGGCTGGCGGAGCCGGAGCCGTCCGGGGTGTCCGCCGTGGCCGCCCCGACCCGCACGGCCCGGTCCGCCGAGCGCGGTCCGTCCCTGCCGGCCACCTCGGCGGCGTCCACCGAGGCGCCCACCTCGGGCAGGGTCCTCGCACGCGTCCGCGCCCTGTCCGGCGCCCGGCGCGGGCGGCTCGGACTCGCGCTGCTGCTCGGGAGTCTCGCGCTCGGCAGTGCCGTGGGGCTGATGGCGACGTCCGGATGGCTGATCTCCCGGGCCTCGCAGCAGCCGCCCGTGCTGTACCTGATGATGGCCGTGACGGCGACGCGCGCCTTCGGCATCGGGCGGGCCGTGTTCCGGTACGCCGAGCGGCTGGTGTCGCACGACGCCGTGCTGCGGATGCTGGCGGACACCAGGGTCGCGGTGTTCCGCAGGCTGGAGCGGCTCGCGCCCGCGGGGCTGCGCCGGACCCGCCGGGGCGATCTGCTCTCGCGGCTCGTGGCGGACGTGGACGCGCTGCAGGACTACTGGCTGCGGTGGCTGCTGCCGGCCGGGGCGGCCGTGTTCGTGTCGGTCGCGTCGGTCGGTTTCACGGCGTGGCTGCTGCCCGAGGCCGGGGCGCTGCTCGCAGCCGGGCTGCTGGCCGCGGGTGCCGGAGTGCCGCTGCTCACGGCGGCGGTCGCCCGGCGGGCCGAGCACCGGCTGGCCCCGGCCCGCGGGGTGCTGGCGACCCGGGTGACCGATCTGCTCACCGGCACCGCGGAGCTGACCGTCGCCGGTGCCCTGCCCGCGCGGACCGCCGAGGCCCGTGACGCCGACGGGGTGCTCACCCGGATCGCCTCGCGCGCCGCCACGGCCACGGCACTCGGCGACGGGCTCACCGCGTTGATCTCAGGCCTCACCGTCACGGCCGCAGCCCTGGCCGGGGTACAGGCCGTCGCGGCCGGGCGGCTGGACGGCGTCGCCCTGGCCGTCGTCGTCCTGACCCCGCTGGCCGCGTTCGAAGCCGTGCTGGGACTGCCGCTCGCCGTGCAGTACCGGCAGCGGGTGCGCCGCAGTGCCGAGCGGGTCTTCGAGGTGCTGGACGCGCCGGAGCCGGTGGCGGAGCCCGAGCGGCCCCGGCAGGCGCCCGTGTCGCCCTTCCCGGTGGTCGTCAAGGGGCTGGCCGCGCGACACGCGGGGCAGGACCGGGACGCGCTCGCCGGGCTCGACCTCACCCTCGGCGAGGGACGCCGGATCGCCGTGGTCGGGCCTTCCGGCTCCGGCAAGACGACGCTGGCTCAGGTGCTGCTGCGGTTCCTCGACGCGCACACGGGCACGTACACGCTCGCGGGTGTGGACGCCCACGCGCTGCCCGGCGACGACGTCCGCGCCTTCGTCGGGCTGTGCGCGCAGGACGCGCACCTCTTCGACAGCTCGCTGCGCGAGAACCTCCTGCTGGCGAGGAAGGACGCCGGTGAGGACGATTTGCGGGCCGCGCTCGGCCGGGCCCGGCTGCTGGACTGGGCCGACAGCCTGCCCGAAGGGCTCGACACCCTCGTCGGCGAGCACGGAGCGCGGCTGTCCGGAGGGCAGCGGCAGCGCCTCGCCCTGGCCCGGGCGCTGCTCGCCGACTTCCCCGTCCTGGTCCTCGACGAGCCGGCCGAGCACCTCGACCTGCCGACGGCCGACGCGCTGACCGCCGACCTGCTGGCCGCGACCGAGGGCCGTACCACGTTGCTCATCACCCACCGGCTGGCGGGTCTGGAGGCGGTGGACGAGGTGCTCGTGCTGGACGGGGGACGGGTGGTGCAGCGCGGGCGGTACGAGGAGCTGGTGGCGGTGGACGGACCGTTGCGGACGATGGCGGAGCGCGAGGCGGCCTCGGAGTCGCTCGCCGCGGTCCCCTAGACGGGTCCGGGGGCGGAGTCGCTCGCCGCAGTGCCTTGGACGGGCTCGGTGGGGGGCGGGGTGGTTCGACGCCGTGCTGCGGCTGGGCTCGGTGGGGGCGGAGTCGCTCGTCGTCGGGCCCCGGGCGGGCTCGGTGGGGCGCTGGGCTGGGCCGTTCGGCTCAGCCGGTCCCCCGGCCGTACGAGATGAACGCGACCGGGCCCCGGCCCTGGGCGACGATCGCTGACATGCGCTCACTTCGCCGCCATCGCGTGGTCGTTCCCGTTCTGCTGTGCGTGCTGGCGGTCCTCGGGGCCCGGCCCATGACCGCGGACGAGGAACCCGCCGACCCCGCCGGCGGCCCCGAGACCCATACACACGGCGGCGGCCTGGCGACGGGCCTGAGCGCCGAGGTGGTGCGGCTCTACGAGGAGGCCGCGGTGGCGACGCAGCAGTACGAGGCGGGCCGCGCCGAGGCCGACGAGCAACGGGCCAAGGCCCGGCGGGCGGAGGAACTCCTCGACACCCAGCGGCGGCACATCGCGGCCCTGCACGAGGACCTGGGCCGCATCGCCCGCGCCCAGTACCGCACCAGCGGTGGTCTGCCGGTCGCCGCCCAGATGATGCTGGCCGACAGTCCCGAGGGCCTGATGCGCGGTCACCATGCCTTCGCCCAGGCCGATCTCGCCGTGAACAACGCCATCTCCAGGAACCGCCGGGCCGAGGCACGGCTCGCCGCGGACGAGGCGAAGGCCGCGGCCGAGTGGCAGGTGCTGGAGAAGCGGAACACCGAACTGGCCGCGCTGAAGGCGGACATCGAGGAGAAGCTGGAGTCGGCCCGCGAAGAGCTCCAGGGGCAGGCGGACGCCGCGGTGGCGGCGGGGGCGTGCCGGGGGGCGGTCCGGCTCGACCAGCCGCAGACGGCGTTCACGAGCGCGTGGGTGGCTCCCGTGGAGACGTACGAGCTGTCCGCGTCCTACGGCAGCGGCGGTGCCCGGTGGGCGCACCGGCACACCGGGCAGGATTTCGCGGTGCCGATCGGCACGCCGGTGCGGGCCGTGGGGGCGGGACGAGTGGTGAGGGTCTCCTGCGGCGGACCCTTCGGCATCGAGATCGTGCTGCGGCACGCGGGCGGCTACTACACGCAGTACGCCCACCTCGCGTCCGTGGCGGTCGACCAGGGCGAGCAGGTCGTTCCGGGGCAGTGGATCGGCCAGTCGGGCACCACGGGCAATTCCACCGGGCCGCACCTGCACTTCGAGACGCGGGTCACGCCCGAGTCGGGCTCGGCGGTGAACCCGGTGTCCTGGCTCGCGGCCCGTGGTGTGTCGCTCTGACCGGTCAGCCCCGCGGCCGGAGCCGCTCGGCCACCAGCCGCTCGATCACGACGGCGACTCCGTCGTCGTTGTTGGCGACGGTGCGCCCCGAGGCCGCGGCGATGACGTCCGGGTGGGCGTTGCCCATCGCGAACGACCGGCCCGCCCAGGTGAGCATCTCGACGTCGTTGGGCATGTCGCCGAAGGCGACGACCTCTTCGTGCGAGATGCCGCGCTCGGCGCAGCACAGGGCGAGGGTGCTCGCCTTGGAGACGTCGGGGCCGCTGATCTCCAGCAGGGCGCTGGGGCTGGAACGGGTCACGTTGGCGCGGTCCCCGATGGCGAGCCGGGCCAGGGTGAGGAAGGCGTCGGGGTCCAGCTCGGGATGGTAGGCGAGGATCTTCAGCACCGGCTCGCCGGCCGCCCGGTGCCCTGCCGAGAGCAGTTCCTCGGCCGGGGCGAGGCTGTCGGGTATCTCCATGTGCAGCTTCGGGTACGCCGGTTCCTGGTAGAAGCCGTACGTCTGCTCCACCGCGTACACCGTGCCCGGCGCCGCCTCGCGCAACAGCCGCACGGCGTCGAGGGCGTTCTCGCGGGCCAGCTCGCGCACCTTCACGAACCGGTGGGCCCCGGGGCCGCCGTGCAGGTCGACGACGGCGGCGCCGTTGCCGCAGATGGCCAGGCCGTGGCCGTGCACATGGTCGCTGACGACGTCCATCCAGCGGGCCGGCCGGCCGGTGACGAAGAAGACCTCGATGCCCGCTTCCTCGGCGGCGGCCAGGGCGGCGACCGTGCGCGGGGAGACCGACTTGTCGTCGCGCAGCAGGGTGCCGTCGAGGTCGGTGGCGATCAGCCGCGGGGGGAGGGTCTCGGCCGCGGTCTCGTGCTGTCGGGTCGCTGAGGTCACCCGGCCATTGTCCCGCATATGCCTGCACGGGCGTGCGGCACCGTGCACAGGTGAGTGGATCCCGCCCTTGGCCAGGGCTTCCGCCCTACCGGGTTTCACGTCCCCGCCGGGGCTTCCCGCCCCCGCCCGGGCTTTCCGCCTCCACCATGGCTTTCCCCCACCATGGCTTCCCGCCCCTGCCCGGGCCCCCCCCCCCCCCCCCCCCGCGCGGACCCCCGGGTGCTTCAGCGCAGCTGAGCCGGTGCCTCCATGGCGATCTGCTCGAAGACCTTCTCGTCCGCCGCGAAGTCCGAGTCGGGGATCGGCCAGTGGATCACGAGCTCCGTGAATCCCAGCTCGGCGTGGCGACCGGCGAAGTCGACGAACGCGTCGAGCGACTGCAGCGGGCCCGTGCGCTCCGGGGTGAACCCGGTGAGCAGGATCCGGTCGAGGTCGCTCATGTCGCGGCCGGTCTCTGCGCAGATGTCGGCGAGCCTGTCGGCCTGTCCGCGCATGGCTTGAAGCGACTGATCGGCCGTGCCGTTCTCGTACAGCTTGGGGTCGCCGGTGGTCACCCACGCCTGTCCGTAGCGGGCGGCGAGGCGCATCCCGCGGGGCCCGGTCGCCGCCACCGCGAACGGCAGCCTGGGGCGCTGCACACAGCCGGGGATGTTGCGTGCCTCGTGGGCGGCGTAGAAGTCACCCTCGTACGACACCGCGTCCTCGCTGAGCAGCCGGTCGAGGAGCGGGACGAACTCGGCGAAGCGGTCGGCGCGCTCGCGCGGGGTCCAGGGTTCCTGGCCGAGCGCGGTGGCGTCGAAGCCGGAGCCGCCCGCGCCGATGCCCAGCGTGACCCGCCCGCCGGAGATGTCGTCCAGGGAGATCAGTTCCTTGGCGAGGGTCACGGGGTGCCGGAAGTTCGGCGAGGTCACCAGCGTGCCGAGCCGGAGCCGGTCGGTGACGGTCGCGGCGGCGGTGAGGGTGGGCACGGCACCGAACCACGGACCGTCCCGGAAGGTGCGCCAGGAGAGGTGGTCGTAGGTGTACGCGGTGTGGAAACCGAGCTGCTCGGCACGGGTCCAGGCCGCGCGGCCGCCTTCGTGCCAGCGGCGGTACGGGAGGATCACGGTGCTCAGACGCAGACTCATGCCATCGAGCCTAAGGGAGCCCGGAGGGTTCCCCGTGTTTCACGTGAAACGCTCACTCTGGGCGGTCGGAGGAACGCGGCACGTCAGCGGGGTCCGGGGAAGCGCAGATAGGGAGAGGGCACGGCTTGGGTCAGCCATACGCCGTTCGCGCTGACGTGGAAGACGTGGCCGTCGCGGTGCATGGCGCCCGCGTCCACCGTCAGGACGACCGGGCGGCCGCGGCGGGCGCCGACACGGGTCGCCGTCTCCCGGTCGGGTGAGAGATGCACGGCGTGCCGGTTCATCGGCCGCAGCCCTTCCGACCGGATCGCGTCGAGATGGCGGGCGATCGTGCCGTGGTAGAGGTGTGCGGGCGGGGTCGCCGTCGGCAGGCCGAGGTCGACCTCGATGCTGTGGCCCTGGCTGGCACGGATGCGCGTGCCCTCGACGGCGAAGCGCCGCTTGTCGTTGGTGGCGACCACGTGATCGAGCTCGGCGCGGGTGAACCGGAAACCGTGGGCGGCGGCCGCGGCGATCAGGGTGTCGATCTCCACCCAGCCCGCCTCGTCGAGGGTGAGCCCGATCCGCTCCGGCTGGTGACGCAGATGCTTCGACAGGTACTTCGACACCTTCACGGTGCGTCTCTCGTCCATCCCATCAAGGTTGTCCATGCGACCAGGGTGGGGGAGAGACGTGAATCACGCGATCGAGTTTCACTCTTCGGGTTTGATCCACAACCAAGTGGTGTTATCCACAGGGGAAATGGTCGTCGCTGTGGACAACTGGCCGCGCGGAAGCGGTCCTTGGCACCCCGTCATACCGGCGGCCTGACCCGCGCGATCCTCCGCAGCACCCCCGGCGCGAGCCGCGAGAGCACCCGGGCGGTCCGGGCCTCCGGCGTCACCGCGACCACCGGCTCGTCGCGCACGACCGCCCGCAGCACGGTCCGGGCGACCTTCTCCGGCGGATAGTTGCGCAGCCCGTACAGGCGGGCGGCGCGCTGCTGGAGCCGCTTCTCCTCCGGCCCGTCGACCCCGGCGAAGCGCGCCGTCGACGTGATGGCGGTGTTGACGAAGCCCGGGCAGACCGCCGTCACGCCGATGCCCTGCCCGGCGAGTTCCGCGCGCAGGCACTCGCTGAGCATGAGCACGGCCGCCTTGGAGGTGCTGTAGGCGGGCAGGGCCCGGGACGGCTGGTAGGCCGCGGCGGAGGCCACGTTGACGATGTGACCGCCCTGCCCCCGCTCGGCCATCCGCCGGCCGAAGAGCCGGCAGCCGTGGATCACACCCCACAGGTTGACGTCGAGGACCTTCTTCCAGTCCTGGGTCGTGGTGTCGAAGAAGGAGCCGGACAGCCCGATGCCGGCGTTGTTGACCAGGACGTCCACCACGCCGTACGCGCCGGTGACCTTCTCGGCGAGCTTCTCCATGGCCTGTTCGTCGGAGACGTCGGCCGGTTCCGCCCAGGCCTCCGGCGCGCCGGCCCGGCGGGACGCCTCGGCGGTGCGGACCGCCGCCTCGGCGTTCCGGTCGACGGCCACCACGCGTGCGCCGGCCGCGGCGAAGGCCAGCGCCGTGGCCCGCCCGATGCCGCTGCCCGCGCCGGTGACCAGCACCAACTGACCGGAGAACCGCTCGGCGTGCGGCCCGCTCGCCGCCTCGGGCGCGCTGCCGCTCTCCACGGACGTCACGAACTCCCCGATCCACGCGGCCACCCGGTCGGGGCGGGTCCGCGGGATCCAGTGCCCCGCCTGGATCGTCCTGCGAGTCAGCCGCGGAACCCACTGCTCCAGCTCCTCGTCGAGCCGCTCCGACAGGAACCGGTCCTCCAGGGGCGTGATGACCTGCACGGGCACGTGCGCGTACGCGTCGGTGCGCGGGTTGCGCATCCGGGGCCGGACGTTGTCGCGGTACAGCCACGCCCCGTGGGCGGCGTCCGAGGGCAGGGATGAGGTGGGGTAGTCGCCCCGGGGCACCTTCTCCACCCGCTCCAGGACCTTCGGCCAGCGCTTGCCCAGCGGACCGCGCCAGGCCAGCTCGGGCAGCACGGGCGTGTGCAGCAGATACACGTACCAGGAGCGGGCGCCCTGCCCGAGGAGCTGGCCGACCCTGCGCGGAGTGGGGCGCTTCACGCGCCGGCCGATCCAGTGGCCGAAGTGATCCAGCGACGGCCCGGACATCGACGTGAAGGACGCGATACGGCCCTCGGTGCGCCGGACGGTGGTGAACTCCCAGGCCTGCACCGAGCCCCAGTCGTGCCCGACCAGGTGCACCGGCCGGTCCGGGCTGACCGCGTCCGCGACGGCCAGGAAGTCGTCCGTCAGCTTCTCCAGCGTGAATCCGCCGCGCAGGGGCCGCGGGGCCGTGGACCGGCCGTGGCCGCGGACGTCGTAGGCGACCACGTGGAAGTCCCCGGCGAGTCGTGCGGCGACCTCCGACCACACCTCCTTGCTGTCGGGGTAGCCGTGCACGAGGACGATCGTCGGCCGTCCCGCATCACCCAGCTCGGCCACGCACAGCTCGACTCCGCCGGTCCGTACCCTGCGCTCCCGCGCACCCGTGAGCAACGTCATCCGGCGAATCTGGCAGTTGTTAGAGAGTTCGTCAATAGCGCTCCCCGGCCGTGGTAACCCTGGAGGACCAGGTCCCCTAAGGGCCCGTAATACTCGAGGCTGATCCCAAGACAGCTCTGCGGAGTGACGACCGCCACGCGCCCGGCCCCTACCGTCGTAGCGTGACTGTGATCGCGACCGAAAGCCTGAGCAAGCGGTTCCCCCGGGTGACCGCGCTTGACCGGCTCTCCGTGGACGTCGGGCCCGGTGTGACCGGACTCGTCGGAGCCAACGGAGCCGGCAAGTCCACACTGATCAAGATCCTGCTGGGTCTGTCCCCCGCCACCGAGGGCCGCGCCGAAGTGCTCGGCCTGGACGTCGCCACGAAGGGCGCCGCCATCCGCGAGCGGGTCGGGTACATGCCCGAGCACGACTGCCTGCCGCCGGACGTCTCGGCCACCGAGTTCGTCGTCCACATGGCGCGCATGTCCGGCCTGCCGCCCACGGCCGCGCGCGAGCGCACGGCCGACACCCTGCGCCATGTCGGCCTGTACGAGGAGCGCTACCGCCCCATCGGCGGCTACTCGACCGGCATGAAGCAGCGCGTGAAGCTCGCGCAGGCCCTCGTCCACGACCCGCAGCTGGTCTTCCTCGACGAGCCGACCAACGGCCTGGACCCGGTCGGCCGCGACGAGATGCTCGGTCTGATCCGCCGGATCCACACCGACTTCGGCATCTCGGTCCTGGTCACCTCGCACCTTTTGGGCGAACTGGAGCGCACCTGCGACCACGTCGTCGTCATCGACGGCGGCAAGCTGCTGCGCTCCAGCTCCACCACGGACTTCACACAGATCACCACGACCCTGGCGATCGAGGTCACCGACACCGACGAGCACCCGGACGGCACCCGGGCGGTCCGCGAGGCGCTGCACGCGCGCGGGGTGAGCGTCGAGGACGGCAGCGGCCTGCCCGGCGCGGGCCACATCCTGCACTTGACCGCGCAGGGCGAAGAGACGTACGACCTGGTCAGAGACGTGATCGCCGACCTCGGCCTGGGTCTGGTGCGCATGGAGCAGCGCCGGCACCACATCTCCGAGGTCTTCACGACCGGCGACCGGAACGAGCAGCGGAAGGAGGCGGTCGGCCATGGCGGTTGAGCACTCCACGGGGACATCCGTCCCGGCACCGGGTGACCAGACCCGCATCCACAACATCGGCTACCGCAGCTACGACGGGCCGCGCCTGGGCCGCGCCTACGCCCGCCGCTCCCTGTACTCGCAGTCGCTGCGCGGCGCCTACGGCCTCGGCCGCTCGGTGAAGTCCAAGGTCCTGCCGATGCTGCTGTTCGTGGTGATGTGCGTGCCCGCGGCCATCATGGTGGCCGTCGCGGTCGCCACCAAGGCCAAGGAACTGCCGCTGGACTACACGCGCTACGCGATCGTCATGCAGGCGGTCATCAGCCTGTACGTCGCCTCGCAGGCGCCCCAGTCCGTCTCGCGCGACCTGCGCTTCAAGACGGTGCCCCTCTACTTCTCGCGGCCGATCGAGACCGCCGACTACGTCCGCGCCAAGTTCGCGGCGCTGGCCTCGGCGCTGTTCGTCCTCACGGCCGCTCCCCTGCTGGTGCTCTACGTCGGCGCCCTGCTGGCCAAGCTCGACTTCGCCGACCAGACCAAGGGATTCGCACAGGGACTCGTCTCCGTGGCACTGCTCTCGCTGCTCTTCGCCGGCATCGGCCTGGTCATTGCCTCCTTCACCCCGCGCCGCGGCTTCGGCATCGCGGCCGTGATCGCCGTCCTGACCATCAGCTACGGCGCGGTCTCCACCCTCCAGGCCATCGCCGACGCCCAGGGCAGCGGCGACGCCGTGCCGTGGATCGGGCTGTTCTCGCCGATCACCCTCGTCGACGGTGTGCAGTCGGCGTTCCTGGGCGCGACCGCGGCCTTCCCCGGCGGGGTGGGGCCGAGCACGGGCGAGGGCGTCGTCTTCGTCCTCGTCGCCCTCGGCCTGATCGCGGCGAGCTACGGCCTCCTGATGCGCCGCTACAAGAAGGTGGGACTGTGACCACGCTCTCCATCGACCACGTCTCCCGCTGGTTCGGCAACGTGGTCGCCGTCAACGACATCACCATGACCATCGGCCCCGGCGTCACGGGCCTGCTCGGCCCCAACGGCGCCGGGAAGTCCACCCTCATCAACATGATGGGCGGCTTCCTGGCCCCCTCCACCGGCACGGTCACCCTCGACGGGCAGCCCGTCTGGCGCAACGAGGAGATCTACAAGCACATCGGCGTCGTCCCCGAACGGGAGGCGATGTACGACTTCCTCACCGGCAAGGAGTTCGTCCTCGCCAACGCCGAACTGCACGGCCTGGGCGCCAAGGCGGCCCAGAAGGCCCTGGCCACGGTCGAGATGGAGTACGCGCAGGACCGCAAGATCCAGACGTACTCCAAGGGCATGCGCCAGCGCGTGAAGATGGCCTCCGCGCTCGTGCACGACCCGTCGCTGCTGCTGCTCGACGAGCCCTTCAACGGCATGGACCCGCGCCAGCGCATGCAGCTGATGGACCTGCTGCGGCGCATGGGCGACGAAGGCCGCACGGTGCTGTTTTCGTCCCACATCCTCGAAGAGGTCGAGCAGCTCGCCTGGCACATCGAGGTCGTCGTCGCCGGGCGGCACGCGGCCAGCGGTGACTTCCGCAAGATCCGCCGCCTGATGACCGACCGGCCGCACCGCTATCTGGTGCGTTCCAGCGACGACCGCGCCCTCGCGGCCGCGCTGATCGCCGACCCGTCGACGTCCGGCATCGAGGTCGACCACGCCGAGGGCGCGCTGCGCATCCAGGCCGTCGACTTCGGCCGCTTCACCGCGCTGCTGCCCAGGGTCGCCAGGGACCACGGCATCCGGCTGCTCACGGTCTCGCCGTCCGACGAGTCCCTCGAGTCCGTCTTCTCGTACCTGGTCGCGGCGTAGGAGGCCCTGATGTACGACCCCACAGTCGCCCGGCTCACCTACCGGGCCCTGCTCGGCCGGCGCCGGGCCCTCATCCTCGGCGCGCTGCCGCTGCTGCTGATCGTGATCGCCGTGGCGGTGCGCGGCCTGGCCGGAGCGGACGACCAGACGGCGTCCGACCTGCTGGGCGGTCTCGCCCTGGCCACGATGGTGCCGATCATCGGCGTCATCGCCGGCACGGGAGCCATCGGCCCGGAGATCGACGACGGCTCGGTGGTGTACCTGCTGTCCAAGCCGATCAAACGGCCGACCATCATCTTCACCAAGCTGATCGTCGCGATCGCGGTGACGATGGTGTTCTCCGCGGTGCCGACGCTGATCGCCGGCTTCATCCTCAACGGCAACGGCCAGCAGATCGCCGTGGCCTACACGGTGGCGGCCCTGGTCGCGTCCATCGCCTACGCCGCCCTGTTCCTGCTGCTCGGCACGGTCTCGCGGCACGCCGTGGTGTTCGGCCTGGTCTACGCCCTGGTCTGGGAGGCCCTGTTCGGCTCCCTGGTGCCGGGCGCGCGCACGCTGAGTGTCCAGCAGTGGTCGCTGGCGGTGGCTCAGAAGGTGGCCGGCGGGGAGCTGGTGACCTCGGACGTGGGCCTGACCACGGCGACGGTGCTGCTGGTCGCCGTCACGGTGCTGGCCACCTGGTACGCCGGTCAGAAGCTGCGCTCGCTCACGCTGGCCGGCGAGGAGTGACGTGCCCGGGCCTTGACGGGGGCTTCACCCCCGTCAGGGCACACTGGGCGAACGGGACATAGCTACACCGCACGCGGCACACGGGAGTCGGACGGCCGGGAGGGACACGCATGGCGGGCGAGAGGGCACAGTACGACGACCGCGGACAGCCGGACTCCGGGTCGGGGTCCGGGTCCGGGGACGACGCCTGGGGCGAGGTCGTCCTGGACGACGACTTCATACGCTCCGCCGAGACCTCCGAGCCGTCGGCCCGGGCCCGGATGCTCGCCGCGCGCTGGCGCCGCGAGGAACCGGAGCCGCAGCCCTGGCGCTCCGACGAGCCGCCCGCCGGCTGGTTCTTCAGCAAGGCCCGGCGGCGCAGGTGGCGCAAGCGCTGACGCCCGCGGGCCGGTCGTCTGCCTCCCGCACGGGATGCCCTCCGGCCGTCGGCCCCCGGCCGCCGGCCCCCGGGCCCCGTCCGTCCCCGCCCGCCGATTTAATCGGTGGCGTCCGTTTCGCCCGGCGGGCAGAGTAGTCGTGTTCCTGCCGGACGAGGAGTCCGGCGGTGCCACGTCTGGGAGAGGAGCGGGACGATGTCCATGCACGGCAGTACGTCCAGCTCCCTTCAGGGCAGCCCGCGGCAGGCTCCGGAGTAGTCGCCACCTCTCCGTGGAGCCTTGCCCCGCACGGGGAGCTGCCCGGGGCGGCCGCTTCGAGCACGCGAGTCGCACCTCGCGTGGGCCGCCCACCCGGAGGATTGGCCGAGTGGTAAGGCACTGGCTTGCTAAGCCATGGTCGGGCCGGAAGGCCCGCGCACGTTCGATCCGTGCATCCTCCGCCGCATGCGCGACACGAAGGTTCAGCCCAGCAGCCGTTCCAGTACGACCGCGATCCCGTCCTCCTCGTTGGAGGACGTCACCTCGTCGGCCACCGCCTTCAGCTCCTCGTGGGCGTCGGCCATGGCGACGCCGTAGGAGGCCCAGGCGAACATCGGTATGTCGTTGGGCATGTCGCCGAAGGCGATCGTGTCGGCCGCCTTCAGCTTGAGCCGGCGGGCCGCCAGCGACAGGCCGGTGGCCTTGGACAGGCCCAGGGGGAGGAGTTCGACGATGCCCGGGCCCGCCATCGTGACGGTGACGAAACCGCCGGCGGTCCGGGTGGCCGCCTCGCACAGCTCGTCGTCCGACAGGGTCGGGTGCTGGATGTACAGCTTGTTCAGGGGCGCGGTCCACAGGTCCGACGCGTCCGTGAAGGGAGTCGCGGGCAGCTTGCCGTGGGCCGCGTAGCCCGGGCCCACCAGCACCTCGCCGTCCAGGCCGTCGCGGCTCGCGGCCAGGTACAGCGGGCCGACCTCCGCCTCGATCTTGGCCAGGGCCACTCCGGCGAGCTGCCGGTCCAGCGTGACCGAGGTCAGCAGGCGGCGGGCGCCGGCGTCGTAGACCTGAGCGCCCTGGCCACAGACGGCCAGACCCTCGTAGCCGAGGTCGTCGAGGATGTGCCGGGTCCAGGGGACCGCGCGGCCGGTGACGACGATGTGCGCCGCGCCCGCCGCGGTGGCGGCGGCGAGCGCGTCACGGGTGCGCCCGGACACCGAGTCGTCGGAACGCAGCAGCGTGCCGTCGAGGTCGGTGGCGACGAGCTTGTACGGGAAGCCGCCCGGGGAGGCCGAGTCGCTCACGTGGCCACCGGCTCCAGGACCTCCCGGCCGCCCAGGTACGGGCGCAGCACCTCGGGCACGCGCACCGAGCCGTCGGGCTGCTGGTGGTTCTCCAGGATCGCCACGATGGTGCGCGGGACGGCGCAGAGGGTGCCGTTGAGCGTGGCCAGCGGGCGGACCTGCTTGCCCTCACGGACGCGGATCGACAGGCGGCGGGACTGGAACTCGGTGCAGTCCGAGGTCGAGGTCAGCTCGCGGTACTTGCCCTGGGTCGGGATCCACGCCTCGCAGTCGAACTTGCGGGCGGCCGAGGAACCGAGGTCGGCGGAGGCCACGTCGATGACCCGGAACGGCAGCTCCAGGGAGGTCAGCCACTGCTTCTCCCACTCCAGCAGCCGCTGGTGCTCGGCCTGCGAGTCCTCCGGGGCGACGTAGGAGAACATCTCGACCTTGTCGAACTGGTGCACGCGGAAGATGCCCCGGGTGTCCTTGCCGTGCGAGCCGGCCTCCCGGCGGAAGCAGGGCGAGAAGCCCGCGTAGCGCAGCGGCAGCCGGTCCGCGTCGAGGATCTCGTCCATGTGGTACGCCGCGAGCGCGACCTCGGAGGTGCCGACCAGGTAGAGGTCGTCGTCCTGGAGGTGGTAGACGTCCTGCGAGGCCTGGCCGAGGAAGCCCGTGCCCGCCATGGACTGGGGGCGGACCAGGGCCGGGGTCAGCATCGGCGTGAAGCCGGCCGCCGTGGCCTGGGCCATCGCCGCGTTCACCAGGGCGAGCTCCAGCAGGGCGCCCACCCCGGTGAGGAAGTAGAAGCGCGAGCCGGAGACCTTGGCGCCGCGCTCGACGTCGATCGCGCCGAGGAGGTGGCCGAGCTCCAGGTGGTCCCGGGGCTCGAAGCCCTCGGCGGCGAAGTCGCGGATCGTGCCGTGCGTCTCCAGCGTGACGAAGTCCTCCTCGCCGCCCACGGGCACGTCCGGGTGGACGAGGTTGCCGAGCTTCTCCAGCAGCTGCTGGGTCTCGGCGGCCGCCGCGTCGCGTTCCGCGTCGGCGGCCTTGACGTCGGCGGCGAGCTGGCCCGCCTTCTTCAGCAGCTCGGCCTTCTCGTCCCCGGACGCCTTGGGGATCAGCTTGCCGAGCGCCTTCTGCTCGGCGCGCAGCTCGTCGAAGCGGACGCCGGACGACCTGCGCCGCTCGTCGGCAGACAGGAGGGAGTCGACGAGCGCGACGTCCTCTCCACGGGCGCGCTGGGACGCGCGCACACGGTCGGGGTCCTCACGGAGCAGGCGAAGGTCAATCACGCGCCCCAGGCTACCGGTGTGGGATGACCGCCCACGACTCACTATTCCTGTCGTGCCTTACGTGCCGTTATGAGTGAATTGCGCATCGTGTCAATGAAGAGGATGCCGCTCCCCGGAACGAGGCATCCAGCAGGCGTCGTCTTGACTCGAATCCCTTGCGGGGAGCGGGACTTGGGCTTCGGTTGTCCACAGGGATCCACACCCGCGAAAGAGTTATCCACAGGCTGTGTGGAAGATCTGTGGACTTCGGAATTGATCACTCCGTAAGGCAGGGTCGTCCCTGAGAATTCCCACCACAAACCCCCTCTATCCTCACTTTCGAGTGGAAACGGGTCACCCCAAAGAGTGACGCAGGGGGAAACGGTGGACGAAGGGTGACCTGCCCGCCGATGGACACATCAGGGGCCTGTAGGGCGATTTGTCGACTGACTCACGGTTCGTTGTCGACTTGTCCCCAGGTCGAGAAGCGGACCTGTGGATAACTTCTGTGGATAACGACTATCAGCAGGTACGACCGCCCACGACCGGCCCACGACCCGCCACGATCGCCCACGCTCGATCGCCTCATGAGGCGACCGCTAGAAGCGGCCGTCCTGACACCGGGCGACCCAGTCCGCCGCCGCCACGAACTCCTCGTCCGACGTGCCGAGCCGGGGCGGGCGCACCTCGGCCGGCTGCACGTCGGCCCGCGGATACGAGCCCAGGTAGCGCACCTGGAGACAGATCCGCTTCAGGCCCATCAGGGCCTCGGCCACCCGGCGGTCGGAGATGTGGCCCTCGGCGTCGATGCAGAAGCAGTAGTTGCCGATGCCGGCGCCGGTCGGGCGGGACTGGAGCAGCATCAGGTTGATGCCCCGGGTGGCGAACTCGCCGAGCAGGTCCCGCAGGCCGCCGGGGTGGTCGTCGCGCTGCCACAGCACGACGGAGGTCTTGTCCGCACCGGTCGGGGCGGCGGGCCGGGCGGGCCGGCCGACCAGCACGAACCGCGTCTGGGCGTTCTCCGCGTCGTGGATCCCGGTCTCCAGGGCCTCCAGCCCGTAGCGCGCGGCGGCGAACTCACCCGCGAAGGCGGCGTCGTACTGGCCCTCCTGGACCAGCCGCGCGGCGTCCGCGTTGGAGGCGGCCGACTCCCAGTGCGCGTCCGGCAGGTGCTTCCGCAGCCAGTTGCGCACCTGCGGCTGGGCGGCCGGGTGCGCGGAGACGGTCTTGATGTCCGACAGTTTCGTGCCCGGGCTGACGAGCAGCGCGAAGGTGATGGAGAGCAGCACCTCGCGGTAGATCATCAGCGGCGCACCGGCGACGAGCTCGTCGAGCGTGGTGGTGATGCCGCCCTCGACCGAGTTCTCGATCGGCACGAACGCGGCCTCGGCCTCGCCGGCGCGTACCGCGTCGAGCGCGGACTGGACGGACACGTACGGGATGAGCTCCCGGGTGGCGGCCTCGGGAAGCGTGCGCAGGGCGACTTCGGTGAAGGTGCCCTCGGGGCCGAGATACGCATAGCTCGCTGGCATGAGCTCACCCTAATGGGCTTGCGGAAGCGCTATCCCCCACAAGCCCGTACACGAGCGTTCTCTCACCCCTCCAGCAACTTCTGCCCCACGTACTCGCCCTCCGCCGCCCCGCCCGGCACCGCGAACAGCCCGCTCGACTCGTGCCGGATGAACGGGGACAGGGCGTCGCCCCGGTCGAGCTTGCGCTGCACCGGGACGAAGCCGCGCAGCGGATCGGCCTGCCAGCAGATGAAGAGCAGTCCGGCGTCGGGCATCCCGTCGGGGTCGATGCCGTCGTGGAAGGAGAAGGGACGGCGGAGCATCGCGGCGCCGCCGTTCTGGTCCGGCCGGGTGATGCGGGCGTGGGCGTTGATCGGGACGACGAGGTTGCCCTCGGCGTCCGTCTTCTCCAGGTCCATCGCGGTCGTCTCGGTGCCGCCGGACAGGGCCGCCCCGTCGGCCTTGCGGCGCCCGATGACGTCCTCCTGCGCCTTGACGGAGAGCTTCTCCCAGTCGTCGAGGAGCATGCGGATCCGGCGGACGACGGCGTAGGAGCCGTTCGCCATCCAGGCCGGCTCGCCCTTCTCCGGGACGAAGATCCGCTGGTCGAAGTCCGGCTCGCCCGGCTTGGGGTTCCGGGTGCCGTCGATCTGGCCCATGAGGTTGCGGGCGGTCATGGGGTGGGCGGTGGCGCCGGGCGAGCGGTTGAAGCCGTTCATCTGCCACCGCACCTTGGCGGCCCGTCCCGCGTCCTTCTGGATGGCGCGCAGGGCGTGGAAGGCGACCAGGGCGTCGTTCGCGCCGATCTGGACCCACAGGTCACCGTTGCTGCGGCTCTTGTCGAGGCGGTCGGAGGAGAACTCGGGCAGCGGGTCCAGTGCCACCGGCCGCTGCTTCTCCAGGCCCGTCCGGGCGAAGAAGCTGTGCCCGAAGCCGAAGGTGAGGGTCAGCGACGAGGGGCCGGCGTCGCGGGCCACGTCGGTGTCGCCGTGGGCGCTCGGCTCGCCCGCCATCAGCCGCCGGGCCGTCTCCGACCAGCGGCGGAGCAGGGCGGCGGCCTCCTTGCGGCCGGCGCCCGCCGCCAGGTCGAAGGCGACGAGGTGGCCGCGGGCCTGGAGGCCGTCGGTGATGCCGGGCTGATGTTTCCCGTGAAACATCGCCCGGTCGGTGCCGAGCGAGGTGAGCGGAGCGGCGGCCTCGGAGGGGGCGGCGGCGTATCCCGCCGCGGTGCCCGCCGTGCCGAGCACGAGCCCGGTGGCACCGGCGGTGCCCAGCAGCCGCCGCCGGGAGATGCCCCCGTGGGCGGCGGCCGCCTCGGTGTTCTCCGGGGCGGCCTCACGGGTGCGGGCCTGGGGGATGGACGGGTCGGACATGGTCGTTCAGCCGATCTGCGCGTTCTTGGTGACGGTCACCTCGTCGATCTCGGAGGTCCGCACGGTCACGTCGACCTGCCAGTCGCCGGCCATGGGGATCTGCACTCCGTTCGCCGACCAGTGTCCGACAGCGAGGTGGTCGGGGACGACGGGCAGGGGCCCGATGTCCTTGGCCTTGAGGGTGAACTCGACCTTGACCTCGGGGATGTCGAAGGCCTTGCCGTCGGGCCGCTCCACGTAGACGTGCATCTCGTTGCCGCCCACGCGGGCGGGGTCGAGGTCGACGGTGACGACGCCCTTGCCGTTCCGGCCACCGGTGTCGAAGGGCATGTTCAGGGTGAGCGCCCCGGACGTCCCCGTGTCGGCGGAGGCGGAGGACGACGACGAGGTGGCCGCCTTGGCCTCCTGCTCCGTACGTCCCGGCTCGGTCTGGGTCAGCACGGTGGTGACGGCGAGCAGGACGACCGCGACGCCGGCCTCGGCCAGCACCGAGCGGCGCAGCCCGAAGCGGTGGGGGTCGGCGTCCCGCAGCCGCTTCTGCCGGGCGGCGTCCCGGGCCGCCCGCTGCCGGGCGAGCTGGGCGGCGCGCTCGGGATCGGCGGGCTCGGAGGCTGACTCTTCGGCAGCGGACTTCTCCGCGGCGGGTTCGTCGTCCGTGTCCGCGGTGGCGTCGGCGTGGGTACCGGTATCGGTGTCGGTACCGGCCCCGGCACCGGTACTGGCCTCGGTGCCCGTACCGGGTCCGGCGGCCGCCTCGCCGGAGGCTCCCGCGCCGGCCCGTACCTTCTCCCGCTCCGCCGCAGCCGGCGCCGACTCCGCCAGCCGGCCCGTCCACCGGCGCGAGATCCACGCGACGCCGACGAGGACGATGACGAGGGCGATCTTCGCCAGGAGGAGCTGGCCGTAGCGGGTGTCGGTGAAGGCCGACCAGGAGCCGAGCTGGCGCCAGGACTGGTACGTGCCGGTCGCGATCAGCACGAGCACGCTGCCGAAGGCGATCCGGGAGAAGCCGCGTACGGCGGCCGCGTCGACGGGGGCGTCGGCCGGCGCCCGGTACAGGGCGACCAGGAGTGCGCCGAGCCCGCCGAGCCAGGCGGCGACGGCCAGCAGGTGGAGGACGTCCACGGGCATGGAGATGCCCGCCTGGATCCCGACCGAGGCGTGTTCGGACATCGCCCAGCTCGCGGCGAGCCCCGCGGCGACGACGCCACCGCCGATGGCCAGTCCGAAGGTGAGGTCCCGCTTCTCCTGGGCGTCCTCACGCTTGTCGTACGCCCCGAACAGCACCGCGATGAACAGCGCCGCGGCGGCGAGCAGCAGCAGCCGGGAGACCAGGGCCGCACCGGTCTTGGTCTGCAGCACCTGCCCCAGCAGGGACAGGTCGAAGACGTCGGAGACCTTCCCGGAGCCGGTGTAGGAGCCGCGCAGCAGGAGCAGGGCGAGGGTTGCGGCGGTCAGCGCCAGCCACCCGGAGACGACGAACCGCTGCACCGGACGCACCCCGGAGCCGCGCGGCCAGCAGGCGAGCACGAAGGCGGCGCCGCCGGCCATCACGATGAACCCGGCGTACGACACGTACCGCCCGAAGCCGTACAGCCAGCCGACCACCCCGTCGTCCGTGCCCTGCCCGGACACGGCGACGGACGTCTTGGAGGGGGCACCGATGGAGAAGGTATAGGCGCCGGCGACGGGGTGGCTGTCCGCCGAGACGACCTGGTAGGCCACGGTGTACGTGCCGTCGGACAGGCCCGACTGCAGGCGCACGGCGTACGTCGTGCCGCCGACGCCGGACGGCTCGCCCGTGTCGACGCGCTTGCCCTCGGGGTCGAGCACGCGCAGCGAGTCGCCGGAGAGCGCGACCTGCTCGGAGAAGGTGAGCGAGATCCGGGACGGGGCCTGGTCGACCACCGCCCCCTGCGCGGGGTCGCTGCCGGTCACCGCGGCGTGCGCGGAGACCGGGCCGGCCCCGGCGAGCAGGGCGCAGAGCGCGGCCAGGAGCAGCAGCACCAGCGTCCGGACGCGGGGGGCGATGGTCTGGGTCACAGGGGTCCCTCCGTCAGTGTCCGGTCGTCGGGGTGTAGGTGGCGGCCTTCACCGGCATCTCCACCTCGACGGGGTCGGAGTGGGCGAAGCGCAGCTCGACGGAGACGGTCTGGCCTTCCTTCGGCTTGCGCTTGAGCTGCTCGAACATCAGGTGGTCGCCGCCGGTCTTGAGCACCAGGCGCCCGTGGGCCGGGATCTTGAGGCTCTCCACCTCCTGCATGGCTCCGCCGGTGGTCTCGTGCACGGTGACCCGGCCGGCGATGTCGCTGCTGACCGAGGTCAGTTCGTCGGCGGCGCCGCCCTTGTTGGTGACGGTGAGGAAGCCGGCCGCCATCTCGTCGGAGACGGGCTGCGGCATGTACGCGGAGCCGACGGAGAGCTCCGCCTCGCCGCCCGAGCCGCCGTCGCCGCCCGAGTCCGAGCCGCCGCAGCCCGCCAGGGCCAGGGCCCCGGCCACGACGAGGGCCGCCGGGCCGAGCCGCCGCCTCACGGGGTCTCCCCCTTGACGATCTTGGGCAGGTCCTCGGTGTAGTCCTGGACGGTGGCGTCCTCGCCGTAGAGCACGTAACCGCCGTCCGTCTTCGGCGAGAAGGCGATGACCTGGGTGCCGTGCTCGGAGACGACCTTGCCGTTCTTGTCCTTGCGCGGCGGGTCGATGGAGATGCCGAGGGTGCGGGCGCCGGCCTGGACGGTGGCGAAGTCGCCGGTGAGGCCGACGAAGCGGGAGTCGATGCCCTTGAGCCAGGTGCCGAGTTCGGCCGGGGTGTCGCGCTCGGGGTCGGTGGTGACGAAGACGACGCGCAGGTCCTCCTGCTCGGCCTTCGGGAGCTGCTTGGTGGCGACGGCGATGTTGTTCATCGTCAGCGGGCAGACGTCGGGGCAGTGCGTGTAGCCGAAGTAGATCAGCGTCGGCTTGCCCGCGGTCTCCTTGCGGAGGTCGTACTTCTTGCCGTGGGTGTCGGTGAGGATCAGGTCCGGCTTCTCGAAGGGCTTGTCGAGGACCGTGGCGGCCTTGTCGGTACCGGCCTCCTCCGACACCACGGCGACGGGCTTGTTGCTGTCGTCGCCGCTGCCGCAGGCGGTCAGGGTCAGGGAGGCGGCGGCGAGCAGTGCGGCCGCGGCGAAGGTCTTGGTGCGCATAGAGAAATGTCCCAGATGTCGGTGGCCCGGCACGCACCGGGGTGCCCCCGTGGACGGGGGCGAGCACCCGGCGCGCGCCGTGCGAGGAAGCGGCGTCAGGCGTTGCTGCGCCGACGCCCGGCGAGCACGCCGTAGGCGACACCCGCGGCGCCGACGACGATGCCGACGATGCCCAGGACGCGGGCGGTGGTGTCCGTGCCGTCGGAGGAGCCGGAGTCGTCGTCCGCGGCGGTCTCGGCGGAGGCCTTCTCGGCGGACTCGGCGTCGTCGCCGTCGTCGCCGGCCGCCGAGTCGTGGTGCCCGTCCTCGGAGGCGGCGGACAGCTCCAGCACGGGGGCCGGGTTGTCGGGCTCCTCCTGGCCCTCCTGCGGCACCTCGATCCAGCGGACGACCTCCTTGTTGGAGTACGTCTGCAGGGCCTTGAAGACCAGCTGGTCGGTGTCCTCGGGCAGCTGGCCGACGGAGAGCGGGAACTTCTCGAAGTAGCCCGGCTCGATGCCCTTGCCGTCGGCGGTCCAGGTGACCTTGGAGACCGCCTCGGTGATCTTCTCGCCGTGCATCTCCAGCGGCTTGTCCAGCTTGGACTTGGTGACCTCGATCTTCCAGCCGGGCATCGGCTCCGGCATGACGGAGGCCAGCGGGTGGTCGGTCGGGAAGGTGACCTCCAGCTTGGTGGTGGAGGCGTCGTCGCGCTCGTTCGGCACCTTGAAGTCGACGACCGCGTAGCCGCCCTTGGCGGCCGTGCCCTCGGGCTGCACGGTGACGTGCGCGAAGGCGGGGGCGGACAGGGCGAGGACGGTCAGACCGGCGGCGGCACCGGCCGCGGCGATACGGGAAGCCTTCATGGAAGGAAGCACTCCGCTGTGAGTCGGGATGGAGAAGAGGGATCGCGCACGCGCGCGTGCCGCACGGCGGCGGCCCCTCCTCCCAGGCGTCCGGGGACCCGTGGGCTCGAAGAACCGGGGTTTCCGGGACGGCGGAGTGGTGGTCGCGTCGCGTCAGGCGGCGAGGGCGAGTGCGGCTGCGGAAGCCGTCGCGGCGGGCGGGCCCCGCCGGATCACCGTGTGCTGGAGCGCGGCGGTGCGGGGCATCGGGGGCACGGGGCGCGCGGCGTGCGCCGGGCGCGGACGCACCTCGGGCGCGCCGGGGAGACCGGCGCGCAGGGCGCGGACCAGCGCGAACGCTGCCCGCAGCGAGCGGACGAGCGCCCCTTCGGCGACGCCCTGCGCCGACAGTTCGGCCAGGCGCAGCACCGCCAGGTCGCCGCGGCGCAGCAGCCAGCCGGCGGCGAGTGCCGCGAGGACGTGACCGAGCAGCATCGGCAGGGACGGCCACAGCGAGACCGACACCCCGGACGCGGCGTCCGCGGCGAGGTGCGGGTGCGACCCCGTGGGCGGCTGGACCCGGGCGTCGGTGAGGATCCGGTGCGCCTGCGCCGGACTGATCGCCGCCGCCGTCGTGCCACACACGAACCGCGCTGCCTGCTCGACCAGAGCGGCGTCGCTCGGACCCGCCGGCCGCGGTGCGGCGACGGCGGCCGTGCCGTGCTGGCCCAGGCCGAACAGCGTGTGGAGCACCGTCTGGCCGACCGCGAGCAGGGCGGCGATGCCCGGCAGCGTGCGGGCGCGTCCGGCGAGCGGGACGGCCACGGCGGCCACGCCGAGGAACCCGGCGCCCAGGGTCCACAGCGGGATGCCGTCGCAGGAGGCCAGTGCGTGTCCTGCCCCGGCCAGCACGACGCAGACCGCGGCGAACACCGCGGCCCGCAGGATCCGGAGCCTGGCTCCGGAGCGTGTCGTGGGCGTGTGGGGGGCAGGCATGGCGGGCTCATCATCGCACTGGCCCTGCCGGTCCCGTGCGGCAGGTCCACAAGATGCGGTACGACCGGAACATCACCTTCTGGTCCGGCGCGCCCCTGGTTGCGCCGCTCCGCGCGCCCCCACCCCACCGACGCACGCCCCCACATACACCGATCAGGACCAGCGCGCATCCGCCGTATGGGCGGCATCACGTCAACTTCGCGCTTACGGACGGGCACTGAGGGCAATACGTAACGGTATGTCGAGCCGCGGCCAGGAGGCTGGAGCATGAGCATCTGGTGGTCACTCCATCTGCGGCGCGAAGCCGCGAGCGTGCCCCTCGCCCGCCGCCTGCTGATCGGCACGATGGAGACCGCGGGCGTGGACCCCGACATCTCCTACGACCTCTCCGTCGCCCTCAGCGAGGCCTGCGCGAACGCCGTGGAGCACGGCGGGGACACCGGGCGCGGCCCCGGTTCGGAGGCCTACCGCGTTACGGCCTACCTGGACGGCGAGAAGTGCCGGATCGAGGTCGCCGACGCGGGCCCCGGATTCCCCGCCGCCTCCGCCGGCCGGTCCCGCCCCCCGATCCGGCAGGCGCACACCGACGCCGAGAACGGCAGAGGGCTGTGTCTCATCGAGGAACTCGCCGACCACGTGCACATCGGCAACAAGCCGGGCCGGGGCGGAGCCGTGGTGAGCTTCGACAAGGTCCTCAAATGGCGTGAGGACGCGCCCCTGATGGCGGTCTGATCTGAGACAGGGCGGTGTTTCACGTGAAACACCGCCCCCGCGGCAGACAGCGGCCCTGACGGCGCTCCCGCGGCCATGACGCCGTCGCCCGCGGCCGACCTACAGCGCCGCCCAGTCCAGGGTCGTCCGCGCCAGCCCCGCCACCTCCGTCAGCAAGGCCAGCCGCGCCGCCCGGAGGGCCGGGTCCGGGTCCATCACGAGCACCTCGTCGAAGAACGTGCCGATCGCCTCGACCAGCGGGGCCGAGACCTCGATCAGCGCACCGAGGTCGTCCTCACGGCCCTCCAGGGCCTGACGCACGGTCTGCACGCTCTCGGCGAGACGCAGTTCGGCGGGCGCGGTCAGCAGGGACGGATCCGCCGCGCCGACACCGCCCTCGGGGAGGATCCGCACCACGCGCTGGAACGCGGCGGCGAGCGCCTCGAACGCCTCGCTGCCGACATGCCGCTCCAGCGTGGCCAGTGTCCGGTCGCCGTGCGCCGGGCGGTCGGCCCACACCAGCACGGCCTGCACCAGCCGGTGCTCGTGCCCGGCGTCCGTGAGCTGCTGCTCGTAGCGCCGCGTGATCAGCTCGGCGGCCTCGGCGACCCGGTCGGCGGGTACGGCGACCCCTTGCGCGGCGTACCGCACGGCCGCGGCGCGCAGCCCGTCACCCACCCGGATCCCGGCCACGGCCGGCACGCTGCGCAACACGTTGAGCAGCCCGATCGCGGCCCGTCGCACCCCGTACGGATCGGAGCTCCCGGTCGGTGCCGCGCCGATCACGAACATGCCGGTCACCAGGTCGAACCGGTCGGCGAGCGAGAGCACGGCCCCCGCGTCCCCGGCGGGCAGGGCGCCTCCGGCGGAGCGCGGCAGCTCCATCTCGGCCAGCGCACGGGCGACCTCGGGGGACTCACCGGCCCGGCGGGCGTACTCCTCGGCCATCACCCCGGCCAGGCCCGAGAACTCGATCACCATCTGCGAGGCCAGATCGAACTTGGCCAGCGCACCGGCCCGCCGCACGACCTCCACGGTCTCCTCCGCCAGCCCGGCCCGTCCCGCCAGGTCCAGGGCGAGGGACCCGAGCCGCCCGGCGCGGTCGGCGACCGTGCCCAGCCGGTCCTCGAAGGTCAGCTTGTCCAGCCGGCGGCGGAACTCCTCCGGCGCCACCTTCAGATCCGCCCGCCAGAAGAACGCGGCGTCCTCGTACCGCGCCCGCAGCACCGCCTCGTTGCCCGCGCGCACCACGTCGTCGTCGCACAGGGCGTTGGCGAAGGTGACGAAGTGCGGCATGAGGCGGTCGCCGTCCAGCACGGGCAGATAGCGCTGGTGCTTGCGCATCACCGTGGTCAGGACGCTCGCGGGCAGTTCGAGGTAGCGCTCGTCGAACGACCCCCGCACGGCGTACGGGAACTCCAGGATGTCGGTGATCTCGTCGATCAGCCCGGCCTGGGCCTCGACGTCGATCCGCCCGCCGACCTCGGCCGCCGCCTCCAGCGCCCCGCGCACCACCGCCCCGCGCCGGGCCTCCCGGTCGAGCAGGATGCCGTGCATGTGCAGGAAGTGCGGGTACCCCTCGGCGGAGGTCACCCGGACCTCCGGGTAGGGCGCCTGCCGCTGCACCCGGGTCGTGTCGCCCGAGGAGAGCGAGGAGACCACCACGGGCAGGGGGGTACGGCCCAGCAGCGCCAGCAGCCAGCGCACCGGACG
Source organism: Streptomyces sp. NPDC085932 (assembly GCF_044540525.1). Taxonomy (NCBI): domain Bacteria; kingdom Bacillati; phylum Actinomycetota; class Actinomycetes; order Kitasatosporales; family Streptomycetaceae; genus Streptomyces; species Streptomyces sp. NPDC085932. The sequence goes on from NZ_JBITSJ010000004.1 coordinate 533,679, forward strand.
GGAGAACGACAGGCCCGGGTCGCTCCACCGCATGTTCCGCCCGGCGCGCAGCCCGGACACCACCTCGGCCAGCAGATCGCTGAGCACCTCGACGGCCGGGCGCCCCGGCTCGTGCCGGGTGAGCGACACGTACTCGGCCCCGTTGAACTGGACGATCCGCACGTCGGACGGCTCGGCGCCCTGGCTGCGGGCGAAGCCCAGCAGCGCGGGCGTGGGAGCGCCGTCCTTGAAGGCGGCGGCGACCTTGGGGCCGCGAACGGTCCGCACGGTGTCCCGCTCGCGCGGCTGCACGCCGTCGACCGTGATGACGATCCGGCGCGGGGTGGCCAGCACGGTGATCGCCCCGTGCCCCAGCCGCGTCTCGGCGAGCTTGGCGGTGACCGACTCGCGCACCGCCTCGGTGGTGGCGACGACGTCGGCGTAGGGCAGTTCCTCCACCCCGATCTCGAACAGCAGCGTCTCGACGCCGGGCACCTTGGGCAGCGGGGCCCGTTCGGCGGGGGCGGGGGCGGGCGCGATCCCGAGCGGGTGCTCCAGTGCCGCCCGCCGCTTCTCCCACAGCTTGGCCGACTCGTGGGTCAGGCCGCGCATCAGCGCGAAGGCCTTGGCCCGCTCGGTGGTGCTGATCGCGCCCCGCGCGTCGAGCACGTTGAAGGTGTGGCTGCACTTGAGCACGTACGTGTACGCCGGTACCGGCAGCTCCAGGTCCAGCAGCCGCCGGGCCTCGGCCGCGTAGGCGTCGAACAGCCGGTGGTTGGTGTCCAGGTCGGCGTCGTCCAGGTAGTACCGGCTCATCTCGTACTCGTTCTGCCCGAACACCTCGCCGTAGGTGATGCCCGGGGCGTACGCGATGTCCTTGAAGTGGGACACGCCCTGGAGATTCATCAGGATGCGTTCGAGGCCGTAGGTGATCTCCACCGACACCGGGTCCAGCGCGACGCCGCCGACCTGCTGGAAGTAGGTGAACTGGGTGATCTCCATGCCGTCGAGCCAGACCTCCCAGCCGAGCCCCCAGGCGCCGAGCGCGGGGGAGGCCCAGTTGTCCTCGACGAACCGCACGTCGTGCGCGTTCAGGTCGACGCCGAGGGCCCGGAGGCTGCCCAGGTACAGCTCCTGCGGGTTGCCCGGGTCGGGCTTGAGGATCACCTGGAACTGGGTGTGGGTCTGGAGCCGGTTGGGGTTCTCGCCGTAGCGCGAGTCGTCCGGGCGCACGCTCGGCTCCACGTAGGCGACGCTCCACGGCTCCGGGCCGAGCACCCGCAACGCGGTGGCCGGGTTGGCCGTACCGGCTCCGACCTCGGTGTTCAGCGGCTGCGTGATCATGCAGCCGTTGTCGCTCCAGTACTTCTGCAGGGTGAGGATGGCGTCCTGCATGGTCAGCGCCGTCTGAACGTTCTTCATGGTGATCGCGCCCGTCCCCGAATCGGCCCGGCAAGGTCGGCCATGATCTCACACGTCAACTTGCGCTGACCTGCTGGTTTTTGAGCGGCCGGGGCGCGGGCGCCCTGTTCCCGGACGCCCGCGCACCCACGGGACTCAGCTCTTGAGCGCGGCCATCCACGCCTCGACCTCGTCGGAACGCCGGGGCAGCGCGGCGCTGAGGTTACGGTTCCCGTCCTCCGTCACGAGGATGTCGTCCTCGATCCGCACCCCGATCCCCCGGTACTCCTCCGGCACGGTCAGATCGTCGGCCTGGAAGTACAGCCCGGGCTCCACCGTCAGGCACATGCCCGGCTCCAGGACGCCGTCGACGTACGTCTCGGTCCGCGCGGCGGCGCAGTCGTGCACGTCCATGCCCAGCATGTGACCCGTGCCGTGCAGCGTCCACCGCCGCTGCAGCCCGAGCTCCAGCACCCGCTCGACGGGGCCCTCGACGAGCCCCCACTCCACGAGCCGCTCGGCCAGCACGCGCTGTGCCGCGTCGTGGAAGTCCCGGTACTTCGCGCCGGGCTTCACCGCCGCGATCCCGGCCTCCTGGGCCTCGTACACGGCGTCGTAGATCTTGCGCTGGATCTCGCTGAAGCGGCCGTTGATCGGCAGCGTGCGCGTGACGTCGGCCGTGTAGTACGTGTGCGTCTCCACGCCCGCGTCCAGCAGCAGCAGGTCGCCCGAGCGGACGGGGCCGTCGTTGCGCACCCAGTGGAGCGTGCAGGCGTGCGGGCCGGCCGCGGCGATCGTGCCGTAGCCGACGTCGTTGCCCTCGACGCGGGCGCGCAGGAAGAACGTGCCCTCGATGTAGCGCTCGGAGGTCGCCTCGGCCTTGTCGAGGACCTTCACCACGTCCTCGAAGCCGCGCACGGTCGAGTCGACCGCCTTCTGCAGCTCGCCGATCTCGAAGGAGTCCTTCACCAGCCGCGCCTCGGAGAGGAAGACCCGCAGCTCCTCGTCGCGCTCGGCGGTGACCTTGTCGGTCAGCGCGGCCTCGATGCCGGCGTCGTAGCCGCGCACGACCCGGACGGGGCCGGTGGCCTCGCGCAGCTTCGCGGGCAGCTCGCGCACGTCGGAGGCGGGGATGCCGTACAGCTTCCCGGCCTCGGTGAGGGAGTGGCGGCGGCCGACCCACAGCTCGCCCTGGCCGTCGAGCCAGAACTCGCCGTTCTCGCGGTCGGAGCGCGGCAGGAGGTAGATCGTCGCCTCGTGGCCGTCGCCCCTGGGCTCCAGGACCAGGACGCCGTCCTCGGTCTGGTTGCCGGTGAGCCAGGCGTACTCGACGGAGGCGCGGAAGGCGTACTCGGTGTCGTTCGAGCGGGTCTTGAGGTTGCCCGCGGGGATCACCAGGCGCTCGCCCGGGAAGCGCGCGGACAGAGCGGCCCGGCGGGCGGCGGTCTCGGCGGCCTGGGGGACGGGGTCGAGGTCGCGCAGCTCGGTGTCGGCCCAGCCGCTCTTCATGTTCTCGGCCAGCTCGTCGGACACGCCGGGGTACAGTCCGTTCTTCCGCTGCTTGATCGGCTCTTCGCTCTCGTCCGGGATCGCCGGTGTGAGCTCCTCGGCCACGGTCATCCTCCTCGATACGCCACTGGACCACCGTCCACTGTACGGCGGGGCGGAAGGGGGCCCGGGCCGGTGACGAGGAGCGTTACTCGAAGCGGGCGGCCAGCAGCACCACGTCCTCGGCCCCGTCCGCGGCGTCCAGTCCGTCCGGCAGCACACTGCGCAGGACGTGGTCGGCGATCGCGCCCGGGTCGCCGCGCAGGGCCCTGGGCACCCCGGCCCCGGCCGCGTGCAGCCGGGCGAAGGCCCGGTCCGTCGTCTCGCCGGTGCGGTGCAGCAGCCCGTCGGTGTAGAGCAGAACCGTCTCTCCCGGTTCGGCCAGGATCTCCACGCTGGGCGCCTCCCAGCAGGCGAGCATGCCGAGGGGGGCGGAGACGGAGGTCTCCACGAACTCCGTGCGGCGCTGCCCGATCAGCAGCGGCGGGCTGTGGCCCGCTCCGGCGAGCGTGATCTTGCGGGCGGCCGGTTCGCAGTAGCCGAACAGGGCGGTGGCCGAGCGGGCCGGCTCGGTCAGCCGCAGCAGCAGCTCCAGGTCGGACAGGACCGCGACCGGGTCCTCGCCCTCCATCACGGCGTAGGCGCGCAGGGACGCCCGCAGCCGCCCCATCGCGGCGACGGCGCTGGGGCCCGCCCCGGTGACGGAACCGACGGCGAGACCGAGGGCGGCGTCGGGCAGCGGCAGCGCGTCGTACCAGTCGCCTCCGCCGCGCGGGCCGGTGCGGTGCCGGGCGGCCAGCTGGACACCGGCCACCCGGGGCAGCCGGGAGGGCAGCAGCTCGTCGGACATGGTCGCCATGGACGCGCGCGTGCGCTCCAGTTCCAGGAGCCGGGCGAGGTGCTCGGCGGCGTACCGCGCGTAGAGGCCGGCGAGGTGGCGCTGCCGCTCGCTGGGCTCGGCGGGTTCGTCGTAGAGCCAGACGGCGGCGCCGAGGCGGCCGGCGGCCTCGGGGGTCAGGGGGAGGGCGTAGCTGGCGGCGTACCCCAGGCGGGCCGCGACCTCGCGGTGACGGGGGTCGAGCTTCTCCTCGGCGAAGAGGTCGGGCTCGGCGATCGCGTCGTCGCCGCCCGGCAGACCGTCGAGGATCCGGCCGTGGGACAGGGCGCTGCGCGGCACGGTCTCGATGTGTCCGAGGTCGGCGCGGGCCAGACCCAGGCCGACGGTGGTGTCGGGGCCGAGTCCGTCGCCCGGTTCCAGGACGACGAGGCCGCGGCGGGCCCCGACGAGGGCGGCGCCGGCCCGCAGGGTCTCGTGCAGTGCCTCGTCGAGCGCGCGCGTGCGGGCCAGGCGTTCGGTCAGTTCGTGCAGCGTGGTGAGGTCGGACACCCAGCCGGCGAGACGGTCCTGCAGCACGGCGCCGGGTGGGGCGGGTGGGTTTGCCGGGGCGGCCGGGGAGGTACCCGCGACGGGCGGGACAGTGTGTGCGGGGGCCGGAACCGTTGAATCGATTCCAGCCACTTTCGCAGGGTGCGGGGCGTTCATGGCGTCCGGCCTTCCGACCGGCGCGTACTGCTCAAAAGCATCGCAAACCCCCATGTCATTCTGCGCCGCCAGCAGTGTCTCCACATGTACACGCACTCGTGAGGAGATGTCCAGCATTGTCCTGCCGGGATTCCTGGTGTCCGTGAGGTCCGAGAGAACAACTTCCCTTCCTCTTGCGGAAATGCAAAGTTGGCTTAAAACTGCCGCAGGGGACGGCTTATTGCGGTCGACTGGGCTTGCTCGACGGAGCGTCACAACGGTCGTGATGGGTACGTACTCGGAGAAGGCCAGGGGTGGTTGGGAACCACCCGGAACCTGGTGACGGAACCGGGCGTCCTATCCACCGACGACCGTGCCCCATCCTCCCGTGGCGGAGGCGGAGAGAAATACGCGCGACGGCAAACGCCATACTTCGCCACCCCTACGCCACGCCCGTGCTTTTGACCGACGCAGTATGGGCGGGACGGCCGCGGAGGCAGCCCTTGCTCGACCCATAGGGGTTCCCCTTGCTTCAAGCAGGGGTGTGATGCGCCAACAGGTACGCACAGTGAAGTGATCGACACATGTTGTGATGTGGACCACGGTGTTGCCAGGCGTGCAACGGAAAGGACGAGCGCTCATGCGCGAGATCCCTGGAAGGCGACGCAGGCTCCTGTTCCAGCGCAGTGACGGGAGGCCTGAGCCGATCGGCGCGGCCCTGACCTACGCGACGGAATGGCAGTGGCCCGTACTGCCGGGCGTGGCGGCGGACCCGCAGGGGCACTCCCGCTGCAGCTGCCCCGACCCCGACTGCACGGTGCCCGGCGCGCACCCCTTCGACCCCGGCCTCCTCGCGGCCACCACCGACGGGCGCATGGTGCGCTGGTGGTGGAGCAACCGGCCGACGGCGCCGATCGTCCTGGCCACCGGCGGCAAGGCGCCCTGCGCGGTCTCCCTGCCGGCCCTGCCGGCGGCCCGGGCCCTCGAAGCGCTCGACCGCACGGGCATGCGGCTCGGCCCGGTCGTCGCCTCGCCCACCCGCTGGGCGATTTTGGTGAAGCCGTATTCCATGGAGCAGCTCGGCGAACTGCTCTACGCCAAGGACTTCGTGCCCGGCTCCCTCCGCTTCCACGGCGAGGGCGGCTACCTGGCCCTGCCGCCCTCCGAGACGGGCCAGGGCGAGATCCGCTGGGAGCGGGCGCCGCTGCCCGGCTCGGCCTCCCCGTGGGTGCCCGACGTCGAGGCCGTGGTGGACGCCGTGGTCGAGGCCCTCACTCGTACGGGTGTGAGCGCGCCCGAGTTCTAGGGCCGTCGGGCGCGCCGGGCGCCGCACACGCCCCGGCGCGTTAAGTTCCGGGGCCATGCCGCGTCATTCCCGGGGCCGCCGCCGGGACCCCCGCAAGACCCGACTGCTCGCTCTCGCGGGCGTCGGGGTGGCGTGCGCGGTCGCCCTGCCGCTGGCGGTGGCGGCGGCCGGGGCCGTGCGGTCCGAGCGGGCCACGAGCGGTGCGCCCGCCTCCGGTGCGGAACAGGCCGGGCGGCGTCCTTCCCCGTCCGACGGCAAGGCGCCCGGGGTGTCCTCCGCCGCCCCGCACCCGCCCACGGCCCGCCGGGGCCTGTCGACCGCCGTGCGCTGCGGTCCCGAACTCTCCTCCCCCGACGGCGTCGAGGCGCAGACCTGCGTGATGACGCAGGGTGCGCTGACCTGGGCGCGGACCTACTACCGCAACGCCACCGGTGAGGCGCTGGACGCGGCGCTCACCCTGATGGGGCCCGAGGCGCGTACCGTGCGGATCACCTGTGCCGTGGGGGCCGAGGACGAGCCGGGCACCTGCGAGACACCCCGGGAACCCGCCCGGGGCGAGCCGGCGGCGTACACGGCGGTCACGGAGTTCGCGCGGCGGGCCGGGCAGGGGCCGCTGCTGCTGCGCTCGGGGAGCAACTCACCCATGGGAACGGGCAGTTGACACACCATCGCGTCGGGTGAGCGATCGGGCCCATGAAAAGACCCGGTTGCTGGCGACGGGGGATGCACCAGCAACCGGGCTACAGGAACGGTAACAAGAGATCGGCGGTTCGCAAATTCGATCTCGCCCTTTCCAGTCACCGACTGGCCTGTCCGCGACGGGAGTTGTGATCCGCCGGGGCGCGGGGAGACCGGGCGGCCGGGTGTCCCGGCCGCCCCTGTTCGCATGCCCGGTGTCAGCTGAGCGTGACCTGCCGGTTGGTGAGTCCGCCCCGGGCCCGGCGCTCGTCCGCCGTCAGCGGCGCGTCCGTGGCCAGGGCCGTCGTGAGGCGCTCGGCGAACTCCGCCGCCGGCTTCTCCACGTCCTCGGCGGAGACGCCGCTCGGCAGGTCCCACACCGGCACCGTGAGCCCGTGAGCGCGGAAGGAGCCGACCAGGCGGGTGCCCTCGCCGAGGCTGGAACGGCCCGCGGCGTGCAGCCGCGCGAGAGCGTCCAGAAGCTGCTCCTCGGGGTGCGGCATGACCCAGCGCAGGTGGTTCTTCTCCGGCGTCTCGCACCAGTACGCGGCGTCCACGCCCTGGAGCTTGACGGTCGGGATGGCCGCGGCGTTGGCCCGTTCCAGGGAGGCGGCCACCTCCGGCGTGGCGTTCTCCGGGTCCGGGACCCAGAACTCGAAGCCGCTGTGCACTTCTGGCTCGAAGGCGCCCTCCGCGTCGAGCAGGTCCTGAAGGCGCGGACCGTCGGCGGGGGCGCGGCGGCCCTGCACCGGCGTGCCCGGCTCCGCTTCCAGGGCGCGCAGGAGGGTGTCGGCGAGGTCGCGGCTGATGTCGCCCGAGGAGGTGTCGTTCTGCAGGCCGAGCAGGACCGAGCCGTCGTCGCGGCGCAGGGCGGGCCAGGCCATCGGCAGGACCGTGGCCAGCGTGACCGCGGGGACGCCCTCGGGCAGGCCGTCCTTCAGGGGCAGTGCCGCCGTGGCCGCCGGGACCAGCTCGCGCAGGGCCACCCAGTCGCACTCGCCGGGCAGGCCCTCGAAGGGACGGCGCACCAGTTCGGTCACGGCGTGGGCGGCGGCGCGGCCGTGGCAGGCCTTGTAGCGGCGGCCGCTGCCGCAGGGGCAGGGTTCACGGGCGCCGACGACCGGAACGTCTCCCTCGGCGCCGACGGCGCCGCCCGTGGTCTGCGGGCGCTTGGCCTTCGTCTGGGGTCGCTTCTTGGCCATCGATGGGTCTCCCGGTTACGGCTCGTCTCGTACGGTCGCGAGCCTAGCCGTTCGTGCACCGGGGGACGGGGTCCTGTGGACAACGCCGGGTCCTGCGCGGCGTACCGGGCTCGGTCGGTCCCGGCGCGTCCATGTCGCGGCGTGCCGGGCTCGGCCCGTGTCGCGGCGTACCGCGCTCAGTCCACGTCCTCGAAGGCGTCCGCGAAGTCCAGCCCCGGTATGCGGGAGACGGCCGGGGCGGTGACGCGGGTCGCGAAGTCGTCGCGTCGGTGGCCGGCGTCCGGGTCGTGCACGTCGTCGTGGACGACGACCCAGACCGTGACCTCGCCGCGGGCGTCGTCCCGGACGCCCCAGTCGTCGGCGAGCGCGGTGATGATGTTCAGCCCGCGGCCGCCGTGGGCCGTGACGGACGGGGTCGCGGGGGCGGGGCGGGTCGGGCCGCCGCCGTCCGTGACCTCGACGATGAGCCGTCCGGCCGGGTCCACGCGCCACGCGGCCCGGACGTCGCCGTCACCGGCGAGCGCGTCGCCCAGGGGTCTGCCGTGCTTGCACGCGTTGCTCAGAAGCTCGGAAAGGATCAGTACGGCGTCGTCGATGACCGATTCCGCTACGCCGCCGCTGCGCAACTGCGCCCGCATGCGGTGTCTCGCTTTCCCCACGCCCGCAGGGCCATGGGGTACGGCCATGCTCGACGACGTGGGCACTTCCTGTGCCACCACCAACGCCACCCCCGAGACCTCCTTCGCCCCACGCCACGGTGTGGATGCCCCATTGGCCTGTACCGGAAACCGGCCAATCCACGTCCGGTGACGCACTCACCACGGACGAACACGGAGCGAACGCGCCGGAGCACTCCTTGTGACTGCGTGGCTGGAAATCATCGGTGTGGCCGAGACGGGAGCATCCCGTCGGTCGAGGGGTGAGGTCAAGAGGTGTGCGGGGGTCTGGTGGGACTTGTGTGGTCCCTGGGGCGGCGCCGGGGGTCAGCGGCCCAGCTGATCCAGCACCGCGCGCGGGCGGTTGGTGATGATGGCGTCGACGCCCAGCGCGACACACAGGTCCACGTCCTCGGGCTCGTTCACGGTCCACACGTGCACTTGGTGGCCGGCCCGTTTCAGCCGCTCGATGTGGGCGGGGTGGTTGCGCACGATACGGACGGAGGGGCCCGCGATCCGCACGCCCGGGGGCAGCCGGCCGTCGCGCAGCCGGGGTGTGACGAACTGCGTCAGGTGGACCGTGGGCAGGGTCGGCGAGGCGGCACGCACGCGCTGCAGCGAGCGGGCCGAGAAGCTCATCACCCGGATCCGCGACTCCTCCGGCGATGCCGGGGCGTCCAGGCCGAACCGCTTCAGCAGGGCCAGCAGCCGCTCCTCGACCTGCCCGGCCCAGCGGGTGGGGTGTTTGGTCTCGACGGCCAATTCCACCGGGCGCCCGGCGTCGGCGACGAGTTCCAGCAGCCGCTCCAGGGTGAGGACGGACGTCGCCTCGCGGTCCTCCGGGCGGTGCTCCCAGTCGGGTTCCTCGTCCCGCCCCTTCCAGACGTCGCGCGTCTTCCAGGAGCCGAAGTCGAGGGCGGCGAGGTCGGCCAGCTCCAGGGCCGAGACCGCGCCGCGGCCGTTGGACGTACGGTTGACGCGGCGGTCGTGCACGCACACCAGGTGGCCGTCGGCGGTCAGGCGCACATCGCATTCGAGCGCGTCCGCGCCGTCCTCGATCGCCTTGGTGTAAGCGGCCAGGGTGTGTTCCGGGGCGTCCTCGGAGGCCCCGCGGTGGGCGACGACTTGAATCGGATGCTGGCGTGCGTGGGTCACCGCGTCATGGTGCCACCGCGCGTGGGTACGCGTCCGGTCGGACGGACTCGGCGGATGGGCGGGTCCGGACGGAGGCACTGGGATTGCGTCCCTTTCGTGAGTAATGACCTATATAAAGAATGGCCCCGGACCCACAGCCACCGCTTATGGTGCTCTGACGGCCTGTGGGAAAAGCTGACGGCATACAAAGGGACAAGCACAGCTGTACCGCGCCGGACCCGTCGACCGGCGTGGACCGGCGTGACCGAGTGCGACCCAGGACGAACAGCCGTGGACCGAGGAGAGAAGCTGTGAGCACCGAGAACGAGGGCAACGCGGTACCCCCCGCCCCGTCCGCACCCCCCGTGCCGGTGGACGCTCCCGCTGCTCCGGCGCCCCAGGGGTCGTACGGACAGGGTGCGCCCGGTGATGCCGGTCACCCCGGCGTCTCCTCGTCCGCCCCCGACCCCTCCTGGCCCCCGCCCCCGCCGCCGGCCGGTCCGCACGGCGGCGGCGGTTCCGGCTCGGGCCCGGGCGGCTGGGGCGCGTCGTACCAGCAGCCGGCGCCGAAGTCCGGCCGCGGGCGCGGCGGGCTGGTCGCCGGGATCCTGATCGCCGCGCTGGTCGCGGGCGGTCTGGGCGGCGGCCTCGGCTACACGCTGGCGAAGAACAACGACGACAGCACCGGCTCGACGACCGTCTCCGCCTCCAGCAGCGGCGGCGACGTCAAGCGCGACCCGGGCACGGTCGCGGGCGTGGCCGCCAAGGCCCTGCCGAGCACGGTCACGATCGAGGCCGAGAGCACCAGCGGCGAGGGCGGCACGGGCACGGGCTTCGTCTTCGACAAGCAGGGCCACATCGTCACCAACAACCACGTGGTGGCGGACGCCGTGGACGGCGGCAAGGTCACGGCGACGTTCCCGGACGGCAAGAAGTACGACGCCCAGGTGGTCGGCAACGCGCAGGGCTACGACGTGGCGGTCATCAAGCTCAAGAACGCCCCCGGCGACCTCAAGCCGCTCACCCTCGGCGACTCCGACAAGGTGGCCGTCGGGGACGCGACCATCGCGATCGGCGCCCCCTTCGGCCTGTCCGACACGGTGACCACGGGCGTCATCAGCGCCAAGAACCGCCCGGTGGCCTCCAGCGACGGCAGCGGCAGCCAGGCGTCGTACATGAGCGCCCTGCAGACCGACGCGTCGATCAACCCGGGCAACTCCGGCGGGCCGCTGCTGGACGCGCAGGGCAACGTCATCGGCATCAACTCCGCGATCCAGTCCACCGGCAACGGCGGCTTCGGCACCGGCCAGTCCGGCTCGATCGGCCTGGGCTTCGCCATCCCGATCAACCAGGCGAAGTACGTCGCCCAGGAGCTGATCCGGACCGGCAAGCCGGTGTACGCGAAGATCGGCGCGTCCGTCTCCCTGGACGACAGCTCCGACGGCGCGCAGATCACCGACCAGGGCGCGGGCGGCTCGGCACCGGTGGAGCCGGGCGGCCCGGCCGCCAAGGCGGGTCTGAAGCCGGGCGACGTCATCACCAAGCTCGACGGCCACGTGATCGACTCCGGTCCCACGCTGATCGGCGAGATCTGGACCCACAAGCCGGGCGACAAGGTCACGATCACCTACGAGCGCGACGGCAAGGAGCGCACGACCGAGGTCACCCTGGGCTCCCGCGTCGGCGACAACTGACCCCCGCCCGCCCGCACCGACCCGTTACCCTTGTCCCCGCGCCGCCGATCACGGCAGGCGCGGGGAGGCGTGCCCGAGCGGCCGAAGGGAACGGTCTTGAAAACCGTCGTGGCAGCGATGTCACCGTGGGTTCAAATCCCACCGCCTCCGCTTGATCAGCAGTGAGCACGGCCCCTGACCTGTGAGTGCGGTCGGGGGCCGTGCTCATGTCCGGCCTGATGCCCGACGAGAACGGCGCATCTGAGTACCCGCGCTCATGTGCAGTGCCCGCTGCAACCACCACGCTGACCGCATGTACTCAGTGGATCGTCACCTGCAGACGGGACGGCAGTGGGCATGAGACGGGCGAACGAGCCGTCAACCGGCCGGCAGATCGGGGTCAGCCTGGCGCTGCTCGTCATCGACTTCATGCTCATCGCGTGGTCGGTGTACGGCGTCGGAATCGCGGGATGGGCCGACAGCTACGAAAGCGACGGCGTCGTTCCGTCGAGTGCGGCGCAGGCGGCGTCGCAGGCCATGTGGCTTCTGGGGGGCGGCGCAGTACTGACAGGCGGTGGCCTCCTCGCCCTGGGATGGCGCCTTCCTGGCATCGTGCAGTTGGTCGTCCTCGGGCTCGGGGCGGTGCTGGTCTCTTCACTGGCTGCCGGTTGACAGTGCGCCTGCCAAGCCGGAGATCCCGCGCACGCCACTACTCCGGCCGGCCCGCGCGAACGGCGCCCCCTCCATGACGGCCAGGGGCGTTTGCCGTGGCCAATTCGGGTCTATGCGCTGTGCATATGCGCAGATACTCTGCGTGCTCATGGGAAAAGTGGTGCATCTGTACTGGGGATACATGGTGGCCGCCGCCCTGATCGTCGCCTGGAGCCAGCAATGGTCCCTGCCGGTGATCGTGGCCTTGTCACTCGGCGTCTCGGCCTATGCCGCCTTCCAGGTGCCGGTTTGGTGCGGAGCTCTCAACCGGGACGGGCAGACCTACTGCCGCAACAATGCCTACGGCGTGCTGATGGGCTGCTCGAAGCGTCAGCACCGGTGGCAGAAGATGAAGATGATCGTCCTGCGCAGCAAGGTCGGCAACGCGAGTCGCTCCGTGTTCCCTACAGCCAAAGAGAAGTTCAACGGCGCTCTCGCTGTGGCAGGTCTGCTGTCGGCCATCGCGGCAGTGATCGTTCCCGTTGTGACGGGTGGTTGAGGGGGTACCGCCCTGCCGCTCGGGGCCTGTGGCGGGCACGCGATCTGTGGCGGCGTAGCATGCGGTCGGCAGTGAGCACGGCCCCCGGCCCGGTTCTCCGGTCGGGGGTCGCTTGTGTGTCCGGTTCCGGTTGGAGCGTCCCGTATCCGGAAAGGGTGTGAGCCCCCTGTGAGTCGGTGCGTCGTCGTCGTCACCGCTGTGCACGGCCCCCATGCCCGCTTCCTGCCGGAGGCCTACGCCTCGCTGTGCGCGCAGCGCTTACCCGGTGGGTGGGAGTGGCACTGGGTGATCCAGGAGGACGGGGAGGGCGACGGCGTACGGCCGTACGTGCCCGAGGACCGGCGGGTGACGTTCCGCCAGGGGCGGGGCGGGGGGCCCGGGGTGGCCCGGACCATGGCGCTGGCGCACGCCGAGGGCGCGTACGTGAAGGTGCTGGACGCCGACGACCTGCTTGCGCCCGGGGTGCTCGCGCGGGATCTGGCGGTGCTGGAGGGGGACCGCGGCCTCGCCTGGGTGACGTCCCGGGTGCTCGATCTGCTGCCCGACGGCTCGACGGCCGGGTTCCCGGGCGACCCCGAGGAGGGGGTGATCGAGCGCGGGGACGTGCTGGAGTACTGGAAGGCCAACGGGTTCCTCGCCCCGGTCCATCCGGCCTCGCTGTTCGTGCGGCGGGAGCTGCTGCTCGCGCTCGGCGGCTGGATGGCACTGCCCGCCTCGGAGGACACCGGCCTGCTGCTCGCCCTGAACGCCGTGAGCCGGGGGTGGTTCTCGCGGGAGGTGGGGCTGCTGTACCGGAAGTGGGAGGGGCAGGTCACGGGGAAGGCCGCGCACATGGAGCGGGGTGAGCGGGAGGCCCGGATGGCCGTCGTGGAGACCCGGGCCCGGGCGCTGTCCCGTCTGCGGTGGAGTTTCGGAGCGGCGCTATGACGAGAGGCCGGCGTCCGGGTCCGTGCCCGCGGCCGGGGGCGTGGGCGTGAGGGAGAGGCGGGTGTACCACTCCGTGCCCAGCAACAGCGCCCGTTCCCGGGCCGCCAGTGCGGCGATCAGGCCCGGGGCGGCTCCCCGTTCGACCTCGGTGCGGTGCGCCAGGATCGCGGCGACCTTGCGGTCCAGCCACGGGGTCACGTCGACCGCGGTGGTGACGTCGTCGTCCGGCACCGTGTACATCCGCTTGCCCGTGGGAGCCAGTGGACCGGCCCAGGCACGGACGGCCGCGTGCGGGTGCGTGGCCAGGTACAGCGCCTCCGGCCGCCAGGGATCACCCGCCTCCGGGTAGAGGCGTTCCAGGCCGGCGGCGTGGACCGCGAGCAGGGTCACCCGGTGGGTGTGCACATGGTCCTCGTGGCCGGTCAGGCCCCCGTACCCGTCGTGGGTGAGGACGATCCGCGGGCGGAAGGCGCGCAGGTGCGCGACCAGTCGGCGCACCGTGTCGTCCAGGGGGGCGTCCAGGAGGCGGGGCCGGCCCGGGGCCGAGTGCGGGACGCGGGAGTCGGCGTACCCGAGCATCCGGGGCGGGCCGGTGCCGAGGGCGCGCAGGGCATCGGTCAGTTCCGCGGCGCGCGGGGTGTCCGGGGCCCACGTCGCCGTGACGACCTCCGTGCGCGCGCCGGCCGCCGCGTGCCGGGCCAGCACACCGCCCGCGACGAGGGACTCGTCGTCGGGGTGTGCGAAGACCGCGAGGAGGTCGGGCGGTGGCATCCGGCGTCCGCTCGCCTAGGGGTGGTCCGGTGCCGGTGGCGGTGCTCCGGCGATGCCGATCGCCTGGCTCGGGCACTTCTCCGCCGCCTCCAGGACGTCCGGGTCGGCTCCTTCCGTCCGCTCCCGGCCCGGGCGGACGACGCCGTACCCGTCGACGAAGTCGAAGACCTCCGGGGCCCGGTGGGCGCACTCGGCGGATCCGTAGCAGAGCGCGCGGTCGACGGAGACCTTCATGACGACCTTCATGACCCTTTGTCCCCCTCCGGACGGCGTCACGAGCCGTGGGCATCACCAGGTGACTGCCCAGCGGGCCTCCGGTCGAACCGGCCCGGGGTCACACCGGCCGGTCCGGCCGGCGCGTGCCCGCAGCCGTCGCGAGCCAGTGGGCGACCCGGCGTACGGCGCCCTCGTCGAGACCGTCGACGAGGGCCCGGACGGCCGTGTCGTCCTCGGGCGTGAGCTCGTACAGGCCCGCCTCGTGCAGCCCGGCGAGGAGGACCTGGTGGCGGCGGCCGGTCATCCGCTGGGCGAGAACGGTGGGTTCGCCGGGTGCGGCCGCCGGGCCCGGGCGGGGCGCGGCCGTCTGCCGTGCCGGGGCGTCGTAGCGGTGCCAGGCGCCGTCCTTGGGCCCCCAGACGGCGACGGTGGCCTCCTCGCCCCGCGCGCGCAGGGTCCGGGTCATCTCGCCGACGGCGTGCAGCACGGGAGCGCGGTGGGGCGACTCGGCGGCCGCCTGCCAGGAATCCGTGGCCGGACGATGGAACATCGCCACCCAGCGGGGCGCACCCTGCGGTCGCGGGCTCTCGGGACGTGACTCCACTGCGCTCACCCCTGTACGTCTGTACGTCGCTGCGAAGGCGTTGCGGCAGCCCGAAGATAACTGACGGGCCGTCAGTTATCCAGGGCGCCCGGGGGCGGGAAAGAACCGGTCGGCGGAGTCGGAGAACGCGGTCGGCAGGGTTGGAGGGCGCCGTCCGCAGGGGAGGATCACCACGTCGTCCGACACCGGTCCCTCCCCTCGTGGGGACCGGTGCCGAACGGTGGAGTCACCGTCGTCCGACTCGGATGGAAGCTGACCGGATGGGTGCGTTGCTGCGTCCGGATCCTGCCATTTCCGGCTCTGGACGGGGAGGTTCCGGGGTCGAACGGAGGGTATTACCGCAGGTCAGCTGTATAGAGTGAGTTTTCCGGACCGGACGTCGGACGTCCCGGCGCGACCCGTCGTGACCAGTGAGGAGTGGAGACCTTGAGTTCCGACTCGGGGGCACGCACCGCCTTCGCGGAACGCCTCGCACTGCTGTACAAGGAAGCAGGCAACCCTCCACTCAAGCGCGTGTCCGAGTCGGTCGGGCGGCTGCAGCGGGTCGACGAACGCGGGCGGCCCGTGCGGGTGTCCGCCCAGCGGATCAGCGACTGGCGCCGGGCCCGGAACGTCCCCGCTCAGTTCACCGCCCTCGCGGCGGTGCTGCACGTGCTGATACCCGAGGCGCGGCGAGCGCGGCCGACGCCGGTCTCCCCCGGCCTGTACGACTTGGCGCAGTGGCAGCGACTGTGGGAGCGCGCGGTGGCCGACCCGGTCGCCGAACGTCCCGCGGCGTCGGCGGCGGAGGAGGGGCCCGCCGCCGAGCCGCCTCCCGCACCGGGCGGCGTGTGCCCGTACCGGGGACTGGCCTCCTACCGCCGGGAGGACGCCCGGTGGTTCTTCGGCCGGGAACGGAGCACACAGGCGCTGGTCACCCAGCTCCGGGCGGTGGGCGGCACGGGCGGTCTGGTCATGCTGGTCGGCGCGTCGGGGGCGGGGAAGTCCTCACTGCTGAACGCCGGCCTGGTGCCGGCCCTGCGTGACGGCGCGCTGACCGGGGACGACGGCAGGGGAGGCAGGGGCGGCCGCGTCGGGGCCCGCCAGACCGACGGCCGGGCCGACGAGGACTTGGTGCGCGGTGACCAGACCGACACCGAGAGCCAGGGCGACACCTCCGGTCCCGGCGGCCGGGGCGGTGACCCCGAGCAGGGCGGCGAGGTCCGGTCGGCCGGCAGTGCCGGGCACGGCCGGGGTGACCAGGGCGGACCCGCCGGCAGCCCCGGGCACGGTCCGGGTGACCAGGGCGGACCTGGCGGCGGTTCCGGGTACGGGCACGGTGGTCGGGGAGGGGGTCGGGGTGATGGTTCCGGGCGGAGCGGGTCGGTCGTGCAGCTCGTGCCGGGTGCCGATCCGCTCGCGGAGCTGACCCGGCGGATACCGGACCTGGAGCCCGTCGTCGCGGCGGGGGCCGGGCGGGTCGCGGCGGAGGCGGAAGGAGCCCGCGCTCCCCGGCCTGTCCTCCCCGGCGCCGTCCGTGCCGCCGTCTCGGCCTGGGCCCGGCGCGAGGCCCCCTCCGGTGCCCGGCCGGTCGTCATCGTCGACCAGTTCGAGGAGACGTTCACCCTCTGCCCGGACGAAGCCGAGCGGCGCACCTTCGTCGAGGTCCTGCACGCCGCCTGCACACCCGCCCGGCCCGGCGAACCGGCCCCGGCGGTCGTCGTCCTCGGCATCCGCGCCGACTTCTACGAGCGCTGCCTGCGCTATCCCGAACTGGCCGACGCCCTCCAGCACCGCCACATGGTGCTCGGCCCGCTCACCGCCGCCGAGCTGCGCGAGGCGGTGACCGGCCCGGCCAAGGCCGTCGGACTGGAACTGGAACCGGGCCTGGCGGAGCTCATCGTCCGGGAGGTCAGCGCCGACGGACCGCGCGGGGCGCACGACGCCGGCGTGCTGCCGCTGCTGTCGCACGCCCTGCTCGCCACCTGGCAGCGCAGGAAGGCGGGCCGCCTGACCCTGGCCGGCTACCGCGCGGCCGGCGGCATCCAGGGCGCGGTCGCGGCGACCGCCGAGCGGGCCTGGTCCCGGCTCGACCCGGCGGCCCGCACGGCGGCGCGTCTGCTGCTGCTCCGGCTGGTCAGGCTGGGCGAGGACACCCAGGCCACGCGGCGGCGCGGCACCCGGCGGCAGCTCGCGAACGAGTCGAACGACCCCGGAAAGACCGAGGAGTCCCTGGAAGCACTGGTCCGCGCCCGGCTGGTGACCCTCGACGCGGAGACCGTGGAGATCACCCACGAGGCGCTACTGCACGCCTGGCCGCGGCTGCGCGAGTGGATCGACGAGGACCGGCAGGGCAATCTGCTGCGCCAGCGCCTGGAGGAGGACGGCCGGGCCTGGGAGGAGTCGGACCGCGACACCTCCCTGCTCTACCGGGGCTCGCGGCTGGAACAGGCCGACACCTGGGCCAGGTCCGCCGGGGACACGTTCCTGACCCGCAGCGCGGTGGAGTTCCTGGCCGCCTCGCTCCGGCTGCGCCGGCGTTTCCTCTGGATCACCCGGGGCGCGGTGGCGGCGCTGGTCGTGCTGGCGATGCTGGCCGTCGGGTCGGCGGTCATCGCCTTCAAACAGCGCGACGACGCCGTGTTCGAGCAGGTGCTGGCCCAGGCCGACCGCGTCCAGGACACCGATCCCTCGCTCTCCGCGCAGCTCGACCTGGTCGCCCACCGGCTCCGGCCGGACGACGAGGGCGCGAACAGCCGCCTGATGTCCGTCGTGAACGCCCCGCTGGCCACTCCCCTCATCGGCCACACCGGCGCCGTCTACCTCACGACGTTCAGCCCGGACGGCAAGATCCTGGCCACCGCCAGCTACGACCGGACCGTCCGGCTGTGGGACGTGTCCGACCCCCGCCGCCCCAAGCCCCTGGGCGGTCCGCTGACCGGCCACACGAGCTGGGTGAGCAGCGCGGTCTTCAGCCCGGACGGCCGGACGCTGGCCTCCGCCGCCGACGACGGCACGATCCGGCTGTGGGACGTCACGGACCCGGGCCGGCCGAAGCGGCTGGGCCCGCCCGTGACCGGCCACGACGGCACGATCTACCTGATCACCTTCAGCCCGGACGGCCGGACGCTGGCCTCCGCCGGCGACGATCACACCGTCCGGCTGTGGGACGTGGCCGACCCGAGCCGGCCGCGGGCGCGCGGCGAGCCGCTGACCGGGCACACGGCCGCGGCGCGCTCGGTGGCGTTCACCCCGGACGGCCGGACCCTGGCGGCGGGCGGCGACGACGGCACGATCCGGCTGTGGGACGTGTCGGACGTGGACCGGCCCGAGCGGCTCGGCAGGCCGCTGACCGGCCACGGCGCCCTCGTGCACTCCGTGGCGTTCAGCCCCGACGGCAGGACGCTCGCCAGTGGCGGCGAGGACAACACGGTCCGCCTGTGGAAGATGGCCGATTCTCGTCGCCCGGAGCCGATCGGAGCGCCGCTCACCGGCCATACCGGCCCGATCTGGTCCGTGGCGTTCAGCCCCGACGGCACGATGCTCGCCGCCGCCAGCGCGGACAGTACGGCGAGCCTGTGGAAGGTCAGCGATCCGGAGTACCCCTCGCAGGTCGGGGGGCCGCTGGCGGGCAGCAGCGGTGAGATGTACGCGCTGGGCTTCAGCCCCGACGGGCGCACCCTCGCCACCGGCACGGGCGACAACAAGGTCCGTCTGTGGGCGGTGCCGCGGTCGGACATGACCGGCCGGACGGGTTCCTTCCGCTCCGACGGACGGGTGCTGGCGACGGCCGGCCGGGACGGCCGGGTCCGGCTCTGGGACGTGCGCAGACCGGGCGGGCCGGTGCGCATCGGTGAACCGTTCCGGCCCGGGAAGGACGGCGTGCGCACGCTGGAGTTCTCCCCGGACGGCCGCACCGTCGCCGCCGTCACCGGCGACCGGACCGTGCGGCTGTGGAACCTCAGCGACCCGGGGCACCCCGTTCCGTACCGTTCCTCCATTCCCCTGCGCATCCGGTACGCCGACCCGCTGGCGTTCAGCCCCGACGGGCGCGTGCTGGCCACCGCCCACGACGACCGCACCATCCGGCTGTGGGACATCGCCGACCCGTCCCGGCCCCGGCCGCTCGGCGCGCCCCTCACCGGTCACAAGGGCTATGTGAACTTCCTGGTGTTCAGCCCCGACGGCCGCACTCTCGCCAGCGGCAGCGCGGACGGCACCATCCGGCTGTGGAACGCGGGCGACCCCGCCCGGATCACCCTGATCGGCACCCCGCTGCGGGGACACCGCGGAGCCGTGAACGCCCTCGCCTACCGCCGCGACGGCCGCACCCTGGCCAGCGCCGGCGACGACAGCACCGTACGGCTCTGGGACGTCGCGGACCCCGCCCGCGCCTTTGAGGAGAAGCGCCTGACCGGGCACACGGAAGCGGTCGTGTCCCTCACGTTCAGCCGCGACGGCCGCACCCTGGCCAGCGGCGGCAACGACAGCACCGTCCGGCTGTGGGACGTCGCGGACCCCTCCGGGGCCACCGCGATCGGCCAGTCGATGAGCCCCGGCGCCAAGACCGGCAACTTCCTGGCGTTCAGCCCGAGCAGCCATCTGCTCGGGGTGTCCAGCGGTGCCGACACCATCCGGATCTGGGACCTGGACGTCGGCCGCGCGGTGGACCGCATCTGCTCGATGACCCGGGGCGTGCTCACGCCGGACACCTGGCGCGCCTATCTGTCCCGCCTCTCCTACGATCCGCCGTGCGACGACTGACCCGCCCCGGTTTTCCCCCCGGTTTCCCCAACAGGCCGTACTGTCAAGGCAGTTGCGTGATACCAGTCACAACTGCGGCTTACGGGCCGTCAGTCGTCCCCCACTGGGCAAGCGCTTGTTACCCTTGGCCATAGCCCGACCGCTGGTGCATCCCCCGTCGCCAGCGGTCGGGTCTTTTCTCAGCGCAGGTCCCGCCGCATCAGAACCCGGGGATGACCGGCCAGGACCGAGGTGGTGGCCGCCGCCCAGGTGAAGCCGGCGCGTTCGAAGTTCTTCCGCAGACCGGCGTAGGCCATCGTGAGGTCGACCTTGGCGTCGCCGTTGTCGAGCGGGTACGCCTCGATCACCGGTGCCCCGTGTGCCCGGGCGAAGTCGACGGCTCCGGCGATCAGGGCGTGCGAGATGCCCTGCTTGCGGTGGCCGGGGCGGACCCGGACGCACCACAGCGACCAGACGGGCAGGTCGTCGAGGTGCGGGATCTTGCGGTTGCGGGCGAAGGAGGTCTCGGCGCGCGGTGCGACGGCGGCCCAGCCGACCGGCTCGTCACCGTCGTAGGCGAGCACGCCCGGGGGCGGGTCCGCGCGGCACAGCTCCGCGACGTAGGCGCCGCGGGCCGGGCCGCGCAGTTCGTTGTTGAGCTTGGAGGGGATCCGGTAGCTCAGGCACCAGCAGACGTTCGCGGTCGGCGACTTCGGGCCGAGCACGGCGCGGACGTCCTCGAAGTCCGTCGCGGGGCGCACCTCGATGCTCATGCCCTCACGATGTCACGGGCCGCGCGGAGGCGCCGCCGGATCAGGACCTCGGCGGCGAGACGGCCTGGCTGAACGCGGTGTAGAACGGCTGGGCCATGCCCGCGAGCGCGGAGGCGCCCTGCGCGAACGGGGTGAGCGGATCGATCGAACCCGACCGGCTGCCACCGCCGCCGCCCTCACCGGCCAGGGCGGGCGAGCCGCCCTGGAGGACGACGAGGGCGATCAGCAGCACAGCGGCACGGGAGAGCAGACGAGTTCGCATGCCCGCTTCAACGAACCGTCTTCTCGCAGGTCACAGACGTGCGGTTAGTCATTTGGACGTACCGCCGAGGCCGCTCGCAGCAGCCGCAGCTGGCCGATCTCGCTCACGTTCTTGGTCAGTTCCGTGTTCACCCACGCCACCATGTGCGCCACGGTGTACCGGGGGTCCTCGGGCCACGGGAACGGGGCCGTGGCGTCCAGGTCCGTCTCGGTCAGGCCGTCCAGGGCGGACAGCCACCGCGTGCGCAGCTCCCGCAGCCAGGTGACGGCCGGGGCGCCCTCGCCCGGCCAGACCACGTCGGCGCGGTCGCGGGGCGGCCGGCCCTGCGCGTGGTCGAGGGCGACGCTCCACCACCAGCCGATGTGCCAGCTCACCCAGGCGATCGTGGGCACCGGCACGGGGTCGGGTTCGGTGTCCGCCCAGTCCGGGGTCCAGGTGCCGTCGGCGGCCCGGCGCATCGTCCAGCACAGCGGCGCGGGTTCCCAGAGGAAGTCCTCCGGCTCCAGCCGCTCCAGGTGGTACTCGAACAACGACCAGGTCAACTCGAACTGCTCGCGCAGCAGTTCCGTGCGGGAGACGCTCATCGCACGACCCTACGCAACGGTCCGGGCGTCCCGGGCCAGTGCCGCCCAGTCGAGGTCCCGCAGCGCCGGCTCCGCGTCGCAGCCGGACGGCAGGCGGGTCGTGGCCTGGAACCAGACGACGACCAGGTGCGAGCGGTAGGTGACCGGGTCGCGGCCGGGGTCCAGGGCGGTGGACCGGAACGTGCCCAGACAGGCCACGGCCGGCAGCACCTCCACGGGCCCGAGGCCGCCCGCGTACTGGTCGGGGTACTCGCGCACGGGCGGCACCAGATGCACCGGCGTGCCGGGGCGGGCCGCCCGCCGGGCGGCCCGCACCAGGCGGGCGATGCGCAGGTCGTTCACCGGCTTGCAGGGATAACCGGCCGGGAGGTCGCCGTAGGTCGACGAGAAGCGCAGCTCGGCGAGGTCCACCGAGCGGCCCGAGGCCAGGACGAGGCGGGTGAGCGCCATGGCCGGCGTGTTGCCGTACGGGTGCATGGGGGTCTTTCGGTGCTCAGGGGAAGGGCTCCGGTCACGGCCGGTGTCCCGCCGGCCGGGCCGCCGACGGGGGTCGGGTCACGGCCGGTGTCCCGTCAGCCGGGCCGCCGACGCGATCGTCGCCCGGGCCTCGCGCTCGGACAGGCCGGTGTTCAGGGCCGCCTCGACCAGGGGGTCCACGAGCGCCGGACCGAAGCCGTCCTCGTAGGCCCGGCAGGCCGCCCAGAACAGGCGGGTGTTGCGCTGGCCCTCGTGCGCGGCCAGGACGAACTGGACCAGGCCCTGGCCGTGTCCGCCGGCCGCCGCCGATGTGGGGTGGTGGGCGCGGGGCGGCGGGAGCAGCAGCCGCAGCAGGGAGCGCGGGCAGCGGGCGGGGGGCAGGTGGGCGGTGCCGGGCGCGGCGGCGTAGACGCCCCGGTCCGTGCGGGAGCCGGGGCCGACGAGGTAGCCGCCGGCGCCCCGGATGTCGATGCCGGGGGCGAGGCGGCCCGCCGAGTTGGGGACGACCACGTCGGGCGGGCCGCTCAGCCACAGGTGGCGCCCGCCGGAGGGGGTCAGCACGACCACCGTCGGGGGGATCGTGAACAGGTGCCGCAGGGCCAGCTCGCGCAGGGCGGCCGAGGAGTCCGTGCCGGTCTTCACGTCCAGGTCGACGCCGATCAGATGGTGCGGGGGCAGGCCGCAGGCGATGCCGTAGCCGGTCGCCCAGGGTGCGGCGGCGAACAGCTCGCGGATGCGGGCCGGGTCGCTGGAGGCGTCGTACACCCCGTGGCCGAGGCGGCCGCACTCGCCGTGGCAGGGGGAGGGGTCGTCGCGGTGGGGGGAGCGCAGCGCGGGCAGCTTGGTGCGCGACAGGGGGATGACGGCCAGCCCGCGCTCGGCGGCTGACAGGGCGTGTGCGAGGGCCAGCGTCGTGGCCTGCCGGTCGGTGGTGGCCATGACTCTAGTTTCGTACGTACGTTCGAAAAAGGAAAGAGGGAGCGGCCGTGACACGCCGGGCGGGGGTGCTGTGCCCGAAACGTGCGGGAACGCTTCGTCCCTTGCGGCACCTGGGTTCGAACGCCCCTTTCCGCCCCTGTTCGGGACGGAAGTGAAGCGAAGGGGTTTATCGACTTGTCCTCACGCTTGCGTGCGAATGGTGGCTTCCGGGGTGGTTCGCCGGGGATTCGGGGGGCAAGTCTGGATGCGCGACGTCGCGCAGAAAGCCAGGGCGGCCGGCCAACTTCCCTGGTGGCAGCAGTACTTCAGCAGCACTTCGCGCACTCACGGTCATCAGCCGGTGCGCACCGTTCTCGAAGTCCTGGAGGGACCACAACATGGCAAGCATCCGTACCGCCCGCGTCATCGCCGCCGTCTCCGCCCTTCCGCTCGCGGCCGCTCTCTTCGCCGGCGTCGCGACGGCGGACAACGGCGCCTTCGCGGACAACGGATCCATCGCCGCCGTCACCGAGGCCGAGCAGGGCATCCTCGGCAGCGGCGTCGGCGGTGACAACTTCGGCAACGCGGCGACCACCCAGCAGCAGGCCGTGGGCGAGGGCGCCTCGAACCAGAGCAACACGGCCCAGGTCAACGGCTCGGCGTTCACGGCCGTCAACCAGGGCAACGCCAACACCGCCGTCAGCTTCGCCCCGCTGTGGTGGTGAGCTGAGCGGGCCGGTGCGCCGGCCCGCCGTCCGGGTGGGGGTGTGCTTCGTGGGGTGACAAGCGTCTGAGCGGCGGTGCTCCGGTACCGCCGCGCAGGCGTTCTTCCGTGCTCCGGGTCCTCCCGCCCCGGCCGTCCGCGCCGTGCCGAAGGACCCGCCTCTTGACGGAGCATCAGATCTGACGGACAGTCAGAAACCGTGAACGGTGAGCCGGAGATCGACGAGGAGTTCGAGGCACGCCTGAAGGCCTACGCGGGCCGGCCGGCGGCCGCCACCGGGGCCGGCCGCGACCCGGTCAACCAGCCCATGATCAGGCACTGGTGCGAGGCCATGGGCGACACCAACCCGGCCTACACGGGACCGGACGCCGTCGCGCCGCCCACCATGCTGCAGGCCTGGACCATGGCGGGCCTGTCCCGCCGCCCGGAACGCGCGGCGGCCTACGACGAACTCCTCCACCTGCTCGACGCCTCGGGCCACGAGGCCGTGGTCGCCACCGACTGCGAGCAGGAGTACCTGCGCCCCCTGCGCCCGGGCGACCGCATCACCTACGACTCGGTCATCGAGTCCGTCTCGGAACGCAAGAGCACCAGGCTCGGCACCGGCTACTTCGTCACCACCCGCACGGACGTCCGGGCGAACGGCGAACCGGCCGGCACCCACCGCTTCCGCATCCTCAAGTACGCCCCCGCGCACCGGCCGGACCCACCGCGGGAGAAACGTCCCCGCCCCGTCGTCAACCGCGACAACGCCGGCTTCTGGGCGGGCGTGGCCCGCCACGAGCTGCTCATCCAGCGCTGCGCCGGCTGCGCCCGACTGCGTTTCCCCTGGCTGCCGGGGTGCAACGACTGCGGCTGTCCCGACTGGGACACCGTCGCCGCATGCGGCACGGGCACCGTCCACTCCTACGTGGTGATGCACCACCCGCCCTTCCCCGCCTTCGACCCGCCGTACGCGGTCGGCCTGATCGAGCTCGCCGAGGGCGTGCGGATCGTCGGCGACCTGGTCGGGGTGGAGCACGAGCAGGTGCGGATCGGCATGCCGGTACGGCTGGAGTTCCGGCGCTTCGACGAGGAACTGGTCCTGCCGGTCTTCCGCGGGGTGGCGCGATGAAGGCCGGCGACCGCCTCCCGCCCCTGGAGATCCCCCTCACCCGCACCCTGATCGTCGCCGGGGCGATCGCCTCCCGTGACTACCAGGACGTCCACCACGACCCGGACGCGGCCCGGCGCAGGGGCTCCCCCGACATCTTCATGAACATCCTGACGACCAACGGCCTGGTCGGCCGCTACATCACGGACCACTTCGGCGCCCGGGCCGAGCTGCGCCGGGTGGCCATCCGGCTGGGCGCGCCCAACCACCCCGGTGACACGCTGGTGCTGACCGGCACGGTGGAGGAGGTCGACGGGGACCTCGCGACCGTCCGGGTCACCGGCGCGAACGGCATCGGCACGCACGTCACCGGCACGGTGACGGTGAGGGTCCCCGGATGAGCCCGCGCGGACGGGAGGACGGGCTCGGCGGACGCGCGGCGATCGCCGGCATCGGAGCCACCGAGTTCTCCAAGGACTCCGGCCGCAGCGAACTGCGCCTCGCCGTCGAGGCGGTGCGGGCGGCCCTGGCGGACGCGGGGCTGACCCCGGCCGACGTGGACGGCATGGTCACGTTCACCATGGACACCAGCCCCGAGATCACCGTCGCGCAGGCGGCCGGCATCGGTGAGCTCTCCTTCTTCTCCCGCGTCCACTACGGCGGCGGCGCGGCCTGCGCCACCGTCCAGCAGGCCGCCCTCGCCGTCGCCGCCGGCGTGGCGGACGTGGTGGTCTGCTACCGGGCGTTCAACGAGCGCTCCGGCCGCCGCTTCGGCTCCGGCGTACGGCACCGGGAACCCTCGGCGGAGGGCGCGGCGCTCGGCTGGACCCTGCCGTCCGGCCTGCTCACCCCGGCCTCCTGGGTGGCGATGGCGGCCCGGCGCTATCTGCACGTGCACGGCCTGACACCGGAGGTGTTCGGGCACGTGGCCGTCACCGCGCGCGCCTACGCGGCGACCAACCCGGCGGCGTACTTCCACGGCCGGCCCCTCACCCTCGCCGAGCACGCCGCCTCCCGCTGGATCGCCGAACCGCTGCGGCTGCTGGACTGCTGCCAGGAGACCGACGGCGGGCAGGCACTCGTCGTCACCTCCGTCGAACGGGCCCGCGACCTGCCCCACCCGCCCGCCGTGATCGCCGCGGCCGCCCAGGGTGCCGGACGCGCGCAGGAGCAGATGACCGGCTTCTACCGCGGCGACCTCGCCGTCCTGCCCGAGGCGGCGGTCGTGGCCCGGCGGCTGTGGCGCACCTCGGGGCTCACACCGGCCGACATCGACGTGGGGATCCTCTACGACCACTTCACGCCGTTCGTGCTGATGCAACTGGAGGAGTTCGGCTTCTGCGGGCGCGGCGAGGCGG
Organism: Streptomyces sp. NPDC085932; assembly: GCF_044540525.1. Taxonomy (NCBI): domain Bacteria; kingdom Bacillati; phylum Actinomycetota; class Actinomycetes; order Kitasatosporales; family Streptomycetaceae; genus Streptomyces; species Streptomyces sp. NPDC085932. The sequence continues at coordinate 559,417 of NZ_JBITSJ010000004.1, forward strand.
CCGGCTTCGTGGCCGGGGGCCGGCTGCCGCTCAACACCCACGGCGGTCAGCTAGGAGAGGCGTACCTGCACGGCATGAACGGCATCGCGGAGGCCGTCCGGCAGCTCCGGGGCACGGCGGTGAACCGGGTGCCGGGTGCCCGGCGGGTCCTGGTGACGGCGGGCACCGGCGTGCCCACGTCGGGCCTCGTCCTGACCGCCGACCCCCAGGGGTGAACCCGCAGTACGCCGGGCCCGCCGCTCCACCTACAGGAGGTGCAGTCACCCCCACCCCTACAACCTGAGGGGGACACCGCTTCGGGACCTGCGGCCGATCCGCCCGGCACCGCCCCGCTCATAGCGTTGAGCCATGACCCCACTCGTCTGCACCAGCGCTTCGAAGGCGGCCGCACCCGCGGCGCAGACCCTTCCGTACCCGTCGTTCTCGTCGTACGTCAGGGCCCGCCAGCCGGTGCTGCTGCGTACCGCCCGCTCGCTCACCGGCAACCCGAGCGACGCGGAGGACCTGCTGCAGACCGCGCTCGCCAAGACGTACGTCGCCTGGGAGCGCATCGAGGACCACCGCGCCCTCGACGGCTATGTGCGCCGGGCGCTGCTGAACACGCGGACCTCGCAGTGGCGCAAGCGCAAGGTCGACGAGTTCGCCTGCGACGAGCTGCCCGAGCCGGACCCGGTGACCGGCACCGACGACCCGGCCGAGCAGCAGGCGCTGCGCGACGCGATGTGGCGGGCGATCATGCGGCTGCCCGCCCGGCAGCGGGCGATGGTCGTCCTCAGGTACTACGAGGACCTCAGCGAGGCCCAGACGGCCGAGGTGCTCGGCGTGTCGGTGGGCACGGTGAAGTCGGCCGTCTCCCGCGCCCTGGGCAAGCTGCGCGAGGACGCCGAACTGGGGCTCGTCCGCCAGTGAGTCCCGCGGTGACCTGCGGCAGTCCGGCTCCGGCGACCCCTCTGTGTGTGACCGCCGGTAGTCCCAGGTGAGGAGCCCGGCCCGATGTCGTCCGGCCCGGCTGTGAGCTGTTCCGCCCGCATGGCGTGATGTGATCGATCACCCGGTCCTAGTGACATACCGCGTGGTATGTGCGCAGAATCAGCGCAACCTTTACCACCGCGTAGGCAATGTCGCCCCGGGAGGACGCCGTGCTGAGCACGATGCAGGACGTACCGCTGCTGATCTCGAGGATCCTGACCCACGGGTCGACGATCCACGGGACGTCACAGGTGACCACGTGGACCGGTGAGGACGAACCGCACCGCCGCTCCTTCGCGGAGATCGGCGCCCGAGCGGCCCAGCTGGCCCACGCGCTGTGCGAGGACCTCGGCGTCACCGGCGACGAGCGCGTGGCGACCCTCGCCTGGAACAACGCGGAGCACGTCGAGGCCTACTTCGCGATCCCGTCCATGGGCGCGGTCCTGCACACCCTGAACCTCCGCCTCCCGCCCGAGCAGCTGGCCTGGATCGTCAACCACGCCGCCGACCGCGTGATCATCGCCAACGGCTCGCTGCTGCCCCTGCTCGCCCCGCTGCTGCCGCACCTGAAGACCGTCGAGCACGTGGTCGTCACCGGCCCGGGCGACCGCTCCCTGCTCGCCGAGGCCACCGCGCGGGTCCACGAGTACGAGGACCTCATCGCCGGCAAGCCGACCTCCTACGACTGGCCCGAGCTGGACGAACGCCAGGCCGCCGCCATGTGCTACACCTCCGGCACCACCGGCGACCCCAAGGGCGTGGTCTACAGCCACCGCTCCATCTACCTGCACTCGATGCAGGTCAACATGGCCCAGTCGATGGGCCTGACCGACGAGGACACCTCCCTGGTCGTGGTCCCGCAGTTCCACGTGAACGCCTGGGGCCTGCCGCACGCGACCTTCATGACCGGCGTCAACATGCTGATGCCGGACCGCTTCCTGCAGCCCGCCCCGCTCGCCGCGATGATCGAGGGCGAGAAGCCGACCCACGCCGCCGCCGTCCCGACCATCTGGCAGGGTCTGCTCGCGGAGCTGACCGCGCACCCCCGGGACGTCTCCTCCCTCACCCAGGTCACCATCGGCGGCTCGGCGTGTCCGCCGTCGCTCATGGAGGCCTTCGACAAGCTGGGCATGCGGGTCTGCCACGCCTGGGGCATGACGGAGACGTCGCCGCTGGGCACGGTCGCCCGTCCGCCGGCCTCCGCGGTCGGCACCGACGAGGAGTTCGCCTACCGCCTCACCCAGGGCCGCTTCCCGGCCGGTGTCGAGGCCCGGCTGACCGGTCCGGGCGGCGAACGCCTCCCGTGGGACGGGGAGTCGGCCGGTGAGCTGGAGGTGCGCGGCGCCTGGATCGCGGGCGCCTACTACAACGGCCCCGACGCCGAACCCCTGCGCCCCGCCGACAAGTTCAGCGAGGACGGCTGGCTGAAGACCGGCGACGTCGGCACCATCTCTCCCGACGGCTACCTCACCCTCACCGACCGGGCCAAGGACGTCATCAAGTCCGGCGGCGAGTGGATCTCCTCGGTGGAGCTGGAGAACGCCCTGATGTCCCACCCGGACGTCGCCGAGGCGGCCGTCGTCGCCGTCCCCGACGACAAGTGGGGCGAACGCCCCCTGGCCACGGTCGTCCTCAAGGAGGGCGCCACCATCGACTTCGAGACCCTGCGCGCCTTCCTCGCCGAGGAGGGCAAGATCGCCAAGTGGCAGCTGCCGGAGCGCTGGACGGTGATCGAGGCGGTCCCGAAGACCAGTGTCGGCAAGTTCGACAAGAAGGTGCTGCGCAAGCAGTACGCGCAGGGCGAGCTGGACGTCACGTCCCTCACCTGACCGACCACGGCGAGGAGCCCCCGGCGTGCCGGGGGCTCCTCGCCGCATGCGCACCTCCGGGACTCCGCCGCGGCGCCACCTCACCGCCGCCGCAGGGTGAGCCCCCACCCCAGCAGCAGCCACACCCCCGCGACCACGCTCACCCCGCCCCAGCCGAAGTGGCTGTACGCGGCTCCCGCGAGGGCCGACGCACCGGCGCCACCCGCGAACCCGGCCACGACGTAGGCGGTGTTGGCGGTGGCCGGGGTGGAGGTCGCGGTCAGCGCGAGGGTCTGGTTGGCGACGTGCGAGGCGACCAGCGCCGCGTGGATCAGGACCGCGGCGGCGAACAGGGCGACCAGCACGTGCCCGCCGAGCCAGAACAGCGGCACCGACACGGCGGCCAGTCCGTAGGCGGCCCGCACGACCCGGGCCGCGCCGAACCGGTCCACCAGTCCGCCGGCCAGCGGCGCCACGGCGGTCGCCGTCAGCCCGAACAGCCCGAAGAGGCCGGCCGTCGCGGTGGACAGCCCGTACGCCGGCCCGGTCAGCAGCAGCGCGAGCGACGTCCACAGCGCGCTCCACGCACCGAACATCCCGGCCTGCCGCACGCACGCCCGCCACAGGTCGGACGAGCTCCGCAGCACCGACGGCAGGGCGGCCAGGCCGGAGAGGAGCGAGCCGGTCCCGCGCCGCCGCGAGGGCAGGACGGCGGCGGTGGCGAGCCCGAGGGCCAGCGTGAGCAGGGCCGCGCCGGCGAACACCCAGCGCCAGCCGAAGGCCTGCCCGGCCAGGCCGCCCAGCACCCGGGCCCCGACGATGCCGGTGAACAGGCCCGCGATCACGGCGGCGACATGCCGCGCCCGCCGGTCCGCCGGGGCGCGTTCGGCGACCAGCGGCACGAGCAGCTGCGGTATCACGGTCGCCGCCGAGGCGACGAACACGGCCACCGCCAGCGCCCCGACACCCGGCGCCAGCGCACTGGCCGTCAGCGCGACGGCGGTCACGAGCGTCAGGACGGTCACCAGCCGGCGCCGGTTCGCGCTGTCGCCGAGCGGGGCGAAGAACAGCAGGCCGACGGCGTAGCCGAGCTGGGCGACCGAGGCGATCCAGGCGACGGCCGAGGGCGCCGAGCCGAAGTCGCGGGCCATGAGCGAGAGCAGCGGCGCGGCGAGATAGATGTTGGCGGCGGTCACCGCGCTGCACACGGCGATCAGCGTGAGCAAGAGGGCGGGGGCGGGCGTCCGCTCCTGCCGCGCGGGGGCCGAGCGGCGGGGTGCGGTCGTGGTCGGTGACGACATGAGGGGAGGACTCCTTGGAGCCGACTCTAACAACTAACTGGTTGGTTGGCTATCTGCCCAACAGCATGGGCGGCCCGTTCATTCCTGTCAACCAAACAGTTGGTTACCTGTCGCGCTACCCTCTCCCCATGGCAGCAAGGGACCCCGAGGCCACCAAGGCCCGGATCTTCGAGGCGGCGGTCGCCGAGTTCGCCCGGCACGGCATCGCCGGTGCCCGCATCGACCGCATCGCCGCCGAGGCGAAGGCCAACAAACAGCTCATCTACGCCTACTTCGGCAACAAGGCGGAACTGTTCGCCATCGTCCTGGAGCGCAAGATGCTCCACCTCGCCGAGGCCGTCCCCGTCGACCCGGACGACCTGGAGGGCTGGATCGACCGCCTGATGGACTACCACGCCGCCCACCCGGAACTGCTGCGCCTGCTGTTCTGGGAGGGCCTGGAGTACGGCAGCACCGAACTGCCCCACGAGTCCGACCGCCAGGAGCACTACCGCCGCAAGGTCGCCGCCCTGCGGGACGGCCAGGAGCGGGGCGTCGTCACCGACGCGATCCCGGCCGCCGACCTGCTGTTCCTGCTGACCGCCCTGGCCAACTGGACCGCCGTCGTCCCGCAGATGCGGCGCATCCTGGTCGGCGACGAGGACACCGACCGGGACCGCCTGCGCGCCTCGGTCAAGGAGGCGGCCCGCAGGCTCACGGCCCGCTGACCCCCCGGACGTACGGCTAGTTGGTCCCGATCCGGCTGAGCAGTTCCACGATCCGGGACTGCACCTCGCCGCTGGTGGACCGCTCGGCGAGGAAGAGCACCGTTTCTCCCGACGCCAGCCGCGGCAGGTCGGCCTGGTCGACGGCGGCCGTGTAGACGACGAGGGGGGTGCGGTTCAGCTGCCCGTTCGCCCGCAGCCAGTCGACGATCCCGGCGTACCCCTCCTGCCGCCGGTGCACCTGCAGCAGGTCCATCACGACCAGGTTCGGCCGGAACTGCCCCGCCAGCGTCACCGCGTCCGCGTCGCTCGCGGCCCGCGCGACCTGCATCCCGCGCCGCTCCAGCGTCGCCGTCAGCGCGAGCGCGATCTCCGCGTGCTCCTCGATGAGCAGCACGCGCGGCGGGTGCTGCTCGCTGTCCCGGGGCGCCAGCGCCTTCAGCAGCACCGCCGGATCCGCGCCGTACGCCGCGTCCCGCGAGGCCTGCCCGAGCCCGGCCGTGACCAGCACCGGCACCTCGGCGGCCACGGCGGCCTGCCGCAGCGACTGCAGCGCCGTCCGCGTGATCGGCCCGGTCAGCGGGTCCACGAACAGCGCGGCGGGGAAGGCCGCGATCTGCGCGTCGACCTCCTCGCGCGAGTGGACGATCACCGGCCGGTAGCCACGGTCGCTCAGCGCCTGCTGGGTGCTGACGTCCGGTGCCGGCCACACCAGCAGCCGCCGCGGGTTGTCCAGCGGCTCGGGCGGCAACTCGTCGTCCATCGGCTGCGGCCGCGGCGGGTCGGCCACCTCGACGGCACCGCCCGGCCCGTCCAGCGGCTCGGGCCCCTCGGCGGCGTTCTCGTCCGGGGCGCCTATGGCGTACGAGCGTCCGCCGCCCTCGGTCATCTGCGCCGGCCGCGACTGCCCGGCCAGTGACGGCTGCGCGGGAACGGGTGCGGGGACCTGGGCGGGCCGCGCAGGCGTGGGCGTCGGCTCGGCCGCCGGATGCGGCCGGGCGGCCTGCTCGGGACGCGGTGCCTGCTCGGCGCGGGACGCAGCTTCCGGGCGCGCCGCCTGCTCGGTCCGGGCGGTGGGGTCGGGCGGCGTGCCGAGCTTGCGGCGCCGGCCCGAGCCGCCCGGCTGGTGCGGGGGAGGCGTCGCCGACGGCTGCTGGACCTGGGCCGCCTGCCGGTTGAACGGCACGCCCTGCCCCAGCGTCCGCACGCTGATCGCCCGTCCCTGCGTCGAGTGGGGATCGGCGGGCGCCGCGGCCTCGGCGGGCAACGGCTGTGCGACCCGGGGCAGACCCTCCGGGGGCAGTGGGGTGCCCGGGGCCGGCGTGCCGGCCTGGGCCGCCGCGCCGTTCGGCGGTACGGCGACACCGGCTCCCGAGGGGTCGTCGGCGGCGGGCCAGGGCTGCGGCGCGGGGGCGCCCTGCGCCGGAGTCGTGAGGGCGGGGCCGGCGGGGTTCGGCCCGGGTGGGGCTTCGGCGGGGAGCGGCTGCCCGGCGAAGGCCTGCGGCTCCGGCGCGACGGCGCCGCCCTGCTGCGGCAACGGCTGACCACCGTGCGGCCCGGCCTGCACCGGCGCCTGCGGCAGTTGCCCCGGAAGAGCGGCCTGCACACTCTGCCCGAGCCCACCCTGAGCGGGCACGGACACGACCTGCGGCTGCACACCGACGCCTTGCGGTACGGCGACGCCCTGCGGGGGTACGGCGGCACCTTGCGCTGGTGCGGCGACGCCGTGAGGTGGTACGGCCGCACCTTGCGGAGGTGCGACGCCGTGAGGCGGGGCCATGCCCTGAGGGGGAACGGCCGGGTTCTGCGCCTGAGGGAGGGCGGCCTGAGGGAGGGCGCCTTGGGGGACGGCACCCTGCGGGGCGTTGCCCTGCGGTGGCACGGCCGTGCCCGGCGCCATTCGACCGGCGGGCACCCCGACCTGTGCGGGCGCACCCTGCCCGGGGCCGACCTGACCGGGAACGGGCTGCCCGTGGCCGACCTGGCCGGGAGCAACCTGGGCGGGAGGGGCCTGGCCGGGAGGGGTCTGACCAGCGGCGTTGTGCTGCGCGGCAGCCCCCGGTTGCGGCACGGCGGGTGCGGCACCCGGCACGGCAGCCACGGCCGCCGGCGCCACGGGCTGAACGCCTTCGACCGCCCCCGGCACTCCCGCACCGGGCCCGGAAACACCGGCACCGGGCACTTCGGCGCCCGGCATTCCGGCGCCCGGCCCTGCCGTACCCGGCGCCTGGGCCCCAGCCCCGGTCGTTGCGGCCGCCTCGGCCGGCTGCGGGGCGGCGGCGCGCCGTCGGCGTCCGGTCGGCGCGCTCGTGGGATGCGGCTGCGGAGGGGTGTGATCGGCGGACTGGTCGTGCGGCGCGGCGTCGTGCCGCCCCTCGTCGAACCCCTGGTCGCCACCGCCACCACCGTCACCGGCGGCCGGGGATGCCCCGGCCGGCCCCACCCCGCCGGGCGGAACCGTCACGGCCGCCTGCCCGGCCGGAGACGTCTGGTCGGCCTCGGCGGGCGGCAGTGCGAACACCGGACGCGGCCCCGACGCCTGCTGGGCGGCCGCCGCCCTCTCGTTCGCGGCGGCCAGCGCCCGCCGCCGGCGACCGGTCGGCTGCTGAGCCTGCCCCTGCGCCGCGTCGCCCGCGCCACCGGAGGTCTCCCCGGACGACGACGGTGCGGGCAGGGCCGGCGGCAGCGCGTGCTGCTCGCCCGGCTCCCGCCGGGCCCGCCTCCCGGACGGCGGCGCGGGCACGCCCTGCGGCGGAACGGTCCCGCCCAGCCCCGTGCCCGTGGCCGCGGTCCCGGCCGCGTGCTCGGCAGCCGTGACCACGGCCCCCTCGGCGACACCCTGGACGGCACTGCCGATGGCGGCAGGGGCACCCGCGGCGCTCGCGGTACCCGCGGCACTGGCCACACCGGCGTCCTCGGCCGCTCGGCCGCGCCGCCGCCCGGTGCCGCCCGACGCAGCACCCTCGTCCGACGCCTGCGCGGGAAGAGCGGCCGGTTCCCCGGCGGCCCGCCGCCGGCGCCGCCCGGTCGGCACGGCCCCTTCGACACCACCGGCACCAGCCGCACCGGCCCCCGGAGCCGCACCGGCTCCGGCACCACCGGCGGCCCCGTCACCCTCGGTCGCCGGAACGTCCCCGTCGAGGAACGCGTCGGTCGAGCCGCGCCGAGCCCGGCGTCGCCCGCCCCCGGAGGTCTGCTCCTCCGGAGCGGCGGCGGCACCCTCGTCCGCCGGCTGCGCCGCGACGGCCCCGGCGCCGCCCCCGAGCGGCACCTCCAGGACGTACGCGCTCCCGCTCATCCCCGGCACCTCGTGCGTCTGCAGCACGCCGCCGTGGGCCCGGACGATGCCCCGCACGATCGGCTCGTGGACGGTGTCGCCCCCGGCGTACGGTCCGCGCACCTCGATGCGGACGACCTCGCCGCGCTGCGCCGCCGCCACCACGACGGTGTTGTCCAGATAGCCGCCCGCCGACACGGGCGTGTTGCCGGTCGCGTCGACACCGGCCACGTCGGCGACCAGATGCGCCAGGGCGGTCGCGAGCAACCGCGGGTCCACCTCGGCCTCGATGGGCGGCGCGTGCACGGCGAACTGCACCCGCCCCGGCCCGATCAGCTCGACGGCCCCGTCGACACCGGCGGCGACGACGGCGTCGAGCATCACCTTCGTCCGGGCGACGTTCTCACTGCCCGCGTCGAGGCGCTGGTAGCCGAGGACGTTGTCGATCAGCGTGGTGATGCGCGAGTAGCCGGCCGAGAGGTGGTGCAGCACCTGGTTGGCCTCGGGCCACAGCTGCCCGGCGTCGTCGGCGGCGAGCGCGGCCAGTTCGCGGCGCAGCTCCTCCAGCGGCCCGCGCAGGGAGCGCCCGAGCAGGGTCAGCAGTTGTTCGTGCCGGGCGGCGAGCGCCTCGAAGCGGTCCTTCTCCCGCTCCCCGAGGGCGGCGTAGCGCTCCTCGTTCGCGGCGAGTTCCTCGGCGTGCCGCTCGCGCAGCTCCTCCACCTCGGTGACGTGCCGCTGGCGCAGGGCGGTGAGCTCGGAGGCGTGCTCCTCGGCGACCCGCTCCAGCTCCTCGGCGTGCGCCCGCTCCGCCGCCTCCTTCTCCTCGACGACGGCGTCGTAGGGCCGCCGGTCGGTGAAGGTCATCACGGCGCCGACGAGCTGGTCGCCGTCGCGCACGGGCGCGGTCGTCAGGTCGACCGGCACCTGCGAGCCGTCCTTGGCGTACAGCACCTGCCCGCGTACCCGGTGCTTGCGCCCGGAGCGCAGGGTGTCGGCCAGCGGCGACTCGTCGTAGGGGAAGGGGGAGCCGTCGGGGCGGGAGTGCAGGACGAGTGTGTGCAGCTCGCGCCCGCCGAGGTCGCTGGCCCGGTAGCCCAGTATCTGGGCGGCGGCCGGGTTGACGAGGACGATCCGTCCGTCGGTGTCGGTCCCGACGACGCCCTCGGCCGCGGCCCGCAGGATCATCTCGGTCTGCCGCTGCGAGCGCGCGAGCTCGGCCTCGGTGTCGACGGTCCCGGACAGATCGCGTACGACGAGCATGAGCAGTTCGTCGCCGGTGTAGCCGTAACTGTCGTAGGCCTGCTGCCCGTTCTCCAGATTCGCACTGGTGACCTCGACGGGGAACTCCGTCCCGTCGGTCCTGCGCGCGACCATCCGGGTGGGCTTGGTCCGCGCCCGCGGGTCCAGGTGTTCGGGCCGCCGCATGGAGCCCGGGATCAGCTTGGAGTCGAACTGCGGCAGCAGATCCAGCAGCCCCCGGCCCACCAGGGCGGTCCCCGGGGTCTCGAAGGCCTCCAGGGCGATGGTGTTGGCGTTGACCACCGTCCCGTTGGCATTGACCAGCACCAACGCGTCCGGCAGGGCGTCCAGTATGGCTGCGAGGCGAGCAGCGCCTCGGGATGGCCTGCTGCTCACGAGACGCTTCCTCCCTGTTACCGCACCTTGCCGACCGCTCGGGCCATCTTGCCAACCGTCCCGCGGCGTGTCACGCGAGGGAGTCTAAGGGCTGCGGTTGCGCTCGCGACGCCGGATGAGAGGGAGGTCGCACGAGGAAGTGACCCCGAACTGACGACCGGGTAAGCGTCATACGCCCGCCCTCCTGCGACGACGTCGCGGGACCTTCGCGGGACCTTTACGAGAGCGGCGTTTCTGTATCTTTCGGCCGAGCCGCCCGGAGCTGGCGGAATGAGGGCGGAGTGTGGCGCAAACGGCCCGGAGCCGCCCGCCCTTCCTTCCGCCCTTCCTTCCGTCCCTCCCTCGTCCGGCGTCAGCCCTTGTCCGCGGCCTTCATGTCGGGCAGCAGCGGCACGAGCCGGTCCCAGCGGGAGATCCCGCAGCCGTCGCGGCGGTCGTAGGTCGCGTCCACGGGGCGGCCGGCCCAGGTGCCGGTGACGTGCGCGGTGGCCGGGCCGCCGTACTGCATGGTGCAGAAGCCGCCCTCCGGGGTGGGCGCGAAGAGGTCCTGGCCCCAGCGCGTGTCCCGCTGCAGCGTGGCGCAGGCGCCGCGCGGGTCGGGGTGGCTGCCGCCGTCGGGGTCGCAGTACAGCTCGTAGGTCCCGTCGGCCCCGCCGCCCGCGTTCCGCACGGTCACGGTGAGGTGGTCGCGGTCCGGCCCGCCGCCGGCGCGGGCGGGCGACGACGGTCCGGCCGCGTCGGCCCGGGCGTACGCGGTGGGGGAGACGGCAGCCAGCGACCCGGCGGCGGCGACGGAGGCGGCGGCACCGACGAGGAGGCGCCGCAGGGCGGGGCGGGCGGTGGCCCGGGGAGTGGCACGCAACATGCCCTGACTAACGCGGCACGCCCCCGGACGTTGCGCACGCCCCCGCGCACGCCCTCCCCTCGGACCTCCCCGCGCCCTCCCCCCGGCCCTGTCGCAGCCCTGCCGTGGCGGCTCCGGCCGGACCGGGCAAGGCCTTTGCCCTGCGCCCTTCCCGCCTAGTACCGTGGGGGTCGATTGGTGACACCCCGCTCGACTGTGTCATCATCGGCACGCACCGACCCGCGCTCGCGCGGGTGGATGTGTGGAGGCGTCGCCTAGTCCGGTCTATGGCGCCGCACTGCTAATGCGGTTTGGGCCTTAAAGCCCATCGAGGGTTCAAATCCCTCCGCCTCCGCCGTGATCACGAAGCCCCGGTCAGCCGACCGGGGCTTCGCCGTTGCCCGGGGTCTCGCACACCCCGTCCGAACGGCGATTCCGCAGGTCACAAGGGGTATGGCTAACGGATTTCACATGGCGGCGGCAGTCATGTAATGTTCTTCCTGTCGCCGCGAGCGAGCCGGAAGGCCCGGGAGCGGCGATAAAACAGAACAAGCACTCGTAGCTTAACGGATAGAGCATCTGACTACGGATCAGAAGGTTGCAGGTTCGAATCCTGCCGAGTGCACAGCACACCAGAGGCCCTGTGGAGAGATCCACAGGGCCTCCGGTCTTTGTCTGGGTGGTGATGACCGACGGCCGGTGGCTCCTCGGCCGCCGGTCCGCGGTTCTCAGTCCGTGCGGCGGTGTTCCTCCAGGTAGTCCGCCGCCAACGTGCTCGCGCGGTTGAACCAGTCGGTGAGGACCGCGATCTCGGCCGGGGAGTAGTCCGCGAAGAGTTCCATGAGGCGGGCGTAGTACGGCTCGTAGACCTCGCGGACGCGGGCGACCGCGTCGGGCTCGGCCGCCACGCGGATCCGGCGGCGGTCGTCCGGGTCGGGGCGGCGGGTGATGAAGCCGGCGCGCTCCAGGCGGTTGAGGATGCCGGTGACCGCGCCCGTGGTGACGTGGACGCGGGCCGCCAGGTCCCCGGCCGTGGGCAGGTTCTCCCCGGCCTGGATGACATACGCGAAGCACGTGAGGTCGGTCACGCTCAGACCGACCTGTTGGGCGATCTCGTGCTGTCCGACCAGGTGAGTCGCGATGAGGTGGTCCATCGCCGACAGTGCCTGCTCCGGCGTGGCGGCCGGACGCGGCTTGGCTTGCATTCCCATTTCCCTTAGTTCGTGAGATGTTTGTGCTGTAAAAGTCTTAGCAAGTAAGGGGTTCCGGGTGTGTTCTCCGGGGAGACCCCGTGGCTGAGGGGAAGCACGTGAGCGCACATCAGTATGACCACGGGCACACCGTCGCGGGCTGGGTCGGCTTCGGCATCGCGAGCGTCGGGGCCGTCGCCGTGGGGGCGGGGATCTGCACGGTCTCGGGCCTGCTGATCGCCGGGGGACTCGGCATCGGTGCGGTGAGCCTGCTCGTCACCTGGGCGCTCCATCTCTCCGGGTGGGGCAAGGGGCCGGGGGCGCGGCCCCGGTCGGAATGGGACTGGCGGGTGCGGGACTCGGCGGCGCCGGGCGGCCACGCGGACTGCCTCGGTTGCCGGCTGGCCGGCCGCGGCCGGAGCGGCGGACGGGCCGTCGGCACGCCCCGCCTCTCCATGCCGGTCCAGCGAGAGGGAGAGCAGGAGCCGGTGACGACACTGCGAGCGGACTCCGCCCGCTGAGACACCGTCCCCGATCCGTGTCCCCGCGCCCGGCCCGTGCCGTACGGTGCGCCTCCACCTGCCCGTCCCGAGCCGCCCCGCTCCTCCCCCTTCCGGAGCCCCGTTGTCAGTGGCCCCCTCTACGCTCGTCAGCGATGGCACACGCATGGAAGTGCTCGGGGCTGCGGTGGTCCGTGGAGGGGCCCGAGCTGGTGTGGGACGGGGGCCGGCGCAGTGTGCTGGCCCGGGGCGGACGCGTGGCCTTCGGGGTTGCGGAAGGCGGCGTGCGGACGTGCGCGGGGGCCCGGGGGCATGCCTGCCCCGTGGGGGCCGTCGTCGCGGCGCGCGGTACGGGGGCGCGATGCGAGGAGTGCGCGCGGCTGGACCGGGCGCACTCCGTCGCGGCGGACACCTTCGCGGACGACCCGCGGCCGTACCACGTGTACCTGGCGTGGTTCGGGCCCGGCATGCTCAAGGTCGGGATCACCGCCGTGGAGCGGGGCCCCGCCCGGCTCCTGGAGCAGGGGGCCGTCTGCTTCAGCTGGCTCGGTGCCGGGCCGCTCATGGCCGCGCGCCGTACGGAGGAGCTGCTGCGGGCCGCGCTGCGGGTGCCCGACCGGATCCCCTACGCGGAGAAGCGGGCCGTGCGCGCCGCCCTGCCGGAGACGGCGGCCGCCCGGGCCCGTGAGATCGCCGAGGTGCACGCGCGGGCCGTCGCGCTGGCCGGGTGGCCGGAGTCGCTGGAGCGCAGGCCGCTGGACGTGGTCGATCACGTAGGCGCGTTCGGGCTCGCGGGCGTCCCCGCCGCCGTCGGGGAGGTGGCCGGGCTGGCCGCCGGGGGCGTGGTCGGCGGGGAGCTCGTCGCCGCGGCCGGGCCCGATCTCCATCTGGCGACCGGGGCCGGCGTCGTCGTGCTCGACACGCGCCTGATGACCGGCTGGGAGCTGGTGCCCGCCCCCGGTGCCGGACTGACGGTGCCCGTACGGGAGTTCAGGGCCGCCGCGGGCGTACAGGACGGGCTGTTCTGACCCTCGCGACCCGTCGGCCGGCCAGGGCTCGCCGACCAGGGCCCGCGGGCCACGCCCCGTCGGCCACGGCCCACTGCCAGGGCCCACGGGCCACGACCCGCCGGCCAGTGCCCGTCGGCCAGGATCCCCGGCCAAGGCCCTGTCGGCCGTGGGGATGTGACCGGCCCCGCTTCCGCTTCCCAGGCGCTCCCAGACGTTCCCTGAGAGGCCCTGTCGGTTTCTCAGACAAATCACAGGTGCGGGAAAGGGCGCTCTCAGAGGGTCTCGACATCGTGTTCACATGACCACGACCTCGCCCCAGGGGCGCACCGAACTGCTGAGGCCGGACGGGAGCCCCGTCCGCGTGCTGGTGGTGGACGACGAGATGTCGATCACCGAGCTGCTGTCCATGGCGCTGCGCTACGAGGGATGGCAGATCCGGAGTGCCGGTGACGGTACGGGCGCGATCCAGGCCGCGCGGGACTTCCGGCCCGACGCCGTCGTCCTCGACATGATGCTGCCGGACATGGACGGGCTGGCCGTGCTCGGGCGGCTGCGCCGCGAACTGCCGGACGTGCCGGTGCTCTTCCTGACGGCCAAGGACGCGCTGGAGGACCGCATCGCCGGGTTGACGGCCGGCGGGGACGACTACGTCACCAAGCCGTTCAGCCTGGAGGAGGTCGTCGCGCGGCTGCGCGGGCTGATCCGCCGCTCCGGCGCCGCCGACCGGCGGTCCGAGTCCACGCTGGTCGTCGGCGACCTCACCCTGGACGAGGACAGCCACGAGGTGACCCGGGCCGGGGAGCACATCCACCTCACCGCCACCGAGTTCGAGCTGCTGCGCTTCCTGATGCGCAACCCGCGGCGCGTGCTGAGCAAGGCGCAGATCCTCGACCGCGTCTGGTCGTACGACTTCGGCGGCCAGGCCAACGTCGTCGAGCTGTACATCTCGTATCTGCGCCGGAAGATCGACGCCGGGCGGGAGCCGATGATCCACACGCGGCGCGGTGCCGGTTACCTGATCAAGCCCGCGGTGTCGTGAGCGGACGGCGACGGCCGCGGGCGCGGGGGGCGGCCGGCAGGCGGGCGGGCAGGCCGCGCACGCTGCGCACCCGGCTCGTCGTCGCGTCCGTGGCGCTGATCGCCGTAGTGTGCGCGGTGATCGGGACCGTGACGACCCTCGCCCTGCGGTCGCATCTGTACGAGCAGCTGGACGGGCAGCTCCACGAGGTCGCCGCGCGGGCCGCGCTGAGCCCTCCGAAGGACCCCGGCCGGGACGGGGGCGACGCCCTCACCCAGCCGAAGCGCAGCAGTCTCACCGACTTCGTCACCAAGGGACCGCAACCGAGCGGCACGGTCGCCGCCGAGATCCGCGACGGGAAGATCGCGGACTCCGCGCGCGGCGAGAAGTCCGAGGACAACTTCCGGATGACGGCGAAGTCGCTCACCTCCGCCCAGACCGCCGCGCTCGCCACCGTCGCGCAGACTGACGGGACGATCGAGACCGTCTCCCTCCCGGGCCTCGGCGAGTACCGGGTCGAGTACAGGTCCGGTGACAAGGGCAGCTACTACGTCGCCCTCCCCACCACCGACGTCACCGGCACCGTCAACACCCTCGTCCTGGTCGAGATCAGCGTCACGGCGGCCGGGCTGGCCGCCGCGGGACTGGCCGGGTCCGTACTGGTCGGCGTCGCCACCCGCCCCCTCCGCCGCGTCGCCGCCACCGCCACCCGGGTCTCCGAACTGCCCCTCCACACGGGCGAGGTGCGGCTCAGCGAACGGGTCCCCGACTCCGAGACCGACCCGCACACCGAGGTCGGGCAGGTCGGCGCCGCGCTCAACCGGATGCTCGACCACGTCCACGGGGCGCTGCACGCACGCCAGCAGAGCGAGACGCGGGTACGGCAGTTCGTCGCCGACGCCAGCCACGAACTGCGCACCCCCCTGGCCTCCATCCGCGGCTACGCCGAACTCACCCGGCGCGGACGGGAACAGGTCGGCCCCGACACCCGGCACGCCCTGGGCCGGATCGAGTCCGAGGCAGGGCGGATGACGCTGCTCGTCGAGGACCTGCTGCTGCTCGCCCGGCTGGACGCGGGGCGGCCGCTGCGGTTCGAGCCGACCGACCTCGTCCCCCTGGTCGTCGACACCGTCAGCGACGCCCGCGCGGCCGGCCAGGACCACGTCTGGCGGCTCGACCTGCCCGACGGGCCCGCGCTCGTCCCGGCGGACGCCGCCCGGCTGCACCAGGTCCTGGTCAACCTGCTCGGCAACGCCCGCAGCCACACCCCGCCCGGCACGACCGTCACCGCCCGGGTCCGACGGCACGGCCCGTGGCTCCGCGTGGACGTCGAGGACGACGGGCCGGGCATCCCGGCCGCGTTGCTGCCGCACGTCTTCGAACGGTTCGCGCGCGGCGACTCCGCGCGCTCCCGCGCCACCGGCTCGACCGGTCTCGGCCTGGCCATCGTGCAGGCCGTGGCCGGTGCGCACGGCGGTGCCGTCACCGTCGACAGCGTGCCCGGGCGGACCGTGTTCACCGTGCACCTGCCCGCGCCGCCGCCCGCGCCGCAGCCGGAGACGGCGGGGCAGCCGCACTCACAGGCACGCCACAGCCTCACCACATGGGCACGACAGGGCGCCTGACGACAGTCGGTGCCATGCGAACCGACTCTTCTCCCGGCACCCTGCCGGCGCGGGTGCACCTCCCGGCCGCACCAGCCGGAACTCCTGTCCTGGACGTAGTGATCCCCGTCCACAACGAGGAGAAGGACCTCCAGCCCTGCGTGCGCCGCCTGCACGAGCACCTCGCCCGGACGTTCCCGTACGGGTTCCGCATCACGATCGCGGACAACGCCTCCACGGACACCACCCCGCGGGTGGCCGCACTGCTGGCGGCGCGGATACCCGAGGTGACCGTGCACCGGCTGGAGCAGAAGGGCCGCGGCCGGGCCCTGCGCGCCGCCTGGTCCGCCTCGGACGCCCCGGTCCTCGCCTACATGGACGTGGACCTGTCCACCGACCTCAACGCCCTGCTCCCGCTGGTGGCGCCGCTGATCTCCGGCCACTCGGACCTCGCGATCGGCTCCCGGCTGGCCCCCAGCTCGCGCGTGGTGCGCGGCCCCAAGCGGGAGTTCATCAGCCGGGCCTACAACCTCATCCTGCGCGGCTCCCTCCACGCCCGCTTCTCGGACGCCCAGTGCGGCTTCAAGGCGATCCGCCGCGAGGTGGCGGGGGCGCTGCTGCCGCTGGTGGAGGACACCGGCTGGTTCTTCGACACCGAGATGCTGGTGCTCGCCGAGCGGGCCGGCCTGCGGATCCACGAGGTGCCGGTCGACTGGGTCGACGACCCCGACTCGACCGTGCACATCGTCAGGACCGCCACCGAAGACCTCAAGGGCGTGTGGCGGGTGGGCCGGGCCCTGGCGACGGGGTCGCTGCCGCTGGACCGGCTCACCCGGCCGTTCGGCGACGACCCGCGCGACCGTGAGATCGGGGACGTACCGAGGGGTCTGGCCCGCCAGCTCGTCGGGTTCTGCGTGGTCGGCAGCCTGTCCACCCTCTTCTACCTGCTCCTCTACAGCGGCTTCCGGGCCTTCACCGGCTCGCAGACGGCGAACGCGCTCGCCCTGCTGGTCTCCGCGGTCGCCAACACCGCGGCCAACCGGCGGCTCACCTTCGGGGTGCGCGGGCGCGGCGGGGCCGTACGGCACCAGGCGCAGGGCCTGGTCGTCTTCGGCATCGGACTCGCGCTGACCAGCGGCTCGCTCGCCGCGCTGGGAGCGGCCACGTCCGAGCCCGCCCACTCCACCGAACTGGCCGTGCTCATCGCCGCCAACCTCGCGGCGACCGTGCTGCGCTTCCTGCTCTTCCGGGCGTGGGTGTTCCCCGACCGGCGCGCGGACGACGCCCCGCTCGCCGTCCAGCCGGCCGCTCCGTACGGCACCACTTCCTTCCGCGCCGGTGACGTCGCGGACTCCTGGCGGGACGCCACCGCGCAGCTGTTGCCGGCGCGCCCGCATGACACCGATGCGAGGGACCCGCGATGACCGTCCACCACGACCGGCGGACCGACGGCGCGGCCGCGCGTCCCGAGACCTGGACACGGCCCTCCGCGCCCCCGCCCGCCCCCGAGGGCGGTGAGCCGAAGCGGCCCCTGCCGGGGCGGTTGTGGCGCGGGCGTCCCGAGGACCCGCGTTGGGCCCGCCCGGCCTTCCTCGCCCTGCTGCTGGTGACCACCGCGCTCTACCTCTGGAACCTGAGCGCCTCCGGGTACGCCAACTCCTTCTACTCGGCGGCGGTGCAGGCGGGCAGCCAGTCCTGGAAGGCGTTCTTCTTCGGCTCGCTGGACGCGGCCAACGCCATCACCGTCGACAAGCCCCCGGCCGCGCTGTGGCCGATGGCCCTGTCCGTGCGGCTCTTCAGGCTCGGTTCCTGGGCGATCCTCGTCCCCGAGGTCCTGATGGGCGTCGGCACGGTCGCCGTCGTGTACGCCGCCGTGCGGCGCCGGTTCAGCCCCGCGGCCGGCCTGATCGCGGGCGTGGTGCTCGCGCTGACCCCCGTGGCGGCGCTGATGTTCCGCTTCAACAACCCGGACGCGATGCTGGCCCTGCTGATGGCGGTGGCCTGCTACCTGGTGATCCGGGCCTTGGAGGACGGCCGCACCAGGTGGCTGCTGTGGGCGGGTGCCGCGATCGGCTTCGCGTTCCTCGCCAAGACCCTCCAGGCCTTCCTGGTCCTCCCGCCGCTCGCCCTCGTGTACGGCGTCTGCGCCCCGGTCACGGTGCGGAAGCGGCTCGGGCAGCTCGCCGCCGCCCTGGCCGCGATCGTCGTCTCCGGCGGCTGGTGGGTCGCGGTCGTCGAGCTCTGGCCCGCCTCCTCCCGCCCCTACGTCGGCGGCTCGCAGAACAACAGCTTCCTGGAGCTGACCTTCGGCTACAACGGCCTGGGTCGCCTCAACGGCGACGAGACCGGCAGTGTCGGCGGGGGCGGCGGAGGCGGTGGTGGCAACTGGGGCGCAACCGGCTGGGACCGGCTGTTCGGGTCCGCCATCGGCGGGCAGGTGTCCTGGCTGATCCCGGCCGCGCTGATCCTGCTCGTCGCCGGGCTCGTGGCCACCCGCAGGGCCGGGCGCACGTCGGTGACCCGGGGCGCGTTCCTCGTCTGGGGCGGCGCACTGCTCACCACCATGCTGGTCTTCAGTTACATGCAGGGCATCTTCCACGAGTACTACACGGTGGCCCTCGCCCCCTATGTCGCCGCGGTGACCGGCATGGGCGCGGCGCTGCTCTGGGAGCAGCGGGCCCGGGCGTGGGCGTCGCTGACCCTGGCGGCCGCGGCGACGGCGACGGCCGCCTGGGGGTATGTCCTGCTCAACCGCTCCTCCGACTACCTTCCCTGGCTGAAGTGGCTGGTCCTGGTCGGTGGTCTCACGGCCGCCCTCGGCCTGATCTTCGCGGGGCGGCTCGGGCGTCGGCTCGCTCTGGGCGCGGCGGGGCTGGGCCTCGCGGCGGCGCTGGCCGGCCCCGCGGCGTACACCCTCACCACGCTGAGCGAGGGCCACACCGGCTCCATCGTCACGGCGGGCCCCGCGGTCGCGGGCGGCCGCGGCGGCCCGGGCGGCGGGGGCGGCGCACCCGGCGGCAGAGGCCCCGGCGGCGGCTTCCCACCAGGGGGCCAGAACCAGCCGGGGCAGAACCAGCAGGACGGCCAGGGCTTCCCCGGCGGCGGCACGCCCGGCCAGAACCAGAACCAGAACCAGAACCGGCAGAACGGTGAAGGCAGCCGTACGGACGGCATGGGCGGCACGGGCGGTGGCGCCGGCATGGGCGGCCTGCTCAACGGCGCGGGCGTGGGCACCGAGGCCAGGAAGCTGCTGGAGACGGACGCGGACGCGTACACCTGGGCCGCGGCGGCCATCGGCGCCCAGAACGCGGCAAGTCACCAGCTGGCGACCGGGGAGCCGGTGATGGCCGTGGGCGGCTTCAACGGCACGGACCCGTCCCCGACCCTCGCGCAGTTCCAGCGGTACGTGGCCGCCGGGAAGATCCACTACTTCATCGCCTCCGGCGTGGGCGGCGGCATGGGCGGCAGCGGCGACGGCACGTCCGCGCGGATCACCTCCTGGGTCGAGGCCAACTTCGAGAAGGTCACGGCCGGTTCGGCCACCTTCTACGACCTCACACGGCAGGCGAGCGGCTGACCCGGTCGCCGAGGACGAGGGGCGGTGGCCGGGAACACCGCCCCTCCCGAAACTCCGTTGTACACCGTATGGGAGCTGTTCTACGGTGTAGAACATGACGACGTCCTCCCAGGAAACGGCCCTGCCTCCGACGGCGCACGGCGGCCATCCCCAACGCTGGCTGATCCTCGGTGTCATCTGCCTCGCGCAGCTCACCGTGCTGCTCGACAACACGATCCTGAACGTGGCGATCCCCTCGCTCACCCGCGAGATGGACGCCTCGACCGCGGACATCCAGTGGATGATGAACGCGTACTCGCTGGTCCAGTCCGGACTGCTGCTCACCGCGGGCAACTCCGCCGACCGCTACGGCCGCAAGCTGATGCTGATGTCGGGCCTGGCGATCTTCGGCGTCGGCTCGCTGGCGGCCGGTCTGTCCCAGAGCCCGGCCCAGCTGATCGCGGCCCGCGCGGGCATGGGCGTCGGCGGTGCGCTGCTGATGACCACGACCCTCGCGGTCGTCGTGCAGATCTTCGACGACCGGGAGCGGGTGAAGGCCATCGCGCTGTGGTCGACGGTCAGTTCGCTCGGCTTCGCGGCCGGGCCGCTGATCGGCGGCGTGATGCTGAACCACTTCTGGTGGGGCGCGATCTTCCTCATCAACATCCCGGTCGCGGTGCTCGGCCTGGTGGCCGTGGCCGCGCTGGTGCCGGAGTCGCGGCACAAGGCCGGTGACCGGCCCGACCTGCTCGGCGCGGTGCTGTCCACCATCGGCATGACGGCCGTGGTGTACGCGATCATCACCGGGCCCGAACACGGCTGGACCTCCGGGCAGGTGCTGGTCTCCGCGCTCACCGGCGTGCTCGTCCTCGGCCTGTTCGTGCTGTGGGAGCTGCGTATCGAGCACCCCATGCTCGACATGCACTTCTTCCGCAACCAGAAGTTCATCGGCGCGGTCGCGGGCGCGATCCTCGTGGCGTTCGGCATGACCGGGTCGCTGTTCCTGCTCACCCAGCACCTGCAGTTCGTGCTCGGCTACGAGCCGCTGGACGCGGGGCTGCGGACCGCGCCGCTGGCACTGACCGTGGTCGCCCTCAACTTCACCGGGGTCGGCGCGAAGCTCGTGCTGAAGGTGGGGACGCCCGCGGCGATCGCGCTCGGCATGACCCTGGTGTCGGCGGGGCTCGCGGCGATCGCGCTGCTCGGCGGGCACGGGTACGGGGGCATGCTGCTCGGCCTGGTCGTCATGGGCGCGGGGGTGGCCCTGTCCATGCCCGCGATGGCCAACGCGATCATGAGCGCGATCCCGCCGGAGAAGGCGGGGGTGGGAGCGGGCGTCAACGGCACGCTCGCGGAGTTCGGCAACGGACTGGGCGTCGCCGTCCTCGGGGCCGTGCTCAACTCCCGGTTCGCCTCGCTCGTCACCGTCTCCGCCGCGTCCCTCCCGGCGGCGCTGGCCGCGGCCGGCAGCCCCGAGGAGAAGGCACGCATCTCCGACGCGTTCGCCTCGGGACTGGAGACGAGCCAGCTGGTCGGCGCGGTCGCCGTCCTCGCGGGCGGACTGGTCGCCGCGGCGTTGCTCCGGCGGGCCGAGCGGGCAGAGTCCGCCTGACGGGCACTTAGCATGACCGGCAGCAGCACGACGAGGAAGGTGCGCCATGGCAAGGGCAGCCGACAAGGCCGGGCGAACCAGCGTCTGGCTGGAGAGCAGGGCGCACCGGCGGCGCGGTGGCGGACAGCCCTCGGGGCTGGACCGGGACCGGATCATCGAGGTGAGCGTCCGCCTGCTGGACGCGGAGGGACTGGCCAAGTTCTCGATGCGGCGGCTGGCCGGTGAGCTGAACGTCACCGCGATGTCCGTCTACTGGTACGTCGACACCAAGGACGACCTGCTCGAACTCGCCCTGGACGCGGTCATGGGCGAGATGCGGCTGCCCGACCCGGACTCGGGCGAGGACTGGCGCGAGCAGGTCAGGGCGCTGGCGCGGGAGTACCGGACGTTGCTGGTGCGGCACCCCTGGGTGTCGGCGCTGGTGGGTGTCTTCCTCAACATCGGCCCCCACAACCTGGCGTTCTCGCGGGTGGTGCAGCGCGTCGTGCGCGGCACCGGGATGCCCGCGCAGCGCCTGACGAGCACGATCTCGGCCGTCTTCCAGTTCGTCTACGGCTACGGCACGCTGGAGGGCCACCTGGCCACCCGGGCGGCGGCCGGCGGCATGACCGTGGACGAGTACTTCCAGGAGGCCCTGAGCACGGTGAGCGAGGCCCCGCAGGCCGCCGACGTCATCAAGGAGTCCCAGGAGATCATGGCGGCGCGCGGCGGCGACACGGTCGCCGAGATGCTGGAGCGCGACTTCGAGTTCGCCCTGGAACTGCTCATCGCGGGCATCGAGGCGATGGTCGCCCGGGGCTGACGGCTCCCGCCGCTACTCCCCTTCGACCAGCCGCGCCGGGAAACCGCCCGTCGCCACCGGCCCCCACCGCTCCGGCGTGATCCGGATGATCGACTTGCCCTGCTTGACCATGGCCGCGCGGTACTCGTCCCAGTCGGGGTGCTCCCCGGCGATGTTCCGGTAGTACTCCACGAGCGGCTCGACGGAGTCGGGCGAGTCGACGACCTCCGCCGTGCCGTCGATCTGGACCCACGGGCCGTTCCAGTCGTCGCTGAGGACGATCAGGCTGACCCGCGGGTCCCGCTTGGCGTTGCGGGTCTTGGCGCGCTCCGGGTACGTGGAGACCACGATCCGGCCCGAGTCGTCCACCCCGCAGGTCAGCGGCGAGCCCTGGGGGCCGCCGTCGGACCGGCGGGTCAGCAGGATCGCGTGGTGCCGGGGCCGTACGAAGTCGAGCAACTCGTCCAGGGAGACTCGGGTGTTCGTCGCGATGTTCGGTGCCATGCCCGGCAGCCTACGACGCCAGCGCTTCCGGGAGGTTGTCGTACACGGGGACGTCCCGGCGCATGCCGGTGAGCTCCAGGACGCGGCTCGCGACCCCGTCCGGACGGGCCACCAGCCGGACCCGGGCCCCGGGACGCAGGCCCTCGCGTATGTCGTTGATGAGGCGGACGCCCTGGGAGTCCATGAAGGAGGTCGCGCTGAGGTCCAGGATGAGCACGTCCAGCCGGTCCCCGCGGGCCTCGGCCTCGGACATGACGTGCGGGAGCAGTTCCGAGGCGTTGCAGTAGTCGATCTCGGCGGGCATGGTCAGGTGGACGCGGCCGGGTAGGTCGCGCGGTTCTGTGGGATTCGTGAAGAAGGTCACGGCACTCACCTGGCAGACGTTCGTCCGGTTTCCGGTAAGGCCGCTTCCTGACCCGCCGCCATTCCACCATGCCGGAGGGTGGCCATGGAAGCGGCCTGGCCCGGCCGTCGGCCGGGCGTCACTTCGAGGCAACCGAACAGTTAGAGTGCTGTCCGTCCTGTGCTCGCAGTCGGGAATGTGCTGCGGAGCTCTCCTGCGCACGGCCATGGCCGTGCATGCCGAAGAGGTTCGTGGTGGCTGCGTCCGAGTTTCCTGATTTGCCCCGTTTTCCGGCCGGCTTCGAGCTGGCCGAAGCACTGACGGTGGCGTCTCAGCAGCTGCACGAGACCTCCACGCCGCACAGCACGCTCCGCACGGCGGTCCGGCTGGCCGTCCATCTCATGCCGGGGGCCGAGCACGCCGGCATCTCCGTGGTCGAACGCGGTGACAGGCTCCGCACACTCGCCTGGACCGACGAGGTCGTCCGCTCCGCCGAGTCCCGGCACACCGGCGGCGACGGCCGCGGGCACTGGGACCAGCTGTGGCACAGCCCCGTCGCGCGGATAACGGACAGCGAGGCGGACGACGGCTGGGACGTGCTGTCGGGCCTGGGGCTGCGCTCGGCGCTGTCGCTGCGGCTGCGCGCCGACAAGCGCCGGCTGACCGTGCTCACGGCCTACGCGCGCAAGCCCGGCGTCTTCGACGAGGACGCGACGCGCATCGGCCGGCTGTTCACCGCGCACGTGAGTATCGCCCTGGACTCCGCGACCGTGCGCGAGCAGCTCACCGAGGCCATGCACACGCGCGACCTGATCGGCCAGGCCACCGGCATCCTCATGGAGCGTCAGGGCATCGACGCGGCCGCGGCCTTCGACAGTCTGGTGCGGGCCTCCCAGCGGGAGAACGTCAAACTGCGCGAGCTGGCCCGCCGCATCGTGGGCACCCACAACACCCCCTGAGGGCGGCGGGCACCTCGGGGGCGTGTTCGCGGGGTGACGGGATACACGTACGGTCATGAGCTCCGAGACGTCCGACACGCTGGACCAGGCGATGGTGCGCAGCAGTGGTCTCGACACCCTGCTGCGCGACCTGACCGACCGCGCGGTGCAGGAGGTGCCCGGCGTGGCCGCGTGCAGCCTGACAGTGCGCCGCGACGACCGGCTGCTCACGCTGGCCGGCAGCGACGGCCTGCCCAGCGGCCTGGATCTGCGGCAGTACGAGAACGGCTCGGGGCCCTGCGTCGACGCGGCGGAGACCGGTGCCGAGCAGTACGCCCCGGACCTGGCCGAGGAGTCCCGCTGGCCGGCGTACACGCCGTACGCGCTGTCCCTGGGCGTGAGCTGTCTGCTGGCGGTGCCGATCGCCGTCGAGGGCGGGACGGGCGCCGCGTTCAACTTCTACGGTGTGCAGGCCGGGGCGCTGGACACCGCCCGGGACACGGCCCGGGCGTTCGCGGCCCGGGCGGGGGACGCGATCAACGTGTCCCTGGCCATCGAGCGCCGGCGCCAGTCGGCGGCCGACGTGCGCGCCGCGCTGCTCTCGCGCAGCGTCATCGACCAGGCGGTCGGCATCCTCATGGCCCGGGAGCGCATCGACGCCCGCCAGGCCATGGAGCGGCTGCGCCGGGTCTCCCAGGACCGGAACGTCAAGCTCCGGGACCTGTGCGGGCAGTTGGTGGCGCGGGTGTCCCTGCCGCGCGACCCCTCCTCACGCCGCGGGCAGTGACTCGCCCTGCACGGCCTGGATGTCCAGCTCCACCTTGAGGGTGGTGCCGATGGCGGCGATGCCCGCCTGGAGGACCTGGTTGTAGTTCATCGCGAAGTCCTCGCGCCGCAGCTCGGTCGTGGCACGGAACGCCGCCCGGGTGCCGCCCCACGGGTCCGGGCCCGTGCCCAGGTAGGCCAGGTCCAGGTCGACCGGCCGTACGACACCGTGCATGCCCAGCTCGCCGTGGACGGTCCAGTGGTCGGAGCCGGTCGCCGTGACCCCCGTGGACCGGTAGGTGATCTCCGGGAACCGCTCGACGTCCAGGAAGTCCGGCGACTTCAGGTGCCCGTCGCGCATGCCGTTGCCGGTGTCGATCGAACCGGCCCGGATCACCGCCTCCACGCGCGACTTGGTGACGTCGTCCGGCGCGATCTCGATCGCGCCGGAGAACTCCGTGAACCGGCCGTGCACGCTGGAGATGCCCAGGTGCTGGGCCACGGCGGCCACGCTGGAGTGCACCGGGTCGATCGTCCACGGGCCCGGCGGCGGCAGCTCGGTGCCGCCCTGGCGCGCGAGCGTCACGGTGCCGACCTCGGCCCGCCCGCTCGCCGTGACGATCACACTCGACGCGGCGGGCGCGTACCCGACGGCCGTGACGATCACCGTGTACGCCCCCGGCTGCAGCGGCGACGCGTCCCGAACGGCGCCCTCCGCGTCGGCCTCGGCCCGCAGCACCTGCGCGCCGGTCATGTCCGCCACCGTGACGACCGCGTGCGACACGGCCCATCCGTCCCGGGTACGGATCCTCGCGGTCAGTCCCATCTCCACGTAACTCCTCAGAAAGAAACCGGCCCGTGACAGGGGGCGCACCTCCGCTCGGAGCGCGCCCGCCCGCCACGGGCCGGGGTCCGTACTACTCGCCGGGGTGGGCGAGTTCGATGTCGTGACCGTCGGTGCCGCGGCCCGTGACCGTCAGCGCGGTGGCCACCGGCGGATAGCCCGTCGCGATGACCGTGTACTCGCCGCCGTCCAGGTCGGTGAAGGCGTACGCCCCGTCCGTCCCGGTCGTGGCCGAGCCGACGACGTTGCCCGCCTGGTCGACCAGCGTCACCCGGGCGTCGGCCAGCGGGCCGTGCGGGGCGCGGACGACACCCTGGACGCGGGCTCCGGCGTCCAGGTCGATCTCGACCCGGGTGACCCCGGTGCCGCCGACCTCGACGGGCAGGGCGCGCGGCCGGTACCCGGCGGCGTTCACCGCCACGGTCACCGCCCCCGGCACCAGCTCGGCGAAGGAGAACTCGCCCTGCTCCCCGGTGGCCTGGGTGGCCAGCAGGTCGCCGCGCACGTCGGTCACGATGACCATCGCGTCCTTCACGGGCTGCCCGCTCTCGGCGGCCCGGACCAGGCCGGTCAGCCCGCTGGTGCCGCTGAGCAGGACGTCGTAGGCGAGCGGCTCGCCGTTGACCACGATCGTCGAGGCCTGCGGCTGGTAGCCGTCGGCGGAGGCGATCAGCACGTACGATCCCGCGCCCGGCGCGTCGACCGCGTAGGAACCGTCGGACTGTGCCACGGACCGGCCCAGCTGGCGTCCGGCCAGCGAGATCAGCGTGATCGCGGCCTGCGGCACGGGCGCGGACTCGGCGCCGCGCACGAACCCGCGGACCGGCACGCCGCCCCCGCCGGACGCCGGCTCCTCGGCCCGGGCAACCGTGGCGACCGCGGCGAGCCGCTGCGTGCCCTCGGGCCCGGTCCCGCCGGCGGCCTCGGTCTCCGCGACGGCCCAGCTCGGCGCGGCCTTCTCGGCCGACGCCTCGGCCGGCGCCTCTGCGGGAGCCTGCGCACCGGTTTCCGCGGCCGCGGCCTGCGCCAGCCCGCCCCTGGTCTTCAAGGGGACCTCCTTGATGAACAGCGACACCAGCAGCGCGAGCAGCGCCAGCGGGGCCGAGTAGAGGAACACGTCCGCGACACCGTGGCCGTAGGCGCTCTCCACGACGGTGCGGATCGGCGCGGGCATCGTGTCGAGGTCGGGGATGCCGCCCCCGCCCGTGCCGGCGTGGCCGAGGGCCGCGCCCTTGGAGCCGAGGTCGGCGAGGCCGTCCTGCACGTAGTCGGTGATCTTGTTGCCGAGCACGGCGCCCAGCGCCGAGACGCCCACGGCACCGCCCAGGGACCGGAAGAAGGTCACCGTGGAGCTCGCGGCACCGAGGTCACCCGGCTCCACCTGGTTCTGCGTGCAGAGCACCAGGTTCTGCATCATCATGCCGATGCCGAGACCCAGCAGCGCCATGAAGATCGCTATGTGCCAGTACTCGGTGTCGTACCGGATGGTGCCCAGCAGCCCCAGGCCCGCGGTCACCAGCACACCGCCGGCGAGCAGCCAGCCCTTCCAGCGGCCGGTCCGGGTGATGACCTGGCCGGAGACGGTGGAGGAGACGAACAGGCCCGCGATCATCGGGATCGTCATGACACCGGACATCGTCGGCGACTTGTCCCGGGCCAGCTGGAAGTACTGGCTGAAGAAGACGGTCCCGGCGAACATCGCGACACCGACGAACAGCGAGGCCAGCGACGCCAGCGTGATGGTGCGGTTGCGGAACAGCCGCAGCGGGATGATCGGCTCGCTCGCCCTGGACTCGACGAGGACGAAGACCGCCAGCAGCACCAGCGAACCGCCGACCATCGCGTAGGTCTGCCACGAGACCCAGTCGTACTTGTCACCCGCGAAGGTGACCCAGATGAGCAGCAGGCAGACGGCGGCGGTGATGAAGAAGGCGCCGGCCCAGTCGACCTTGACCTTCCGCTTCACCACGGGCAGGTGCAGGGTCTTCTGCAGCACGATCAGGGCGATCACGGCGAAGGGCACGCCGACGTAGAAGCACCAGCGCCAGCCGAGCCAGTCGGTGTCGGTGATGACACCGCCGACCAGCGGGCCGCCGACCATCGCGGTGGCGAAGACGGCGCCCAGGTAGCCGTTGTACCGGCCGCGCTCACGCGGCGAGATCATCGCCGCCATGATGATCTGGGCCAGCGCGGACAGACCGCCCATGCCGATGCCCTGGACGGCGCGGAAGGTGATGAGCATGCCCGGGTTCTGGGACATGCCGGCCGCCGCCGAACCCAGCACGAAGATCACCAGCGCGAGCTGGATCAGCAGCTTCTTGGAGAACAGGTCGGCGAGCTTGCCCCACAGCGGGGTGGAGGCGGTCATCGTCAGCAGGGACGCCGTCACGACCCAGGTGTAGGCGCTCTGCCCGCCGCCGAGGTCGCCGATGATCCGGGGCAGGGCGTTGGAGACGATCGTCGACGACAGGATCGCGACGAACATGCCGAGCAGCAGGCCGGTGAGGGCCTCCATGATCTGCCGGTGTGTCATCGGAGCGTCGCCGGAGGAGCCGTGGGAGCCTCCCCCGTGCTTGGCATGAGCCCGCACACCGGCTGGTGTGGTCGTTGCCATGGGCTTCCTTTACTTACGTGCTTGCGGGTGTACGGGTGGTCCGTTCGAAAGCGGGCGGTGCCGCCGCCCGGGCCGCGGGCCGGCAGTCGAAGCTCTCCCGCAGCCGCGCCATCAGGTCCGTGAGCCGGCCGACCTCCTCGTCGGTCCAGTCGCTCAGCCGCTCGGCCAGGACCTCGGTGGTCCGCCGGGACAGTTCGTCGAGCTGGGCGTGGCCCGCGGGGGTCAGGCGCAGGATGCGTGAGCGTTTGTCCGCCGGATCGGGGGAGCGTTCGATCCAGCCCCGGTCGACGACGTGCGCGACATGGCGGCTGGTGACCGACATGTCCACCGCGAGCAGCTCGGCGAGCTTGCTCATGCGCATGTCGCCGTGGCGGCCCAGCAGCGTCAGCACGGCCGCCGACCCGCCGGGGCACTCGGCGGGCATGATCCGGCCGAGCTCCCGCTTGACGGCGCCGAAGGCACTGAACTGGCGGACCAGCTCTTCGTACTGCGCCCTCTCGGCCATGACACCTCCCGCTTTCGTTGCTTAGGGCAACCATAGAAGCCATTGGTTGCTGCAGGCAAATAAAAGGCGGGAGTGCTAAATCAAAACTTGGCAAAGGCAAGTATTGCGAGAGTAAATGTGCAGGTGGCGAGCCCGGTGCTCCGGGGCGCACGGGGTTAAACGGAAGACCAACCCCCACTTGGGGAGCACCGGCGTTTTCGCTAGGGTCTCGGGCCATGGCTAACAACCAGGCCCCCCAGGGCAATCACGACCCTGCCGGCAGCACCCAGATGTTCCGCGCGTTCGTCGACGAGGCGCCGCAGGGGCGGCAGGCCGCGGCGACGGGCGGCGGCCCGCGCATCGGACTCGTCCTCGGCGTGATCGTCGCCGTGGCGGTCATCGCGGCGGTGGCTTGGCTGGCGCTGGGCTGACAAGGCGGGTTCTCAAGTACGCGGCACCGAAAGTCGGGGCCGAGTGGGTCCGCGATCCGGCGCAGCGGGGTGCCGCTGCGCCCACCCTCCCCCGAGCTCTCGGCTTCGCTCAGGGGGGATCCCATCGCCCCGGCGGCACGACTGCCCGCAGCTGAGCTGAGCGGGCCCACCCGCCGTCGAACGCAAGGGGCCGTGTCGGCCCCCGGCGCGGCCCCGACCCACCACCGGCGGGAAGGCGAAGACACCGCGCCACGGGCACCCGGCAACCGTCCTCGGTCCGGCCTCAGTCCGAGATCAGGCCTTCCCGCAGCTGCGCCAGCGTCCGCGTGAGCAGCCGGGAGACGTGCATCTGCGAGATGCCGACCTCCTCGCCGATCTGCGACTGCGTCATGTTCGCGAAGAACCGCAGCATGATGATCCGCCGTTCCCGCGGCGGCAGCTTCGCCAGCAGCGGCTTCAGGGACTCCCGGTACTCCACGCCCTCCAGCGCCGTGTCCTCGTAGCCCAGCCGGTCCGCCAGCGAGCCCTCGCCGCCGTCGTCCTCGGGAGCCGGCGAGTCCAGCGAGGACGCCGTGTACGCGTTCCCCACGGCCAGTCCGTCGACCACGTCCTCCTCGGACACCCCGAGCACCGAAGCGAGTTCGGTGACCGTCGGCGACCGGTCCAGCTTCTGCGAGAGCTCGTCGCTGGCCTTGGTGAGCGCCAGCCGCAGCTCCTGAAGCCGCCGCGGCACCCGCACCGACCAGGACGTGTCACGGAAGAACCGCTTGATCTCCCCGACCACCGTCGGCATCGCGAACGTCGGGAACTCCACGCCCCGTTCGCAGTCGAACCGGTCGATCGCCTTGATCAGCCCGATCGTGCCGACCTGGACGATGTCCTCCATCGGCTCGTTCCGCGACCGGAAGCGCGCGGCCGCGTACCGCACCAGCGGCAGGTTGAGCTCGATCAGCGTGTCACGGACGTACGCACGCTCGGGGCTGTCCTCGTCGAGCGCGGCCAGCCGCAGGAACAGGGAGCGGGACAGGGTGCGGGTGTCGATGGCCCCCGTGGCCGGCAGCACCGGCGCGGGCTCGGTCGCGAGCTCGGCCGGAACGTCGTCGATGGGGCCGAGTGAGTCGAGAGCATGGGGAGCTGTGTCGCTCTCCGCGAGCGTGAGCACCTTCGAGCTGCCCTGTTCTGCGGACATGCCACCCCCTTTGGGTCGCGGGACGGTCGCGGCGGACGCTCCCGTCCGGGGAACGCAGCCTTCACCTGAATACCGGAGCCGAAGCCCCGGCAAACGCGCTTCACGCAGAATGTCACATGTCGGCAACACGCTGTAGTGACATGTCGACATCTGAGACGCGAATCCGCCCTGCAAACAAGGGGTATGACGGTGTTTCGGCTCTCGACTGTCGGCAACCGCCCTGATGAGCGATTACCTCTCCCCGGTGACCTCTCGCTCGCGTTTGCGGTTACGCGTCGATCCGGTTCGCAGACCGCAACCGCTGGAAACTACGCGCCAGTAGCCGCGAGACGTGCATCTGTGAGACGCCGAGTTCCGCGCTGATCTGAGACTGCGTGAGGTTGCTGTAGTAGCGCAGCAGCAGGATCCGCTGCTCGCGCTCGGGCAGCTGGACGAGGAGGTGCCGTACGAGGTCCCGGTGCTCCACCCCGTCCAGGGCGGGGTCCTCGTAGCCGAGCCGGTCCAGCAGCCCCGGCAGCCCGTCGCCCTCCTGCGCGGCCTCCAGGGAGGTGGCGTGGTACGACCGCCCGGCCTCGATGCAGGACAGCACCTCGTCCTCGGTGATGCGCAGCCGCTCGGCGATCTCCGCGGTCGTCGGGGTCCGCCCGAACGCGGTCGTCAGATCCTCCGTGGCGCTGTTCACCTGCACCCACAGCTCGTGCAGCCGGCGCGGCACGTGGACCGTGCGGACGTTGTCGCGGAAGTAGCGCTTGATCTCGCCCACGACCGTCGGCATCGCGAACGTCGGGAACTGCACGCCCCGGTCGGGGTCGAAGCGGTCGATGGCGTTGATGAGTCCGATGGTGCCGACCTGGACGACGTCCTCCATCGGCTCGTTGCGGGAGCGGAACCGGGCGGCCGCGTAGCGCACGAGCGGGAGGTTCGCCTCGATGAGCGCCCCGCGCACGCGGTCGTGCTCGGGCGTGCCCGGCTGGAGCTCCTTCAGCTGGGCGAAGAGCACCTGTGTCAGGGCGCGGGTGTCCGCGCCACGGCTCCGCTGGGGAGTCGCCGGGGCAGCCGGGGCGGCCGGGACGGCTTCCGAGGTGGGTGCCTGAGGTGCGGTACTGGCCAGCACGGTCAACTCCACCTCGTCATCATCAACTCATCCGTCAACTCTTCCATCAAAAGCGGTCATAGCATCACAAGACATGTGCACTGTGTGCAAGCACCCCATAACTACGTGTTGAGGGATGAATGGCGCACAAATGAACTCACGCCACACAGAAGCCCCCTGTCGCACGGACAGGGGGCTTCGAATGCGAAGAGGAGGCGGAAGGGGCCGGACTCAGAACTCGTAGTCCGCGATCACCCAGGTGGCGAACTCCCGCCACAGCGCCACACCGGCCTGGTGATCGGGGTGCTCCACGTACCGCCGCAGCGCCTCCGCGTCGTCGAAGGCGGAGTTGATGGCGAAGTCGTACGCGATGGGGCGGTCGCTGACGTTCCAGCCGAGCTCCCAGAAGCGGAGCTCGGGGATCTTGCCGTCGAGCGCGCGGAAGGCCTCGACGCCCTTCACGACCCGGGGGTCGTCGCGCTCGACGCCCTCGTTGAGCTTGAACAGGACCAGGTGGCGGATCATCACTTTCCTCCGTCGGCGACCCACGTCGCGAAGTCGCCCAGGGCCCGGGCGGCGTCCGAGATGCCCTGGAAGCCTATCTGGACGTAGTCGGCGGCCCCCTCAGGGTCCGTGATGATCACATAGGCGACGAAGACCACGACGACGTAGACGGCGACCTTCTTCGCGTTCACCGCCATCGCGGCCTCCCCTGTCCCTGGTGTCCCGAACAGCGCACATGATCGCACGAAGGATCGATCACACGAAGGGGCGGATCGCACGAAGGGCCCCGTCTCGCGACGGGGCCCTTCTCAAGCGGTAGCGGAGGGATTTGAACCCTCGGTGACTTGCGCCACACTCGCTTTCGAGGCGAGCTCCTTCGGCCGCTCGGACACGCTACCGAGGGAGACCTTACAGCAAGGTGGCGCGTGCTTCGAAATCGGTTTGCGGCGACTACCCGGCGATCAGCCGGCGACCGCCCGGCGACCCGTCAGCGGTCGCGGAAGAACGCCGTGAGCAGCGCGGCGCAGTCCTCGGCGAGCACGCCCTCGATCACCTCGGGCCGGTGGTTGAGGCGACGGTCGCGGACGAGATCCCACAGCGAGCCGGCCGCACCGGCCTTCTCGTCGCGGGCGCCGTAGACGAGCCGGTCGACGCGGGACTGCTGGATCGCGCCCGCGCACATCGTGCAGGGCTCCAGGGTGACCACGAGGGTGCAGCCGGCGAGCCGCCACCGGCCGAGGGCGGCCGCGGCCCGCCGCAGGGCGAGGACCTCCGCGTGGGCCGTCGGGTCGCCGCCGGCCTCGCGTTCGTTGTGCCCGGCCGCGAGCACGGTCGTGCCGTCCGGGGCCAGGACCACGGCGCCGACCGGGACGTCCCCGCCCCGGACGGCCTCGGCGGCCTCGTCCAGGGCGAGGCGCATCGCGGGCCGCCAGGGGTCCCGTACCGGGTCCGGCGGCGCCGGGGTGGCGCGTGCGGTCAGCGGACGGTCTCCAGGGTCTCCGAGGCGCCCAGCGACTCGGCGATCTCGGTGACGGCGTCCGTCGACATCGAGCGCAGCTCCTTCTCGCTCACGCCGAGGTCGTCCAGGATCTGCGCGTCGCCGACCGGGCCGTGCGGCACGGATTCGGCGGAGCCGGCCACGGGGTCGCCGTCGTCGGTCTCCTCGTCGTCCGACTCGCCGTCCTCGGTGCCGTCGAGGTCGAGGGCGTCCAGGTCGTCGCCGTCGTCCGGGTCCCGGCCGAGCAGTTCGTCGGTGAGCAGGATCTCGCCGTAGCTGCTGCGGGCAGCGGCGGCGGCGTCCGAGACGTAGATGCGAGGGTCTTCCTCGCCGTCCACGCGGACCACGCCGAACCAGGCGTCCTCCTGCTCGATGAGTACGAGCACCGTGTCCTCGTCGGGGGAGGCTTCACGGGCCAGGTCGGCCAGATCCGACAGGGTTTCCACATCGTCGAGCTCTGTGTCGCTCGCTTCCCACCCGTCTTCGGTGCGCGCGAGCAGTGCGGCGAAGTACACCGTGACTCTCCCACTGGTCTTAGGCGTGCCGGTTGGGGGTCCCCCCGGCGGAGGTTACGGGCGGGGAGTGCTCGTCCGAGCCCCACCCACTCGGAATCGTGGCAGAAACAAGGCGTTCAGGGGACGTCTTCGGCTCCCTGTGTCCGGCAGTTGCGCTCGCACGCTCGTTGCCGCCACCTGCGGATCGTACGCGGCTTTGCCCTGCTCCACGCACGGTCACCCGCCACAACGCCCGCGCGGTTCGTGATCTTCCCCGGCGGTTTCCCCGCCCGTCTCCTACCAGCGGAACGTGCGCATGCGCATCGCGTGCCGCAGCCGGGCCGTCTTGGCGCGGCGCGGCTGGACGCGGTCGCGCAGGGCCCTGGCCTCGGCCAGGTCGCGCAGGAACCGGGCGCGGCGCCTGCGGCGCTCGGCGTCGGACTCGTCCGCGCCGGGACGTCGGGCCGTCCCGTCGGGACCGGCCCGCTCGGCCGTGCGGTCGTTCTCCGGGTCCGTCCCGGGCCAGGCGCGCGGTGACGGATCGTGTCGGGTCTCCCGGTCGGGCATCTGGTTCACCACCCCCACTCCGTCTCTCCCACCTTCCCCCGTCCGGACGGTTTGACGCCGACGAAAGGGTGACGGCCGGGCGGCGTCCTTGCCGTGCGGCCGGGGCCATCGGGCCCGGTTACTGTTGTGGACATGCGTCTCCACGTCGTCGACCACCCCCTGGTCGCCCACAAGCTCACCACGCTGCGCGACCAGCGCACCGACTCCGCGACCTTCCGCCGTCTCGCCGACGAGCTGGTCACCCTGCTCGCCTACGAGGCCACGCGCGACGTGCGCACCGAACAGGTCGACATCCAGACGCCGGTCGCGCGGACCACGGGCGTCAAGCTCTCCCACCCGCGCCCGCTGGTGGTGCCGATCCTGCGCGCGGGTCTGGGCATGCTGGAAGGCATGGTGCGGCTGCTGCCGACCGCCGAGGTGGGCTTCATGGGCATGATCCGCAACGAGGAGACGCTGCAGGCCTCCACGTACGCGACGCGCATGCCGGAGGACCTGTCGGGGCGTCAGGTGTACGTGCTGGACCCGATGCTCGCCACCGGCGGCACGCTGGTCGCGGCGATCCAGGAGCTCATCCGGCGCGGCGCCGACGACGTCACCGCCGTGGTCCTGCTGGCCGCGCCGGAGGGCGTGGAGGTCATGGAGCGCGAGCTGGCGGGCACGCCGGTGACGGTCGTGACCGCCTCGGTCGACGAGCGCCTGAACGAGCACGGCTACATCGTCCCCGGCCTCGGCGACGCGGGCGACCGGATGTACGGGGCGGCCGAGTAGGCCGGAGGGCCTCCCGGCGGCACGCGGGCCTCCCGGCTGCTCGGCGGACCGCTCGGCAGCCCTTCTCCGGCTGGCAGGCCTTCTCCGGCTCGGCAGCCTTCGTTCGGCTCAGCAGCCCTTCTTCGTCGTCGGCGCCGGCTCGGGCGCGGCCAGCTCGGCCAGCGCCCGGTCGGCGTCCGGCTTCTTCGCCAGGTCCTTGAAGGCGTCCCCGATGACGAGGTCGACGGCGGCGCCCTTGCGGGCTGCCTCGGTGCGCCGTTCGGCGCCGGGGAGCTGGGTGCCCAGCACCGGCAGGGCTGTGTCCAGGGCGGAGGCCGGGCCCAGGAGCAGACCGGTGCCCTTGACCTTCTTGTCGTACTCCTTGGTCGCGTTGCCCACGTCGCCGATCGTGAAGCCGCGCTTCTTCAGCTCGTCGGCGGTCTTCTTCGCCAGGCCGCTGCGGGTGGTGGCGTTGAGGACGTTGACCTTGATCGTGCGGGGCTCGGGCAGGGCCCTGGCGTCGGGCGAGGGGCTCGCCTTGGTCGCGGGGGCGCAGTCCGTGCCGCCGGCCGCCGAAGCCTTTCTGCCGCCGCCGGTGAAGACGTCGATGAGCTGCAGCGTGCCCCAGCCGCCCACGCCGAGCACGACGACGGAGGCGACGCCCACGGCGACGAGCCTGCCGCGCCGCCTGGGCCGGCGCATCCGGGGATACCTGTTGCCCGTGATGCGGTATTTGCCGCCCATGCCGGGGGGAGTCAGCATGCTCATGAGCGCAGCGTAGTGCGCCCGGGCGACGATGCCTACTAGATGATCATTCGACGTCGCCCAGCGGAACCCGAAAGGGTCAACCCGTGACCGGCGGGGGTCAGTCCAGTTCGAGCACGCGGGCGTGCAGCACCTGGCGCTGCTGGAGCGCCGCCCGCACCGCGCGGTGCAGGCCGTCCTCCAGGTACAGGTCGCCCTGCCACTTCACGACGTGTGCGAAGAGGTCGCCGTAGAACGTCGAGTCCTCGGCGAGGAGGGTCTCCAGGTCGAGCTGCTGCTTCGTCGTCACGAGCTGATCGAGGCGGACCGGGCGCGGCGCGACGTCCGCCCACTGCCGGGTGCTTTCCCGGCCGTGGTCGGGGTACGGCCGGCCGTTTCCGATGCGCTTGAAGATCACACGGAAAGCCTACCGGTCAAGACCTTCCGGGCGCAGCCATGGCGACGGAGTACGACGCCGAAAAAAGCCCCACAAGGCGGTACGAACCGCCTCAGGCACACGCATATGCCGGACCCGGCCGGGCGCGGTGTGCGGCAGGTCAGGGCCGTTCTCGCGGGAGGCGGTCACCCGGGACGCGCGCCTGATTCCCCCGAAAGGGGTCGGGTCCCCCGTTCCGTGGCGTGGACCCCGGGCGGCGGAGGCGCCGCGCAGGCCGCCTCCGCCGCCCCGGACGGGTCAGCCGCGGCCCCGGTCCTCCGGGTGCGGGGGCTGTGGCTTCCGCTCGGTCGGCGGGGAGCTCGGCTTGGGGGCGCTGCGGGCGGCCTCGGCGCGCAGCAGGGCGCGCAGGACGGCGTACGGGTCTTGGAGCATGGCTGTGTTCCTCGTCCTCTGGTTCCGTCTGGTGGTTCCGTGCGGGACTGGTGGACCGGTGGACGGTCCGCTCAGCAGCGCAGAACCTCGGAACGCAGGGGGCGGGGGTCGTGCGGCGGATCCGGCGGCACGGGCACGGGACGCCGTGCGGTGCACGCGGGCGCGGGGCCGGGGAGCGGGGCCGGGCGCAGCGGGACGGCGGCCCGGCGGGCACCCCGGGGCGCGGGGCGCAGGACGGTGTCGAAGGCGTCGTACTCGACGGCCGTGCTCTCCCCGACGGCGGGGGCCGCGGGGCCCGTGTGGGCGGCGGCGTGCGTGCCGGGCACGAGCAGGGCGAGCAGCAGGACGAGCACCCGCGGCCACGTGTGCCGGCGGGTGCCGCGGGAGACCGGCTGCGCCTCGGGGTGCACGAGGGGTCATTCCCCGCCGCGGGCACGCCGTTCATCGCGCGGGCCGGGAGATCCGCTCGCTCGGCGTAGGGAGCACGTGGCCCGTTCGCAGGGGATGCGGCGGCCCGGTGCGCCGGGGGCGTGCTCCGGGCCCGGGGGCTCGCCGGTCGGTGGCTCGGTCATGCTTCATGCTCGGACCGGGCCGGACCGCCCCGCCATCCGGAGCGGGCCACGCGGATGACGCCAGGTCGTGGCCGCGAAGTCCCACCTGCCCGGCGACGCCTGGCACGCGCATTCGGCGTACCGGACGCAGGCGCGCCCGTACGAGGGCCCGCGTCCGGCACGCCGAGCGCACGCACCAGACGCCGCTGGGAAGTCCCACCTGCCCGGCGACGCCTGGCACGCGCATTCGCCGTACCGGACGCAGGCGCGCCCGTACGAGGGCCTGCGTCCGGCACGCCGAGCGCACGCACCGGACGCCGCTGGGGGCCCGCCCTCCGGGCGGCGGAGGGACCGTGCGGACACGGCCTAGGCGCGGGCGGCCTTCGCGGCCTTGGCCGCCGCCTTCATCTCCTGCTTGTGCGCCCGCACCTTGGCCAGGGACTCGGGTCCGGTGATGTCGGCGACCGAGCGGAAGGACTTCTCCTCGCCGTAGGAGCCCGCCGCCTCGCGCCAGCCCTCGGGGCGCACCCCGAGCTGCTTGCCCAGCAGGGCGAGGAAGATCTGGGCCTTCTGCTTGCCGAAGCCCGGCAGTTCCGCCAGCCGCTTCAGCAGTTCCCTGCCGCTGCCGGCGTCCCGCCAGACGGCCTCGGCGTCACCGTCGTAGTGCTCGACGAGGTACTGGCACAGCTGCTGGATGCGCTTGGCCATGGAGCCCGGGTAGCGGTGCACGGCCGGCTTCTGCGAGAGCAGCGCGGCGAAGGCCTCCGGCTCGTGCGCGGCGATCTCGTGCGCGTCCAGGTCGTCCGTGCCGAGCCGCTGGGCGATCGTCGCCGGGCCCTTGAACGCCCACTCCATCGGGATCTGCTGGTCCAGCAGCATGCCGGTCAGCGCGGCGAGCGGACTGCGGCCGAGCAGCGCGTCGGCCTCGGGGTCCTGGGCGAGGTGCAGGGTGACGTCCATGCCCCGATCATCCCCCGGGCCGGGCCCGGCCGCGTCCGGAGCCCGGGTCAGGGGCGCCAGTAGCCGAGGGCGTGCACGCGCTGCTTGGGCAGGCCGAGTTCCTTGCGGACGTACGCGGCGAGCGTCCGGGTCGTCGCCGTGTCGCAGGCGATCCAGACGTACGGGTCGGCGGTCGTGCCCAGCAGTCCGGGCAGGTCCGCCTTGACGCGGTCGACGAGGTGGGCGCCGGAGTCCTGGCGGGGCACCTTGCGCAGCTCGTGGCGGTCCGGGTCGGTGCGGAACGGCAGGTCGTCGTCGCCGCCCTCGAACCAGACGGTCGCCGGGGCGGTGCCCAGGGCGTCCAGGAGGGAGTTGATGGCCGGCAGCGAGGCGGGGTCGCCGACGGCGAAGACGTGCGTGGGCGCCGGGCTCGGGTGCTCGAAGCCGGTGCCCTGGACGGTCGCCTCGATGGTGTTGCCGGGCTTCGCCGCCCGGGCCCAGTCGCTGGCGCACCCCTCGTGCAGGGCGAACTCCAGGCTGAAGGTCCCGGCCGCGGGGTCCGGGTCGACGAGGGTGTAGGCGCGCTGGTGCGGCTTGCCCGCGTTGTCGAACCAGAGCCGGACCCACATGGTGGGGTGCACGCCGGTCGCGGCCAGCAGACCGCCGTCGGTGAAGCGCAGCCGCCGGTAGTCCGGGGTGACGTCCTCCGCGTCCGTCACCGTGAACTGGAAATCCTTCGCGCGCAGCAGTTTGAGGACCGCGCCCTCCCAACCCCGCCCCTGCCCCATCGCGTTTCAGCCCTTCGCGTACGATTCCGGCCACACAGCTCTGACTTAGGCAAGGCTAACCTAAAGGAAGGTGGGGGTACAGGGTGGCGATCGAGATCTACCGTGACGCCTGGGGCATTCCGCATCTGCGCGCGGACAGCGCGGCCTCACTCGCGCACGCCCAGGGCCTGGTCACCGCCCGCGACCGGGCCTGGCAGCTGGAGGTCGAGCGCCACCGGGCGCAGGGCACCTCCGCGTCCTTCCTCGGCGAGAGTGCCCTGGCCTGGGACCGGTTCGCCAGACGCGCCAGACTCGACGACACCGCCAGACGCTGCTTCGCGGACCTGGAGAGACGGGACCCCGAGACGGCGGACTGGGTGCGGGCCTACGTCGACGGGGTCAACGCGGGACTGGAGCGGGCCGGAAGCTCCACGGCCCCCGAGTTCACCCGCACCGGTCTCGTCCCCGGGCGCTGGCAGCCCTGGACCCCGCTCGGCGTCTGGCTGGCCACGCACATCCTCTTCGCCGGGTTCCCGGCCAAGCTCTGGCGCGAGCAGGTGGCGACGCACCTCGGCGCGGACGCCGTCGCGCTGTTCGCCACCGACGGGCCCGGCACCTCCGGGAGCAACGGCTGGCTGGTGAGCGGCGAGCGGACCGTCACCGGGCAGGCCGTCATCGCCGGCGACCCGCACCGCTGGATCGAGGACCCGGGCGTCTACCAGCAGATCCGTCTGTCCTGCCCGGAGTTCGACGTCGTGGGCCTCGCCGTCCCCGGCGTCCCGGGCATCGCCCACTTCGCGCACACCGGCACGGTCGCCTGGGCCATCACCAACGCCATGGCCGACTACCAGGACCTCTACCGGGAGCGGCTGCGGCGCACGGGTGCCGGTGTCGAGGCGCTGGACCCGGACGGGGTCTGGCGCCGGGCGGCCCGGCACACCGAGGTCGTCGAGGTGGCGGGCGAGGAGCCGGTCGAGGTCGAGGTGATCGAGACCGGCCGCGGCCCGGTGGTCATCGGCGGGCCGGAGGGCCTGGACGGCGGCACCGCCGACCCGGGTCTGCCCCCGGTCGCCGTCAGCCTGCGCTACCCGCCGCGCGTCACCGGCGACCTCGGCTTCGGCGCCCTGCTGCCCCTGCTGCGGGCCCGCCGGGTCGCCGACGTGGACCGGGCCCTCGACCGCTGGGCCGAGCCGGTCAACGTGGTCCAGGCCGCCGACACCGAGGGCGGGGTCCTGCACCGCGTCGCCGGATACGTGCCGCAGCGCGCCGAGGCCAACCGGCTGCGCCTGGTGCCCGCCTGGGAGCCCGGCCACGAGTGGCGCGGCCGGCACGAGACGCCCCGCGCCGGGCTCACCGACGGCGTCGCCGTCATGGCCAACCAGCGCGGCCCGGCCGCACCCCTCGGCGTCGAGTTCGCCCCGCCCCACCGCCACGACCGCATCGCCGCGCTGCTGGCGGGCCGGGAGCGCTGGTCCGCCGCCGACATGCCGGCCGTCCACACCGACACCCACCTGGCCTCCGCCGCCGCCCTCCTGGACCGCCTCCGTCCGCTGACCGGCCTCACGCCCGAGGCCGCCGCGCTGCGGGACCGGCTGCTCGCCTGGGACCGCCGCATGGACGCCGGCAGCGCCGACGCGGCCCTGTACGCAGCCGTGCGCGGAGCGGTCGTACGGCGGCTCGCGGCCGAGCCGGCCTTCGCCGCGCTCGCCGCCCCGCCGGCGTACCCGGACGTCTTCCGGCCCTGGCTCGCCCTGCTGCCGCGGGTCGGCTTCGCCCTCGAACACCTGCTGACCGCCGGGGAGCTGTACGGCATCGACCGCCCCGCGGCCGTCCGCGCGGCACTCGAAGAGGTGGCCGGGCGGCCGCCCGCCGGCGTCTGGGGCGACACCCACCGGCTCGCCCCCTGGCGCGCCCTGGAGCCGGAGACACCGCACGAGGAGCCGGGGCTGTCCGGTGACCACGACTGCGTGCTGTGCACCTCGGGCGTGCCGGGCCTGACCGACCTGGCCGCGCGCGGCCCGGCCGCCCGGTACGTCTGGGACCTCGCCCGGCGTGAGGACAGCCGCTGGGTGGTCCCGCTCGGCGCCTCGGGCGTGCCCGGATCCCCTCACCACCGTGACCAGCTCCCCCTGTGGCTCGGGGGAGACCTCGTCCCGGTCGTCACCGACTGGGCCCAGCTGACCAAGGAGACCGATGTCTGACCCGTACGCCTCCCGTACCGCCGTCCACGAGCAGGTGACCGACGGTTTCGGCACCGTCCGCGTGCTGCCGGTGGACGCCGAGGCCGACGCCTGCGTGCTGCACCGCTGGGTGAGCGAGGAGCGGGCCGCCTTCTGGGGCATGACCGGCCTCACCGAACGTCAGGTCGCCGAGATCTACGCCCACATGGACACGCTCACCACCCACCACGCCTTCCTGGTCGTGCGCGAGGGCGAGCCGGTGGCGCTCCTGCAGACCTACGAGCCCGAGGCCGACCGCGTCGGCGAGTGCTACGACGTCCGGCCCGGCGACATCGGGGTCCACCTGCTCCTCGCGCCCGCCGGGCCGGGCGGCCGCAGGCCCGGCTGGACGGCCGGGCTGGTCGCCGTCGTCGCCGCGTACGTCCTGGTGGGCCTGGACCGCCGCCGGGTCGTGGTCGACCCGGACGTCCGCAACGAGAAGGCGATCGCCCGCTTCCTCCGGCAGGGCTTCACGGCCGGGCCGGTCGTGGTCCTGCCCGAGGTCGACCTCCCGGACGTGTACCTGCCGGAGAAGAAGGCCCAGCTGGCCTTCCTGGACCGGGAGATACTCTTCCCCGCGTGACGCCCGACGAGCTCATCACGCACTACGGCCTCGAACCGATCCCCAGCGAGGGCGGACTGTTCCGCCAGACCTGGGCCGGTCCCGAACGTCCCGACGGCAGACCGGAGGGCACGGCGATCGTCGCGCTCCTCACGGCGGACGACTTCTCCGCCCTCCACCGTCTGCCCACGGACGAGATCTGGCACTTCTACGGGGGCGATCCCCTGGAGCTCCTGCTCCTCGCCCCGGACGGCAGCGCGCGCACGGTGGTCCTGGGGCCCGAGGTGCTGCGGGACCAGCACGTGCAGTTCACCGTCCCGGCCGGCACGTGGATGGGCGGCAGGGTCCGGCCGGGCGGCGCGTGGTCCCTGTTCGGCTGCACCATGGCCCCGGGCTTCACGTTCGAAGGGTACGAACACGGGGACGGCCCGGAGCTGGCGGCGCGCTACCCGGCGGTGGCCGACGCGATCACCGCGCTGTCCCGGCCCGTCGCCTAGACGCCGGCTGCGGGACCGTGGAGCGCTGCACGGACCGTCGGGCGCCGCACGGACCGTTGAGCACTGCACGCTTCCCGTCCGTATCTGACCGGGAGCCGTACAGCCCGACCCCGGAGACCCACGTGGAGCGCAATGTCGGACACCCCCGGCGAGCCCGGGCCCTGGTGCTGCTCGGCACCGTGCTGGTCCTGCTCCTCGGCGGAGCCGCCCCCGCCCCGGCCCACTCCGCCCTCCGCGGCACCGACCCCGAGGACGGATCGGTCGTCCCCCGCGCCCCCCGGCACCTCACCCTGACCTTCACCGAGTCCGTCGGGCTGCTCGACGACTCCTTCCGGGTCTTCGGACCCGACCGGCGCCGGGTCCCGACCGGCGAGGTCACGCACGCCGACGGCCGTTCCGACACGGCCCGGATCCGCCTGACCGGCAAACTCGCGCAGGGCACGTACGCGGTCGCGTGGCGGGTGGTGTCCGCCGACAGCCACCCCGTCTCCGGCGCCTTCACCTTCTCCGTGGGCAAGCGCTCCGCGACCACGGTCCAGATCGACACCGGCCCGGAGGAGGATCCCCTCACCGACGGCCTCTACGACCTCGCCCGCTACCTCGCCTACCTCGCCGCCGCCCTGCTCGTGGGCACGGCCGCCTTCGTGTCGCTGTGCCGCCCGGCCGGCACGTCCCCGCTGCGCCGGCCCCTGGCCGCCGCCTGGTGGACGCTCCTGTGCGCCACGGCCGTCCTGCTCCTGCTGCGCGCCCCCTACGAGACCGGCGCCGGCCCGCTCGCGGCCTTCGACGCCGGCGCCCTGGAGCGCACCCTGTCCAGCCGCCCCGGCCAGGCCCTGCTGGCGCGGCTGGTGATCCTGCTGCTGATCGCGGCCTTCCTGGTCCGGTCGTCCAGGAGCCGTGACCACACCCGGCCCGTCGTCCGGGTGTCCGGCACCGCCCTGGCCGTCGCCCTGGCCCTGACCTGGGCGATGGCCGAGCACGCCTCGGCCGGCATCCAGGTGCCCGTGGCGATGGCGTCCTCG
This sequence comes from Streptomyces sp. NPDC085932, assembly GCF_044540525.1. Classification (NCBI taxonomy): domain Bacteria; kingdom Bacillati; phylum Actinomycetota; class Actinomycetes; order Kitasatosporales; family Streptomycetaceae; genus Streptomyces; species Streptomyces sp. NPDC085932. The sequence goes on from NZ_JBITSJ010000004.1 coordinate 601,870, forward strand.
GTGCTGCACCTGCTGGCGACCGGCGTCTGGCTCGGCGGACTCGTGGCGCTGCTGCTGACCCTGCGCCGCGCGCCCGTCGACGGCCTGGCCGAGGTCGTCCCCCGCTTCTCCCGGGTCGCCTTCACCTCGGTGGCCGTCCTGGCGGTCACCGGCCTCTACCAGTCCTGGCGCGGCCTCGGCTCGCTGTCCGCGCTGACCGGCACGTCGTACGGACGGCTGCTGCTCGCCAAACTGGCCGCGGTGACCGTACTCCTGTGGGCGGCCGCTCATGCCCGGCGCTGGACGGCCCGGATCGCCGCACCGGCGCCCACCGCCCGGACCGCCGTACCGGAACGGGTCGCGCAGCCGGTCGGCGCGCACGCGGCGGCCACGGGTCCGGCGCCCACCGGGGCGTCCGCCACCGGGACGCTCGCCCCCGGGCCGGCGGCCCCGGGCTCGGGAGATCCGGGCGCGGGCGCTCCGGACTCGGCAGATCCGGAGCAGGGAATCACGGGGTCAGGAGAGCCGACAGCGGGCAGCGCGGGCCCCGAGCGGTCCGGGAAGCCCGCGGACCGGGCTCCGGTGACCGGCGGTGCGGGCGGCGGTTCGGCCGGCTCCGGCTCCGGCACGCCGGCCGACTCCGAGGCGCGCCGCCGCGGCCTGCGCCGCTCCGTGCTTGTGGAGGTCGCCGTCGCCGCCGTGGTGCTGGCCCTCACGACCGTGCTGACCGGCACGCTGCCCGGCCGCGCCGAGGCCGAGGCGGCGCGGCAGGCCCCGGCGGGCGCGCTGCCGCCCACCGCCCAGGTGACCGTGCCCTTCGACACGGGCACCGGCGGGATGACCGGCCGCGGCACGGTCCAGGTCACCCTGGACCCCGCCCGGGTCGGCGACAACGGCGTGCAGGCCGTGGTCTACGGCGCCGACACCGGCCTGGTCGTCGTCCCCGAGGTCCGCGTCACCTTCAGCCTGCCCTCGCGCGATCTCGGCCCGATCGACGCCGAACTGACCGACCGGGGCGGCTATTGGAGCACCAACGCCGTCAATCTGCCGCTTCCGGGGACCTGGACGATGAAGACGACCGTGCGGGTGTCCGACGTGGACCAGGTGACGGAGGAGAAGCGGGTGCGGATCGTGCCCTAGGCAGCCGGGCCCCCGCCGCGGGCCCGTCGCCGTGCAGGAGCCGCGTCATGGTCTCGGCGGCCCGTACGGCGGCGTCCCCGCAGCAGTTGTTGAACAGGACGTGCACCTGCTCGGTCCGCTCGGCCAGATGCCGCACGCGGGGCAGCCACTCGGCGAGTTCGTCCTCGCCGTAGACGTGCCGGAACCGGTCCTCCTTGCTGCCGGTGCCCCAGGCGGTGCTGCGGCCGTGGAACCGCACGACGGACAGCCGCGGCGAGGTCACCGGGGTCACCGGCGGCACGGAGGACGGCAGGGTCTGCGTCATGTCGACGGCGACCGCGGTCATGCCGTGCCGCGCCAGCAGCGCCTCGGTCGCCTCGGCCCGGCCCGGCTCCCACCAGGACGGATGCCGGAACTCCACGGCGACGGGCCAGCCGCGGGTCCGCTCCGCGCACTGCGCGAGGAACGTCTCGGCCCGCTCGCCCGGACGGAACCACGGAGGGAACTGGAACAGCACGCTCCCGAGTCGTCCGGCGCACCGCAGCGGCTCGACTCCGGCCGCGAACCGCGCCCAGACCGCGTCGAGCACGGCCGGGTCCCGGTGCTCGGCCGGCAGCCCGTCCGGCATCACCACCTGCCGGGTGGGGTGCCCGGTCAGCAGCGAGAACGCCTTCACGTCGAAGACGAACCCGTCCGGGGTCCGCTCGGCCCACAGCACGCTGTTCCGCTCGCTCGGCAGCGCGTAGTAGGAGGCGTCGACCTCGACGACCGGGAACCGCTCGGCGTAGTGCCGTAACCGCCCCTCCGCGTCCCGCCGCCCGGCCGGGTACCAGCCGCTGCCGACCAGCGCCCGGTCGGTCCAGGAACACGTGCCCACCAGGATGTCGCCCAGGATCTCGCCCATGGGGGAGCGGTTACCCGGGCCGGGCGCCGGCAGGCTCCGCCACCGGCCCGGCGGTGGCACGGTGAAAGCTCCCGAATCAGGGTAATCAGGTCATAGTTGTCCATTGCGGTGCCATGGCCGAAGCCTCCGCGAGAGCGAGATGACCGAACATGGAGCAGCCCGTCACCGTCGGCCGGGCCGGCCGGCCGCCCGGCGGAGCCCGCGAGGTTCCCGAAGCCCCCACCGCCCTCGACGCCCTGGTCGCGGAGGACCTCACCGCCCGCGTCACCCTCGACGAACAGGGCAGGGTGACCGGCTGGAACGCCGGCGCCGAGCGGCTGCTCGGCCATCCGTCCGGGGAGATGCTCGGCCGTCGCGCCGCGGACCTGCTGGCCGAGCCGATCCCGGTGCGCGGCGGCATGCCGGCCCTCGCCGGGCTGTCCCGGTGGAACGGCGACGTCGCCCTGCGCCACCGCGACGGCCGCAAGCTGACCGTCCGGATCCTCGCCCACCACCGCACGCCCGCCGGCGGCGCCCCGGCCTGGCTCATCGTCTCCGCGCTGACCGGTCCGAGCCCGCAACCCGGCCTCGACGCATCCCTGGTGTCCTGGAGTTTCGCCCAGTCCCCGTGCTGCGCCCAGGCGATCTACGACACCCGGCTGCGGCTGCGCCGGGCCAACGCCGACATGGAACGCTCCACCGCGCTCACCGAGGAGGAGATGCGCGGTCTGCGCGTCAGCGAGATCATCGACGACGCCGCCGGCGAGCGGGCGGAACACAGCATGGCCCGGGTGCTGCGCACCGGCGAGCCGCAGTACGACGAGAACTACCTGCGGGCCCCCGGCGAGGACCACGAGCACGCCTGGTCGGTCTTCATGTCCGCGCTGCGCGACCAGGAGGGCACGATCCGGGGCGTGTGCCTGTCCGCGCACGACATGACCGAGCAGTTCTGGGCCCGCAAGCGGCTCCAGCTGATCGCCGAGGCCGGCCGGCGCATCGGCAGCACCCTCGACGTGACCCGCACGGCCCAGGAGCTGACCGACGTGACCGTCCCGGCCCTGGCCGACTTCGTCAGCGTCGATCTGCTGGCCGCGCTGGACGACGTGCCCGAACCGCCCGTCCGGGCGCTGCCCGCCGACGGGCCGCTGCGCCTGCGGCGGGTCGCCCTGCGGTCCGTCACGCCGGGCGCGCCGGAGGCGGTCGTGGCGGCGGGCGAGGTGGACTCCTACCCGGCGGGATCGGCGCCGTTCGAGAGCCTGCGCACGGGACGGCCCACCGTGCAGGAGGCGACCGACCCGGCGCTGATCGCGTGGTTCGCGCGCGACCCGGCCCGGGCCGCCCGCATCCGCAGCTTCGGCATCCACTCCGTGCTGACCGTGCCGCTGGCCGCGCGCGGCACGACCCTGGGCGTCGCCTTCCTGGTCCGGTACCGCAACCCGGACCCCTTCCAGCACGACGACCTGGTCCTGGCCGGGGAACTGGCCGCCCGGGCCGCGGTCAGCATCGACAACGCCCGCCGCTACACCCGCGAGCGCGCCACCGCGGTCACCCTCCAGCGCAGCCTGCTGCCCCAGCGGCTGCCCCGGCAGGCGGCGGTCGAGGTCGCCTCCCGTTACCTGCCCGCGGGCGGGCGCGCGGGCGTGGGCGGGGACTGGTTCGACGTCATCCCGCTGTCCGGGGCCCGGGTGGCCCTGGTCGTCGGCGACGTCGTCGGCCACGGCCTGCACGCCTCGGCGACCATGGGCCGGCTGCGCACGGCGGTCCGTACGCTGGCCGACATCGACCTGCCGTGCGACGAGCTGCTCACGCACCTGGACGATCTCGTGGCCCGCCTGAACACGGAGGAGGGCGACGGGGGGCGGGGCGGGTCCGCCGAGTCCGCGGAGACCTCGGCCGACGTGGGCGCCACCTGCCTCTACGCCGTCTACGACCCGGTCTCCCGGCACTGCTGCCTCGCCGGGGCCGGACACCCCCGGCCCGCCGTGGTGCGGCCCGACGGCACCGTCGACCTGATCCCCCTCCCGGCCGCGCCCCCGCTCGGCATCGGCGGCCTGCCCTACGAGGCGACCGAGGTCGAGCTGCCCGAGGGCAGCCTGCTGGCCCTCTACACCAACGGCCTGGTCGCCACCCGCGACCGGGACATCGACGCCGGGATCGACCGGCTGCGGGAGGCCCTCGCCGGCCCGGCGCCCTCGCTGGAGGCCCTGTGCGACCGGGTGCTCACCGAGCTGCTGCCGCAGCGCCCGGCGGACGACGTGGCCCTGCTCCTCGCCCGCACCCGCGCGCTCGACGCCGGCCAGGTCGCCACCTGGGAGGTGCCCTGCGACCCGTCGGCGGTCGCCCGGACCCGCAAGGACGTGGTGGCCCAGCTGGAGCGGTGGGGCCTGGCCGACGCCGTCTTCGTCACCGAACTCGTCGTCAGCGAACTGGTCACCAACGCCATCCGGCACGCCGAGCCGCCCGTCCGGCTCCGCCTGATCCACGACACCACCCTCGTCTGCGAGGTCTCCGACGGCGGCAACACCGCGCCCCACCTGCGCCGCGCCCGCAGCCACGACGAGGGCGGCCGCGGCCTGCTCCTCGTGGCCCAGCTGACCGAGCGCTGGGGCACCCGCCAGAGCGCCACGGGCAAGACCATCTGGGCGGAACAGCCCCTGACCCTCCCGTGAGGAGCCACGCCCATGACCACCCCCACCGCCCACCGGACCGCCCACCCTCCGATCGCGCCCCCGGACACCGGCCTCATCACGCGCCGGACCGTCCGCCCCCGGGTCGTGCCCTCCGCCCCGGCGGGTGACCGGCCGTGCCGCGCCCCCGGCGTCCCGCGCACCGCTCGGTGAGGGGACGGACCCCGGTATGCAGACCTTCCTGCCCCACGCCGACTTCCGCGAGACCGCCCTGGCCCTGGACCGCCGCCGGCTCGGCAAGCAGCGGGTCGAGACGCTGCAGGTCCTGCGCGGCCTGATCGTGCCGGGCTACGGCTGGCGCCGGCACCCGGCCGTGCGGATGTGGACCGGCTACGAGGAGGCCCTGGTCCGCTACGGCCTGGAGATCTGCCGGGTCTGGCGCGAGCAGGGACACCAGGACAGCTGCGCGGCCACCCTGGTCGCCGACCTCGCCACCGCCCGCCCCCACGCCCCGGTCCGCGACCAGCACGACCTGGCCGCCGAGGGCGAACTGCCGCCCTGGCTCGGCGACGGCCCCTTCCACCGCAGCCACCGCTCGGCCCTCGTGCGCAAGGACCCGGACACCTACGGGGCGCTCTTCCCCGGGGTGCCGGACGACCTGCCGTACGTCTGGCCCGCCTCCGACCGCACCGCGTAGGCGCACCTGCCCCTCCGGTCAACTCCCGTCCGTGCGGCACCCGTTGTCGGCCCGGCGGTTCCGTGTTCCACTGGATCTTTTCCGGCACAGCGGTCACGGGTTCGGGCGGGCAGGACGTCATGGGGGAACCGTGTGTGAGGAACTGGGCTTCGAGGGGCTCCTCTCCGACGAGGGCTTCTTCGCGCGGCTTTTCGGGCGGGCGCCCTCGGGTGCCGGGCGGGAGCCGCTGTACGGTCCCGATCTGCCCGTGGTGCTGCTCACCGGCGGCCCGGGCATGGGCAAGGGCCGGCTGCTGCGCGCCGTACGGGACCGGTTCGCCGCCAAGGTGCCGGTGATCCACCTCGACTGCGCCTCGCCGGTGTACGAGGACCGGGCCGCCCCGGAGCCCGGCGCCCGCTCGGCCGCGACCGAGGCGCTGGTGGAGGTGGCCCGGCGGTTGTGCACCTGGCAGGGCACGGGCGGCTCGTTCGCCTTCCCGCGCCTGTTCACCGGCCTCGCCATGATCGCCACGGGCGTCGCGGGCGGTTCGCCCCAGGCGGTCGCGACGGAGGCCGAGCGCTACGAGGACCTGCCCCAGCGGCGCCGGGTGCGGGGCCTGGGCGGCGGCGACTTCTGGCGCGGGATGCTGCGCGGCACCATCCGCAACCTGCTGGCGACCCTGTACGGGCAGGCGTTCGACCCCTATTCGGCGGCCGTGAGCAACGCCCTGCTGGACGCCGTGTTCGAACGCGCGGCCCCCCGCGGCAGGGCGGAGCTGGAGCGGGTGTACGGCGCCTACCCCGGCGCGGCCGGCCAGCCCCGGATCGGCCTGCGCATCCTCGCCGCCGACTTCCGGGCGGGCGGTGAGGCACGGGAGGTCGCGGAAAGCTTTCTCTTCCGGGCCCTGCGCGAGGACCTGGAGGCCGCGTACGCCTCGCCCTCCGGCTGGCTGCGCCGGGTCGGCCGCCCGGGCCTGCTGCTGGACCACGCCGAGTCGCCCCTGGGCGAGCAGCTGCTGCGCGCGGTGCTCACCGACCGCAGGGGAGGCCGGCGCGACCGGGTCGTCGTCGTGGGCACGGCCCGCCGCGCGGACGGCGGCGCCTTCCTGCACGGCGGTCTGCCGCCCGGGTCGACCACGCCCCCGGCCGAGTACCGGCCCGCCGACGGCGCCCCGCCCGCCTGGACCCGCCGCACGGACGACGGCGCCGACCGGGCCCCGCTCGCCGACGGCGTGCTCCTGCTGCGGATGCCGCTGCTCACCGGCGACCAGCTGCGCCGGGAGACGGTGCGACAGCAGCAGCACGCCGAGCCGGAGGGCGGCGAGAACCGCCGCCGTATCGACGCGGCCGTGGCCCGGCTGAGCGGCGGCCGCCCGCACACGGTGATCCGGCTGGCCGCGGCGGCGGCGGCGTTCCGCATGCCGGCCGACGCCAACGACCGTGACCTCCTCGACGCCCCCCTGCGCCTGCCCGGAGAGGACGCCGAACTCCCGGTGGCCGAGGCCCTGTTACGGGAGCTGATCCTGGACCAGCTGCCCGTCCGGCTCCCCACCGAGCACCACGCCCACTGGCTCGACCTCCTCACCCACCTGTCGGTGGCCCACGACACCGAGTGCGCCGACGTGCTGCTCCGCCACCACCAGGCCGGGCACGTCCACCACCTGACCGCCCATCACGTCGCGCGGCTCCTCACCGACACCGGCTGGCCCACCTGCGAACGCCACTTCATCGGTGACTTCGGCCTGCGCCAGCTCCTCGTCCACCGCCTCTACGGCCTGCTCCCCGACGGCGCCGCCTGGTACGCCGACCACCACCTGCTGCGCGACCACTACGCGCGGCGCGCGGCGGGGGAGGAGCGCACCCGCGACGAGGATCTGCCGGCCGACGACGGAGCCGGCGACGGCGGCCCCCGCGACACCGCCTTCCGCTCCCTGACCGCCCACCGGATGAACCACCACCTGGTCTCCGGCGGCGCCGACGACGTCGTCGGTCACCTCGCCGCCACGCTCCCCGGCCGCCCCCGCGCCTGGTGCGCCGAACTCCTGGAGATCGCCCAGGCCCCGTACCCCGGCGGCGCCGACGCCCGGCGCGAGCGCGCCCAGGGCCTGGTCCCCGCGGACGGCCCGCCGCTGCGCCGCACGGTCGACCAGCTGCTGCACGCGGTGTGGCTGTGCGAGGAACGCACCCGCCCGACCGGCCGCGAGACCGCCCGCACCCTGGCCAAGCTGCTGGACCTCCTCTCGATCATGGACTTCGACGGCGCGGGCCGGCTCAGCAGGACGGCGGCGGACTGGAGCGCCCTGGCCGAGAACGAACAGCCCCTGCTGCGCTGCACCTGCACCGAACAGCTCCGGCGAAGGAGATGACGGCATGCCGAGATGGAAGAAGATCCTCTACACGCTGTTAGGGGTGCTGGTCCTCGTCACGGGCGTCATGGTGACGGCCTCCCTCGTCCGCAAGCCGGACACCTGCGCCGACGGCGTGGAGCGGATCGACGGCGAGTGCGTCGGCGTCAACGGCGAGGGCTACGACTTCGGCACCCCGGAGATCGCCGACGTGGCCCGCGCGGTCGCCCGCGAGAACGACCGGATCGAGGACGAGCCGCACGTCACCGTCGCGATGATGCTGCCTCTGCAGTCCGGCCGCGAGGCCCTGCGCCGGCAGATGCGCAGCGACCTGCAGGGCGCCTACCTCGGGCAGCGGCAGGCCAACTCCGGCGAGGGCGAGCCGCCGAAGATCCGGCTGGTCCTGGCCAACCCCGGACGCGACTACGGGCACCAGGCGAAGGTCGTCGACACCCTGCTGCGGATGGCCGCCTCCCCCGAGGACCGGCTGCGCGCGGTCACCGGCTTCAACCTGAGCCTCGCCGCCACGGAAGCGGCCGTACGGCGCCTGACCGAGCACAAGGTCCCCGTGCTGGCCGCCCGGATCAGCGGCGACCGGATCGCCAACGAGGACCGGGCGGACGGCATGGCCAGGCTCCGCTTCCCGGGCCTGGCCCGCATCCTGCCCACCAACAACGACGCCGCCCGGGCCCTGGCCGACTTCAACGGCGCACAGGGCCGCCGCAACGTCCGGACGGTCCTGGTCTACGACAAACGCCCCGACGGCTACAACGAGTCCCTGGCCAGGGCGTTCAGCCGGATCAAGGAGCAGGGCCCGGCAGGCCCCGCCGCGATGTCCTTCGAGTCCCCGGCCATCGACGAGGCGGGCTCCACCGGCAACCAGTTCACGCAGACGGCCAACAACATCTGCGACTCCGAGGCCGACACCGTCTACTTCGCCGGCCGCACCCTCCACCTGCGCATCTTCGCCCTCAAGCTCGCCCAGGTGGGCTGCGAGGGCCGCCACTACACCATCGTCAGCGGCTCGGACGCGGCCTCGCTGCGCCAGGACATGACGGAACGGGACTGGGCCTCGCTGCGCGGCGACGACGGACGGCCGAAGGTCACGGTCCAGTACGCGGCTCCCGCCCACCCCGACGCCTGGGCCACGGAACTGGCGGCCTGGACGAAGGACTTCCGAGCCCGGCACAAGCGCGCCCCGGAACCCCGGGAGCTCCCCCAGTACCTCGCCGAGCCCAAGGCGGCCCTGGACACCCTGCGGGCCCGGATCACGCAGACACGACGCGAGGGCATCTCCCTCGGCTCCGCACCGAACCTGGAGGACTCCCGCACGATGCTCGTGCACGACGGGCTCCTCACCATCGGCAAGGCCCTGCACCAGGCCCAGCAGGGAGCGCCCGACACGACGGTCCCCACCCGTGAGGACGTCGGCCGCCAGTGGTCGCTCCTCCACTCCCGCCACCGCGTCCAGGCCACCAGCGGCCTGATCTGCCTGACGACCGGTGGAAACGCCTACGACAAACCGGCCGCGATCGTCGAACTGGACCCGGGCCGCGAGGGCCGCGGCACGCTGAAGTTCGTGGGCCTGGGCTGGCCGACGGGCCGGCCCCAGCCGAAGAACTGCGTGATCCCGAGCGGGACACCGTGAGGAGGCCGGCGCGAGGCCGGGCCGCGGGAGCCTGCTAGGCAGCCCTGCGGCGCGGTGCCCGCCGGCCCGCGGAGGGCCGCGTGCGCTCCCGGGGCCTGACGGACTGCTCGGTGACCTCGGTCACCTCGGCCGCCTCTGCCGCCTCGTCCGGGAAGAACTCGTCCTCCCCGAAGTCGGGTGCGCGGAAGGGGTCGGTCACCGGGGGCGGCGATGCCGCCGCGGAGCGGCCGACGTGCCCTTCCGGAGCGGAGAACAGCGATGTCGAATCGATGAGAGGTCTCTCTTTCGTGGGTGCGGGCCCCCTCCGGGGGCGCGCGTGCCGTGACCCGGCACGTGGTCCTACAGCTTGGTCATCTTGGCGTAGGGGCTCAGGATCCGCATCTGCGCGGAACCGAAGTCCACCAGCGCCGCGATCCCGTCCTCGACCCCGACGACACGGCCGAGGCCGTACATGTCATGGGTGACCTGGTCCCCGACGGCGAAGTGCTTGGGAGCCGGCGCGACGGGAGCCTTGAAGGGGCTCGTAGGCAAGTGACGCTTATGTGCTGCACGCTTTGTCATCAGGCCCAGTATGCGCCCCGGGGGGTCCCCGTGGGGTTGCAGTCGGGCACCGATTGCCCGAGAACGCCCGAGGGCCGGGCCGCTTTCACGCGGTCCGGCCCTCGGGGCTGGCGGAGGATACGAGATTCGAACTCGTGAGGGGTTGCCCCCAACACGCTTTCCAAGCGTGCGCCCTAGGCCTCTAGGCGAATCCTCCGCCGGAAACATTACATGACCGAGAGGAGTGCTCGCGAACTCGTTCCCCGGCCCGGACATCAGGTAGCCTTGGCGCAGCCCCTCACGCGGCGCTATCTGACTGAACTCCCCCAGGGCCGGAAGGCAGCAAGGGTAGGTCGGCTCTGGCGGGTGCGTGGGGGGCGTCTGCGTTCCCGGGCCGGGGCGCCGGGTCCGTGTCCCGGGCGGGGCCCGATGTCAGTGGGCGCCTATAACCTCGTATGCGTGTCGTCTCTCGCTCTGTACCGCCGCTACCGCCCGGAGACCTTCGCCGAGGTCATCGGGCAGGAGCATGTCACCGACCCGTTGCAGCAGGCGCTGCGCAACAACCGGGTCAACCACGCGTACCTGTTCAGCGGGCCGCGCGGCTGTGGCAAGACGACCAGCGCGCGCATCCTGGCCCGGTGCCTGAACTGCGAGCAGGGGCCCACGCCCACGCCGTGCGGTGAGTGCCAGTCCTGCCAGGACCTCGCGCGCAACGGCCCCGGCTCCATCGACGTCATCGAGATCGACGCCGCTTCCCACGGTGGCGTGGACGACGCCCGTGACCTGCGCGAGAAGGCCTTCTTCGGACCGGCCCGCAGCCGGTACAAGATCTACATCATCGACGAGGCCCACATGGTCACGTCGGCCGGCTTCAACGCCCTGCTGAAGGTCGTCGAGGAGCCCCCGGAGCACCTCAAGTTCATCTTCGCGACGACCGAGCCCGAGAAGGTCATCGGCACGATCCGGTCGCGCACGCACCACTACCCCTTCCGCCTCGTCCCGCCCGGCACGCTCCGGGAGTACCTGGCCGAGGTGTGCCGGAAGGAGGACATCCCGGTCGAGGACGGGGTGCTCCCGCTCGTGGTGCGCGCCGGCGGCGGTTCCGTGCGTGACTCGATGTCCGTCATGGACCAGCTGCTCGCCGGCGCCGCCGCTGACGGTGTGACCTACACCATGGCCACGTCCCTGCTGGGTTACACCGAGGGCTCGCTCCTCGACTCGGTCGTCGAGGCCTTCGCCACCGGTGACGGCGCCGCGGCCTTCGAGGTCGTCGACCGGGTGATCGAGGGTGGGAACGACCCCCGTCGTTTCGTCGCCGACCTGCTGGAGCGGCTGCGCGACCTGGTGATCCTCGCCGCCGTTCCCGACGCCGTGGAGAAGGGGCTCATCGACGCCCCCGCCGATGTCCTGGAGCGCATGCAGGCCCAGGCCGGCACCTTCGGCCCCGCCGAGCTGAGCCGGGCCGCCGACCTCGTCAACGAGGGCCTGACCGAGATGCGCGGCGCCCACTCGCCCCGCCTCCAGCTCGAACTGATCTGCGCCCGCGTCCTGCTCCCCGCCGCCTACGGCGACGAGCGTTCCGTGATGGCCCGCCTGGACCGGATCGAGCGCGGGGTGAACTTCTCCGCGGCGGGCCCGGCCGCCATGCCGGCCATGGGATACGTCCCGTCGCCGGAAGCCCATCAGGAGATGCCCGGGGGCGCGCCCACCGGGCATGCTCCGGTACCCCCGGGTGGCGGCCCGGCCGCGGCCCGCGCGGCGGTGCGCGGCTCCGGAGGTCCCGGTGGTTCCGGCGCAGCCGGCCCGGTCGACGGGCCCGGGGCTCCCGGCGGTCCCGGCGCAGTCGGCACTCCCGGTGGCCCCGGTGGTCCCGGCGCAGTCGGCACTCCCGGTGGTCCCGGAGCTCCTGGTGGTTTCGGTGGTCCGGCTCCCGTGGCGGAGTCCGCCCCCGCGGCAGCGGGTCAGGGCATGCCGGCGCAGGGACCCGGTGCGCCCGGCGGGCACACCCCCGGCGCGCCCACGCCTCCCGCCGAGACGCCCGCCCGGCCACCGCACCCGCCCCAGGCCCCTCAGACGCCGGCCGCTTCCACCCCGGCTCCCGGCGCCTGGCCCACCGCCGCCCCGAGCGCACCCGCCCCGGGCACCCCGGCAGCGGGCTCCGCGGCGCCGAGCACGCCGACGGCCGCATCCGCGCCCAGCGCCCCGGCCCCGAGCGCCCCCCAGGCGGCACCGTCCGCCACGCCCGCTCCGCCGGCCGCCGCCACGCCCCCCGCATCCGGCGGCCTCGACCCCCGCATGCTCTGGCCGAACATCCTGGAAGCGGTCAAGAACCGCCGCCGCTTCACCTGGATCCTGCTCAGCCAGAACGCCCAGGTCGCGGGCTTCGACGGCACGACCCTCCAGCTGGGCTTCGTCAACGCGGGCGCCCGGGACAACTTCCTGAGCAGCGGCAGCGAGGACGTACTGCGGCAGGCGCTGGGCGAGCAGTTCAACGTCCAGTGGAAGATCGAGGCGATCGTCGATCCCTCCGGCGGCTCCGCGCCCCCGGCCCCGGGCGGCCCCTCCGGCTACGGCGGCGGCCAGTCCGGCGGCGCCGGCGGTTACGGCACCGGCGGTGGCGGCCACGCCTCCGGCGGTGGCACCGGCGCGGGCTACGGCTCGGGCACCGGTTACGGCTCCGGCGGCGGCACGGCGACCGCCCAGCGCCCGGCCCCGGCCCAGTCGTCCGCCCCGGCGGCCCCCGCCCCGCACTCGGGCGGCGCCGTCTCGGCCCCGGCCGCCCCCGTCCCACAGCCCTCCGCCCCCCAGCCCCGCCACGTCTCCGCGGAGGAGGACATCCCCGAGGACGACGACCCCGACCTCGACGAGTCGGCCTTGTCCGGACAGGAACTGATCGTCCGGGAGCTGGGCGCGACCGTCGTGGAGGAGTTCTCGAACGAGCCGTAGGCGAGAGCCGCACCTCGACCGGCCCCGCGCGCGGCTTGGAGAAACCTCCAAGCCCGCCACCCCGCCCCCTTCGGAAGCCCGCACAAGGGAAACCCGGCGCCTCCCGTTAGGCTGACCCCGTGAAGGTCCTCGTCATCGGTACCGGCGCCCGCGAACACGCCCTGTGCCACGCCCTGTCCCACGACCCCGACGTCACCGCGCTGCACTGCGCCCCCGGCAACGCCGGCATCGCCGAGGTCGCCGAGCTGCACCAGGTCGACGCCCTGGACGGCGCCGCCGTCACCGAGCTCGCCCGGCGGCTCGGCGCGGACCTCGTGGTCGTCGGCCCGGAGGCGCCGCTGGTCGCCGGTGTCGCCGACGCCGTGCGCGAGGCGGGCATCCCGGTCTTCGGCCCGTCCGGCCGCGCCGCGCAGCTGGAGGGGTCCAAGGCCTTCGCCAAGGACGTCATGGCGGCGGCCGAGGTGCCCACGGCCCGCTCGTACGTCTGCACGACCGAGGAGGAGGTCGACGCGGCCCTCGACGCCTTCGGCGCTCCGTACGTCGTCAAGGACGACGGGCTCGCCGCCGGCAAGGGCGTCGTCGTCACCGACGACCTGGAGACGGCCCGGGCGCACGCGGCCGCCTGCGAGCGCGTGGTCATCGAGGAGTACCTGGACGGTCCCGAGGTCTCCCTGTTCGCCGTCACCGACGGCGAGACGGTCGTGCCGCTGCAGCCCGCCCAGGACTTCAAGCGCGCGCTCGACGGCGACCAGGGCCCGAACACCGGCGGCATGGGCGCGTACTCCCCGCTGCCGTGGGCGGACCCCAAGCTGGTCGACGAGGTGCTGCAGACCGTGCTGCAGCCGACGGTGGACGAGATGAACCGCCGCGGCACCCCGTTCTCCGGGCTGCTCTACGCCGGTCTCGCGATCACCTCCCGGGGCGTCCGCGTGATCGAGTTCAACGCCCGCTTCGGCGACCCCGAGACCCAGGTCGTGCTGGCCCGTCTCAAGACCCCGCTGGCGGGTCTGCTGATGGCCGCCGCCACCGGCAACCTCGCCCACCTGGAGCCGCTGCGCTGGAGCGACGACGCGGCCGTGACCGTGGTCGTGGCCTCGCACAACTACCCGGGCACCCCGCGCACCGGCGACCCCATCACCGGCCTCGACGAGGTCGCCGCCCAGGACGCCCCGCACGCCTACGTGCTGCACGCCGGGACCCGGCGCGACGGCGACGCGATCGTCAGCGCGGGCGGCCGCGTCCTGTCCGTCACGGCCACCGGCAAGGACCTCGCCGAGGCCCGCCGGCGCGCCTACACGGCCGTCGGCCGCATCCGCCTCGACGGCTCCCAGCACCGCACGGACATCGCGGCCGGGGCCGCGGGCGCGTAGAGCCGCCGGCGGCCGACCGCCGTCAACCGTGGTGCGTCGGGGGAGAAACCACCCCCGCGCCGATGAACCTCCCAGGCCCCGGATCCGTCTCAGGATCCGGGGCCTGAAGTGTGCGCCGGGCGGGGGCCTGATCCTCGCTTTCCGTCATCCACCTTTCCCCAGAGCCATTCCATCGAGTGACCGATGCCCTATCCGGCTGACGGGGGGCGAGGCCCCAACTAGGGTGCGGCGCAAGCGTTCCGGCACTTGGCCCACCGGCATTGCGATGTCGGTGGCGGGTGCCACAGTGGGGGAGTGAGCAAGGAAAGCGTCAGGTCAACGGGGAGGGGGTGAGGTCGGTCGTGACCGGAATGGGTGTGGAGGCAGGCGCGCAGGCCGCGCGGTCCCGGGCGCTCGTCGTGCTGCGCATCCGCAGCCGCGCGCTGGCCGTCGCCCTGCTGCCGGCCGCCGCCGCCGTGATCCTGCTCGCGGGCGTCCCCACGGGCCATCTGGCCGGTCCCGGCTGGGACGCCGCCCGCTGGATCCTGACGCCGCTCGCGCTCCTGGTGCTGCTCGCCGCCGCCGGTGTCGCCCTGGTCGTCGCCCGGGCCCGCCCCGCCATGACCCCGACGGTCGCCATCGCGGAGGAGGCGGCCCCGGATCTGTACCGGCTGGTGCGTGACCTCGCCGACCGCCTCGACGTCCCCGCGCCCTCGGCGATAGCGCTCACCCCCGACTGCGACAGCTGGCTGGAGGACCGCACGCACCGGGCCCACGGCCCACCCCCGGCGGAGGAGCACGAGGACATAGCGGGTACGGGCGGACCCGCCCACCGCCGGCACCCGGTCGCCCCGGTCCTGGTCATCGGCTCCCCGTTCCTGTGGTGGATGCGGGTCGGCGAGCTGCGGGCCGTCCTCGCCCCGGTCGTGGCGGGCACGGGCCCCTCGGCCCACCCGGACATAGCCGCCGCCCGGCGTTTCGTCCGGGGCCTGGACGCCGCGGTCGCGGTGACCTCGGCGCCCCGCCGCGACCCGGTGTCGCGGCTGGTCCTCGCCGGTGTCGGCTGGGTGGCCAGGGCCCTGCTGCGCAGCTGCCGGGTGCACGCCGCCGAGATGGAGCGGGGCGTGGCGGCCGCGGCCGCGGAGCGTGCACAGGCTGTGGACTACGGCCTGCGGATCGTCGCCCAGGAGCAGGTGGGCCTCGCGTACGCGGGCTGGGACCGGCTGCTGACCCGGGTCGCCCTGCCCGCCTGGCGGATGGGCCGCTGGCCGTCCCGGCTGGACGCGGGGGTCGTCGCGGCGCTCACGGAGCTGTCCCGCCGCGACCGGCTGGCCGAGGGTTTCGCGTCCCGGCTCGGTGAGCGGCCCGCCTGCGATCTGCTGGAGGAGCCGGGCGCGGTCGACGAGGCCGCCTCCCTGCTCGCCGCCCGCCTCTTCCACGGCGGGCCGGCGGGGCCGGGGCCCGACTGGGCGCCGGTGGACTGGAGCGAGTATCCGGAGGAGGTCGTGGACCGCAAGTGGCGCGTCGACGCGGCCCGCCTCCACCGTGTCCTGGACGCCCTGGGCGTCCGTCCCGCCCCGGGCCCCGCGACCCCCGCGGGCGCCCCGACCCTCGCCCGCGTCCTGGACCACCTGACGGACCTCACCGCCGACGCCCCACCGGTCCCGGGCGAAGGCGCCGCATCGGCGACCGGCGCAACGCCGGGAACAGGCAGCGCCCCCGCCGCCGGCCCCGCGACCGCGGCGGGCTCCCGACCGGCCGCGGCGGCCGCAGCCGCCGATGACGACGACGAGGACCTCTCCGGCACCACCCCCCGCAGCGCCGCCCTCGCCGCCCGCCTCAGCGCCGAGCTGTCCCGCGAGGAGACCGCGGCGCCCCGCCCGACCTCCACCGCCACCGGCACCACGGCCGTCGACCCCGCGGCCCTCTGGGACGACCGCGCGCTCCCCCTCTTCCCGCTCCAGCCCCCGCGCACGGCCCGGGAACTGCTGGCCGACCACCTCACGGCGATGGTCTGCTGCGCCGCGATGGACACGGCCGGCGCGACCCCCGGCCTGGACTGGCTGGACGGCCCGACCCTGCTCGTCGACGGCGCCCGCACGCCGGATCTCGCCCCGAAGGTCCTCGCCCTGATCGAGGACGGCGACGCCACCCCGCTCCGGGTCTGGCTGGCCGACCTGGGGATACGGCCGGAGAAGCCGGTCCGCCTCGCCTGACCCGGCCGGTTCCCGCGGCGCCCACCCGCCGGAGCCCCGCCTTCCGCTTCTGGCCAATTCAAAACGAACAGTGACGAAGCGCGCGCGTTATGTGATGTGCTTGGACCGTTCGCGCGCATGGCAAAGGCGTGCGACATACGACAAACGCACAAGACCACACACGGCACCACACACCACATCGGCAGGGACCACCACGGGGGCGAAGGGGAGGGGAAACGACCATGCGTTCGGAGCAGATCCGCCGCTGGGAGTCGGGAGCGCTGGCGCACGCCGTGACGGATCCCTTCGGGCAGGGCCCCGTCCCGTGGCTGCGCGGCAATGTGACGTACTTCGACGACACCGGCCGGATCGTCCCCTGGTACGTGGACCAGGACGCGCCCCAGCGGAAGGGCGGCCGCTCCGGCGGCCCCCGCGCGGCCGACGACGTCCACCGCCAGATCAAGGGGTTCACCTCCACCGGAGCGGTCGCCCCGGGCGAGGCCGTGGACTTCCACATCACGGTCGACCCGCCCCAGCAGTTCGCCGTCGACATCTACCGCATCGGCCACTACGGCGGTGACGGCGCCGCCAAGATCACCACCAGCCCCCGCCTGTCCGGCATCGTCCAGCCCCCGCCCCTCACGGCCGACCGCACGGTCTCCTGCCACCACTGGTGGCTGTCCTGGCGTCTTCAGGTCCCGTCGTACTGGAACATCGGCGCGTACGTGGCCGTCCTCACCACGGCCGACGGCTACCGCTCCCACGTGCCGTTCACCGTCCGCCACGACGAGCCCGCCGACCTGCTCCTCGTACTGCCCGACATCACCTGGCAGGCCTACAACCTCTACCCGGAGGACGGGCGCACGGGCGCCAGTCTGTACCACGCCTGGGACGAGGAGGGCCGGCTGCTGGGCGAGGCGGACGCCGCCACGACGGTCTCCTTCGACCGCCCGTACGCGGGCGCCGGCCTCCCGCTGCACGTCGGGCACGCCTACGACTTCATCCGCTGGGCCGAGCGCTACGGCTACGACATCGCCTACGCGAACGCCGGCGACCTGCACGCGGGCCGGGTCGACCCCACCCGCTACCGCGGCCTGGTCTTCCCGGGCCACGACGAGTACTGGTCGGCCGAGATGCGCCGGACCGTGGAGACCGCCCGCGACGCCGGCACCTCGCTCGTCTTCCTCTCCGCCAACTCCGTGTACTGGCAGGTGGAGCTCGGCCCCTCCCCGTCCGGCGTCCCGCACCGGCTGCTGACCTGCCGCAAGCGCAAGGGCCCCGGGAAGCCGGTGCTGTGGCGGGAGATCGACCGGGCGGAGCAGCAGCTCCTCGGCATCCAGTACGCGGGGCACGTGCCCGAGCCGCACCCGCTGGTCGTGCGCAACGCCGGGCACTGGCTGTGGGAGGCGACCGGGGCGCACGAGGGCGACGAGATCGAGAACCTGGTGGCGGGCGAGGCCGACCGCTACTTCCCGCGCACCCCGCTGCCCGAGCACGAGGAGCGCATGCTGCTCGCCCACTCCCCGTACACCGACAAGGAGGGCGTCCTCCGCCACCAGGAGACGTCCCTCTACCGCGCTCCCTCCGGCGCCTGGGTCTTCGCAGCAGGAACGTTCGCCTGGTCACCGGCCCTGGACCGCCCCGGTCACGTCGACGCGCGCGTCCAGCGCGCCACCGCCAACCTCCTGGACCGCATCTGCAAACGCGACTGACCCGCTGTCGGTGATCAAGCTCGCATACGGGAGAATCGAGCCACTCGTACAGAACCACGGGGAGGAACCGTGTCCGGATTCGTCGAAAAGCCCGAGCCGCTCCAGATTCCGGGCCTGGTGCATCTGCACACCGGCAAGGTGCGCGAGCTCTACCGGAACGAGGCGGGCGACCTCGTGATGGTCGCCAGCGACCGCATCTCCGCGTACGACTGGGTGCTGCCGACCGAGATCCCGGACAAGGGCCGGATCCTCACGCAGCTCTCCCTGTGGTGGTTCGACCAGCTCGCGGACCTGGTCCCGAACCACGTGCTGAGCACGGACCTGCCCGCGGGCGCCCCCGCCGACTGGGCGGGCCGCACGCTCGTCTGCAAGAACCTGAAGATGATCCCCGTGGAGTGCGTCGCCCGCGGCTACCTCACCGGCTCGGGCCTGGCCGAGTACAACGAGACCCGCACGGTCTGCGGCCTCGCCCTGCCCGAGGGCCTGGTCGACGGCAGCGAGCTGCCCGCCCCGATCTTCACCCCGGCCACCAAGGCCGAGGTCGGCGAGCACGACGAGAACGTCTCCTACGAGGAGGTGGCCCGTCAGGTCGGCGCCGACACCGCGGCCCGGCTGCGCCAGGCCACCCTCGCCGTCTACTCGCGCGGCCGGGACATCGCCCGGGAGCGGGGCATCATCCTCGCGGACACGAAGTTCGAGTTCGGCTTCGACGGCGACACCCTGGTCCTCGCGGACGAGGTCCTCACCGCCGACTCCTCGCGCTTCTGGCCGGCCGACCAGTGGCAGCCGGGCCGGGCGCAGCCGTCGTACGACAAGCAGTTCGTGCGCGACTGGCTCACCTCCACGGAGTCCGGCTGGGACCGTGCGAGCGAGCAGCCGCCGCCCGCGCTGCCCCAGCACGTCGTCGACGCCACCCGCGCCAAGTACGTCGAGGCCTACGAGCGCCTGACCGGCACCGGCTGGTCGTAGGCGGGACACGCAGAAGCCCCCCGGCCGGAACCGGGGGGCTTCTCACTGGAGCGAACGACGAGGTTCGAACTCGCGACCTCAACCTTGGCAAGGTTGCGCTCTACCAACTGAGCTACGTTCGCATGCGCCGTGGCGCGGGAACCACTATACCCAACCTCGCTCCCGCGCGAGCCGCACCGCGGCATGCCGGTTCTCCGCCCCGAGCTTCGACACGGCCGACGACAGGTAGTTCCGCACGGTCCCCTGGGACAGCGCGGCCCGCTCGGCGATCTCCGCGACGGGCGCCCCGTCCGCGGCGAGTTCCAGCACCTCGGCCTCCCGCGCGGTCAGCGGCGAGTCCCCGGCGGCGATGGCGTCGGCGGCCAACTCCGGGTCGACGTACCGGTTCCCGGCGTGCACGGTGCGGATGAGTTCGGCGAGCCGCTGCGCGCTCACGGTCTTCGGCACGAACCCGCGCACCCCGGCCTCCAGCGCCCGTTTCAGATGCCCGGGCCGCCCGTGGCTGGTGACGATGAGGACCTTGCATCCGGGCAGTTCGGACCGCAGGGATGTGGCGACCTTCACACCGTCGGCGCCGGGCATCTGCAGATCCAGCACGGCGACGTCGGGCTTGTGGGCCCGGGCCATCGCCAGCGCCTCCGGCCCGGTGGCCGCCTCGGCGACGACCATGATGTCCTCCTCCAGCGCCAGCAGCGCGGCGAGCGCCCCCCGGATCAGGTGCTCGTCGTCGGCGAGCAGCAGCCGCACGGGCTTCACGGCCGTCATCCGGTGACCCCGTCGACGACCTCGCGTGCCCCGGCGGACCCGGCCGGAGCGCCCGACGGCAGGGCGATCGCCGCCCGCAGCCGGAACAGCCCCTTGCCGACGGGCCCGGCCTGCAGCGTCCCGTCGAGCTTCGCCAGCCGTTCCCGCAGCCCGGCCAGGCCCGTACCGGGCGAGCCCGGCGACCCCGGCCCGCCGCTCTCCGTCGCGGTGACCCCGTCGTTCTCCACGGTCAACACCACCTGCCCCTCCCGCACCCGCAGTTCCACAGCACACCACCGCGCGTCCCCGTGCCGCAGCACGTTCGTCGCGGCCTCCCGTACGACCCACCCCAGGGCGGACTGCACCTCGGCCGGCAGTCCCGCCGGGGTCCGCCCGCTCACCGTGCAGTCGATCCCGGCGGCGGCCAGCACCCCTTGCGCACCGGCCAGTTCCGACGCGAGGTCGGCCTCCCGGTAGCCGCGCACGACCTCGCGCACCTCCCGCTGCGACTCCTGCGCGAGCCGCTGCACCTCGACCATCTGCGCCACGGCCTCCGGCCGCCCCCGCTGGGCCAGCTGCACGGCCAGCTCGCTCTTCAGGGCGATGACGGCGAGGTTGCGCCCCATCACGTCGTGCAGATCCCGCCCGAACCGCAGCCGCTCCTCGGCGACGGCGAGCCGGGTACGGGTCTCGCGGGCCTCGTCGAGCGCGTAGACGGCGTCGAGCAGCCACACCGAGAAGACGGCCGTGAAGGCGATGAACTGCCCGCCGGCCAGGACGACCAGCGCCGTGGACAGGGCCGTGAGGGCGGAGGCGCCGACGGCGAGGGTCACGATGCAGGTGCCCACCGCGAACGCCCCGGCGATGCCGAAGGCGCGCCGCCGGTCGCGCACGCCGAGCGCCATGATGCCGGGGCCGAAGATCAGGATGACGCCGAAGACCCCGCCCGCGGCGGTGTCCAGGCCCTCGCGGTCGGGCCCGTGCTCGGCGAGGGTGATCGCCGCCACGGCGATCAGGGCCGTGACGGTGGCCAGCGCCCACAGCAGCCCGGTGGGCTGCGGCCTGCGGCCACGCGTCCAGTCCACCGCCGCCGACACGGTCACGAAGCAGAGGGTGGCGTGCACGGCCACCACCAGCATGGCGGCGGCGCCCCACCGCGGACCCAGCGGCGGGACGGACGCCAGCCCGACGGAGAAGAACTCCATCACCGCGAAGAAGTGGAACGACAACCGGGTGTACGTCTCGACCTTCTGCGGCGTGGTCTTCCCCCGCCACCACCTGCCCGGCCCGCGCATCAGCCCGTCACTCCCCGTCCGCTCAGCGCCGCGGTTCCCAGTGGAACCTCCGCCGTACAGCAAACACGGCGACGGCGATCCAGGCCACCGCGACCGCGAGGGCGCCGAGCGCCTCGGAGGCGGACAGGTCTCCGGTCCAGCCACCGCGCACCAGGGTGACGACGGGCGTCAGCGGCAGCAGCTCGCAGACGTTCGCCACCTTGTCCGGCAGCAGCTCCAGCGGGACGAACATCCCGGAGCCGACCATCGAGACCATCATCAGCGGCATCGGCGTGACCTGCGCGCTCTCGCCCGTGCGGGTGAAGCTCGCGGTGGCGGCGGCCAGGGCGGCACACATCACGAGCCCCAACAGCAGGCCCAGGACGGCGAAGTGGGGCGCGGACGGCGCGGCCACGTCCAGCAGCACGCTGCACCCGGCGGCCAGCAGCAGGGACTGCGCCAGCCCGGTGAGGACGGCCGGCAGGGCCGCACCGGACAGTATCTCGGCGTCCCGCAGCTCACCGGTGCGCAGCCGCTTCAGGACGAGTTCCTCCCGCCGGACCACGAAGGTGCCGACGAGCACCGAGTAGACGGCGAACAGCAGGGAGAAGCCGATCGCCGCGGGCAGCACGAAGGTGCCGGTGTCCAGCCCGGCCTTGGCGAGGTCCATCTCCTTGGCCGCCTGCGAGGCGCTGACCGGCAGCACCAGCGGCACGAACAGCGCGGCGACGAGTGCGCCCCTGGTGCGTCCCAGGAGGGTCAGTTCGGCGCGGGCCAGGGCCGTCATCCGGCTCAGCGCGGTGGTGGCCGCGGGGCGTGGGGTCGTGAGGACGGCGCTCATGCCGCGTACTCCTTCGTCGTGGTGGGCCGCTCGGCGGAGACCTCCTTGGCGATCTGGAGGAACGCCTCCTCCAGGGAGGCCGACCGCACGTCCAGGCGGCGCAGCTCGACCCGGGCCCGGTCGGCCCACATCAGCAGCCCGGTGGCGGTCCGCTGCAGCTCGTGGGTGCGCAGCCGGACGATCCGGCCGTCGGTCTCGTGGCCGGACACGCCCAGTTCGCCGAGCGGCGGAAGGTCGCCGACGAAATAGCCGTCGGGCAGCTCGAAGGAGATCCGCGAGGGCTCCGCCGCGGTGACCTCGGCCGGGGTGCCGGTGGCGGCGATGCGACCCTCGTGCATGATCGCCAGCCGGTCGGCGAGCTGCTCGGCCTCCTCCAGGTAGTGCGTGGTCAGCAGCACGGTCGTGCCGCCGTCGCGCAGCGCGCTCACCAACTCCCAGGTGTGGTGGCGGCCTTCGGCGTCCAGGCCGGTGCTCGGCTCGTCCAGGAACAGCACCTCGGGGTCGCCGAGCAGGGCGAGCGCCAGGTCCAGCCGGCGGCGCTGTCCGCCGGAGAGCTGCTTGACCCGGGTGCCGGCCTTGGACTCCAGCCCGACCAGGGCCAGCACCTCCGCCGGCGGCCGGGCCCCGCTCACGCATCCCGCCCACATCCGCGCGGTCTCCGCGACGGTCAGCTCGGACGGGAACCCGCCCTCCTGGAGCATCACGCCGGTGCGGGGGCGTACGGCGGCCCGCTCGGTGTATGGGTCGTGCCCGAGGATCCGCACCCGGCCGCCGGCCGGCGGGGCGAGTCCCTCCAGCAGTTCGACCGTCGACGTCTTGCCCGCGCCGTTGGTGCCGAGCAGCGCGAAGATCTCCCCGCGCCGAACGGAGAAACTGATTCCGCGAACGGCCTCGAACCCGCCCCCGTACACACGCCGCAGGTCAGTGACCTCGATCACGTGCTCGTGTCCGTTGGTTTCCATGCCTCAAGCGTTCCGCCCGCGGGGCCTGTGGAGCAGTGCGGGCTGTCATCACTCGGCATGACAAATGTCAGAGAGGACCGGGGAAACGAAAAGACCCCGGTCCATCAGGACCGGGGTCTCATTCCCGAGCGGACGACGAGGCTCGAACTCGCGACCTCAACCTTGGCAAGGTTGCGCTCTACCAACTGAGCTACGTCCGCATTGCTCCCGACCAGCTCTCACTGACCGGTGCGGGCACCAGCCTACCTGATCCACATCGGTGGTCGGTACGGCGGTGCAGAGCGGGTGACAGGAATCGCACACTGCGCCTTCCCCCTGGAAGGGGGATGTTCTACTACTGAACTACACCCGCATGTTCCGTGAGCTGGGCCTTTCGGCCGCGCCCCTCGGCGTGCTCCAGACTCTAGCTGATCAGCAGGGGTGCTGCGCAAGTCGGTTGCCGCGAGGGGCCGGTGACCGGTCGTCGGTGCGGGCCCTGGGGGGCCGTCACTGCGCGGCGCTGAACGCCTCGTAGACCCTCTTGGGGATGCGCCCGCGTGCGGGGACCTCCATCCGGTTGGCCTGGGCCCAGGCGCGCACCGCCGACGGGTCGGGCGCGACCTCCGTCTGCCGGTACGCCTTGCCCGAGCGGGACCGCTTGCGGCCGGCCTCCACGTAGGGCGCGAGCGCCTTCCGCAGTTCGCCGGCATTGTTCTCGCTCAGGTCGATCTCGTACGACCTGCCGTCCAGTCCGAAGGCGATCGTTTCCGTCGCTTCCGAGCCGTCGATGTCGTCAAAGAGAGTGACCACGACCTTCTGCGCCACGAATATCGGTCCCTTCTTGCGGCACTTGCCAATTCATTTCTACAGTGCCCGGCAATGCATGGTGAAACCCGACTAAATCCTTCCGCGTGTCCGAACGCAATAGGTTTCGGGTGTCGATCGGGAATCTTTCCCGGAAATTTTCGTGAGTGTGCGTGTCGATGCCGGATCGTGATGGCGGTCACGTAGCTTCCTCCAAGTCGACGCGCGTAGAAATTTTGTGCGGGTAGTCTGAAGGAACCTGCTCAGCACCACACACCGGGAGTGCCAGTGGCACGCGTCGTAGTCGACGTCATGCTCAAGCCGGAGATCCTCGACCCCCAGGGCCAGGCGGTGCAGCGCGCACTGCCGCGGCTGGGTTTCGACGGGATCTCGGACGTCCGCCAGGGAAAGCGTTTCGAACTGGAAGTTGACGGGCCGGTCGACGAGGCCGCCCTCGCCCGCATTCACGATCTTGCGGAGTCCTTCCTCGCGAACACCGTGATCGAGGACTTCACCGTCCGGGTCGAGGAAGTCGCGGAGGCCGTGAAGTGACCGCTCGTATCGGCGTCGTCACTTTTCCGGGAAGTCTGGACGACCGGGACACGCAGCGCGCGATCCGTCTCGCGGGCGCCGAGCCCGTCGCCCTCTGGCACAAGGACAAGGACCTCAAGCAGGTCGACGCCGTGGTGCTGTGCGGCGGTTTCTCCTACGGCGACTATCTGCGCGCCGGGGCCATCGCCCGTTTCTCGCCGGTGATGGAGCCCCTGCTGGAGCAGGCGAAGGCCGGTCTGCCGGTGCTCGGCATCTGCAACGGCTTCCAGATCCTCACCGAGGCGCACCTGCTGCCCGGCACGATGCTGCGCAACGACCACCTGCACTTCATCTGCCGCGACCAGAAGCTGCGGGTGGAGAACGCCGAGACCGCCTGGACCACCGACTACACGGCCGGCCAGGAGATCCACATCCCGCTGAAGAACAACGACGGGCAGTACGTCGCCGACGCGTACACGCTCGACCAGCTGGAGGCCGAGGGCCGCGTCGCCTTCCGCTACCTGGACTTCAACCCCAACGGCTCGCAGCGGGACATCGCCGGTGTCACCAACGAGGCCGGCAACGTGGTGGGCCTCATGCCGCACCCCGAGCACGCCGTCGAGCCGCTGATCGGCACCGGCCGCACCGACGGCCTCCCGTTCTTCACCTCGATCCTCAAGAAGCTGGTCAACGCATGAGCCGGACGCCTCTGGACACGGTCGAGCACGCGGCCGCGACCCCCGACGTCGAGCTGCCCTGGGCCGAACTGGGCCTGAAGAAGGACGAGTACGAGCGCGTGGTCGAGATCCTCGGCCGCCGGCCCACCGGGGCCGAACTCGCCATGTACTCGGTGATGTGGTCGGAGCACTGCTCCTACAAGAGCAGCAAGGTGCACCTGCGCCAGTTCGGCGAGAAGGCGCCCGAGTCCGACGCCCTGCTCGTCGGCATCGGCGAGAACGCCGGCGTGGTCGACGTCGGCCAGGGCTACGCGGTCACCTTCAAGGTCGAGTCGCACAACCACCCGTCGTACGTCGAGCCCTACCAGGGCGCGGCCACCGGTGTCGGCGGCATCGTCCGCGACATCATCGCCATGGGCGCCCGCCCGGTCGCGGTCGTCGACCCGCTGCGCTTCGGCGCCGCCGACCACCCCGACACCAAGCGCGTCCTGCCGGGCGTCGTCGCGGGCATCGGCGGCTACGGCAACTGCCTGGGCCTGCCCAACATCGGCGGCGAGGTCGTCTTCGACGCCTGCTACCAGGGCAACCCGCTGGTCAACGCCGGGGCCATCGGCGTCATGCGGCACGAGGACATCCACCTCGCCAAGGCCTCCGGCGCCGGCAACAAGGTCATCCTCTACGGGGCCCGGACCGGCGGCGACGGCATCGGCGGCGCCTCGATCCTGGCCTCGGAGACCTTCGACGACGCCAAGCCCTCCAAGCGCCCGGCCGTCCAGGTCGGCGACCCCTTCCAGGAGAAGCTCCTCATCGAGTGCACCCTGGAGGCGTTCCGGGAGAAGCTGGTCGTCGGCATCCAGGACCTCGGCGCGGCCGGACTGTCCTGCGCCACCAGCGAGTTGGCGTCCAACGGCTCCGGCGGCATGCGCGTCACCCTGGACGACGTCCCGCTGCGCGACTCCACGCTCTCGCCCGAGGAGATCCTCATGAGCGAGTCGCAGGAGCGCATGTGCGCGGTCGTCGAGCCGGAGAAGGTCGACCGCTTCCTGGAGATCTGCGCGAAGTGGGACGTCATCGCCACCGTCATCGGTGAGGTGACCGACGGCGACCGCCTGGAGATCTACTGGCACGGCGGCAAGATCGTCGACGTCGACCCGCGCACGGTCGCCCATGAGGGCCCGGTATACGAGCGCCCCTACGCCCGCCCGTCCTGGCAGGACGAGCTGCAGGCCGACGACGCGAACAAGCTGCCCCGCCCGGAGACCTCCGAGGAGCTGAAGGACCAGGTCCTGAAGCTGGTCTCCTCCCCGAACCAGGCCTCCAAGTCCTGGATCACCAGCCAGTACGACCACTTCGTACAGGGCAACACCGTCCTCGCCCAGCCCGAGGACTCCGGCATGATCCGGATCGACGAGGAGACCGGCCTGGGCGTGGCCATCGCCACCGACGGCAACGGCCGGTACGCCAAGCTCGACCCGTACCACGGCGCGCAGCTGGCCCTGGCGGAGGCGTACCGCAACGTCGCCACCACCGGCGCCAAGCCGCTGGCCGTCTCCGACTGCCTGAACTTCGGCTCGCCCGAGGACCCGGCGGTGATGTGGCAGTTCGCCGAGGCCGTGCGCGGTCTCGCCGACGCCTGCCAGCAGCTCGGCACCCCGGTGACCGGCGGCAACGTCTCGCTCTACAACCAGACGGGCGAGGCCGCCATCCACCCGACCCCGGTGGTCGCGGTGCTCGGCGTCATCGACGACGTGGCCCGCCGCACCCCGGTCGCCTTCCAGGAGGAGGGCCAGCTGCTCTACCTCCTCGGCGACACGCGCGAGGAGTTCGGCGGCTCGGCCTGGTCCCAGGTGATCCACGACCACCTCGGCGGCCTGCCGCCCACGGTCGACCTGGAGCGCGAGCGGCTGCTGGCCGAGATCCTGATCTCCGCCTCTCGCGACGGCATGATCGACTCCGCGCACGACCTGTCCGACGGCGGTCTGATCCAGGCGGTCGTCGAGTCGGCCCTGCTGGGCGGCAAGGGCGCGCGCCTGATCGTCCCGGACGGTCTGGACGCGTTCACCTTCCTGTTCTCCGAGTCGGCGGGCCGCGCGGTCGTGGCCGTGCCGCGCTCCGAGGAGCTCCGCTTCACCGACATGTGCGGCGCCCGGGGCCTCCCGGCCACCCGCATCGGTGTCGTCGACGGTGACACGGTCGACGTGCAGGGCGAGTTCGCGCTCACCCTGGCCGAGCTGCGCGAGGCGCACGAGAGCACGATCCCGGCGCTGCTGGCGTAAGAAGACAGGCCGCCGAGCCCCCGTCCGGTCCGTCCGGGCGGGGGCTTCGCCGTTCCCGGACGGTCTCCCCCGACGGAGCACGAGGCTTGCACGTGATTACGTACTTCCGTAATCTCGAAGCCGTGGATCTGGAACAACGCGTCGCCGACCTCGAACGCCGTCTGGCGGCGCTGGAAGGCGACCGCCCCACGGGACCCCGCATCGACGGCGGTGACTTCTGGGCCCTGAACGGGCTCAAGGAGCAGCTCTCCGGCGCGGGCGTCGCCGACGGAGGCGTCCTCTACACCGGCTCGGTACGGCTGCCGACCGGCGAGGAGTACGCCTGGCAGATGACGGCCCTCACGGCCGACCTCCTGGACACCGACGGGACGGCGGCCGCCGAGTCCTTCGCGGCGCTCGGCCACCCCGTGCGGCTCCGGCTGCTGCGCGAGATCATCGGCGGCCGCCGCACCGCCGCCGAACTCGCCGAGCTCGACGAGGTCGGCACGACCGGCCAGATCTACCACCACCTGCGTCAGCTCACCGGCACGGGCTGGCTGCACACGACCGGCCGGGGCCGCTACGAGGTCCCGCCGGCCCGGGTCGTCCCGCTGCTGGTGGCCCTGGCGACGGCCCGCCCGTAGGGACAGTCAGACGAACAGGGGGACAGGATGTCCGTACGCAAGCTCGGCATGGTCGCTTCCCGGATCCTGCAGCTGCTCTTCATCGGCCTGGTGATCGCCGCCGTCTGCCTGGACCTGGACCTTCCCCTGCTGTGGATCGTGCTGCCGCTGGTGCTCGCCTTCGCCGTCGTCACCGTCGCCAACCGGTGGGGCGGCGCCCCGGACAGCCCCCGGGCGGCCCGCGACCCCGTCGAGGTCGCCCCGCCCGTCACCGGCCGCTGGTCCGCGCGGAACAGCCCGGCCGACCGCACCCCCAGCCACGGCATCCACGCCCACGGCCAGACCTACGCCATCGACGTCGTGGCCGAGCCCGCGCCGGGTCAGCGCCCCGCCTTCCACTGGCTGTGGCCGCTCGCCCGCCGCCCCCAGGACTTCCCGGCCTTCGGCGCCCCGGTCCTCGCGGTCGCCGACGCCACGGTCGTGAAGGCCGCGGACGGACAGCGCGACCACCTCAGCCGCACCTCCCTGCCCGGGCTGCTGTATCTGCTGCTGGTCGAGGGCTCGGTGCGCGAGCTGACCGGCACCGGGCGCATTCTCGGCAACCACGTCGTCCTCGACCTCGGCGACGGCACCTACGCCGCCTACGCCCACCTGCGGCGCGGCAGCCTCACCGTCCGCGAGGGCGACCGCGTCCGCGCCGGGCAGCCGATCGCCCGCTGCGGGAACTCCGGCAACTCCACAGAGCCTCACCTGCACTTCCAGCTGATGGACGCCCCCGACCCGGACGCGGCCCGGGGCATCCCCTTCACCTGGCGCGGGATCGGCGTCCCCCGCAACGGCGAGACCTTCGAAGCGCCCGCCGCGACACCCGCCCTAGGCTGACCCCCATGCCCCCGGCCAGGAAACGTCCCCGCAGCTACGACCCCGCCAAGATCCGGGCGGCCGTGCTCGCCCAGTTCGGGCACGTACGCACGGCCGTCGCCGGCCTCACCCCCGAGCAGCTCGCCCGGCCCACCCGGCTCGGCGACTGGACCGTGCGCGATCTGGCCGCGCACTGCGCCATGGCCCTGGACGCCGTGGACCGGCTGCTCGCGGAGCCCGAGCCCGCGCGGCAGACCGGCCGGCTGCTCGACTGGCCGTTCGCCATCGCGGCCGACGCCCCCGTCATCGCCGGAACCGCCCGCCGCCTGGCCGAGGAGCACCCGGACCTCGACGCCCACCTCGCCGACGCGGAACGCCGCTTCACCGCGAACCTGGACGCGCACCCCGCCGGCCGGCTGCTGCCGACCAGCGCCGGAGCCCTGCCGCTGGCCGACTACGTCGTCACCCGCACCGTCGAGCTCGTCGTCCACACCGACGACCTCAACGCCGCCGTCCCCGGCCTGGACATCCCGCTCGACCGCCAGGCCCTGGCCGCCTGCACCCGGCTGCTCGCCGACGCGCTGGCCGTGAAGGCGCCCGGCGGTTCCACGGAGGTCCGGGTGCCGCCGTACGCGGTGGTGCAGTGCGTGGAAGGCCCGCGGCACACCCGGGGCACCCCGCCCAACGTCGTCGAGACGGACCCGCTGACCTGGATCCGGCTGGCGACCGGGCGGCGGACCTGGGCACAGGCGCTGCGGGACGCCGAGGTCAGCGCGAGCGGAGAGCGGGCGGACCTGTCCGTCCACCTGCCCCTGATGACATGAGGGGAACCGGTCCCCCCGGGTGCTCCGTCGAAGGGGCATGGACAGGCAGAAGCGCATGACCCTGACGGCCGCCGCCATGCTCGTCCCGCTCATGGCGGCCTGCGGCAGCGAGACGGCGGACGGCGGCAGCGGCTCGGTCGGTGCCGAGCGCCCGGTCACCGGCGTGCGGTGGAGCGTGGACAGCGTCACCGCCGACGGGAAGACCCACCAGGCGCCCGCCGGCGCCCACGTGACCATCGACAGGGGCCGGGCCGAGGGCAGCCTCGGCTGCAACACCTTCGGCGCCGACGCCACCGTCGACGGCGACCGCGTCCGGCTCGGCCGGACCATGGCCACGGAGATGGCCTGCGAGGGCACGCCCATGGCGTTCGAGGAGACCCTCGCGCGCACCCTCTCCGGACGCGAGTTCGAGGCCCGGGTGGACGGCGACCGCCTCACCCTCACCACCGACGGGGGCGAGACCGTCCGCCTGACCGAGGCGAAGGACGCGCGGCTGAGCGGCACCAAGTGGACCGTCACCAGCCCCCGGGCCGACGGCCGGGCCCACCTCACCTTCGACGAGAGGAAGGGCACCGTCGCCGGCAGCCTCGGCTGCAACAAGGTCAACGCCAAGGCCACGGTGCGCGACGGCCATATCACCCTCGGCCCCCCGGCCACGACCCGGATGATGTGCGAAGACTCACTCATGGCCGACGAGAAGACCCTGCTGCGACTTTTCGACGGGAAGCTGAAGTACGGAGTCGATCACCGAACCCTGACGCTGACCAGCGAAAACGGCACGCGTGTGCGAGCTGTCGCCGAGCGGTGATCCACCGGAAAGTCCGGTATCCCCAATTCGGACCAGTGGTCGACCTCGCCTACACTCGGTGGCGTGCCACGTGGTGACGGACGACTCAACCACGACCTGCTCCCCGGTGAGAAGGGCCCCCAGGACGCTTGTGGCGTCTTCGGTGTCTGGGCTCCGGGCGAAGAGGTCGCCAAGCTCACGTACTTCGGGCTCTACGCCCTCC
This sequence comes from Streptomyces sp. NPDC085932, assembly GCF_044540525.1. Classification (NCBI taxonomy): domain Bacteria; kingdom Bacillati; phylum Actinomycetota; class Actinomycetes; order Kitasatosporales; family Streptomycetaceae; genus Streptomyces; species Streptomyces sp. NPDC085932. The sequence continues at coordinate 632,242 of NZ_JBITSJ010000004.1, forward strand.
AGCATCGAGGCCAGGAATCCGCGGGAATCGCGGTCAGCAACGGCTCACAGATCCTCGTCTTCAAGGACATGGGCCTGGTCTCGCAAGTCTTCGACGAGACCTCCCTCGGTTCGCTCCAGGGTCACATCGCGGTCGGACACGCCCGCTACTCGACCACCGGTGCCTCCGTCTGGGAGAACGCCCAGCCGACGTTCCGTGCCACCGGGCACGGCTCCATCGCGCTCGGCCACAACGGCAACCTCGTCAACACCGCCCAGCTCGCCGAGATGGTCGCCGACCTGCCCAAGCAGGAGGGCGGCCGCACCCCGCGCGTCGCGGCGACCAACGACACCGACCTGCTCACCGCGCTCCTCGCGGCCCAGACGGACGAGGACGGCAAGCCGCTGACCATCGAGGAGGCCGCCCACAGCGTCCTCCCGCAGGTCCGGGGCGCCTTCTCCCTCGTCTTCATGGACGAGCACACCCTGTACGCGGCCCGCGACCCGCAGGGCATCCGCCCGCTGGTCCTCGGCCGCCTGGAGCGCGGCTGGGTCGTCGCCTCCGAGTCCGCCGCCCTGGACATCTGCGGCGCCTCCTACGTCCGCGAGATCGAGCCGGGCGAGTTCGTCGCCATCGACGAGAACGGCCTGCGCACCTCCCGATTCGCGGAAGCGAAGCCCAAGGGCTGCGTCTTCGAGTACGTGTACCTGGCCCGCCCGGACACCGACATCGCCGGCCGGAACGTGTACCTCTCCCGCGTGGAGATGGGCCGCAAGCTGGCGAAGGAGGCCCCGGTCGAGGCCGACCTGGTCATAGCGACCCCGGAGTCCGGCACCCCCGCCGCCATCGGCTACGCGGAGGCCTCCGGGATCCCCTTCGGCGCCGGCCTGGTCAAGAACGCCTACGTGGGCCGGACGTTCATCCAGCCCTCGCAGACCATCCGCCAGCTGGGCATCCGCCTGAAGCTGAACCCGCTGAAGGAAGTCATCAAGGGCAAGCGCCTGGTCGTCGTCGACGACTCGATCGTGCGCGGCAACACCCAGCGGGCCCTGGTCCGCATGCTCCGCGAGGCCGGCGCCGCCGAGGTCCACATCCGGATCTCCTCGCCGCCCGTGAAGTGGCCCTGCTTCTTCGGCATCGACTTCGCCACCCGCGCCGAGCTCATCGCCAACGGCATGACGATCGACGAGATCGGCACCTCCCTGGGCGCCGACTCCCTGGCCTACATCTCCATCGACGGCATGATCGAGGCGACCACCATCGCCAAGCCGAACCTGTGCCGCGCCTGCTTCGACGGCGAGTACCCGATGGAGCTCCCGGACCCCGAGCTGCTCGGCAAGCAGCTGCTGGAGACGGAGCTGGCCGCCGGCCCGGCCGCCACGGCCGCCGCCGACGCGATCCGCCGTCCCTAGACGGCCCGTCATCCCCGCCGTACGACACGAAGGTTCTCTTTAGCCATGTCCGAGAAACCCATTGCCGAAGGCGGCGCCAGCTACGCAGCCGCGGGCGTCGACATCGAAGCCGGCGACCGCGCCGTCGAACTGATGAAGGAGTGGGTGAAGAAGGCCCAGCGCCCCGAGGTCCTGGGCGGCCTCGGCGGCTTCGCCGGCCTCTTCGACGCCTCCGCCCTGAAGAACTACGAGCGCCCCCTGCTCGCCTCCGCCACGGACGGCGTCGGCACCAAGGTCGACATCGCCCGCCGGCTGGGCGTCTACGACACCATCGGCCACGACCTGGTCGCGATGGTCATGGACGACATCGTGGTCTGCGGTGCCGAGCCGCTGTTCATGACCGACTACATCTGCGTCGGCAAGGTCCACCCCGAGCGGGTCGCCGCGATCGTCAAGGGCATCGCCGAGGGCTGCGTGCTGGCCGGCTGCGCCCTGGTCGGCGGCGAGACGGCCGAGCACCCGGGCCTGCTGGGAGAGGACGACTTCGACGTCGCCGGCGCCGGCACGGGCGTCGTGGAGGCCGACCGGCTGCTCGGCGCGGATCGCATCCGAACGGGTGACGCGGTGATCGCCATGGCGTCCTCCGGTCTCCACTCGAACGGGTACTCCCTGGTCCGGCACGTCCTGCTGAACCAGGCCGGCCTCGCGCTGGACGCGCACATCGAGGAGCTCGGCCGCACCCTCGGCGAGGAGCTGCTGGAGCCGACGAAGATCTATTCGCTGGACTGCCTGGCCCTGATGCGCACCACCGAGGTGCACGCGTTCAGCCACGTCACCGGCGGCGGACTCGCGGCCAACCTCGCCCGGGTCATCCCCGACGCGTTGCACGCGATCGTCGACCGCTCCACCTGGACGCCCGCCCCGATCTTCGACCTGGTCGGCCGTACGGGCAGCGTCGAGCGCCTGGAGCTGGAGAAGACCCTGAACATGGGCGTGGGCATGATCGCGATCGTGCCCCAGGAGTCCACCGAGGTGGCCCTGGCGACCCTCGCCGACCGCGGCGTGGACGCCTGGGTCGCGGGCGAGATCACGGAACGGGGCGAGCACCCCACGGGTGCCGCCCTGATCGGTGACTACGCGAGCTGAGACACGGTCGTCACCTTGCACGCAGCACAGAACCCGGTCGGTGACCGGAGTCACCGACCGGGTGAATGCTCAGTGCAAGGTCAAGCGCCGCGACGATGCTGCGGGGACTGGCCGTCCTCGTCGTCGTCGTCCTCGTAGAGGTCGGCGTACCGTGCGTACAGGTCGTCGTCCTCATCGTCTTCGAACGGCTCGCCGTTAGGCGGCTGCGGATTCGAAGGCGATGCACCCAGCTCCTCGGCCAGGCGTGAGAGGTCAGTCCCACCGCTGTTGTACTTCAGCTGGCGGGCGACCTTCGTCTGCTTGGCCTTGGCCCGGCCGCGCCCCATGGCTCGACCCCCTCAACGACGGGGCTCGACGGCCCCAGAGTCTTGACACGCGTTCATGGTCCGGCACGGACTCTCCGCAGAGAGACCGGTCCGTAGGGCTTCCACGGTACCTGAGCCCGCGCCCATACGGTACGTCGCCCGCATGACGTGCCCGCGCCCAGGACCTTCGAGGCGCCCCGTCCTCGCTGGTCAACCGCGATTTTAACCACTTATCGGCGGTCGACCCGCCGGGAGAAGTGAGAGTTCTCTCTAACTGCCCACCGGCGGGTACCGGCCAAACGTGCGAACCGCGGAACCCGGACCGGGTCAGCGCGCCCGGCGTGCCGCGGCCGCGTCGTGCATCCGCTGCTCGGCGATCCGGTCGGCCGCGGCGGCCGGCGGAATACCGTCTTCCTTCGCACGTGCGAATATGGCGAGCGTGGTGTCGTAGATCTTGGCCGCCTTCGCCTTGCACCGCTCGAAGTCGAAGCCGTGCAGCTCGTCGGCCACCTGGATGACGCCGCCGGCGTTCACCACGTAGTCCGGCGCGTAGAGGATCCCGCGGTCGGCGAGGTCCTTCTCCACGCCCGGGTGGGCGAGCTGGTTGTTGGCGGCGCCGCAGACCACCTTGGCGGTGAGCGCCGGGACCGTGTCGTCGTTCAGCGCGCCGCCGAGCGCGCACGGGGCGTAGATGTCCAGGCCCTCGACGCGGATCAGGGTCGCGGTGTCGGCGACGGCCGTGACGCCCTCGGGGTGCGCGGCGAGGATCCGCCCCACGGCGTCCTCGCGCACGTCGGTGACGACGACCTCGGCGCCCTCCGCCCGCAGGTGCTCGACCAGGTGGTGGCCGACCTTGCCGACGCCGGCGATACCGACCTTGCGGCCGCGCAGGGTGGGGTCGCCCCACAGGTGCTGCGCGGAGGCGCGCATGCCCTGGTAGACGCCGAAGGCGGTGAGGACGGAGGAGTCCCCGGCGCCGCCGTTCTCCGGGGAGCGGCCGGTCGTCCAGCGGCACTCCCGGGCGACGACGTCCATGTCGGCCACGTACGTGCCGACGTCGCAGGCGGTGACGTACCGGCCGCCGAGCGAGGCCACGAACCGGCCGTAGGCCAGCAGCAGCTCCTCGGTCTTGATCTGCTCCGGATCGCCGATGATCACGGCCTTGCCGCCGCCGTGGTCGAGACCGGCCATGGCGTTCTTGTACGACATGCCGCGGGCGAGGTTCAGCGCGTCGGCGACGGCCTCGGCCTCGTTCGCGTAGGGGTAGAAGCGCGTACCGCCGAGCGCGGGGCCCAGGGCGGTGGAGTGGAGGGCGATGACGGCCTTGAGGCCGCTCGCGCGGTCCTGGCAGAGCACGACTTGCTCATGGCCCCCCTGGTCCGAGTGGAACAGGGTGTGCAGGACATCAGCAGGTGCGCCGGTTACGTCGGTCACGGTGGTGACTCCTGAGTAAGTTGCGGCGGGTGGAGACAGGCCCCGTGCGGGTGGCGGGGACTGTTGAGCACGAGATTAGAGCCTGGTGGGCCCGCCGGCCGCACGGTGCTCAGGATCACCTCCGACCGGAGTACACCCGTGCGACGATTTGCATAGATTTCCCGCGCGATCGTGAGCGGGTTCCGCAGGTTTTCGCCGCGGTGCGCGGGGGAGGGAGCAGGCGTGCCCAAGGTGTCCTCGGTGATCGTCCCCTACGCGACCTACTTGCGCGTGTACGAACCGCTGGCCGCCTTCCCCGAGCCGGAGCGCGGCCACTGGGCCCGTTACGCACGCCGCCCGGACCGCCCCTCGTACCAGGACGAACTGCGCCGCGCCCTGGCCGACTTGGCGCCCACGCCGCCGGTCCCGGTGCCGGTGCACGAGAGCGAGGACGCCTTCGTGCTGGACGTGGACGGGGTCGTCTGCGTCTGCCCCTGGCGCACCCGGCTGCGCGGCTGGCTGGCCCTGGAGGACCTCTCGGACGAGCTCCCGCCGCCGGTCCTGGACGCGGTCCTGCCGCCCGTCCTGCGCCGTCAGGCCGCCCAGGACTACGAGCGCTGGCTGGCGATCAACCCCGACGCCCGGCCGTGGATCCGTACGGCGACCTGGCAGGTTCCGATCAGCTGGTTCGTGCTGGTCTCCGACGAGGAGCGCGAGTACGACAAGGGCGACAGCGTGGACAGCCCGCCCGTGCTGCGCTACCGCACCCCCATGGTCCAGGCCCGGCGGCGGGTGGCCCGGGGCCTGCGCGCCCTGCGGGAGGCCATGGACGAGGGACCGCTGATCGACGGCCTGCTGGACGTCGGGCGCTGGCTGGAGGAGTTCCACCCGCGCTCGCTGGTGGAGCTGGACTACGGCGGCCTGGTGCACGCCGTGCCGGCCGGGACGCTGGAGGACGACCACTCGGCCGCCGACGTCGCCGAGGGCATCGCCGCGCTGCGCCGGGGCGACGGCGCCGCCGCCGGGGTGGCGTACGCCCGGCTCGTGGAGCGGTGGCGATCGGTACGGGATCTGCGGTCGGCCAACTGACCCCTGACCACGCGATCCGTACGGACCGCTCGTGGTCGGTCACGAACTGACGTTTGACGAACCGCCCGATTTGGGGTTTCGTCCTCGCACCGAGTTCCTGAAGCGGGCTGTGCGTCTCCTGAGGCTTCGTCAACAAGGGACGTAGGACCCGATCCGGGCGTACCTCTCAAGTGGGCCAAGCGTGACGGACTACACGTACGTGGCCCTTGCGCCCCTTGCCCCTCCTCATGCCAAAATAGGACAAGGAGTCCGGGGAGGGCTCCTTCCGTCCCGTAGTGCTGCACTATGGGGGGAATCTCAGCATTGCACGCTTTGGGGGGTCTCGTGACTCCTGATCGCCGCTGTGACTGATCGTCACAGCGGCGTGACTGTCCGCTATGGCATGGTCCATCGGCTTCCGTGGCTGATGGGCACCTGGAGGGGCAATTCCATCGGTTTGGCCGACGCGGCTGGACAGATGGTGTAGTTGTAGTGCCGAGGACAAGCCGTTCGTCCTATAACCGACTCGACTCGCGTCCGCCATTTCGGGCAACGCGGGTCAAGGTGCAGAATTTAGAGGAAAGAACCGAGAAGGTTCGGTTCTCCCGAGGAGGCCGCTCATGACCGCTCGCACCCCTGATGCCGAGCCGCTGCTGACCCCGGCTGAGGTCGCCACCATGTTCCGCGTCGACCCCAAGACGGTCACGCGGTGGGCGAAGGCCGGCAAGCTCACGTCGATCCGCACGCTCGGCGGGCATCGGCGTTACCGCGAGGCTGAGGTCCGCGCTCTGCTCGCGGGCATTCCGCAGCAGCGCAGCGAGGCCTGAACAACTGAATACCGGGCAGAACGGTCCGTCCCCCAACTGGCCGTGACGTCCGGACCCACAGCTCCAAGCGACGCGGGGTCCTGCCCCAACAGGCCCCACGCCCAAGCCAGAGAGAGCTTTCCGGGCATGTAACAGGGTGCGTCGTCGGTCGCGCTGGACTCCGCCGGGTCCAGCGCGATCTTTTTTGTGTGCCGGGCACCGGCCGCCGGACCTGCTGTGAGCGGGCTTGTCGGAGTCTGGGGAGGGGTGTCGGATCAGCTGAGTGCGGCACCTCGGACAAGGTGCAATTGCACATATTAAATTGACCCTTTGTAGGAGGCGGGTAAGTACCGCACTTCCGGAAACTCATGCGGTGACACCCGTCACATACCAAGCGGCTTGTTAGCTCCGCCGCCGGTGCGGTAGAGGAGCCTGCGGCTCCAGCTTCCCTTGTGCGGACGGGTGTTGAGGGCGGCTCACGCGGGTGCGGGGCTCTCGTCCTCGGCGACCTCGTCCTGCGCCGGGCCGGCCTCCCGGGCCGTGCGCGGCGCCGATTCCATCGCCAGCCTCAGCAGGTGGTGGCAGATCGGGCAGTGCCGGGTGAGATGCCGGTAAGACGACGCGGCCGCCAGGTGCGCGCGGAGCAGGGCCCGCGTCTCGTGCCTAGCCGATGCCGCCATACGCCACCTCCGGGGGCCGTACGGGGAACGGCCCTGGTTCTGGGGTACCGACCGAATGAGGGGGCGTCAAGACGGCGCGTGGGGGCGCACGGAGCCATGGGGCGCCGACGGCCGGCCTGGGAACTCCAGAGCCCTCCGGGCATACAAAAGAGCCCGGATCCGAAGATCCGGGCTCTCTGCTGCGGTCCTGACGGGATTTGAACCCGCGGCCTCCACCTTGACAGGGTGGCGAGCACTCCAAACTGCTCCACAGGACCAGGTTTCGCGGCGCTTTTCGTGCGTTGCGCTGCGAGAAGAGACTGTACAGGAGGGTGGGCCCCCGGTCGAACTCACCCAGCGTGCACGGCCGGTCACGGAGCCAGCGCGTCGATCGCCTTCACGATCCGCTTGTCGGAGATCGGGTACGCCGTGCCGAGCGCGTGGGCGAAATAGCTGACCCGGAGCTCCTCCAGCATCCAGCGGACGTCCAGGACCTGCCGCGGCACCGGCCGGCCCTGCGGCATCTGCTCCAGGAGCCAGGCGTACTCGTCCTGCATCTCCTTGACCTTGTCCATGCGCGTGGTGTCGCGCTGGACGTTCGTCGGCATCTGCTGCAGCCGCCGGTCGGCCGCGACCAGGTAGCGCATCAGGTCCGGCATCCTGCGCACGCCCGCCTCCGTGACGAAGCCGGGCTTCACGAGGGCGTCCAGCTGCCCCCGGACGTCCTGGAGGTTCGGCAGCAGCGCGGGGCTGCGTACGGCCTTCAGACGGCGCTCACAGGCCTGCCAGGCGGCCAGGACCTGCTGCACCTGCCCCACCGTGCGGACGGTCGTGTCGACGATCTCCGCGCGCACCTTGTCGTACAGCTTCCGGTACGACTCCTCGTCCCACGCGGGGCCCCCGAAGTCCCCGATGAGCTTGTCCGCAGCCGCCATCGCGCAGTCGTCGAACAGGGCCTGCACCGACCCGTGCGGATTCGAGGACAGCGCGAGCTTCTGCGCGTTGGTCAGCTTGTCGGAGGCGAACTTCGCGGGGTTCACGGGGATGTTGCGCAGGATCAGACGGCGCGTGCCCTTCCACATCGCCTCGGCCTGCTCGGCCTCGGTGTCGAAGAGGCGGACCGAGACCGTGTCGCCGTCGTCCACGAGCGCCGGGTACGCCTTGACCGGCTGGCCGGCCCTGCGCGTCTCGAAGACGCGCGTGAGCGTGCCGATCGTCCAGTCGGTGAGGCCCTTGCGCTCCAGGGACTCGCCGCCCTGCCGCTCGGCCGTGGCCGCCGCGGCCTGCGAGAGCGCCTTGCGGGCCTTGGGCTTCAGCCGGAGCTTGAGCGCCTCCAGGTCCTTGTCCTCGGCCAGCTTGCGGCGCCGCTCGTCGACGATCCTGAACGTGATCTTGAGGTGCTCGGGCACCTTGCCCCAGTCGAAGTCCGTCGCGTCGAAGGGGACTCCGACCATGAGCCGCAGCTCGCGGGCCATGGTGGTGGTGAGGGGCTCCTGGAGCGGCACCGCCCTGTCCAGGAACGCCTTCGCGTAGTTGGGCGCGGGCACGTAGTTGCGGCGGATCGGCTTGGGCAGGGAGCGGATGAGCTCCGTGACCAGTTCCTCGCGCAGGCCCGGGATCTGCCAGTCGAAGCCCTCGTCCGTGACCTGGTTGAGGACCTGGAGCGGGATGTGGACGGTCACGCCGTCGGCGTCCGCGCCCGGCTCGAACTGGTACGTCACCCGGAACTTGAGGTTCCCCTGGCGCCACGAGTCGGGGTAGTCGGCCTTGGTGACCTCACCCGCCTTCTCGTTGATGAGCATCTCGCGCTCGAAGTCGAGGAAGTCGGGCTGCTCGTGCCGCTTGCGCTTCCACCAGGAGTCGAAGTGCGCGCCGGAGACGACGTGTTCGGGGATGCGCCGGTCGTAGAAGTCGAACAGCGTCTCGTCGTCGACCAGGATGTCCCGGCGCCGGGCGCGGTGCTCCAGCTCCTCGACCTCGGTGAGCAGCCGGCGGTTGTCCGCGAAGAACTTGTGGTGCGTGCGCCAGTCGCCCTCGACGAGCGCGTTGCGGATGAACAGCTCGCGGCTGATCTCCGGGTCGATCCGGCCGTAGTTGACCTTCCGCTGCGCCACGATCGGCACGCCGTACAGCGTGACCTTCTCGTACGCCATCACGGCCGCCTGGTCCTTCTCCCAGTGCGGCTCGCTGTAGGTGCGCTTGATGAGGTGCTGGGCGAGGGGTTCGACCCACTCCGGCTCGATCTTCGCGTTGACCCGGGCCCACAGGCGGGAGGTCTCGACGAGTTCGGCGGACATCACGAACCGCGGGGGCTTCTTGAACAGGGCCGAGCCGGGGAAGATCGCGAACTTGGCGTTGCGGGCGCCCAGGTACTCGTTCTTCGCGCCTTCCTTCACGTCCTTCATGCCGATGTGGGACAGGAGGCCGGCGAGGAGGGAGAGGTGGATGCGGTCGGCCGGGGCGTCGTCCTCGTTGAGGTGGATGCCCATCTGCTTGGCGACCGTGCGCAACTGGCTGTAGATGTCCTGCCATTCACGGATGCGAAGGAAGTTGAGGTACTCCTGCTTGCACATCCGGCGGAACGAGGACGAGCCGCGCTCCTTCTGCTGCTCGCGCAGATAGCGCCAGAGGTTGAGATAGGCCAGGAAGTCGCTGGTCTCGTCCCGGAAGCGGGCGTGCTGCTGGTCGGCCTGGGTCTGCTTGTCGGCGGGGCGTTCGCGCGGGTCCTGGATGGACAGCGCGGCGGCTATGACCATGACCTCGCGGACGCAGCCGTTCCTGTCCGCCTCCAGGACCATGCGGGCCAGGCGCGGGTCGACGGGCAGCTGGGCGAGCTTGCGGCCGGTGTCGGTGAGCCGTTTGCGGGGGTCCTTCTGCGCCGGGTCGAGGGCGCCCAGCTCTTGGAGGAGCTGTACGCCGTCGCGGATGTTGCGGTGGTCCGGCGGGTCGATGAAGGGGAACTTCTCGATGTCGCCGAGGCCGGCCGCGGTCATCTGCAGGATGACGGAGGCGAGGTTCGTCCGGAGGATCTCCGCGTCCGTGAACTCCGGGCGGGCGTTGAAGTCGTCCTCGCTGTAGAGGCGGATGCAGATGCCGTCGGACGTACGGCCGCAGCGGCCCTTGCGCTGGTTGGCGCTGGCCTGCGAGACCGGCTCGATCGGCAGGCGCTGCACCTTGGTGCGGTGGCTGTAGCGCGAGATGCGGGCGAAGCCGGGGTCGATGACGTACTTGATGCCGGGGACGGTCAGGGACGTCTCGGCGACGTTCGTGGCGAGAACGATCCTGCGGCCGGTGTGCGGCTGGAAGACGCGGTGCTGCTCGGCGTGGGAGAGCCGGGCGTAGAGCGGCAGGATCTCCGTGAAGCGGTAGTTCTTCTTGGTCAGGGCGTCGGCCGTGTCGCGGATCTCCCGCTCGCCGGAGAGGAAGACGAGGATGTCGCCCTGGCCCTCCTTCTGGAGTTCCTCCACGGCGTCGATGATCGCGGTGATCTGGTCGCGGTCGGCGTCGTCGCCGTCCTCCTCCAGGAGCGGCCGGTAGCGCACCTCCACCGGATAGGTACGGCCGCTGACCTCGATGATCGGGGCGTCGCCGAAGTGCCGCGAGAACCGCTCCGGGTCGATCGTCGCCGAGGTGATGACGACCTTGAGGTCCGGGCGCCTGGGCAGCAGCTGGGCGAGGTAGCCGAGCAGGAAGTCGATGTTGAGGGACCGCTCGTGGGCCTCGTCGATGATGATCGTGTCGTAGGCGCGCAGCTCGCGGTCGCTCTGGATCTCGGCGAGCAGGATGCCGTCCGTCATCAGCTTGACGAAGGTGGCCTCGGGGTCGACCTGGTCGGTGAAGCGGACCTTCCAGCCGACGGTCTCGCCGAGGGGGGTGTTCAGCTCCTCGGCGACGCGCTCGGCGACGGTCCGGGCGGCGATCCGGCGCGGCTGGGTGTGCCCGATCATGCCGCGCACGCCCCGGCCCAGCTCCATGCAGATCTTGGGGATCTGCGTGGTCTTGCCGGAGCCGGTCTCGCCGGCGACGATCACGACCTGGTGATCGCGGATCGCCGCCGCGATGTCGTCCTTCTTCTGGCTGACCGGCAGCTGCTCGGGGTACGTGACCTCGGGCACGCGGGCCCGGCGCCGGGCCATCCGCTCCTCGCCCTTGGCGATCTCCGCCTCGATCTCGGCGAGCACGGCGGCCCTGGCCTCCGGCTTGCGGATCTTGCGCGCACCTTCGAGCCTGCGCCCGAGCCGCTGCGCGTCGCGCAGGGACAGCTCGGTCAGGCGGGGGGCGAGGGCGCCGAGGGCGGGGGCGGATTGTGTAGACATACGGGATCCAGGATCTCATCCCGGGGAAATTCATGGCTAACGCTTTTGCCCCGGGGTGGGGGCGGTGCCGCCCGCCCTGCTCCGGCGCCTCGGATCGGAGGAGGCGTGAGCGGCACGAAAGAGCCCCTCTCCGGAATCCCGGAGAGGGGCTCAGGCCCTGGTGAGGCCGGTTGTGGCTGGGGCCGGGGTCGAACCGGCGACCTTCCGCTTTTCAGGCGGACGCTCGTACCAACTGAGCTACCCAGCCACGAGGTTTCACGTGAAACCTCAGCGGTCCTGACGGGATTTGAACCCGCGGCCTCCACCTTGACAGGGTGGCGAGCACTCCAAACTGCTCCACAGGACCAAGCTTCGTACGACAGTGTCGCACAGGGTGGTGCGTGCCCCCAACGGGATTCGAACCCGTGCTACCGCCTTGAAAGGGCGGCGTCCTAGGCCGCTAGACGATGAGGGCTATCGGCCCGCCTGGGCGCTTCTCAGCGCGTCGGGGACGTGAGAAGCATATGGGATGGCGGGAGCTATCGCCAAAACGGTTTAGGGGGAGGGGGAGGGCGAGCCCTGCGGGGAGGTGCTCGGGGAGCTGCTCGGGACCGCGCCCGGGGACGGTTCGGCGCCGGGCTGGTTCTCCTCCGGGAGGTGGCGGCTGACCTCGGCCGTCGTGAGGCCGAGACCGCCCAGTTCGATCTCGTCCCAGGCCTGGAGATGGCGGGTGTCCCGGTCGAAGTAGAGGATCGACGCCTCGATCGGGTCGGGGTGCTTGCCCTCGATGGCGCGCAGGCCGCTGCCGCCCGTCGAGCCCTCGATGCGCAGCCGGGTGCCGTACTTCAGGACCTCCGTCTCGTCGTGGTGCAGGTGGCCGGCCAGGACCAGGGGGACCTCGCCGTCGACCTCGCGGGCCGCAGAGGGCTCGTGGGCGACGGCCACGTCCACCGGGGTGCCCGCGGCGCGCTGGTCGCGCAGGGCCGTGGCCAGACGGGCGCCCGCGAGCTCCTGGGACTGTTCGGCCCCGGCGCTCCTGGAGCGGTCCGGGGTGAACTGCGGATCGCCGATGCCCGCGAAGCGCAGACCCTTGATCGTCTTCGCCCGGCCGTCGTCCAGGACGTGGACGTTCCTCAGGTCCTCCAGATAGCGCTGGGTGATCATCGAATCGTGGTTGCCGCGGACCCAGACGTAGGGGGCGCCGAGGTCCTCGATGGGGTCGAGGAAGCCGTTCTCGGCGGCTGTGCCGTGGTCCATCGTGTCGCCCGAGTCGACGATCACGTCGACCTGGTACTGCTCCACGAGCGAGGCGATGATCTTCCAGCTCGCCGGGTTGAGGTGGATGTCCGAGACGTGCAGGACCCGGATGGTGGAGGGGTCGGGCGCGTACGCGGGGAGCGTCGAGGTGGCGTCGTAGAGCTTGGTCACATTGGTGACCAGGCGGGCCAACTCCTTCTGGTAGACGTCGAATTCCGTGACGATGCTGCGCGCGTTGCCGACCAGGGAGGGGGCGGAGGTGAGCAGTCCGGAGAACTTGGGCTCCAGGACCGAGTCCGGGCGCCAGGTCGCGTACGCCGTGCCGCCCGAGGCGACGAGGAGGGTGAGGGCCAGGCCGCCGGCGGCCATCGCGCGGCGCGGGCGGCGGTAGACCGCGAGGCCCAGGGCGGTGGCGCCCACGACGACCGCGACGCCGGAGCGCACCGCCAGATCGAGGGTGCCGCGGCCGACGTCCTCGGCGACCTCGTCCTGGAGGCCGGAGAGCCGCTCGGGGTGATCGACCAGGGCCCGGGAGCGGTCGGGGTCGAGCTGGTCGACGTTGACGTCCAGACGGACGGGGGCGATGTGGCTGTCCAGCTCCAGGGCGCCCAGCGGCGAGATGTTGATCTTCGTCCCGCCGGTGAAGGACGGACGCAGCGTCATCGTCGTGTTCATGGGGCCGACCGGGACGCGGACGTTGCCCACGACCAGCAGGCCGAGCCAGGCGCCGACCAGGACGACGGTCACGAGTCCCACCGCGCGGGTCCAGGGGTGCGGCTGCGGTACGAGTTCGATCGTGGTGGGCGCCTGGCGGGAGCGGTAGTGGCGGGCCAGGGCGCGCGGGGCCCTGCGGATCGGGTTCAGGACACTCAGGACTGCGGCGGGGACGCGGGCCATTGGTCCCGTATGCCCAAGTCCGGGGCCGGATATGCGGCGCCGGGAGGCTCTCGTGGGGCGGTGTCGTGGCCGACAATGGGCCTGTGCTGGAGATGACGCGCGAGGAGTTCGAGGAACTGGTCGCCGAGGCGCTCGACCGGATCCCGCCGGAGCTGATGCGACTGATGGACAACGTCGCGGTGTTCGTCGAGGACGAACCGCCGGCGGACGATCCCGAGCTGCTCGGGCTCTACGAGGGGACGCCGCTGACCGACCGGGGCGAGTGGTACGCCGGGGTGCTGCCGGACCGGATCACCATCTACCGGAACCCGACCCTGCGGATGTGCGAGTCGCGGGAGGACGTCGTCGCCGAGACGGAGATCACCGTCGTGCACGAGATCGCGCACCACTTCGGCATCGACGACGAGCGCCTTCACGCCCTCGGCTACGGCTGAGCGGGTTGTGAATACGGGGCGCGTGTCCTCTTGTGGGCGGCGGGAGTTGGAGGTGTTGACTCCATCACCCCTCCCGGAGGTGGCCCCGTGCGCCCCTTGTACGTACCCGTCCGCCTGGCCGCCACCGTCGTGGCCGTCGCCGCTGCCGCCGGCTGTATGAGCGTGGGCGACGACGACGCGGGCGGGCGCGTCAAGCCGTCTCACTCCGCCGGGCAGCGGGGCGGTGAGGCCTCCGGCGGCGGCTCGACGGTGTCGGGCGGCGCCGGAGGCTTCGGGGCCGCGGCGGCCGACGGCGAGCGCGGGCACGGCAAGGGCAAGAAGGGGAAGAAGGGCGAGCGGGGCGGGCCGGGGGAGTCGGCACCGCCGGAGGCGTCGCCGACGCCGGACGCGAGTGCGTCCGCGCCGGGGGCCGCCGGTCCGGGCAAGCCCGGCAAGCCGGGGAAGCCGACGCCGAAGCCGCCGGCCCAGCCGACGCCCACCCGGACGACGGAGCCGGAGCCCACCCCGACGCCCCAGGAGCCGACGACCTCTCCCGAGCCGACGCCGGAACCCTCCTCGTCGGCGCACGAGCCGCCCGGACCACAGCTGGCCCAGCGCGAGCCCGCACCGGAGGCCGGAGCACCCGCGTAGGCGCCCGGGCGGGCCTGTCGTCGGTGTCCGGAAGGCGCCTGTCGTCGACTGCAGCGAGCTCGCACCGGAGGCCGCAGCTCGGCGTGGTGCCCGGGCAGGGGTGTCGGGGGTCCGGACAGGGTCTGCCGTCGGGTGTCCGGAGGTGCCTGGGTCTTTCCGGCTGTGTCGGGAACAGATGTGGGGGGTGGTTGGTTGAGGACTCCGGGAAGGCGCCTCGGCACCCTGGTGCGTGGGCGTGTTCCCGCTGTCCCCGACTCGGTCCGGTTTGCGTGACACGGCCCGGACTGCGTATGGTGGCAGATCGTTTGATCCCATCTTGCCCGGCGCCACCGCAGAGCGCGCCGTGTGGCGCGTACTCTCCCTTGCCGTGGTGGACCGCATTGAGGCGGTCGTATTGCGAATCGCGAATCACGGAGTTGACGGGCGCGTGCCGACGAGACTCCGGAAGGTTTCGCATTCGCATGTCCATCGCCAGTACTGATCACGTCGTCGTGCCCGAGAACGAGGCAGCCGACACCACCCCCGACACCGCCCCCGAGATCACCTTCGCGGACCTCGGTCTGCCCGAGGGCGTCGTGCGCAAGCTCGCGCAGAACGGCGTGACCACCCCCTTCCCGATCCAGGCCGCGACCATCCCGGACGCCCTGGCCGGCAAGGACATCCTCGGCCGCGGCCGCACCGGCTCCGGCAAGACCCTCTCCTTCGGTCTGCCGACCCTGGCGCAGCTCGCCGGCGGCCGCACCGAGAAGCACAAGCCGCGTGCCGTCATCCTGACCCCGACGCGCGAGCTCGCCATGCAGGTCGCCGACGCCCTCCAGCCCTACGGCGACGTCCTCGGCCTGAAGATGAAGGTCGTCTGCGGCGGTACGTCCATGGGCAACCAGATCTACGCCCTGGAGAAGGGCGTCGACATCCTGGTCGCCACCCCGGGCCGGCTGCGCGACATCATCAACCGCGGCGCCTGCTCCCTGGAGAACGTGGAGATCGCCGTTCTCGACGAGGCCGACCAGATGTCCGACCTGGGCTTCCTGCCCGAGGTCACCGAACTGCTCGACCAGGTCCCGGCCGGCGGCCAGCGCATGCTCTTCTCGGCCACGATGGAGAACGAGATCTCCACGCTGGTCAAGCGTTACCTGACCGACCCGGTCACGCACGAGGTCGACAGCGCCCAGGGCAACGTCACGACCATGTCGCACCACATCCTCATCGTGAAGCCCAAGGACAAGGCACCGGTCACCGCCGCGATCGCCTCCCGCAAGGGCCGCACGATCATCTTCGTCCGCACCCAGCTGGGCGCCGACCGTATCGCCGAGCAGCTGTGCGACTCCGGTGTGAAGGCCGACGCGCTGCACGGCGGTATGACGCAGGGCGCGCGCACCCGTGTGCTGGAGGACTTCAAGAAGGGCTACGTCAACGCGCTCGTCGCGACCGACGTCGCCGCCCGCGGCATCCACGTCGACGGCATCGACCTCGTGCTGAACGTCGACCCCGCCGGTGACCACAAGGACTACCTGCACCGCGCGGGCCGCACCGCGCGCGCCGGCCGGACCGGCACGGTCGTCTCCCTCTCCCTGCCGCACCAGCGGCGCCAGATCTTCCGGCTGATGGAGGACGCGGGCGTCGACGCCTCGCGCCACATCATCCAGAGCGCCGGCGCCTTCGACCCGGAGGTCGCCGAGATCACCGGCGCCCGGTCCATGACCGAGGTCCAGGCCGAGTCCGTGGGCAACGCCGCGCAGCAGGCCGAGCGTGAGGTCGCCCAGCTCACCAAGGAGCTGGAGCGGGCGCAGCGCCGGGCCGACGAGCTGCGCCAGGAGGCCGACCGGCTGCTCGCGCGGGTCGCCCGTGAGCGCGGCGAGGAGCCCGTGGCCGCGGACGCCGAGGCCGGGGACGCCCCCGTCGCCGTCGAGGTGTCCGTGCCGGAGCAGCCGACCGCCAAGGACGTCGAGCGTCAGGACCGCGCCGAGACCTCCGCGCCCTACGAGCGCCGGGAGCGGCGTGAGGAGCGCGGCGGGGCCGGGCGCGACCGGTACGCCGACCGGGACCGGTCCTTCGACCGCGACCGCTCCTTCGACCGTGACCGGGACCGCGGTGGCCGTTCGTTCGAGCGTCGTGACGACCGTGGTGGGCGTTCGTTCGAGCGTCGTGACGACCGCGGTGGCTTCAACCGCGACCGTGACCGCGACCGTGGCGGCCGTTCCTTCGAGCGTCGTGACGACCGTGGCGGCTTCCGCCGGGACGACCGGGCGGACCGGGGCGACCGCGGTGAGCGCGGCGGCTTCCGCCGCGACGACCGGGGCGACCGCGGTGGCCGTTCCTTCGAGCGCCGTGACGACCGTGGCGGGCGTACCTTCGAGCGCCGTGACGACCGCGGTGGCTTCAACCGCGACCGTGATCGCGGCGGCTTCCGCCGGGACGAGCGCGGTGGCCACCGGGGCAGCGACCGTCCCTTCAACCGCGACCGCCGGGACGACCGTCCGGGCTTCCGCTCCGGCGGCCACGACCGTCCGGGCCACGACCGTCCTGGCCACGACCGCCCCTACGGCCGTCGTGACGACCACCGCGGCGGCGGCTCCTTCGGCCGCCGCGAGGACAAGCCGCGCTGGAAGCGCAACGGCTGACACCCACGCGTGACGAGCGCCGTGGCCCCGCCCGGGGCCACGGCGCTCGGCCGTTCCAGCCCTGTTTCGCCCTCCGGCACGGCCGGTACCCCGATACCCGATCGGAGACTCGGCGTCGTCCGGCTATGCTCGTGGGGGCAACATCGCCCGGGCCCTTAGCTCAATTGGCAGAGCAGTGGACTTTTAATCCATTGGTTGTGGGTTCGAGTCCCACAGGGCCTACCGTCGGCCCCGGGTCGGAGTGCATCCGACCCGGGGCCTTCGCGTTGCGCGGGGTCTGGTCCGAAGCGCGGCAGGAGCACGCGCGCACGAGCCCGTGCGCCTGGCGGCTCCCTCACGGACACCCGGCGCCGCTTGTCGGCCGGTGACCCGTCTCCCGGCCCGGGCCCGCACGTCGGAGCGTTTCTGCAGGTCCATGGGCCGACCGGTCGTCCCTCGTACGACGTCGGACGAGGTCCCCGCGTGCGGTCCGGCGTACCGGCTTTCTCCACTCTTTTCATATGATCTGACGGTCTCTCATGCCCTTGTCCCGCACGCCGGTCGTGCAGCTAGCTGGGTGCTGCGCCCCGTGTGAGCGGTCGCGCAACCGCATCAGAGGAGGAGAGATCATGAAGAAGGCGTACGAGGCCCCGACCCTGGTCCGGCTGGGGAGCTTCCGCAAGAAGACGGGTCTCCTGCAGCGCTCCGGCAACGACCGGCTGATCCTCAGCAAGAACTGACGGGCGACGGTCACTGACCCGACGTCATGAATCAACTGCACGCGAGTGCGGGGACGGGCCCCGGCGACGCGCACTTCACGGTCTTCACCGACCGGGAGGACGCGGCCGCCGTGGCCCGCTCCTTCGCCCACCCCGGGACCCGGACCGTTCCGCACCCCTCCGGCCGGCCCTGGCTGGTCGGCCGATGGGCCGACGAGGAGATCGTCACCGCGCGGGCCGGCCGCGCCGCCCTGGCCGTCGTCGGCTGCTGCCCGGTCGAGCCCGCCGAACTGCGCCGGTACGCCGAGCGGTTGCGCGATCTCGCCGAGGCGGACGCGCTGGCACGCTCCCTGCCCGGCAGCTTCCATCTGGTCGCCGCCCTCGACGGCCGGATCCGGGTGCAGGGGACCGCCTCCGGGCTCCGGCTCGTCTTCCACGCCACCGTGGACGGCGTACGCGTGGCCGCCACCCGCGCCGACGTCCTGGCCGGCGCGCTCGGCGCCGAACCGGACCCGGAGCGGCTGGCCGTGCGGCTGCTGTGGCCCACCCCCTACCCGCTGTCCGAGACGTCGCTGTGGCGCGAGGTCACCGCCGTGCCCCCGGAGGACGCGCTGTTCCTCGGGGCGGACGGGCGCGCAGCCCGGCACGCGCGCTGGTGGACGCCACCGGAGCCGGTCCGCCCGCTCGCCGACGGCGCGCCGTCGGTCCGGGAGGCCCTCACCGCGGCCGTCGACGCCCGGACCCGGGCGGGCGGCGTGGTCAGCTGCGACCTCTCCGGCGGCCTGGACTCGACCTCCCTGTGCTTCCTGGCCGATCACTCCGCCGCCCGCGTGGTGGCCGCCACCTGGCCCGGGCGCGATCCGGCCGACACCGACCTGTACTGGGCGGAACAGGCCGCCAAGCACCTGCCGGACGTCGAGCACGTGGTGTGGGACGCCGACGCCTCGCCGCTCGTGTACGAGGACCTGCTCACCATCGACGACCTGCTGGACGAGCCCACCATCGGGGTCATGGACCGCTCCCGCGTCCTGCACCACCTGCCGGCCCTGGCCGAACGGGGCAGCAGGCTCCATCTGACCGGCGTCGGCGGTGACCACGTGGCCTGGTGCTCCGAGGCGTACTACCACCGGCTGGCGCGTACCCGGCCGCTGTTCGCGTGGCGGCAGCTGCGCGGCTTCCGGGCCTTGTGGCAGTGGCCCCTCGGCGACACGCTCAGGGCGCTGGCCGACTCCCGGTCGTACGGCGGGTGGCTCGCCGAGGCGGCGGGGCGGCTGCGCGCGCCGTCCCCGGCGAACGTCACGACCAGCCTCGGCTGGGGCATGCCCCCACGTCTGTTCGACTGGGTCACCCCCGATGCCGAACAAGCCGTGCGCCGGGCCCTCGCCGAAGCGGCGGTGACGGCCTCACCGCTGCACCCCGACCGCGGGATGCACGCCGACCTGGAGCAGATCCGCTCCTGCACGCGGATCATCCGCCAGTGGGACCGCATGGCCGCCGGGGCCGGGGTGCCGATGGCCTCGCCGTTCCTCGACGACCGTGTCATCGAGGCCTGTCTGGCCGTGCGGCCGAGCGAGCGCGTCTCGCCCTGGCGGTACAAGCCGCTGCTCACCGCCGCGATGCGGGGCGTCGTGCCCGAGGTGTGTCTGCGGCGCACCGACAAGGCCGCGGCCTCGATGGACGCCGCCGAAGGGCTGCGCACGCACCGCGCCGATCTGCACGCGCTGTGGGAGGACTCCCGGCTCGAAGCGCTCGGCCTGGTCGACGGCCACGCCCTGCGCCGCCTCGCCCGGCGCCCGGCCACCCCCGGGCTGCGCGACGCCATCCTCTACTCGACCATCGCCGCCGAGGTCTGGCTGCGCGGACTGTCCCGCACCCCCGCCCTCTGAGAACGAACGCCACACCGGAGAAAGGCAGTCGCCCATGGCATTGCGGTTCGGCCCCGACGTCTCCACCGCGGAGACCGCGTACGGCACCGTCCTGCTGGACGAGCGCAGCGGTGACTACTGGGAACTCAACCCCACCGCCACCCTGGTGGTCACCACCCTCCTCCGGGGCGGCGACGAGGCCGCGGCGGCCGACGCGCTCGTCGCCCGGTTCGACGTCGACCGGGCCGGCGCGGAGCGCGATGTCACGGCGCTCGTGCGGGAGTTGCGGGAAGCGGGGCTGGTCCGATGACGACCCCCAGCGCCCTGGAGCGTCCCACCGGTGTGCCGTTCACCCGGCGGCTGGCCGCCCGCCTGGTGCTCCTGCCCGCCCTCGGGCTGTCGCTGCTGCCACCGCGCCGGATCCGTGCGGTCCTCGGCGTCCTGCGCCGCGGAGCGGTACCGGCCACCGCCGCTCAGGCCCGGGACGCACGGGACGCCCTGTGCGCGGTCAGCCTGCGCTGCGCCGGCCCCAAGGGCTGCCTGCCGCGGTCCCTGGGCGCCGTCCTGCTGTGCCGGCTCGGCGGGACCTGGCCGGCCTGGTCCACCGGGGTACGCGTCGTCCCTCCGTTCACCGCCCACGCCTGGATCGAGGCGGACGGACGTCCCGTGGGCGAGGGGGTGCCGGACGACTACTTCGCCCGGCTCATCACCGTCCCCGCCGTGCGCCGCACGGACCGATGACCGTCCGCGCGGCGCAGCAGGACCACGCGGCCGGCCCGGCGGCGGACCCGGTCAGCGGTGACGGCGGAGGGCCGGACCGCTCCACCCGGGCCGCCGTCCGCACCCTGTACGGGCTCACCGCCGGTCACCGTTCCTCCATCGCCGTCGCCTGCGTCCTCACCCTGGCCGGCTCGGCGCTGGGACTGGCCCAGCCCCTCGTCGCGAAGGAGACCGTGGACGTCAGCGGCGGCGGCCACCTGTCGTGGGCCCTGCTGCTTCTCCTGGGCGTCCTGTTCGCGGCCGAGGCGGTGACCGGCGCGGTGGGCCGGTTCGTCCTGGAGCGCACGGGCGAGGGCGTCGTACGGCAACTGCGGCACAGCCTGGTGGCGCGGCTGCTGCGGCTGGAGATGCGCGAGCACGACCGGCACCGCACCGGTGATCTGATCTCCCGGGTGACCGTCGACACCACCGTGCTGCGGGAGGTGGTCTCCCAGGCCCTGGTCGACCTGGTGACCGGCGCCCTCGTCGCGGCCGGCGCGATCGCCCTGATGCTGTGGCTCGACGCCCTGCTGCTGGTCCTGGTCGCGACCACGGTCGCGGTGGCGGCCCTGGTCGTGGCGTCCCTGCTGAAGGGCATCCGGGCCGCCTCGGAGCGGATGCAGAGTTCCGTCGGCGCGATCGCCGCCGACCTGGAACGCGCGCTCGGCGCACTGGCGATGGTCCGGGTGCACCGCGCCGAGGAGCGCGAGGCCCGGCGCATCGGCGAGCGGGTCGAGGCGGCGTACGGCGCGGGCGTACGCACGGCGAAACTCGCGTCGGTGATGAGTCCGGCCGTCGAACTCGCCGTCCAGGGATCGTTCCTGATCGTCCTGGTGATCGGCGGCCTGCGCGTCGGCGGTCACTCCGCCTCCCTCGGCGACCTGGTCGCCTTCCTGCTCTACGCCTCCTACCTGGTCCTGCCCCTGTCGTCGGTCTTCCGCGCGGTTGGTCTGATCCAGCGGGGCATGGGCGCCTACGCGCGTGTGGAGCAGGCACTGACCCTGCCCGCCGAGCCGGTGGAGCCGACCACGCCCCGGTGCCCCGGCGCCGCCCCGGCCGTACGGGCCGTGCCGCGCGAGGAGCCCGTCCTCGAACTGCGCGACGTCACCTTCGGCTACGACCCGGACCGGCCGGTGCTGCGCGGCGTGGACCTCACTGTCCCGTACCGGCGCCAGACCGCCCTGGTCGGCCGGTCGGGCGCCGGGAAGAGCACGGTCTTCGCCCTGGTGGCGCGGTTCTACGAGCCGGACTCCGGAGCGCTGCTGTTCGACGGGTTGCCCGCCACCGGACTGACCCGCGCCGCGTGCCGGGCCCGTATCGCCGTCGTCGACCAGAACACCCACGTCGTCCACGGCACGCTCCGGGACAACATCACCTACGCCGTGCCCGACGCCCCCGAGGCCGAGGTGCGGCGCGTCGTGGAACTCGCCCGGCTCGACGACGTGGTGCGCCGGCTGCCCGGCGGCCTGTCCGGCATGCTCGGCGAACGCGGCGGCACCCTCTCGGGAGGCGAGCGCCAGCGCGTCGCCCTGGCCCGGGCGCTGCTGGCCCGCCCCCGGCTGCTCCTGCTGGACGAGCCCACGTCCCACCTGGACGCCATCAACGAGAGCGCCCTCGCCCGGGTGATGAAGGACGTGGCCGGCGAATGCGCGCTGCTGGTGATCGCGCACCGGCTCTCCACCGTGCAGCACGCCGACCGGATCGTCGTACTGGAGGACGGGCGCGCCGCCGCTTGCGGCACGCACGAGGAACTGCTCGCCGTCAGCCCCGTCTACCGCGAACTGGCGGCGGGTCAGATGCTGCGTCCGGCCTCCGGACCGCTGCCCGCCGCGGGGACCGCCCGGTAGGGGTGCGGTCCGGGGCTCAGGAGCCGGTGCCGCGGCCCAGGACCACCACGCAGGTGTCGTCGCCGGCCGGGCGGGCCGCGCTTCCCGCGTCCCGCAGGAGCACCGCCGCCACCACGGCCGGGTCGCACCGCAGCAGGACGGCGTCGTCGGGCGGGGTCCAGCGGGTGGGCATGCCGTCGCTGTGCAGGACGAGCAGGCTGTCGTCCCGCCAGGCTTCCCGCTGCACGGGTACGGTCGCGGGGGCCTGGGCGCCCACGATGCCGGGGTGGGAGAGCAGCGGTTTCCAGCCGCCGTCGGTGCGCAGCCGGGCGC
Source organism: Streptomyces sp. NPDC085932 (assembly GCF_044540525.1). NCBI lineage: Bacteria > Bacillati > Actinomycetota > Actinomycetes > Kitasatosporales > Streptomycetaceae > Streptomyces > Streptomyces sp. NPDC085932. The sequence continues at coordinate 654,624 of NZ_JBITSJ010000004.1, forward strand.
CGATGTTGCCGGTGCCGGCGAAGTGCAGCCGGCCGGAGCCGAGGTCGACCTGGGCCACGGCGACGGCCGCGCCCCTGGTGCGCCGCAGTGCCCGGCCCAGGTGCCGCAGGATGTCCGCGGGGGGCCGGTCCGCCACGCCGCGCAGTTCGGCCACGGCGGTCGTGGAGGCCTCGGCGGCCTTGGGCCCGTGGCCGAGACCGTCGGCGAGCAGCAGGGTCAGGCGGTCGCCGGTGTGCACCCATCCCCAGGCGTCCCCGGAGTGTTCGGCCCGGCCGAGCGGGACGTTGACGCCGCCGGCTCGCGGGTGCGGGGACGGGGACGAGCCCCGCACGGCCGGGTCGTGGTCGATGCGGGCCACCGCCACGGTGCCCCGGCCGGGGGCGCTGTGCAGGTCGAAGGCGTTCGCTATGCGCCGGCAGGTGCCCAGGCCGGCGCCCAGGGTGGCGGCGGTGCTGTAGCCGTCGCGCATGGCCTGGGCGACGTCCGGGATGCCCGGGCCGTGGTCCAGGGACAGCAGCTGCACGGCCGTCCGCCGGTCGTGCGCGCTCTCGACGAGGTTGATGATGACGTGGCCGTCGTCCGCGTGCCGCAGCAGGTTGGTGGCCAGTTCCGTGGCCACGAGCGCGGCGGTCGCGGTCCGTTGCGGCGGCAGGCCGGCGCAGACGCTGGCCTGCTCGGCCGCCACCCGCACGTCCCGCACGCGGGTCGAGTCGGCCACCGGCACGTCCCAGACCCTGCTCATCACGGCCCCGGACGGGTCGGCGGGACGACGGTGGCCCAGGCGGTGACGGTGACGGTGGTCCCCGCACCGGGCGTGCTGTCCACCTCGAACTCCTGGACGAGACGCTTGGATCCGCTCAGGCCGAGGCCGAGTCCGCCGCCGCTGGTGTAGCCGTCGGTCATGGCCTGGTCCAGGTCGCGGATGCCGGGCCCGGAGTCGACGAAGGACAGCCTGAGGCCCTGCGTCTGGCCGGTGCGCAGCGGGGTGAGTTCCAGGTGACCGCCCCCGCCGTGGACGAGGGTGTTGCGGGCCAGCTCGCTGGCGGCGGTGACCAGCTTGGTCTGCTGCACCAGGCCGAAGCCGAGTTCGGCGGCGGCCTGCCGGACCTGCTGGCGCACCCAGGCCAGGTCGGCGTCCGAGCCGATCGGCAGGGTGGCCGGGGCGGCATGGCGGGAAGCGGTCATCAAGGACTCCTCTCGCCGTCGCGCGGGTCGCCGGCGAGCAGTTCCATGGCGCGTTCGACGTCCAGCGCGGTCCGCAGTCCGGGCAGGGTCAGGCCCAGCTCGACCAGGGTGATGGCGACCGCCGGGCGCATGCCGGCCAGGACCGTCCGCGCGGCCAGCAGCCCGGCGCCGGCGGCGATCTCGGCGAGGACCCGGCCGAGGAAGGAGTCGACGATGTCCACGCCGGAGATGTCGATGACCACGCCGGTCACCCGTGACTGCGCGATCCGCGAGGTGATGTCGTGCTGGAGCTGCTCGGCCATGCCGTCGTGCAGTTCGCCCTGGAGGGTGACCAGCAGGACGTCACCCAGCCGGAGGACCGGCACCGTGAAGCCGTACCCGCCCATGGCCCCGGCCGGTGGGAGCCCCGCGGTCCCGGTCACCGCACGCCCGCGTCCGCCGCCGGGCCGGCCGTCCGCAGCGGCGCGATCTCGACGCCCTGTCTGCCGAGCGCGTAGGCCAGGGCGTCCGCCAGGCTCGCGCGGGTGAGCACCGAGCCCAGGTCGATGCCGAGGTGGACGATGGTCTGCGCGATCGCCGGCCGGATGCCCGAGACGATGCACTCGGCACCCATCAGCCGCGCCGCGGCCACCGTCTTCATCAGGTGCTGGGCGACCAGCGAGTCGACCGTGGGCACGCCGGTGATGTCGAGGATCGCGTACCGGGCACGCTCGGCGACGATGGCGTCCAGCAGGCTCTCCATGACGACCTGGCTGCGCGCGCTGTCCAGGGTGCCGATGAGCGGGACGGCGACGGTGCTGTCCCAGAGCTTGATCACGGGGGTGGCGACCTCGTGCAACTGCTCGCGCTGACGGGCGATCACCTCCTCGCCCGCGCTGACGGTGGTCTCCATCACGACCACGCGCAGCGTGCCCATGAGCGCGGTGAGCGCCACGACGCACTCCAGGGCCTCACGGCCGTTCGGGTCGTCGAACTCGGCGCGCAGCAGCTCGGCCGCCGGCTCGCGCAGGGCGGCCACCTCACGGGCCACCCCGTCCGGGTCGAGCCCCGTGCGGGCGCGGGAGGCGGCCATCCGTCCCAGCTGGTCGCGGACCGCCTCGAAGCCGGAGGCCCGGATGTCCTCCAGCCGTCCGGAGGCCGCCACCGCGGCCAGGGCGGCGGCCACGGCCCTGCCCGCCTCCACCGCTTCGTCGCGTGAGACGGTGAAGACCGTGCGGAACAGGGCGGCGTCGGCCCAGCGCTGGGCGATCTGCTCCCGGCGCCGTTCGAGAAAGGCGCTCACCTGGTGCGCGGCCGGCTGCTGGTCCGCGTTCTCTTCCGACACCGACACGTGCATCGCTCCCTTGCGCGGGCCGGACCGAGATCGCTCCGGCGCCTCAGTCCATTACTTGCCGTATGACAAACATTAGTGCCGACGTTCGGCACCACCAAACATCGTGCTGCGCACGCTCTCGACCTGCGCCTTCCCCGTTCGCTCAGCGACCACGCCAGTCGAGGCACACCACCAGGGCGTCGTCGTCCGCGTCGGGGCGGCCGCGGTGGCCGGTCAGCTCGCGCAGGATGGCCCGGGGCACCTCGGCGGCGGGCAGCAGCCGGGTGGCCTGGATCGCCCGGGCCAGGGCGGAGTCGCCGTACGTCTCGCCGCCCGGGGAAGCGACGTCGTACACCCCGTCGCTGACGAAGATCAACCGGTCGCCCGGCTCGACCCGGAACTCCTGGGCGACGTAGTCGGTCTCCTCGAACATGCCGAGCGGCAGCTGCGCCTCGAAGGCGACCCGTTCCACCGTGCCGGCGCGCAGCCGCAGCAGGTGCGGCGACCCGGCGTCCACGGCCCGGACCAGGCCGGTGGCCAGGTCGATGTCGAGCATGAGCACCGACAGGTAGCAGCGGCCCCGGTAGTGGGCGTACACCGCCTGGTCGCCGAGGGCCGCCTGGTCGGCCAGGGAGAGCCCGGCCCGGCGGGCGTTGCGCAGGGCGTTGATCGCCAGGTTCGTCAGCAGGGAGGCCTCTATGCCCTCGCCCATGCCGTTGGTGACGTAGAGGCTGAGCCGGTCGGCCGAGGCGGACCAGTCGAAGTTGTCGCCGAAGATCGCGTAGGCCGGTTCCAGCTGGGCGCCCAGGTCGTACTCGGGGCGGGCGCAGGAGCGGCCCGGCAGCAGCTGCCACTGCATCTCGGCGGCCAGGGTGAGCCGGTCCCTGCGGCGGGCCTGGAGGTAGAGGTCGGTGTCCCGCTCGGCCACGATCACCTCGTGCGCCAGCACCTCGGCGATCTCCGCCAGCTCGGCCAGGACGCCCCGGGCGTGCTCGCGGCCGCGCAGGGTCACCGTCAGCACGCCGAGGCGGTCGCCGCGCACGCTGACCGGCAGGTGCGCGCGCACGAGGTCGTCCGCGAGGGTCTCCACATGGGGTTCCTGCGCGCCGAAGGCCCGGCCGGCCGGGCTGCTGTGCACCGGCACCGGCTGGAGGGTGTGCGGCAGGACGGACACCGGCTGGAGCACCGTCAGTCCGTAGTCGGCGAGGAAAAGCTCGACGGAGTCCGCCGCGTACTGATCGGTCAGTACACGACGGACCGCGTCCAGCAGTTGGTGGGGTGCCGCCGTGCGCAGGGCGCGCTCGGCGGCCACGAATCTGTTCACGGTCGTGGTCACGGGGTCGCTACACCATTCCTTGGTCGGGCGCCGACGGGTGTCTGGCCGGCGTCGACGGGTTCTCGGGGGACGAAGGGCCCGGATGCGGGGCCCCGGGATCGAGCGGGCGGGCGGCCGGTGGGGGGAGGGGCGGACGGGGTCCGGGGTCGTCGTCCCCGCCGGTTTCCCGCGCGCCTAGTACGCTGGCGGCCATCCCGGTGCCTGCGAGAGTGTGACTGTGACTTCCCTCCGACCCCGCCCTGAGCCCGCAGAGGTCGCCCGCGTGACCTCCACGGCCGCGGAGTTGCTGGAAGTCCTGTGGGGCCGGGCCTCCACGGCGCCCGCGTCCGCGTCCCAGCTGCGCGTGCTGCTCATCCTGGAGCACCACGAGGGCATCAACCTGCGCACGCTCGCCGACTCCCTCGCCTCCACGCCGCCCTCCACCAGCAGGCTGTGCGACCGGCTGCAGGCGGCCGGGTTCGTCGAACGCGTGGTGAGCCAGGTCGACCGGCGCGAGCTGCGCCTGCGGCTGAGCGGCCGGGGCCGTGCCTTCCTGGCCGACCTGCGCGTGCGCCGGGAGGAGGCGCTGCGCGCGGTGCTCGACCAGATGCCCGCCGCGAAGCGGGTGGCGCTGCTGCAGGGGCTGGAGGCGTTCTGCGACGCGGCGGCGGCCCAGATACACGACGACTCCGACGACTCCCGCGCGTCCGGCACCCGGACTGCCTGACCTGCTCGCCGGGGCATCGGGTCGTCCCTTCGGGGCTCTTCCCGTCACCTGCTCGGCACCGCTACTTTGTTGCTCCACGACTATAGTTGTCAAACGACAACTGTCCGTTCCACGAGCCCCTCGGTCTCTTTCGCCGCACCGCACCGCCCACCCTCCCGCTCGTCCTGACACACCTCTCGTGCGGGTACCCCGACACCGCCCCGACCTGCGCCGACTGTGGTCTACGTCTCGACAGGGCCGGTGCGGGGCATGACCGGGCCGAGTGCGGGTAGCGGCGGTGGAGGTGGCCTGTCGGGGGATCGGAGCGGGCCGGAACTACGAGGGAGGGCCCGTGACCGCGACCACGCGCATCGGCACGACGACGGATTCCGCCACCTACGCAGGCGAGGAGCTGCCGCAGATCGCGGAGCCGCAGAAGATCCCTCCGCAGGACGCGCGCGAGCTGACGGGGCAGTTCCTCGACCGCCTCGCGGTGCTGGAGGAGGGCACCCCCGAGTACCAGTACGCGCGCAACACGCTCATCGAGATGAACATGTCGCTGGTGCGCTTCGCGGCCCGCCGGTTCCGCTCGGGCGGCCAGTCGATGGAGGACGTCGTCCAGGTCGGCGTGATCGGGCTGATCAAGGCCATCGACCGGTTCGAGGTCTCCCGCGAGGTGCAGTTCACCAGTTTCGCGGTGCCGTACATCGTCGGTGAGATCAAGCGATTCTTCCGTGACACGTCCTGGGCGGTGCACGTCCCGCGCCGGCTGCAGGAGGCCCGTACGGAGCTGGCCAAGGCCACCGAGGAGCTGGCCTCCCGGCTGGGCCGGGCGCCCCGGGTGTCGGAGCTGGCGGCCCTGATGAACCTGTCCGAGGAGGAGGTCGTCGAGGCGCAGATCGCGGCCAACGGCTATGTGTCCTCCTCGCTCGACGCCACGATCAGCGCCGACGCGGAGGAGAGCGACACCAAGCTCTCGGAGTTCATCGGCGGGGAGGACCCGGCGCTGGAACTGGTCGAGGACTTCCACGCCCTCGCCCCGCTGGTCGCCGAACTCGACGAGCGCCAGCGCCTCATCCTGCACCTGCGCTTCGTTGAGGAGCTCACGCAGGCGGAGATCGGCGCCCGGCTCGGCATCTCCCAGATGCACGTCTCGCGGCTGCTCTCGCGCACGGTGGCCCGCCTGCGGTCGGGGATGCTGGCGACCGAGTGACGCCCTGACCTCGCACTGAGCGCGGGACGCCCCGCCGACCGGCGACGCCCCGCGCTCAGCTGTGTCCGCCGCGATGTCTCACGCGCGGCCGCATGCGTGGGGTGGCTCGCGCTCGACTGTATGCGCTGGGGTCGCTCGCGCTCGCCGTATTGGCCGCGAGGTCTCGCACTCAGCTGTGGCCGCTGCGGGGAGCTCGCGCTCAGCCCTGTCCGAGCGCGGTACGTCGCTTCAGCCGTACCGCGCGGCGTTCCGCGCGTGGTCGTCTCCATGCGGCGTTCCGCACACCGTGTCCGCTGCGGTGTCTCGCGCTCGGGCGAGGTCCGAGCGGCGTCCCGCGTCAGAGTGTCCGCACGGCGTCCGTGCTCAGCCGTACCGTTCCGCGTCCCGTGTTCAACCGGGTCCGCGTGGTCCCTCCGTGTCGTCCGCGCGCGGGGCCGGGCGTCGGCGGGCGGCGAGGAAACCGCGCAGGCCGCGGCGGAGCGCCGCCCGTTCCGCCGGTGCCATGGCCTCCAGCGTCGTCGTCAGGGCCTGGGCGCGGCGCACCGCCACGTCGCTCAGGACGTGGTGGCCGTGGGCGGTGAGCCGGAGTTGCACCTCGCGGCGGGTGCCGGGGTGCGGGGCGCGTTCCAGGAGACCGGCCGCCGCCAGGCGGTCGCAGAGGCGGCTGGCCGTGGGCAGGCCGATGTCGAGCCGGTCGGCCAGGGACGTGAGGTTGAGGCCGGGAGTCAGCTGCAGGGTGCGCAGCGCGCGCAGTTGATGCGGCGACAGCCGCAGGGACGCTTCCTGCGCCGCGATCGCCCACAGGGCCGCCAGGCTCTCCACGGCATCGGCGATCTGTGCCGCGACGGCCTCCGGGCCATCGCCCCGTCCCCTCGCCCGGTGGTCGCCAGGGCCGTCGAGATCGGTCACGAAACGGTCACTTTCCTAAGCTCCGGGTACTGCGGAGGTCGCCCTCATTCAAAGGCTGTACCCGAAGAGCCACGGGGCAAGCAGTCCCGTTCCGTGCCGGATCCGGACCCGGACGGCTCAGCCGGCGCTCAGCTCCGTCAGCGACGCGAGCGGCAGGGTGTGCTGCGTCTGGAGGACCTTGGCGCGCAGGTAACGGACGTTGTGCGCGGTGGTGAACACCCCGGTCGGGACCCGGTCGCGGACGTCGACGCCCAGATCGCGCAACTGGGCTGCCTTGTCGGGGTTGTTGGAGAGCAGGTCCAGCGCGCCGATGCCGAGGGCCCGCAGCATCTGCGCCGCTGCCGTGTAGTCGCGGGCGTCCTCGGGCAGCCCCAGCGCCGCGTTGGCCTCGTAGGTGTCCAGGCCCTGGTCCTGGAGGGCGTACGCGTCCAGCTTGTTGTAGAGGCCGATGCCCCGGCCCTCCTGACGGAGGTACAGGAGCACGCCGCCGCGCTCGGCGATGCGCTCGACGGCCTCGCGCAGCTGCGGGCCGCAGTCGCAGCGGGCGGATCCGAACACGTCCCCGGTCAGGCACTCGGAGTGCAGCCGCACCAGCGGGACCGGGCCCGGCTCGCCCAGGACGACGGCCACGTGCTCCCGACCGTCGGCCAGGCCGTGGAAGGTGACGAGCTCGGCGTCGGCCTCGTAGCCGTCGTGGAAGCGCAGCGGGACCCGGACGCGGGAGCGCGGGGTGGCGATGACGCTGGGGGTGTCGGGCATGCGGGGCCTCCGGGTTCCGTTCCTGCTCGGCTGCACAGCCGTCGGGTGAGTTGCTTCAGATTTGAAGCAGACCCACGGCCGGAACCCTACTCTTGCTTTAAATTTGAAGCAATGACGGAACGGTGTCGTGTGACGCGCGTCACGAACAGGGTGTGGAGGACCTCCGCCGCCACGGCACGTCGTCCGCCGCCGGCCGTGCCCCGTCCTCCTGGAGCCCCTCCGCGATGGCCGTGGAGATCGCCTCCAGCTGGCCGACCTGCTCCGTGCTGAGCCGGTCGAACAGGGAGCTCCGCACGGTCTCGACGTGCCCGGGCGCCGCCCGCTCCAGCACGGCGAACCCCTCGTCGGTCAGCGCCGCGATGCTGCCCCGCCTGTCGTCCCGGCACGCCTCGCGCCGCAGCATGCCGTCCTTCTCCAGTCGCGTCACCGCGTACGTCAGCCGGCTGCGCGTGATCTTCAGCCGCTCGGCGAGGTCGGTCATCCGCAGCCGCCGGTCGGGAGCCTCGGACAGGACGGACAGGATGGAGTAGTAAAGGTGGGGCATGCCGGCGTCCTGCTGGAGCTGCCGGTCGATCGCGTCCTCCAGGAGCAGCGAGGCGGCGATGTAGGCGCGCCAGGCGCGCTGCTCCTCGGGGGTGAGCCAGCGAGTCGTCATGCCGCCAGTGTAAGTTTGTTTCAAACTTGAACCAAGCGCTGCCCAGTCCGCCGTCCCGACCAGCCGCGGAGCGTCGATGCCCCACCCGTACGTCCTGCTGTCCGCCGCCGTCTCCCTCGACGGCTATCTGGACGACACCGGCCCCGAACGTCTGCTGCTGTCCGGCCCGGCCGACTTCGACCGGGTCGACGAGGTCCGCGCGTCCGTCGACGCGATCCTGGTCGGCGCCGGCACCATCCGCGCCGACAACCCGCGGCTGCTGGTGAACTCGCCCGGGCGCCGCTCCGCCCGGGTGGCCGCCGGCCGGCCCGAGTACCCGCTCAAGGTCACCGTCAGCGGCTCCGGCGACCTCGACCCGGACGCCCGGTTCTGGCACACCGGCGGCGAGAAGGTGCTGTACACGACCGACATCGGGGCCGAACGCGCCCGCGCCCTCGGCATCGCCGCCGACGTGGTCCCGCTCGGCCCGGACCTCGACTGGCGCCGGCTCCTCACCCATCTGCACGACGTCCGGGGCGTACGGCGGCTCATGGTCGAGGGCGGTGGCCTGATCCACACCCAGCTCCTCACCCAGGGCCTCGCCGACGAGCTCCAGCTGGTCCTCGCCCCGCTCTTCGTCGGCGACCCGCAGGCCCCGCGCCTCTTCGGGCCCGGCGGCTACCAGAGCGGCCGGCTCCGGCTGCTGGAGACCCGGCGGATCGAGGACGTCGTCCTCATGCGCTACGTGCCGACCGCCCCGGGCACCGGCGCCCTGCCCGCCGCCGCCGACCACCGGTGGCTGAGCCTCGCCTGCGAGCTGGCGGAACAGTGCCCGCCCTCGGACACCGCGTTCAGCGTGGGCGCGGTGGTGGTCGCCGCCGACGGTACGGAACTGGCCCGGGGGCACTCCCGGGAAGGCGGTGACCCGGTCGTGCACGCCGAGGAGGCGGCCCTGGCCCGGATCGACCCGGCCGACCCGCGGCTGCCCGGCGCGACGGTGTACAGCAGCCTGGAGCCCTGCGCCCGCCGCGCCTCCCGTCCCGTGCCCTGCGCCCGGCTGATCCTCGACGCGGGCGTGCGCCGGGTGGTCACCGCCTGGCGCGAGCCGGACACCTTCGTGGCGGGGGCCGACGGCAGCGGGCTCCTGGCCGCGGCCGGAGCGGAGGTCGTCGTGCTCCCGGAACACGCCGAGCGGGCCCAGGCACCCAACCGCCACCTGCTGTCCTGAGTCCCGGGGCGGGTGTGGCACGAGCTGTCCTGCGCATGGCGTACACTGGAATCACAACGACGCGGGGTGGAGCAGCTCGGTAGCTCGCTGGGCTCATAACCCAGAGGTCGCAGGTTCAAATCCTGTCCCCGCTACTGAAGGCCGAGGGCCGGAATCCGAAAGGGTTCCGGCCCTCGGTGCTTTCGCTTCTCCTGCGCAGGGTGCTCTTCACGCAGGGTGAGCGAATCCTCCCGCTCCGCATAACAACTGACACACCGTCAAAAACCGTCTGTCACTTGAGAGGCGGTCAACTCGCCCGATTTAAGCCGGTCATGGCAGGTACGTCCGCGCGAAAAAGGTTAATGATCAAGCGGAACCGCTGGAATACGCACCGCGCCTCCATTAACGTTCGATAACGCAGCGCGGTCGTCCCAGCCGTCACAGAAGGCGGCTCCGTGCGCACGCGCCGAATCCCGAAAGGGAACCGGGGAACCACCACTTGGGGTGAATCGAGCGGATACCGCCGTGGCAGCACGGCCGGTATACGCGCGTAGGAGACCTTCCTGCTCCGAACCCGTCAGCTAACCCGGTAGGCGAGAAGGAAGGAAAGGAGTACGCCCACGTGGCGTCCAACCGGCCTGCCTCCGCGGCCCCGTTCGCGACGGAACAGCGCGACACCGAAGTCTTCTACGGCGGTCAGCGCACCGACGAGGGCCCGTTCCAGGAGTGGAACCCCACCGCGGAGTCCATCCGTCCCCTCCGTGGCCGGCATCGCGTCACCAAGCAGCGCGGCGGAGGGCTCGCCCGCAGCTCCACCGTCCTGGGCGTCGGCGTCATAGCCGCCGTGGGCGCCGGCGGCATGGCCAGCGCCCAGACCGGCAAGCCGCCGGTGTCGATCTCCGTGCCGGACCTTCCCTCGGTGGGTTCCCTCATCTCGGACGACGACACCCCCGAAGGCTCCGCCACTCCGCTCAGCGACCTCGCGACGGTCGCGGCGGACACCGACCAGAGCGGCCCCAACGCCGGCGAGGCCCTGCGCGCCCGGATCATGGCCCAGGTCGAGCACCAGCAGGAGCAGATCGAGACCAAGGCCGCCGAGGAAGCCGCCGCCGCCGCCGAGAAGGCCGCCGCGGAGGCCGTCGCCAAGGCGGAGAAGGAAGCCAAGGCCAAGGCCGCCGAGGCCAAGCGGAAGGCCGAGGAGGAGGCCCGCAAGAAGGCCGAGGCCGAGCGGCTCGCCGCCCTCGCCAAGCAGTACACGCTGCCGACCTCCTCGTACACCATCACCTCCAGCTTCGGCCAGGCCGGCGCCTACTGGTCCTCCGGCTACCACACCGGCCTCGACTTCGCCGCCCCCACGGGCACGCCGATCAAGGCGGTCCACAGCGGCACCATCACCGAGGCCGGCTGGAACGGCTCGTACGGCTACAAGACCGTCCTCACCCTGGAGGACGGCACGGAGATCTGGTACGCGCACCAGTCCTCCATCGGCGTCAGCGTCGGCCAGAAGGTCAGCACGGGCGACGTCATCGGCCGTGTCGGCGCCACCGGCAACGTCACCGGGGCGCACCTGCACCTGGAGGTCCACGCCGCCGGCTCCAGCAGCGGCATCGACCCGATGGCCTGGCTGCGGGGCAAGGGCCTCAACCCGTAAGCGACGAGCGCCCGCAGAAGCACCGGCAGCCCTGACGACGACCCCCCGACGTCAGGGCTGCCGGTTTTTCCGTGCCCGGACGGGTGTCAGGACCTGTAGGGGTTGTACGCCGGGTACTGCGTGGGCTGGGGGGCGTACCCCGCCGGGTGGCCGTACGCGGGGATCTGGCCGTACGCGGGGATCTGACCGTAGGCGTGGCCGTGGTCGTACGTGTGGCCGTGCGTTTGGCCTTGGCCGTACGCCCCGGGCATCGGCCAGGGCGGGGCCGTCACCGGGACCGGAGGCGCCGTGATCCGGGCCGCGTGGTCCAGGGCCGGGCGGGCCGCCTCCCGGCGCCGCCACAGGGCCGCCAGCAGCTCCATCTCGCGTACGGCGAAGTCGGGCCCGGCGCGGCCCCGGCGGGCCCGGTGCCGCAGGAACGCGAGCGACGTCGCGTACGCCTCGTACCGCGCCACCTCCCGTGCCGCCGTCTTCCCTGCGTGCCGGCGGGCGTACTGGCGGGCGATCCGGCGTGCCCGCATGGAGCCGAGCGCGTACGGCTCGGCCGGGGCCAGCCAGCCCGCGACCGCGTAGGCGGGCAGCTCCGTCCGAACCGTGCGCAGCTCCCGCTGCCGCGTCCAGATCACCAGCCACGTCAGCAGCCCGAAGATCGGCACCATGAACGCCGCGTAGACGGCGAAGAACCCGTACTCGCCGAACGACGACGAGCCGTTCCACATCGCGTGCATGCCCATCGCCAGCAGCAGCCCGGCGAGCGGGAAGGCGACGCGCCTCAGGTGCTGGCGGTCCGCCGAGAGCGCCGCGACGCCGAAGCCGATACCGGTCAGGACCGTGAAGAGCGGGTGCGCGAACGGCGACATGATGATGCGGACGAAGAAGGTGGCCGCCGTGACGGAGGCGATGCCGCTGCCGCCGGTGAGCTGGTCGGTGCCGAAGGCGGTGCCCAGGTAGAGGATGTTCTCGGTGAAGGCGAAGCCGGTCGCGGTGACGCCGGCTATGACCACGCCGTCGACGATGCCGGTGAAGTCGCGGCGGCGGAAGAGGAAGACCAGGAGGACGGCCGCCGCCTTGGCCGTCTCCTCGACCACCGGCGCTATCACGGTCGCGCCGAGTGTGTCCGCGCTGGACGGGTCCGCGGTCGCCGTCGCTATCCATCTCGTGGCGAAGCTGTTGGCGACGATCGCTATCAGCGCCGCCGCGCAGGCGCCCCAGGCGAAGGAGAAGACCAGGTTGCGCCAGGGGCCCGGTTCGACGCGGTCCAGCCAGCGGAACGAGGCGATGAGCAGGGGCACCGGGAGCAGGGCCAGCCCGAGCCCGACCAGGAAGCCCTCCGTGCCGGTCTCCTCCCGGACCAGCGCGAGGATGACCAGGCCGGATATCGCGAGGAGTGTGGTCGGTGCGCCGTAGCGCACCCAGGGGCGCTGCCACCAGTGGGCGTGCCGCAGCGGGCCGGCGGTGGGGGCGCCGTCGGTGGGAGCGCTGGGGTACGACGGGTGTGGGGGGCAGGTGGCCACGGCATTGACCCTAACGACGGAGGGGCGCTGTCCGCAGGCGGGAGAGGTGCCAGGGGCGGTGCGGTGCGGTCAGACGCCGGCGGGGGGTTGGTCCGCGTGTGGTACGCGGCGGAAGAGGAGGTCGTTCACGACATGTCCCTTGTCCAGTCCCTGGCCCTCGAAACGAGTCAGCGGCCGGAAGTCGGGGCGCGGCGCGAAACCGCCGTCCGCCTGCGTGTTCTCGAAGTCGGGGTGAGCCGTGAGCACGTCGAGCATCTGTTCGGCGTACTCCTCCCAGTCGGTCGCGCAGTGCAGGAGCGCGCCCGGCTTGAGACGGGTCGCGGCGAGCGTCAGGAACTCGGGCTGGATGAGCCTGCGCTTGTGGTGCCGCTTCTTGGGCCAGGGGTCGGGGAAATAGACGCGCAGTCCGTCGAGGGAGTCCGGGGTGAGCATCTCGCGGAGCAGGATGATCGCGTCGCCGTTGCCCACGCGGACGTTGGACAGGCCGTTGCGGTCGGCGAGGTTCAGGAGGTTGCCCTGGCCGGGGGTGTGGACGTCGACGGCGAGGATGTTGGTGTCCGGGTCGGCGGCGGCCATCTGGGCGGTCGCCTCGCCCATGCCGAAGCCGATCTCCAGCACGACGGGGTTGTCGTTGCCGAAGAGGTCGGGCAGGTCGAGGGCTCGGCTGCCGTCGATGTCGAGGCCCCACTTGGGCCACAGGCGCTGCAGCGCGTCCGCCTGACCGGCGGTGACCCGGCTGCGCCGGGGCTGGAAACTCCGGATCCGCCGCTCGAAGTGCGACCCGGCGGGGTCGGCCTTCGGCCCGTCGGGGAAGCGCGGCTCTCCCTTGGCCCGGGTGGGCTGGGTGGCGCCCGGGGCGTGGGGGAGGGGGGATTCGGGGGTGTTCGCGGAGTCAGACACAGTGAGGTCGATTTTACGGGGTGGGGGCGTCGGGGTGGGGGGCTCGGGTAGGGCGGGCTGCCGGTGGGGGAGCGTCTTCGCCTGACGGTGGGGGAGGGTCGGGGGGGGGGGGGGGGGGGGGGGGGGGGGGGGGGGCGGGCGGGGGGGGGGGGGGGGGGGGGGGGGGGGGGGGGGGGGGGGGGGGGGGGGGGCTGGGGGGGGGGCCGGGGGGGGGGGGGGCGCCCCCGCCGGGGGGGGGGGGGGGGGGCCCGCGCCGGGGGGTGTCCGTCCTCGGAACGGCGCGATGGGGTTGCGAACCGGCTCGCTGTCCGTCGACGCGCCAACCGCTGCCGGAGGACACCCCCCGACACGGCCCCTTCCGTACGACGGCGGGTGCGGGCGCGTGGCCGTGCCGGCCGGCCGGAAGGTGGGGCGAGCCGGGGTGGCGGCCCGCCCGGGTGCTCAGGCCAGCAGGCCCGAGGACTTCCACAGCCGGCGGCCCACGCCCCGCAGGACGCCGATGTCGTCGAGGAAGTCCGTGAGCCGCTTGGAGCCGGTCTGCATGACCTCGCGGCGGTGGCCACTGGCCTTCACCTGGGCGAGGGCCTCCCGCTTGTCGAGGCCCACGTTCGTGTAGACCTCCGGGTTCACGAACGCCACCGAGAAGACCCGGGCGAACTCGCCCGAGGTGATGCGGGTGAACTCCTGGGACCACTTGGGGGCCGTCACCATCTGGCGGCGGAGCTCCTCGCGGGCGTAGCGGACGTGGCGGGCCTCCTCGACGACATGGATGCGGGTGACGCCACGGACCAGGGTCTGGACGCGCTCGTCCGGGAACGTCAGGCGCTGCATCCAGTCGAGGACCTCCTCACCGAGCAGGGTCGCCGTGAAGGAACCGGGCGTGGTGGAGATGGTCTTGAACAGGCGGCCCAGCTGCTGGTGGACCCGGCTGACCGGGTACCAGGGCGTGTCGCCGTGGGAGATCAGCCGGGCGAACATCTTGGAGTGGCGGCACTCGTCCTCGATCTCGGTGAGGGCGTAGCGGACGTGTGCGCTGGTCGCCGCCTTGTCGTAGATGTGCCGGACCAGCAGCTGCATGAGGATGATCTCGAACCAGATGCCCAGGGAGGCCAGGGCGGCCGCCTCGTGCTGGGACAGGAGGATGCGCTGCTCCTCGCCCATGCGCTTCCACAACGGCGTGTCGTAGAGCGAGACCAGCTCCGGGGGCCAGAACCACTTGCCCTCCTCGAAGGGCGCGTCCCAGTCCAGCTCCTCGTCCGGGTCGAAGGAGTGCTTGGCGGAGGAGTCGAGCAGCCGCTGGGCCACCTGCTCCCGGTCCTTCAGCAGGCCCAGGGCGTCGCGCAGGCCGTCGAGCGCGTCGGCTTCCGTCAGGGTCGTCATCGCTGCCCACCTCGTTGTGCACACGTCACCGTCCCTTTTATGAGACTGCCTGTCAGCAACGCCGTCAATCCCTCGTGCGCGACTTGTTGACCCGGCGTCTACTTCGTGTGAGCCTGCGGGACATGCCGAGCTTCGACCAGTACGCCATGGAATCGGAAGAACCCGCCTGGCAGGTCCCGGCGACCGGCGCGGCCCGCTTCACCTGGGAGTACGACGACGGCCGCGACCGCCTCCTGGCCCTCTACCAGAAGGGCAAGGACAAACAGTGGGACGGGCAGAGGCGGATCGACTGGGAGCTGGAGGTCGACCCCTGCGACCCGCTGGGCACCCCGGACGAGGCGATGTCCCTGTACGGCACCCGCCATTGGGCCAGGATGACCGAGAAGGACAAGGGGGAACTGCGGCGGCACTACGCCTCCTGGCAGTTCAGCCAGTTCCTCCACGGCGAGCAGGGCGCGATGATCTGCGCCGCCCGCATCGTGGAGTCCGCGCCCGACCTGGACGCGAAGTTCTACTCGGCGACCCAGACCATGGACGAGGCCCGGCACGCCGAGATCTACGGCCGATTCCTGCACGAGAAGATCGGCATGCTGTACCCGATCAACGACAGCCTCCAGTCGCTGCTGGGCGACACCTTGCGGGACTCGCGCTGGGACATGCCGTACCTGGGCATGCAGGTGCTGATCGAGGGCCTGGCCCTGGCCGCGTTCGGCATGATCAGGGACACCACGGACAAGCCGCTGCCGAAGCAGATCCTCGCCTATGTGATGCAGGACGAGGCCCGGCACGTGGCCTTCGGGAGGATGGCCCTGCGGGACTACTACCGGCAGCTCACGGACGCCGAGCTGCGCGAGCGCGAGGAGTTCGTCGTCGAGGGCTGCCACCTGATGCGCGACCGGCTGCGGGGCGTGGAGGTGCTGGAGAACTTCGGCATCCCGAGGGCCGAGGCGGAGGCCTGCAGCGAGCAGTCCGAGTTCCTCGCCCTGTTCCGCAGACTGCTGTTCAGCCGCATCGTGCCCTGCGTGAAGGACATCGGCCTGTGGGGCGCGCGCCTGCAGCGGGCCTACGTCGACATGGGCGTGCTGGAGATGGGCGATTCCGACCTGGACCTGCTCATGTCCCAGGACGAGGAGATCGCCGAGAAGCTGGACGCCGAGCGGTTCGCGGCGGAGGAGCGGGAGCGGGTGGCCGAGGTGCGCGACGCCATCGAAGCCGGGCGGGGCACCGACGGCTGAGCGGGCCGCCGCCGTCCCCGAGCCGGGTGCGCGGGCCAGGGACCGGGTGCGCGGGCCACGAGTCGGATGCGCGACGTCAGGAACCGGGCGCGCGGTCGCGTGACTTCAGCACCGCCTCCATCACCGCCCGCGCGATCGGTGCGGCGTCCCCGCCGCCGCTGATGTCCCGGCGCTCCTCCTCCGCGTCCTCCACGACGACCGCGACCGCCACGCCCGGCGTCAGGTCCCGGGGCCCCTGTGCCCAGGAGACGAACCAGGCGTACGGCATCCCCGAGTTGCCGAGGCCGTGCTGCGCGGTGCCGGTCTTGCCGCCGACCTTCGCCCCGCGGATCGCGGCCCGGCGGCCGGTGCCCTCCTCCACGACCTCCCGCATCAGACCGCGCAGCCGCGCCGCGGTCGAGGGGTACATGGCCTGGCGCACCCCGCGCGAGCCGGCGGTCGCGAGGACGCTCCCGCCCGGCCGGGTGGTGCGCTCCACCAGATAGGGCTCGCGCACCTGGCCGCCGTTGGCCACGGCCGCCGCCACCATCGCCATCTGCAGGGGCGTGGCGCGGGTGTTGTACTGCCCGATCGACGACAGGGCCAGCTGCGCCCGGTCGAGCGTGGTGTCGAAGGTGGAGCGGGCCACCGGGAAGGGGATCGCCAGCTCACCGTTGTTGAAGCCGAAGGCGTGTGCCGTGGCCGTCATGTCCCGCAGCCCCACCCGCACGCCGAGCTTGGCGAACACGGTGTTGCAGGAGAGGGTGAACGCCTTGCGCACGGAGGCGTCCGCGCAGCCCCGGGACGCGTTCTTCAGCCGGGTCCGTGTCCCGGGCAGCGTGTACGGGTCGGGGGAGTCGGTCGGCGCGTCGAGGTCCGTGACCACCCCGGCGTCCAGGGCGGCGGCCGCTGTGACGACCTTGAAGGTGGAGCCCGGCGGATACGTCTGCCGCGCCGCCCGGTTGAGCATCGGACGGTCCTCGTCCGCGGTGAGCCGCGCCCAGGCCCGGGCCGCGGCCGTCCCGTTCCCGGACAGCGGCTGGGGGTCGTAGGAAGGGGCGGAGACCAGGGCGAGGATCCGGCCGGTCGCCGGTTCCACCGCCGCGACCGCGCCCTTGAGGCCCGCGAGCCCCTTGAACGCCGCCCGCTGCGCGGCCGGGTCGAGCGTCGTCACGACATGGCCGCCGGAGCTGCGCGCCCGCGTGAAGTCGTTCCACAGCGGGAACGGCGCGAGCATCGGGTCCGAACCGGACAGCACCCCGTCCTCGGCGTCCTCCAGCAGCGTCGTGCCGTACAGCTGGGAGGCGAAGCCGGTGACCGGGGCGTACAACGGGCCGTCGGCGTAGGTGCGTTCGTAGCGCAGGTGCTCGCGGGTGTCCTTCGAGCCGGTGACCGGCCGGCCGCCGACCAGGATGTCTCCGCGCGGCCGCTCCCAACGGCTGATGTCCGGACGCCGGTTGGCCGGGTTGCGGTCGTACTCGGGGGCCTGGACGACCTGGACGCGGGCCGCGTTCACCAGCAGGGCCACCAGCAGCAGGGCGCAGAAGACACCTGCGTGCCGGATGTGCCGGGTCACCGGGGGTCCTGCCCGTCGTACTGCCGCCGGGCCGAGTCGCTCACCCGGAGCAGCAGCGCCACGATCGCCCAGTTGGTCACCACCGACGAGCCGCCCTGGGCCAGGAACGGCATCGCCATGCCCGTCAGCGGGATCAGCCCGGTCACCCCGCCCGCGATCACGAACACCTGGAGCGCCACGAGCGAGGCGAGCCCGACGGCGAGCAGCCGGCCGAACGGCTCGCGCAGGTCCAGACCCGCCCGGAAGCCGCGCTCCACCAGCAGGCCGTACAGCAGGAAGACCGCGGACAGACCGGCCAGGCCCAGCTCCTCGCCCGCCGTGGCCAGGATGAAGTCGGACTTCACGGCGAAGCCGATGAGGACGGAATGGCCCAGGCCCAGGCCCGTGCCGAGCAGGCCGCCCTCCGCGAAGGCGAACAGCGACTGCGCCAGCTGGTTCGCGCCCTCGCCCGCCTCGATGGAGGCGAAGGGATGCAGCCACGTCTCGATCCTGCCGTGCACGTGCGGCTCCAGCCGTCCGACCGCGACCGCGCCCAGCGCCGCCAGCAGCAGCCCCACCGCGATCCAGCCGGTGCGGCCGGTGGCCACGTAGAGCAGGACCACGAACAGGCCGAAGAAGAGCAGCGAGGTGCCGAGGTCGCGTTCCAGGACCAGCACGCCCACGCTCACCAGCCAGACGGCGACGATCGGGCCGAGGACCCGGCCGGTGGGCAGCTGGAGCCGCCAGACGCGGCGGCCGGTGTAGGCCAGGGCGTTGCGGTTCGCGGCCAGGTACGCGGCGAAGAACACCGCCAGCAGCACCTTCGCGAACTCGCCCGGCTGGATGGAGAACCCGGCGACCCGGATCCAGATGCGGGCCCCGTTCACCGCCGGGAACAGGATCGGCAGGGTCAGCAGCACCAGCGCGGCGACGACGCACACGTAGGTGTAGCGCTGCAGGACCCGGTGGTCGCGCAGCAGCAGCACGACCAGGATGAACAGGGCCACCCCCAGCGTCGACCACACCAGCTGTGCCGGTGCCGCCCGGTCGCCCGGGGTCTCCAGGTCGAGCCGGTAGATGAGGACCAGGCCGAGACCGTTGAGCAGCACGCCGATGGGCAGCAGGAGCGGATCGGCACAGGGGGCCCGCAGGCGCACGGCCAGATGGGCCAGCAGCGCCAGCACGCCGAGCCCGGCGCCGTAGCCTGCCGCACCGGGCGGCAGCGTCCCGTGCCGGGCCAGGCCCACGGCGCAGTAGCCGTACACGGACAGCAGTACGGCCAGGACGATGAGGGCGAGTTCGACGCCCCGGCGCCGGGGGAGACGGCGGACGGCGGGCGCGGGCGGGTCCGCCGTCGCCACGGTGATTCCGGCCTTGCTCATGTCCGGAACCTACCCAAACAGTGCGTCTTGTGTGCCTTTGGCTGACGGAGTGTCAGCACCAGCGTGGCGCGGGACCGATGTTGTCGATGTACCGGGCCGCGCCCCAGGCCCAGGTGCCGTCGGTGAGGAGGTACCAGAGCGGGTTGCCCTTCACGGTCTCGCCGCCGGTCTTGCAGAAGATCGAGACGACCTCGCCCTTGTGGGCGTACCGGATGACCTGCGAACCGCGGTTCGGCGCGCTGCGCAGCGCCAGCGTGTTCGCGGTGACGACGCCCTTGTAGAGGTGCTTGCCGTGGTGGTCGCCGCCGTTGCCGCCGGTGGGGTCGTGGTGGTGGTTGCCGCCGTTTCCGCCGGTGCCACCGGTCACGTCCCAGTCGTCGTGCGCGGCGGCGGCGGGCGTGACGGCGGCCGCGGCGGCGAGGAAGGCGGCGGCGGTGACTATGCAGAGGCGGGAGCGCAGGGCCATGGGGTTACCTCCATGTGGGGGCGAAAGTGGCGAAGCTGACTATTCGCCACATTAGGAGCGGCCTGGCGGGGGCGCCCCTCACAGTGGGCCGAAGGAGGCGCGGCCGGGCTCAGTCCACCGGCAGTTCGAGCGTCGCCACCGCGCCGCCGTCCGGGGCGTTCGCGAACTCCAGCCGCGCCCCCAGCACCTCCGCCTGCCCCAGCGCGATCGTCAGCCCGAGCCCGTGCCCCCGGGCGCCGCCCTCGGTACGGAACCGCTGCGGCCCGTGCGCCACCAGGTACTCCGGGAAGCCGTCCCCGTGGTCCCGGACGGTGACCACCGGACCGTCCACGGTCAGCACCACCGGCCCCCGACCGTGCTTGTGCGCGTTCGCCACCAGGTTCCCCAGCACCCGCTCCAGCCGCCGCCGGTCCGTCTCCACGGCCACGTCCCGTACGACGACGACCCGCGTGCCGCTCCCCGACGCGCGCACCACCCGCTCGGCCAGCGGACCAAGGCGCTCGGTGTCCAGCTCCAGCCGCTCCCGCCCGGTGTCCAGCCGGGAGATCTCCAGCAGGTCCTCGGTGAGCGTGCGCAGCGCCGCCACCCGGTCACGCACCAGCTCCGTCGGCCGGCCCGGGGGCAGCAGCTCGGCCGCCGCGTGCAGTCCGGTGAGCGGGGTGCGCAGCTCGTGCGCGACGTCGGCCGTGAACCGCTGCTCGGCGAGCAGCTTGCCCTGCAGCGACGCCGCCATGGAGTCCAGCGCGGCGGCGACCGCGGCCACCTCGTCCGGCGGACGGGCGGAGACCCTGGGGCGAGGGGGGTCTTTCGGGGGGTCCGTCGCCCGGGCCGGATCGTTCGTGCGAACCGGGGTCTTCTTCCAGCGCCGCGGGTCCTTCGCGCGAGCGGGGTTCTTCGGGCGCCGCGGGTCCTGCGCGCGAGCCGGGTCCTGCGCGCGAGCCGGGTCCTTCGCGCGAGCCGGGTCCTTCGGGTGCGTCCGATCGTCCGGGTGCGCCCGGTCCCTCGGTTCCGGGCGGGGACGGGTGCGGGGGTCGTTCACGCGGGCGTCCAGATCGCCCGCGCTGATCCGCCGGGCCACCAGCGCCGTGGTGTGCAGCCGCCGCGTCACCCGCGTCACCGCGAACGAGCCGACCAGCAGCGTCGCCCCGATCGCCAGCCCCGACGACCACAGGATCGCCCGGTCCAGACCGTCGATGGTGCGCGCCTGCTGCCCGTAGTCGACCGCCACCGCCAGGGCCCGGCCGCCGTCCACGGGCCCCGCCGCCCACATCACGGGACGCCCCTCCCGGTCGGCGACCATCGTGCCCCGGTCCCCGGCGACCGCCAGCTCCCGCAGGGACCCCGGCAGCCCCGGCGGGTCCACCCCGGCGTCCCGCCGCAGCGCATCCCCGGCCTCGTACCGCTCGGTCGCCTGCGCCAGCCGCTGCAACGCCTGCTCACGGGCCTGGTCGACCGTCTGGTTGGTCACCTGCACGTGCACCAGGACGCCGAGCAGGGCGGCGAGCGCACAGCACATCACCGTGATGAAGACGGCGGCCTTCACGGCGAGCGTCCCGGACCACCGGGGCAGCACGGCTCTCATCCGCCGCTCGCGGAGGGCGACACCGACGGGGACGGCGAGGTGGAGGGCGAGACGGACGGCGAGGCGGAGCGCGAGGCGGACGGGCGCCGGGAGTGCCCCCGCGGGCCGGTGCGCAGCATCTCGTCGTGGGTGAGGAGCATGGCCCGCTGGTCCCGGTCCCAGGTCCACTGCAGGCGGTACTCGTAGCCCGCGACCTCCGACGGCGACCGGATGACCAGGGAACGCCCCGCCAGCTCCACACCGCTGAGCGCGTCCTCCCACGCCATCACCTGCATGAGCCGGCGCTGGTCGACGGTGTAGACGCGCACGGCCGTGGTCTTGCCGGGCAGCAGCCGGAAGCCCAGCGTCAGGTCGTCGCGCCCGTCACCGGTCAGGTCCCGGTAGTACGGCCGCAGAACGGGACACTTCCCGCGCCCCGGGCCGGCGGCGCAGTCGGCCATCCGGCGGTCGGTGTCACGGTAGGGCGCCTTGTCACCGGCGTAGTCGCCGGGGTTCGCGTCGATCTCGGCTTGGACGATCCGGACCGGGTCCACCCGGCGGATGTCACCGTCGGCGGGGACGCGGACGCCCTTGACCGGTTCCGTGTTCACCTCGCCGATCTCGAAGGCCGGACTCGACGCCGGGGTCAGCTCCGGCCAGAGCCGCGCCGGACCCACCGCCGTCGGGGTCGGCCCCGCGCCCTCCAGCTCCCCGGCGTTCCCGCAGCCCGCGGCGGCCGCCAGCACCAGCACCCCGGCGACGGCCCGGCGGACGGCCCGGCCGAGGCGGCGCTCACGCGGGCCGGGTCGGCTACGGGGGCGACTGCGGGGCACTGCACTCCTACGGTTCACGGTTCCTCACGTGGCGGACAGGACCGTCGGCCGCGTACACCTTATTCGCGGGGAAGTCCCATTTGCGCGCGAGGGGGACGCGCGGGCGCCCCGTGCCGTGCTACTCGGTCAGTTCCTCCAGCAGCCGGGCCGTGGCCAGCCCCGCCCGCAGGTACGCGACGAACAGGTCGTTGTGCAGCGCCCAGGGCGAGCGGCGGGCCCGGATCAGCCGGATCGCCGCCTCGGCGGAGCTGCCCCGGCGCATCAGCGCGTGCGCGACGACCAGCCCCGAGCGGTTGTAGCCGTGGAAGCAGCGGACCAGGACCGTACGGCCCGCGTCCAGCGCCTCGCACGCGGCCTCCGCGAGCCGGATCACCCCGGCCAGCTGTGTGCCGTCCAGCGGCCCGTCGGGGATCGGCCAGACGTGGTGCGGGACGCCCGGGTCCGGCCCGTGCCCCGGCAGCCGCAGCAGCGTCTGCACCAGGTCGAACTCGTCCCGTACGACGGCGAACTCCGGATGGCCCTGGGACACGGTGTACTCGTGACCACCCATCCACAGCCCGGGGACGATCTCGTTCCACGGACTCCGGGGAGTCGGCACATCGGGTTCACTGCGGGTACGCAACGGCGCCTCCCCACCCTCACCGCCCGAGGGCCCGCGCGGCGTCGACCAGGCACGGCGTCCTCCCGGCGGCCGATCCGCCGGCAGGCCCGACTCCTCCCCACGGTATCCGGGTTCTTGCACCGGCAGCACCCCGCCTGTTCCCATGGTCGGGGGTGATGCTGCATGGACGGACTGCGCGTCGTACCGACCTGGCGGCACGGCCGTGAGCGGCTGTACGTCAGCCTCCCGGACGGCAGGAACATCGCCTGGTACGACCGTGAGGCGGCCCGGGTCAACCTGCTCGGCGCGGACCGCGAGGACGACGTCATGAGGGCCCTCCGCCCCTTCATCACCGGCCCCGTGACGGTCGGCCCGCCCCCCGTCCCCACCCCGGCCGAACTGGCCCGCCTCACCCTCCACCCCGACGACGACCTGGCTCCCAACCGTCCCGGGGAGGCCCTGCTCGTCGCCCTCGACCGAGACCCCGGCCCGGCGCGCAGGCTGCGGCCCGACCCGCGCCGCCGGGCCCTGGAGGCGGAGCAGACGATCGGGGAGGCACTGGACCGGCTGGACGGCGCCGGCTGGCACGCCCTGCACTCGGTGCCGCTCCCCGGCGGCGACCGCATCCACCATCTGCTGATCGGCCCCGGCGGCCTGTTCGCGCTGCACACGCTGCACGCCCGCAGGCACCGCGTGACCGTCGCCGACCCCATGGTCACCGTGGGCCGCCGCGACCCCCACCCCCTGCTGCGCGCCGTCCGCGCCGCCGCCGACCGGGCCTCCTACGCCCTGACGGCCGAGGTCCGCCCGGTCCTCGCCCTGGTGGACCCGGCGGCGGTGACCGTCCCCACGGCTCCTCGCGAGGTCCGCGTCCTGACCGACGCGCAGCTGGACGCCCTGTCCCATCAGGGCGGCGTCCTGAAACCGGCGGACGTGGAGGCCCTCCATGCGATGGCCAGGGACCGGAACACGTGGGGGAGGGTCTGAGGGAGAGGTCCGGGCGGGGGCCACCAGGGCTGGCCAGGTCCACCGGCCCACCGGGTCCGCAGGGGTCGCCAGGTCCGCACGCTCATCGGGTCTGCAGGGCTGGCCAGGTCCGCCGGCCCATCGGGTTCGCAGGGCTCGCCAGGTCCGCCCGCCCACCGGGTCGCAGGCCCACCGGGTCCGCCGGGCACACAGGGTCCGCCGGGCCCGCCGGGGCCATGGGGCCTCCACCGGCTGGCGCCTGTCCGGGCCGGACGGACCACGGCAGGCGGCGGCTCCGAGCCCCGCACACCGCACCTGCTACGGCAGCTCCCCGGCCCGCTCCCCGTCGAGCAGCGGCGCCAGCAGGTCCCCGAAGTCCTGCACCCTCGGCGCGATGTCCCGCGCGTGGAAGTCCAGCCGACCCGGCGCCCGGCACTCCTCGATCTCCTCCCAGGTCACCGGCGCCGAGACGGTCGGCTCCGCACGGGCCCGCAGGGTGTACGGCGCCGCCGTCGTCTTGCGGGCGGCGTTCTGGCTCCAGTCGACGAAGACCTTCCCGGGGCGCAGGCTCCTGGTCATCCGGTGGAGCGCCAGCCGCGGCATGGCCTTCTCGGCCTCCACGGCCAGCTCCTTGGCGTACTCGGACACCCGCTCCGAGGAGGCCCCGCGCACGGCCGCGAGCAGATGCAGCCCCTTCGAGCCGGAGGTCTTGCCATAGACCTCGATGCCGTCCCGCGCCAGTCGCTCCCGCAGCCACAGCGCGACCTCGCAGCACTGCACGATGCTCGCCGGCGCCCCCGGATCGAGGTCGAAGACGATCCGGTCGGCCTCGTCAGGCGTCCCGACCAGCCACTGGTGGGTGTGGAACTCCGCCACCTGATTGGCCGCCCACATCAGGCTCGGCAGATCCTGCACCAGCACCATCCGCGAGGGCCCCTCCACCCGCGGCACCTCGGCGGTCGTGACCCAGTCGGGCGTACCCGGCGGCACGTTCTTCGTGAAGAACACCTGCCCGTCCGGCCCGTCCGGATACCGCAGGAAGGACACCGCCCGGTCCCGCAGATGCGGCAGCAGGACGTCGGCCACGGTCGCGTAGTAGTGCAGCACCTCGCCCTTGGTGAAGCCGTCGGCGGGATACAGCACCTTCTCCAGATTGCTCAGCGCGAGCCGTCGCCCCTCCACCTCTGTGATAGGCGCCATACGATAAGAATCCCACGCAAACCGTGACAAACACTCCCGAGCGTGACCGGAAGGGTGCTGCACGTGAGATCCATATGGAACGGCGCCATCTCGTTCGGCCTGGTCAGCATTCCGATCAAGCTGGTGAACGCCACCGAGAGCCACTCGATCTCCTTCCGCCAGATCCACACCGAGGACGGCGGCCGCATCCGCTACCGCAAATTCTGCGAACTGGAGGACCGCGAGGTCACCCAGGGGGAGATCGGCAAGGGATACGAGGACGCGGACGGCACGATCATCCCGATCACCGAGGAGGACCTGTCCAGCCTGCCGATCCCGACGGCCAAGACGATCGAGATCGTCGCCTTCGTGCCGTCCGACCGGATCGACCCCCTCCAGATGGACGCCGCGTACTACCTCCAGGCGAGTGGCGCCCCGGCGGCCAAGCCGTACACCCTGCTGCGCGAGGCGCTCAAGCGCAGCAACAAGGTGGCGATCGCCAAGTTCGCCCTGCGCGGCCGGGAGCGGCTGGGCATGCTCCGGGTGGTCGGCGACGCGATCGCGATGCACGGCCTGCTCTGGCCGGACGAGGTCCGCGCCCCGGAGGGACTCGCCCCCGACACGAACGTCACGGTCCGCGACAAGGAGCTGGACCTCGCCGACGCGCTGATGGACACCCTGGGCGAGGTCGACCTGGAGGACCTGCACGACGAGTACCGCGAGGCCGTCGAGGAGGTCATCGCCGCGAAGGCCGCCGGCGAGGCACCGCCCCAGGCGCCCGAGCCCGCGGCCGGCGGCAAGGTCCTGGACCTGATGGCGGCCCTGGAGAACAGCGTCCGCGCGGCCCGCGAGTCCCGCGGCGAGGAGGCCGGGGACCACGCCGAGGTCAAGCCGCTGCCGCGCAAGACGTCCCGCGCGGCGCCCAAGGAGACCGGCGGCAAGAAGTCGACGTCCACGGCGAAGAAGACCGCCGCCAAGAAGACGACGGCCTCGTCGAAGAAGTCGACGGCCAAGTCGGCCCAGGGCGCGAAGAAGACGGCGGCGAAGAGCACGGCGAAGAAGACACCGGCGAAGAAGTCGACGCCCCGCAAACGCTCGGCCTGAGGCACGCCGGTCCGCGCACGCGCCCCGCGCGGACTGGCCGGCTTCGGCACGGGTACTCCGCCCCAGGGGGAGACGGGAGAGCGCCATGCCACGCCCCACGGACGAGCCCACGGACCCGCCCCACTCCGCCCAAGAGGGGACGACGACCGGCGAGGACACGACCGTCGCCGACACCGCGGGCGAGGGTGCCACCGACGGCGACACCCTCGACGTCCACTTCATCGGCAACGCGACGGTGCTGCTGACGTACGGCCCGCTCACCCTGCTCACCGACCCGAACTTCCTCCACCGGGGCCAGTACGCCTACCTCGGCTACGGCCTGCTGAGCCGCCGTCTCACCGAACCGGCCCTCGACGTGCACGAACTGCCCCGCCTCGACGGGATCGTGCTCTCCCACCTGCACGGCGACCACTGGGACCGCCGGGCCCGCAGGCACCTGGACCACACGGTGCCGATCCTCACCACCCCGCACGCGGCCCGCCGCCTGCGCGTCCTGCACCGCTTCCCCCGCACGGCCGGCCTGCGCACCTGGACGTCCCTCACCCTCGAACGCGGCGGAGCCCAGGTCACCGTGACCGCCCTGCCGGGCCGCCACGCCGGCCACCCGGCACTGCGCGGGCTGCTGCCGCCGGTCATGGGAAGCATGCTGGAGTTCGGCCCCACCGCCGGCCCGCCCCGCCTGCGCCTCTACGTCTCGGGCGACACCGTGCTCCAC
This sequence comes from Streptomyces sp. NPDC085932, assembly GCF_044540525.1. Classification (NCBI taxonomy): domain Bacteria; kingdom Bacillati; phylum Actinomycetota; class Actinomycetes; order Kitasatosporales; family Streptomycetaceae; genus Streptomyces; species Streptomyces sp. NPDC085932. Next base: position 680,885 of record NZ_JBITSJ010000004.1, read on the forward strand.
GACGGCCTGGACGAGATCACCCGCCACTTCCCCTCCGCCGACCTGGCCGTCCTCCACCTGGGCGGCACCACACTCCCCGGCGGCTTCGTCGTCACCATGGACGGCGCCCAGGGCGCGGAACTGGCCCGCCGCCTGCGCCCCCGCCTGATCCTGCCGGTGCACTACGGCGACTACACGGTCATGCGCTCACCGCTGTCCGCCTTCCTCGCCGAGGCCGACCGACTCGGCCTCGGCGACCGCACCGTCCACTGCCCGCACGGCGAACACACCCGCATCACCGCCGCCCCCGGCGCGCCACCGTCGGTGTCCTGAGACGACAGCCCTAAGGCCACAAGCAGCCCTAAGGCCACAGGCCCTCAGGTCACAAGTGCTCAGGCCACAAGCCCTCGGTCACAAGCTCTCAGGCCACAAGTGCTCAGGCCACGCGCCTGCTCCCCTGCCCGGACTCGGGCTCCTCGCCCTCGTCCTCCGGCTCGTCCGGCAGATGGACGTCGTCGACGGCGATGTTGACCTCCACGACCTCCAAGCCCGTCATCCGCTCCACGGCGTTGATGACGTTGCTCCGGATGTCGGCGGCCGTGTCGGCGATGGAGGCGCCGTACTCGACGACCACGTTGAGATCGACGGCGGCCTGACGCTCCCCGACCTCCACCTTCACGCCCTGCGTGACGCCACTGCCGGAACCGGTGCCCGGCACACGCTGGCGCACAGCACCGATGGCCCGGGTCATCCCGCCACCCAGGTGATGCACCTCCGGTACTTCCCGGGCGGCCATCCCGGCGATCTTCGCGACGACCGGATCGGCGATGGTTGTGCTGCCCCGGGTCTCGGGAGCACCCGTGTGCCCCTGCGATGCCGAGGCCCCGTCCTGCTGCCTGCGCTGAGTGGTCTCCGTCATGACCGTCACCTCGATGGGGGTGAGGGGGTGAGCAGCGTGCTTCCGTTCCTCTCCACGGTAGAACAACGGTGCACATGGGGCGAAAGTGACAAAGCTCTGCGGGCGCCGCTGCTCACCCCACCAGACGCCGCAAGGCCGGACCTATGCCTGGAACACGACCCCCGCCGACCCGGCGAGGACATGAACGGCCAGCCCACCGGCGACGGCGACCAGCAGCCGCCATGCGGAAGCGGCCCGTCGCCCCGATCGCCACCCAGCCCGCACACACGCGAAGACCCTGTCCTCAGCTAGTCGCTGACGGCGGGGTCTCTGGGCACCTCATATGGGTGCCCCCGGCAGGATTCGAACCTGCGCACACGGCTCCGGAGGGCGCTTAAGTCATCTGCCTCTGTACTGGTCAGAGGCACCCGACGGCGTGTTCAGGGTGCCCTCGTCCACGACTGGTCCACCAGATCAGTGGGCACGCTGCCGCGTCTCGGATCGCGCATCCCGTCATCGTCCTTGATCAGGCATCCAAAGGTCGGGTCCGAGATGGCGGAGGCGTTCTCGACGGTCCTCATAATCAGGCATTGTTTGCTCGACCAGTCGCCAGAAATCCTTGCTATGGTCGCGCTGCCGCAGGTGGGCCAACTCGTGTACGAGCACGTAGTCAATCAAAGTGGGTGGCAGTTGCATGGTGGCCCAGTGGATGTTGACCCGTCCATCATGGGAACAAGAACCCCATCGATAGCCTAGTGATTGCACTCGTAGGCCGGTCACCTCCAGGCCCATCCGGGAAGCCCAAGGTCCGATGCGGCGCTTCAACCAGGGCTCGCCCACCCGGCAGTACCAGTGGACAAGCTCGCGGGCACCGCCGCCCTTGTGTAGCTCCAAACGGCCGCGGATCAGCCGCACCTCGTTTCCTGAGCCAACAATCCGCAGCCGGTAGGACCGGCCAAGGTAGGGGAAACCCTCCCCGGCCACATACTCCCTGGCAGGCCTGACCGGGCCGAGCTCTCGGTGCTCGGCGAGCTTGCTATACAGCCAGGCACGCTTAGCCTCAACTATCTTGACCAGCTCGTCTCGCGAGACCTGCGGCGGGGTAACCGCGGTGACCGAGGCATCTCGCTCGACGGTGAGGCGCACGCTCTTGCGGCGATCACTGACTGACACGACGACCTCAAGATCACCGACGCGCAACACTCCGGAAAAATCACTCACGGTCACCAGCATGCCAGGCTCACTTCCGAGGGATGCGTTGCCGGTTGTGCTTAATCACCTCTAGGAGCTTGCCAGCGAGCTGATCAAGCGCCCGGTAATCACCCAGTTCACGTTGATACAGAAGGTTAAAGATGCCGAGTCGGAAATCTTCCTGGTCCACTCGCTTCATCCAAAAGTCGCGACGGTGGATGGTCTGCGCCGCCACTTGGTGGACCTCTCGGGCGATTTCGGCGTATCGCTGATCCTGTGCCTCCTCGGCGGAGGTAGCCAGCTCGCTCAGAATCAGGCCATACAGCCTGGTCTCCACCTCGCTGAGGCCGTGCGGGTTCTCCTGATGTTCCTGCGTGACCTCGATGATCAGGTCACGCAGGGCGAGCACCTGCTGGTCCCAGTCATCCTTCAGCTCGGTCAGTATCTTCTCTAGCCGCTCACTGAGTAGCTGGTAACGTGCTGGGTCCTCACCGCGGTGCACGGTGATGTGGTGCCGGATAGCGTGTTCCATCTCGCTGGCCTTCGCTCGAGAACCGCCAGTCATCGCCTCGACCCGCTCGGCGAAATTCGATGCGGTTAGTGCGATCGGCGGAAGCTGCTGTTCAATACCAAGCGAGGTAATGTGTTCATCGATCAGCGCTCGGATCTTCGCCCCATAGGCTCCAGGGTCGAACTCGCCATCATCGACCCGGTAGCGTCGCGTCGCGGTGACCTTAATGACCATGAACCGCTTCAGATCCGGCAGGTACGGTTTCGCTGCCGGGTCAGGCAGTACGGTGTTGACGGTTTTAGCGAACCGGGCAAGCTCGACATTGAAGCGGTCCCGCAGTTCAGGGTCGACCAGCTCCTGCACGCACCGCTCGATGTCCTCCGGATTGCGGAACATCATCCGCAGCCGCTGGCGTTGAGGCTCCAGCCTATTAATCTCAGTGTGAGCATCCCGCAGCGCCTCTGACACATCGGCACTGTCATCGGCGTCGAAGTCCTCGGAAGCGAAAATCCGCAGTGCTTCTACCAGGTTCTGCGCCACACCACGGTAGTCGACGACCCAGCCACACTCCTTGCGGTCGGCAGTGCGGTTGACCCGGGCCACCGCCTGCAGCAGGTCGTGCTCAGCTAGCTTCCGGTCCAGGTACATGACCTGCTCGATCGGGGCGTCGAAGCCAGTAAGCAGCATCGACTTCACGATGATGAAGCCGATGTCGTTCTCCCCGAAGGGCCGGGTGAAGCCGTTAATCCAGGCCTTCTGCTTGGCCTCGTCGGTCCACTCGGCATACCGGTGCTCGTCCTCGGCGTCCCCCTTGGAGATCACCGGAACGAACTCCATCCTCTTGAGCAGGTTCAGATGCGAGTGGGCCTTTACCAGCCGCGCCTGTGTGAGCCGCAGTTCCTCGATTGGCCTGCGGAGCGTGGCTTCGGAGAGTTTCTCCACGGTGGCCACGAGCTCGTCGCGGGCGTCCATGAGCGCCTCTCGGTAGCGCAGGGTAGCGTCCCGGTCGTGCGCCACCAACTGCGCCTTGAATCCGTCGGCTAGCACCTTGTCCACGTAGTGCCGCAGCATGTGCTTGGCCTTGACGTCGATGAGCTGCTGTGCAGCAGACACCTGGCCCTTGGTTGCCCAGCGCCGCTGGAGCTGCTCACGCTCTTCCTCGGTGAGGTCCTCGAACTCGTCCTCGAAGATTTCATCCAGGTCCTGCCCGTCCCGGACAGCGCCCCTGACCTTGATCCCTTCGTACAGGATCGGCACGATCACGCCGTCCTCTTCGGCCTCTCTGAGCCGGTACTTGTCGATGAACGGACCGAACAGCTCGATGCTGGTCTTGCGCTGTCCTTTCCTCGTCATGATCGGCGTGCCGGTAAAGCCGATCCTCGCCGCGTTCGGCAACGCCTCACGAAGGTTGGCACCCAGGGAGGCGGTGTGCGAACGGTGTGCTTCGTCGATCAGCACCACTATCGACTCATCGGCGTTGATCTCGCCCAGCACGGTCCGCGCCGTCAGTCCTTGGCCCTTAGCGGCACTGTCCTGGTTCTTCTGGATCATCACAAAGACCACACCCGGACCGTGCCGGCCCAGGATGCCCCTGGCGCGGGCCGCCGACTTCGCGGTGTCCACCTTCTCACCGCTGAGCTGCATGGTCGCGCTGAGCTGGTCCTGCAGCTGAGTACGGTCGGTGACCACGACGATCTTGACGTTGGCCAGGTCATCGCAGGAGCGCAGCCTGCGGACCAGGAACGTCATGGTGAGGCTCTTGCCCGAACCCTGGGTGTGCCAGACGATGCCACCGCGTCGATCGGCGTACCCGTCCTGCCTGCGGGTCTTGCCGGTGCGCAGCCGGTGCACGGCCTTCTCTACCGCCCGGAACTGCTGGTAGCGGGGCGCTACCTTGACGGTCCTGCCCTCATCGGTGGTCATGAACGTTACGTAGTCGTGCACGATCGCCAGCAGCCTGCTTGGGTCGAGCACGCCGGCCACGAGGATCTCCTGCTGGCTGAGCTGCTTGGCTGCCTTGCCCAGCTGCACGCCGAGCTCGTCCTTGGTCAGCGGGTACGTGTCACGCCATGGCACATAGCGCTCATAGTCCGCAGTGAATGTACCGAGCCTGGCATCCTCGCCGCTGGTCACCACCGTGAGCTGCACGGTATGGAAGAGCTTCTGGTTCCCGATGCGGCTCTTGCTCGGTACCTGCTCAGCGTACCTACGGAGCTGCCCGACCGCCTTGGCCAGGGTGCTGGCCCGGGGTTCCTTGCACTCGATCACCACCAGCGGGATGCCATTCACGAACAGCACCAGATCCGGCACGATCGGCTCATAGTCCCCCGGAATATTCACCCTGAACTGGTTGACTACAGTGAACTCGTTGGTCGATGGGTTTTTCCAGTCGATGAAGTGCACCACCTGAGTTTTGCCGCCGTCCCAGTCGGGCGTCCCTTCGACCGGTACCCCCTCGAGCAGCAGCTTGGTGGCCTGCTTGTTGGCCTCCGGCAGACTGTGCGCGGATATCCGCGATAGGGCATTGACCACCGAGTCGATCCGAGCGTCATCTAGCCATTCCGCACCGTGTTGGTCCCGGTTGATCCGGCGAAGCGCGGTCCGCAGTTTGCCCTCAAGCAATACTTCATGGAAGCTGTTCCGTCCGGACAGGGAGGGGTAGATCGGGAGCACCGCATTAATCGGAGCGCCCTCGAGATGCATCCACCCCATCCTCTTGAGCTGTTCCACAAGAGGACGCTCTACCAGCGTGTACTCCAGCTTGTTCACCGTGCTCCCCCTATCTCCAACCGCACACAATTGCAGAATGCCCCACAAATTCCCCTAGTGTGGAGCCAGCCAGACACTAACTCAAGGCCCACCTTTTAAATATCTTCCAGCATGGTTTCCGCCTCTGAGGCCCGCACCTGTCCGGTCAACAAGTCCTTTGTGAGCCCCTGCCTGAGAGTAATCATTTTTTCGGCGAGATCCTCTTCCGTTTCAATACGGTGTTCGATCGCTTTGGCGATTGACGTGATTCGGCGCTGTTCCGATAGTGTCGGCATCGGGATTTCCAGCTTCTGCAGAGCGCCAATAGATACTTCTGCGCGAGTTGTTCCAACGATAGCTTGCGAAAGAAGATTTTGACCTGCTTGGGTTGCAAGCAGCCACGCCAGAAAACTCGATGATACTCGTTTTCCAGGTCGCAGCCGAGCCACATCCCTGCTGATATTCCCCGTAAAGCCCTTTGGGGTTACGGCAACTCGGCCGATGGTCCCCTTGATTGATACTAGGACATCATTTTCCCGGACTCTGCTGCGAGAATACCCGGCATCGATGCTGGGGTTGGTCCTGTGTAGATCACCGGTAAGTCCAGATTCCAAATTTCTAATCATGGCAACAGGCACACCGCCTGGGTGATGTGGACCAGCCTGGACAATTCCGTAGCAAATCGGTGCCGACGTTAGGGACTCGAAGCTCGATAGGCTCCAACTTGCAGGAGCAGCATCCCCTGGAGACCACGGAAGCAGTTCGTTAAAGATCCCAGTCTTTACACGCTGAAGCCCTTGAATGTGTGCCTTCGTGGCCTCTGTCAAGTCATCGAGAGTGTCGAGAATGCTTACGATTCGTAGCTGCTCCTCTTTAGGTGGGAGATTAACTGTAATTCGCCCGAAGTCGTGATAGCGCACTGCTCCACGCCTATCGACGGAAGCTTGCTCATGCACCCCGTAGGCGGTGATCAGTTCGGGTGATTTCAACACCCGGAACAGGTATCGGGGAATAATTCCTTCAGTGCAAGAAAAAACCGTATAGATTGGACTTACGCATGCAATTTCGAAGGATTCCTGGAGGCCGATTGATCCTTCGGCCAGGTGGTTGGTTGCATACGCGAACCAGCTCTTGTGTACGACCTTGTAGTTCGAGATGTCTTCACTATAGATTTTTCGTCCTTTGAAGTATTCATCTGAAGGGACAAGGCCGTGATGCTTCGTCGAAGAGAGAACGGGCGCTTGGTGCAGGCTGCCAACCTTGCTAATTCGCTCGACTGTGATTTCTCGCAGCGATACCCGTCGCCATCCTTCGGGAAGATTATTCATACCCCAGCTCCTTCAGGTAGGACTCCATCTGCTTGGCTGCAGTTTCACGCCGGTCTTCCAGCTGGCGCAGAGTGACGGCGTATTTGTCTCCCCAGGTACGGAAGGCCGTTTCCAAAAGGCGGCGAGTGGCGGCCATGCGGAAGTTAAGGCGGGTGGCGAGCTGGTTGCGAAGAACACTGAGGACTAGGTCGCAGCGCTGGTCGGCGTCCAGGCTCAGGGCTGCCATACGCAGCCGGGGCATGAAGTCACCTTCCAGCCTGCTGACCTTCCTGCGGGCGGCAGCAACATCAGCTTTGAGTCTTTTGAGCTCATCGGCCGACAACTGTGCCCCCGACGGCTCCTCAGCCTCCTCCTCATCATCCTCATCGGATTTGGCCGTGGCCGCCTTATACTGGGCGTTCAGTTCGGTATACCGGCCATCGGCCTCCTCCAGCTCGGTCACATAGTCTGGAATGAGTGCTGGGACGACGCGATGGTCACGAGCCTTGCGTTTTTCGACGGCAATCTTCTGCTTGTCCCAGTACGCGGACTCCTCCTCGTCCAGCGTGAACGCCGACTCGATTGTGGTAATCCAACCTTCGACCACACCCTCGAAGCTGCGCTGGGCGAGAGTTTTGATGTCGTACTGCGTCTCGCCCCACCAGGCTGCCACCACGCCGGCCAGCTCGAATCGGTCCAGCATGCCCAGTGGCTGCAGCTCGGTGACGAACGAATCCAGCAGTTCGGCGCGGATTTCCATCACCATGTGGGAGTCGGGCAGCTCGACCAGGTGCTTGCTGTGCCGTCCCCACCAGTTGGAGAACGCCTCGTGTAGCTGTACCTCTGCGGGCTTGGCGAGCTCCGGAAGACGTTCGGCAGTCCGCTGCCAGCCCTCGGGGAGGAAGTCGTAGTAGTCGGCATTCCGCTGGGCAAACAGCGTTGCGGGGTCAATGTTGAACGCTTCGAAAAGGTTGGCCTTTGCGTGCACCTCTGCCTTGGGGATGCCACCGTGCAGGTGGGCGCGAACGTCCTGGGGTTCGGGCAGCGGGGTGGTATCGACGTAACGTCGAATGTTGAGGTTGAAGTCGTTCTCTCGTAGCTCAGCAATGTCCACGACGCGGGCGAATCCGGGGATATCGCGGTACTCCCGGTAAGCTGAGACGATCTTCTCGGCGTGCTGCGGGTCGAGGTAGTTCTGCGCTCGGCCGGCGGTGAACTCGCGGTCGGCGTTGATGAACAGTACCTTGCCGCGCTGTTCCTTCGGCCGCGACTCCGTGCCTCGCAGGATCAGGACACAGGCGGGGATGCCAGTGCCGTAGAAGAGGTTGGGCGCCAAGCCGATGACCGCTTCCAGCCGGTCGTCCTTAATGATGCCCTCACGGATCTCCTTCTCCTTGCCACCGCGGAACAGGACTCCGTGCGGCATGACCGTGGCGCCTAGGCCATCGGGGGTCAGCACGGTGAGCACGTGTTGGGCGAACATTAGGTCCGCCTTCTTCCCGGTCTGCGGTGCGAAGCCATAGGTGAACCGCTCGGGATGCTCCATCCCGTCGAGGGAGTAGTTCTGGGAGAATGGCGGATTGGTCAGTACCCGGTGGAAGCGCATCAGTTCGCCGCCCTCCTTGTGGAGGGGGTTGGCAAGGCTGTCGTCATTCTCCAGGCTGGCGTTGAGGACGCCGTGGAGAATCATGTTCATTTTCGATACAGCCCAGGTACCGCCGTTGTACTCCTGACCAGCCAGGGTCAAATCCCGGTGATCCTGGCCGCGCTCCTCGATGTATTCCTTGGCGTGGATCAGCATGCCGCCCGAGCCCGAGCACGGATCGTAGACACGCATCCCGGGCTCCGGCTTGACCAGGCGAACCATCATCCGGACAACGCCACGTGGAGTGTAGAACTCCCCGCCCTTCTTGCCCGCCGAGTCAGCGAACTCACCGATCAAATACTCGTATGCGGCACCGAGCAGGTCGGGGAACTCGAAGTCATCATTGCGCAGCCGATATCGGTCGAAGTGATCAATGAGCTGCTGCAGACGCTTATCAGGGATAGTCGACTGGCCGACCTTGCGCATGAAGTCGATGTGCTCAAGAACCCCTTCAAGCGCGGCAGAGTTGGCCAGCTCCAGCTCGTGCAGCGCCTTGTTGAGTAGACTGCCGACGCCACTCTTGCGAGAGTTATCCTTGATGTACTGCCAGCGGGCCTTCTCGGGGACGTAGAAACTTTCACCCCTGTAGAAATTAGGAGCTTCGGCCATCCGCTCAGCCTCTTGCCGAGGTTTCCCTTGCCCCACCCACTTATCGATCAGCTGCCCACGGATTACGTCGAACTGGTCGGATGCCCGCTTCAGGAACAGCATCCCAAAGATGTACTCTTTGAAATCTGAGGCATCCATCTTGCCGCGGAGGATGTCCGCGGCCCCGAAGAGATGCCGTTCAAGCTGCGGCAACGTGAGCTTCGCCACTTTGTGGCCTTCCCCTTGAATGATCTTTTCGGCCCACATTGTTGCAGGTCGGCTGCGGCTGTGCAGGTGTATGGGGTAGCTAGGACTGGAGCCATGGCCCCCAGGGGCATCGGTTGGCAACGGCAGCGGCAGTAGTCAACCCTCGTGTACTGACGGTGAGAGTCGGCGGAGCGGGTTTGGCCGGTGGCCTGCCCGGTCTGGGGTCGAGCATGATCAGGGGGCCGTACGCTGGTTGGCAACTCGGGCAGGTCTTGGACCTGCCCGCAATGTGCACGAGTGGCCCCCTGGTCTTGCTCGACGCGGGACCCGGACCGGGGAGGTGGCTAAAGCCGCGGAGCCCCCAGCCACGACGTGCCTCTTCTCTGGCATCAGGCGGCTGAACGCTTAGAGCGCGGCACGGGCGCCGGCCGGGCTGGAGCGGGGCGGAGACAGGAGCGCAGGCCCGGCCGGGGGCCGGGCCGCGCGCGGGGAGCGGAGCGAGCCGCCTTGAACCAGTAGAGAAAGTTGTAACTCAGTCTGCGTGGTGGGGCTTGAAGCTTCGTGCGCATGCTGGGAGTTCGGCGTCCAGCCGGTGCGCGAGGGGCAGGAAGATCACTGGCCGGATCGTCCAGATGATGCGGACGTCGGCATGGGTGATGGTCACCGTGCAGGGTTCGGAGCGCATTAGAGCTTTGCGGGTCTCGGTGCGCTCTTCGTACAGCCACGTCCAGGCTTCGTCCGACGCGTCGGAGTCGAGCGCCGGTGAGATGGTGCGGAGGGCGATGGCTACCCAGCGGTCTGCCTGGGGTGCCGAGTACGCGTCGAACGATGCCAGACGCGCCGGCCCTCCTGTGCCGGTGACTTCCTCGGTCCAGCATTCGCACCAGTAGCCGCGGGTGGGCCCGTTCATGGGGTCGCTCCCGTCGGGTAGGCCAGCAGCACGTAGCGGGTGTTCTCGTCGTAGAGAGTGAGTTGGTACCCCGTGCCGCTGGTCAGGTAGGCGAGGGCCCGTTCGTGCTCGGCCTCGTCCGTCAGCCAGTGCAGGCCCGGCTGCGCGTATGCGGCGTCGAGCTGGTCGGCGATGTGCTGCGTGCGCTCGCGTAACCAGCGCAGTGCCAGGCGTGGACTCGTGGCGTCGTGTGATCCCAAGGGGATGGAACAGACCTCGGTCAACGGGTAGGCGGCGGCTCGGCATCGGTAGGGGAGGGGCCGACTGCCTGTGCTCAGCGCTGCGGAAGGAGCGGACGTTAGCACGGGTGTCCTCCTGCCGGGCCGGCCTCGGTGAAGAGTTCCGCGGTGACCGTGTGACCGCCATGGCTGTTGTGGACGACGACCCGGTGAGCGAGCGCGCTGACCATGCCCAGGCCCCGGCCGTGCTCCGCCTCTTGGTCCTGGTGCGTCACCTTCGGCGCCGTGCCGGTGCTTCCGTCGTCCGTGACGGACAGGGTGATGACCTGCGGGGAGACCGCGAGGGCCAGATGGAAGGTGCCGGATGCCTGGCCGCTGGCCGTGTGGAGGATCGCGTTCGCGCTCAGCTCGCTGACGATCAGCTCGGCGTCCTCGGCCAACGGCGATCCCCGCAGGATGTCGCGGGTCCAGCGGCGGGCCCTGCTGACCTCTTCCGGGAATCCTGGGCAACTGAGCCCCCAGACCCGGGCGCTACTCGTATACTCGTGCATACAAGTTCCTTCATGCTGGTAGGCCGCCATGTGCAGCGGGTTCGGGCTAGACGAGTTTCACGCCGTCGTGGGCGCGGACGGCCGGCGGGGACGCCGCGTCGAGTGCGTCAAGCACACGGATCGCGTACGCCTCGTCGGCGAGTTCGATGACTTCTTCACGGGTGGCCCAGCGCAACGCATGGGTCTCGTCCCCCGTGGTGGGAGTACCGTCGGCCGCCTGGCAGCGGAAGACGAGGGAGACGATCAGGCCCGTCATGTTCTTGTAGACACCGGTCAGGATCGCGGGAAGCTCGATCTTGATGCCGGTCTCTTCGAGGACTTCACGCTGAAGGGCCTCGGGGATGGTCTCCTCGCGTTCGAGGACTCCGCCCGGGGGTTCCCAGTGACCGTTGTCGCGGCGCTTGATCAGGAGGGCCCGGCCTTGGTCATCGACTATGACCCCGGCGACGCTCACGGAGTGCGGGCGTTCTGTGCTCACGTTCCTCGGCCCTCTCGGCTGACTAGGCTCTCCACCGTAGCAACAAGACTCGCCCACTCGTCTAGATACCTAAAGGAGTACGCATGGCGTCTCTACCGAGCATCCTCGGCGGCCTCGACCCGACCAGTGATCGTGCGGTCTTCCGGCAGATCGCCGATCAGCTGCGCGAGGCCATCGACCGTGGGCGATTCAAGGAGGGGGAGAAGCTGCCCTCCGAGGCTGAATTGGTCGAGCACTACGGGGTTTCCCGGATGACGGTCCGGAACTCCTTCTCGATCCTCCAGGGCGAGGGCCTGGTGCACGCTGAGCACGGCCGGGGTGTCTTCGTCCGGCCCCGGCCTCCGGTGCGCCGCCTCGCCTCCGACCGGTTCGCCCGGCGTCATCGCGAGCAGGGGAAGTCCGCGTTCATCGTGGAGGCCGACGCCGCCGGCAGTCACCCCACCGTGGACAGTCTGGAGGTGAAGGAGGAGAAGGCTAGCCAGGACATCTCCACCCGGCTCGGGTCCGTGCGGCGCGTGCTCGCCCGGCGTCGCCGGTACCTGCTCGACGGCCGGCCGGTCGAGCTCGCCACGTCGTATCTCCCGCTCGACATCGCCCGCGGTACGCAGATCGCCGAACCCAACCCGGGCCCCGGCGGCATTTACGCCCGCCTCGAGGAACTGGGCCACCAGCTCGACCACTTCGAGGAGGAGATCCGGGCCCGGATGCCTTCACCGTCCGAGGTGAAGACGCTGCAACTGGCCTCAGGTGTGCCGGTGATCCACCTGATCCGCACCGCCTTCGACACTGCGGGACGAGCCGTGGAGGTCTGCGACACGGTGATGGCGGCGGACGCGTACGTCCTCTCCTACCAGCTTCCGGCGACCTGATCGGCGGTGCGCGAGGGCCCTTCCCTGGACTCGTACACACCGACACGCATACTCGTATAGACGAGTGGGCAAGTTGTGTGGCAAGGTGATCCCGTTCCCGGTGCCGCCGGGTTCGAAGGATGCACCTTGTCTAGACGAGTAGATGGGAAGAAGCCTTGCGCACCATCCGTGTGGAGACCTCGGCCGCGACGATCCTGCTGACCGAGGCGCCCGAGCCCAAGGTTCGCGACCGGCAGTCGGGCGAGATCGCGAAGGACGCCGTCAGCGGTGAGGCGCTGATGACCATCGGCGTCGTGTACATCGAGGAGGGGGAGTCGTCCCTGATCAAGGTGACCGTTCCGGAGAGCGGGGTGTCGGAAGGGCTTGCCCTTGGTGCCCCGGTCTCCCTGCCGGGCCTGGTCGCCCGGCCGTGGGAGAGCGTGTTTAACGGGCAGCAGCGACACGGCATCGCCTTCCGGGCCGCCTCCGTCACTCCGGCCGCCTTCCCGGCCGCCATGGGGGCCACGGCCTGATGACCGATCTGGCGACGCTTCTGGAGGTGGGTGGTCCCGTCGCCGCGCTCGGCGGTGGGGCCGCCTACGCCCGGGCGCGACACCCCGGCGTCTACTGGTCCACGGTCGGCTTACCGGTGTCCACGGTCCGGCTGCTCAGCTCCTACGGCTCCGTCATGGAGGCGTGCGGGCTGACCGTGGCCCCCTCCCGGCTGCGGGTCCTGGCGGTCAAGGCCACCACTCGTCGTGAGGTCCGCCCCGTACCGCCGCGCCGGGGGATCATCCGGCCGACCACGACGGGGCTGCGGGTCCGCCTGCGGCTTGCCCCGGGACAGGAACCCGCCGACGTGGCCGCCTCCGCCGAACGGCTGCGGCACGCCTGGGGCGTCCACGCCGTCTACGTGACCACGATCAAGCCGGGCGTGGTCGAACTGCGGCTCGTCGGCTTCGACGTGCTGCGGCGGGTACGCATGCCGCGCAAGCTCCACCCGGACCTTCTCCGGGTGCCGGTCGCGCTGCGCGAGGATGCCACTCCGTTCGTACGCGACTACCGCACCGTGCCGCACCAACTCACCCTCGGCGCCACGCTGTCCGGCAAGTCCATGTACCTGCGACACCTCGTCGCCGGCCTCGCTCGCCAACCCGTCGCCCTGGTCGGGATCGACTGCAAGCGGGGTGTGGAACTGGCGCCCTTCGCCCCGCGCCTGTCGGCGCTCGCCACCGACCCGGAGCAGGCCGCCGAACTGCTGCCCGTGCTGATCAAGGAAATGGAGGACCGGTACGACCTCATCAAGGCTCGGCAGGGCATCGCGCCGAACACACCGGACGAGGAGATCACCTCCGATATCTGGGGCCTGCCCGAGCGTGAACGCCCGGTACCCGTCGTGCTGTTCGTCGACGAGGTGGCGGAACTCTTCCTCGTCGCCACGAAGAAGGACGAGGAGCGCCGGGACGAGATGGTCACCCAGCTCATCCGACTCGCCCAGCTCGGCAGGGCCGCCGGCGTCTACTTGGAGGTCTGTGGCCAGCGTTTCGGCGCCGAACTGGGCAAGGGCGCGACCATGCTGCGGGCCCAGTTGACCGGCCGGGTCTGTCACCGTGTCAACGACGAAGCCTCCGCCAAGATGGCACTCGGCGACATCGCCCCCGAGGCGGTCTCCGCCGCCTGTGCCATCGCTCCCGAACGGCCCGGCCTCGCCGTGGCCGGTGACACCTCCGGCGGCTGGTCCCGCATCCGCACGCCGTACCTCTCCCTCGGCGATGCCGCCGAGACCTGCCGCGAGTCGGCCCACCTGGTCCCCGACCTGCCCGCGCTCAAGCCCTTCCGGCCCGACGTGCCCGTACGACCACCCGTCGAAACCCCGGACCCGGTCGTGCGCCCCCACCCGGTGACCGACTGACCCGCGTCCGTACGCATCCCCGGCCGGCGTGACCGCCTCACGCCATGTCCCTACCCCTCCCATGCCCGAACCCGGAAGGAGCCGCAGCATGCGCGCCCACCTGGCCCGCGTCGACGCGGTGCTCGTCCAAGCGGCCATCGCCGCCGCACTGTCCTTCGCCCACCTCCACGACGTCGCCTCCGCGGCCGGACAGGACGGGTGGAAGGCGTGGGCCTATCCCGTCTCGGTCGACCTGCTGCTCGTCGCCGCCTGGCGCCGACTGCGCTCCGGCGACGCGAAAGCGGCCGGGTGGTGCTGGTTCCTGATCGCCCTCGCCGCGTCCCTGGGCGCGAACGTCGCCACCGCCGGGCTGCTCGACCTGGACCACGTGCCGGCCTGGCTCCGCATCCTCGTCGCGGGCTGGCCCGCGGTCGCCTTCCTCGGCGGAACCCTCCTCGTCCACTCGTCGCCAACCGTGCGCGACGAGACCAGTGACGCCGTGGGCCAGGAGGTGCCCGAGGGCATCGAGGACCAGGAGGACGCGCCCGATTCCGCATCGGAACCCCCGGTGCCTCCGGCAGCCGAGCCGGTACCGACTCAGGCCCCGCCGCCGGTCGCCGTCCCGGTCGCCCTGGTCGAGCACGCCCGCAAAGTCGCCGCCGAGCACCACGCCCGCACCGGAACGGCCATCGACCCCCCGACCCTGCGCGCCCGCCTCGGCGTCCCGCCACCCATGGCCGACGCCATCGCCGCCCAGCTCTGAGAGGAGACCCACGTGAGCGCAAACCGCCGCTTCCGCTCCGTCACCCGCATCGGCCCCGTCCAGGTCGGCACGTCCTACGACGGCCGCGGCCGGGAGAAGCACACCGCTGCCTGCACGGCCCCGCGCTGCGGCTTCTCCGCCGACTACGACAGCCGCGCCGCCGCCGAACTGGCCGCCCGTACCCACCGCTGCCCCGTCCGCTGAAAGGACCCGCACACCGTGACCGTCAGCCTGCCGCTCGTCGTCCTCCTTGGCTTCTTCGCCTGGGGAGCGGTCAAGTTCCTCGGCGTCCGTACGTGGATCGTCGTTCTGATCGCCCTCTTCGGCTTCTGGCTCTCGGACACCTTCCTGGCCCCCGCCATCGAGTCCGGCACGCGCTCCAGCGTGGACATCGTCAACAGCTCACATGACTAGACGAGTAGATAAGGAGAGCTTCGCAATGTTCCTGCCCAAGTACCCCGACAGCCCGACGCCGCCGCCCGCGCACGCCCACACCGTGGCCGACCATGTGCCCGTGCGGCGGCCGGTCCCTCAGATCTCCGTCACCACCGGGGCGGTCGCGGCCGTCCTCGTCGGTGGAGTCGTGCTGACCGCGCTCTTGGCCGCCGTCGCCGTCACAGCCGTCTCCGTGGCCGTCGCCGCAGTGGTCCTGCGCTCGCTGCTGCGCGACCAGGACCGCCGCTGACGCACCGGACCCCCGGGGCGGCCTCGATACCGCCAAGCATCCGCCGCCCCGGGGCCGTCTCCCTCCAGCCGAACCAGAAGGAGAAAGCCATCATCACCCGCGCCACTCCGCCCCCGCTCCGCGAACTCGGCGAACTGGCCGCCCTCGGCACCATGCCCGCACTCCTGCGTCAGCTTGCCGGCCTCGGCGGCTGCACGCACCCGATCCGCCTCGACGGCCACCGCACCGAGCACGCCGTCGACACCTGCACCGGCGAGATCGGCAACGTCCTCCACCACCTCGACTCATCCACCCTCCCGGCCGGTCACCTCCTGGTCCGCTGCAACAACCGCCGCACCACCCGGTGCGCGGCCTGCGCCGAGGTGTACCGCCGCGACACCTTCCACCTG
Source organism: Streptomyces sp. NPDC085932 (assembly GCF_044540525.1). Lineage (NCBI taxonomy): Bacteria > Bacillati > Actinomycetota > Actinomycetes > Kitasatosporales > Streptomycetaceae > Streptomyces > Streptomyces sp. NPDC085932. The sequence continues at coordinate 696,692 of NZ_JBITSJ010000004.1, forward strand.
GTCACCTCCGGCCTGCGCGGCGGCAAGGGCGTCCCCGAACGCGTCGCCACTCACCCGCGGGTCTTCGCCACCCTCACCGCGCCGAGCTTCGGCCCGGTCCACAACCGCCCCACCGGCCCGGCCGGCTCGGTCCGCCGCTGCCGCTGCGGCGCGCTCCACGACCAGGACGACCCCGCCCTCGGCACCCCGCTCGACCTGGACACCTACGACTACGAAGCGGCCGTGCTCTGGAACGCGCACGCCGGTCCGCTGTGGCGGCGCTTCTCCATCTACCTGCGCCGGGAGGTCGCCAAGCGCGCCGGACTTACTCAGCGGGCCTTCCGCGAGCACGCCAGGGTGTCCTTCGCCAAGGTCGCCGAGTACCAGAAACGCGGAGCCGTCCACTTCCACGCCGTCATCCGCATCGACGGCCCGGAAGGCGGCGACACTCCGCCTCCCGCCTGGGCCACCGCCGAACTGCTCACCGACGCCATCCGGGCCGCCGCCACCGCCGCCCGCGTGGACGGCCCGGTCATCGACGGCCGCGCCCACACCTTCCCCTTCGGCCGTCAGCTCGACGTCCGCACCATCCGCTCGGCCGACTTCGACGGCGACCGGGAGCTGACCGAGCGGGCTGTCGCCGCCTACATCGCCAAGTACGCCACCAAGGGCGCCGAGACGGCGACGGGAGCTCTGGACCGGCCGCTGAGGTTCCTCGCCGAACTCGCCCAGCTCGACATCAGCGACCACGCCCGTCGGCTCATCCGCACCGCCTGGACCCTCGGTGCCCGCAAGGACCTCGAACACCTCCGCCTACGCGCCTGGGCCCACACGCTCGGTTTCCGCGGCCACTTCTCCACCAAGTCCCGCCGCTACTCCACCACCCTCGGTGCCCTCCGCGACGCCCGCGCCGAATGGCGCCGCGCACAAGCCCTGGCAGCGGCCGAGACCGACCAGGACACGACCCTCGTCCTCGCGCACTGGGTCTACGCCGGGACCGGCCTTACCGACGCCGAAGCCTGGCTTGCCGAAACCCTCGAACCCGCCTCCGGAACGGAAGGAGAACCAACATGAACCACCGTCGCGATGAGCTGATGACTGTTCGCCAAGTCCTGGATGAGCTGGGCGGTGTTTCTCGCCGGACGTTCTACCGGTGGCGCGAGCTGGGGCAGAGCCCCGCTGCGTTCAAGCTGCCCAACGGGGAGCTCCGGGTGTGGCGGAGTGACTTCACCGCCTGGCTGCGGCAGTTGGAGGCGGCGGCATGAAGTCTCTCGACGTAAAGGTGTGGGGTGTTCGGAAGAGGAACACCAAAAAGTCGTCCTATGACGTCCGGTGGACTGTTGCCGGGAACGTGTTCTCCGAGCAGTTCCGCACCAAGGGGCTTGCGGACCACTACCGCTCCAAGTTGCTCCGCGCCGCTCATGCCGGTGAAGAGTTCGACACAGAGACAGGGCTGCCCGACTCGATGGTCGAAAAGGCAGCCTCGATGACCTGGTACGCCTTCGCTCTGAAGTACCTCGCCATGAAGTGGCCGCACGCGGCGCCGAACACGCGCAACGGGATCAATGAGGCCCTAACCGCCGTGACGATGGCTCTTCTCGACGAGCGTCCGGGGCAGCCTGCCGAGGAAATGATCAGGAGGGCACTTCGTAACTGGGCCTTCGTCCTTCCCGGACCGGACGAGCGCGAATTGCCGACCGAGATCGCGAACACCTTGCACTGGGTGGCCAAGGCATCGCGTCCGCTCTCGGAACTCGGTGACGCCGCGATCGGCAGGGCCGTCCTGGATTCGCTCAAGCTGAAGCTCGACGGGACGGCGGCAGCCGCGGAGACCGTCCGGCGCAAGCGTCGAACGCTCGTCAATGCGCTGCACTACGCGGTGGACCTCGGGGAGTTCAAAGAGAACCCGATCACGGGCATCCGCTGGAAGAAACCGAAGGTGGCCGGGGAAGTCGATCCCCGGGTGGTCGCCAATCCCGCGCAGGCCCGTTCCCTGCTGACTGCGGTCTCGTACGTCGGTGGGTACGGCCGGGCGCGTGGTCGCCGACTCGTCGGCCTGTTCGCCTGCATGTACTACGGCGCCTTGCGTCCGGCTGAGGCCGTCGGCCACACCGATGCGGACCTGAAACTGCCTGAGGCCGGCTGGGGGACGGTGCTGCTCAACCGGACGCGCCCCAGCGTCGGAAAGCAGTGGACGGACTCCGGCGAGACTCATGACGACCGGGGCCTCAAGAACCGCCCGGCGGAAGAGGTCCGGCTCGTACCGATCCCGCCCCAGCTCGTTGCCATCCTCCGGCAGCACCTCGACACGTTCGGCACCGCCGAGGACGGGCGGCTGTTCGCCAATGAGCGTGGAGGAGTGGTCGGCTCCTCGACGTACTACCGCGTCTGGCAGGAGGCCCGTGTGTTGGCGCTTTCGCCGGCCGCGGTCGCCTCTCCGCTCGCGGCTCGCCCGTATGACCTCCGGCACTCGGCACTGTCGACCTGGCTTAACTCCGGGGTGGACCCGACGGAAGTCGCCGAACGTGCGGGCAACAGCGTGGAGGTTCTGCTGAGCCGCTACGCCAAGTGCATCGACGGACGGCAGGAGATCGTCAACCGCAAGATCGAGGAGTTGTTGCGCGAGTACGAGTGATCATGTGCGTAGGTCGTTAGCCCTCCAGCCCCCATGGGCCGGAGGGCTTCGCCGTATCTCGGCCGTGTGTCGTCGGCCGTTGGTTGCTGGCTGCACCTGCCGCGTCGTCTCTCGTCTCGCTGCCGGACGGTTGCCCCAGGGGTTCCGACCGGTTCGCGCTCTACGCCTGGACCGACGGGCTGGCGACCCTCACGGTATGGGGGTTTTGAAGGAGAAGCCGCGGCGGCTGGGTGGTGGGCAGTCTCGCTGCCCGTACTGCGGGCTGCTGGGGGATCGAGTGGCGACGCTCGAGCATGACTGGGTGCTGTTGGAGCCGGACATGCGTCCGCTGGCTCATACGGTGCCGGCGGACCGCCGATGGATCGAACTGTCCGATGGGCGGGTGACGGTCTACGGAGTGTGTCCGCCGGATCAGTTCCAGCGGTGCCGTATCGAGCACAGTCTTGCCTGCCCAGCGCAGCCTCTACCGGATCTGTGGCCATGGCTGACGAGCCTGCGGGACGAGAACGCGCGGCGGGCAGAGCGGCAGAACGATCCGGAGCCGCCTAAGCCTCCGGAGCAATGGCCGGACGCGGGCTGAGGGGCGCTGCCGAAACTACGGGGCTGACCAGGGAAGACGTCCCAAGATCCTGTCCACGAATAGTCCACGGACGCCGACATAGGGCCGCTCAGAGCGGCGTACGCCTGCACATACGCGAAGACCCCGCTCTCAGCGTTTCCGCTGGTGACGGGGTCTTTGGGCACCTCATGCAGGGTGCCCCCGGCAGGATTCGAACCTGCGCACACGGCTCCGGAGGCCGTTGCTCTATCCCCTGAGCTACGGGGGCGTGTCGGGCGGGAGCTGTTCGCTCGCGGCGACGGGTAGAACACTACCAGCTCCCTCGGGGTGGTCATGAACGGGTTTCCGCTGTCGGGGGCGGTGGTGCGGGGCGCTCGTGCGGGGTGGAAGTGGGGAAAACCCGGACGCGATGGCCGGGGGCGACCTACTCTCGAGTTGTGCCAGGCGCGTGGGGCCGGGTGCTTGTTGTGGACGACAACAAGGTCATCCGGCAGCTGATCAGGGTCAACCTCGAGCTGGAGGGGCTGGAGGTCGTGACCGCGGCCGACGGTGCCGAGTGTCTTGATGTCGTTCATCAGGTGCGGCCCGATGCGGTGACCCTCGACGTGGCCATGCCGCGGCTGGACGGGCTCAGGACCGCCAGTCGGCTGCGGGCCGATCCGCGCACTCGGGACGTGCCCCTCGCCATCGTCAGCGCGTGTACGCAGTACGAGGTCGAGGCCGGACTCGACGTCGGCGTCGATGCCTTCCTCGCCAAGCCCTTCGAGCCGGCCGAACTTGTTGTCATGGTGAGGCAGTTGATCGAGCGAGCTCGGAGTCGGAGTCAGGGAGGGGACGGTCCCGACGTCGACGTCGACGCCGATGACGGCATCGGCCCCGGCCCTATCGGCAGCGGCAACCTCGGCAGAGGCGGCCCCAGCCACGACAGCCCCGGCCAGGGCGGCCGCCTCGGGCATGACTCTCTCGGACCCGGCAGCGCCTCGGCCGCCGTCGTGGATCAGGTCGTGGATCAGCCGGCCGTGCCGTAGACACGGTCGGGCGCGCACGGAGTCGCACGTAGTCCTTTGTCGCCGGATGCCCGCCCTCTGCGTCCACATCGCGGACCGTCCGCCAAACCGGGTCGCATACCCACCCCCCTCCTCCCATACGCTGGTGCCCGTGACCCCCGTCGAGCTCTCCCGCACCGTGCTGCACGCCGTGCGTCGTGCTGTGGACGAGGGTGAGCTGAGCGTGACCGTGCCCGAGCGGGTCGTGGTCGCTCCGCCCGGGCCCGGCGGGTGTGGCGACTACGCCACCAACATCGCCCTCCAGCTGGCCCGCGCGGCGGGGCGGCCGCCGCGGCACGTCGCCGAGATCCTCCGCGTGCGGCTGCTCCAGCAGCACGGCGTGAGTGACGTCGTCGTCACCGGGCCCGGCTTCCTCAACCTCAGCCTTGAGGGCACCGCCACCGCCGACCTCGTGGGGGAGATCCTCAGCCGCGGGCGGCGGTACGGCCACGCCCCGAGGTACAGCGGGACGCACGTCCGGCTGCGGTGCCCGGCCGAGGTCCGTGCCGTCGTGTTCGCCGACGCCATCGCCCGCCTGCGGCGCAGCCAGGGCGACGTCGTGCGCGTCCACCACGACGGGCAGCTCCCCCAGCAGTGGACGACCGTCCTCGGAGTCGGCACCGACGATCTGTCCGAGCCACCCGGTCTCGTCGACGGCGACGGCGACGACGGCGACGACGGTACCGACGGCGACAACATCGACGACACCGAGGACTCGCGAGAGTCACCCGGTCTCGACGGCACCGACGACATCAACGGCACCGACTGCATCGACTGCATCGACCGCACCGACTGCACCGACCGCACCGAGGACTCGCAAGAGTCACGCCCTCCCGTCGACGTCGACGTCGTCGACCGCACCGTCCGTCCCCTGCCCGCCCCCGCCGACCCCCTCCCCCTCGGCCGGGACGCCGGCCGCTGGGCCCTGTTGCACCCCGCCCCGCACGACCGCCCCCGCATCACCCGGGAGCATCTCGTCCAGCGGGAGACCAACCCCCTCTTCCGCGTCCGGTACGCCCACGCCCGCACCCGGGCCCTGCTGCGCAACGCCGCCGACCTGGGCTTCCGCCCGGAGCCCGGCCCGGTGGCCCTCCCACGTGACGCGGCCACCCCAGGCATCCGCCCCGAGCCCGCCCCCGCGCTCGATCAAGGGCCCCACCCCGCCCCCGCGCTCGACCAAGGGCCCGACCCCGCCCCCGCGCGCGAAGCGGCCGCCACCACCCTGCTCGCCCTGCTCGGCGACCACCCCCGCATCCTCGTCGCCGCCCAGGACGCCCCCGACCGTCTGGCCCGGCACCTCGTCGCCGTCGCCGACGCCACGCTGCCCCTGCTCCCGGCCGTGCTGCCGCTCGGTGAGGAGAAACCCTCGGCCGCCCACCGTGCCCGGCTCGCTCTCGCCGAAGCCGCCGGGACGGTGCTGGCCGGCGGCCTGTCCCTGCTCGGCATCGACGCACCCGAACACCTCTGAGAGCCAAGAAGAGGCACACGAATCATGAGCCGTTCCGCACACCCCGCCGGGCCCCGTCACGCCGATGTCCTGCCCGAGGGCCACTACTCCGCCCCGCCCGCCGACCTCAACGCGCTCGACCCCAAGGTGTGGGCCGAGACGGTGACGCGCGACGAGGACGGTGTCGTCACCGTCGGCGGGATCCCCGTCACGCGGCTCGCCGAGGAGATCGGGACTCCGGCGTACGTCCTCGACGAGGCCGACTTCCGGGCCCGGGCGCGGGCCTGGCGCACCGCCTTCGGGACCGGCGCCGACGTGTTCTACGCCGGCAAGGCGTTCCTGTCCCGGGCCGTGGTGCGCTGGCTGCACGAAGAGGGGCTGAACGTCGACGTCTGCTCCGGTGGTGAGCTGGCCACCGCGCTGTCCGCCGGCATGCCCGCCGAGCGCATCGCCTTCCACGGCAACAACAAGTCCGTCGACGAGATCACCCGGGCCGTCGAGGCCGGGGTGGGGCACATCGTGCTCGACTCGTTCCAGGAGATCGTGCGCGTCGCGCACATCGCGCAGGGCCTGGGCAAGCGGCAGAAGGTGCTCATCCGCATCACCGTCGGCGTCGAGGCGCACACGCACGAGTTCATCGCCACCGCCCACGAGGACCAGAAGTTCGGCATCCCGCTGGCCGGCGGGCAGGCCGCCGAGGCCGTACGGCGGGCGCTGCAGCTCGACGGTCTGGAGCTGGTCGGCATCCACAGCCACATCGGCTCGCAGATCTTCGACATGTCCGGGTTCGAGGTCGCCGCGCACCGGGTGGTCGGGCTGCTGAAGGACATCCGCGACGAGCACGGTGTCGAGCTGCCCGAGATCGACCTCGGCGGCGGGCTCGGCATCGCGTACACGAGCGACGACGACCCGCGCGAGCCGCACGAGATCGCCAAGGCGCTCACCGAGATCGTCACCCGGGAGTGCGAGTCCGCCAAGCTGCGCACGCCCCGCATCTCCGTCGAGCCGGGGCGGGCCATCGTCGGGCCGACCGCGTTCACGCTCTACGAGGTCGGCACCATCAAGCCCCTCGACGGGCTGCGCACCTACGTCTCCGTGGACGGCGGCATGTCGGACAACATCCGCACCGCGCTCTACGACGCCGAGTACAGCGTCGCCCTGGTCTCGCGCACCTCCGACGCCGAGCCGATGCTCGCCCGGGTCGTCGGCAAGCACTGCGAGAGCGGGGACATCGTGGTCAAGGACGCGTTCCTGCCGGCCGACCTTGCTCCGGGCGACCTGATCGCCGTGCCCGCGACGGGCGCCTACTGCCGGTCCATGGCCAGCAACTACAACCACGTGCTGCGGCCGCCGGTCGTCGCCGTGCGCGACGGCGAGGCCCGGGTGATCGTGCGCCGCGAGACGGAGGAGGACCTGCTGCGCCTGGACGTCGGCTGATCCCACGGCGGCCCCACGAGCCGCATGACTGGCAGTGGGGTGGAAGATCTCCTGTTTTCCACCCCCGTACAAATGAAATAGACGTCTCACGATCCGGACTCTGGGCAGAAAGTCCCGTTCGGTGGGTGAGACTGGTTGCACCGCAGACGGTAATGAGGAAACGAGGTCGGATGATGCGTACGCGTCCGCTGAAGGTGGCGCTGCTGGGCTGTGGAGTGGTCGGCTCAGAGGTGGCGCGCATCATGACGACGCACGCCGACGACCTCACGGCCCGGATCGGGGCCCCCGTGGAGCTGGCCGGTGTCGCCGTCCGCCGGCCCGACCGGGTACGCGAGGGCATCGACCCCGCGCTCGTCACCACGGACGCCACCGCCCTGGTCAAGCGCGGGGACATCGACGTCGTGGTGGAGGTGATCGGCGGCATCGAGCCGGCCCGCTCCCTCATCACCACCGCCTTCGAGCACGGCGCCTCCGTCGTCTCCGCCAACAAGGCGCTGCTCGCCCAGGACGGCGCCGCGCTGCACGCCGCCGCCGGGGAGCACGGCAAGGACCTCTACTACGAGGCCGCCGTCGCCGGCGCCATCCCGCTGATCCGGCCGCTGCGCGAGTCCCTCGCCGGCGACAAGATCAACCGGGTGATGGGCATCGTCAACGGCACGACCAACTTCATCCTCGACAAGATGGACTCCACCGGCGCCGGGTACCAGGAGGCCCTCGACGAGGCCACCGCCCTGGGGTACGCCGAGGCGGACCCGACGGCCGACGTCGAGGGCTTCGACGCCGCCGCGAAGGCCGCCATCCTCGCCGGGATCGCCTTCCACACGCGCGTGCGCCTCGACGACGTCTACCGCGAGGGCATGACCGAGGTGACCGCCGCGGACTTCGCGTCCGCGAAGGAGATGGGCTGCACCATCAAGCTGCTCGCCATCTGCGAGCGGGCCGCGGACGGGGCGTCGGTCACCGCGCGCGTGCACCCGGCGATGATCCCGCTGAGCCACCCGCTGGCCTCCGTGCGCGGCGCCTACAACGCCGTGTTCGTCGAGTCCGACGCCGCCGGGCAGCTCATGTTCTACGGCCCCGGAGCGGGCGGTTCCCCCACGGCCTCCGCCGTGCTCGGCGACCTCGTCGCCGTCTGCCGCAACCGCATCGGCGGCGCGACCGGACCGGGTGAGTCCGCGTACGCCGCCCTCCCCGTGTCCCCGATGGGCGACGTCGTCACGCGCTACCACATCAGCCTCGACGTGGCCGACAAACCGGGTGTTCTCGCCCAGGTCGCGACCGTCTTCGCCGAGCACGGAGTCTCGATCGATACGGTTCGCCAGCAGGGGAAGGACGGCGAGGCGTCCCTCGTCGTCGTCACGCACCGCGCGTCCGACGCCGCCCTCACCGGGACCGTCGAGGCGCTGCGCAAGCTCGACACCGTGCGTGGTGTCGCCAGCATCATGCGGGTTGAAGGAGAGTAACCAGCAATGACCCACCAGTGGCGCGGAATCATCGAGGAGTACCGGGACCGGCTGCCGGTATCCGACAGCACGCCGGTCGTGACGCTCCGCGAGGGCGGCACGCCGCTCGTGCCCGCGCAGGTGCTCTCCGAGCGCACGGGCTGCGAGGTCCACCTCAAGGTGGAGGGCGCGAACCCCACCGGTTCCTTCAAGGACCGCGGCATGACCATGGCCATCACGCGGGCCAAGGAGGAGGGCGCGCAGGCCGTCATCTGCGCCTCCACCGGCAACACCTCGGCCTCCGCCGCCGCCTACGCCGTGCGCGCCGGGATGGTCTGCGCCGTGCTGGTGCCGCAGGGCAAGATCGCGCTCGGCAAGATGGGCCAGGCCCTCGTCCACGGCGCGAAGATCCTCCAGGTCGACGGCAACTTCGACGACTGCCTCACGCTCGCGCGCGGCCTGAGCGACAACTACCCCGTGGCGCTGGTCAACTCCGTCAACCCGGTGCGCATCGAGGGTCAGAAGACGGCCGCCTTCGAGATCGTGGACATGCTCGGCGACGCGCCCGACATCCACGTCCTGCCGGTGGGCAACGCGGGCAACATCACGGCCTATTGGAAGGGTTACCGGGAGTACGCCGCCGACGGCGCCGCCACGAGGACCCCGCGCATGTGGGGGTTCCAGGCTTCCGGTTCCGCGCCCATCGTGCGGGGCGAGGTCGTCAAGGACCCCTCGACCGTCGCCACCGCGATCCGCATCGGCAACCCGGCCTCGTGGCAGTACGCGCTCGCCGCGCGGGACGAGTCGGGCGGCGCCATCGACGAGGTGACGGACCGTGAGATCCTGCGCGCCTACCGGCTGTTGGCCGCACAGGAGGGCGTCTTCGTCGAGCCGGCGTCCGCCGCGTCCGTCGCCGGTCTGCTCAAGGCCGCCGAGCAGGGCAAGGTCGACCCGGGTCAGCGCATCGTCTGCACGGTCACCGGCAACGGGCTGAAGGACCCCGACTGGGCCGTCGCCGGTGCCCCGCAGCCGGTCACCGTCCCCGTCGACGCGGCGGCGGCGGCGGAGCGCCTGGGTCTCGCCTGAGGGCGCTCGGACCGGGGCTGACGTGCGCCGACGCTCCGAGCGCCGGTGTCACGCCCGACATGTTCCGGCGTAAGACGGCGCCGGGCCGGGGAGATTCCCTACGGGGGGTGCACAGGGGGCTTACGACACGCATCGTGCGCCTCCTGTGCGCCCTATGTCGCCACAGAACCTTCCTTCGATAGGCTGTACTGAACCCGCCCGCCGCATATGCCTCCGCAGGAGCGCGGTGCCGCGCCGTCTCCGCGGCCGGGACAGCGGCCGGTCCCACCGGCCGGCAGCGGCCCCCCGGGTTCTCGTACGCCATCGAATGTCCATCGAACGTCATTCGACAATCACGCAGCTCAAGGAGAGTCATCGAGCGATGGCCGGTCCAGCGTTCCGCGCCGCCGCCGTCCGGGTGCGCGTCCCCGCCACCAGCGCCAACCTCGGCCCGGGTTTCGACGCCCTCGGCCTCGCGCTGGGCTTGTACGACGACGTGGTCGTCCGGGTGGCCGACTCCGGGCTGCACATCGACATCGCGGGTGAGGGCAGCGAGACGCTCCCGCGCGACGAGCAGCACCTTCTCGTGCGGTCCCTGCGCACCGCCTTCGACCTGCTGGGCGGACAGCCCCGCGGCCTGGAGATCGTCTGTGCCAACCGCATTCCGCACGGCCGTGGCCTGGGCTCCTCCTCGGCCGCCATCTGCGCCGGAATCGTCGCCGCCCGCGCCGTGACCATAGGCGCCGAGGCCAGGCTCGACGACACGGCGCTGCTGGAGCTCGCCACGGAGATCGAGGGACACCCCGACAATGTCGCCGCGTGTCTCCTCGGCGGTTTCACGCTCTCCTGGATGGAGGGGGGCGCCGCCCGCGCGATCAGGATGGACCCCGCCGATTCCATCGTTCCGGTGGTTTTCGTTCCCGGAAAGCCGGTACTGACCGAGACGGCGCGCGGCCTGCTCCCGCGCACCGTCCCGCACGTCGACGCCGCCACCAACGCGGGCCGGGCCGCCCTGCTCGTCGAGGCGCTGACGCGGCGTCCCGAGCTGCTGCTGCCCGCCACCGAGGACCGTCTGCACCAGGAGTACCGCGCCCCGGCCATGCCGGAGAGCGCCGCACTGGTGGAGCGGCTGCGGGGCGACGGCGTCCCCGCGGTCATCTCCGGCGCCGGACCCACGGTCATGGCGCTGGCCGACGCGGACACCGCCGACAAGGTCGAGGCCCTGGCGGGTGCCGACTGGGCCGCCAACCGGCTGAGTCTCGACGCGCACGGCGCGAGCGTGCTGCCGCTGGCGACCGCCGGTGACATCTGAAAGCGCGCTGTTGCCGGATTTCGAGAGGGGGAATGTTTGTTGGATCCGGTAGTGTTAACCTCAAGTCTGCACCCGACCCCACCATGGCGAGGTGCCTCGTGTCCCCGTCCGGGACAGACATTCTTCCGGGAGCCCCCCAAGCCGCACTGTGTTCCGTACGTCGGACCGTACGCCGTACAAGGACACTGAGCGGCGCACAGGGCACGCTCCGGAACCGGTGCGACCACGCCACGTGACACTGACACTGGGTGCCACGGCTCAAGGAAGCGCCATCACCAGATTCCTCCGCCGCTTAGGCGGACCACCGCCCCGGCACGGTTCACACCACACGGACCGAAGCCGGACAGCACAACCGGTCGCCGAGCCAGACAGGCCGACGTCCGCTCCAGGGAAGGACCCTTCGTGAGCGACACCACCGATCTGATGGGCGCACGTGTCGAGGAGACCGCTGCCGCGCCCGCCACGGACGCCTCCGCGCCTGCCACCGGTGCCGGCTCCCGGCGGCGCCGCGGTACCGGCCTCGAGGGCATGGTGCTGGCCGAGCTGCAGCAGGTCGCATCCGGCCTCGGCATCAGGGGCACCGCGCGCATGCGCAAGAGCCAGCTGATCGAGGTCATCAAGGAGGCGCAGGCGTCCGGCGGCGCCGCTCCGGCCGCGAAGGCCGACGCCACCGCCGACACCAAGCCCAAGCGACGCGCCACCTCGCGGACCCGTACGGGCGACAACGGCGACAAGGCCGAGCAGAAGGCCGACGCGAAGGAGGCCCCCGAGGCCCCCGCGGAGAAGGCCGAGAAGGCCACGGCCCAGCAGCAGATCGAGATCCCCGGGCAGCCGGCGTCTGACGACGCTCCCTCCGAGCGCCGCCGTCGCCGCGCCACCGCCGAGGCCGGATCCCCCGCTTCCGCTCCGGAGACGGTCGCCGCCGAGGCGAAGAACGAGCCCAGGGCCGAGACGCCGGCGCAGCAGCAGTCCCAGGGCAACCAGGGCAACGACGCCAAGTCCGACGCCGACGGCGGCGAGGGCCGTCGCCGCGACCGTCGTGACCGCGACCGCGACCGCGACCGTGACCGGGACCGCGGCGGGCGTGACCGCGACCGCCGCGGCGGCAAGGGCGACGACCAGCAGGGCGGCGGCCGCCAGGACCGCGGCCAGCAGCAGAACCAGCAGGGCGGCGGCGGCCGTCAGGACCGCGGCCAGCAGGACGACGACGACTTCGAGGGCGGCCGGCGCGGCCGTCGCGGGCGCTACCGCGACCGCCGGGGCCGTCGCGGCCGCGACGACATGGCCACCGAGCCGCAGATCAACGAGGACGACGTCCTGATCCCCGTCGCGGGCATCCTCGACATCCTCGACAACTACGCGTTCATCCGGACCTCCGGCTACCTGCCCGGCCCGAACGACGTGTACGTCTCCCTCGCCCAGGTCCGCAAGAACGGCCTGCGCAAGGGCGACCACATCACCGGTGCGGTCCGCCAGCCGAAGGAAGGCGAGCGACGCGAGAAGTTCAACGCGCTGGTGCGCCTCGACTCCGTCAACGGCATGGCCCCCGAACACGGCCGCGGCCGCCCGGAGTTCAACAAGCTCACCCCGCTGTACCCGCAGGACCGCCTCCGTCTGGAGACGGACCCGGGCGTGCTCACCACCCGCATCATCGACCTCGTGTCGCCGATCGGTAAGGGCCAGCGCGGTCTGATCGTGGCCCCGCCGAAGACCGGCAAGACCATGATCATGCAGGCGATCGCCAATGCGATCACGCACAACAACCCCGAGTGCCACCTGATGGTCGTCCTCGTCGACGAGCGTCCGGAAGAGGTCACCGACATGCAGCGGTCGGTGAAGGGCGAGGTCATCTCCTCGACCTTCGACCGCCCGGCGGAGGACCACACCACGGTCGCCGAGCTCGCCATCGAGCGCGCCAAGCGCCTGGTGGAGCTGGGTCACGACGTGGTCGTGCTGCTCGACTCGATCACGCGTCTGGGCCGTGCGTACAACCTCGCCGCGCCCGCCTCCGGCCGCATCCTGTCCGGTGGTGTCGACTCGACCGCCCTGTACCCGCCGAAGCGGTTCTTCGGTGCCGCGCGCAACATCGAGGACGGCGGCTCGCTGACCATCCTCGCCACCGCGCTCGTCGACACCGGCTCCCGCATGGACGAGGTGATCTTCGAGGAGTTCAAGGGCACCGGCAACATGGAGCTCAAGCTCGACCGGAAGCTCGCCGACAAGCGCATCTTCCCGGCGGTGGACGTCGACGCGTCCGGCACCCGCAAGGAGGAGATCCTGCTCGGCAACGAGGAGCTCGCGGTCGTCTGGAAGCTGCGCCGGGTGCTGCACGCGCTCGACCAGCAGCAGGCCATCGAGCTGCTCCTCGACAAGATGAAGCAGACGAAGTCGAACGTCGAGTTCCTGATGCAGATCCAGAAGACGACGCCGACGCCGGGCAACGGCGACTGAGGCAGTCACCGCGCACAGGGCCGCTCCCCGCGAGGGGGGCGGCCCTTTGTGATGTTCATGTACAGGTAGGATCACGCTCTCTTCGAACCTGTGATCCCGAGGGGGGACATTCGTGGGTAGATCCATGCCCGGGGGCGGCCGGCACAGACGCCGGATACGTATCGCACTGCCCGTCGCCGCGGCCGGTGTGGCCGCCGCCGTGGCCGCCGCGCTGCTGACGACGTCGGCCGGCGCGGCCACCCCGCTGCCGCAGCCCGCCGTCAAGCCCGCCGTGGCCGGCTCGCCGTCGCTCGCCGAACTGGAGCAGCGCGTCGCGGGCGCCATGGCCGGCGACGACGTCGCCGGCCGGACGAGCAAGACCTCGCTCAGCGCGGGCTCCGTCACCGGCAGCGTCGACGCGAAGATCATCGGTGGCAGCCAGACCACCATCACCTCGGCGCCGTGGATGGCCCAGCTCCACTACTACGACGACCGGGGCACCTCCAGCACCGGCGACGACATCGGCTTCTTCTGCGGAGGCGCCGTCGTCGCGCCGACGAAGATCCTCACCGCCGCGCACTGCGTCAAGGGCTACGACTGGCACGGCAACGGCGCCATCGTCACCGGCACCTCCCAGCTCCCCTCGGCGGACGGCACCGACCTGCACGGCGGCACCGTCACCGGCGTCTGGCGGCAGTGGAGCCACCCGTCGTACAGCGCGACGACCATCGACAACGACATCGCGGTGCTCACCCTGCCCGTCCCGGTCAAGGCCACGCCGATCCGCATGACGACGTCCGGTGACACCACCTCGTACGCGACCGGCACCAGCGCCAAGGTCTATGGCTGGGGCCGCACCAGCTCCACCAGCGACGACATCTCCGAGACTCTGAAGACGGCCACGCTGCCCATCCAGTCCGACGCGACCTGCTCGGCCGCGTACGGCGCGGACTTCGTCAAGGGCCACATGGTCTGCGCGGGCAAGCCCGCCTCCGGCAGTGACAGCGGCACCACCACCGCCTGCAACGGCGACTCCGGCGGCCCCCTGGTCGTCAACAACCGGATCGTCGGTGTCGTGTCCTGGGGCGTGACCGACTGCGTCGCCAAGGGCGCCTACAGCGTCTTCAGCAAGGTCAGCACCTACGTCGGCGCCACCTACCCGCGGGTCGACGACACCAACATCAACGGCGACCACCGGGCCGACGTGTGGGTGCGCAACGCCTCCACCAAGACCGGCTACTCCAAGAACTCCAACGGCACCTCCCTGGCCGCCCGCGAGTCCTGGGGCAACTGGAACGGCGTCAACGTCGTCCTGCAGACCGACCTCGACCGCGACGGCTACCAGGACCTGGTCTACCGGGTCAGCTCCACGGGCGACGTCTACTGGACCCACTACGTGATCTCCAGCGGCACCTGGGCCACCAAGCAGATCGCCGACAACTGGGCGAGCCGCACCCGCATCATCACCCCCGGTGACGTCACCGGCGACTACCTGCCCGACCTGCTCTCGGTCGACTCCGCCGGCGCCATGTGGATCTACCCCGGCAAGGGCAACGGCACCTTCGCCCCGCGCGTGAAGGTCGGCACCGGCTGGAACCAGTACAACTCCGTGCGCGGCAAGGGCGACTTCACCGGCGACGGCAAGACCGACCTGATCGCCCGCAGCAAGACCGGCGGCACGATCTACCTGTACAAGGGCACCGGCAAGTCCGGCACCGGGGCGTTCTCCGGCCGCGTCAAGGTGCGCACCTGGAGCAGCACCACGTACAACGCCTTCGACGCCATCGGTGACATGACCGGCGACGGCAAGGCCGACTTCCTGGCCCGCACCCCCGGCGGCACGCTCTACCTGTACGCGGGCACCGGCAAGGCGACCAGCGAGATCTTCGCCACAAGGAAGTCCGTCGCCACCGACTTCAAGCAGTACGACATCTTCGGCTGAAACAGCAGGTGAGCCGGTTCCCTCCGGCCCCACCGGCCCCACACTGTGCCCACCGCCGCACGCGGTGGGCACAGTCCGTTGTGCAACCCTTTCCCGGGTTTCCCCGTCTGACCAGGCGGAGCGACGATGGTGCGAGGAAGGGTTCCGGCCGGCCACGCCTGGCACTGACCGCAGGGGGTAACCGACCGTAGACGAGCTGAGGAGCACATGGCTGCCGAGAGCACGCCGGATCCGGGTATACCGGGCGAGACCGGCACCAAGGGATCGCGTCACCGCGGAAAGGGCCGCCGCCGCGCCCCCCGCAAGCGCCACAAGGGCCTGATCGTCACGGCGTGGACCGCCGCGGGCATCGTCGTCCTGGGCGGCGCCGGCATGGGCTACGTGTACTTCAAGCTCAACGGCAACCTCAAGAGCGTCGACATCGACCAGGCCCTCGGCACCGACCGCCCCCAGGCGGCCGACAACGGCTCCGAGAACATCCTGGTCCTCGGCTCGGACACGCGCTCCGGCAGCAACAAGAAGCTCGGCGGCGGCACCGACGACGGCAGCGCCCGCTCCGACACGGCGATGATCGTCCACCTCTACAAGGGCCACA
Organism: Streptomyces sp. NPDC085932; assembly: GCF_044540525.1. NCBI lineage: Bacteria > Bacillati > Actinomycetota > Actinomycetes > Kitasatosporales > Streptomycetaceae > Streptomyces > Streptomyces sp. NPDC085932. The sequence continues at coordinate 712,581 of NZ_JBITSJ010000004.1, forward strand.
AGAAGGCCAGCGTGGTCTCCATCCCGCGCGACACCCTCATCGACCGGCCCGCCTGCACGGACACCCAGGGCAACGAGCACCCGGCCGCGCGCAACGCGATGTTCAACTCCGCGTACTCCACCGGCGGCGCCGCCTGCGCCGTGAAGACCGTCGAGTCCATCACCGACCTGCGCATGGACCACTACCTGGAGGTCGACTTCGCCGGCTTCCAGAAGCTCATCGACGACCTCGGCGGCGTCGAGATCACCACGACCAAGAGCATCGACGACCCCGACAGCCACCTGAAGCTGAAGGCCGGCACCCACAGACTCGACGGCGAGCAGGCCCTCGGCCTGGTCCGCACCCGGCACGGCGTGGGCGACGGCTCCGACCTCGGCCGCATCCAGCTCCAGCAGGCCTTCATCAAGGCCCTGGTCAGTCAGGTCAAGGACGTCGGCGTCTTCACCAACCCCAAGAAGCTGCTCGACCTCGCGGAGACCGCGACCAAGACGGTGACGACCGACTCCGACCTCGGCTCGGTCAACAAGCTCGCCTCCTTCGCCGGCGGCCTGCGGGGCATCAGCCCGTCCCACATGCACATGGTGACGATGCCGGTCGTCTACGACCCCGCCGACCCCAACCGCGTCCTCCTCCAGGAGAAGAAGGCCGACCAGATCTGGAGGGCCCTGGCGAACGACCGGCCGATCCCGGAGAGCGCGACGAAGGACACGGCGACCGGCGAGGCCAAGGGCGTCGTGAACGCCCCCTGAGGGGCACGTCCCCAGGGGGCGCGGGGAACTGCGCGAACGCCCCCACCGGCCCGCGGGGAATAGATCACCGCAACCCCCGGTTTTGGGGGATGGCCCCAGTCCTGGCAGACTGGTACGTCGGCTCCGGTTCACGCCCCCGCACCCCGCGGCGGCGACCCGGCGCCCTCCCGAAACCTAGGAGACACCTTGAAGCGCGACATCCACCCCGAGTACGTCGAGACGCAGGTCAGCTGCACCTGCGGCGCGTCGTTCACCACGCGCAGCACCATCGAGTCCGGCACCATCCGGGCCGACGTGTGCTCCGAGTGCCACCCGTTCTACACGGGCAAGCAGAAGATCCTCGACACCGGTGGCCGTGTGGCCCGCTTCGAGGCCCGCTTCGGCAAGGCCGCCGGCTCCAAGAAGTAGCGAGCCCCATTTCGCCGGTCCACGGCAGTGCCCCCACCGAGGGGCGCGCCGGGACCGGCGTTTTTGGTCGCCCGCCCCTTCACCCCCGTCCGTACACAGGAGCCCCAAGATGTTCGAGGCCGTCGAGGAACTCGTCGCCGAGCACGCCGACCTGGAGAAGAAGCTCGCCGACCCGTCGGTCCACGCCGACCAGGCCAACGCGCGCAAGCTGAACAAGCGGTACGCCGAGCTCACCCCGATCGTCGCGACGTACCGCTCCTGGAAGCAGACGGGCGACGACATCGAGACCGCGCGCGAATTCGCCGCCGACGACCCCGATTTCGCGGCCGAGGTCAAGGAGCTGGAGAAGCAGCAGGAGGAGCTGACGGAGAAGCTGCGCCTCCTCCTCGTCCCGCGCGACCCCAGCGACGACAAGGACGTCATCCTCGAGATCAAGGCGGGCGCCGGCGGCGACGAGTCCGCTCTCTTCGCGGGCGACCTGCTGCGCATGTACCTGCGCTACGCCGAGCGCGTCGGCTGGAAGACCGAGATCATCGACGCCACCGAGTCCGAGCTGGGCGGCTACAAGGACGTCCAGGTCGCCGTGAAGACCAAGGGCGGCCAGGGCGCCACCGAGCCCGGACAGGGCGTGTGGGCCCGGCTGAAGTACGAGGGCGGCGTGCACCGCGTGCAGCGCGTGCCCGCGACCGAGTCCCAGGGCCGCATCCACACCTCCGCGGCCGGTGTGCTCGTCACGCCCGAGGCGGAGGAGGTCGACGTCGAGATCAACCCCAACGACCTGCGCATCGACGTCTACCGGTCCTCCGGTCCCGGCGGGCAGTCCGTCAACACCACCGACTCCGCCGTGCGCATCACGCACCTGCCGACCGGAGTCGTCGCCTCCTGCCAGAACGAGAAGAGCCAGCTGCAGAACAAGGAGCAGGCACTGCGTATCCTGCGCTCCAGGCTGCTCGCAGCGGCGCAGGAGGAAGCGGAGCGGGAGGCCGCCGACGCCCGCCGCAGCCAGGTCCGCACGGTCGACCGCTCCGAGAAGATCCGCACGTACAACTTCCCGGAGAACCGCATCTCGGACCACCGCGTCGGCTTCAAGGCGTACAACCTGGACCAGGTCCTGGACGGCGACCTCGACGCGGTCATCCAGGCCTGCGTCGACGCGGACTCGGCGGCGAAGCTGGCGGCTGCGTAGGGGGTGTCTCATGGGCCGGGCCGGAGGAGAGGTGCGGTACCTGGTTAGCTGAGACGCCGCGACCCCGGCTCGACCCATGAGACACCCCTGAGGCACGAACGAGCACACTCGGAGGACTTGCGTGAACCTGCTGCTCGCGGAGGTGGCCCAGGCCACCCAGCGGCTCGCCGACGCCGGCGTGCCCTCGCCGCGTACCGACGCGGAGGAACTCGCCGCGTTCGTGCACGGCGTCAAGCGCGGCGAGCTGCACACCGTCAAGGACTCCGACTTCGACGCCCGGTACTGGGAGGTCATCGCCCGCCGTGAGGCCCGCGAACCGCTCCAGCACATCACCGGTCACGCCTACTTCCGGTACCTGGAACTCCAGGTCGGCCCCGGGGTGTTCGTGCCGCGGCCCGAGACCGAGTCCGTGGTCGGCTGGGCCATAGACGCCGTACGGGCCATGGACGTCGTCGAGCCGTGCATCGTCGACCTGTGCACCGGCTCCGGCGCCATCGCGCTCGCCCTGGCCCAGGAGGTCCCGCGCTCGCGCGTGTACGCCGTGGAGCTGTCCGAGGACGCCCTGCGGTGGACCCGCAAGAACGTGGAGGGGTCCAGGGTCGAGCTGCGCCAGGGCGACGCCCTGACGGCCTTCCCGGACCTCGACGGCCAGGTCGACCTGGTCATCTCCAACCCGCCGTACATCCCGCTCACGGAGTGGGAGTACGTCGCTCCCGAGGCGCGGGACTACGACCCCGACCTGGCCCTCTTCTCCGGTGAGGACGGCCTGGACCTCATCCGGGGCCTGGAGCGGACCGCGCACCGGCTGCTGCGCCCCGGCGGCGTGGTGGTCGTGGAGCACGCCGACACCCAGGGCGGCCAGGTGCCGTGGATCTTCGCCGAGGACCGCGGCTGGACCGACGCGGCCGACCACCCCGACCTGAACAACCGCCCCCGCTTCGCCACGGCCCGCAAGGCACTGCCGTGAGCACCGGGGCCACCCCGCGGTCCTCGCGGATCCCGCGCACCGCGCGGACTTCATCCCAGCAGCACGTGTACGAGGAGGCCAGCTAAAGATGGCACGGCGATACGACACCAACGACGCGACCGACCGAGTCACCGGTCTGCGTGAGGCAGCGTCCGCCGTCCGCCGTGGCGAACTCGTGGTGCTGCCGACGGACACGGTGTACGGCATCGGCGCCGACGCGTTCTCCTCGGAGGCGGTCACCGACCTGCTCCAGGCCAAGGGCCGCGGGCGCAACATGCCCACCCCCGTCCTCATCGGCTCCCCGAACACCCTGCACGGACTCGTCACGGACTTCTCGGAGCTGGCCTGGGAGCTCGTCGACGCCTTCTGGCCGGGCGCCCTGACCCTCGTCGCCAAGCACCAGCCGTCCCTGCAGTGGGACCTCGGCGACACCCGGGGCACGGTCGCCGTGCGCATGCCGCTGCACCCCGTCGCCATCGAGCTGCTCACCGAGGTCGGCCCCATGGCCGTGTCCTCCGCCAACCTCACCGGCCACCCGGCGCCGGAGAACTGCGACGCGGCGCAGGAGATGCTCGGCGACTCCGTCTCCGTCTACCTCGACGGCGGCCCGACGCCCGGCAACGTGCCCTCGTCGATCGTCGACGTGACCCGTGAGGTGCCGCTGCTGCTGCGCGCCGGCGCGCTCTCGGCGGACGAGCTGAGGAAGGTCGTACCCGACCTCGAGGTGGCGAATTGACGGCCCCTGAGGGGCGTGGCATAGGCAACGGGGACAGCGCGGCGGAGATCACGACGACCTTCGTGGGACTGCCGCGCGACAGCTTCCGCATCCTCCACGTCAGCACCGGCAACGTGTGCCGCTCGCCCATCACCGAGCGGCTGACCCGCCATTTCGTGCAGGAGCGGCTGGGCATCCTGGGCGGCGGCCTGATCGTGGAGAGCGCGGGCACCTGGGGTCACGAGGGCGCGCCCATGGAGGCCCACGCGGAGACCGTCCTGGCCGACTTCGGCGCGGACGCCTCCGGCTTCACCGGGCGCGAGCTCCTCGACGAGCACGTGATCCGCGCCGACCTGGTGCTGACCGCCACCCGGGACCACCGCGCGCAGGTCATCTCGATGGGCCACTCGGCGGGCCTGCGGACCTTCACGCTCAAGGAGTTCACCCGCCTGGTCAAGGCCATCGACCCGGCGACCCTGCCGCCCCTGGAGGAGGGCGTGGTGGGTCGCGCCCGCGCCCTGGTCCGCGCCGCGGCGGCGCTACGCGGGTGGCTGCTGGCCCCGAACGCCGAGGCGGACGAGGTCTACGACCCGTACGGCGCGCCCCTGACGTTCTTCCGGTCCATCGGGGACGAGATACACCAGGCCCTCGACCCGGTCGTCACGGCGCTCACCGGCGTCCCCGCACGGACGTAACGGCCGAGCGCCCCGGGGGCCCCGGGCCTACATTGGTCGTACGTCACCGTCGACGCCCGGAGCCCACCATGACGGTCACCCCTGCCATCGAGGCCGACGTCCTGCGCCGCCAGGACCCCGAGCTCGCCGACGTCCTGCTCGGCGAGCGGGAGCGGCAGGCGACGACGCTGCAGCTGATCGCCGCCGAGAACTTCTGCTCCCCGGCCGTGCTGGCCGCCCTCGGCTCACCGCTCGCCAACAAGTACGCCGAGGGCTACCCGGGGGCACGGCACCACGGCGGCTGCGAGATCGTGGACATCGCCGAACGCCTCGCCGTCGACCGCGCCAGGGCCCTGTTCGGCGCCGACCACGCCAACGTCCAGTCCCACTCGGGCTCTTCGGCGGTGCTGGCCGCCTACGCCGCCCTGCTGCGCCCGGGGGACACCGTCCTCGCCCTGGGCCTGCCGCACGGCGGCCACCTCACGCACGGCTCCCCGGCGAACTTCTCCGGCCGCTGGTTCGACTTCGTCGGCTACGGCGTGGAGGCCGAGTCCGGGCTCGTCGACCACGAGCAGGTGCGCACCCTGGCCCGCACGCGCCGGCCCAAGGCGATCGTGTGCGGTTCGATCGCCTACCCCCGGCACTTCGACTACGCGTTCTTCCGCGAGGTCGCCGACGAGGTGGGCGCCTACCTCATCGCGGACGCCGCGCACCCGATGGGTCTGGTGGCCGGGGGAGCGGCGCCCAGCCCGGTGCCGTACGCGGACATCGTCTGCGGCACCACCCACAAGGTGCTGCGGGGTCCGCGCGGCGGCCTGATCCTGTGCCGGGCGGACCTGGCCGAACGGGTCGACCGGGCCGTGTTCCCTTTCACCCAGGGCGGCGCGCAGATGCACACCGTCGCCGCCAAGGCCGTCGCGTTCGGCGAGGCGGCAACACCGGCGTTCGCCGCGTACGCCCATCAGGTGGTGGCGAATGCGCGGGTGCTGGCGGCCCGGCTGGCCGCCGAGGGCCTGGCCGTCACCACCGGGGGCACGGACACCCACCTGATCACTGCCGACCCGGCCCCGCTCGGCGTCGACGGGCGCACCGCACGCGGCCGTCTCGCCGCCGCCGGCCTGGTCCTGGACTGCTGCGCCCTGCCGCACGGCGACGTCCGGGGCCTGCGGCTCGGGACGGCCGCGATCACCACGCAGGGCATGGGCGAGGCGGAGATGGCCCGGATCGCCAAGCTGCTCGCCGGAGTGCTCCGGGGTGTGACGGAACCGTCCGGAGCCCGTGAAGAAGTGCGGGAGCTGGCCGGTGCGTTTCCGCCGTATCCCCGCTGAGCGGGGGTGAGCGCACCCGGGTGCACAGCCACTCGTGCAACCATCGTCGCTACCCGGAAGTCCCCACCCATATGCGCGCATCGCTAGGGTGTGGAGCTGAGATGGCCTGCGAGACCTGTGGGGAAGCCCGTGCGTGAATACCTGCTGACGCTCTGCATCACGGCCGCGGTGACGTATCTGCTGACAGGGCCGGTACGGAAGTTCGCGATCGTGGCCGGGGCGATGCCGGAGATCCGGGCACGTGACGTGCACCGGGAACCCACTCCGCGGCTCGGCGGTATCGCGATGTTCTTCGGCCTGTGCGCGGGCCTGCTGGTCGCCGACCACCTGACCAACCTCAACCAGGTCTTCGAGACGTCGAACGAACCGCGGGCGCTGCTGTCCGGGGCGGCCCTGATCTGGCTGATCGGTGTCCTGGACGACAAGTTCGAGATCGACGCCCTGATCAAGCTGGGCGGCCAGATGATCGCCGCCGGCGTGATGGTCGTGCAGGGTCTGACGATCCTGTGGCTGCCCATCCCGGGTGTCGGCTCGGTGGCGCTCACTCAGTGGCAGGGCACCCTGCTGACGGTCGCGCTGGTCGTCATCACCATCAACGCGGTCAACTTCGTCGACGGTCTGGACGGCCTCGCGGCCGGCATGGTCTGCATCGCGGCCACCGCGTTCTTCCTGTACGCCTACCGCATCTGGTACTCGTACGGCATCGAGGCCGCCGCCCCGGCCACGCTCTTCTCGGCGATCCTGATGGGCATGTGCCTGGGCTTCCTGCCGCACAACATGCACCCGGCGCGGATCTTCATGGGCGACTCGGGCTCGATGCTGATCGGCCTGGTCCTGGCGGCCGGCGCGATCTCGGTCACCGGCCAGGTCGACCCGGACGCGCTGAACCTGTACGTCGGCTCCGAGAAGGAGGCCGTGCACCAGACGGTCCCCGTCTACATCCCGCTGCTGCTGCCGCTGACGATCATCGCGGTGCCGGCCGCCGACCTGATCCTGGCGATCGTGCGCCGCACCTGGCGCGGTCAGTCGCCGTTCGCCGCCGACCGCGGCCACCTGCACCACCGACTGCTGGAGATCGGCCACTCGCACAGCCGCGCGGTGCTGATCATGTACTTCTGGTCCGCGCTCATCGCCTTCGGCGCACTCGCCTACTCGGTCAACTCGGCGTCCATGTGGATCGTGCTGGGGGTGGTGTTCCTCAGCGCGATCGGACTGGTCCTGCTGCTGCTGCCGCGCTTCACGCCGCGCACCCCGCGCTGGATGGAGCGGTTCGTGCCGCCGCGTTACCGGCGCCGCGGCGCGGTCACCGCCCTCGCGCCGGAGGCCTCGACCCCGGCGTCCGCGGGGGAGCGGCCCGTCCCGGCCGGAGCCGAGAGCCGCACTCCCGTGGCGTCCGGTGTCGCCGGTGTCAACGGGGCGACCGCGCTCGGCGGCCGTTCCCGGCCCGCCGACCGGCGCAAGGCGGGGACAAGGTAAGAATCTGACTAGAGCATTGCCAAGTCGTGGGGTGCCGATGGGGGTACGAAGCGCCCCAATACCAGACATCTCGGCGGTGTTCACGCTCAGACGCGCACATTCACTCTCATGTGTGAGAGTCCGCACACCTTCAGGTAAAGACTGCATCAAATAGTTTGTGATACGGTTCACGAGAACCCCCCGGATAGAGCCGAAGGACCGCAGTGCGACGGTCCAGCGGTGTGAGGTCTCCACTCAGCCCGGGACTACGCTCGTCCATGACGACACCCCTGCCCCCTGCGAAAGCGGAGTTGCCGCCATGCCGTCCAATGACGCCCGGAACCTTCTGCAGTGCGCTGTGCCCACAGCCGCTGCCGGTGTGGTCGCGGCCGCCGTCAGTGGCGTGGTGGCCGGAGGCAAGGGCGCCGTCGGCGCCGCCGTCGGCGCGCTGCTGGCCATCCTCTTCATGGGGATCGGTCTCTACGTTCTCCAGTGGACGGCAAAAACGCTCCCGCAGTTGTTCCAGGCCATGGGGCTGATGCTCTATGTCGCCCAGCTGCTGCTTCTTCTGATCTTCGTCGCCCTCTTCAAGGACACCTCTCTCTTCAACGCGAAGGCGTTCGCCATCGGGCTCGTCGTCGCGACCGTCGTGTGGATGGCTGCGCAGGCTCGTGCGCACATGAAGGCCAAGATCTTCTACATCGACCCGGACTCCGAGAAGAGCGAGAAGCCCGAGAAGACCGGGTCGTCGTCGTGACGAGTAGGGGCGCGATAAAGGGCAGTACGAACTCCTGCTATCGTCCGGTGCCAACTGCGGCATCGCGGGCGCGGGCATTTGAGCTGACGCCTGCTCGAACGCGAGGCTCGATGCCCCCCAGCCGCCCTCACATCCGTAACACCAGTCCGGTGCCGATCCGCGGCTGCGCGCCGCGCCGACACAACGAGGTTGCCGTACCTATGCGTCACACCGAAGGAGCCCGCGGTGAGTGCTGACCAGACCCAGCTCGCCTTCGACTGGAGCTGTCGGATCATGTCCGACGGGTGTGGTTTTCCGGCACCGGGCCTGCACTCGTTCCTCTTCAAGCCGATCGCCACGGTCGGGGGGTACGAGTTCAACAAGGTGATGCTGCTCGCCATCATCACCACCATCCTCGTCATCGGCTTCTTCTGGGCGGCCTTCGGCAAGGCCAAGGTGGTGCCCGGCAAGCTGCAGATGGTCGGTGAGGCCGGCTACGACTTCGTCCGCCGCGGCATCGTCTACGAGACCCTCGGCAAGAAGGAGGGCGAGAAGTACGTCCCCCTGATGGTCTCGCTGTTCTTCTTCATCTGGATCATGAACATCTGGTCCGTGATCCCGCTGGCGCAGTTCCCGGTGTCGTCGGTCATCGCCTACCCGGCCGTCCTCGCCGCGGTCGTCTACGTGACCTGGGTCTCGCTGACCTTCAAGCGGCACGGCTTCGTCGGGTTCTTCAAGAACATCACCGGCTACGACAAGTCGCTCGGCCCGGTGCTGCCGCTCGTGATGATCATCGAGTTCTTCTCGAACCTGCTCGTCCGGCCGTTCACCCACGCCGTCCGACTGTTCGCGAACATGTTCGCCGGTCACCTGATGCTGGTCATGTTCACCGTCGCCTCCTGGTACCTGCTCAACAGCTGGATGATCCCGGCGGCCGGTATCTCCTTCGTGATGACCATGGCCATGATCGTCTTCGAGCTTTTCGTGCAGGCCGTCCAGGCGTACGTCTTCGTGCTCCTCGCCTGCACGTACATCCAGGGCGCTCTGGCCGAGCACCACTGAGCCCCTCCGCCCCCGCAAATCCCAAGAACGTCCGGTGGCCAACCCCCGCCGGTCCGTGAAAGAGAAGGAAGATTCAGCATGGCTGCCACTGAGACCCTCGCCGCTGTCTCCGGTTCGCTCGGCTCCATCGGCTACGGCCTCTCCGCCATCGGCCCCGGCATCGGCGTCGGCATCATCTTCGGCAACGGCACCCAGGCCCTGGCCCGTCAGCCCGAGGCCGCCGGTCTGATCCGTGCCAACCAGATCCTGGGCTTCGCCTTCTGTGAGGCGCTCGCCCTCATCGGCATCGTTATGCCGTTCGTGTTCGGTCAGTAATTTCCTGCTCACCGACACGTTTCGACGAAAGGCACTGATGTGATCGCCAACCTGGTGCAGCTGGCGGCCGAGGAAGAGCAGAACCCGCTCGTTCCTCCGGGCCCCGAGCTGCTCGTCGGCACCATCGCCTTCGCCATCGTGTTCTTCTTCTTCTGGAAGAAGCTGCTTCCGAACATCAACAAGGTTCTGGAGGAGCGCCGCGCGGCGATCGAAGGCGGTATCGAAGAGGCCGAGACCATGAAGGTCGAGGCCCAGAGCGTCCTTGAGCAGTACAAGGCACAGCTCGCCGAGGCCCGGCACGAGGCCGCGCGTCTGCGCCAGGAGGCGCAGGAGCAGGGTGCCGCCCTCATCGCCGAGATGCGGGCCGAGGGCCAGCGGCAGCGCGAGGAGATCGTCGCCGCCGGTCACGCCCAGATCGAGGCCGACCGCAAGGCCGCCGCGTCCGCGCTGCGCCAGGACGTGGGCAAGCTCGCCACCGACCTGGCCGGCAAGCTCGTCGGGGAGTCCCTGGAGGACCACGCCCGCCAGAGCCGCGTGATCGACCGGTTCCTCGACGAGCTCGAGGAGAAGGCCGAGGCCGGCCGATGAACGGAGCGAGCCGCGAGGCCCTGGCAGCCGCACGAGAGCGTCTCGACGCGCTGACGGACTCCACGTCCGTCGACGCGGGCTCGCTCGCCGACGAGCTGGCCGCCGTCACCGCGCTGCTCGACCGCGAGGTGTCGCTGCGTCGGGTCCTCACCGACCCGGCGCAGGCCGGCGAGGCCAAGGCCGAGCTGGCCCAGCGCCTGCTCGGCGCCCAGGTCAGCGGCCCGGCCGCGGACCTGGTGGCCGGCATGGTGCGCTCCCGCTGGTCGCAGTCGCGCGACCTGGTGGACGCGCTGGAGGAGCTGGCCAACACCGCCGACCTCACCGCCGCGCAGCAGGCCGGCAAGCTCGACGACGTCGAGGACGAGCTCTTCCGGTTCGGCCGGATCGTCTCCGGCAGCACCGAGCTGCGTGCCGCGCTGACCGACCGCAAGGCCACGGCCTCCGCCAAGGGCGGGCTGCTGCGCAGCCTGCTGGGCGGCCGGGCCCAGTCGGCCACCGAGCGTCTGGTGACGCGCCTTGTGACCGCGCCGCGGGGACGTAGCCTGGAGTCGGGACTGGAGTCCCTGTCCAAGCTCGCCGCCGACCGGCGGGACCGCATGGTCGCCACCGTGACCTCGGCGGTGCCGCTGAGCGACCCGCAGAAGCAGCGCCTGGGCGCCGCCCTCGCGAAGCTCTACGGCCGCACGATGCACCTCAACCTGGACGTGGACCCGGAGGTCCTCGGCGGGATCCGGGTGCAGGTCGGCGACGAGGTCATCAACGGCTCCCTCGCGGACCGCATCGAGGACGCCAGCCGCCGGCTCGCCGGCTGAGCAGCAACTCAATAGGCACAACGTACTTACGACGGCCCTGGTTGGGCCGTGCAGAAGAATCCTGGGGGTCGCCCCCAGACCCCCTAAGAAACTTCGGGCCCAACAAGGAGAGCAGGGAACCCAGATGGCGGAGCTCACGATCCGGCCGGAGGAGATCCGGGACGCGCTGGAGAACTTCGTCCAGGCGTACAAGCCGGACGCGGCCTCGCGCGAGGAGGTCGGTACGGTCACCTTTGCCGGCGACGGCATCGCGAAGGTGGAGGGCCTGCCCTCGACCATGGCCAACGAGCTGCTGAAGTTCGAGGACGGCACCCTCGGCCTCGCCCTCAACCTCGAGGAGCGCGAGATCGGTGCCATCGTCCTCGGCGAGTTCAGCGGCGTCGAGGAGGGTCAGCCGGTCTCCCGCACCGGTGAGGTTCTCTCCGTCGCGGTGGGCGAGGGCTACCTCGGCCGCGTGGTGGACCCCCTCGGCAACCCGATCGACGGCCTCGGCGAGATCGAGACCGAAGACCGTCGCGCCCTGGAGCTGCAGGCCCCGGGCGTCATGGTCCGCAAGTCGGTGCACGAGCCGATGGAGACGGGCTACAAGGCCGTCGACGCGATGACCCCGATCGGCCGCGGTCAGCGCCAGCTGATCATCGGTGACCGTCAGACCGGCAAGACCGCCCTGGCCGTCGACACGATCATCAACCAGCGCGACAACTGGCGCACGGGCGACCCGAACAAGCAGGTCCGCTGCATCTACGTCGCCATCGGCCAGAAGGGCTCCACGATCGCCGGTGTGCGCGGCGCTCTGGAGGAGGCCGGCGCGCTGGAGTACACGACCATCGTCGCCGCCCCGGCGTCCGACCCGGCCGGCTTCAAGTACCTGGCGCCGTACACCGGTTCGGCCATCGGCCAGCACTGGATGTACCAGGGCAAGCACGTCCTGATCATCTTCGACGACCTGTCGAAGCAGGCCGACGCCTACCGCGCCGTGTCGCTGCTGCTGCGCCGCCCGCCGGGCCGTGAGGCCTACCCGGGTGACGTCTTCTACCTGCACTCCCGCCTGCTGGAGCGCTGCGCCAAGCTCTCCGACGAGATGGGCGCCGGTTCGATGACCGGTCTGCCGATCGTCGAGACCAAGGCCAACGACGTCTCGGCGTTCATCCCGACCAACGTCATCTCCATCACCGACGGCCAGTGCTTCCTGGAGTCGGACCTGTTCAACGCCGGTCAGCGCCCCGCGCTGAACGTCGGTATCTCCGTCTCCCGAGTCGGTGGTTCCGCGCAGCACAAGGCGATGAAGCAGGTCTCCGGTCGTCTGCGCGTGGACCTCGCCCAGTTCCGCGAGCTGGAGGCGTTCGCCGCCTTCGGTTCCGACCTGGACGCCGCGTCGAAGGCGCAGCTGGAGCGCGGTCAGCGCATGGTCGAGCTGCTGAAGCAGCCGCAGTACCAGCCGATGGCCACCGAGGACCAGGTCGTCTCCGTCTGGGCCGGCACCACCGGCAAGATGGACGACGTCCCCGTCGCCGACATCCGCCGCTTCGAGAAGGAGCTGCTGGACTACCTGCACCGCAAGGAGCAGGGTCTGATGACCTCCATCCGCGAGGGCGGCAAGATGTCCGACGACACCCTGCAGGCCGTCGCCGAGGCCATCGCGGAGTTCAAGAAGCAGTTCGAGACCTCCGACGGCAAGCTGCTCGGCGAGGACGCCCCGGCTGCCGGCAAGTGACGACGGAAGGGACCTGACTCATGGGAGCCCAGCTCCGGGTCTACAAGCGTCGCATCCGATCCGTCACCGCGACCAAGAAGATCACCAAGGCGATGGAGATGATCGCCGCCTCGCGCGTCGTCAAGGCGCAGCGCAAGGTGGCGGCCTCCACCCCGTACGCGACCGAGCTCACCCGGGCGGTCACGGCGGTCGCCACCGGTAGCAACACCAAGCACCCGCTGACGACCGAGCCGGAGAACCCGACCCGCGCCGCGGTCCTGCTCCTCACGAGCGACCGCGGTCTGGCCGGCGCCTTCAACTCCAACGCCATCAAGGCCGCGGAGAAGCTCACGGCGAAGCTGGAGGCCGAGGGCAAGGAGGTCGTCAACTTCATCGTCGGCCGCCGTGGTGTCGCCCACTACAACTTCCGCGAGCGCAAGATCGCGGAGTCGTTCACGGGCTTCACCGACGACCCGTCGTACGCGGACGCCAAGAAGGTCGCGGCACCGCTGATCGAGGCCATCGAGACGGAGACGGCCGAGGGCGGCGTGGACGAGCTCCACATCGTCTACACCGAGTTCGTGTCGATGATGACGCAGACGGCGATCGAGGCGCGGCTGCTGCCGCTCAGCCTCGAAGAGGTCGAGGCGGAGGCCAAGCCCAAGGGCGAGATCCTCCCGCTGTTCGACTTCGAGCCCTCGGCGGAGGACGTCCTGGACGCCCTGCTGCCGCGCTACGTGGAGAGCCGCATCTACAACGCGCTGCTCCAGTCGGCCGCCTCCAAGCACGCCGCCACGCGGCGCGCGATGAAGTCGGCCACCGACAACGCCGGCGAGCTCATCGAGACGCTCACCCGGCTTGCCAACCAGGCCCGCCAGGCCGAAATCACCCAGGAAATCAGCGAGATCGTCGGTGGCGCCAGCGCCCTGGCCGACGCGACCGCGGGGAGTGACTGACAAATGACCACCACTGTTGAGCCGACCGCTCCTGCTGGCGTGGCCACTGGCCGCGTCGCGCGGGTCATCGGCCCGGTCGTCGACGTGGAGTTCCCCGTCGACGCGATGCCGGAGATCTACAACGCCCTGCACGTCGAGGTCGCCGACCCGGCGCTCGCGGGCGAGAAGAAGACGCTGACCCTGGAGGTCGCCCAGCACCTGGGTGACGGTCTGGTCCGCGCCATCTCCATGCAGCCCACGGACGGCCTGGTCCGCCAGGCCCCGGTCGTCGACACCGGTGCGGGCATCACCGTCCCGGTCGGCGACTTCACCAAGGGCAAGGTGTTCAACACCCTCGGTGAGGTGCTGAACAGCGACGAGGTCCACGACGGCGAGCGCTGGTCCATCCACCGCAAGGCCCCCGCGTTCGACCAGCTCGAGTCGAAGACCGAGATGTTCGAGACGGGCCTGAAGGTCGTCGACCTGCTCACCCCGTACGTCAAGGGCGGCAAGATCGGTCTGTTCGGTGGCGCCGGTGTCGGCAAGACCGTGCTGATCCAGGAAATGATCATGCGTGTCGCCAACCTCCACGAGGGCGTCTCCGTCTTCGCGGGCGTCGGTGAGCGCACCCGTGAGGGCAACGACCTCATCGCGGAGATGGAAGAGTCCGGCGTTCTGGACAAGACCGCCCTGGTCTTCGGCCAGATGGACGAGCCCCCGGGCACCCGTCTGCGCGTGGCCCTGGCCGGCCTGACGATGGCGGAGTACTTCCGCGACGTCCAGAAGCAGGACGTGCTGTTCTTCATCGACAACATCTTCCGCTTCACCCAGGCCGGTTCCGAGGTGTCGACCCTGCTCGGCCGTATGCCCTCCGCGGTGGGCTACCAGCCGAACCTGGCCGACGAGATGGGCATCCTCCAGGAGCGCATCACCTCGACCCGTGGTCACTCGATCACCTCGATGCAGGCGATCTACGTCCCCGCGGACGACCTGACCGACCCGGCCCCGGCCACCACCTTCGCCCACCTCGACGCGACGACGGTGCTCTCCCGTCCGATCTCCGAGAAGGGCATCTACCCGGCCGTGGACCCGCTGGACTCGACGTCCCGCATCCTCGACCCGCGGTACATCTCGGCGGACCACTACAACGCCGCGATGCGCGTGAAGAACATCCTGCAGAAGTACAAGGACCTGCAGGACATCATCGCGATCCTCGGTATCGACGAGCTCGGCGAGGAGGACAAGCTCGTCGTCCACCGTGCCCGTCGCGTGGAGCGCTTCCTGTCCCAGAACACCCACGCCGCCAAGCAGTTCACCGGCGTGGACGGTTCGGACGTGCCGCTGGACGAGTCGATCGCCGCGTTCAACGCGATCTGCGACGGCGAGTACGACCACTTCCCGGAGCAGGCGTTCTTCATGTGCGGTGGTCTCGAGGACCTGAAGAAGAACGCGAAGGAG
Organism: Streptomyces sp. NPDC085932; assembly: GCF_044540525.1. Classification (NCBI taxonomy): domain Bacteria; kingdom Bacillati; phylum Actinomycetota; class Actinomycetes; order Kitasatosporales; family Streptomycetaceae; genus Streptomyces; species Streptomyces sp. NPDC085932. The sequence goes on from NZ_JBITSJ010000004.1 coordinate 727,662, forward strand.
CTCGGCGTCTCCTGAGCCTCGTGCTCGATGTGAGCTCGTGCTCACGGCGGAGGGGGCGGGGAACGTCCCGCCCCCTCTGTCACGCCCCTTAGACTTGTAACCAACACCCGGCACTCCCGCCGGGTGGTGACCCGAGGAGCCACCTTGGCTGCTGAGCTGCACGTCGCGCTGGTCGCGGCCGACCGTGAGGTCTGGTCCGGCCAGGCCACCCTGGTCGTCGCGCGCACCACGTCCGGCGACATCGGCGTCATGCCCGGTCACCAGCCGCTGCTCGGTGTGCTGGAGTCGGGCCCGGTGACCATCCGCACGAGCGACGGCGGGACGGTCGTCGCCGCGGTGCACGGCGGATTCATCTCGTTCGCCGACGACAAGCTCTCGCTGCTGGCGGAAGTCGCCGAGCTGTCGGACGAGATCGACGTCCAGCGCGCCGAGCGGGAGCTGGAGCGCGCGAAGGCGGAGGACGACGCGGAGGCCCAGCGCCGCGCGGACGTCCGTCTGCGGGCTGCGACGGCGGCGCGCTGACCGCGCCCGCCGTGTGAAGTCGTCACTCAGCCGCGGCTGGGTACCGGAGAGATCCGGACCCGGCCGCGGCTGAGGTGGATGTGGGTGTTTTTTACGTTCCGTTACCTAGGAGACGAGGAGGTCGGTGTCGATGGTCCTCGCTCTGACTGTGTGCGGAATCGTGGTGGCCCTCGTGGTGGTGGGCCTGTTCGTCTTCGGGCTGCGCCGCCGGCTCATCCAGCGTTCGGGCGGCACGTTCGACGCCAGCCTGCGCTGGGACGTCTCCGAGCAGAGTGACGCCAACGGCAAGGGCTGGGCGTACGGGGTGGCCCGGTACAACGGCGACCGCGTCGAGTGGTTCCGTGTCTTCTCGTACTCGCCGCGCCCGCGCCGCGTGCTGGAGCGGTCCGCGATCGAGGTGGCCGGCCGCCGGGTCCCGGAGGGCGAGGAGGAGCTGGCGCTCCTCTCCGACCATGTGATCCTGGCCTGTCTGCACCGGGGCACGCGCCTGGAACTCGCGATGAGCGAAGACGCGCTGACCGGTTTCCTCGCGTGGCTTGAGGCAGCCCCGCCCGGTCAGCGCGTCAATGTGGCCTGAGGTCTAAGACCCTTCGAACTTCTCTGTGATCAGGCCTACTTCAGGCCGCTGTCGATCGCGGTCGCGAGTTCTCCGTTCGCGGTGTCACCGCTGAACTCCCAGAAGAACGCGCCGCCCAGGCCCTGGTTCTTGGCCCAGGTCATCTTGCCCGCGATGGTCGCCGGGGTGTCGTAGGACCACCAGTTGCTGCCGCAGTGGGCGTACGCCGTGCCGGCGATGGTGCCGGTGGCCGGGCAGGAGTTCTTGAGGATCTTGTAGTCCTCGATGCCCGCCTCGTACGTGCCCGGGGCCGCGCCGGTCGCCGAGCCGCCCGGGGCGGACTGGGTGACGCCCGTCCAGCCGCGGCCGTAGAAGCCGATGCCGAGGAGCAGCTTCTTGGCCGGGACGCCCTTGGCCTTGAGCTTGGCGATGGCGTCGGCCGAGTTGAAGCCGTCCTGCGGGATGCCCGGGTACGAGGTGAGCGGGGAGTGCGGGGCGGTCGGGCCGTCCTTGTCGAAGGCGCCGAAGTAGTCGTAGGTCATCACGTTGTACCAGTCGAGGTACTGGGCGGCGCCGCCGTAGTCGGCAGCGTCGATCTTGCCGCCGGCGGAGCCGTCGGCGGTGATGGCCGCGGTGACCAGGTAGTTCGGGCCGAACTCGTTGCGCAGGGCCTGGGAGAGGTTCTTGAAGGCCGCCGGACCGGACGTGTCGCAGGTCAGGCCGCAGGCGTTCGGGTACTCCCAGTCGATGTCGATGCCGTCGAAGACGTCGGCCCAGCGCGGGTCCTCCACGACGGCCTTGCAGGACTTGGCGAACGCGGCCGCGTTCTGCGCCGCCTGGCCGAAGCCGCCGGAGTAGGTCCAGCCACCGAAGGAGTACAGCACCTTGATGTGCGGGTACTTGGCCTTCAGCTGGCGCAGCTGGTTGAAGTTGCCGCGCAGCGGCTGGTCCCAGGTGTCGGCCGTGCCGCTGACGGACTGGTCGGCGGTGTAGGCCTTGTCGTAGGCGGCGTAGGTGTCGTCGACGGTGCACTGACCGTTCTTGACGTTGCCGAACGCGTAGTTGATGTGGGTGATCTTCGACGCGGTGCCCGACGTCACCAGGTTCTTGACGTGGTAGTTGCGGCCGTAGACGCCCCACTCGGTGAAGTAGCCGAGCTTGACCTTGTCGCCGGTGGGCGGGGGCTCGGTGGTGCCGCCGGTGGTGCGGACGCGGATGGAGCCGCTGACCGGGCCGGTCTGGTCGGCGGTGTCACGCGCCTGCACGGAGTAGGAGTAGTCCGTGCCCTTGGTCAGGCCGGTGTCCGTGTACGAGGTCGTCGTCACGGTGGCGACCTTGGCGCCGTCGCGCAGGACGTCGTAGTTCTTGACGCCCTTGTCGTCGGTGGCGGCGGACCAGGTCAGCTTCACCGAGGTGTCGGTGATGCCGGAGGCGGTCGGGGTGCCGGGGGCGCTCGGGGCGCTGTCGCCGGGCTCGGTGGTGCCGCCGTCGCAGCTGCCGCCGTTGAGCTTGCAGTTGGCGGGGGAGCCGGAGCCGGAGCCGTTGAAGCCGAAGGTGACGGAGGCCCCGGGGGCGAGGGTGCCGTTCCAGGACTTGTTCTTCGCGGTCCAGTGGGTGCCGGAGGAGGTGACGTCGGCGTCCCAGGCGGAGGTGACGGAGGTACCGGAGGGGAAGTCCCACTCGACGGTCCAGGAGCTGATGCTGGTGGTGCCGGTGTTCTTCACCGTCCACTTGCCCTCGAAGCCGGAGCCCCAGTCCTGGGTCTTGGCGTAGGTGGCGGTGGCGGACGTCGCCGCCTGGGCCGGGCTCGCCAGGCCGACGAGGCCGGCGAAGGGGAGCAACAGGGTCGCGAACCCTGCCGCGGCTCTGTGTCTGAAGCGCATGCTGCGCCTCCTTGATGGAGTTGTGGGGGGCGTGACTGAGCCTCACGCCACACATGGTGCGGTGAGAATAGAAAGGTCTGGACCACCGGTCAATAGGTCTGGACCACCGTGACCCGGTGTGACCCGGGCGGGTCAGATCCCCAACTCCTGCGCGAGCACCGCCGCTTGCACCCGGCTGCGCAGCTCCAGCTTGGCCAGCAAGCGGCTGACGTGCGTCTTCACCGTCGCCTCCGCCATGTCGAGGCGTTCCGCGATGCCCGCGTTGGACAGGCCCTCGCCCAGGCAGGACAGCACCTCGCGCTCACGGCGCGTCAGCCGCTGAAGCACCGCCGGGTCGGCCGCGGGCTCCCGGGACGGCTTCGCGGCGAACTCCGCGATCAGCCGCCGGGTGACCGCCGGGGCGATCAGTCCCTCGCCGCGCGCCACCGTCCGCACCGCCTCCAGCAGGTCCCGTGCCTCGGTGTTCTTCAGCAGGAACCCGGACGCGCCCGCGCGCAGCGCCCCGAAGACGTACTCGTCGAGGTCGAAGGTGGTCAGCACCAGCACGTCCGCGAGCCGTTCCGCGACGACCTGTCGGGTGGCCGACACCCCGTCCAGACGCGGCATCTGAATGTCCATCAGCACCAGGTCGGGCCGCAGCTCGCGGGCGAGCGCCACCGCCTGCTCGCCGTCCGCCGCCTCGCCGACCACCTCGATGTCGGACGCGCTGCGCAGGATGAGGACCAGGCCCGCGCGGACGGCCGACTGGTCCTCGGCGACCAGGACGCGGATCATGCGGTGTCTCCTTCGGGGGTGTCACTGACGGGCAGGGTGGCGCGCACGGCCCAGATCTTGCCGTCCGGCGAGTCCTCGGGACCGGCCTCGAAGGTGCCGTCCAGCAGCGCGGCGCGCTCGCGCATGCCGACCAGGCCGGCGCCCGAGCCGGGGGCCGTGGGCCCGTCGCGGTCACCGTAGGGGCTGGTCACCGCCACGGTCAGGACGCCGTCGCGGCGGGCGAGGCAGACGGCGACCCGGCCGGCGCCGGCGTGCTTGAGGGCGTTGGTGAGCGACTCCTGGACGATGCGGTAGGCGGCCAGCTCCACCGGCGCCGGCACCGCGCCCCGGGCCGCGTCCAGGGCCGCGTCGAGGGTGACGTCGAGGCCGTTGGTGCGCGCGTTGTCCACCAGGGCGCCTAGGCCGTCGAGGGTGGGGGCGGCGACCGGTTCGGTGTCGCCGCTGGAGTCGCGCAGGATCCCGATGAGCCGCCGCATCTCCGCGAGCCCCTCCACGCTGTTCTCGCGGATGACGACCAGCGCCTCCTGCGAGGTCCTGGGGTCCTGGAGGGAGAGGGCGGCCGTGGAGTGGATGGCGATCGCGGAGAGGTGGTTGGCGACCATGTCGTGCAGTTCGCGGGCCATCCGGGCCCGCTCGGCGGTGACGGCCTGCGTGCGGTCCATCTCGGCCAGCAGCGCGGTCTGCTCCGCGCGCAGCCGGGCCGCCTCGGCGGCGTCGCGATGGTTGCGGACGATCAGGCCGGTGGCGGCGGGCCCGAAGGTGACCAGGCCGGTGATCACGCCGATGAGCAGCGCCTCCGGCTCGCGCCAGACGGCGAACGGCACCACGGCCCCGGCCACCGTGAGCAGCCCAGTGATCCGCGGGATGCGGTGGGCCGAGGCGGGCGGCCCGTACAGGACGGCCGCGTACATCAGGTCCGTGTACATCAGGATCGTGACCAGACTGCCCTGGGTGAGCAGATCCAGCACCAGTGCGGGCGTGCCGATCAGCAGGGCGACGCGGGGCGCGCTGCGGCGCAGCAGCTCGCAGCCCGCCATCACGACGAGCGGCAGCAGCAGGGGCCAGCGCCCGGGCAGCAGCACGTACGGCTCGGTGTGCGGACGGGTGGCCAGGCCGACGGCCCACAGCAGCAGCCCGCCGAGCAGTCCGCCCAGCGCGACGTGCACGTCGAAGCGGCGGGGGCGGGGGAGTCGTACGGCCATGGCACCATCCAACACGGCCGTCGCGCCCCGCGCCTGATTCCCGCGAAGGGTCCTGGACTGCATCTTTCGATGTACCGAGGGTTCGTCAGTCGCGACGACGATTCCGGCCGCGCAGCCCGGGAGCCTGGAAGGGTGACCGAGAGGAGCGAACCGTGATCGTCGCCTTGATCGCCGCCTGTGAGATCGGCTTCTGGGTGCTGCTGGCGGCCGGACTGGCCTTCCGCTACGTGCTGCGCATGCCGCGCACCGGGCTGGCGCTGTTGCTGTGCGAGCCGCTGCTGGAGGTCGTCCTGCTGGTCGCCACCGCGCTGGACCTGAAGAACGGCGCGGAACCCAACTGGACGCACGGGCTGGCCGCGCTGTACATCGGCTACACCGTCGGCCACGGGCACCGCACCGTGAAGTGGCTCGACGGGCACGCGGCCCACCGCTTCGGCGGTGCCCCGCCGCCCCGGAAGCCGCCGCAGTACGGCATGGCCCGGGCGCGTCACGAGGGCAAGGTCTGGATGGGCACGGTGCTGGGCGCCGCCGTCGCGACCGCGCTCCTGCAGCTCGCCATCTGGTACGTGGACGACCCGAGCCGCGTGACCTCCCTGGAGAGCTGGCGCTATGTGGCCTGGCGTGCGGCCGGGATCCACGGACTGGTCGCGCTGAGTTATCTGATCTGGCCGCGGAAGGCCCCCGCGGGTGCGCCGGAGGCGGTCACCGACCCGAAGGAGAGGCTCCCCCGATGAGCAAGGCCAAGCAGTACGCGACAGAAGGTGTCGTCACGTTCCTGATCGGCCTGGTGCTGTGGCGGTTCACCGGCGACGTGGACGTCCCCGTCGTCACCCTGACCAAGGTGGGCGTCGTGATGATGGTCGTCGGCGGGGTCCTCTCCGCCAACGGCCTCCGGCACGCCGCGCGGGGCGGAACCTAGCGCTCCCCGCCCGTACCCACAGTCCCCGGTGTCCTTGTCCGCCGTCCTCGCCAGGATGCTGTGTCTCCCGGGGGCGACCCCCGGGCCCCCGGCAGGAGGCCGGGGGTGTCAGCGTTCGCCGCCCGGTACCCACAGCACGTCCCCGGTGTCCTTGTTCGCCGTCCTCGCCAGGATGAACAGGAGGTCGGAGAGGCGGTTGAGGTAGGTCGCCGTCAGGGGGTTCATCGTGTCGGCGTGGGTCTCCAGGGCCGCCCAGGTCGAGCGTTCCGCGCGGCGGACCACCGTGCACGCCTGGTGCAGCAGGGCCGCGCCCGCCGTACCGCCCGGGAGGATGAAGGAGCGGAGCTTGTCCAGCCGCTCGTTGAAGCGGTCGCAGTCCGCCTCCAGCCGGTCGATGTAGAACTGCTCGACCCGCAGCGGCGGGAACTCCGGGTTCTCCACCACCGGCGTCGACAGGTCCGCACCCACGTCGAACAGGTCGTTCTGCACGCGGGTGAGGACCGTGACGACCTCCTCGTCCAGACCGCCCAGCGCGATCGCCGTGCCGATCACGGCGTTCGCCTCGTTGGCGTCGGCGTACGCCGAGATCCGCAGGTCCGTTTTGGCGACCCGGCTCATGTCGCCGAGGGCGGTCGTGCCCTGGTCACCGGTCCTGGTGTAGATGCGCGTCAGATTGACCATGCGGCCAGCGTAGTTACGCTCCGGCGGATCGGAACACGCGTGTGCCCACCGTCACGGACAGCGCGGCCAGACCGAGGGCCACCAGCACGCCGTACAGCATGTCGGCCGTGGCGTAACTGCCGACGTAGGCGTCCCGTACCGCGTCCACCAGATAGCGGAACGGCATGAGGTGCGACAGGACGTCCAGCCACGCCGGGCCCAGGGACATCGGCAGCATCAGGCCGGACAGCAGCATCGACGGCATCGTGAGCGCGTTGACCGTCGGGCCGAACCCCTGCGGGGTGCTCAGCTTCATCGCCAGCGCGTACGACAGCGCGGACAGCGACACGGTGAGCAGCGCGACGAAGCCGAAGCCGATCAGCACCCCGGCCAGCGGCGCCCGCAGGCCCATCGCGACCGCCGCCAGCACCAGCAGCACCGCCTGGAAGACGAAGACCGTGGCCTCCCGCAGCACCCGCCCGAGCAGCAGGGCCAGCCGGCTGACCGGGGTGACCCGCATCCGTTCGACCACCCCCTGCCCCTTCTCCAGGATGATCGTGAAGCCGGCGAAGGACGCCCCGAACAGACCCAGTTGGAGCAACAGCCCGGGGACGAGCACCTGCCAGGAGCTGCCCCGCTCGCCGAGCGGCAGATCGGTCAGCAGCGGGCCGAAGAACAGCAGGTACAGCAGCGGCATCAGCACGCCGAACAGCAGCGCGAAGCGCGAGCGCAGGGACTGGCGGAGATAGCGGCCGTAGACGAGGGCCGTGTCGTGGAGCAGCATCGGGACCTCCTAGACGGTCACGGGAGCGGCGTCGGCCGGCGTGGCGCTGCGGCCGGTGACGGCGAGGAACGTGTCCTGGAGCGAGGCGTCGAGCGAGCCGCCGTACCGCAGCTTCAGCGCGCTCGGGGTGCCCTCGGCGACCACCACGCCTCCGTCGACGATCACCAGCCGGTCGGAGAGGGCGTCGGCCTCGTCGAGGTAGTGGGTGGTCAGGAAGACGGTCGTGCCGTGCTCGTCGCGCAGCCGCCGCACCAGGTCCCACAGGTCGGCGCGGCTGCCCGGGTCGAGCCCGGTCGTCGGCTCGTCCAGGAAGAGCACCTTCGGCCGGTGGGTGAGCGCCATCGCGATGTCCAGCCGCCGCCGCTGCCCGCCGGAGAGCGCGCCGCACTTGCGGTCGAGCAGCCCGGCCAGACCCAGCTCGCCGGCCAGTTCCTCGGCGCGCTCGGCGGCCTGCGCCCGGGTCAGCCGGTACAGCCGCCCCTGCGTGACCAACTCCTCACGCACGCTGATCTGCGGGTCGACCCCGCCGGACTGGGCGACGTAACCGCAGGCCCGCCGTACTCCGGCCGGGTCGGTCGCCAGGTCGTGGCCCGCGACGGTGGCGGCGCCGCCGGTCGGCTCCAGCAGGGTCGTCAGCATCCGCAGGGTCGTGGTCTTGCCGGCGCCGTTCGGGCCGAGGAAGCCGAGGATCTCGCCCGCGCGGACGGTCAGGTCGATGCCGCGCACGGCCTCGACGGGGCCGTGCTTGGTCCGGAAGGTACGGGCCAGGCCGGCCGTACTGATGATTGGCATGCCGCCCAGAAAAACAGAGTCCCTCAAATTTTGCAATGCCCCCAAAATTTGGCATCCCCCAGGGAACGCTAGGATTCGGACATGGCTGAGGGGCTCAGGGAACGGAAGAAGCGCGAGACCAGGCAGCGCATCTCCGACATCGCCACCGGGCTGTTCCTGGAACACGGGTTCGTGACCGTGACCATGGCCGAGGTGGCGGAGGCGGCCGACGTCTCCGTGAACACCGTCTACAACTACTTCCCGGCCAAGGAGGACCTCTTCTTCGACCGCTCCGAGGGAGTCGTCGACCGGCTCTCCCGCTGGGTGCGCGCCCGGGACGCGGGGGAGTCGGCGACCCGGGCGGTGCTGCGCGAGCTGCGTGCCGAGCTCGAGGCCGTCTCCCCCCGGATGGGTCTCATCGAGGGCTACGACCGCTTCATGCGCTGCATCGACGAGGCGCCGCCGCTGCGCTCCCGGCTGTGGCGCATCCAGCAGGAGGTCCAGGAGAACCTGGAGGCGATCCTCCGCGAGGAGACCCGCGCCGGTGCCGGCGACCCGCTGCCGGGGCTGATCGCGGGTCAGATCTGCTGGGTCCACGGCACCCTCTTCGTCGCCGTCGGCCGCGAGATGGCCCAAGGGCGCAAACCGGGCGAAGTGTCCCGGGAGATGCTCCGGCTCCTCGACGACATCGAGGGCCTGTTGAGCGAGCAGGTACTCAACTACGCCGTCCGTGGCGAGGAATGACCCCTGCCGGTGTGATGTCCGTCATGTGAGACGTGACGCGCATTACTTACTGGTCACACGGGCCCTCACGAGCGCTAGTGTCCGCCGGAGAGGCAGACATAAGCAGCGCGTCAGGGGAGTCGCACAGTGGCACGGAAGCTCGCCGTCATCGGAGCCGGCCTCATGGGATCCGGCATCGCCCAGGTCTCCGCACAGGCGGGCTGGGACGTCGTCCTGCGCGACGTCACCGACGAGGCGCTGAAGCGGGGCACCGACGGCATCAAGGCGTCGTACGACAAGTTCGTCGCCAAGGGCAAGCTGGAGGCGCACGACGCCGACGCCGCCCTCGCCCGCATCACCGCGACCACCGACCTGGACGCCGCGGCCGACGCGGACGTGGTCGTGGAGGCCGTGTTCGAGAAGCTCGAGGTCAAGCACGAGATCTTCCGCGCGCTCGACAAGATCGTGAAGGACGAGGCGATCCTCGCCTCCAACACCTCCGCCATCCCGATCACCAAGATCGCGGCCGCGACGGAGCGCCCTGAGCGGGTCGTCGGCACGCACTTCTTCTCGCCGGTGCCCATGATGCAGCTGTGCGAACTCGTCCGCGGCTACAAGACCAGCGACGAAACCCTCGCCACGGCCCGGGAGTTCGCCGAGTCGGTCGGCAAGACCTGCATCGTCGTCAACCGCGACGTGGCCGGCTTCGTGACGACCCGTCTCATCTGCGCCCTGGTCGTCGAGGCGGCCAAGCTGCACGAGTCGGGCGTGGCGAGCGCCGAGGACATCGACCTCGCCTGCAAGCTCGGCTTCGGCCACGCCATGGGCCCGCTCGCGACGGCGGACCTGACGGGCGTCGACATCCTGCTGCACGCCACGAGCAACATCTACACCGAGTCCCAGGACGAGAAGTTCGCGGCTCCCGAGTCGATGCGCCGGATGGTTGACGCCGGTGACATCGGACGCAAGAGCGGGCAGGGCTTCTACAAGCACTGAAACCGCACATGCCCCGGGGGCATCACACCCCCGGGTGAATTCGGTCTCGGTTCGCTTACAAGAAGCAACCTCTGACTCCTCCACACAGTCAGAGGTTGCATCACCCAAAACCAGAACGCGGAGCACGATTCGCACGCACGGGGAGCGCATATGCACATCAGGGGCGACCACGCCGAGCTGGTCGTCGGGGGCCGCCTCGACGTCCGGAGCGCGGCGGACGCCCGTACGGTCCTGCACTCGGCCGTCGACGACGGCGTCGGCGATCTCGTGCTCGACCTGTCCGAACTGGACTCCTGGGACGCCACCGGCCTGGGTGTGATCATGGGCGCCCACCGGCGGGCCGGCCGCTGCGGCCGGCGCCTGGTGCTGCGCGGTGTACCGCCGCAGATGCAGCGCCTGCTCGTGGCCACACGCCTGCACCGGATCCTGGCGATCGAGGGAGGCATCGGGGTGGAGACACTGCCCCGCGTGTGACCCCGCGTACGGGTGTGAACCGGGCTACCGGGGAGACCCGGACGGACGTCGTCGAACCGTACGACGCGCACTATCCTCACGAGACCGTGACGTTACGGACGGCGCGGTACCCCGGACTGTCGTAGATACTGTGCGAAGGTTTAGGGTTCGGCTGCCCGCTGCCTTGAAACCCTTCAAGCGGGCCCGGACCAGAAGCGACAGCGCGGTGTGCAGCAAGGCCGGGAGGGGCTTTCACAGCACACACCCGCTTTTGGGGGGCTTGACCTATGGACCCGAACACCCGGGGACCCGAGGAGTACGGCCACGAAGGCGACGGCCAGGGGCCGCGCCAGCGCCCGCCCCGGGAATCCCTCACACCCGACTTCGGACAGCACGCACCCGCGCTCGCCCGCACGGTGCAGCTCGTCTCCGGCGACTTCCTGCTGACGGTCAACCCCGTCGACGGCAGCGAGATAGAAGCCTGCCCGCCCGCGGAACGGCCCGCCCGGCCCGTGAAGCTCACCACGGCCGAGCGCGCCGAGGCCCAGCGCACGGCCCGGCCGCCCGTCCCGCCCGGACCGGCGCAGCCCGCCCTGCCCCTGCTGGCCCGCCAGGACGAACGCGAGCAACTGGTGCGCCTGCTCGCCCGCGGCCGCTCCGTCCGCCTCACCGGCCCGGGCGGCTCCGGCCGCACCCGGCTGCTCGACCTCGTCGCCGAGGACTGCGCGGACCTCGCCCCCGACGGGGTGGTCCGCCTCAACGGCTTCGGCCGCACCTCGGGCGACCTGCTCCACGACCTGTTCTACGCGGTGTACAACGCCCCCCTGCACCGCCCGGACCGGGACGAACTGCTCACCCATCTCCGGGAGATCGGCGCCGTCGTCGTCCTCGACGACCTGCAGTTCGGCGGCGCCGCCCTCGACGAGCTGCTGGACGCCACCCCCGAGTGCGCCTTCCTGCTGAGCGCCACCCCGGACGTGCCCGCCCCGTCCGCCGACAGCGCCGTGGAGGAGGTCCTCCTCGGCGGTCTGGAGCGCGCGGACGGACTCGACCTGCTGGAGCACGCCGTCGGCCGGCCCCTCACCGAGGAGGAGTCCAACTGGGCGGGCGACCTCTGGTTCGAGTCCGAAGGGCTGCCGCTGCGCTTCGTCCAGGCCGGTGCCCTGCTGCGGCAGCGCGACCGGCTGCGGGCCGGCGCCGGGGCCGTCGACGAGTTCGGCGTCTTCGCGGACGCCCCTCCGGCCGACGCCGCCGAGACCTACGACCTGGGCGACGAGGTACCGCTGCCCTCGCTGGCCGAGGCCGCCGCGCCCGCTCCGCTGCTCGCCTCGCGGTTGAGCGCCTCCGCGCGGGCCACGCTGCGGTTCGCCGTCGCCCTCGACGGCGAGATCCCGCACCAGGCGCATCTGCCGGCCCTGGTCGGCGACACCCACGCGGACGCCGCGCTCGGCGAACTGGCCGCCTGCGGCCTGGTCTCCGCGGTCGGCTCCCGCTACCGGCTCGCCGCGGGCGTCCCCGCCCAGCTGGAGGCCGCCGGATACGCCGACGAGGCCGAGGCCGGCGCCCGCAGCGCCGCCCAGCACTACTCCTGGTGGGCCGGGCACCCCTCGGTCACCCCCGAGCGCGTCTGCGCCGAGGCCGACGCGGTCCTCGCCGCCCTCGCCGTGCTCGGACCGCTCACCACTCCGCCCGCCGAGGGCGAGGAGAGCGCGGCCGTGCACCTGGCCCGCACCGCCGCGCCGGCCTTCGCCGCCGGACTGCACTGGAGCGCCTGGGAGCGGACCCTGCGCGCCGGTGCCGAGGCCGCCCGGCTCGCCGGGGACGTCGCCGAACAGGCCTACTTCCACCACGAGCTCGGCATCCTCGCCCTGTGCGGGGGCTCGCTGGACCGGGCCCGCAGCGAACTGGAAACCTCCATCGGCCTGCGCGGCGCCCTCTCCGACAAGCGCGGCACGGTCGCGGGCCGGCGCGCCCTCGCCCTGGTCGCCGACCGCTCGGGCACGCCGATCGGGCTCGGGCCGACCGCGGCCGAGGAGGTGCCCGACGCCCGGTACGAGGAGTCCGCGTCCCCGGCCGGCGGCGTCCCGGCGGCCTTCCCGACGCTCCAGCCCCCCACGACCCCGGCCCTGGTCACCCACCGCAGCGCGCCCGCGCCCTCGCGCAAGGCCCGGGGCGGGCTCAAGGGGCTGGCCCGGCGCAATCTCGTGGCCGCCGGCGCGGGCGCCCTGCTCGTCGCCGTGCTCGGCACGGTGGTGACGCTCGGCGCCACCTCCGACAACGAGCCGAACACCCCGTCCGACCAGGTCGGCGTCAACCCCTCGGCCAGCCAGGGCCTGGGCGACGGCAGCCTGGGCGCGGACCCGGCGGCCAACGAGGGTGACGGCGGCCCCGGCGCGGCGACCGGCCGGCCGACCGACCCGGGCCCGGACGGCACGCCGGGCACCTCGGACGACCCGACCCCGACCGGCTCCCCGAGCGGCTCGGCGGACCCGAGCGGCTCCGCGTCGTCGTCGAAGCCGCCGTCCTCCCCGAAGCCCTCGTCGTCGTCGAAGCCGCCCACGACGTCCAAGCCGCCCACGACGTCCAAGCCCCCGACGACGTCCAAGCCGCCCACGTCGGAGCCGCCGACCTCCGAGCCGCCCACCTCGGAGCCGCCGACCACCGACCCGCCGTCCTCGCCGTCCACGTCGGACTCGGCGAGCGGCCCCGCCTCCAGCGCCCCCGCCAGCACCTCGGCGAGCGCACCGGAGAGCAGCGGTTCGGGGGCGCCGAGCAGCTCCCCGTCGGTGATCTGACACCCCGTACGGCGAAGGGGCCGGGTCCGCTCGGGCGGACCCGGCCCCTTCCGCACGCCCAGGGTCAGAACAGGCGCAGCTTGTCGTCCTCGATGCCGCGCAGGGCGTCGTAGTCGAGGACCTGGCAGCCGATGCCCCGGTCGGTCGCGAGGACGCGGGCCTGGGGCTTGATCTCCTGGGCCGCGAAGATGCCGCGGACCGGGGCGAGATGAGGATCGCGGTTCAGCAGCTCCAGGTAGCGCGTCAGCTGCTCCACGCCGTCGATCTCGCCGCGCCGCTTGATCTCCACCGCGACGGTCCTGCCGTCGGCGTCCCGGCACAGGATGTCGACCGGGCCGATGGCCGTCGGGTACTCGCGGCGGATGAGCGTGTAGCCCTCGCCGAGTGTCTCGATGCGGTCGGCGAGCAGTTCCTGCAGGTGCGCTTCCACGCCGTCCTTGATCAGGCCGGGATCGACGCCCAGTTCGTGCGAGGAGTCGTGGAGGACTTCCTCCATCGTGATGATGAGCTTCTCGCCCGCCTTGTTGATGACGGTCCAGACGCCCTCATCCTCGCCGCTGCCCTCCTTCAGCGTGCAGGGCGGCGACATCCAGTTCAGGGGCTTGTAGGCCCGGTCGTCGGCGTGGATCGAGACGCTGCCGTCCGCCTTCACCAGGATCAGGCGCGGGGCCGAGGGAAGGTGGGCGGTGAGCCGCCCGGCGTAGTCCACGGAGCAGCGGGCAATGACGAGACGCATGGTCGGCAACGCTACTCGACGGGCGCCGGTCCACGCGATTCGCCCTGGAAAACACGTGTTCGGTAATGGCCGATTGTGTGCATGGTGTGCTCAGTGGGAGTGTCTCATCTGCGCATTTTCCTGGTGCCGCCCCCAGCCGTTGCTTACCGTATGAACGGGAGGTCGCGGTGCGTGTACGCAGCGTGTCCGGTATCGCGCTCTCCCTCATCTGTCAGGCAACCCCTGCTCCTTGGGGGTGCGAGAGGAGAACTCATGTCGCTCGACGTCTCACCGGCCCTACTCGAACAGGCCGAGCGAGGCGAGGTCGACGAAGCGGAATTCGTCGACTGCGTCCGGACCTCCCTGCCCTATGCGTGGGAGATGATCAGCTCCCTGGTGGCCCAGCTGAAGGTGGACGGCGGTGCGTTCGCCGACAACCAGACGCCTCCGCCGGACGAGCAGGCACGCGGTCAGTTGCTGCGTGCACTTGCGAGTGACGCGATACGCGGCGCGCTGCAACGGCACTTCGGTGTGCGCCTGGCCTTCCAGAACTGCCACCGGGTGGCCGTGTTCCCGCTTGACTCCTCGGTCGACGAGACGCTGACCCGCTTCACCTCGGTCCGCAGTCAGGTGCTGAACCAGTCGCCCGAGTTCCGGGACTGCTGACGCGGCGCCGCTTGCTTGCCGCTCCGTACGCGGGAGGTGCAGTTCTGTACCGGAGCGGCAAGCCCCCAGGAAGTCACGGCGCGCTCAAACGAGTTGGGGCAGCACCTCGGCGCCCAGCCGCCGTACGTTCTCCTCGGTCGCCGCCAGGTCCCCGGAGCCCTCGACGAGCAGGGCGAAGCGGGAGATGCCGGTCCGCTCGCTCGTCGCCGCCAGCCGGTCGGCGCACAGCCGCGGCGTACCCACCGGGTGCAGCCCGCAGAGCAGTTCCGTGTACGCCAGCGGGTCGCGCATCCGGCGTGTGCGTCCGTCGACCGTGACATGGGCCTCCAGGCCCTGCTTCAGCCAGCCCGGCATCGCCTTCATCAGCGTCTCCGCCGCGTCGGCCCTCCGGTCCGCGATCTGGCAGACACCGGCCGACACATGGGACGCGCGGTGGATCTCCTCCGCCGGTCGCCCGGACGCCCGGGCGTGCTGCCGCCACAGGGAGACCATCTCCGCCTTCTCCTCGTCGCCCACGTGCATCCCGAGGAGCATCGACAGCCCGCGCTCGGCCGCCAGCCGCACGCTCGCCGGGGACGTGCAGGCGACGACGAGCTCGGGTCCCGCGGCCTCCGTGAGCGCCTCCGACGGCCGCGGCACCACCGGGACTTCGCGGAATGTGAAACGCTCCCCGTCGGCCGCCACGGACGGCTCGCGCAGCCACCGCCGCAGGACGTCCAGGGACTCCGGGAAACCCTTCTCGTAGGCCTCCAGGCCCGCGCCGAACACCTCCAGGTCGACCCACGGGCCGCCGCGGCCCACGCCGAGCGTGAAGCGGCCGCCGCTCGTGTGGTGCAGCAGCGCCGCCTGTTCCCCGAGAGCCACGGGATGGACGGTGGGCAGCACGCTGACCGCCGTGCCGACCCGGATGCGGCGGGTGCGGCCGAGCAGTAAGGCGGCCAGGGTGATGGCGGACGGACACGTGCCGTACGGCACGAAGTGGTGCTCGGCCAGCCAGACCGTGTCGAGCCCGGACTCCTCGGCCACCTCGGCCGAGCGGACCGCGCGGTGCAGCGCCTCTCCCTCGCCCTGACCGGGGAACTGGGCCGCCAACACGAAACTTCCAACGCGCATTGCTTTCCTGCTTCCTTGGCTCCGACACGGAGCTCCCCCACAGGGCATAACCGTCTGACACGTGCCGAGGACACGGCCGGCCGGGGTAATTTGCGGATTGTCTGCAGAATGGGGCGCTCCGCGAGGGGCCAGGGGGGAGACCCCGCGGGCGGCCCCCGGGGGAGAGCCCGCCTCGCCCGGGAGGGACTTGTGACGATTGGTGCCGTACGCGTACCCCTCCGGGCGCCGCGTAGGCTGGACACGGCCCGCTTCCTGTATAGCCCCGAGAGGTGTCCCGTGTCCCCGCGTCGCAACCGACCCAAGGGCGCCGGATCGTCCGGCCGGACCTCCGAGGACGACCGCGGCCGCTACGGCGGCTGGCAGTCCTCGGAGCACTGGCAGGGTGAGAACTGGAGCGTGCGGCACGTGGCCGGCGCCAGCGCGCAGGGCAAGTCCTACCGCTGCCCCGGGTGCGACCAGATGATCCCCGACGGGGTGCCGCACGTGGTGGCCTGGGCCGAGCACGCGGGCGTCGACGACAGACGGCACTGGCACAAGGCCTGCTGGAACGCGCGGGACCGCCGCACCCCGGGGGTGCAGCGGTCCCGTAACGCGCCGAGGTTCTGACCGGGCTCAGACGTCCCGCTTCTCCAGCAGAGCGAAGGCGGCGGCGAAGGCGACGGCCGTGGCGCCCAGCATGATCCACAGCGGGTCCCAGCCGGACGGGCCGGACTCGCTGAGCGAGGTGGAGTAGAACACGCTGAGCTGGCTCGGGATCGAGTACTCGAACAGCGCGTCCCGGACGCCCTGCAGCGACTCCGAGAACATGAACAGCGCGATCACCAGCGGGGCCAGGACCGTGCCGATCATGATCGTGATGGCACCCGCCGAATGCCGGATGATCGAGCCCATGGCGAGCGAGAACAGGCCCAGCAGCGCGACGTAGGCGGCGATGCCGACCGTGCCCTTCAGCCACTCCCCGCCGGAGGGGGACTTGGCGCCGTTGCCCTCCAGCATCGCGACGTGCATGAAGGCGACGAGGGACGCGGACACCAGCGTCACCACGAACGCGACCAGGAAGAACACCACGCCCTTGGCCGCCAGCACCCGGCCGCGGCTCGGGCAGGCGACCATCGTGGTGCGGATCATGCCGGTGCCGTACTCCGACGCCGTGGTCAGCACGCCCAGCGTGATGATGCACATGCTGCCCAGCAGCAGCCCGAAGAAGCCCAGGCCCAGCGGGCTCTCGCCGTCGAGCGCCGGGTCGGAGTTGGCCACCACCACGCCGGTCAGGGCGCCGATGCCGATCACGAGCAGGACGAACACGCCGAGCGTCCACATCGTGGAACGTACCGACTTGATCTTCGTCCACTCGGAGGCGATGGCGTTGCCGAGGTGCGTGCGCACGACCGGGATCGGCGAGGTGTAGCCGGCCGGGAACGAGGTGCTGGGCGCCGCCTGCCAGGCGGGCGCGGCCTGCGGCATCTGGGACTGGGGGCTGCTCATCGGGCGTCCTCGGGCTTGGTCAGGTCGGCGGTCGGGGCGGCGGCGGGCGCGGACGGCGCGGCGGCGGGCCGCGCGGGTGCGGCGGGCGCCTGCGGGGCGCCGGCACCGGCCGCGGGCGCGGACGGAGCGCCTCCCGCCGGTGTCTGCTCCGCCGGAGCCTGCGGCGCGGGCTGCGGGGAGGCCTGCGGGGGCCGGGGCGCGGGCGCCTGGCCCTGCGGGGCGCCCTGGGGGACCGGGGGCGCCTGCGGCGCGGGCTGCGCGTACGGGTTGGGGGCGCCCGCCCCGGGAGCGCCCTGGACGGCGCCGTACGGCCCTGCCGGGGCCTGCCCCGGGGCGCCCTGCGGCGGCATCGAGAACGGCTGCCCGCCCTGCTGGGGCGGCGGCGGGGCGTACCAGCCCGGCTGGCCCTGGCCCGGTACCGGCATCGGCGGCTGCGCGCCGGGCGGCAGCGGCTGCTGGAGGCCTTCCTTCTGGTCGATGGTCGAGCGGTAGTCGACCGCGCCCTGCGTCATCCGCATGTACGCCTCCTCCAGCGAGGCCTGGTGCGGCGACAGCTCCCACAGCCGGACGTCGGCGTCGTGCGCGATGTCGCTGATGCGGGGCAGCGGCAGGCCCGTGACGCGCAGCGCGCCGTCCTGCTCGGGCAGCACGTGCCCGCCCGCCTCGGTGAGCGCCGACGACAGCTTCTCCCGCTGCTGCGGCTCGGTGTCGGGCGTCCGCACGCGCGCGAAGTCCGCGGAGTTCGCCGAGATGAAGTCGGTGACGCTCATGTCGGCGAGCAGCTGCCCGCGCCCGATGACGATGAGGTGGTCGGCCGTCAGGGCCATCTCGCTCATCAGGTGGGAGGAGACGAAGACCGTCCGGCCCTCCGCGGCGAGCGCCTTCATCAGGTTCCGCACCCAGAGGATGCCCTCGGGGTCCAGGCCGTTGACCGGCTCGTCGAACAGCAGTACCTGGGGGTCCCCGAGCAGCGCCGCGGCGATGCCGAGCCGCTGCCCCATGCCGAGCGAGAAGCCCTTGGACCGCCGCTTGGCCACGTCCTGCAGACCGACCACCCCGAGCACCTCGTCCACCCGCCGGGCCGGGATGCCCGACAGCTGGGCCAGGGAGAGCAGGTGGTTGCGGGCGGAGCGGCCGCCGTGCACGGCCTTGGCGTCCAGCAGGGCGCCGACCTGGCGGGCGGCGTTGGGCAGCTTGCGGTAGGGGTAGCCGCCGATCGTCACCTGCCCGGCCGTCGGGTTGTCGAGCCCGAGGATCATCCGCATCGTCGTCGACTTGCCCGAACCGTTCGGCCCGAGGAAGCCCGTGACGGCGCCGGGCCGCACCTGGAAGGAAAGGTTGTACACAGCGGTCTTGTCGCCGTAGCGCTTCGTCAGGCCGACTGCTTCGATCATGCTCCGCACCCATCGCAAGGTTCAGGACAGCGGGGCACACGCCCCCGTAAGGGTTAGGAGGATATCGAGGCGCTGACGGTTCCAGCCAAGAGGAGGTAAAAGGTCGGGCCGGGCCGTCCCCCTAGGCGTCGCGTTTTCTCAGCAGCACGTACCCGCCGATCAGGGCCGCGAGCACCCACAGCCCCATGATCCCCAGGCCGCCCCACGGTCCGTACGGTGTGTCGTCGTCGAGGGGCGGGACCACCTGCATGATCCTGCTGCCGGCCTGGTCGGGCAGGAACCGGCCGACCTTCTTCGTCGCGTCGACGTTCCCCAGGATGTTGGAGATCAGGAAGAAGAACGGCATCAGGATGCCCAGCGACAGCATCGGCGAGCGCAGCATCGCGGCGACGCCCATGGAGAACATCGCGATGAGCGTCATGTAGAGGCCGCCGCCGAGCACGGCCCGCAGCACCCCCGGGTCGCCGATCTCCGCCCGGTGCTCGCCGAGCATCGCCTGCCCCAGGAAGAAGGCGGCGAAGCTGGTGACGAGCCCGACCAGCAGGGCGAGGGCCGTGGCCACGGCGATCTTGCTGAACAGAAAGGAGCCCCGCTGCGGCACGGCGGCCAGCGAGGTGCGGATCATGCCGGTGCTGTACTCGTTCGAGACGACCAGCACCCCGAACACGATCATCGCGAGCTGGCCGAGACTCATCCCGGCGAAGCTGATGAACGTCGGGTCGAACTCCGCCCGGTCCTGCGCGTTCATCGAGTCGAACTCGTTCTTCGACAGGGCCGAGATCAGCATGCCGAGCGCGACCGTCACGACCACCACCAGCGACAGCGTCCACACCGTGGACGCCACCGACCGGATCTTGGTCCACTCCGACCGTACGACCTGGGTCACCGCCATGCTCAGCCCCTCTTCCAGCCGTCGCCCCACTGCTGCTGCTGCTGCGGTGGTGGCGGTTCGGTGCTCGTCCCGCTGTGGGCGTGGTACTCCACCGACTCCGCCGTCAGCCGCATGAACGCCTCCTCCAGCGAGGCCTGTTGCGGGCTCAGCTCGTGCAGCGTGAGCCCGTGCTGTGCGGCCAGCTCGCCGACGTGCTCGGCCTTGTCGCCGTCCACCTCCAGCACGCCCTCGCCGCTCTCGACGGCGACGACCCCCGCCTGGTGCAGCACATCCAGCAGCCGCTCCCGGTGCGGGCTGCGCACCCGGACGTACGAGCGCGAGTTGCGCGCGATGAAGTCGGCCATGGAGGTGTCCGCCAGCAGCCGCCCCTGCCCGATGACGACCAGGTGCTCGGCCGTCAGGGCCATCTCGCTCATCAGGTGCGAGGAGACGAACACCGTCCGGCCCTGCGCGGCCAGCGACTTCATCAGGGTGCGGATCCAGTGGATGCCCTCGGGGTCCAGGCCGTTGACCGGTTCGTCGAACATCAGGATCCGCGGGTCGCCGAGGAGCGCGGCCGCGATGCCGAGCCGCTGTCCCATGCCCATGGAGAAGCCCTTGGTCTTCTTCTTCGCGACCGCCGTCAGTCCGACCGTCTCCAGCACCTCGCCCACCCGGCGGCGCGGGATGCCGTTGCTCTGCGCGAGGCACAGCAGGTGGTTGTAGGCACTGCGCCCGCCGTGCCAGGCCTTGGCCTCCAGCAGGGCGCCGATGTACGTCAGCGGGTCCTTCAGCTGCTGGTAGTGCTTGCCGTCGATACGGACGTCACCGGCGGTCGGGTGGTCGAGACCCAGGATCATCCGCATGGTGGTGGACTTGCCCGCGCCGTTCGGCCCGAGGAAGCCGGTGACGATGCCCGGTCTGACGGTGAAGGACAGGTTGTTGACCGCCACCTTCTCGCCGTACCGCTTGGTCAGCCCCTCCAGCTCAATCATGCCCGCCACGCTAGAACGGGACAAAGCCCTCTGCCACCCGAGCGGCAGAGGGCTTTGCGGAGGTTCAGACTCCGTATGCCGGGCTGTTACCGGGACTGCTGCGCCGGGACCCCACGGGAGATCGGCTCGTCCTCGGCCGGCGTGCCGGCGGCGGCCACCGCGGCGCCCGTGAGCGTCGCGAGCATCTCGCGGACGTTCGTCAGCTGGGCGTTGATGCTGTCGCGGCGGTTGGTGAGGGCGGCCAGCTCGCGCTCGGATTCCGAACGGATGCGGTCGGCCTTGGCGTTGGCGTCGGCCACGATGTCCTCGGCCTGGCGCTGGGCCGTCTCCACCGTCTGGCGGGCGCGGCGCTCGGCGTCCGTGCGCAGCTTCTCGGCCTCCAGACGCAGCTGCTCGGCGCGGTGCTCGATCTCGGCGAGGCGCTTCTCGGCCTTGGCCTGACGCGAGGCCAGGTCGCGCTCGGACTGCTCGCGGCGCTTGGCGAGGTTCGTCTCGAAGTCGGCGGCGGCCTGCGCGGCCTTGGCGCGGGTCTCCTCGAAGAGGGCGTCCGCCTCCTCGCGCTTGGACTGCGCGTCCTTCTGCGCCTCGGCGCGCAGCTGAGCGGCGTCACTCTTGGCCTTCTCGACGATCCGCAGGCCCTCGTCCTCGGCCTTCGCCTTGCGCTCCGCGGAGTACGACTCGGCGTCGTTGCGCACCTGCTGGGCGGCCGACTCGGCGAGCTCGCGGTGCTGCTCCGCCGCGCGCCGGGCCTCCTCGCGCAGGTCCTTCGCCTCTTCCTCGGCGAGGCGGAGGATCTTCTCCACGCGCGCGCCGAGACCCGCGTACGACGGCTCGGCGTCGGTGATCTGGGCCTGGGCGTTCTGCGTCTCGAGGTGGAGCTCTTCGATGCGCTTTTCCAGAGCGGTGATGCGGGCGAGAGCGCTGTCACGGTCGGAGACGAGCTTGGAGATACGTTCGTCCACCTGAGCGCGGTCGTACCCACGCCGCACAAGCTCGAAGCCGTAGGGGGAAGTGTCGCTCATGGGGTTCCTGTCGAATGAGACCGGTGAGGTGATAGGTGGAATCCTAGGGGCCGAAACGGTGTGTCATCGAGCGGATGCGCGTTTGATCTGGAAAATGACACCCCTTTTGAGTGGCTAACCGTCGGACTGCTTGCCAAAGTCTTGGTCAAAGCCCCTCAGCACACACCGGATTCGCCCCGTTTCGCTAGCTTTCCGAGCTCTTGCCACCCGAACGGGGTGCGCCGATCGTCGCGCCCGCCTTGACCCCGTTGTCCTTGGCCGCGGACGGGGCCTCGAAGGACTCCAACGCCTCCAGCACGTCCTGGACACGGGAGATCTCGGCGTTGATGTCCTCGCGGCGCCGGACCAGGACCTCCAGCTCGCGCTTGCCCTCCTCGACCGTGCGCTTGGCCTCGCGGATCGCCTCGGCCTTCAGCTCCTCGGCCTCCCGGACGAGCGTGTTCTTCTTCTGCTCGGCCTCCTTGAGGAGCCCTTCCGCCTTCTTCACCGCGGCGATGCGGACCTTGCCCGCCTCGGAGTTGGCCTCCGAGACGATCTCCTTGGCCTTCGCCTGCGCCTTGGCGAGCTGCTCCTCGGCCGCCTTGACCAGCGCGTCGCAGCGGTCGCCCGCCGTCTTCATCGCCTCGGCCGACTCCCGGCGGGCCCGCTCGTGCAGCTCCTCGATCTCCGAGGTGATGCGGTCACGCAGCTCCTCGGCGCGCTCCCTTATCTGCGTGGCGTCCCGGCGCGCGCCGACCAGCAGCTCGTCGGCGTCCGTACGGGCCTTCTCCACCAGCGAGTTGCCCTCGACCGTCGCCTCGGAGACGATCCGGTCGGCCTCCGTGCGGGCGGCGCCCACCATCGTGTCGGCCTGCGCCTCGGCCTCCGCGGTGGTCTTGTGCGCCTGCTGTTGCGCCTCGGTGAGCAGCTTGTCCGCCTCGGCGGTCGTCTCCGTGATGAGCTTGTCGACCTGCTCGGCCGCCTCCGAACGCCGCTTGTTGGCGTCCTTGCGGGCCTCGTCCAGGGTGCGGTCGGCCTCCTCGCGCGCGGTGGCGACGAGCCGCTCCGCCTCCGCCTCGGCGTCGGCCTTGACGCGCTCGGCCTCGGAGCGGACCCGCTCCGCGTGCTGCTGCGCCGAACCGACCGTCTCGGCGGCCTCGGCCCGCAGCCGCTCCGCCTCGCCGGTGGCCTCCCCGACCAGCTGGTCGGCCGTCGCGACCGACTCGGCCCGCAGCCGCTCGGCCTCCGCCGCCGCCTCGGAACGGACGCGTTCGGCCGCGGAGAGGGCCTCGGTGCGGACCCGCTCGGCCTCGGTGACCGTCTCCATCCGCAGCCGGTCGGTCTCCTGGACCGTCTCGGTGGTGAGCCGCTCCGCCTCGTTGCGCGCCTCGGTGATCAGAGCGTCCGCCTGCGCCGCCGCGTCCGACCGGATGCGGTTGGCGTCCTCCCGGGCGTCCGCCCGGGTGCGCGAGGCGCTCTGCTCGGCCTCGGCGATCGTGTCCGACGCCTCCGTGCGCACCCGCTGGGCGTGCTCGGCGACCTCGGTGCGGATCCGCTCCGCCTCCGCGATCGCCTCGGACATCGTCCGCTCGGCGAGCGCCTTGGCCGCCTCGGACTCCTCGTGGGCCTCGCGGCGCAGCCGGCCCGCGTCCTCGCTCGCCCGCTCCCGCTCGGCGTAGGCGTCGGAACGGACCCGGTCCGCCTCCTCCTGCGCCTCGCGCCGCGTACGGTCCGCCGCGTGCTCGGCGGCGGAGCGCAGCCCGGTGATCTCCTCCTGCGCCTGCTCGTGCAGCCCCGCCACGGAGTCCCGGACCTGCTGCGCGTGCTGCTCGGCCGCGGACACCGTCTCCGTGGCGCGCCGGTCGGCCTCCTCGACCAGCCGGACGGCCTCGGTCTGCGCCTCCTCCACGCGCTTGCGCGCCGACGCCAGCAGTTCCTCGCTCTGCTCGCGGGCCCGCTCGCGCTCCTGGTCGGCCTCCTGCCGGGCGCTGCCGAGGAGTTCCTCGGCCTCGCGGCGACGGCGGTTGGCCTCCTCCTGGGCGGCGGCCAGCGTCTCGGACGCCTCCGTGGCGAGCCGCTCGGCGGCGGCCTGCGCCTCCGCGCGCATCCGGTCGGCGCTCTCCTGCGCCTCCGACTTCAGCCGCTCCGCCTCGCTCGCGGCCTCCGTGCGCAGCCGGACGGCGACGGCCTCGCCCTCGGCGCGCGCCGCGGACGCGTCGGAGGCGGCCTCGTCGCGCAGCCGCTCGGCCTCGGCCTCGGCCTGCTGCTGAAGCGTACGGATCCGCTCCGCGGCCTCGGCGCGCAGCCGCTCGTTCTCCTCCGCGGCCTCGCGGCGGATCCGCGCGGCCTCCTCACGGGCGTCCGACAGCGCCTGCTCGGCGGCCGTCAGCCGCTCCTCCGCCTCCCGCTGGAGCCGCGTCAGCTCCTCGGCGGCCTCCGCGCGCCGGGCCTCTATGGCCCGCTCGGTCTCCTCGTGCAGCTCGCGCGCGGCGCGCTCGGCGTCCGCCTTGAGGGCCTCGGCCTGCTCGACGACCTCCTCGCGGTGCCGCTCGGCCTCCTGCCGGGTGCGCTGGAGCGTCTCCTCGGCCTGCCGGCGCAGGGTCGTCGCCCGCTCGATGGCCTCGGTGCGGACCTTCTCGCTGTCCGTCTGGGCCGTCGTGCGCAGCTCGTCCGCGTCCGCCTTGGCCTTGGCGAGCAGCTCCTCGGCGGACTTCGCCGCCTCCTCGATCTGCGCCACGGCCTCCTTGCGGGCCTCGGCGCGGATCTTCTCGCCCTCCTCGACGGCGTCCGCCCGCAGCTGCTCGGCCTCGCCGCGCAGCCGGCGGGCCTCCTCCTGCAGCTCGACCGTCTTGGCGCGGTACTCCTTGGTGTCGTCCTTCGCCGCGCCCTTGAGCTGCTCGGCGATGTCGTGCGCCTCGGCGCGCAGCCGGTCCGCCTCGGCCTCGGCCTCCTTGCGGATCCGCTCGGCCTCCTCGGCGGCGGCCTTGGTGGTCTTCTTGGCGTCCTCCGACGCCTTGTTGAGGACCTCCTCGGCCGTCCGGGCCGCCTTGGACAGCTGGGTCGCGGTCTCCTCGGCGGTGAGCGTGCGGGCCTTCTCGGAGGCCTCCGCGACGATCTTCTCGGCCTCGGCCCGGGCGTCCGCGACGATCTGCTCCGCCTCGGACTTGGTGTTCTCGGCCTCCTTGGTGGCCTCCTCGACCAGCCGGGCGACCTGCTCCTTGGCCGTGCGCGTGCGCGTCTCGTTCGCGGACTCCGCGCTCGCCAGGGCCTTGGCGGCGGCCTCCTTGGCCTCCGCGACCAGCTTCTCCGACTCGGCCTGCGCCTTGCGCAGCGCCTCCTCGGCCTCGGCCATCCGCTGCTCGGCCGCCTTGCTGAGCTCCTGGGCCCGGCGGCGCGCCGACTCGGACTCCGAGACGGTGGAGGTGCGCAGCTGCTCGGCGTGGTCGGTGGCCTCCTGGGCCTGCGTGGAGGCGGCGTTGAGGAGCCGCTCGGCGTCCGTGCGGGCACGCCGCAGGATCTGCTCGGCCTCGGCCCGGGCCTCCTCGGCCGCGCTCGTCAGCCGCTGCCGGGCCTCGGTCGCCAGCCGCTCGGCCTCCGCGCGGGCGGTGGCCAGGGCCTGCTCGGCCTCGGCGCGGGACTCCTCCAGCAGCCGGCGGGCCTGCTGCTCGGTGCGGGCGCGCAGCTGCTCCGCCCACGCCACGTTCTCGTTGACGTGCGACTCGACCGTCTGGCGGCGCTCGGCCAGCTCCTGGTCCAGCTGCTGGCGGCGGGTCACCGCCTCCTGGTGCAGTTCCGCCTGGAGGCGGGCCGCCTGCTCGGCGTGCTCCTGGAGGATCCGCTGGGTCTGGGCCCGGGCCTCGCTCAGCTCGCGGTCGGCGTCCGCGCGGATCTGGTCGGCCTGCATCTGCGCGTTGCGCAGCAACTGCTCGGCCTGCCAGCCGATGTCGCCCCCCTCGAAGGAGGGCCGGGACATGATGGTGCGCCGCGCCTCGTGCAGCTTGGCGCGCAGCACCTCGACCTGGTAGCCGAGGTCCTCGGCGTGCTGGATCGCCTTTTCCCGTTCGGTCTTCAGCCGCTTCATCTCGGCTTCGAACCGAGAGAGGTGGTCGACGTCAGCCGCCGGCTCTCGCTCCTGGCTCTCGTAGCCCCGCACTGCGCGGTCCCATCCGTCCCCTGGTCGCAACTCTTTCCGAACGAGCTCCGTCCATCCGCCGAACGGGGCCCCCGGGGAATGGTGTCAGATCATCGGCGGAGCAGAGGCTGCTGCCCCGGCGCTCGTCCCCCGAAACCCGGACCCCGGTGGTCCTGCCGTCGCACGGCGGGACCGCGGTCACCCTGGTTGAGCGGCGACCGCACCCAACCCTACCGGCCCCTATGTACGAGGGTCAGTGCTCAGGTGACTCAACAGGCGCCGAAGTGACCAGTTCTGTCAGTACGCCATGACAGTCCTTGGGGTGCAGGAAGGTGATCCGTGACCCCATGGAACCGCGTCGCGGCTCTTCGTACAGCACGCGTACGCCCTTGTCGCGGATGTCCGCGGAGTCCGCGTCCACATCCGCCGTACCGAAAGCGATGTGGTGGACGCCCTCCCCGTTCTTCGCCAGCCACTTCGCGACGGTGGAGTCCTCGCGGGTCGGCTCCAGAAGCTGCAGGTAGGAGGCGCCGCCGTCGGACGTCTCGTTGATCTTGAGCATGGCCTCGCGCACGCCCTGCTCCTCGTTGACCTCGGAGTGGAACACCTCGAAGCCGTAGGTGGCACGGTAGAACTCGACGGTCTTGTCGAGGTCGAAACAGGCGATTCCGATGTGGTCGATTCGCGTCAGCATGGTTTCAGTGCAGCGCCCCCGAGGTGGTTACGCAACGTGCGCGCGATCACACCGACAGCCCGATGACGGCACGGAGTGCCACTCAGTACATTCGAAGTAAACCCTCGTTCACTCCTCGGCTGTGCAGCCGGTAAGGGGATCGCAGCTCATGACTTCTGGAACCTCTGAAGCGAACAGCTCGGTGATCGTCGCGGGCGCGCGTACGCCCATGGGACGGCTGCTCGGTTCGCTCAAGTCCTTCTCCGGAGCCGACCTCGGCGGCTTCGCGATCAAGGCCGCCCTCGACCGTGCGGGGATCGGCGGCGACCAGGTGCAGTACGTGATCATGGGCCAGGTGCTCCAGGCCGGGGCCGGGCAGATCCCGGCGCGCCAGGCCGCGGTCAAGGCCGGTATCCCGATGAACGTGCCGGCGCTGACCATCAACAAGGTCTGCCTCTCCGGGCTGGACGCCATCGCGCTCGCCGACCAGCTGATCCGCGCGGGCGAGTTCGACGTGATCGTCGCCGGCGGCCAGGAGTCCATGACCAACGCCCCGCACCTGCTGCCCAAGTCCCGCGAGGGCTTCAAGTACGGCGCGGTGCAGATGCTCGACGCCATGGCCTACGACGGTCTGACCGACTCCTTCGACGGCGTCGCCATGGGCGAGTCGACGGAGAAGCACAACACGCGCCTGGGCATCGGCCGGGCCGAGCAGGACGAGATCGCCGCACTGTCGCACCAGCGGGCCGCCGCGGCGCAGAAGAACGGCCTGTTCGAGGCCGAGATCACGCCCGTGGAGATCCCGCAGCGCAAGGGCGACCCGGTGCTGTTCAGCAAGGACGAGGGCATTCGCGGCGACACGACGGCCGAGTCGCTCGGCAAGCTGCGCCCGGCGTTCTCCAAGGACGGCACGATCACGGCCGGTTCCGCCTCGCAGATCTCCGACGGTGCCGCCGCCGTGGTCGTGATGAGCAAGGCCAAGGCGCGTGAGCTCGGCCTGGAGTGGATCGCCGAGATCGGCGCCCACGGGAACGTGGCCGGGCCGGACAACTCGCTCCAGTCCCAGCCGTCCAACGCGATCCAGCACGCGCTGAAGAAGGAAGGACTGGGCGTCGAGGACCTCGACCTCATCGAGATCAACGAGGCGTTCGCGGCGGTGGCCGTGCAGTCCATGAAGGACCTCGGCGTGTCCACCGAAAAGGTGAATGTCAACGGTGGTGCCATTGCCCTGGGTCACCCGATCGGGATGTCCGGCGCGCGTCTCGTGCTGCACCTGGCGCTGGAGCTGAAGCGCCGGGGCGGCGGCGTCGGCGCGGCCGCGCTGTGCGGTGGCGGTGGTCAGGGTGACGCGCTGATCGTGCGGGTGCCGAAGGCCTGACGGCGGCTTTCTGATTCCCCTCTCAAGAACGGAGCTGTGATGCAGGACATCTCCACGCTGGTGGCCCAGGCCAGGGAGGGGCGGCCGCGGGCCGTCGCCCGGCTGATCTCGCTGGTGGAGGGGGCGTCCCCGCAGCTGCGGGAGGTCATGGCGGCGCTGGCGCCGCTGACCGGAGGGGCGTACGTGGTGGGGCTGACCGGGTCGCCCGGGGTCGGCAAGTCGACGTCGACCTCGGCGCTGGTCTCCGCCTACCGCAAACAGGGCAAGCGGGTCGGCGTGCTCGCCGTCGACCCGTCGTCCCCGTTCTCCGGCGGTGCGCTGCTCGGGGACCGGGTGCGGATGTCGGAGCACGCGTCCGACCCGGGCGTGTACATCCGCTCGATGGCGACGCGCGGGCATCTGGGCGGGCTGGCGTGGGCCGCCCCGCAGGCGATCCGGGTGCTGGACGCGGCCGGCTGCGACGTAATTCTGGTCGAGACGGTGGGGGTCGGGCAGTCCGAGGTGGAGATCGCCTCGCAGGCGGACACGTCGGTGGTGCTGCTCGCGCCGGGGATGGGGGACGGGATCCAGGCGGCCAAGGCCGGGATCCTGGAGATCGGCGACGTGTACGTCGTGAACAAGGCCGACCGGGACGGGGCCGACGCGACGGCCCGCGAGCTGAACCACATGCTGGGGCTGGGCGAGGCGCGCGGGCCGGGTGACTGGCGTCCGCCGATCGTGAAGACCGTCGCCGCGCGGGGCGAGGGCGTGGACGAGGTCGTCGAGGCGCTGGAGAAGCACCGGGCCTGGATGGAGGAGCGGGGGGTCCTCGCGGAGCGGCGCGTGGCCCGGGCCTCGCGCGAGGTCGAGACGATCGCGGTGACGGCCCTGCGGGAGCGGATCGGCGACCTGCACGGCGACCGGCGCCTGGGGGCGCTGGCGGAGCGGATCGTCGCGGGGGAGCTGGATCCCTACCGGGCGGCGGACGAACTGGTGACGGGCCTGACGGAGGGCTGAGCAGGGCCGGGGCCTGCCTGCGGCGGCCTGTGACTGCCGGGTGGGAATGCGCGTGGCGCGGGCCGCCGGGTGGTGGGGGCGCGTCGTCCATCTCATGCTGGGCGCTGGGGGGCGCGTCGGCGCCTTCGCGCCGGGTGGGGGCCGGGGCCGCGCCGGGGGGGTGTCCGTCCTCGGAACGGCGCGATGGGGTTGCGTGCCGACCGACTGTGCGTCGACGCGCCGACCGCTGCGGGCGGACACCCCCCGGCACGGCCCCTTCCGTCCGACGGCGGGTGCGGGCGCGTCTCGTCTGCCGCTGCTGCAGGTGCCGGGCCCACCGGGCTGCGGGTGACCGTCCGCCCTCGTTGCGGGCAGTCGTGCCGCTGGGGCGGCACGGGTGGGCGCGGCGGCACCTCGTACCGCCGGGTTGTGCGACGCCCCGGCGTCAGCACGGACGCCGGGGCGAATGCAACGGGGGCAGGAAGGGTCAGTCCTGGTCGTCGTCCGCGTCGTCGTCCTGCGCGTCCGCACGGTCCGCCGTGACCTTGCCCGTCTTGAGGTCGACCTTCCAGTCCTGCCCGGCGCCGCCGGACTTGTGGGTCTCGCCCTCCCAGGACTTGTCCTTGCCGTCCTCGTCCAGGTCGACGGAGGTCACCACACCCTTGCCGGCCAGGGCCCGCGCGGCCTCCTCGGCCGTCACCGAGGAACCCTTCAGCGCCGCCCGCACCTGCGCGGTGTCGTCCTCGTCGTCGCCCTGCGCACCGAGCACCTTGCCGTTGGACGGGTCGACGCTCACGCTGTGCCAGGTGCTGCCGCCGGACAGGACGTCGACCTTCCAGACCACCTTGCCGCCGTCGTCCTCGTCGTCCAGCTCGGCGGAGACGGCCGTACCCGACGTGTGCTTCAGCGCGGCGGCGATCGCCTCGGGCGCCGAGATGCCGGTGGAGGCGGCCCGCCCGGCGTCGTCGTCGCGGTCGTCCGCGTCGTCCTGGTCGTCCCGGGCGTCGTCGCCCGCCGGACGGGTGGTGGCCGCCTGACGCGCCGAGCCCTCGTCGTCCCCCGTGGTCGCGAGTGCCGTGGCCGTACCGCCTCCGATCAGCGCGGCGGCGGTCACAGCGGCGATCACGATGTTGCGCTTCATGCGGATTCCTCCCGAGTCGTTTGGTTTTCGATGTCTTCGACTCTCGCCGACGGAGGCTGAGAGGAAGCTGAAGGCCCCTGAAGGGATCTTCAGCTTCCCTTTGCCACTCTTGACGCATGCGCCTGTTGATCGTGGAGGACGAGAAGCGGCTGGCCCTGTCGCTGGCCAGGGGCCTGACGGCCGAGGGGTACGCCGTGGACGTCGTCCACGACGGACGGGAGGGGCTGCACCAGGCCTCGGAGGGGACGTACGACCTGGTCATCCTCGACATCATGCTGCCCGGGCTCAACGGCTACCGGGTCTGCGCCGCCCTGCGCGCCGCCGGGCACGAGGTGCCGATCCTGATGCTGACCGCGAAGGACGGCGAGTACGACGAGGCCGAAGGGCTCGACACGGGCGCAGACGACTATCTGACCAAGCCGTTCTCGTACGTCGTGCTCGTCGCCCGGGTCAAGGCCCTGCTGCGGCGGCGCGGGCAGGGCGCGGGAGCCTCGCCCGTGCATGTGCACGGCGATCTGAAGGTGGACACGGCCGCGCGCCGGGTGTTCCTCGGGGAGGACGAGATCGCGCTGACCGCCAAGGAGTTCTCCGTGCTGGAGCAGCTCGTGCTGCGGGCCGGCGAGGTGGTGTCCAAGTCGGAGATCCTGGAGCACGTCTGGGACTTCGCGTACGACGGCGATCCGAACATCGTCGAGGTGTACGTCAGCACCCTGCGGCGCAAGCTGCGTGCGGGGCTGATCCGGACCGTGCGCGGGGCCGGGTACCGGCTGGAGACCTCGCCGTGAGGCGGCTGTTCGGGTCCGTCCGGGCGCGGGCCACGCTCGGTGCCACGCTGGTCGTCGCGGTGGCGCTCGTCGCGGCCGGGGCCGCCGTGCTGCTGTCCCTGCGGTCGAATCTGATGGGCGAGGCCGGTACGCAGGCGGAGCGCTCCGCACGGGCCGTCGCCGCCGAGCTCGCGGCCGGCACGCCGTACGACAAGCTGTCCGGGCTGGACGGGGACATCGGGCCGGTGCAGGTCCTCGACGAGGACGAGCGGCTGGTCGCGGTCAGCGAGGACCTGGAGCGGATCAGCGGCACGGACAGCGACCGGGTCGAGGCGCAGGGCGCCGGGCGGCCGGCCGGGGACGACGATGACGACTCCGAGGCCTCGGCCGATCCCCTGGAACCGGGGGAGATCTCCGCGGAGACCGTGTTCAGCAACGGGTCGGCGACCGTCGACGGCGACACCGAGGACTACCGGTACGCCGCCGTCGAGGTGGAGACCCCCGGCCGGGGCACCCTCAAGGTCTACGCCGGTGCGCCGCTGGCCGCCGAGCACGGGGCCGTACGGACCGCGCTGACGGTGATGCTGATCGGGTTCCCGCTGCTGCTCGGCGTCGTCGCGGGCGTGACCTGGCTGGTCACCCGGCGGGCGCTGCGGCCGGTGGAGGGCATCCGGCGCGAGATGGCCGCGATCACCCGGTCCGAGGACCTCGCGCGGCGCGTCCCGGAGCCGGACACCCATGACGAGATCGCCCGGCTCGCCAGCACCACCAACGAGACGCTGGCGGCGCTGGAGACGTCGGTGGAGCGGCAGCGGCGGTTCGTCGCCGACGCATCCCACGAACTGCGCAGCCCGATCGCCTCGCTGCGCACGCAGTTGGAGGTGGCCGCCGCCCATCCCGAGCTGCTCGACCTCGACGGGGCCGTGGAGGACACCGTCCGGCTCCAGCGGCTCGCCGCCGACCTGCTGCTGCTCGCCCGGCTGGACGCGGGGGAGCGGCCCAACGACACGCGCGTCGACCTGGCCGGGCTCGCCCGGGAGGAGGCCGAGGGGCGCAGCGGGGTGACGGTGGAGGCGGAGCCGGTCGAGGTGGCCGGATCGCGGGGCCAGCTCGGGCGGGTGCTCGCCAACCTGCTGGACAACGCCCAGCGGCACGCCCGCTCGGCCGTGACGGTGAGCGTGCGGCGCGAGGGGGACCGGGCCGTGGTCGGGGTGGCCGACGACGGGGACGGCGTGCCGGAGGCCGACCGCGAGCGGATTTTCGAACGGTTCGTCCGGCTGGACGCCGCCCGCAGCCGTGACGACGGCGGTGCCGGTCTGGGACTGGCCATCGCCCGGGACGTCGCCGTACGCCACGGCGGCACGCTCACGGCCGGGCGGGGACCCGCAGGCGGAGCCCTGTTCGAGCTCCGCCTGCCGCTCGTCTAGCCGGTCGCGGTCAGGGGCGCCCGCGCTGTCCGCGCAGGTGCTCCGCGATGGGCTTGAGGGCCTTGTCCAGCTCCGTCAGGGCCTCGGGGGACAGCAGGTCGATGAAGTGCCTGCGCACGGACGCCACGTGGTGCGGCGCGACCTTCTGCATCGTCGCCATGCCGTGGTCGGTCAGGACCGCGTAGAGCCCCCGGCGGTCGGACTCGCAGTTCTCCCGCCGGACCAGGTGCGCGTTCTCCATGCGCGTGATCTGGTGCGAGAGGCGGCTCTTGGACTGGAGGGTGGCGGAGGCGAGGTCGCTCATCCGCATCCGCAGGTCCTCGGACTCGGAGAGATTCACCAGGATCTCGTAGTCGTTCATTGTCAGGCCGAACGGCTGCAGGTCTTTTTCGAGCTGGTACGTCAACAGCCTGTTGACCTCCAGGTGGGTGCGCCAAGCGCACTGCTCCGCATCGGTCAGCCAGCGGGTGGCCGTCTCGGTCTCCATGAATGAAGTCTACCTAAAAGGTTGAAAGGCGAACTAGTGAGGGGTGGCGTGTGACGGCGCTCACCTGGCGAACAGCTGTGCGCAGGCGTTCGATGTCACACTCCGCAGACTACCGCTCACAGCCCGAAGCGACGCTGGAGGTCCCCCAGCTGTCCGGGAAGGCGCGGTACCCCGGACTGGCCGTGCTGAGGCGCGGACGGCCCGCCTCCGGGCACCCCCGCCTGGTGCGGAACGGCCCCCGTGGCCTGCTCGGCCATCAGGGTCTCGGACGACTGGAGCAGGACCGTGCCCGCCCCGACGAACTCGAACTGGTGCTCCTCGCCGGAGGCCCCGCCCAGGCCCGTCAGCGCACGTAGGCCGCCCATCACGCCGGTCATGTACCCGTGGTCGTAGTGGTGGCAGGGGGAGGGGCAGTCGGCCCAGCCGACCAGGGCCTGGGGGTCGACCCGGATCGGGGGTTCCATGAAGACCACCGGACCGTTGGACGCGGCCACGAACTTTCCGGTTCCGATGAGGGTGAGGAAACCGGGCACGATGGATTGCTTCAGCGACAGAGTTGGCTGAAAAGCAAGCAAGTTGCCCGAGCGAATGGTCAGGTTGCCGTCTTCGAGGTCGTACGAATTCACGTCGAAGGCCCGGTCGGCGAGGAGCATCTTGCCCGAGCCCTCCGCCACGACCCAGTCGCTCGCGTGCAGTGGCGAATGGAACGAGGTGCGCACGAGACGGTCCAGCCGGCCGTGTCCGACGCCGTTGAAGTCGATCGAGCCGTAGTAGGCGATCATCTTCCCCTTCTGCAGGAACCACTGGCTCCCCTTGAGCTCCACGCAGAAGGCGTAGGGATTGACGTTGTCGTCGGGCGGCAGGGTCGCCGGGTCGAAGACCGCGGGGCCGGCGCCCGGGGTTCCGTACGTGCTCACAGCTTCTCCTCCGACGCCTGGACGTACACCGCACCGCTGCCGCTGAGCTCCAGCTGGAACGCCTCGCCCGAACCGCGGCCCACCATGTCCCGCCAGCCCAGGGCCGTGGACAGCTTGTTGCGGACCTCGCCGTGGTGGGCGACGTAGGCCTGCGGGTCGACGTGCACCGGGCGCTGCGGGGTGATCGGGATCTCGATGACGCCGCCGTGGGCCATGACCGCGACGGCCCCGTGCCCCTTGAGCGTGGTCGTGAACAGGCCCTGGCCGCTGACCTGCCCGCGCACCATGCCCATCACGCCGCCCTGCGAGCCCAGGAACATCGTGCCCTGCTGGAGCGTGCCCTCGAAGGCCAGCAGGCGGTCCGCCTCGACGTACAGGGTGTCGCCGGTGAGCCGGATCACCTGGATGTGATGCCCTCCGTGCCCGAACAGGACCGTGCCGCTGCCCTCGACCGTCATCAGGGGCGTGTCCTCGTCGGCGACCCGGCGGCCGATCATCGACATGATCCCGCCCTGGCCGCCCGCCGTGTTGGGCGTGAAGGACACCTCGCCCCGGTAGGCGAGCATCGCGCCGCGCTGACTGAACAGCCGCTGACCGGGCGTCACGGTCGCCTCGATCATCTTCGCGTTGATCTCCCGGAAGGCCATCTCACACGTCTCCCGCGATCGTGTTCCGCTCGCTCGGCTGCACGTACACCAGGCCGTCCCCCTCGAACCGCATCTGGAACGCCTCGCCGCCGCCCTCCCCGAGCAGCGTGCGGAATGTCACACCGGACTGGAAGGACTGCCGGAGGTTGCCCTGGTGGGCCACGTAGGCCCCCGGGTCCACCGTCAGCGGGTACTGCGGGCTGACGCGCAGCACCACGGCCGGGCCGTCCGACATGATCGCCGCCTGGCCGTGGCCCTCGACGGTCGTCGTGAACAGCCCGTTGCCCTGCGAGGCTCCGCGCAGGCCGGTGAACTCGGTCCCCGTGCGCAGCCCGCCGTCGGTCGCGAGCAGGTTGCTCGACTCGACCCAGAGCTTGTCGCCCTGGAGGCCGACCAGGTTGATCTCGGAGGCGCGGTCGGCGAACCAGCAGGTCCCCCGCCCCTTCACCTCCATCAACGTCATCTGCTCGCCGGTGAGCCGTCGGGTCACCATTCCCCGTATGCCCTCGCCGCCGCCGCTGAGCTTCTTGAAGGCCATCTCGCCGTCGTACGCGACCATCGAGCCGTTCTTCGCCTTGACGGCGTCTCCGGTCATGTCGACGGCGAGCACCTTGCTGCCTTGAAGTCGGAACATCGCCACATACGGGAAGGTAGCCCCAGGCCCGGGCCCGCCGACAGGTCCCCAGGGTGGAGAACGACCCTGACGCACCCCTGGGGGCCGGGGCCCCCGGCGGTTTGCCACAATGGGCGGGACGCTTGTGCGTGCGTTCACAAACCGTTTTCTCTCCCACCGAAGGTGACCCGTGGACCTCAAGACCGCCACCGCCCTCCGCCGCCTCCGCCTGGTCTCGGCCCCCGAGGCGATCTCGTTCCTGCTCCTGCTGGTCTGCTCGGTGCTGAAGCGGACCACCGAGTTCAACGCCGTGCCGGTGATGGGGGCGGTGCACGGCGCGCTGTTCGTCCTGTACGTGATCTTCTGGGCGGACGCGTGGAACCGGGCGAAGTGGTCGCTGCAGACGGCCGCGGTGTACTTCGTGCTCTCGGTGCTGCCGGCCGGCGGGTTCTTCGCCGAGCGCAAGCTGCGGCGCGAGGCCGAGGACGCGGTCATCGCGTCCCGGGCGCGCAACGAGGGCGTGGTGAACGCGTGATCGTCGCCTTCTCCGTGACGCCGCTGGGGGTCGGTGAGGACGTGGGGGAGTACGTCGCCGACGCCGTGCGGGTGGTGCGGGAGTCCGGACTGCCGAACCGGACGGACGCGATGTTCACGTCCGTCGAAGGCGAGTGGGACGAAGTGATGGACGTGGTCCGCCGCGCGGTCGCCGCGGTGGAGCGCCGCGCGCCCCGGGTCTCCCTGGTCCTGAAGGCGGACATCCGCCCCGGGGTGACGGACGGCCTCACGTCCAAGGTGGAGACGGTGGAGCGGCATCTCGCGGAGTAGCCCCGTCGAGACCTGACGCGACGCAGACCCCGGCTCTTGGGAAGAGCCGGGGTTTTCGCGCGCCTCAAGGCGGGACGCCGCGCCACACGACGGCGGGAGGTGCCGCCGCGCCGCCCTCCCGGCGCCCCACCCGCCTGGACGCCCCCAGATCGACACCGCCCCAAAGGTCCACTTACGTATGGGTATCGGGGTATTGCGCTTCGATCAGGTCTCGACCATCTGGAGGGCGCTGTGCGGCCGGAGGGCTACGACTACGACTCCCACAGCCGACTCGCCGGACCGCTCACGGAGCCGTCCGGTGAGGCGTACCGGGTGCAGTACGCCTCGCTCCTCGCCCGCGAGCCCCGCCGAATACGAGCCGTCCTGCTGATGTGCCTCGCCCCGCTGCTGACGGGTGCCCTGCTGGTCTACCTCGTGTGGCCCACCCACTGGGTGGAACGCGAGGGCGGGGAACGCTGGCTCGTCGGCCTCGACATCACCATGCTGGTCTCGATCGGCCTCATCGAACTCTTCATGCTGGTCAACGTCGCCTCGGTCGCCCACGCCACGATGGTGGCCCGCGACCCCGTCCCGGTCGTCCCCGAACCCGGCACCCGCGTCGCCTTCCTCACCACCTACGTCCCCGGCAAGGAACCCCTCTCCATGGTCCGGGCGACCCTGGAGGGCGCCGTCCGCATCCACCACACCGGCCCGGTCGACGTCTGGCTCCTCGACGAGGGCGACGACGCCGAGGCCAAGGCCCTGTGCGCGGAACTCGGCGTCCGGCACTTCACCCGGCTCGGCGTCCCCGAGTGGAACCGGTCCGAAGGCGTCCACAAGGCGCGCACCAAGCACGGCAACTACAACGCCTGGATCGCCATGCACGGCGACGCCTACGACTTCTTCGCCTCCGTCGACACCGACCACGTCCCGCTCCCGAACTTCCTGGAGCGGATGATGGGTTACTTCCGCGACCCGGACGTCGCCTTCGTCGTCGGCCCCCAGGTGTACGGCAACTACCACAACCCGGTCACCAAGGCCGCCGAGTCGCAGCAGTTCCTCTTCCACGCCCTGATCCAGCGCGCCGGCAACCGCTACCGCGCCCCCATGTTCGTCGGCACCAACAACGTCGTGCGCGTCTCCGTCGTCAAGCAGATCGGCGGCCTGTACGACTCCATCACCGAGGACATGGCCACCGGCTTCGAGATCCACCGCCACCGCAACCCGGCCACCGGCCACCACTGGCGCTCCGTCTACACCCCGGACGTGCTCGCCGTCGGCGAGGGCCCCGCCTCCTGGACCGACTTCTTCACCCAGCAGATGCGCTGGTCGCGCGGGACCTACGAGACGCTCCTGAAGCAGTACTGGAAGGCGCCCTTCAGCATGCCCCCGGGCCGCCTGCTGTCCTACACGCTGATGCTCGTCTACTACCCGATGACGGCCGTCAACTGGCTGCTCGGCATCCTCAGCTGCGTGCTGTTCCTCTGGTTCGGCGCCTCCGGCACCCAGGTCTCGGCCTCGGTGTGGATGATGCTGTACAGCGACGCGGCCGCCCTCCAGGTCGGCCTGTACCTGTGGAACCGCCGGCACAACGTCTCCCCGCACGAACCGGAGGGCTCCGGCGGCCTGGCCGGCATGGCGATGTCGGCCCTGTCCGCGCCGATCTACCTCAAGTCCCTCGGCGAGGCCCTGCTGCGCCGCCCCAGCCGGTTCGTCGTCACGCCCAAGGGCGGCGACGCCAGCCCCGACCGGCCGGCCACCTTCCGGATCCATCTCTTCTGGGCCGCCCTGCTGGCCACGTCCCTGGCCGCCTCGATCGCGCTGGACCACACCCACGCCGCGATGCGCACCTGGGCGGTCCTCGCCCTGGCCATCTCCCTGGCCCCGGCCGGGGTGTGGGCCGTGACCCTCCTCAAGGAGCACCGGGAGCGCCACCCGCGGCCCGTGCGGACCCCGCGTCCCGCGCAGGCGCCCGCCGCCACCCCCACGCACGCGCGCGTGCCCGAATCCAAGGAGCCCGCCCCGGCGCTCGCCACCGTGTCCCCGGCGGCGGCCCCCGCGACCGGCACCACGACAGGAGGCAACTAGCCCATGGCGTACCAGCCCTCGCAGAAGACCAAGAAGACCGTCCTGGGCATCGGCGGCATCGCGGTCCTGGCGGGCCTGAACGCCCCGGCCGCACTGGACTTCGCCTCCACGCAGTACCACGAGTACAAGATCGCCCAGCCCGGCTACAAGGCGAAGTACGGCTCCTGGGACCAGGTCGCCATCCCCGAGGAGTACCGCACCAACGCCATCCACGCCGCCCTGCTGCACACCGGCAAGGTGCTGATCGTCGCCGGGTCGGGCAACGAGCAGCGCAAGTTCGACAAGGGCGAGTTCGACACGGTCCTGTGGGACCCGGAGAAGAACACCTTCAAGAAGGTCCCCACCCCGGAGGACTTCTTCTGCGCCGGGCACGCCCAACTGCCCGACGGCCGCCTGCTGGTGGCCGGCGGCACCGCGCGCTACGAGCTCCTGGACGGCGAGGTGACCCGGGCCGGCGGCGGCATGCGCGTGAAGAACGAGAGCCCCGACAGGGCGGTGTTCCTGAAGAAGGGCACCCGTTTCCGCTCCCCCTCGGGCGTCGAGTACGTCACGAAGTTCGACGTCACCGTCCCCAAGGCCAAGCGCACCTTCAAGGTCACGTACAACAGCCGCGGGGTGATGCAGCCCTGGAGGACCAAGGTCACCGCCAGCGAGTCCCGCGTCTTCGTGGAGGCCGTCAAGAAGGGCAAGCGGTCGGTCACCGACCAGCAGGCGCAGTACGCGGTCGTCGGCCTCAAGGGCCGGGCCGCCGAGAACGTCTACGGCCTGTCGGAGAAGATCACCCTCGACAAGCAGGACTTCCAGGGCATCCGCGCCGCCTACGAGTTCGACCCGAAGGCCGAGAAGTACGTCCCGGTCGACCCGATGGACAAGGCCCGCTGGTACCCGACGCTGGTCGGCCTGGACGACGGGCGGGTCCTCGCGGTGTCCGGCCTCGACGACGTCGGCATGATCGACCCGGGCGACAACGAGATCTACGACCCGGAGACCAAGAAGTGGTCACCCGGCCCCAAGCGCTACTTCCCCACGTACCCGGCCCTGTTCCTCACCAAGGGCGGCAAGCTGTTCTACTCGGCCTCCAACGCCGGGTACGGGCCCGCCGACCAGGGGCGCGAGCCGGGCCTGTGGGACCTGGAGACCAACACGTTCCGCAAGGTGCCGGGCCTGAAGGACATCGACCAGACCGAGACCTCGGCCTCCGTCCTGCTGCCCCCCGCGCAGGAGCAGAAGGTGATGATCCTCGGCGGGGGCGGCGTCGGAGAGTCCAGGAAGTCCACGCCGCGCACGGCCGTCGTCGACCTGAAGAAGGACAACCCGGCCTTCGAGACCGGGCCCGACCTGCCACAGGGCACCCGCTACCTGAACAGCGTGATCATGCCCGACGACACCGTGTTCACGTCCAACGGCTCGAAGGACTACCGGGGCCGCAGCGCCAGCAACATCCTCCGGGCGCAGTTCTACGACCCGAAGGCCAACGCCTTCCGGGAGGCCGCCGCCCCGAAGGTGGGCCGCAACTACCACTCCGAGGCGCTGCTGCTGCCCGACGGGCGGATCGCCACCTTCGGCTCCGACCCCCTCTTCGACGACCAGCAGAACACCAAGCTGGGCCACTTCGAGCAGCGCATGGAGGTCTTCACCCCGCCCGCGCTGCACAGGAACGCCCTGAAGCGCCCCGTGCTGAAGGAGGGCCCGCGCACGCTGGACGACGACCACCGCATCACGTTCCGCACGGACCACCCGGAGCGGGTGGCGGCGGCCCGGCTGATGCGGCCCAGCGCGGTCACGCACACCACGGACGTCGAACAGCGCTCCATCGAGCTGGACATCACCAGGAAGGGCGACGCGGTGACGTTCGGCGTGCCGCGCGACCCGGCCCTCGTACCGCCCGGCTGGTACATGCTGTTCGTGACGGACGCCGAGGGCACGCCCTCCAAGGCCAAGTGGGTCCACGTGCAGTGAGCGGCGGACGGGTCAGCCCTTGGCATTGCGCGCCAGCTCCAGGGCGTACTCGGGCCACCAGCGCCCGGCGGCCGGCCCGCCCTCGCAGGTCCCGTCCGACTCGCCGGGCCGCTTGATCCACAGGTAGGCGTCGACGACGGGCCGGCCGGTGGCGGTGGTGGGCGGGGTGCCGAGCGCCCTGCCCGGCGGGTTGCACCAGACGCCGGGCAGGGGGCCGTTGCCGTTGCGGCTGGTGTCGACGACGAAGTGCTTGCCGCCGAGGGCCTCGGCGAGCCGGCCGCCGTACTCGGTGGTGACCTCGTCGGTCTGGAAGTTGGAGACATTGAGGGCGAAGCCGTCGGCCCGTTCGATCCCGGCCCGCTTCAGCGGCTCGACCAGCTTCTGCGCCTCCTTGATCCAGTCCGCGTTGCCCGCGTCCAGGTAGACCTTGGTGTTGGGCTGCTGCTTCAGCCGGGTGATGGCCTCGCCGAGCAGCTGCTCGCGTTCGGCGTGGTACTCGCCGGGGGTGCAGCCGTCCACGACGTGCGCGATCGCGTCGGGCTCCAGGACGACCAGGGCGTCGGCCTCGCCGAGGGCGTCGGCGAACTTGCCGATCCAGTCCCGGTAGGCGTTCGCGTCCGCCGCCCCGCCGGCCGAGTGCTGACCGCAGTCCCGGTGCGGGATGTTGTACGCGACGAAGACCGCCGTCTTCCCCTCCCGGCTCGCGGCCGTCGCCGCCGCCCGGACCGTCGGGGCCGGGTCGACCTCACCGGCCGGCCAGAGCGCGACCGGCTGGTCGGCGATCCGCTTGATCAGCGCGGCGTCCCCTTCACGGCCCTGCCGCTGCCAGAGCCGCGCCTGCCGGGCCGCGGGGCTGTCGGGGTCCACCCAGAACGGGGAGGCCGCGTAGCCGGCCTGGGTGGTGTCGACGTCGGTGGCGCCCTCGTCGCGGTCGGCGGACGTGCAGCCCCCGGCGAGACCGAGCACCGAGAGGGCCGCGAGGGCGTGGATCAGCCGAGTCATGCCGCTCCCTGGAAGGATGGTGACAGTGGGTGACGAACGGGAAGCAATCGTGACATACGCGATGGAATCGCTGCGGAAAGGACATGACTCGACGGCACCGGCCGGGTGGCCCGACCGAAGGGCGAGACAGGGCTGACCACCATGTGACCGGCCGGTAAGGTCTGGACCGTGCCGAAGCCGCTCAGTCTCTCCTTCGATCCGATCGCGCGCGCCGACGAACGCTGGAAGCAGCGCTGGGGAAACGTGCCGTCCATGGCCGCGATCACCTCGATCATGCGCGCGCAGCAGATCCTCCTCGCCGAGGTCGACGCGGTGGTCAAGCCGTACGGGCTGACGTTCGCCCGCTACGAGGCGCTGGTGCTGCTCACCTTCTCCAAGTCGGGCGAGCTGCCGATGTCCAAGATCGGTGAGCGGCTGATGGTCCACCCCACCTCCGTGACCAACACCGTGGACCGCCTGGTGAGGTCCGGTCTGGTCGCCAAGCGGCCCAATCCGAACGACGGCCGCGGCACCCTGGCCAGCATCACCGACAAGGGCCGCGAGGTCGTCGAGTCGGCCACCCGTGACCTGATGGCCATGGACTTCGGGCTCGGCGCGTACGACGCCGAGGAGTGTGCGGAGATCTTCGCGATGCTGCGCCCGCTGCGGATCGCCGCGGGGGACTTCGAGGAGCAGTGACCCGGGGCAAGATCCCCCGGAACGGGTGGTTACGCTCGACGGCATGAAAAAGAGCGTGCTGACCCGCTACCGCGTGATGGCCTACGTCACCGGCGTCCTGCTGGTCCTGCTGACCTTCGGCATGATCGGCAAGTACGTGCTCGACCTGGACGGCGCGGCCGACTTCACGCGCGTCGTCAGCATCGCGCACGGCTGGCTCTACGTCGTGTACCTGGTCTTCGCCTTCGACCTGGGCTCCAAGGCGAAGTGGCCGGTCGCCAAGCAGCTGTGGGTGCTGCTCGCCGGCACCATCCCCACGGCCGCCTTCTTCGTGGAGCGCCGGATCAGCCACGAGCTGCAGGCGCGGGTCACCGAGGACGCGCCCGCGACCGCCAAGGCGTAACCGCACCGCCGTACGGGCGAACGTACGGCGGTCTGCCATCGACATTTACTAGGACGTCCTAGTAAATTCGAGGGTATGGACGCTCACGCCATAGAGGAAGGCCGCCGTCGCTGGCAGGCCCGCTACGACGCCGCGCGCAAGCGCGAGGCCGACTTCACGACGCTCTCCGGCGATGCCGTGGAGCCGGTGTACGGGCCCCGGCCCGGGGACACGTACGAGGGCTTCGACCGGATCGGCTGGCCGGGGGAGTACCCCTTCACCCGCGGCCTGTACGCCACCGGCTACCGGGGGCGGACGTGGACGATCCGGCAGTTCGCCGGGTTCGGCAACGCCGAGCAGACCAACGAGCGCTACAAGATGATCCTCCGCAACGGCGGGGGCGGGCTCTCGGTCGCCTTCGACATGCCCACGCTGATGGGCCGCGACTCGGACGACCCGCGCTCGCTGGGCGAGGTCGGGCACTGCGGTGTCGCCATCGACTCGGCCGCCGACATGGAAGTCCTGTTCAAGGACATCCCGCTCGGTGACGTCACGACGTCCATGACCATCAGCGGCCCGGCCGTCCCGGTCTTCTGCATGTACCTGGTCGCCGCCGAGCGGCAGGGCGTCGACCCGTCCGTCCTGAACGGCACGCTCCAGACGGACATCTTCAAGGAGTACATCGCCCAGAAGGAGTGGCTCTTCCAGCCCGAGCCGCACCTGCGGCTCATCGGCGACCTGATGGAGCACTGCGCGGCCGGCATCCCCGCGTACAAGCCGCTGTCCGTCTCCGGCTACCACATCCGCGAGGCCGGAGCGACGGCCGCGCAGGAGCTGGCCTACACCCTCGCGGACGGCTTCGGGTACGTGGAGCTTGGTCTCTCCCGCGGGCTGGACGTGAACGTCTTCGCGCCCGGCCTGTCCTTCTTCTTCGACGCGCACGTCGACTTCTTCGAGGAGATCGCCAAGTTCCGCGCGGCCCGCCGGATCTGGGCCCGCTGGATGCGCGACGTCTACGGCGCCACGTCCGAGAAGGCCCAGTGGCTGCGGTTCCACACGCAGACCGCCGGCGTCTCGCTCACCGCGCAGCAGCCGTACAACAACGTCGTGCGCACGGCCGTGGAGGCCCTGGCGGCCGTGCTCGGCGGGACGAACTCGCTGCACACCAACGCGCTCGACGAGACCCTCGCCCTGCCGAGCGAGCAGGCCGCCGAGATCGCGCTGCGCACGCAGCAGGTGCTGATGGAGGAGACCGGCGTCGCCAACGTCGCCGACCCGCTGGGCGGTTCCTGGTACATCGAGCAGCTCACCGACCGCATCGAGGCCGACGCCGAGAAGATCTTCGACCAGATCAAGGAGCGCGGACTGCGGGCGCACCCCGACGGGCAGCACCCCATCGGCCCGATCACCTCCGGCATCCTGCGCGGCATCGAGGACGGCTGGTTCACCGGCGAGATCGCCGAGTCGGCGTTCCGGTACCAGCAGGCGCTGGAGAAGGGCGACAAGAAGGTCGTCGGCGTCAACGTCCACACCGGCTCGGTCACCGGCGACCTGGAGATCCTGCGGGTCAGCCACGAGGTGGAGCGCGAGCAGGTGCGGGTCCTGGCCGAGCGGAAGTCGGCCCGCGACGACGCGGCGGTGCGCGCCGCGCTGGACGCGATGCTGACCGCCGCGCGCGACGGCTCCAACATGATCGAGCCGATGCTGGACGCCGTCCGCGCGGAGGCCACGCTCGGCGAGATCTGCGGGGTGCTGCGGGACGAGTGGGGGGTCTACACGGAGCCGGCCGGCTTCTGAGCGAGGCCGTGCAGCAGCACCTGGGTGAAGCCGCGGACCCACTCCCCGTCCACCGGATGTCCGCTCACCAGGGTGCGGTGCACCACCGCGCCCGCGACCATGTCGAAGATCAGGTCCACCGTGCGGGCGGCCGCGCCGGGGTCCGGTTCGGGTGGGAGTTCGCCTCTCGCCTGGGCCCGGGCGCGGCCCTCCAGGACCAGGCGTTTCTGGCGGTCGACGACCGAGGCGCGGATGCGTTCGCGCAGGGCGTCGTCGCGGGTGGCCTCCGCCACCACCGCCATCAGGCCGCTCTTCGCCTCGGGGAGGGCCAGGATCGTGGCGAACTGCAGCACCACGCCCTCGATGTCCGCCGCCAGGGAGCCGCGGTCGGGGAGGCGCAGTGCGTCGAAGAGTTCCGCCACCGCGTCGACGACGAGTTCGTTCTTGCCCGCCCAGCGGCGGTAGAGCGTCGTCTTCGCCACCCCCGCGCGCGTCGCGACGTCTCCCAGCGTGAGCTTGGACCAGCCCAGCTCCACGAGCGCCTCCCGGGTGGCGGCCAGGATCGCGGCGTCCGCCGCGGCGCTGCGCGGGCGCCCGGTGCGGCTGGCTGGGCTGCGGCTCTGCATGTCCCGACCATAAACCGGCGGTTCCCGTGCGGCCCCGTGAGGGAGATCACCGGGGCCTGGTGTCCCGGGAGCGCGGCATGGCATTACGCTACGACTCGTAGCGAAAGCCCGTGAGGGACGTACACGGGCCTCGCACGCACGGCGTGGGGTGGGGACCCGGCGCCGAGGGCACAGACCGGCCTTGCTTTCACACCGTTTTTCACACGCGCGCGCAGTACGGGGGAGGATAGACGCATGCAGCCACGGAACATGTCCATGAGCGGAGTCGTCGACCTCGCCGCGGTGAAGGCGGCCCAGGAGGCCAAGGCGAAGGCGGAGCAGGCGCGCGCCCAAGCAGCCCGTGAGGGCGGGACGGGGGCGATCTCCCCGGCCGATCTCGTCATCGACGTCGACGAGGCGGGGTTCGAGCGGGACGTCCTGCAGCGGTCCGCCGAGGTCCCGGTCGTCATCGACTTCTGGGCCGAGTGGTGTCAGCCCTGCAAGCAGCTGAGCCCGGTCCTGGAGCGGCTGGCCGTCGAGTACAACGGCCGCATCCTGCTCGCGAAGATCGACGTCGACGCCAACCAGATGCTGATGCAGCAGTTCGGCATCCAGGGGATCCCCGCGGTCTTCGCGGTCGTCGCGGGGCAGGCACTGCCGCTCTTCCAGGGCGCCGCGGGCGAGGCGCAGATCCGGCAGACCCTGGACCAGCTGGTGCAGGTCGCCGAACAGCGCTTCGGCCTGACTGGCCTGACCGTCGACCCCGAAGCCGAGCCCGGCGGCGCCCCGGCGGCCCCCGAGCGGCCGGCCGGTCCGCACGACGGGCTCCTCGAAGCCGCCGTGCAGGCGCTGGACTCGGGGGACCTGGGCGGTGCCGTCCAGGCGTACCGGAACGTGCTGAACGAGGACCCGGGCAACGAGGAGGCCAAACTGGGCCTCGCGCAGGCCGAGTTGCTCCAGCGCGTGCAGGGTGTCGACCCGCAGCGGGTGCGCAAGGAGGCGGCCGAGAAGCCCGCCGACGTGCAGGCGCAGATCGCCGCCGCCGACCTGGATCTGGTGGGCGGCCATGTCGAGGACGCCTTCGGCCGGCTCATCGAGACCGTGCAGCGCACGGTGGGTGACGACCGGGATGCCGTGCGGGTGCGGCTGCTGGAGCTGTTCGAGGTGGTCGG
This sequence comes from Streptomyces sp. NPDC085932, assembly GCF_044540525.1. Lineage (NCBI taxonomy): Bacteria > Bacillati > Actinomycetota > Actinomycetes > Kitasatosporales > Streptomycetaceae > Streptomyces > Streptomyces sp. NPDC085932. The sequence continues at coordinate 772,539 of NZ_JBITSJ010000004.1, forward strand.
ACCCGATGACCCGCGGGTGATCGCGGCGCGCCGGGCCCTGGCGCGCGCCCTGTTCTGACCAGTCGTTAAACGCGCGGGCCTGTGGTGCCCGCGTGAAAAGTTCGCCCGAAGAGTGTCACTGCGGCCGCGCTTTACCAAAACTTGGTAATCGCGGCCGCTGTTACTGCTAGTAAGTCACGGGCGTTGATCTGTCGGATTCTGTCCAGCGATCAACAGCTTTGTACCGCCACTCCGGGCCACCCTGCGTCGCCGACCGAGACCGATGGGTCGTTGTTCGGTTATCCCCCCGTTACTAGCGAGTAACGAACCCCCTTGTGCGGGCGGCGAGAATGCACCACGATCGGCCACGCTCGGTCCAATCCCGTACCCCGGCAGCCGGTTGGGTCGCGGGACGTCCTGGGTCCCCACCGAGCAGAGCCGGCGGCAGTGGCGCCGGCTCTTGGACAGGGGGGTCTTCGCCCACTCGGCGAAGCCTGTCCAGCAGGGTTGTGCGTGATGCGTGTCAGGCGCGACCAGTGGTTGTCGCTCGGGGGTGATCGCCGGTGATTCGGGCGCAGTTGCGCCGCCGAGTGCAGGCGCTCTCCTTCCCGAGGACGTAGCACTTCTCCCATCCCTGCCCGGCTGAGCCGCGACTCGGGGCGAGCCAGGACAGGAGATGTACGTCCGAGAAGGAGGAAATATGGAGTCCCAGGTGCGTGGCGGGACCAGATGGAAGCGGTTCGCTGTGGTCATGGTGCCCAGCGTCGCCGCCACGGCTGCGATAGGTGTCGCCCTCGCGCAGGGCGCTCTCGCCGCGTCGTTCAGCGTCTCCGGCCAGTCGTTCAAGGTCACGACCGACCAGCTCGTCGGTGAGGGCTTCTCGCAGTACGGCGCCCTCGACGAGGGATACACGCTCGACGGCAAGAAGTCGGTGCACCCGGTCGCGGTCTCGTCGTTCAAGTCGGCGACGATCAAGAACCTGTGCCAGTCGGTCGTCACCCCGAACATTCCGGTGCTCGGGAACGTCAGCCTGATCCTGCGTGCGGGTCAGGGTGCGAAGCCGGTGGAGGCCCAGAACCTCTACATCGACGTCGCCGACCTCAGCGCCGACGCGACGTTCGAGAACATCGACATCGGTGTGGCCGCCAAGGACGCCACCAAGGGTCCGGCCATGAGGAAGGGCGAGACGGCGAACCCGTACGGCTTCGCCCAGCAGGCCGACCGGGCGACCCTGACCGACGTGAAGCAGACGGCGTGGGCGACCACCGCCGGAACCTTCAAGCTCAGCGGCCTGAAGATGTCGCTGTCGACGGGTGTCAAGGAGTGCTACTAAGCACTCGATGACGGGCGGGGGAGCCGGTGGCGCCCCCGCCCGTCCACCTTCCGGCCGCGCCTTCACGCGCGGCCCACATCACCACCACAGCAACGCCGTACCAGGGAGCTGTTTTTCCATGAGCGCCGAGACTCCTGCCGCAGGCGGCCAGTTCACTCTCCGGAGGCAGCAGTTCCGCGCCTGGCGGGGTACGCGGCCGTTCTGGGCCGGGCTGTTCGTCCTGCTCAGCGGGCTGCCCATCGCCTACTTCCCGTACGCGAACCTCCAGATCGGTCACCTGACGCTGGCGATGGCGACCACCGCGGGCGCCGGGTCTCTGATCATCGGCGTGCTGCTCGTCGTACTGGGCGTCAGTCTCTGGTTCCAGAAGCACGTCCGCGTCTTCGCGGGAGTCGCGGCCATCCTGCTGGCGCTGGTGTCCATCCCCGTGTCCAACCTGGGCGGTTTCCTCATCGGCTTCCTGCTCGCCCTCGTGGGCGGCGCGATGGCCGTGGCCTGGGCGCCGGGCGCACTGCCCGCCGGGCAGCTCGCCCCCCACGCCGCCGAAGGCACGGGCGGGGCTCCCGAGGCGACGGACCACGACACCACGGTGATCAAGCCCGTGGACGGGGTGGACGCGCCGAACGATCTATCAGGAACGAACCCGGCCAACGGGGCGAACGGGAGGCACAGTGCCGGCTGACGAGGTGACCCACGGGGCTGATGTGGAGGCGTCCCGTGTGAGAACCGGGCCGCGCCACGCGGCACCCAAGAAGCCGCTGTTCACCAGGTTCAACAGGCCGGCCGGCAAGGCGATAGCCATGGCGGCGATGCCGACGGCGGTGCTCATGGGGATGGGCTTCACGTCGACGCTCGCCATCGCCGACAGCAACAACCCGGCGACGCCGACGTCCAAGAGCCTGACGGTGGACGAGTACAAGGACTGCGTGGCGGCCCTGGAGGACGAGGGCAGGACCGCCGAGGACGACACCTCGGTCTCGCCCACGCCGTCTCCCTCGGCCAGTGACGGCGCGACGGACGGCAAGGACGACCAGAGCGGCACGGCCCCGAAGCCGTCGCCCTCCGCGGGCACGGGCGGCACGGACGACAGCGAGGGCGACTCCTCTTCGCCGGATTCAGGTTCCGACGACAAGGACGAGCCCGCGCCCGCCCCGTCCCCGAGCAAGCCGGCCACGGGCGGCGACGACGCGACGGCCACGCCGTCCCCCTCGCCGTCCGAGAGCGGCGGTGGCCTGCTGGAGGGCATCGGCGACGCCATCGACGGCATCCTGGGCGGCGGCGACAAGGCGGAGGCGAGCCCGAGCCCCACCCCGTCCGCCCCGGCGTCCCAGACCGCCGACGAGCCTGCCGAGGACGCCACCGGCACCGCCCGGGAGGCGACCGGGAAGGCCGCCGGCCCGGCCGAGGACACCGTCAAGGACACCGCCGAGAAGGCCGAGGAGCCCGCCGAGGACACCGCAGCGGCCGCCGGGAAGGCGGCCGCGGAGAAGGCGGCGGAGAAGGCTGCGGAGGCCACCGCCTCGCCCAGCCCGACCCCGAGCCCGAGCGCCACCACGGACCCCGACGACTGTCCGGCCGCCACCGACGCCGAGGGCGGCGTCGACAACAAGGTGCCGCTGCCGGACGACCCCTGGTACCTCAACGCCAGCTCGCTGACGCTGAAGGGTGCCGACTACAAGGGCGTCGTCGAGGTGCGCACCGCCAACGGCTCGGTCAAGAAGGTCCTGAAGTACGTCATCTCCGGCGGCACCGACATCGGTGACCTCCACCAGACGGTCAAGGACAAGCAGTCCGGCAAGACCTACCACGTGCAGGCGGCCAAGGGCTCGACGTCCACGATCCGCGACGGCGACACGGTGATGTACACCGAGAGCATCTCGGGCAACCTGCTCGGGCTGATCCCGATCACCTTCGACCCGGAGCACCCGCCGCCGCTGAACATCCCGCTGATCTACTTCACCAACGTGAAGGTCACGCAGGCGGGCCAGTTCGGCGGGACCCTACACGTGCCCGGGCTGCACAACTACATCGACTGAGCACCCCCACGAGCCCGTTCGGGAGCCGCACACACGAGGGCGCCCCCTGGATCCCAGGGGGCGCCCTCGGCCTCGTCCGGCGCCCTCACGGGCCCCGGGGTCAGCTCTTGGTGCCCAGGTGGTGCACCCGCACCATGTTGGTGGTGCCGGGGACGCCGGGCGGCGAACCGGCCGTGATCACCACGATGTCGCCCGCGTTGAAGCGGTTGAGCTTGACCAGCTCCTGGTCCACCAGGTCGACCATCTCGTCGGTGCTGTTCACGAACGGCACCACGTACGGCTCCACGCCCCAGCTCAGCGCCATCTGGTTGCGGGTGCCCTCGTCGGTGGTGAAGGCGATGATCGGCTGCTGCGCGCGGTAGCGGGACAGGCGGCGCGCGGTGTCACCGGACTGGGTGAAGGCGACCAGGCCGCGGCCGCCGAGGAAGTCGGCGATCTCGCAGGCGGCACGGGCCACCGAACCGCCCTGCGTGCGCGGCTTCTTGCCCGGGACGAGCGGCTGCAGGCCCTTGGACATCAGCTCCTGCTCGGCCGCGGTGACGATCTTCGACATCGTCTTGACGGTCTCGATCGGATACGCGCCCACGCTCGACTCGGCGGACAGCATGACCGCGTCGGCGCCGTCCAGGATCGCGTTGGCCACGTCGGAGGCCTCGGCGCGGGTCGGACGGGAGTTGGTGATCATCGACTCCATCATCTGGGTCGCCACGATCACCGGCTTGGCGTTGCGCCGGCACAGCTCGATCAGGCGCTTCTGCACCATGGGGACCTTCTCGAGCGGGTACTCGACGGCGAGGTCACCGCGGGCGACCATCACGCCGTCGAACGCCATCACGACGTCCTCCATGTTCTGCACCGCCTGCGGCTTCTCCACCTTGGCGATGACCGGGACCCGGCGGCCCTCCTCGTCCATCACGCGGTGCACGTCGGCGACGTCCTTGGCGTCCCGGACGAACGACAGCGCGACCAGGTCGCAGCCCATGCGGAGGGCGAAGCGGAGGTCCTCGATGTCCTTCTCCGACAGGGCGGGCACGTTGACGGCCGCGCCGGGCAGGTTGATGCCCTTGTGGTCGGAGATGACACCGCCCTCGATGACGATCGTCTTCACCCGGGGGCCCTCGACCTCGGTGACCTTCAGCTCGACGTTGCCGTCGTTGATGAGGACCTGGTCGCCCTTGTTCACGTCGCCGGGCAGGCCCTTGTAGGTCGTCCCGCAGATCGTCTTGTCGCCGGGGACGTCCTCGGTGGTGATGGTGAACTCGTCACCGCGCACCAGCTCCACGGGACCCTCGGCGAAGGTCTCCAGACGGATCTTCGGGCCCTGGAGGTCGGCGAGGACACCGATGGCCCGGCCGGTCTCCTTGGCGGCGGCCCGGACCCGGTCGTACCGGCCCTGGTGCTCGGCGTGCGAGCCGTGGCTGAAGTTGAAGCGGGCCACGTTCATGCCGGCTTCGATCAACGCGACAAGCTGATCGTGGGAGTCGACCGCGGGGCCGAGAGTACAGACGATTTTCGAACGGCGCATGGGGGCGATCCTATCGGTTTGTTTCCCAGCGGAATATTCCGTCTGGCGGAAAATACAAAAGGGCGGGATGCCGCTCAGGTGTGATTCCCCGAACCATTTACCAGCGCGTAGGTCTGTGTCGCGATCTCCAATTCCTCGTCAGTGGGTACCACCGCCACCGCCACCCGGGCGCCCTCGGGCGAGATCAGCCGCGCCTCGTCGCCGCGCACGGCGTTGCGCTCGCCGTCCACCGCGATGCCGAGCTCCTCCAGGCCGGCCAGCGCGGCCTCGCGCACCGGCGCCGCGTTCTCCCCGACACCCGCGGTGAAGGCGATCGCGTCCACCCGCCCGAGTACGGCGTAATAGGCGCCGATGTACTTCTTCAGCCGGTGAATGTAGATGTCGAACGCCAGCTCCGCCCGCTCGTCGCCCGCGTCGACCCGGTGGCGGATCTCCCTCATGTCGTTGTCGCCGCACAGACCGATCAGACCGCTCTTCTTGTTGAGGAGAGTGTCGATCTCGTCGGCGGACATTCCACCAACACGCATCAAATGGAAGATGACGGCAGGGTCCATGTCACCGGAGCGCGTACCCATCACGAGCCCCTCCAAAGGCGTCAGACCCATGGAGGTGTCCACGCAGCGGCCACCCCGCACGGCCGACGCCGACGCCCCGTTGCCCAGGTGCAGCACGATCACGTTCACCTCGGACGGGTCCTTGCCCAGCAGTTCGGCCGTGGCCCGGGACACGTAGGCGTGGGAGGTGCCGTGGAAGCCGTACCGGCGGATGCGGTGCGCGTCGGCCGTCTCGACGTCGATCGCGTAGCGCGCGGCCGACTCCGGCATCGTCGTGTGGAAGGCGGTGTCGAAGACGGCGACCTGCGGCAGGTCCGGCCGCAGCGACCGCGCCGTGCGGATGCCGGTGAGGTTGGCCGGGTTGTGCAGCGGGGCCACCGGGATGAGCCGCTCGATCTCGGCGAGCACCCGGTCGTCGATCACGGTCGGCTCGGTGAAGGACTTGCCGCCGTGGACCACCCGGTGGCCGATCGCGGCCAGCTCCGGCGAGTCCAGGCCGAGGCCGTCCCTGGCGAGCTCCTCCGCCACGGCCTTCAGGGCGGCGTCGTGGTCGGCGATCGCCCCGCCGCGCTCCCGGCTCCCGCCGCCGGCCGGGGTGTGCTTCAGCCGGGAGGTCTGCTCGCCGATCCGCTCGACCAGGCCCACCGCCAGCCGGCTGCTGTCGCGCATGTCGAGCAGCTGGTACTTCACCGACGAGGAACCGGAGTTGAGGACGAGGACACGGGTCGGGCTCACTGGGTGGCTGCCTTCTCGCTCGGGGACGGGGTCTGGGCCTGGATCGCCGTGATGGCGACGGTGTTGACGATGTCCTGGACCAGGGCGCCCCGGGACAGGTCGTTGACCGGCTTGCGCAGGCCCTGCAGCACCGGTCCGACGGCGATGGCGCCGGCCGAGCGCTGCACCGCCTTGTAGGTGTTGTTGCCGGTGTTCAGGTCGGGGAAGATCAGCACGCTGGCCTGCCCGGCGACCTCGGATCCGGGCAGCTTGGTCGCCGCGACCGACGGCTCCACGGCGGCGTCGTACTGGATCGGGCCCTCGATCTTCAGGTCGGGGCGGCGCGAGCGGACCAGCTCGGTGGCCTCGCGCACCTTGTCGACGTCGGCGCCCGAGCCGGACGTGCCGGTCGAGTACGACAGCATCGCGATCCGCGGCTCCACCCCGAACCGGGCGGCCGTGGTCGCCGACTGCACGGCGATGTCGGCGAGCTGCTCGGCGTTCGGGTCCGGGTTGACCGCGCAGTCGCCGTAGACGAGGACCTTGTCGGCCAGGCACATGAAGAACACCGACGAGACGATGTCGGCGTCCGGCTTGGTCTTGATGATCTCGAAGGCCGGGCGGATGGTCGCGGCTGTGGAGTGCACCGAGCCCGACACCATGCCGTCGGCGAGCCCCTCCTGGACCATCAGCGTGCCGAAGTAGTTCACGTCCGAGACGACGTCGTAGGCCAGTTCCACCGTCACACCCCGGTGGGCGCGCAGGGCCGCGTACTTCTCGGCGAAACCGTCCCGCAGTTCGGAGGTGGCCGGGTCGATCAGCCGGGTCTCGCCCAGGTCCACGCCGAGGTCGGCGGCCTTCTTGCGGATCTGGTCGACCGGGCCGAGCAGGGTCAGTTCGCACACGCCCCGGCGCAGCAGCACCTCGGCCGCGTGCAGCACGCGCTCCTCGGTGCCCTCGGGCAGCACCACCCGGCGCAGGTCGCTGCGGGCCTGCTCCAGCAGCTTGTGCTCGAACATCATCGGCGTGACGCGGTCGCTGCTGGGGGCGGAGACGCGGCGCGCGAGGTCCCCGGAGTCGGCGTAGCGCTCGAACAGGCCGAGGGCCCGCTCCGCCTTGCGCGGGGTGGCCGCGTTGAGCTTGCCCTCCAGGGAGAACAACTGCTCGGCGGTGGGGAAGCTGTTGCCGGTCACCGACAGAACGGGGGTGCCCGGCGCGAGACGGTCGGCGAGGGTGAGGATGTCCTCGCCGGGCACCTCGTTCAGGGTGAGCAGGACACCGGCGATCGGCGGGGTTCCGGCGCTGTGTGCGGCCAGGGCTCCCACGACCAGGTCGGCGCGGTCGCCCGGGGTGACGACGAGGCAGCCCGGGGTCAGGGCGCCGAGGAAGTTCGGCAGCATCGCGCCGCCGAAGACGAAGCCGAGCACGTCCCGGGCGAGCCCGGAGTCGTCGCCCAGCACCACCTTGGCGCCGAGGGCGTGGCTGATCTGCGAGACGGTCGGCGCGGACAGGGCCGGCTCGTCGGGCAGGACGTAACAGGACACCGGGAGCCGGGAGTCCAGCTGGCGGGCGATCTCGTCGCGGTCCTCGCGGGCCACCCGGTTGGCGACCATGGCCAGGACGTCGCAGCCGAGGGTGTCGTAGGCGCGGTAGGCGTTGCGCGTCTCGGCGAGCACGGACTCCACGGACTGCTTGCGGCCGCCGACGACCGGGAGCACCGAGGCGCCGAACTCGTTCGCCAGCCGGGCGTTGAGCGACAGCTCGTCCGGGAGCTGGGTGTCCGCGTAGTCGGTGCCGAGGACCAGGACGACGTCGAAGTCGCGGGCGACCCGGTGGAAGCGGTCGACCAGCGTGGACACCAGCTCGTCCGTGCCCGCCTCGGCCTGGAGGGCGGAGGCCTCGTGGTAGTCCATGCCGTAGACGGTCGCGGGGTCCTGGGCGAGCCGGTAGCGGGCACGCAGCAGCTCGAAGAGGCGGTCGGGCCCGTCGTGGACCAGGGGGCGGAAGACGCCGACCCGGTCGACCTGCCGGGTGAGGAGCTCCATGACCCCCAGTTCGACGACCTGGCGGCCGTCACCGCGGTCGATGCCGGTCACGTACACGCTGCGGGTCACGCGAGCTCTCCGTTTCATCGCGAACGAGGGCAGAAAAATCGCCCACCGAGGTGAGCAGAACCCTCTTGACAATACCTCTGCCGCTATATAAGGCGCCCGTCAGACCGGGGTTCCGCGGCGGGCTGTGGAGCGTGAAACAATCGGCAGTGGCTCACCGGCATCAACAGCGAGCAGGAGACACAGCACGATGCGTATCGGAGTTCTCACCGCAGGCGGCGACTGCCCCGGCCTGAACGCCGTGATCCGGTCGGTCGTGCACCGGGCGGTCGACAACTACGGCGACGAGGTCATCGGCTTCGAGGACGGGTACGCGGGCCTGCTCGACGGCCGCTTCCGCAACCTCGACCTGGAGTCCGTCAGCGGCATCCTGGCCCGCGGCGGCACCATCCTCGGCTCGTCCCGGCTGGAGCGCGACCGGCTGCGCGAGGCCTGCGAGAACGCCTCCGACATGATCCACGAGTTCGGCATCGACGCGCTGATCCCGATCGGCGGCGAGGGCACGCTGACGGCGGCCCGGATGCTCTCCGACGCGGGGCTGCCCGTCGTGGGCGTGCCCAAGACGATCGACAACGACATCTCCTCCACGGACCGCACCTTCGGCTTCGACACCGCGGTCGGCGTCGCCACCGAGGCGATGGACCGCCTGAAGACCACCGCCGAGTCCCACCAGCGCGTGATGGTCGTGGAGGTCATGGGGCGGCACGCGGGCTGGATCGCGCTGGAGTCCGGCATGGCCGCCGGCGCGCACGGGATCTGCCTGCCGGAGCGGCCCTTCGACCCGGCCGACCTCGTGAAGATGGTCGAGGAGCGCTTCGCCCGCGGCAAGAAGTTCGCGGTGGTCTGCGTCGCCGAGGGTGCGCACCCGGCCGACGGCACCATGGACTACGGCAAGGGCGCCATAGACAAGTTCGGCCACGAGCGCTTCCAGGGCATCGGCACGGCCCTCGCCCACGAGTTGGAGCGACGGCTGGGCAAGGAGGCCAAGCCGGTCATCCTCGGCCACGTCCAGCGCGGCGGTGTGCCCACCGCCTACGACCGGGTCCTCGCCACCCGGTTCGGCTGGCACGCGGTGGAGGCGGCCCACCGGGGCGAGTTCGGGCGGATGACCGCGCTGCGCGGGACGGACATCGTGATGGTGCCGCTCGCCGAGGCCGTGACCGAGCTGAAGACCGTGCCGAAGGACCGCATGGACGAGGCCGAGTCGGTCTTCTAGGCACCCTCCCGGCCGGGATCGTCCTGGAGCTTCGCCCAGAAGTGCTCGACGATCCGGTCCAGGAACTCCTGGCCGGCGCCGCCCGCGTCACCGCTGCCGCCGCCCCAGCTCAGGGTGGCGGCCATGTGGCCCTGGTAGTCCTCGTGCAGGCTCTGCAGGGCGCCCTCCAGGAACCGCCGGTCCAGCGGGACGAGCCGGGCCACCGGGCGCACGTAGGCCTGCCAGCGGGTGGTGGCCGCGCTGCGCAGCAGGTCGCCGAGCCGGGCGTCGCGGCCCGTGACGGTGACGAAGTCGGGCAGGCCGAGGCCGAGCAGTTCGGCGAGCGCGGCGGACTGGCGCTCGGTGCCGCGCCAGCTGTCCGTCTCCTCCATGCGCAGATACGCGTGGACGTCGTGCCCGACGGCCCGCGCCACGTCCTCGGGGGCGAGGCAGCGGGCGATGCGGTGTTCGCGCAGGGTGCGCGGTCTGCCGATGAGCTCGGCCGGCGAGCACCACAGCACGCCCGCGAGCGCGGTGAGTTCGGAGTCGGTCGGGGCCGCGATCCCGCGCTCCCAGGCGATCACGTGGTCCGGGGAGACGTGCGGGTGCCCGTACGAGACGCGCATGCCGTGGGCGACGTGCTCGGGGGCCATGCCGAGGGCCGCGCGCAGCCGGCGGGCGGCGGGGGCGTTGAAGGGCGGAGTCGTCGTGGGGGAGGGCTCGCTCGGGCTGGGTGAAGGTCGGCGCACGGGCCACAAGCTAGGGGCGCAAGACTGCGGCGACTACGGTCAGTTCGGCCAGGATCACGGATTGTAGGAAGCTACGGCTACCGGCGGGTTCGGTGGGCCGGGGGCGTCCGTCCGGCGGACGGATGCGCGGGTGCGCGGGGCGGCCCGATGGGGCGGCGGTGGATTCGCAGCGACCACGGCTCCGGCGAACGGCAAGCTCAGTGGGCATATTCGCGTGCGGGTCGAGCGGTGGTGCGCGCCGACGCGGGCGCGGGCGAGGTGTCCCGGGTGTCGTTCACGGGGGCGGACGTCGAAGCGGTGTGCGTCGCCGTGGGCTGGTCTGCGGGGCGCGCACGGGTGGAGTCGGCGGCGCGATCCGTGCGGTCGCTGTACCGCGAGGGCGTTTCCGTTCGCGGATGGCTGATCACCGGGCCATTGACCCCTGCGATTCACCCACCTAGCCTCCATCTGCATACGTAGACGCCGTCTGCATGCAGAGATGAGTCATCGACTCAAGGGGGCACCTGATGAGCACCGGGCAGCAGCCGGTCGTCACGGCGTTCGCCGTCTACCCCGTGGCCGGCCGGGACAGCATGGAATTGAACCTCTCCGGCGCGCACGGGCCGTACTTCACCCGCAACGTCGTCGTCCTCACCGACTCCGAGGGCCGGACCGGGCTCGGGGAGGTGCCCGGCGGGCAGGCCATCACCCGGACCCTGCGGGACGCCGAGTCGCTGGTCGTCGGGGCGAGGGTCGCGGACTACAAGCGGGTGCTGCGCGAGATCGGGGAGCGGTTCGCCGACCGGGACGCGGGCGGCCGCGGTGCGCAGACCTTCGACCGGCGGACCACCGTGCACACCGTCACGGCGGTCGAGTCGGCCCTGCTGGACCTGCTCGGGCAGCACCTCGACGTACCGGTCGCAGCGCTGCTCGGGGACGGGCAGCAACGGGAGTCCGTGCGGGTGCTGGGCTACCTGTTCTACGTGGGCGACGCGGACCGCACCGACCTGGAGTACGTGCGCGAACCCGGCTCCCCGGTCGCGTGGTACCGGGTGCGGCACGAGGAGGCGCTGTCGCCCGAGGCGATCGTGCGACAGGCCGAGGCGGCGTACGAGCGGTACGGGTTCCGGGACTTCAAGCTCAAGGGGGGTGTGCTGGAGGGGACCGAGGAGGTCGCCGCCGTGCGGGCGCTCAAACGGCGGTTCCCCGACGCCCGGATCACCCTCGACCCCAACGGGGCCTGGTCGCTGCGCGAAGCGGTCGAACTGTGCCGGCCGCTGGTGGGGACACTGGCCTACGCCGAGGATCCGTGCGGGGCCGAGGAGGGCTACTCGGGGCGGGAGATCCTCGCGGAGTTCCGGCGGGCGACCGGGCTGCCGACGGCGACCAACATGATCGCGACGGACTGGCGGCAGCTGGCGCACGCGCTGGCCCTGCAGTCGGTGTCCATCCCGCTGGCCGATCCGCACTTCTGGACGATGCAGGGGTCGGTGCGGGTGGCTCAGTTGTGCCGGGCGACGGGGCTGACGTGGGGGTGCCACTCCAACAACCACTTCGACATCTCGCTGGCGATGGTGACGCACTGCGGGGCGGCGGCGCCGGGGGACTACAACGCGCTGGACACGCACTGGATCTGGCAGGAGGGGCTGGAGCGGCTGACGGTGGATCCGCCGCGGATCGTGGACGGGGAGATCGCGGTGCCGGACGCGCCGGGGCTGGGCGTCGCGCTGGACATGGACCGGCTGCTGGCGGCGCACGAGCTGTACCGGGAGAAGGCGGCGGGGACGGCGGGAGCCCGGGACGACGCGGTGGCGATGCGGTATCTCGTACCGGGCTGGTCGTTCGACGCGAAGCGGCCGTGTCTGGTGCGGTAGCCGCCCGGGCCGACGAGGACGGGCGGGACACCGGGCTTCCGCCCGCCGGCAGCGGGGCGCCGGGGCTCCGCCCGCTGCCGGTGGGAGCACCGGGGTACGCCCGCCGTCAGGGGATGCCGGGGTGATCACCGTCAGCGGGACGCTGGGGTTCCGGACCGGCGGCGGTGGGACGCCGGGGTTCCGTCCGGTGCTGGTGGGGCGTCACCTTCAGGATGGCCTTGCCGCGGATGCGGCGTTCGTGGAGTGCCTCGGCCGCCTCGTCGAACCGGTCCCACGGCCCCTGCCAGCCGGTCCGGACCGTCAGGGCCCCTTCGGCGGCCAGTTCGGTGAGGACCGCCAGGTCCGCTCCCGCCTCCGAGTCGATGACGAAGGAGGACAGCGACTTGGCCGGGCCGACGGTCGCGTAGGGCGGGAAGACCGCCGGTTCCCCGGACGTCCAGCCGACGCTCTGCACGCTGCCACCGGGGGCGAGCAGCTCCCAGGCGGCGACCAGCTGCGGACCGCCGACGCTGTCGATGACGATGTCCACCGGGTCCCCGAGCCCGTCCAGCCCGATCAGCACCTGGTCGGCGCCGGCCCCGGCCGGCCCCTCGGCGCGGGCGGCCGAGCCCACGGACGCGATCACGTGGGCACCGGCCCGGGCCGCCAGCTGGACGGCGAACAGTCCGACCCCGCCCGACGCCCCGGTGACCAGCACCCTCTTGCCCGGTCCGAGACCGGCGGCCCGCAGCGAACGCAGGGCCGCCACTCCGGCGACCGGGAGTCCCACCGCCGTCGCCGGGTCCAGACCCGCGGGCAGCTCGGCGAGCGCGCCCACGTCGATCGCGACGCGCTCGGCGAAGGCCCCCGGGGTCAGGGCCACCACCCGCGTGCCCTCCACCGGCCCGGTCCCGTCGGCCGCGGCCCGGACGACCACGCCCGCGGCGTCCGAGCCGAGCACCGCTCCCACCGGGACACGCCGGGAGCGGGCGTCGTTGAGGTCGCCGTGGTTCAGCGAGACGTGCGAGGCCTCGACGAGGACCTGACCCGGTCCGGGCACGGGCTCGGCGACCTCGCCGAGCCGGACGGCGACGGGCGCGGACGGATCGACGACCAGAGCACGCACGGACATGACTCCCCCTTGTGTCGGGCGCGGCGATCTCCGCGATCACGGCGTGCAACAGCCGGTGCCCGCGTTTGCTTCCCGGTCCCGGGTCAGCCCTTCACCGCCCCGCCCAGCGCGAAGCCTCCTCCCAGGCGCCTGGAGATCAGGACGTACAGGAGGATCACGGGTGTGGAGTAGACGAGGGAGAAGGCGGCCAGCTGGCCGTAGGCCACCATGCCCCGGTTGCCGAAGAAGTCGTTGATGCTGACCGACGCCGGCATCTGGTCGGGGGTGAGCAGGAGCATGAACGGGACGAAGAAGTTGCCCCACATCATGACGAAGGAGAACACCGTCACCACGGCCACGCCCGGGCCCATCAGGGGCAGCACGATGCGGACGAGCGACTGCAGGGACGAGGCGCCGTCCGTCCAGGCCGCCTCCTCCAGTTCCTTCGGGACGCCGTCCATGAAGTTCTTCATCAGCCAGATCGCGAACGGAAGTTGGGACGCGGCGAAGAACAGGATCGTGCCGTGCATGGTGTCGATCAGGTCGACCCGCACGAAGAGCGCGTAGACCGGGACCATGATCGCGGTGATGGGCAGGCTGGTGGCGAAGAGGATCGTCAGCAGGAACGGCCGGTTGAAGCGGGAGCGGAAGCGGGACAGCGGATAGGCGGCCAGGGCCGCGCAGAACACCGTCACCAGCGTCGCGCCGCCGCACAGGAGCAGGCTGTTGAGCAGGGGCGTGAAGGTGATCTCGGGGGTCAGGACGGCGTCGAAGTTGTCCAGGGTCAGGCCGTCGGGCACCTTCACCCGCAGGTCGGCGCCCGGGTCGAGGGCGGAGAGGACGACCCAGGCCAGGGGCAGGACGAACGCGGCGGCGACGACCAGCAGGCCGGCGTCCGCGGCGAGGCGGCGGGTCGTGCGGCGGGAGGCGAGCGTGGCCATGCGGGTCAGACCTCCGTCCGCAGCAGGCGCAGGTAGAGAAGGGAGAAGAGGGAGCCGACCAGCAGGAGGAGCAGGGCGACCGCCGTGCCGTAGCCGATCAGGCTGTTCTGGAAGGCCTGTTCGTACATGAACAGCGGCAGCGTCTGGCTGCGGCCGCCCGGGCCGCCGCGCGTCATCACCCAGATCAGGCCGAAGACCGAGAGGGTCTGCAGGGTGTTGAGCATCAGGTTCGTGCCGATGGAGCGGCGGATCATGGGGAGCGTGATGTGCCACATGCGGCGCCAGCCGCCCGCCCCGTCGACCTCGGCCGCCTCGGTGATCTCCTGCGGGATCTCGTTCAGCGCGGCCGAGTAGACCAGCATCGAGAAGGCCGTGCCCCGCCAGACGTTGGCGAAGGACACCGCCAGGATGGGCAGGGTGTAGAGCCAGTTCTGGGCAGGCAGGTGCAGCCAGTCCAGGACGGCGTTCAGGGTGCCCTCGCGGCGGAAGAAGGCGTAGAGGAGGAAGCCCGCCACCACCTCCGGCAGGACCCACGCGGTGACCACGATGCCACCGGTCAGGGTGCGTACCGGTTTCGAGGCGCGCCGCATCAGCGCGGCGAGCGCCAGACCGAGGGTGTTCTGCCCGATCAGCGACGACAGGACCGTGAACACCAGTGTCAGCCACACGGCGTTGAGGAACGCCTCGTCGCCGAACGCCCGGGTGAAGTTGTCGAAGCCGACGAACGACGACTCGGCCTGGCCGGTGAGCTGGAGGTCGGTGAAGGCGATGAAAACGCAGTACGCGATCGGGCCGGCCAGGAACAGCAACAGGAGGACGACCGCGGGGGCGAGGGGCAGGACCCGCACCGGCAGGCGGGGACCACGGGCCGGGCGCGGGGCTCCGGGTGTCCTGGCGAGGGACGGGCGGGGCGCGGTGGCGGTCATGCGCGGCGACCCGGGATCACCGCTCCACCACCTGGTTGCCGGTGGCGTCCTTCAGCGCGTCCGTGTAGGCGCTCG
Source organism: Streptomyces sp. NPDC085932 (assembly GCF_044540525.1). Classification (NCBI taxonomy): domain Bacteria; kingdom Bacillati; phylum Actinomycetota; class Actinomycetes; order Kitasatosporales; family Streptomycetaceae; genus Streptomyces; species Streptomyces sp. NPDC085932. The sequence goes on from NZ_JBITSJ010000004.1 coordinate 787,620, forward strand.
TCGCCTCCTCCACCGAGGCGTCGCCCGTGGTGACGCTCTCCATCGCCTCCTGGATGGCCGTGGAGACCTTCGGGTACGCCGGGTACGCGGGGCGGTAGTGCGTCGAGGCCACCAGGTCCGTGAAGAACTCGATGCCGGGCTGCGCCTCGACGTACGCCGGGTCCTCGGCCACGTCCTCGCGGACCGCGATGCCCGAGTTGGCGACGTACCACTTCTGCGCGTTGGCCTTGGTCTGCATCGTCTTGACGAACTCGAACGCCAGGTCCGGGTTGCCGGCCTTGGCGGGGATCGACCAGGTCCAGCCCCCGGACATGCTCACCTTGCCGGGCGCCTGGCCGTGCTGGGTCGGCATGGCGGCCAGACCCAGTTCCCGCGACCACTCGGGCCACTCGTGGCCGCTGCCGGGCAGCCAGTCCTGCGGCAGCCAGGAGCCGTCGAGGGCGATGCCGAGCTTGCCCTGCGGGAGCCACTCGCCGCGCACGCGGGTCATGACGTTGGGGTCGAGCGCGTCGGAGACGTCCGGGCCGAGCTTCTCCTCGTAGACCGTCTCGACGAAGGCGAGCGCGTCCTTGAAGCCCTGCCCGCCGGCGATCCACTTCTTGCTCGCCTTGTCGTACAGGGGGTCCGTCGAACCGTCGTTCGTGCCGTAGAGGAGCATCTCGAAGGTCTGCATGGTGGCGGCCTCGCCGACCGGCTTGCCCGTGTAGACGTTGAGGGGGATGACGCCGGGGACCTTCTTCTTGATGGCGCGGGCGGCGGCGAGGACGTCGTCCCAGGTCTTCGGCTGCCAGTCGGCGGGCAGTCCGGCCTGGGCGAAGACGTCCTTGTCGAACCAGAGCCCGCGGGTGTCGGTGCCGTCGGGCACGCCGTACGTCCTGCCGTCCTCGCCCTTGGCCGCCGCCTTGGCCGTGTCGATGAACCGGTTCCAGTCCGGCCACTTGGCGAGGTAGGCGTCGAGGGGCTTGAGGTACCCGCTGGTGATGTCCGAGTTGATGAGGAACGTGTCCTCGTAGACCAGGTCGGGGGCGGTCTTGGGGGAGCGGAGCATCTGCTGGAGCTTGGTGTAGTACTCCGAGTCCGGGGCCTTGATCGGGACGAGCTCGACCTTCTTGCCCGGGTGGGCCTTCTCGAACTGCTTCTTGATGTCCGCGAGATAGGTGTCCATCACCTTCACGGAGTTGTCCGTGGACTGCTTGAAGGAGACCTTCACGGTGTCCGGGTCGCTGCCGGATCCCCCACCGCACGCGGTGAGGGTCGTGGCGGCGAGGAGCAGGGCGGCGAGGGGGGTGAGGGCGGCGGTGGGGCGCACGGGCACGACCTCCTACGGGCGCACTTCGTTGTGGCCGGGTGGCTGCGTCGTGAACCTAAGTTGAGTGGTCTAGTCAGGTCAACGGGTGTGCGGGGGTTTGATCGGCTGATGGGCCGTCACTGTCCGGTGACCCAGCGGTACTGCAACTCCGGCCGCCCGACGGTGCCGTACTGCGGGCGGCGGGCCGCGCGGCCCGCGTCGACCAGGTGCTCCAGGTAACGGCGGGCGGTGATGCGGGAGATGCCCACGCTCTCGGCCACGCCCGCCGCCGTCAGGCCCTCCGCGCTGTCGCGCAGGGCGAGCGTGACACGCTCCAGGGTCGGCGCGCTCAGGCCCTTGGGCAGCGCGGCCGGGCCCGGCGCGCGCAGGGCGGCGAGCGCCCGGTCCACCTCGTCCTGGCCACTGGCCTCGCCGACCGCCGCGTGGAACTCGGCGTATCGCACCAGCCGGTCGCGCAGGGTCGCGAAGGTGAACGGCTTCAGGACGTACTGCACGACGCCGAGCGAGACGCCCTCGCGCACGACGGCCAGGTCGCGGGCCGACGTCACCGCTATCACGTCGGCGTGATGGCCGGCCGCGCGCAGGGAACGGGCCAGTTGCAGACCGTGCACATCGGGCAGGTGCAGGTCCAGCAGGAGCAGGTCGACTCGGGTGCGCTCCAGGGCCCGGCGGGCCTCAGCACCCGTGTGCGCCTTGCCCACGGCCACGAAGCCGGGCACCCGGCCGACATAGAGGACGTGCGCGTCGGCGGCCACCGGGTCGTCCTCCACCACCAGGACGCGGATGGCCTGCTGTCTCGTCGGGTCGCTCGTCACGCGTCGCCTCCAGAGGCCTTGGACGTCGGGCCCCCGGAGGTCCCGGGCGCGGGCCCCGCGGGCAGCGGGAGCGCGGCGGCCGGCTCCGCCGGTGCCGAGCCGTCCCGGGCGAGGCCGCCGGGCGTCGCGCCCGCCGCCCGGCTCAGCGGCAGCCGTACCTCGAACTGTGCCCCGCCCCCGTCGGCGCCCGTCACCGCCAGTGTCCCCCCGTGCCGGTGCGCCGCCTGCCGGACCAGCGCCAGGCCCAGCCCCCGGCCGCCCGGACCGGCCGGCTTGGTCGTGAAACCCCGCTGGAAGACGGCCTCGGCGTGCTCGGGATCCACGCCCGGACCCGTGTCCGACACCCGCATCACCAGCTCCGGGCGGCCGCCCGCGGTCTCGGTGTACGCGGCCACCGTCACCCGGGCCCGTACGCTGCCCTGCGCCGCGTCCACGGCGTTGTCGATGAGGTTGCCCAGGATCGTCACCAGGTCCCGCGCCGGCAGGGACTCGGGCAGCAGGCCGTCGTCGAGGCTGCTGTCCTCCGACACCACCAGCTCCACGCCCCGCTCGTTGGCCTGCGCGGTCTTGCCCAGCAGCAGCGCCGCCAGCACCGGCTCGCTCACCGCCGCCACGACCTGGTCGGTCAGCGCCTGAGCCAGCTCCAGCTCGGCCGTCGCGAACTCCACCGCTTCCTCCGCCCGGCCCAGCTCGATCAGCGAGACGACCGTGTGCAACCGGTTCGCCGCCTCGTGCGCCTGCGAGCGCAGCGCCTGGGTGAAGCCCCGCTCGGAATCCAACTCGCCCATGAGCGACTGGAGTTCGGTGACATCACGCAGGGTCACGACCGTGCCGCGGCGCTCGCCGCCCGACACCGGCGAGGTGTTGATCACCAGCACCCGGGAGGCCGTGAGATGCACCTCGTCCACCCGCGGCTCCGAGGCCAGCAGCGCACCCGTCAGCGGAGCGGGCAGTCCCAGCTGCGCCACCGACCTGCCCACCACGTCCCCGGCCACGCCCAGCAGCTCCCGCCCGCCGTCGTTGATCAACGCCACACGGTACTGCCCGTCCAGCATCAGCAGCCCCTCGCGCACCGCGTGCAGGGCGGCCTGGTGGTAGTCGTGCATCCGGCTCAGCTCGGTCGCGTTCATCCCGTGGGTGTGGCGGCGCAGCCGGGCGTTGATGACGTACGTGCCGACCGCGCCCAGCACCAGCGCGCCGGCCGCGACGCCGAGCAGGGCGGTGAGCTGCTCCTGGACGCGCTGGGTGATCTCCTCGACCCGGATGCCCGCGCTGACCAGGCCGACCACCCGTGGGCCGTCCTTGATCGGGGTGACCGCCCGGACCGACGGACCGAGCGTGCCGGTGTAGGTCTCGGTGAAGGTCTGCCCGCGCAGCGCCTTGTCGGTGTGGCCCTGGAAGGTCTGGCCGATCTGCTTCGGGTCGGGGTGCGTCCAGCGGATGCCCCGCGGATCCATGATCGTGATGAAGTCGACCTCGGTGTCCCGCATCACCCGCAGCGCGTACGGCTGGAGATCGGCCGTCGGGTCGGGGGTGCGGATCGCCGCCGCCACGGACGGGGAGTCCGCGACCGACCGCGCCACCGCCCGGGCCTGGCGCGCCGCCGCCTCCTCGGCCTGGCTGCGGTCGCTGACATAGGTGAACAGCGCGTATCCGGCCACGACGACCGCTATCAGCACGGCCTGCATGGCGAAGAGCTGGCCCGCCAGACTGCGGGGGCCGGGGACGGTGAGGCGCATGCCGTCAGTCTGCACCGTGGCCGATTGTGAACTAAATGAACGGAAGGGTGACCGCGCTCACAGCGCACGACATAGTCACGGCATTCCCCATAACGCATCTCCGGGAGCCTCGCTCCCTGTTCCCCGCAGTTCCCCGGAGTTCCCGGAGTTTTCCCGGACGTGAGCCGCACGCCGGTGATGCCGACGACGTCGTCAAGGAGGGCCGCCGTGACCAGCGCAGCCGATACGGCACCTGCCGCACCCAAAGCCAAGCGGGACCGCACGCACTACCTCTACATCGCAGTGATCATCGCGGTCGCCGCCGGTATCGCGGTGGGTCTGGCCGCACCCGACTTCGCTGTCGAGCTGAAGCCCATCGGCACGGGCTTCGTGAACCTCATCAAGATGATGATCTCGCCGATCATCTTCTGCACGATCGTGCTGGGCATCGGTTCGGTGCGCAAGGCCGCCAAGGTCGGCGCCGTCGGCGGTATCGCCCTCGGCTACTTCATGGTGATGTCCCTGGTCGCCCTGAGCATCGGCCTGGTCGTCGGCAACATCCTGGAGCCGGGCACCGGCCTGGCGGTGACCGACGCCGTCAAGGACGCCGGGCACGCCCAGGTCGACGCCGAGGCCAAGGACACCACCGAGTTCCTGCTCGGGATCATCCCGACCACGATCGTCTCCGCCTTCACCAACGAGTCGGTGCTGCAGACCCTGCTGATCGCGCTGCTCGCCGGTTTCGCGCTGCAAGGCATGGGCTCGGCCGGCCAGCCCATCCTGCGCGGCATCGAGCACATCCAGCGGCTCGTCTTCCGCATCCTGGCCATGGTGATGTGGGCCGCCCCGATCGGTGCCTTCGGCGCCATCGCCGCCGTCACCGGCTCCGCCGGCCTGGACGCGCTCAAGAGCCTCGCCGTGCTGATGCTCGGCTTCTACGTCACCTGCTTCCTCTTCGTCTTCATCGTGCTCGGCGTCCTGCTGCGCGTGATCTCCGGCCTGAACATCCTCACGCTCTTCAAGTACCTGGGCCGTGAGTTCCTGCTGATCCTGTCCACCTCCTCCTCCGAGTCCGCGCTGCCGCGGCTCATCGCGAAGATGGAGCACCTGGGCGTCAGCAAGCCGGTGGTCGGCATCACCGTCCCGACCGGCTACTCCTTCAACCTCGACGGCACCATGATCTACATGACCATGGCCTCGCTGTTCATCGCCGACGCCATGGGCACCCCGATGTCCGTCGGCGAGCAGATCCCGCTGCTGCTCTTCCTGCTGGTCGCCTCCAAGGGCGCCGCCGGTGTCACCGGTGCCGGCCTCGCGACCCTGGCCGGCGGTCTGCAGTCGCACAAGCCGGCCCTGGTGGACGGCATCGGCCTGATCGTCGGCATCGACCGCTTCATGAGCGAGGCCCGCGCCCTGACCAACTTCGCCGGCAACGCCGTGGCCACCGTGCTGATCGGCACCTGGACGAAGGAGATCGACAAGGACCGGGTCAACCAGGTCCTCGCCGGTCAGCTGCCCTTCGACGAGAAGACCCTGCTCGACGACGGGCACGGCGCCCCGGCCTCCGACGACCACGTCGAGGTGCCCGAGCCGGGCGGCGAGAAGGAGCTGGCGAAGGCCTGACGGCCGCGCCGCCCCCTGACTCCGGGCGGCTGGGTGTCCCCCCGTCGCTCAGCCGCCCGGTCCCCCCGCAGCTCCAGCAGCAGAAGTCAGTCGTTCAGCTCCGCCACCAGCCCGGTGGCGGTCGAGGCGGGCACGCCCGCCGCGGTCAGGATGGTGACCGCGGCGCAGCGGCCCGCCTCTTGCGCTGCCACCAGCCCGTCGTTCACCGCCTCCATCAGCGCCACCAGCATCTGCTCGTGCACGTAGGCCAGGGCCGGGGCGGGCAGCGGGGAGCTGAAGACGCCCTCGTCGAGGCCGCGCCGCAGGATGCCGGTGGCGCTCTCGCGGACCGGGGCGAGCCGTTCGCGGATGCCCTGCATGGTCACCGTGCGCTGGGCGAGCGCGACCAGCAGCCGGTACCGGTCGGCGATCTCCCACACGGCCAGCACCGAGCGGGCCACGGCCTCCGCCGGATCCCCCACCCCCGCCCGGCCCGCGGCGTGCGCGGCCGACAGGGCCTCCACCGCCTCGTCGACGAGCGTGCTGATCAGCGCCTCGCGATTCGGGAAGTGCCCGTACACCGTGCGCCGGACGACGCCGGCCGCACGGGCGATCTGGTCCATGGACGCGTCGGGGTCCCGCAGCAGCTCGGCGAGGGCGACGTCGAGGATGCGGCGGCGGTTGGCGTCGGCGCGGCTGGTGGTGCCCGAGGTCATGGACGTCATTGTGCCCCTCCGGAGCTGAGTTGCACAGCACTGTGCAACGGCGTAGATTGCACAGTGTTGTGTAAATGCACACCCATGTGCAAATCAACGAGGAAGGCACCCCTGCCATGCGACTCGTCGTGACCGAACCGGCCGAGAGGATGGACCGCCCCTACCCGCGTCGCTGGTGGGCGCTGCTCGTGCTCTGTCTGAGCCTGCTGATCATCGTGATGGCGAACACCGCCCTCACCGTGGCGGCGCCCGCGATGACCGAGGACCTCGGCCTGTCCAGCGCCGACCTGCAGTGGGTCATCGACGGCTACACCGTCCCCTACGCCGCGCTGATGCTGCTGCTCGGCGCGATGGGCGACAAGTACAGCCGCCGGGGCGCGCTGGTGCTCGGGCTGCTCGTCTTCGGCGGCGGGGCCGTCTCCGGTTACCTCGCCGACAGCGCCACGGCCGTCATCGCCGCGCGTGCCGTGATGGGCGCCGGAGCCGCGATGATCATGCCCGCCACGCTGTCCCTGCTCGCCGCGACCTTCCCGCGGGCCGAGCGCGCCCGCGCCATCACCCTGTGGACCGCCACGGCCGGACTCGCCATCGCGGCCGGGCCGCTGGTCGCCGGGGCGCTGCTGGAGCACCACGGCTGGTCGTCGACGTTCCTGATCAACGTCCCCGTCGCCGCGCTGGCACTCGTCGGCGCGTTCGTCCTGGTCCCGCCGTCCAAGGCCGCCGACCGCGGCCGCATCGACCTCGGCGGCGGGCTGCTGTCCGTGGTGTGGATCGCGGCGCTGGTCTACATGATCATCCAGGGGCCGCACTTCGGCTGGGGCACCGAGGCGATCACGGCCGCGGTCGTCGCGGGCGCCGCACTGGTCGCCTTCGTGGTGTGGGAGCTGCGGCATCCCCACCCGCTGCTCGACGTGCGCCGTTTCGCCGACCGGCGGTTCGCGGGCTCCAACCTGGCCGTCGCGCTGTTCTTCCTGGCCGTCTTCGGGGCCTTCTACTACCTGACGCAGCACCTGCAGTTCGTCCTCGGCTACGACGCCCTGGACACCGGCGTGCGGATGCTGCCGCTGGCGGGCGCCGTGTTCGCCGGCTCGGCCCTCACCGGGTACCTGACGCCGCGGGTCGGCATGAAGTGGACCGTCACGGCCGGCATGGTCGGCGGTACGGCGGCGCTGGCCCTGCTCACCCGGGTCGACTCCGGTTCGGCGTACGGCGACTTCGTCGTGCCCCTGGTGGTCCTGGGCCTCGCGATCGGGCTCGCGCTCTCGCCCTGCACGGACGCGATCATGGGGGCCTTCCCGGAGTCGCAGCTCGGTGTCGGCGGCGCGGTCAACGACACGTCGCTGGAGCTGGGCGGATCGCTCGGCATCGCCGTCCTCGGCTCACTGCTGGCGACGTCGTACTCCGGACACCTCTCGGACGCGACGGCCGGCAGCAAGCTGCCCGCGTCCTCGCTGGAGACGGCCCAGGACTCCGTCGGGGCGGGGTACGCCGTGGCACAGGGCATCGGCGACAAGGCGCGGCAGCTGGCCGAGCAGGCCGCCGGTGCGAGCGACCCGCAGCAGGCCGAGCGGCTCAAGGCGCAGGCCGAGCAACTCGCGGGCGGAGCGCGGCAGATGACCGACGCGGTGGGTTCCTCGTTCGCCGACGCGGTCGCCCACACCAGCCTGGTCGGGGCGGTGGTCCTGGGCGTCGGCACGGTGATCGTGGCGCTGCTGCTGCCGGGCCGGGGAGAGCCGGAGGCGGAGCCCGCCGTCGAGGAGCGGAAGCCGGAGAACGCCGGGGCGCGCTGAGGTGTTGCCTTGACCTCGGCGTCAAGGATTACGTTCGGTGCCATGCGAATCGGCGAGCTGGCCGCACGCGCCGGAACCACCACGCGGACGCTGCGGTACTACGAGGCACGGGGGCTGCTGCCCGCGAGGCGTGAGGGCAACGGGTACCGGACGTACGACGAGTGCGATCTGAGGCTGCTGGAGCAGATCCGGACGCTGCAGGACTTCGGGTTCGGCCTGGAGGAGACACGGCCCTTCGTGGAGTGCCTGCGCGCCGGGCACCCGGAGGGCGACTCCTGTCCGGCGTCCCTCGCGGTCTACCGGCGCAAGCTGGACGAACTCGATGCGCTGATCGGCGAGTTGAGCGCCGTGCGCGACACGGTGGCGCGGCAGCTGGCGCGGGCCGAGCTGAACGCCGAGGCCGAGGCTCCGGGCGGTCCGGAGCCCCGCTGTGAACTGGGGAGGCACCCGTGGTGACCGAAGTGACGGACGCGGACTTCGAGGCCGAGGTGATCGGCGCGGATCTGCCGGTCCTGGTGGAGTTCACCGCCGACTGGTGCCCGCCCTGCCGGCAGATGGCGCCGGTGCTGAAGGCGCTCGCCTTCGAGCAGGGCGACCGGCTGAAGGTCGTGCAGCTGGACGTGGACCACAATCCGCTGACCACCAACGCCTACAAGGTGCTGTCCATGCCGACGTTCCTGGTGTTCCGCGACGGCGAGCCCGTGAAGTCGATGGTGGGCGCGCGGGCCAAGCGGCGGCTGCTGGAGGAGCTCTCCGACGTGCTGTGAGCGACCGGCCCGGAGCACGGAAAAACCCCCGAGCAATTGGCCCGGGGGTTTTTCTCGCGTATATTGATTCATTCGTGCCTGCACGTAAGTTGAAGGCACGGTGAAGTTCAGTGAGCACAGTATATCCGGGCGGGAGCGGAATTGTCAAACACCGAATTTCCGGACGATGAATTGCGCGAGGAACAGGAATTCATCGACGGGTTGTACGCGCGCGTGGACGCGCTGCGCGGCGACGCCGAGACCTCCGTCACGGACGCGCTCGCGCAGGGCAACACCCCCATGCAGGCCAGACTCGAACGGGACATCCTCGTCGCCGAGCGCTCGGGGCTGCTCGCCGCGCTGAACGCGGTGGACGGCTCCCTGTGCTTCGGCCGGATCGACCTCACCTCCGGCGTCACCCACCACATCGGCCGCATCGGCCTGCGCACCGACGACGCCGAGCGCACGCCCGTCCTGATCGACTGGCGCGCCGACGTCGCCCGGCCCTTCTACCTGGCCACCGGCCACACCCCGATGAGCCTCAGGCGGCGGCGGCACATCGCCACCGAGGGCCGCAGGGTCACCCATCTGCACGACGAGATCCTCGACCTCGGCGACGAGACCCGCACCGGCCACGAGGACCCCACGGGCGACGCCGTGCTGCTCGCCGCGCTGAACTCCGCGCGCACCGGCCGCATGAGCGACATCGTCCGGACCATCCAGGCCGACCAGGACCGCATCATCCGCGCCCCGCACCGCGGCGTCCTCGTGGTGGAGGGCGGCCCGGGCACCGGCAAGACGGCCGTCGCCCTGCACCGCGCCGCCTACCTGCTCTACGAGCACCGCGAGCTGCTGGCCAAGCGCGCGGTGCTGATCGTCGGGCCCAACCCGGCGTTCCTCGGCTACATCGGCGAGGTGCTGCCCTCCCTCGGCGAGACCGGCGTGCTCCTCGCGACCGTCGGCGAGCTGTACCCCGGCGTGAAGGCGACCGCCACCGACACGCCCGAGGCGGCGGCGGTGAAGGGCCGGGCCGGCATGGCCGACGTGCTCGCCGAGGTCGTCCGCAGCCGGCAGGCGCTGCCCGACCCGGTGATCGCCATCGAGCACGACCGCGAGGTCCTCATGCTCGACGACGGCCTGGTCAACGTCGCCCGCGAGCGCACCCGTGCCGCCAAGCTGCCGCACAACGCCGCCCGCGAGCACTTCGAGGGCCACATCCTCAACACCCTCACCGAGCTGTACGCCGAACGCATCGGCACCGACCCCTTCGACGGGTCCAGCCTGCTCGACCCCAGCGACATCACCCAGATCCGCGACGACCTCGCCGAGAACCCCGAAGTGTGGGCCGCCATCGACCAGTTGTGGCCGGTGCTGACCCCGCAGCGGCTCGTCGCCGACTTCCTCGCGGCGCCCGAGGAGTTCCTGCCCGCCGAGGACGCCGACGCCGTACGCCGCCCGGTGACCCGGCGCTGGACCGTCGCGGACGTGCCGCTGCTCGACGAGGCCGCCGAACTGCTCGGCGAGGACGACCGGCTGGCCCGCGAGCGCGCCGAGCGGGAGCGGGAGCGGCAGATCGCCTACGCGCAGGGCGTGCTGGACGTGTCGTACGCGTCCCGGACCTACGAGTTCGAGGACAAGGAGGAGGACGACCCCGAGAGCTCCGAGGTGCTGTCCGCGCACGACATCATCGACGCCGAGCGGTTCGCCGAGCGGCACGAGGAGGACGACCACCGCAGCGCCGCCGAGCGCGCGGCGGCCGACCGCACCTGGGCGTTCGGGCACATCATCGTCGACGAGGCGCAGGAGCTGTCGCCGATGGCGTGGCGGCTGCTGATGCGGCGCAGCCCGACCCGCTCGATGACCCTGGTCGGCGACCCCGCGCAGACGGCGGAGGCGGCCGGGGTCGGCTCCTGGGACGGCATCCTCGCTCCTTACGTGGAGGATCGCTGGGAGCACACCCGGCTGGGCGTCAACTACCGCACCCCGGCCGAGATCATGGACGTCGCCGCCGCCGTGGTCCGCGCCGAGAACCCGGCCTTCGAACCGCCCAGCTCGGTCCGCTCCACGGGCGTACGCCCCTGGGCCCGGGCCACCGACGACCTGCCCGGCGCCGTCGCCAAGGCGGTCGGGGAGCTCACCCCGGCCGAGGGACGGCTCGCGGTGATCGCGCCGCGCGACCTCCACCGGGGCATCGCCGCGCGCCTGGACGGCGTGACGGCGGGCGCCGAACCCGACCTCACGCGGACGGTCGTCCTGCTCGATCCGCGCCAGGCCAAGGGCCTGGAGTTCGACTCGGTCCTGGTGGTCGAGCCCGGCCGGTACGGCACCAGCGACCTGTACGTGGCCCTGACCCGGGCCACCCAGCGTCTCGGCGTCCTGCACACCGGGGAGCTGCCCGCATCCCTGGCGCAGGCACTCGGGTAACCCTCGAAGCGCCTACCCCAGCTGGGACCTCGGATCCCGCAGGGCGTGCCACAGCCCGGCGCCGAGGGGGACGACCGTCAGGGCGAAGAAGACCCAGAACAGGAACCCGGCCCCCGGGGCGAGGTCGTGGACGGTGCCGTCTTCCCACACGCAGGAGGCGCGTGGGGGGAAGGCCTTGGAGACCCCGGAGACCGCGCCGCTGCCGATGACGCCCTCCTGGAAGGGCTCACGCGGGCAGGGGGCGGTCTCCGGGAACAGGAACGGATCGTCCGCGGTCACGATGTACGCCCAGGTGGCGGCCGAGAGCGGCGCCGCCCAGAACACCGAGGTCCGTACCCACAGGGGCAGCAGCGGATGCGTCAGCAGCCCGCGCAGCGCGACCAGGGCGACCACCAGCCCGGCGAAGACCGGCAGCAGCGTCATGACGTCACGGGTGCCCTGCGCGCCCGCAGCTCGCTCGCGCCGCCGGCGCCGATGGCGAGCAGGGCGGCGGACAGGGCCAGGACCGCCGTCGTCCCGTTCATCCACCCGTAGTCCGGGTCACTGGCGTAGACGGAGCCGTCCTCGCGGACGCAGTCGAAGCGCAGCGGCAGGTAGGAGGACCGGTGGTGGCTCAGCCCTTCGACCGTGGCCGGGTCGAAACCGTCGCGGCAGGCCGGGGCCGGGACCGAGTTCGCCCCGTCGTTGAAGGCCGACTCCGAGTCCAGTACGGCGAAGAGGCCGAGGGAGTACACGGCGGCGGCCGCCCACGCGGCGGCCGCCGCGGCCCGGCGCATCAGATGCACGGACCACGGCTCGGGCCGTCCGGGCAACGCCATGGCGACGGCCCCCGCGGCGGCGACGAGCGCGGCGACGGCGCAGACCGCCGCGAGACCGAGACCCACCAGCACGGGCCTCAGCCCTTTCCGGACCGGCGGGGAAGTGGGGTGGCAGGCATGCGGCCACCCCACCACTCCCGGAGGAGACGGGCTGTGACGGAGGCCACTCCTCCGGTCACACCCCTGTCACAGGCCGCCTACGCCGGGCGCAGCCAGACCGTCGCCAGCGGTGGCAGGGTCAGGCGGATGCTCGCCGGACGGCCGTGCCAGGGCTGGGCCTCGGGCTTGACCGGGTCGGGGTTGGTGACGTCACTGCCGCCGTAACGGGCCGCGTCGGTGTTGACGGCCTCGTGCCAGGCGGGGACGTCCTCCGGCACGCCCAGCCGGTAGTCCGGGCGGACCACCGGCGCGAAGTTCGACACCGCCAGCAGGGGATTTCCCTCCGGGTCCAGCCGGAGGAACGCGAGCACGTTGTCGTCGGCCGCGTCACCGGCGATCCACTCGAACCCCGCCGGGTCCGTGTCCAGCCGCCACAGCGCCGGGGTGGCGCGGTAGACGGTGTTGAGGTCGCGGACCAGGTCGCGCACGCCCCGGTGGTCGGCCTCCGCCCCGTAGCCCGGATCCAGCAGCCACCAGTCGGGACCGTGGGCCTCGGACCACTCGGCGCCCTGCGCGAACTCCTGGCCCATGAACAGCAGTTGCTTGCCCGGGTGGGCCCACATGTAGCCGAGGTAGGAGCGCACCCCGGCACGCTGCTGCCACCAGTCGCCCGGCATCTTCGACACCAGGGAACCCTTGCCGTGCACGACCTCGTCGTGGGAGATCGGCAGGACGTAGTTCTCGCTGTACGCGTACACCATCGAGAACGTCATCTCGTGGTGGTGGTACTTGCGGTGCACCGGCTCGTGGCTCATGTACTGCAGCGAGTCGTGCATCCAGCCCATGTTCCACTTCAGGCCGAATCCGAGCCCGCCGAAGCCGCTCGGGCCCTTGTGGTGGGTGGCGCGGGTGACGCCGTCCCAGGCGGTGGACTCCTCCGCGACGGTCACCACGCCCGGCACCCTGCGGTACACCGTCGCGTTCATCTCCTGGAGGAACGCCACCGCGTCCAGGTTCTCCCGGCCGCCGTGCTCGTTGGGCGTCCACTGCCCCGGCTCGCGCGAGTAGTCGAGGTAGAGCATCGAGGCGACCGCGTCCACGCGCAGCCCGTCGATGTGGAACTCCTCGCACCAGTACACGGCGTTGGCGACGAGGAAGTTGCGCACCTCGTTGCGCCCGAAGTCGAACTCCAGCGTGCCCCAGTCGGGGTGCGCGGCCCGCAGCGGATCCGCGTGCTCGTACAGGGGCCGGCCGTCGAACTCGGCCAGCGCCCAGTCGTCGCGCGGGAAGTGGGCCGGCACCCAGTCCATGATCACGCCGATGCCGGCCTGGTGCAGCTTGTCGACCAGGTACCGGAAGTCGTCCGGCGTGCCCAGGCGGGCCGTCGGCGCGTAGAAACCGGTGACCTGGTAGCCCCAGGACCCGCCGAAGGGGTGCTCGGCCACGGGCATCAGCTCGACGTGCGTGAAGCCCAGGTTCTTCACGTAGCCGGGGAGCTGCTCGGCGAGCTGACGGTAGGTCAGGCCCGGCCGCCAGGACGGCAGGTGGATCTCGTACACCGAGAACGGCGCCTCGTGGGCCGGGGCCTCCGCGCGCCGGGCGAGCCACTCGGCGTCGCCCCACTCGTACCGCGAGGACGTGATGACCGACGAGGTCGCGGGCGGGACCTCGGTCCGGCGGGCCATCGGGTCCGCCCGCATCGTCTTCGAACCGTCGGACCGGGTGATCTCGAACTTGTACAGCTCGCCCTCGCCGACGTCCGGCAGGAACAGCTCCCACACGCCCGACGAGCCGAGCGAGCGCATGGCGTGCCCGGTGCCGTCCCAGAAGTTGAACGTGCCGGCCACGCGCACGCCGCGCGCGTTCGGGGCCCAGACCGCGAAGCGGGTGCCGGTCACGCCCTGGTGGGTCATCGGGTGCGCGCCCAGCGCCGTCCACAGCTCCTCGTGCCGGCCCTCGCCGATCAGGTGCAGGTCGAGGTCGCCGAGCGTGGGCAGGAAGCGGTAGGCGTCCTCGGTGTCCAGCAGCGTGCCCTCGTACTGCACGAGCAGCCGGTACTCCGGGACCTCCCGCAGCGGCAGCAGCCCGGAGAAGAAGCCCTCCCCGTCGGCGTGCAGTTCCGCCCGCACCTCCCCGGCGACGACGGTCACGGACAGGGCGTACGGCCGGAACGCCCGGAAGGCGATGCCGCCGGGCACGGGGTGGGCGCCGAGCACGGAGTGCGGGTCGTGGTGCGTGCCGCTCAGCAGCCGCTCGCGGTCCCCGGCGTCCACGGCGGGCGAGACGGCGATCTCCATCTCCGGGGGCACGGCCTGGACCGGAGCGCCCTCGACGACGGTGGCCTTCCCGGCGGGCGCCTTCTTCGCGACGCCCTTCTTGGCACCCGCCTTCTTCCCACCGGAGACCACCGACGACTTCTCGGCAACGGCCTTGGCGGCGCTCGCCTTGCCGGCGGCTTTGGTGGCGGCGGCTTTGGTGGTGGTCGCCTTGCCGGCGGCTGCCTTGGTGGTGGTCGCCTTGCTGGCGGCGGCTTTGGTGGTGGTCGCCTTGCTGGCGGCGGCTTTGGCGGCGGTCGTCTTGGCGGCGGCGGCTTTGGTGGCGCTCGCCTTGGCGGCGGCCTTGGTGGTGCTCGCTTTGCTGGCGGCGGCCTTGGTGGTGGTCGCCTTGCTCGCTGCGGCTTTGGTGGTCGTCGCCTTGGCGGCCGCGGCCTTCGTGGCGCTCGTCCGGCCCGTCGCGGCCTTCGTCGTGGTGGCCTTCCTGGCCGTCGCCTTCTTCGCGGCCGTCCCCTCGACGGGTGTCTCGGCCGCCGCCTTCTTCGCGACGGCCTTCTTCGCGACGGCCTTCTTCGTGGTCGTCTTCGCCGGGGCCGCCGTCTTCCTGGCGGCAGCCTTCTTCGCGGCGGCCGTCCCCTTCTTGGCCGCTGCCTGTTTCGGCACCGCCGTCTTCTTCGCGGCGCTCTTCTTCTGCGCGGCCGTGGGCTGCTCGGGGATCTTCTCCCCGGCCGTCCCCTGGGGACGCGGACCGCTGGACTCAGGGCGGGGGGTCACGGGCGGAGCCTCCTGGGCGAAGGTGGGTCAGTCAGGTCAGGTGGCCGGACGCGGCGAGCCGGTCTATGGCGGCCAGCGGCACCGGCAGCCAGTCGGGACGGTGCCGGGCCTCATAGACCACCTCGTAGATCGCCTTGTCCGTCTCGTAGGCGCGCAGCAGCACCGGGTCGGTGCGCGGATCGCGGCCGGAGGCGTCCGCGTAGCCGGAGCAGTACGCGGAGCGGCAGGTCTCGGCCCAGTCCGGCTGGGGCGGGTCGGCCGAGCGCGCCGCGTAGTCGAAGGACCGCAGCATGCCGGCGACGTCCCGCACGGCCGGCTGCGGCATGCGCCGCTCGGCCAGGGGCCGGGCCGGTTCGCCCTCGAAGTCGATCACCTTCCACTCGCCGGTGGGCGAGCGCAGGCACTGACCGAGGTGCAGATCGCCGTGCACCCGCTGCGCGGTCCAGGTGCGGCCCTCGGCGGCCAGATCGCCCAGCGCCGTGAACGCCGACCGCAGGCCACCGGCGTACGGGCGCAGCGCGGGCACCGCCTGGACGGCCGCGTCCAGGCGCTCGATCATGCCGTCCACCATCAGCCGCACCTGCACATGACCGAGCGTGACCGTGGGCAGCGCACGGGCCAGCGCCGTGTGCACCTCGGCGGTGGCCCGCCCCAGCGCCCGCGCCTCCGCGGCGAAGTCCTCGCCCTTGGCCAGCTCGCGCAGCGCCAGCTCCCAGCCGTCGGAGGCGCCCTGCACGAACGGCTGGAGCACCCCCAGCACATACGGCTGGCCGGCCAGGTCCACCGGGCCCGTCGAGACGACCGGGTCCGCGGCGGGGTCCACGTCCGCCACCATCCAGGCCGTCGGCGCGGGCACCCGGGGGCAGCCCTCGCGGGCCAGGGCCAGCGGCAGTTCGAGGTCCGGGTTGACCCCGGGCACGATCCGCCGCAACAACTTCAGGATGAACGTATCTCCGTAGACGATCGACGAGTTGGACTGTTCCGCGGTCACCACGCGCGGTACCAGCCCGGACCGGATGTCCTGGCCGGGGTCACGCTCGAAGCGGAGCGCGCCGATGCGGGCCCGGGTGCGCAGCGCCTCCAGGAGCAGCTCGGCGGGCCGGGTGTCGTGCAGGGCGTCGTAGACCGTCCGGCCGGCCAGTGGGCCCGCCGGCACATGTCCGATGAGCGCGGGCGCCAGCCGAGGCGGCAGCGCCTCGCGCACGCCTATGAGCAGCTGGTAGCAGTCGCCGGGGTGGCCGGGTGCACCGTGGGACGGCACGAGTGGCTGGTGGGCGCGGACGAGCAGGTGGTACAGCCCGAGCTTGGCCGAGGGCGGCAGCAGCTCGGTGGCCTCGACGAGCGTGAACCCGGTGACCGGCCGTCCCTTGCCCGCGAACCAGCGCTGTCGCGGCAGCCATTCCCGCAGCAGTGGATCGAGGGAGGCAAGAAGGCCGGGCGGGGTGGTGACGGTGCGTGTGACGGCTTCCGACATGGCGTCGCGTCCTTTCACCCATTTCTAGGTGCGCCTCCGGGCGCTGCGGCCGGCCCCGGACGGCGCCCCTTCCGGCTCACGCGGGTGGGTGGGGTGTTACTGATGCGTGCCCCGGGCGGGGCGGAGGAAACGCCCCGCCGCCGGGGTTTGCGGCCTGCCCCGCGCAACAGGCCCGATCAGGCCGGAACCGGCCTCATACGGCGTCCCTGCGCAGCCGGAACCAGTAGAAGCCGTGCCCGGCCAGCGTCAGCAGGTACGGCAGCTCACCGATCGCCGGGAAGCGCACCCCGCCGAACAGCTCCACCGGGTGCCGGCCCTCGAAGGCGCTCAGGTCCAGCTCCGTGGGCTGCGCGAAACGCGAGAAGTTGTTCACGCACAGCACCAGGTCGTCCTCGTACTCCCGCAGGAACGCCAGCACCGCCGGGTTGCTCGACGGCAGCTCCGTGTAGGAGCCGAGTCCGAAGGCGGGATTCTGCTTGCGGATCTCGATCATGCGGCGGGTCCAGTGCAGCAGCGACGACGGCGAGGCCATGGACGCCTCGACGTTCGTCACCTGGTAGCCGTAGACCGGGTCCATGATCGTGGGCAGGAACAGCCGCCCCGGATCGGACGACGAGAAGCCCGCGTTGCGGTCGGGCGTCCACTGCATCGGCGTGCGCACCGCGTCCCGGTCGCCGAGCCAGATGTTGTCGCCCATGCCGATCTCGTCGCCGTAGTACAGGATCGGCGAGCCCGGCAGGGACAGCAGCAGGGCCGTGAACAGCTCGATCTGGTTGCGGTCGTTGTCCAGCAGCGGGGCGAGCCTGCGGCGGATGCCGATGTTGGCGCGCATCCGCGGGTCCTTGGCGTACTCGGCCCACATGTAGTCGCGCTCTTCGTCGGTGACCATTTCGAGCGTGAGCTCGTCGTGGTTGCGCAGGAAGATGCCCCACTGGCAGCCCGAGGGGATGGCCGGGGTCTTGGCCAGGATCTCGGAGACCGGGTAGCGCGACTCGCGGCGCACGGCCATGAAGATGCGCGGCATGACCGGGAAGTGGAACGCCATGTGGCACTCGTCGCCGCCGCTCGGATAGTCGCCGAAGTAGTCGACGACGTCCTCGGGCCACTGGTTGGCCTCCGCCAGCAGCACCGTGTCGGGGTACTGGGCGTCGATCTCCTTGCGCACCCGCTTCAGGAAGTCGTGCGTGGCCGGGAGGTTCTCGCAGTTGGTGCCCTCCTCCTGGTACAGGTACGGCACCGCGTCCAGCCGGAAGCCGTCGATGCCCAGGTCCAGCCAGAACTTCAGCGCGGAGATCATCTCCTCCTGCACGGCCGGGTTCTCGTAGTTGAGGTCCGGCTGGTGGGAGAAGAAACGATGCCAGTAGTACTGCTTGCGGACCGGGTCGTAGGTCCAGTTGGAGGCCTCGGTGTCGACGAAGATGATGCGCGCGTCCTGGAACTGCTTGTCGTCGTCCGCCCACACGTAGTAGTCGCCGTAGGGCCCGTCGGGATCCTTGCGCGACTCCTGGAACCAGGGGTGCTGGTCGCTGGTGTGGTTCATGACGAAGTCGATGATCACGCGCATGCCGCGCTGGTGCGCGGCGTCGACGAACTCCACGAAGTCCGCGAGGTCGCCGAATTCCGGCAGCACGGCCGTGTAGTCGGAGACGTCGTAGCCGCCGTCGCGCAGGGGCGACTTGAAGAAGGGCGGCAGCCACAGGCAGTCGACGCCGAGCCACTGCAGGTAGTCGAGCTTGGCGGTCAGACCCTTCAGGTCACCGACGCCGTCGCCGTTGCTGTCCTGGAAGGAGCGGACGAGCACCTCGTAGAAGACGGCGCGCTTGAACCACTCCGGGTCGCGGTCCCTGGCGGGTGTGTCCTCGAAGGTGTCCTGCACGGGTTCGTTGACGATCATGTTGTGGGTGACCCTCCGATCTGCGGGTGGGACGGTCGCAGAACCGAGAAGACGTGCGCGGGACGGTGGCCCGGCTCCAGGCGCACATAGTTGGCCCTGCCCCAGTGGTAGGTCTCGCCGGTGAGCTCGTCGCGCACCGGCACCGACTCGTGCCAGTCCAGGCCGAGTTGCGGCATGTCCAACGAGACCGTGGCCTCCTGGGTGTGGTGCGGGTCGAGGTTCACGACCACCAGAACCGTGTTCGAACCCTTCCGCTTCGAGTAGACGATCACCGCTTCCTGGTCCGCGTGGTGGAAGTGGAGGTCGCGCAGCTGCTGGAGGGCCGGGTTCTCCCGCCGGACGGTGTTGAGCCGGGTGAGCAGGGGGGTGAGGGTGCGGCCCTCGCGTTCGGCGGTGTCCCAGTCGCGGGGGCGCAGCTGGTATTTCTCGGAGTCGA
>NZ_JBITSJ010000005.1:0-123904 GCF_044540525.1 Streptomyces sp. NPDC085932
AAACGCCCGGTTACATTCCGAACCCGGAAGCTAAGCCTTACAGCGCCGATGGTACTGCAGGGGGGACCCTGTGGGAGAGTAGGACGCCGCCGAACTCCCTTTAGAGCTCCGGCTCTTGGGCATCACAGCCCGAGAGTCGGAGCTTTTTTGCGTTGAGGTAAGGTCAGGGGGCATCGTTGGCACGTTTCCCCAGGAGGCACCCGGGTGGAGGTTCAGGAGACTCGCGTCCAGACGGACCGTGTGCTCACCATCCCGAACATCCTCAGCATGGCGCGGCTCGTCGGCGTGCCCCTCTTCCTGTGGCTGATCCTGAGGCCTGAGTTCGGTGGGCCCAAGAGTGACGGCTGGGCCCTCCTGGTGCTGGCTCTGAGCGGCATCAGTGACTACCTGGACGGCAAGCTCGCACGGCGCTGGAACCAGGTCAGCAGCCTCGGCCGGCTGCTCGACCCCGCGGCCGACCGGCTCTACATTCTCTCGACTTTGGTCGGCCTCACGTGGCGTGAGATTCTGCCCCTGTGGTTGACGGCTGTCCTTCTGGCGAGGGAGCTGGTTCTGCTGGTGATGGTGGGCATCCTCCGCCGGCACGGCTATCCGCCGCCGCAGGTGAACTTCCTGGGGAAGGCCGCCACGTTCAACCTGATGTATGCCTTCCCCCTGCTCCTGCTCAGTGACGGAAGTGGTTGGATCTCGTCACTGGCTGCTATTTTCGGATGGGCGTTCGCCGGATGGGGTACAACGCTGTATTGGTGGGCAGGAGTCCTCTACGTAGTACAAGTCCGCCGCCTGGTCCGTGCGGACGCCCTGACCGATTGAACTCGCGGATTCCTCCGCCCAGCGCGGTGCGATGGCCCGTGGTCGAAAAATGCGGGAGAATCCTCGCGGGGGAAGTCGGCTAGACCGTCGTCTCTTCGAGGAGGACGCTTCCGACATGAAGGCCGTCGTGATGGCCGGAGGCGAAGGCACACGCCTTCGTCCCATGACCTCAAGCATGCCCAAGCCGCTCCTGCCTGTGGCCAACCGCCCGATCATGGAGCACGTGCTGCGGCTGCTCAAAAGGCATGGGCTCAACGAAACAGTCGTGACTGTCCAGTTCCTGGCCTCGCTCGTCAAGAACTACTTCGGTGACGGCGAAGAGCTCGGTATGGAGCTCACCTATGCCAATGAGGAGAAGCCACTCGGTACCGCCGGAAGCGTCAAGAACGCGGAAGAGGCGTTGAAGGACGATGCCTTCCTCGTCATCTCCGGCGATGCGCTGACCGATTTCGACCTCACCGAGCTGATCAATTTCCACAAGGAAAAGGGAGCGCTGGTCACGGTCTGTCTGACCCGCGTCCCCAACCCTTTGGAGTTCGGCATCACCATCGTCGACGAGGAAGGCAAGGTGGAGCGCTTCCTCGAGAAGCCCACCTGGGGCCAGGTCTTCTCCGACACGGTGAACACCGGCATCTACGTCATGGAGCCGGAGGTCTTCGACTACGTCGAGGCCGATGTGCCCGTCGACTGGTCCGGTGACGTCTTCCCGCAGTTGATGAAGGAAGGCAAGCCCATCTACGGCTTCATCGCCGAGGGCTACTGGGAGGACGTCGGCACGCACGAGAGCTACGTGAAGGCGCAGGCCGACGTGCTCGAAGGCAAGGTCGATGTCGACATCGACGGATTCGAGATCTCGCCGGGTGTGTGGGTGGCCGAGGGCGCCGAGGTGCACCCGGACGCCGTTCTGCGCGGGCCCGTCTATATCGGCGACTACGCCAAGGTCGAGGCCGGCGCCGAAATCCGTGAGCACACCGTCGTGGGCTCCAACGTCGTCGTCAAGAGCGGTGCCTTCCTGCACAAGGCCGTCGTCCACGACAACGTCTACGTGGGCCCCCACAGCAATCTCCGCGGCTGCGTGGTCGGAAAGAACACCGACATCATGCGTGCCGCGCGGATCGAGGACGGGGCGGTCATCGGTGATGAGTGCCTGATCGGTGAAGAATCGATCGTGCAGGGCAATGTCCGGGTCTACCCGTTCAAGACCATCGAGGCCGGTGCCTTCGTCAACACCTCGGTGATCTGGGAGTCCAGGGGACAGGCGCACCTCTTCGGTGCCCGGGGCGTCTCCGGAATCCTGAACGTCGAGATCACGCCGGAACTGGCCGTGCGTCTTGCGGGCGCGTATGCGACGACCCTCAAGAAGGGCTCGACCGTCACCACGGCGCGGGACCACTCGCGTGGTGCCCGTGCGCTGAAACGGGCGGTGATCTCCGCACTGCAGGCCAGTGCCATCGACGTACGGGACCTGGAGAATGTGCCGCTGCCGGTGGCACGGCAGCAGACCGCGCGCGGTAGTGCCGGCGGCATCATGATCCGGACGACTCCAGGGGTCCCGGACTCCGTCGACATCATGTTCTTCGACGGCCAGGGCGCCGACCTGTCGCAGGGCAGCCAGCGGAAGCTCGACCGGGTGTTCGCGCGGCAGGAGTACCGGCGGGCCTTCCCCGGCGAGATCGGTGACCTGCACTTCCCGTCCAGCGTCTTCGACTCGTACACCGGTTCGTTGCTGCGGAACGTCGACACGACCGGGATCGCGGACTCCGGGCTCAAGGTCGTCGTGGACGCGTCCAACGGAAGCGCCGGTCTGGTGCTGCCGAGTCTGCTCGGGAAGCTGGGGGTCGACTCGCTGACGATCAACCCCGGCCTCGACGAGTCCCGGCCGACCGAGACGGCCGACATGCGCCGGTCGGGCATGGTGCGGCTCGGGGAGATCGTGGCGTCCTCGGGGGCCGCGTTCGGCGTACGGTTCGACCCTGTCGGTGAGCGGCTGTCGCTCGTCGACGAGAAGGGCCGGATCATCGAGGATGACCGGGCGCTGCTCGTGATGCTGGACCTGGTCGCCGCCGAGCGGCGCAGCGGTCGGGTCGCCCTGCCGGTGACCACGACCCGGATCGCGGAGCAGGTGGCGGCGTACCACGGGACCCAGGTCGAGTGGACGACGACCTCTCCCGACGACCTCACGCGCGTGGGCGGTGAGGAAGGGACGATCTTCGGCGGCGACGGCAAGGGCGGCTTCATCGTCCCCGAGTTCAGCAGCGTGTACGACGCCACCGCGGCCTTCGTGCGGCTGCTCGGGCTGGTGGGGCGGACGCAGCTCACGCTCAGCCAGATCGACGCGCGGATCCCGCGGGCGCACGTGCTGAAGCGGGATCTGGCGACCCCGTGGGCCGTCAAGGGGCTGGTGATGCGGCGGGTCGTCGAGGCGGCCGGGGACCGTTTCGTGGACACCACGGACGGGGTGCGCGTGGTGGAGACCGACGGCCGCTGGGTGATGGTGCTGCCCGACCCGGCCGAGGCCGTCACCCACCTGTGGGCCGAGGGACCGGACGACGCCTCCGCGCAGGCCCTGCTGGACGAGTGGTCGGCGATCGTGGACAGCGCCGGCCGGTAATACCGCCTGCACGCGTGCGTGCCGGACAAGTGTCCCCAACGGGGCCTGTCCGGCACGCCGGTGGGGCCGTTCGGCGGCAGTGGCCGCGACGTGCGACGATGTGCGGCATGCCGCAGCAACCCCCCATTCGGAGCACACCCGCGCGGCCCCGGCGTCCGGACGCGTCCATGTCGTTGATCACCAACGTGATGGACCACAGCCTCGACGACGGCTACGCCGAGGCCGCCGCGCGGAAGAGGGCCGCAGGCGACGGCGGCATGCCGAAGACTCTCCGGGCGAAGCTGGGGCTGGCCGCCGGCCTGGTGCTCGCGGCGCTGGTCGTGACCGTGGGAGCGGCTCAGGCACGGGTCGCCGCCCCCGTCGTCGCCAAGGAGCGCGAGGAGCTGATCGACCGCATCGACCGGGAGACCGAGGCGGCGGACCGGCTGGAGGACACGGTCGACGAACTGCGCGAGGACGTCAGCGCACGCCAGCGCGAGGCGTTGAAGCACAGCGGCGGAAGCGCCCGGTCGGAGCTCGTCGGCATCCTGTCGGGGTCCGTCGCCGTGCACGGTCCCGGTGTGAAGCTCGTGGTGAACGACGCCGAGGAAGCCGGCACCGGCGGTGACGGTGACCCGCGTGGCAGCTCAGGCTTTTCCGACACCGGCCGGGTGCGTGACCGGGACATGCAGCGCGTGGTCAACGGGCTGTGGGAGTCGGGGGCCGAGGCGATCTCCATCAACGGGCAGCGGCTGACGGCGCTGTCGGCGATCCGGGCCGCGGGAGACGCGATACTGGTCGACAACAAGCCGCTGGTGCCGCCGTACACGGTGCTCGCGGTGGGGGACGGGCAGCGGCTGAGCACGCGGTTCCAGGACAGCGCGGACGGGTTGTATCTGAACGCGCTGCAGGAGAGCTACGGCATCAGGACAGGCATCTCCGTGGAGGACGACCTCCGGCTGCCTGCCGCGCCGAGCGTGATCGTACGTACAGCACAGCCGAGCACTGAGAAGAGCGAGAAGGGCACATCGTGATCGCCGTACTGGGCCTCGTCGTGGGAGTCGTGGCCGGCCTGTTGGTCCGGCCTGAGGTTCCGGCGGTGGTGGAGCCTTATCTGCCGATCGCCGTCGTGGCGGCTCTCGACGCGGTCTTCGGGGGGCTGCGGGCCATGCTCGACGGGATCTTCGACGACAAGGTCTTCGTGGTGTCGTTCCTGTCGAACGTGGTCGTGGCCGCGCTGATCGTCTTCCTGGGCGACAAGTTGGGCGTGGGGGCCCAGCTGTCCACCGGTGTGGTGGTCGTGCTCGGTATCCGGATCTTCTCCAACGCCGCGGCGATCCGCCGGCACGTGTTCCGGGCGTGAGGCCGATGAGCGAGCACGACGAGACGCGTCCCGACGAGCAGGGCGACACGCGCGCGGAGCGGCCCGAAGCCGGCGGTGACTCGGGGAACAGGCTCCGCAAGGAGCTGCCGCAGGAGGTGTCCGCCCCGGTGCCCGCCGCTCGGGAGACCCCGCGGGCCGAGGCCGGGTCAGCACCCGAGCCCACGGTCGAACCGGAGGCGGAGTCCGGGCAGCGGCTGACCGGCAGGCAGCGCCTGGTGCAGGGGCTGTGGCCGCCGCGTGTCACCCGGGCTCAACTCATCGTCGCGCTGCTGTTGTTCGGCCTCGGCTTCGGTCTGGCCGTGCAGGTGGCGTCGAACAGCGACGGCGACAGTGCCCTGCGCGGGGCCCGGCAGGAGGATCTGGTCCGCATCCTCGATGAACTGGACGACCGCACTCAGCGTCTTGAGGACGAGAAGCAGGGTCTCGAGAAGCAGCGGGACGAGCTGGAGAACAGCTCGGACCAGGCCGAGGAGGCCCGGAAGCAGACGATCGAGAAGGAACGGCAACTCGGCATCCTGGCGGGCACGGTGGCCGCGCAGGGGCCCGGGATCACCATGACCATCGAGGACACGAAGGGGACGGTCGAGGCGGACATGCTGCTCGACGCGATCCAGGAGCTGCGTGCGGCGGGTGCCGAGGCGATCCAGGTGAACGGCGTACGCGTGGTCGCCGGCACGTACCTCGCGGATTCCGGCAAGGGCGTGAGCGTCGACGGGAACAAGATCAACGCGCCCTATCGTTTCAAGGTCATCGGCAAGCCGCAGGACCTCGAGCCGGCGCTCAACATCCCCGGAGGCGTGGTGCAGACTCTCGAGAAGGAACAGGCCACGGTGATCGTCGAGCGATCGACCAAGATCGTCGTGGATGCCTTGCGAGCGGCGAAGCGGCCTGACTACGCTCGGTCGTCCTCCCAGTGAACCGGGGGTGCATGGGCGACGTTCGGCGAGGGCATGAGGTTGCGGGGGGTCGGCGCACCGAATGGGTGGTGCGTGGTGGAAACTGTCTGGTGCAGACGGACGTTGTCAGGATGTCCGGGTCGGCCAGAGTGTTCAGTCAGGGTTCGTCCTGCCCCACGGGCGGGTCTGTTTCGGTCAAGGGGAATCGCCCGTGAAGTTGTTTGCGAAGTTGTTCGGCAAGAGCGCGCGAGAGGGCAGCGACAACGCCACCGCTCGTCATCGCGCACAGCCTGACGCGGAAGGCCAGCGGCCGCTCTTCCGCGATCAGGTCGCTGGTCCGGGTGGTGACGTCGCCGGAGGTCAGGGCGCGCCGTCGGTTGACCCTGCGCAGCCCGGCGGCATAGGTTTCGGCCAACCGTCAGCCTCAGGTGCGGGTGGAGGGTTTTCCGACCCGTATGCGTCCCACGCTCCCGGCGGGCAGCCGCGGCAGGAGGATCCGATGTCGGCCCTGGTGTGTACGAGGTGCGGTAACCGCAACGCGGAGAACAGCCGCTTCTGCTCGAACTGCGGCGCGCCGCTGCGGGCCGGCGCGACTCCGGAGCGCCCGTCCGAGACGACGTCCACGATCTCCATCTCCGGCCTCGAGGCCTACGACAGCGAGACCACCGGCCAGACGCCGATGCCGACGCTGTCTCCCGAGGCGCAGGCGGCCGTGGACGCGCTTCCCCTGGGTTCCGCGCTCCTGGTCGTGCGTCGCGGGCCGAACTCGGGCAGCCGCTTCCTGCTCGACGGCGACCTGACCACGGCCGGGCGTCACCCGCAGAGCGACATCTTCCTGGACGACGTGACGGTCTCCCGGCGGCACGTGGAGTTCCGCCGCGGCCAGGACGGCTCGTTCACGGTGGCCGACGTGGGCAGCCTGAACGGCACGTACGTCAACCGCGAGCGGATCGACCAGGTCGCCCTGAACAACGGTGACGAGGTGCAGATCGGCAAGTACCGGCTGGTCTTCTACGCGAGCCAGCGGGGCTACTGACCCCCGGCCCGTCCGGGGAGCTCAGCGAAGGTCCGTCCGTCAGGGAAGGTCCATGCTTCGAACACCGAGCGGCGGTGCCGGACACGGCACCGCCGCCACGGACAGTGGGCTGATGAGCATCGGCACGGTGCTGAACGTGCTGCGCGACGAGTTCCCCGAGGTCACCATCTCCAAGATCCGTTTCCTGGAGGCGGAGGGGCTCATCGAGCCGCAGCGGACCCCCTCGGGGTATCGCAAGTTCAGCGCACACGACGTCGAGCGCCTCGGCCACGTCCTGAGGATGCAGCGGGACCACTATCTGCCCCTGAAGGTGATCCGCGAGCATCTGGAGGCCGTGGAGCGCGGGGAGGCCGTCCAGCTGCCCGTGGTGGGCCGCCAGCGTGACGGCGAGCCCGTGGCCGAGGCCCCGGAGGCGCCCACGGCGGCCAGGATCGGGCGGTCGGAGCTGCTCGCCGCCGCCGGCATCGACGAGCAGGAGCTGAAGGAGTGGGAGTCCTACGGGCTGCTCACTCCACTGGAGGACGGCGCGTACGACGCCGAAGCGGTCACGGTGGCCTCGCTCGTCGTCGAGCTGGGGCGGTTCGGGATCGAGCCGCGGCATCTGCGGGCGATGAAGGCGGCGGCCGACCGCGAGGCCGGGCTCGTGGACCAGGTGGTGGCCCCGCTCAGGCGGCACCGGAACCCGCAGACCAGGGCTCACGCGGAGGCGCGCACGAAGGAGCTGGCGGGGCTCACGGTGCGGCTGCACGCCGCGCTGGTGCAGACGGCTCTCGGGGTGCGGCTGCCCTGAGCAGCGGGCCGCGCGGGGGGCCGGATCAGGTGCCCGATCCGGGCCCGACTACCCAAACATCCCGAGCACGGCCTAGGGTTGCTGTGTGAACGAGCTCGATGTCGTAGGTGTCCGGGTCGAAATGCCCTCCAACCAACCGATCGTGCTGCTGCGTGAAGTGGGAGGAGACCGTTACCTTCCCATCTGGATCGGACCGGGGGAGGCGACGGCGATCGCCTTCGCCCAGCAGGGCATGGCTCCCGCACGGCCGCTGACCCACGACCTGTTCAAGGACGTGCTGGAGGCTGTCGGCCAGGAGCTCACGGAAGTGCGCATCACGGACCTGCGCGAGGGCGTCTTCTACGCGGAGCTGGTCTTCGCCAGTGGCGTCGAGGTGAGCGCCCGTCCGTCCGACGCCATAGCGCTTGCGCTGCGCACCGGGACGCCGATCTACGGCAGCGACACGGTGCTCGACGACGCCGGTATCGCCATCCCGGACGAGCAGGAGGACGAGGTGGAGAAGTTCCGCGAGTTCCTCGACCAGATCTCTCCGGAGGACTTCGGCACCAGCAGTCAGTGAGCTCCCGTCCCCGACAAGAGGGGGCCGGAGGCAGCAGCGGTCGGTGAGGCGAAGGGGCGGCCCGGCGGACGGTGTGGTCCGCGGCGGGGTCGCCCGACGCGTTGTGACGGGTGAATTGCCCGCATGTGCCGGTGGCGCGTGAGAGCGTCACACGGCCCGAGCCGAGCGCATTCGGCTAGCCTTTCCCCGCGGTGGGGCACGGGAAACCACTCTCAGGGTGATTATCACTCGGCGTGGCGAGTGTGGCGATCGTTGACGCACCCCTGGTGACTGCCTACCGTCGAGAAGGCAGGTCAAGGACGGAGGTCGGCGTGAGTAGCAGCGGCGGCGGTACGGCTGGGGGCGGCCCCGAGCGCAGTCTCAGGGCGAGCGGTCCGTACCCTCCCCCCGGCTCATGGCTCCGCGCGAGCGGGGGATACCCCCAGCCCGGCGACGCGGCCGATCACGCTCCGCAGCGACCGACGGCCGTGCCGAGCAGCGGAGGGACGACGTCCATGGCGTCCGAGCAGATCGGCTACCGCGGTCCGACGGCCTGTGCGGCCGCTGGCATCACCTACCGGCAACTGGACTACTGGGCCCGTACGGGTCTGGTCGAGCCGAGCGTGCGCCCCGCCCACGGGTCCGGGACACAGCGGTTGTACAGCTTCCGCGACGTGGTCGTCCTGAAGATCGTCAAGCGGTTCCTGGACACCGGGGTGTCGCTGCAGAACATCCGCACGGCCGTGCAGCACCTCAGGGAACGCGGTTTCCGCGACCTGGAGCGGATGACGCTCATGAGCGACGGTGCCACGGTCTACGAATGCACCTCGCCGGACGAGGTCCACGCCCTGCTCCAAGGGGGCCAAGGGGTCTTCGGGATCGCCGTGGGCGTCGTGTGGCGGGACGTCGAGAGCGCGCTGTCCCAGCTGCACGGGGAGCGGATCGACACCGGCGAGACGCTGGTCGGGCCCAATCCGGCGGACGAGCTGGCGCGACGGCGCAACCGAGCCGTCTGAGACCGCCCCACAGGTGGTGTTCCCATTGCTCCCCGGAGGCGGGACGTTTCCGCAACCGGCGCGCGGACCCGTGCGCCGAGCCGCCTGGAAGCGGTTGCCCCGAGGCGGTCACGGCCGGGCGGGGTGGCCGATCGGGGCATTGTCAGTGGCGTAGGGCAGCATCGGAGATGTGAGAACCGCGCCCACGATCCTGCATCTCGACATGGATGCCTTCTTCGCCTCGGTGGAGCAGGCGTCCAAGCCGAGTCTGCGTGGGAAGGCCGTGGTCGTGGGGGGACTCGGGCCGCGGGGTGTGGTGGCCACGGCGTCCTACGAGGCGCGGGTCTTCGGGGTGCATTCGGCGATGCCCATGGGGCAGGCCAGGCGACTCGCGCCCAACGCCGC
Source organism: Streptomyces sp. NPDC085932 (assembly GCF_044540525.1). Classification (NCBI taxonomy): domain Bacteria; kingdom Bacillati; phylum Actinomycetota; class Actinomycetes; order Kitasatosporales; family Streptomycetaceae; genus Streptomyces; species Streptomyces sp. NPDC085932. The sequence continues at coordinate 9,448 of NZ_JBITSJ010000005.1, forward strand.
GTACCTCGTGCCGCGCTTCGGGCTCTACAAGGCGATCAGCGAGCGCGTCATGGAGCTGCTGCGAGCGCTCTCGCCGCTCGTGGAGCCGTTGAGCCTGGACGAGGCGTTCGTCGACCTGGAGGCAGGACAGGTGGCCTGGGACGAGAAGTCCGCGCGGCTGGTCGGCGCCCAGCTGCGTGCGGACATCCGCGCGGTCACCGGGCTCACGGGATCGGTCGGGCTCGCCGCCTCCAAGATGCTCGCGAAGATCGCCTCGGAGCAGGCCAAGCCCGACGGACTGGTGGTGATCGAGCCGGGCACCGAGCGGGCCATGCTCGGGCCGATGTCGGTGCGGACCCTGCCCGGCGTCGGACCGGCGACGGGCGACCATCTGCGGCGCGCCGGGATCACCACGGTCGAGGAGATCGTCGAGGCGGGCGAGGACGAGCTGGTCCGGCTGCTGGGCAAGGCGCACGGGCACGGGCTGTACGCGATGGCCCTGGCGCGGGACGACCGGCCCGTGGTGGCGGAGCGCGAGGCGAAGTCCGTGTCCGTGGAGGACACCTACGACGTGGACATCCACGACCGGGTGCGGGTCGGTCTGGAGGTGCAGCGGCTGGCCGACCGGTGCGTGCGGCGGCTGCGCGGGGCCGGCCTCTCCGGGCGGACGATCGTGCTGAAGGTACGGAGGTACGACTTCTCGACCCTCACCCGGTCCGAGACGCTGCGGGGGCCGACGGACGACCCCGCGGTGATCGGGGAGGCGGCGGCCCGGCTGCTGGACTCGGTGGACACCACGGGCGGGGTGCGGCTGCTCGGGGTCGGGGTCAGCGGACTCGCCGACTACACCCAGGAGGACCTGTTCGCACAGGCCGCGGGGGAGCGAGCGGTGGTCGAGGGGCCGGTCGAGGAGCATGCCGCGGCGCAGGCCGAGGAGCAGCCGTCGCTCGCCGAGCGGCGCTGGCCCGCCGGACACGACGTGCGGCACGCCGAGTTCGGGCACGGATGGGTGCAGGGCAGTGGGCTGGGACGGGTCACCGTGCGCTTCGAGACGCCCGGCTCGGAGCCCGGACGGGTGCGGACCTTCCGGGTCGACGACCCCGCGCTGGAGCCGGCGGATCCGCTGCCGCTGGTGTTACGAAGACCCGGCGGATCCGGGGACGGATTCGCCGGTCCCGTGGTTACGCCGCCGGGGGCCGCTTCGTCCGGGGAGTCCGGGCATCAGGTCGTCTGCTCGTCGGAGCCCGCCAGCTTGCCGAACTCGTGATCGGGCAGCGCGGGAGGGGCGGCGATGTCCAGGCCGTAGTGGTGGTAGAGCTGCAGTTCCTGCTCGGGGGAGAGGTGGCGGCCCACGCCGAAGTCGGGGGCGTCCTTGATCAGGGCGCGTTCGAAGGGGACGTGGAGGGCACCCTCGATCAGCTCGCTGGGCTCCAGAGGGACGAATGCGTCCCTGCTGAACAGGCCCGTCCGTATGGCCGCCCACTCGGGCTCGCCAGTGGCGTCGTCGAGGTAGACCTCGTCGATCGTGCCGATCCGGGTTCCGTTGCGGTCGAATGCCTTGCGGCCGATCAGGTTGCGCGGATCGATATCGGTACGCACGGGACCTCCACAGGGTCGCAACTCATCCGTAAGCACTACAAAACGGCACAATCGAGGAGGCGGCCACTCGAAGGTTCGTGCGTTGACCTCGCTGGTACGCTGGCAACGGCTGCTGACCCCGTGCGGGAGAGTCCTCCGGACACCATCGGAGGCGCCGAAGGAGCAAATCCTCCCCGGAATCTCTCAGGCACACGTACCGCACGGACGAGGTCACTCTGGAAAGAAGAGCGGGTGTCGACGGCTTCCGCTCTCACCGACGGTGAAAGCCGGACGCCTTCGGGCGATCCGGTGAAGCTCTCAGGTTGAGATGACAGAGGGGGAGGCCGTCCGGGTACCCGCGCCGTGGTGCCCCTCGAAGGTCGTGTCAGACCAGGAGGCCTCCGTCCATGACCGCCCATCGCATTCCGCTTTCCGAGCTCGAAGAGGCAGTCCCCTTCGAGCAGCGCCACATCGGCCCCGACCACGAGGCCCAGGCCAAGATGCTCGCGCAGGTCGGCTACGGCTCGCTGGACGAGTTGACGGCCGCCGCGGTCCCGGCCGTGATCAAGAGCGCCGAGGCCCTCGACCTGCCGGGCGCCCGCAGCGAGGCCGAGGTGATCGCCGAGCTGCGCTCCCTCGCCGACCGCAACCAGGTCCTCGGCTCCATGATCGGCCTGGGCTACTACGGCACGTTCACGCCGCCGGTCATCCTGCGCAACGTCATGGAGAACCCGGCCTGGTACACGGCCTACACGCCGTACCAGCCGGAGATCTCGCAGGGGCGGCTCGAGGCGCTGCTCAACTTCCAGACCATGGTCGCCGACCTCACCGGACTGCCGACGTCCGGGGCCTCCCTGCTCGACGAGGGCACCGCGGCCGCCGAGGCCATGGCGCTGTCGCGGCGCATGGGCAAGAACAAGAAGGGCCTGTTCCTGGTCGACGCGGACGCGCTGCCGCAGACCATCGCCGTGATCCAGACCCGGGCCGAGCCGACCGGCGTGGAGGTCGTCGTCGCCGACCTGTCCGACGGCATCCCGGCCGAGGTCGCCGAGCGTGAGATCAACGGCGTGCTCATCCAGTACCCGGGCGCCTCCGGAGCCGTACGGGACATCAAGCCGGTCATCGACCGGGCGCACGAGCTCGGGGCGGTCGTCACCGTCGCCGCCGACCTGCTCGCGCTGACACTGCTGAAGTCGCCCGGCGAGCTCGGCGCGGACATCGCCGTCGGCACCACCCAGCGCTTCGGTGTGCCGATGGGCTTCGGCGGTCCGCACGCCGGTTACATGGCGGTTCAGGAGAAGATGGCGCGCAGCCTGCCCGGGCGGCTCGTCGGCGTCTCCGTCGACGCCGACGGGAACAAGGCCTACCGGCTGGCGCTGCAGACGCGTGAGCAGCACATCCGCCGCGAGAAGGCGACCAGCAACATCTGCACCGCGCAGGTGCTGCTGGCCGTGATGGCCGGCATGTACGCCGTCTACCACGGCCCGGAGGGCCTGAAGGGCATCGCGCGGCGCACCCACCGCTACGCCACGGTCCTGGCCGCCGGGCTCGCCAACGGCGGGGTCGAGGTCGTGCACGGCTCCTACTTCGACACCCTGACCGTGCGCGTCGAGGGCCGGGCCGCCGAGGTCGTGGCCGCCGCGCGTGACAACGGCGTCAACCTGCGTCTGGTCGACGCCGACCACGTCTCGATCGCCTGCGACGAGACCACCACCCGCGCCCAGCTGCGGGCCGTGTGGGCCGCCTTCGGCGTCGAGGGTGTCATCGAGGCGCTGGACGCCGCCACGGAGGACGGGCTTTCGGCCGGTCTGCTGCGGACCGACGACTACCTCACGCACCCGGTCTTCCACCAGCACCGCTCCGAGACGGCCATGCTGCGCTACCTGCGCCGGCTGTCCGACCGTGACTACGCGCTCGACCGCGGCATGATCCCGCTGGGCTCCTGCACCATGAAGCTCAACGCGACCACCGAGATGGAGCCGGTCACCTGGCCCGAGTTCGGGCAGCTGCACCCCTTCGCCCCCGCCGAGCAGGCCCAGGGCTACCTCACGCTCATCCACGAGCTGGAGGACCGGCTCGCCGAGGTCACCGGGTACGACAAGGTCTCCCTCCAGCCGAACGCCGGGTCCCAGGGCGAGCTGGCCGGTCTGCTCGCCGTGCGCGGGTACCACCGGGCCAACGGCGACGAGCAGCGGACCGTGTGCCTGATCCCGTCGTCCGCGCACGGCACCAACGCCGCCAGCGCGGTGATGGCGGGCATGAAGGTCGTCGTCGTGAAGACCGCCGAGGACGGCGAGATCGACGTCGAGGACCTGCGGGCGAAGATCGAGCAGCACCGCGACGAGCTGGCCGTGCTGATGATCACCTACCCGTCCACGCACGGCGTGTTCGAGGAGCATGTCGCCGACATCTGCGCGCAGGTGCACGAGGCGGGCGGCCAGGTCTACGTCGACGGCGCCAACCTCAACGCGCTCGTCGGGCTCGCCAAGCCGGGTCACTTCGGTGGCGACGTCTCGCACCTGAACCTGCACAAGACCTTCTGCATCCCGCACGGCGGTGGCGGCCCGGGCGTCGGCCCGGTGGCGGTGCGCGAGCACCTCGCGCCCTACCTGCCGAACCACCCGCTGCAGCCCGAGGCCGGCCCGGAGACGGGCGTCGGGCCCATCTCGGCGGCGCCCTGGGGCTCGGCCGGCATCCTGCCGATCTCGTGGGCGTACGTCCGTCTCATGGGGGGCGAGGGCCTGAAGCGCGCCACGCAGGTGGCGGTGCTGAGCGCCAACTACGTCGCCAAGCGGCTGGAGCCGCACTACCCGGTGCTCTACACGGGTCCCGGCGGGCTCGTCGCGCACGAGTGCATCATCGACCTGCGGCCGCTGACGAAGGCGACCGGTGTGAGCGTCGACGACGTCGCCAAGCGGCTCATCGACTACGGCTTCCACGCGCCGACCATGTCGTTCCCGGTGGCCGGGACGCTGATGATCGAGCCGACCGAGTCGGAGGACCTGGCCGAGCTGGACCGGTTCTGCGACGCGATGATCGCCATTCGCGCGGAGATCGAGAAGGTCGGTTCCGGTGAGTGGCCCGCCGAGGACAACCCGCTGCGCAGCGCCCCGCACACCGCCGGCGCCCTCGCCGGGGAGTGGGAGCACGCCTACAGCCGTGAAGAGGCGGTCTTCCCGGCCGGGGTCTCGGCGGCCGACAAGTACTGGCCGCCGGTACGCCGTATCGACCAGGCCTTCGGTGACCGGAACCTGGTCTGCTCGTGCCCGCCGCTGGACGCGTACGAGGACTGATCCGGTGAGGTGGCTGATGGGGCGAGCCGGCTGATCCGCCGCCGAGTGGACTGATCTGCCCGATCCACCCATGGGAGGGGCTCCGCGCTGCGGGGCCCCTCCTGTCATGCGGTGGCACGGTCATGTGGTGGCGCGGGGTACCCGGGGCGGCCGTGGTCGATGCCCCTTCGCCGGCCTCGCAAGGTCCGCTGGGCGGCCTCTGGCAGCGGGGCCGCGGCCGCCCGCGGCCCGGCGGGTGATCGCCGTGGCCGGGTCTGGCGGGATTGACCTGATCGGGGGATGGCCGAAGACTATGACGCGATATAGCGTTAGTCCTGTCGGGAGTCGCAGAGTGCGGTGGCCGAGGAATCGGGGTGGGTGTGATGGGGGAACTCGTGCGCAGTGTTGGGTCACCCGAGGTGAGGGCCTCGCACGCGGACCGGGACCGGATCGTCGAGGTGCTGCGTGTCGCCGCGGGTGACGGCCGGCTGACGCTGGAAGAGCTCGACGAGCGGCTGGAGGCCGCGCTGTCCGCCCGTACGGTGGGGGAGCTCGCGGTGCTCACCTCGGATCTGCCCGAGACGGCCGGGGGCCCCGGCTTCGAGGAGGTCATGCGGATCGAACAGGTGGGTTCCTCCACCGGGCGCGCCGACGCCTGGGTGGTGCCGCGGCGTCTGGAGATCCGCTCGGCCTGGGGCGAAGTGACGCTCGACTTCACCGACGCGGTGATCACGCACGACAGCCTGGACATCGACCTGGACCTGCGTGCCGGTGCCCTCAAGCTGGTGACCAGGCCCGGCATCGTGGTGGACACGACCGGGCTCGTGACGAACTACTCCGCGATCAAGGAGCGCCGGGTTGCCGAGGCGCCCGACGTGCTGCGCGTGCGGATCACCGGCGAGATCGAGTACGGGCAGATAGTGGTGCGCCCGCGCCGCCGGGGCCTCGGCAGACGCTGAGGCGCGTGCCGGCTCAGCCCACGTGCACCCTGGGGCGCCGTGCCCGGTCCGGTTCCGCCTCGCGCAGGATCTCGCGGGTCACGGGGGCGACCTCGCCCTGGCCGAACAGGAGGAAGCGCAGCAGGTTGGCGAACGGACCCCCTTCGGTCCACTCGAAGTACATGTGCGGGGTGCGGCCGGTCGTGTCGCGGACGTGCAGCAGGAGAGCCGCCAGCGCGTTGGGGACGGAGGACGACTCCAGGGTCAGCACGCGGTAGCGGTCGTGCAGGACCTCGCCGCGTACGGTCAGGCCCGCCTCGAACTCGGACGGATCGGTCACCGTCACCTCCACGAAGACGAAGTCCTCCGCCTCGGGCACGTCGTTGTCGTGCCGGATCTGCTCGATCTTGTCGCGGTACTCGGCGATGTCCCGCCGGTCGGGCTCATTGGCGATGAACCGCATCCGGCGACTGGCCATGTCCCGGACGAAGCGGTCCGCCACGCCGTCGAGCGTCACGCCGGTCACGCGCAGCTCGAAAGCGCGGGCCAGACGTGACAGCAGGGAGACGAGGATGATGCCGGCGATGAAGCACGCGCCGATCTTCACGCCGTCCGGGCGCTCGATCACGTTCACGACGGTCGTGTAGAGGAACACCGCGGCGATGACGGAGAACGCGATGGTCCAGTTGCGCTGTCCGGCCTTGCGGGCGGCGATGGTCACCGCCATGGCGGCGGAGCTGATCAGGACCAGCACACCGGTGGCGTAGGCGCCGCCCTGGGCGTCCACGTCGGCGTCGAAGATCCAGGTGACCAGGAAGCCGATCAAGGTGAAGACGATGACCATCGGGCGGACGGCCCTGGCCCAGTGCGGGGCCATGCCGTACCGGGGGAGGTAGCGCGGCATGAGGTTGAGCAGGCCGGCCATCGCGGAGGCGCCGGCGAACCACAGGATGGCGATCGTGGAGGCGTCGTAGAGGGTTCCGAAGGTGTTGCCCAGGTAGTCGTGTGCCAGGAAGGCCAGGGCGCGGCCGTTGGCCTGGCCACCCGGTTCGAACTCCTTCGCCGGGATCAGGAGGGTGGTGATGAAGCTGGTCGCGATCAGGAAGACGCTCATGATGACAGCGGCCGTGGTGAGCAGCTTCCTGGTGTCGCGGATACGGCCCGCCGGGCGCGCTTCGGTGTCGTCCGGGTCGCCCTTGACGTGCGGCATCACGGCGACGCCCGTCTCGAAGCCGGACAGGCCGAGGGCCAGCTTCGGGAAGACGAGCAGGGCCACGCCGATCATGACGAAGACGTTGCCGTGCTGGGTGGTCAGAGCGCCGGACCAGTCGGTGACCACATGGCCGGCGGTGGCGACGTGGTAGAGGCCGACCACCACCACGACCGCGTTCAGCGCGAGGTAGGTGCCCACCAGGGCGACGGCCACGCCGATCGCCTCCAGGAAGCCCTTGAGGAACACGGCGCCCAGCAGGGCCACGAGGATGAGGGTGATCAGCATCTGACGGTCGTGCAGGACGCCGTTGAGGTGGGGATTCTCCACCAGGTGGGTGGAGGCGTCGGCGGCCGACAGCGTGATGGTGATCAGGAAGTCGGTGGCGGCGAAACCCAGCAGGGTCAGCACGAACAGCTTGCCCTGCCAGAAGGAGAGCAGCCGCTCCAGCATCGCGATCGAGCCCTCGCCGTGCGGGCTCTCCTGGGCGACCCTGCGGTAGACCGGCAGGGCGCCCGCCAGGGTGACGACGACCAGGACGATCGTCGCGATGGGTGACAGCAGCCCGGCCGCCAGGGCGGCGATGCCCGGCTGGTAGCCGAGGGTGGAGAAGTAGTCGACGCCGGTCAGGCACATCACGCGCCACCAGGGCTGCCCCTGATGGGGAGCCTCGGGCGCGGGACCCGGTCCGGTGCGGCCGCCGTTCTTGCCCATGTCGGACAGGCCCTCCAGCATCCAGGCGCGCAGCCGGCTGGGTGGAGGGGGCTCCGTACGGCTCGGCGGCTGCTCGGTGGTGGCCATCGTCGTGCTCCTGATGTGCGGATCAGCTGGTTCCGGCCATCACTGGACGGCCGGATCAGCGTAAGCGGAGCGTGATGCCGTGGCCCGCGAATGTGGGGGTGGTGCGCGTCAAGCTTCCGTTAAGACTGGTGGCGCGGATGCCCGCCGGAGGTGAAAGGCCAGGTGGGGGAGGGGGTGGCGGCTTTGTCTGGGATGAAGCGGGGCGGCGGGTGCGCGGCTGCCGGGTCAGTACTCAGCGTGATCGGCTGATCCGTAAAGTTCGTCGTTCTGATCGAATGTTTCGGCGGACCCTTACGGGCGCCGTGGCGAGCAAAGATTCACTGTGTACAAGGGGTTGCCACCGTTTACCGGCTGTCTCTAGGGTGCGGCATCAACGCATCTTTCTGGATCTCATTCGAAACTTTCGAGGAGCATGATGGGCGACCCGGCACTGTCCCGCCGCGGCTTTCTGGCGGCCTCCGCCGCGGCCGGTCTGGGAATGACGGCACTGACCGCATGCGGCGGGGACTCGGACGGAGGGTCGTCCGGGACGACCACGATCGAGTGGTGGAACATCTCCACCACCGAACCGACCAAGAGCGTCTGGGCCGCTCTCGCGCGCAAGTTCGAGGCGCAGAACCCCACCGTCAAGGTGAAGATCGTCCAACTGGAGAATGACGCCTACAAGTCGAAGATGACGGCTCTGACCTCCTCCGGGAAGCTGCCCGACATCTTCCACACCTGGGGCGGCGGGGTCCTGCGGCAGCAGGTCGACGCCGGGCTCGTCGAGGACCTCACGGACCGCACCAAGCCCTGGGGCGACGCCCTGCTGCCGGTCGCCCGGGAGCCGTACCTCATCGACGACAAGGCCTACGGCATCCCGTTCGACATCGGCATGATCGGCTTCTGGTACAACAAGGCGCACTTCGCGAAGGCCGGCATCAGCGAGCCCCCGACCACATGGACCGGCTTCCTCGACGCCGTGCGCAAGCTCAAGTCGGCCCGCATCACGCCCCTCGCCCTGGCAGGCAAGGAGAAGTGGCCCGGCATGTACTACTGGGCGTACCTGGCGATGCGCACCGCCGGCGCCGAAGCGCTGCAGAAGGCCTACGAGGACAAGGACTTCACCGGCGCGCCCTTCGTCGAGGCGGGTGAGCACCTGAAGGAACTCGTCGGCCTCCAGCCCTTCCAGAAGGGCTTCCTGGGCGCGGCGTACTCCAGCCCCACCGGCCAGGCCGCCACCGTCGGCAACGGCAAGGCAGCCATGGAACTCATGGGCCAGTGGGCCCCCGTGGTGCAGGCCGACGCCGGCAAGGGCCTCGGCAAGGACCTCGGGTTCTTCCCGTTCCCCGCGGTCGAGGGCGGCCGGGGCGCCATCACCGAGGTGTTCGGCGGAGGCGGCGGACACGCGCTGCGCCGGGACGCCCCGCAGGCGGCCGTCGATTTCCTGAAGTTCTTCGCCTCGGAGGCCACCGACCGGGAGCTGGTGAAGAAGACCGGGGTGCTGCCCGTCGTCCCGGCGGCCGAGAGCGCCATCGCGGACCCGAACATCAAGGCCGTGCAGGCCGAGCTGAAGAAGGCCACCGGTTTCCAGCTCTACCTCGACCAGGCGTACGCGCCCGCCGTCGGCCAGGAGGTCAACGACAGCGTCGCCGCGCTCATATCGGGTTCCAAATCGCCCGAGCAGGTCGCGCAGTCCGTGACGAAGACCGCGAAGGAAGAGCAGTAGCCGGCGATGACGTCCACGTTCCTGCCGAGCGAGCGGACCGGCCCCGACACCGGTCCGCCGCCCCCGGCCCCCGACCGGGCCCGGGGGCGGGCCCGGCGACGCACCCTGAACTGGCTGACGGCCACCGGCTTCCAGCTCCCCGCCCTGGTGCTGTTCATCGGGCTCGTGCTGCTGCCGATGCTGTTCGCCCTGTACGCGGCCTTCTTCCGGTGGGGCGGCTTCGGCATGCCCTCCGACTACGTCGGCGGTGAGAACTTCACGCGGCTCCTCCAGGACGAGGTGTTCCTGGGCGACCTGTGGCGCTGCCTGGTGCTGGTGGTGCTCTCGCTGGCACTGCAGCTGCCGTTCGCGCTCGCCATGGCCGTGCTGCTCAACCAGCGGATGCGCGGCCGGGCGGTGTACCGGATGCTGTTCTTCGCGCCCTACGTCCTGTCGGAGGCGATCACCGGAATCCTGTTCGGCATGATCTTCGCCCCGGACGACGGCTTCGCCGACCAGGTCCTCGGCCGGATCGGGCTGGAAGGGCTGGGCGGGGAGTGGTTCGCCGATCCGTCCACGGTCATGGCGACCCTGTTCCTGGTCATGATGTGGAAGTACTTCGGCTTCCACATGATGCTCTACCTCGCCGGCCTCCAGGCCGTCCCCAAGGAGCTGACGGAGGCGGCGCTCATCGACGGGGCCGGTCCCTGGCAGCGCTTCCGGAACGTGACCCTGCCGCTGCTGGCGCCCACCCTGCGCATCAGCGTCTTCCTGTCGGTCATCGGGTCGATCCAGCTGTTCGACCTGGTGTGGGTCACCACTGCGGGCGGCCCGGACCACCATTCCGAGACCATGGCCGTGACCATGTTCCAGTACGGCTTCAAGCGCTACCAGGTCGGCTATGCCAGCGCCATCAGCGTGGCCATGTTCGCCATCAGCCTCGTCTTCGCCCTCGCCTACCAGCGGTTCGTGCTCCGGCGCGACCTCGAAGGAGCCACCACCACCATGCGGGGTGACGGAAAGTGACGGTCAGTCGCAAGACCCGCGGGGGCGGGAAGCTGTGGAGCCTGCACCTCGTCCTGGTCGTCGTCGGCGCGGTCATGGCCGTGCCCCTGCTCTACGCCGCGCTCTCCGGCTTCAAGTCCACCGACGAGCTCTCCCGCAACCCCGTCGGGCTGCCGGAGTCGTGGATCACCTCCAACTACACCGGGATCCTCGCCTCGGGGGACTTCTGGCGGCTGATCGCGAACAGCACGCTGATCGCCGTGGGCACGACCGTGCTCGTGGTCGCCGTCTCGGCGCTGTCGGCCTTCTCCTTCGCGCGGTTCGCCTTCCGCGGCCGGGAGTTGCTGTTCACGCTGTTCACCATGGGGCTGATGTTCCCGTTCGCGGTCGCGGCCCTGCCGCTGTTCCTGCTGCTGCGCTCCATGGGGCTGCTCGACAACCCGCTCGGGGTGATCCTTCCGCAGGCGGCGTTCGGGCTGCCGATGACCATCATCATCCTGCGCGGCTTCTTCCGGCAGATCCCCGGCGAACTGGAGGAGGCGGCCACGCTCGACGGGTGCGGCCCGTTCGGCTTCTTCTGGCGGGTGCTGCTGCCCATGGCCCGGCCCGCGCTCGGCACGGTCTCGGTGCTCGCCGTCGTCACCAGCTGGAACAACTTCTTCCTGCCGCTGCTGGTGTTCACCGACGCGCAGTGGTGGACGCTCCCGATCGGTGTCCAGCAGTTCCAGGGGCAGTACTCCGCGGACTACGCCAAGGTCTTCGCCTACCTGGTCCTGGCCATGGTCCCCGCCCTCGCCTTCTACTCGGTCGCCGAGCGCCAGCTCGTCGGTGGCCTCACCGCCGGCGCCACGAAGGGCTGACGCGCGCCGCGGACGTACGGCTCTGTCCACCCATTCGTCGTGAGGAGTCGCACCATGCGCAAGAACCGTCTCAGACTCGCCGGTGCCGTCGCCGCCTTCGTGGTCGCCGCCGGGCTCGGTGCCGGCTCGCCCGCCCAGGCGAGTGACCGGCCGGCGAGCGAACGGCAGGCGAGCGAACAGGAGGCAAGTGATCGGCAGGCGGGCGACCGGCAGCCCACCCTCGCCGACCTGGCCCAGCGGCACGGCCGTTACTTCGGCAGTGCCACCGACAATCCCGAGCTGACCGACGGGCCGTACGTGGCACTGCTCGGCAGCGAGTTCGACCAGATCACGCCCGGCAACGGCATGAAGTGGTACGCGACCGAGCCCGAGCAGGGCGTGTTCGACTTCTCGCAGGGCGACGAGGTCGTGAACCTCGCCCGTGCCAACCGGCAGAAGGTGCGCGGCCACACGCTGGTCTGGCACAGCCAGCTGCCCGAGTGGCTCACCGCGCGGGAGTGGACGGCCCCGGAGCTGAGAGCCGTGCTGAAGAAGCACATCCAGACGGAGGTGCGGCACTACCGGGGCAAGGTCTTCGCCTGGGACGTCGTCAACGAGGCGTTCAACGAGGACGGGACGTACCGCGAGACGGTGTTCTACAAGACGCTGGGCCCCGGCTACATCGCCGACGCGCTGCGCTGGGCCCACCAGGCCGATCCGCGGGTGAAGCTGTACCTCAACGACTACAACATCGAGGGGATCGGCCCCAAGAGCGACGCCTACCACCGGCTGGCCAAGGAACTGAAGGCCCAGCGCGTCCCGCTGCACGGCATCGGCTTCCAGGCCCATCTGGCCCTCCAGTACGGCTATCCCACGACGCTGGAGGACAACCTCCGCCGCTTCTCCCGGCTCGGTCTCGACACCGCGCTCACCGAGGTCGACGTGCGGATGCAGTTGCCGGCGACCGAGGAGAAGCTGGCGCAGCAGGCCCAGTGGTACCGGGACCTGACGGAGGCGTGCCTGGCCGTGCGCCGGTGCGTGGGCGTCACCCTCTGGGACTACACGGACAAGTACTCGTGGATACCCGCGTTCTTCCCCGGCGAGGGCGCGGCCCTGCCGTGGGACGAGCAGCTGCTGCCGAAGCCGGCGTACTTCGCGCTGCGGGAGGCGCTCGGGGGGAGGTAGCCGAGGGCGCGGCGGGCCGGGTTCACGGGGGCTGAGGCCCGGGCAGGTCGGTCAGGTTCGGCGCACGGGGGGTGCGGCTCGGGCAGAACCGTCAGGCCCACGGCGATTGCGGCTCGGGACCGTGGGTCAGGGCCGGGTCGGGGGCGGGGCGGTGCTCGATCGGGTCATCAACCGGGTGCCCAGCTCCACCCGTGGGGTGTCCGGGGATTCGCCGTGGGTGAGGCGGAGCACCGTGCGGGCGGCCAGTTTGCCCATGTCGGCCAGCGGCTGGCGGACCGTCGTCAGCGGTGGGGCCGACCAGCGGACCTCCGGCAGGTCGTCGAAACCGACCACGCTCATGTCCTGCGGCACCCGCAACCCGCGCCGGCGCAGTGCCTCGACGGCGCCGAGGGCCATCCGGTCGCCGGCCGCGAACAGCGCGGTCGGCGGCTCGGGCAGGTCGAGCAGGGCGTTGCAGGCGGTGAACCCGGACTCGGGGCGAAAGTCGCCGGGGACGACGAGCGACGGGTCGGGAGCGATGCCGGCGCCTTCCAGGGCCGCGTGGTAGCCGTCCAGCCGGGCTCGGGAGCACAGCAGCCGCGGCGGCCCGGCGATCAGACCGATCCGGCGGTGCCCCAGGGACAGCAGGTGCTCGGTGGCCGCGAGGCCGCCCGACCAGTTGGCGGCGCCGATGGTGGGCACGTCCAGGGCGGGGGTGCCCGCCGGGTCGACGACCACCAGCGGCACGCCGAGGATCCGCAACTCCTCGTGGAGCGTCGGCTCCAGCGCCGAGGTGACGAGGATGACGCCGTCGGAGGCCCGGGCACGGAGGTTGCGCATCCAGTCGCGCGCGTCCCCCGACCGGCCGTGGAGGGCCGAGACGACCGTCCCCACCCCGGACGCGTGCGCGACCTCCTCCACCCCGCGGATGATCTCGACGGCCCAGGGGCTGTCGAGACGGTTGAAGACCAGGTCGATCAGGGCCGCCCGGGTGCCCGGCGGCGCGGGGCGCCTGCGGTAGCCGTGCCGGCGCAGCAGGTCCTCGACGCGGGCCCGGGTCTGGGGCGAGACGTCGGAGCGGCCGTTGACGACCCGGGACACAGTGGGCACGGACACTCCGGCCTGCCGGGCGATCTCCGTGATCGTGACCCTGCCCCCGGCGTCCGCCTCACGTGCCGGCACTGCCCCCACCTCCGTCACCCGGTGATCGCGAAACCTCCAGGAGTCTTCCGGAAGACCGGCATGCGTGGGAAGCCAGACGGGCCGGGAGTGCGGGGCGTCGCCGCCGGTGACGGCGAGTGACCGGGCCCGGACACGCGTCGGGGCCGGTGCGCGGCGTCTCCCGCGTCCGGCCCCTCATGTCTGCGGGCGGGGTCGTGTGCCCGCCCCGGCGACCTCAGGCCGCCGTCATCACCTGGCTGCCCGCCAGGGGGCGGTGCGGGGCGATGATCCTGCCGTCCGGCAGGAGCTCACCGGTGTCCTCGAAGAGCAGCACGCCGTTGCACAGCAGGCTCCAGCCCTGCTCCGGGTGGTGCGCCACGAGTCGGGCGGAGTCCCGGTCGGCGGAGTCGGCGGACGGGCACGGTGTCTGGTGCTGGCACATGGGTGGGATCTTTCGCTCTGTCGTGGTGGACGATGTGAGGGAGTTCGATGAGTCGGTCGTCGTGTCTGTTCCGCGGCTAGAAGTGTCGTTCATGGCCGCCCCCCGTTGTGATAAGTCGTCGGAACCCAGTGTTGCCCCACGGGCGTCGATCCGCAGGGATTTCGCCGCACCGCTTCTCACAGGTTCATGACGCATCACCCGCGCGGACGGTTCATCCCAACTGGACTGTCACTTCGGGTGGTTCGCAGTGGCCTGATGGGGCTAGTCCGTCGGGGTCGGTGGCCTATTCGGCTCGTACGAGCTATTCGGTGCTCGTAAGAGCGATCGAGTGGGCAGGAAAAAGCCGACCCCGTCGCCGGGAATTCGGCGGCGGGGTCGGCAGACGTATGTCCGCTGGGGTGTTTCAGGCGGGTGAGCCGAGCAGCCGTGGCGGAGTGGCCCGGTGGGTCAGCACCGGGAGGAGTTCGTCGACGCGGTGCGGGCGGTGGGCCGCGATGCCGGGAGGGGCGGGCGCCAGCGGGACGAGCAGGTCGGTGGCGGCGGGGTGGCCGGCGGCACCGTCGGCGGTGCTGTCCTCGTGCAGCCAGAGCGTCAGCATGTACAGGCTGGGCACCGACAGCAGGCGGGGCTGGTACGCCTGCGGCATGGTCTCGGCCTGGCGCAGGGCGCGCTCGGTGGAGGTGATGTACGGGCCTTCGAAGAAGTGCGAGAAGGCCCAGCCGTCGGGAGTCAGCATGGTGTCCGCCGCGGCCACGGCCCGGTCGCCGCAGCGGATCAGGAAACGCCAGCCGGCCACCCGGGTGGCGGAGACGCCCTCGGCGGTCACCCGGTCGAGGACGTGGACGGGCAGGGGGAGCTCGGGAGTGGCGGGCCCCTGGCTGCGGAGGAGGGCGGGAGTTCGGGCTTCGCGGACCGCGGTGGGAGAGGAGAGCGCAGTCAGGACGGAACGGAGTGCGGGCGCGGGAGCCGGAGGGACATGCAGCGGCATGGTGGGTCGCCTCTCATTCAAAGGCACGGTGGCGCGAGGGCGGGGGCGGACGGCGCTGTCAGCTCACGAGGGTCAGAGAGGCAGGGGCCGGGGTCGTGAACGAGAGGGGGGTGAGGTCCGCCGAACGTCGCCTCGACGGCAGGACCCGTCGACCGTGGGCGCCAACCTTCTGCCTTGTTCGCGGAGTTTATACGACACGGGTTCAGACTGTGTTTCGCCTAGCCGTTTCCGGTGAGTAGAACAAGGGTACATTCGGTCGGCGATATGCGAGAATCATCCCGATTCCGGGCGGTGGTGTGCGGCGATGACCTCGGCGAATGTCCGCGGACCGGTCGGCCCATTCTCGTCGGCGTTTTTCACGAGTTCCGGGTGCCGTGAAACCTGTCGTGCGCGTCATGCCGGGTGAATGTGCCACCGGTCACAGATGGACAGCGTAGCGGTCGGCGGGTCCGTCCGGGACGTTATCGATCGCTTTCGCTGGGCATCCTCCACCTGACCGGGAGGCCGACGGCCGATCCCGGCCGGATCATCCGAGGAGGGACACGTCGATGGGCGAGAAGGTCGTGGCAGGGCGGTTCGACCTGTCCGATCGCCAGCGCTACCGCGACAAGCTGCGTCAGTGCCTGACGGGGCTGGAGCGACTCCTGGCGGAGCAGCGGTTCGATCGCCCGAAGAACCTCATGGGGCTCGAGATCGAATTGAATCTGGCAGGCGCGGACGGCATGCCGAAAATGTTGAACGGGCAAGTCCTGGAACGGATCGCGAGTCGCGATTTCCAAACAGAACTCGCCATGTTCAACCTGGAAGTGAACATCCCCCCGCACCGATTGGGGGATCGCGTATTCGACCGCCTGGCGGAGGAACTCCGTACGTCACTGGCATATGCCGACCGGAAAGCCGGAGAGGTCGACGCGGGGGTCGTGATGATCGGCATCCTGCCGACCCTCGACCGGGACGATCTGGTGTCGTCGAACCTCTCCGACGTCGACCGCTACACGCTCCTGAACGACCAGATCGTGGCCGCGCGCGGTGAGGAGTTCACGCTCGACATCGACGGCGTCGAGCACCTCACCTGCACCTCGAAGTCGATCGCGCCCGAGGCCGCCTGCACGTCCGTGCAGCTGCACCTGCAGGTCACGCCGGGGCGGTTCGCCGACGTGTGGAACGCCGCCCAGGCGGTCGCCGCCGCGCAGATCGCCGTGGGGGCCAACTCGCCGTTCCTGTTCGGCCGGGAGCTGTGGCGCGAGTCGCGGCCCCCGCTGTTCCAGCAGTCGACCGACACCCGCCCGCCCGAGCTGCAGGCCCAGGGCGTGCGTCCGCGCACCTGGTTCGGGGAGCGCTGGGTGGAGTCGGCGTACGACCTCTTCGAGGAGAACCTGCGCTACTACCCGGCGCTGCTGCCGATCTGTGACGACGAGGACCCGCTGGAGGTGATCGACCGGGGCGGCACCCCGACGCTCGCGGAACTCGTCCTGCACAACGGCACCATCTACCGCTGGAACCGTCCGGTCTACGACGTCGCCGACGGCGTCCCGCACCTGCGCGTGGAGAACCGCGTCCTGCCCGCCGGGCCCACCGTGATCGACGTGGTCGCCAACGCCGCCTTCTACTACGGCGTCGTCCGCGCCCTCGCCGAGGAGGCCCGGCCGGTGTGGACCCGGCTGCCCTTCGAGGCGGCCGCGGCCAACTTCGACGCGGCGTGCAAGGACGGCATCGAGGCCCGCTTCACCTGGCCCCGGCGCGGCCGGTACGGCGGCACCACCGAGGTCGACGCGGTGAGCCTGGTCCGCGACGAACTGCTGCCGCTCGCCGAGGCGGGACTGGACGCCTGGGGCGTCGAGCCGGCCGACCGCGATCTGTACCTGGGCGTGATCGAGGAGCGCTGCCGGCGCCGGACGAACGGGGCGAGCTGGCAGTCCGCGACCTTCCACCAGGCACTCGACGCCGGCCTCGGCCGGGAGGAGGCCCTGGCCGCCACGACCCGGCGCTACCGCGAACTGATGCACAAGGGCGACCCGGTGCACACCTGGCCGGTGGGACTGCCGGAGCCGGTGTCGCTGGGCTGACGCGCCCGCGGGCCGGCGACCCCCTGCCGCCATACTGATCCGACAGGTCGGTGAAGTGGAGGCAGGGGTG
Organism: Streptomyces sp. NPDC085932; assembly: GCF_044540525.1. Taxonomy (NCBI): domain Bacteria; kingdom Bacillati; phylum Actinomycetota; class Actinomycetes; order Kitasatosporales; family Streptomycetaceae; genus Streptomyces; species Streptomyces sp. NPDC085932. The sequence continues at coordinate 26,648 of NZ_JBITSJ010000005.1, forward strand.
CAGGCGGAGGCGAGCCCGGCGGACGGTTCCATTCCCCAGCAGGGGCTCTCGCGGCGGATGCTCCGCAACGAGACGCTGCTGGTCCTCGCGCTGTCGCTGGGCGCGAGCGGCGTTTCCGCGCTGATCAGCTTCATCGGGTCGGTGACCAGGCCGGGCGGGCTGAAGGACCAAGCGGCCACGATGAACGCCTCGGCCGCACCCGGCCGCCCCTGGCTCGACCTCGCCTGGCAGCTCTTCGGGATCACCACGGCCCTGGTGCCGGTCGCGCTCGTCGCGCACTTCCTGCTGCGCGAACGGGCGAGCCTGCGCACGATCGGCTTCGACCGCACCCGCCCCTGGTCCGATCTCGGGCGCGGGGCCGTGATCGCGGCGGTCATCGGCAGCACGGGCATCGCCTTCTACCTGGCGGCCCGGGGGCTCGGGTTCAACCTCACGGTCGTGCCCGAGGCGCTGCCGGAGGTGTGGTGGAAGTACCCGGTGCTGATCCTCGCCGCGATCCAGAACGCCGTACTGGAGGAAGTCATCGTCGTCGGCTACCTGCTGCGCCGTATGGGCCAGCTGGGCTGGACGCCGACGGCCGCGCTGGTGGGCAGTTCCGTCCTGCGCGGCTCCTACCACCTCTACCAGGGCATCGGCGGGTTCATCGGGAACCTGGTCATGGGCCTGGTCTTCGTCCACCTGTACCGCCGCTGGGGCCGTGTCGGCCCGCTCGTGGTGGCGCACTCGCTGCTCGACATCGGGGCGTTCGTGGGCTACGGGCTGCTGGCGGGCAAGGTGGGCTGGCTGCCGACGGCGTGAGATATCGCGGAAGGGGCGTACGACGGCGTCGTACGCCCCTTCGTCGGTCTCAGGCCAGCAGGTCGCCGTCGATGACCGTGACCGCGTGGCCGGTGAGCAGAGTGCGGTCGCCGCGCAGCTCCGTGCGGACGCGGCCCGCGCGGGACGAGGCCTGGAGGCCGGTGAGGGCCGGGCGGCCGAGGCGCTCGGACCAGAACGGGGCGAGCGCGGTGTGGGCACTGCCGGTGACGGGGTCCTCGTCGATGCCCACGTTCGGGAAGAAGCAGCGCGAGACGAAGTCGTAGCCGCGATCCGGGTCGTCGGCGCGGGCCGTGGCGATGACACCGCGCTCGGAGTGGGCGCCGAGGGTCCGCAGGTCGGGAGCGAGGGCGTGCACGGTCTTCTCGTCGGCCACCTCGACCAGCAGGTCGCCGACGAGGGGGCCGGTGTCGAGGGTCGTGAGCGGCTCGGTGCCGAGCGCTCCGGCCAGACCGGCGGGCGGGTCGACCAGGGTGAGCGGGGCCGTCGGGAAGTCCAGGGTGAGGGAGCCGTCGTCCGCCGGCGTGGCGACGAGGACGCCGCTGCGCGTGGCGAACCGCACCGGGCCCTCGTGGGCACCGGTGGCGCGCAGGACGTGGGCGGTGGCCAGGGTCGCGTGGCCGCACATGGCGACCTCGGTGGCCGGCGTGAACCAGCGCAGCGCCCAGTCGGCCGCGCCGCCCGGCGCCAGGGGGTGGGCGAAGGCCGTCTCGGCGTGATTGACCTCGCGGGCGACGTGCTGCAGCCAGGTGTCGTCCGGGAAGGCGTCCGCGCCGTCCAGGAGCAGGACACCGGCCGGGTTGCCGGAGAAGGGTCGATCGGTGAAGGCGTCGACGATTCGGATCCGCATGCCGCTGACGCTAGGGGCCCGGTGAAGCCGCGGGCCAAGGCCAATGGGCGAGTCGTGGACCGATTCCGTGGGGCCGGGTCCGAGCGTCATGGACCGATCCCGTGGCGTCCGGTCCGGCGCGCGCCGGAGGGCCGGGTCTTGCCGACCCAGCGCTACCGATATATCGTTGAAGCATCGCGACAGATCAACGATGGAATGGAGTGGTTGCCATGCGTACCCACGGATTCGAGCACGGCCACGGTCACGGCGGACCACGTCACGGTGGCCGGGGCGGTTTCGAGAGCCTGCGCGCGGCCTTCGGGCCCTTCGGTCCCGGCGGGCCCAACTGGGGAGGCCCTGGCGGCCCGGGGTTCGGCCCCGGCCCCTGGGGCGGCCGAGGGCGCGGCGGGCCGAGGGGAAGGGCGCGGCGCGGTGATGTCCGGGCCTCGATCCTGGCCCTGCTGAAGGACCGGCCGATGCACGGCTACGAGATGATCCAGGAGATCGCCGAACGCAGCGGCGGCGCGTGGAAGCCGAGCCCCGGCTCGGTGTACCCCACCCTGCAGCTGCTGGAGGACGAGGGCCTGATCATCAGTGAGTCAGAGGGCGGCAAGAAGCTGTTCTCGCTCACCGAGGCGGGCCGCGCTGCCGCCGACGAGGGCCCCGAGGCGCCCTGGGAGGAGGCCTCCCGCGGAGTCGACTGGGAAGCCCTGGGCGAGATCCGTCAGGCCGGTTTCGGCCTGATGGAGGCCTTCGGCCAGGTCTGGAAGACCGGCAGCAAGGAGCAGCGGGAGAAGGCGCTCGGCGTCATCAACGAAGCCCGCAAGAAGCTGTACCTGATCCTCGCCGACGAGGACTGAGGCCACCTCGCCGGGCCGGCCGCACCGGCCCGGCGAGGGAGGCGGCCTGATCTCCTCCGTAAGGAGGAGATTCCGGTCGGCCGTGTCCACTTCCCGTGGGAGCCGAAGATGCTTCCCTCCGGGGATGCCCCCGGCCCGCGGGACTGATGGGGTGGGGGATGTGCAATCCCGTATCCCCCGCCAGTCGGCCCCTGAGCCCGGCGTCCACCGCGCGGACAACGATGCCGGGCTCAGCGACGAGCTGGCCTCGGTGGTCGGCGGTGCCCGCCGCAGAGCGGTCAGGGACGGGGACCGCCAGGTCGACACCGCCCATCTGCTCCACTCCCTGCTGGAGTCCGACCCCGAGGCCCGTGCGGTCGTCGGTGACGGGCCGCAACTCGCGCGGCTCCTCGGCTATCTCGTGCAGCGCAGCATCGGTTACGGCCTGCGCTGGCAGAGCGGCGTCGAGGACTCCGGGACCGTCCCCGTGGTGAGCGGGAGCACGGGCTTCTCGCCGCTGGCCGCGGCCTCGATGGAATGCGCCCGCGCCCGTGCCGCCGGGCGCGGTGGACCGGCCCGGGGCACCGACCTGCTCGCGGCGATCGTCGTCGACCCGCAGGCCCGTGCGGTCGAGGTGCTCCAGCGGGCCGGGATCGACGCACGCGCCGTCCTCGCGCGGCTCGACGGCTGGGCGGGCGTCACCGAGGAGTGCGGCGAAGCCACTCACTGAGCCGGTCCGTCCGGCCGTCCAGGCAGTGAGACAGGTGCCATAGGGGATGACGCTCCTGTCATGGCCTGTCATCATGTGCCGGTGCCTACGTCTGACAGCAGCCCGAGCGGACGCGGCAGGGGGATGGGCCTCGGCCTGGCGCTCCTGTCCGCGGTCGCCTTCGGCGGATCCGGTGTCGCGGCCAAGCCGCTGATCGAAGCGGGCCTCGACCCGCTGCACGTGGTGTGGCTGAGGGTGGCCGGGGCGGCCCTGGTGATGCTGCCCCTCGCCGTGCGCCACCGCGGACTGCTGCGCCGCCGCCCCGGGCTGCTCGCCGGCTTCGGCCTGCTGGCCGTCGCGGGTGTCCAGGCCTGCTACTTCGCGGCGCTCTCCCGCATCCCGGTCGGGGTGGCCCTGCTCATCGAGTACCTGGCGCCCGCCCTGGTGCTGGGCTGGGTGAGGTTCGTGCAGCGGCGGCCCGTGACCCGTGCCGCCGCGGTCGGTGTCGTGCTCGCCGTCGGCGGCCTCGCGTGCGTCGTCGAGGTGTGGTCGGGCCTGCGCTTCGACGCCCTGGGGCTGCTGCTCGCGCTCGGCGCGGCCTGCTGCCAGGTCGGCTACTTCGTCCTGTCCGACCAGGGCAGCGACGCCGGCGACGAGGCCCCCGACCCGCTGGGTGTCATCGCCTACGGCCTGCTCGTCGGCGCCGCCGTGCTGACCGTCGTCGCCCGGCCGTGGACCATGGACTGGTCCGTGCTGAGCGGTACCGCGCGCATGGACGGCACACCCGTCAGCGCCGTGGTCCTGCTCGGCTGGATCGTCCTCGTCGCCACGGTCGTCGCCTACGTCACCGGCGTGATCTCCGTGCGCCGGCTCTCCCCGCAGGTCGCCGGGGTCGTGGCCTGTCTCGAAGCGGTCATCGCCACGGTCCTGGCCTGGGTGCTGCTCGGCGAGCACCTGTCGGCGCCGCAGCTCGCCGGCGGGGTGATCGTGCTGGTGGGCGCGTTCATCGCGCAGTCCTCGACGCCCGCGAAGTCCTCCGGGCAGCCGGTGGCGAGCGGCGGCCCGGAAAGGGAATTGTCCCGGCGCGGAACCAGCGCATAGGGTGGCGATCATGCCTTCGACCGCGCTCGTTCTTCCGCCTCCGGCCGCCTGAGGCGGGCCCTCCGGAATCCGCGCCCGGCGCTCTCGCCGGGCCGAACGGTGCTGCCCGCAGACGAAGTCCGCGGACCCCGCTGATCACGACCGATCCGGGGCCCTTCCCGAACTTCCGCGCACCCGCCGCCGCCCCCGGGCCGCGGCGTGCCGTGCGCGTCTGCGGAGAGAACACACGTGTCGAACACTGCCTCCGGCCTGCCCATCGGGCGAGGCCTCCTCTATCTGATCGTGGCCGGTGTCGCCTGGGGCACCGCGGGCGCGGCCGCCTCCCTGGTCTACCGGGCCAGCGACCTGGGGCCCGTCGCCCTCTCGTTCTGGCGCTGCGCCGCCGGTCTGGTGCTGCTGCTCGCCGCGCGCCTGGTGCGGCCGCGCACCGCGCCGGCGGTACGCGAGCCGCTGGGGCGCCGGGCGGTGCGGGCCGGGGTCACCGGCCTCGGGCTCGCGGTCTTCCAGACGGCCTACTTCGCGGCCGTCGCCGCGACGGGTCTCGCCGTCGCCACCGTCGTGACCCTGGGCGCAGGGCCGGTGCTCATCGCGCTCGGCGCGCGGCTGACCCTGGCCGAACGCCTGGGCCGGGGCGGGGCGGCCGCCGTCGTGGGCGCCCTGGCCGGGCTCGGGGTCCTGGTCCTGGGCGGCGGTGGCGCGACCGTACGGCCCACGGGAGTGCTGCTGGCGCTGCTGTCCGCGGCCGGGTACAGCGTGATGACGCTGCTGACCCGGCGGTGGGGCCGGGACGGCGCGGCCGACGCCTCCCGGACGAGCGTCGAGGCGTTCGCCGTGACGAGCCTGTGCCTGCTGCCGTTCGCCCTCGCCGAGGGGCTCGTGCCGCACACCGCCGAGCCCGTGCGGCTGCTGGTGCTGCTGGCGTACGTCGCCGCCGTGCCCACCGCCCTCGCCTACGGTCTCTACTTCGCGGGCGCCGCGGTCGTCCGGTCCGCCACCGTGTCGGTGATCATGCTGCTGGAACCGGTGAGCGCGGCGGTGCTGGCCGTCGTCCTGCTCGACGAGCGGCTGACGCTGGCGACGGTGGCCGGAACCCTGTTGCTGCTGGGGTCGGTGGCGGGACTGGCCGTGGGGGAGGCGCGGACGCCCGCGGCGCGGGTGGTGCTCGTCCGGCGTCGGCCGCGGGCCACCGCCTGGTCGCGTTCTCCGCGTCCCTAGGGGGTCACCTGCCCTGGAGGTAGTCCGGCAGTGCCGTGTCCGCGGACAGGTCGGGGTCGGGGACCGGGGTGCCGTACGTCTTGCGGACCGGCACGACTCCGGCCCAGTGGGGGAGCGCGAGGTCCTCCGGCTCGTCGTTCACGCCGCCGGTGCGGAGCTTGGCGGAGACCTCGTCGAGGTCCAGGCGGAGCACGGCCGTCGCGGCCAGCTCCTTCTTGTTGGCCGGGCGCGAGTCCGCGGAGCGGCCCTGGACGACATGGTCGACCAGGGCGTCCAGGGCCCGGCGCTTCTCCCCGGGGTCCGTGACGTCGCGGGCGACGCCGTGCACCACCACCGAGCGGTAGTTGATCGAGTGGTGGAAGGCCGAGCGGGCCAGGACCAGACCGTCGACGTGGGTGACGGTCAGGCAGACCGGCAGCCCCGGGTCGGCCTGGCCGGCCGCCCGCAGCGGGCGTGAGCCCGTCGAGCCGTGCACGTAGAGCGTCTCGCCCACCCGGGCGTACAGCGTGGGCAGCACGACGGGCGCACCGTCGCGGACGAAGCCGAGGTGGCAGACGTAGGCCTCGTCGAGTATCGCGTGCACCAGGTCCCTGTCGTACGAGGCCCGGTCGGGGGAGCGTGTGGGGACGGTGCGGTCGGTCGGCGTATAGGCGGTCTCGGACGGCGACGGCGTCCGGGCGGTCCCCTGCATGGCACTCCTCATTGCACTAGTGCATAATGTGTTTTGTGCTAGGAGAGTATCCGATCAGTGGGCGTCGTGCAGCGGACATTTCCGCGAGCGTGGAGCGGGCGGTGGGCACCGGTGAGCTGAGGCCGGGGCAACTGCTGCCGCCCATGCGGGAGTTGGCTGAGCGGCTCGGGGTGAATCCCAACACGGTCGCGGCCGCGTACCGGACCCTGCGCGAGCGCGGTGTCATCGAGACCGCCGGCCGGCGCGGCAGCCGGGTGCGCCCGGCGCCGGCCACGACCGGGCGGGACCACATCCGGGTCGACGTCCCCGAGGGCGTGCGGGACGTGGCGAACGGCAACCCGGACCCGGCTCTGCTGCCGCCGCTCGCCGGCGCGTTCGCGGCGGCCGCCGCCGAGGGCGATCGCGCGCCGGTGCTCTACGGAGCGGACCCGCTGGACCCGGAGCTGGCCCGGCTCACCCGCGCCGGATTCGACGCCGACGGGGTACCGGACGGGCCCCTCGCCGTGGTCTCCGGCGCCCTGGACGGGGTCGAGCGGGTGCTCGCGGCCCACCTCAAACCCGGCGACACCGTCGCCGTCGAGGACCCCGGCTGGGGCCGCACCCTGGATCTCGTACCGGCGCTCGGACTGCGCACCGTCCCCGTCGGCGTCGACGACGAGGGACCGCGCCCGGACGACGTGCGCCGGGCCCTGGAGGCCGGAGTGCGCGCCCTGATCGTCACCGGCCGGGCGCAGAACCCGACCGGCGCGGCGGTGAGCGGCCCGCGCGCGCGTGCCCTGCGCGCCCTGCTCCACGCGCACCCCGAGGTGCTGCTCATCGAGGACGACCACGGCCACGGCATCGTCGACGTGCCGCTCCACCCGCTGGCCGGGACCACCCGCCACTGGGCGTTCGTCCGCTCGGCAGCCAAGGCCTACGGCCCCGATCTGCGCCTGGCGCTGCTCACCGGGGACGACGTCACCGTCGACCGGGTCCGCGGCCGGCAGCGGCTCGGGCCCGGCTGGGTGAGCCGGCTGATGCAGCGGGCCCTGGTGCGGCTGTGGGCCGACGGCGCCGTCGACACGCGCGAGGTGGCGGCCGCGTACGGGCGGCGGCGGGACGCGCTGATCGGCGCGCTCGGTCTGCGAGGCATCGCGGCGCACGGGCGCAGCGGCATGAACGTGTGGGTGCCCGTGCCGGACGAGACCGGGGCGGTCGCGCGGCTGCTGCACGCCGGCTGGGCCGTCGCGCCCGGCGCCCGCTTCCGGATGAGCGCGCCGCCCGGCATCAGGGTCACCGTCTCCACGCTCACCGAGCGGGAGACCGAGGCCCTGGCCGACGCGATCGCCTCGGCCCTCGGCCCGGCCCCGCAGCGCGGCTACGTCTGAGCAACCGCCCGCGGCTTCGGCCGCACCTGCGTCAGTGCCGCCCCCGCCAGGACGATCACCGCACCGACCGGGGTCGACCAGACGAGGGACTCGCCGAGGATCGCCACGCCCGCGGCCGTGGCGATGACGGGGATGAAGTACGTGACCATCTGGGCGGTCGTCGGGCCGACCTCGTCGACCAGGCCGTACTGGAGAAGTACCGCGAGGCCGGTGCCGAGGGCGCCGAGGGCGGCGATCGCCAGCAGGGGACCGACGGAGAGGCTGCCGGGCAGGGTCGTGAACAGCGGGGTGACCACGGCCAGCTGCACCGTGGCGAGGAGCAGCTGCGCGCCGGTCATCGACAGGTGCGAGTGGCCGGTGCCCGCCAGGGTGCGGCGGACGTAGATCCAGCCGACCGGGTAGCTGAGGGACGCCAGCAGGGCCAGCGCCGTGCCCGTGGCGTCCAGGCCGTGGAAGCCCTGCCAGGCGCCCAGCACGGTCAGCACGCCCAGGAAGCCCAGCCCGAGCCCCGCCACCCGCACCCGGGTCGGGCGGTCCTCCGACAGGGCCACCAGCGACAGCGCCATGCCCCACAGCGGCGAGGTCGCGTTGCAGATGCCCGCCAGCGTGGACGGGATCGTCAGCTCCGCGTACGCGAACAGCGAGAACGGCAGGGCGTTGAGCAGGAACGCGGCGACCGTGAGATGACCCCACGTGCGTGCGCCGCGCGGCAGCCGCTCACGCCGGACCGCCATCGCCGCCGCCAGCACCGCCGTGCCGAACACCAGCCGGCCGAGCGTCACCTGGAACGGGGCGTACCCCTCGGTGCCCACCTTGATCAGCAGGAAGCTGAAACCCCAGATCAGCGACAGGGCGGCGAAGCGGAGCCGCCAGTCGAGACGGCGGCGGGACGGTGCGGGCGGGACGGAGGCGGCCCGGCCGGGCGAGATGGTGACGGTGCTCATGGAGAACACGATGCGGGACCGAACCTCGTAGCACAATCGAGAATTCGCACGCGATATTGCGTAGCATTGCTTACATGTTGAACCTGGAGCGCCTGCGCACCCTCGACGCCCTCGCCCGGCACGGCTCGGTCAGCGGTGCCGCCGAGGGCCTGCACATCACGACCTCCGCCGTCTCCCAGCAGCTGTCCAAGCTGGAGCGCGAGGTCGGTCAGCAGCTCCTCGCGAAGAACGGCCGGGGCGTGCGGCTCACCGACGCCGGCCGGCTGCTCGCCGAGCACGCGGCGCGGATCCTGTCCCAGGTCGAACTCGCCCAGTCCGATCTGGAGGCGCAGCGCGGGCAGGTCGTCGGCGAGCTCAGACTGGCGGCGTTCCCGACCGCCGCCCGCGGCCTGTTCCCGCAGGCGCTGTCCGCACTGCGCGAGCGGCACCCCGGCCTCCGGCTGCGCTCCTGCGAGCTGGAGCCGGAGCAGGGCATCGCCGGAGTGGTCCGCGGTGACCTGGACCTCGCCGTCGTGCTCGACTGGTACAACAAGCCGATGGCGCTGCCCGAAGGCCTGGTCAAGGCGTCCATTCTGGACGATCCGGCCGACGTGGCCATGCCGGTGGACCACCGGCTCGCGGGACGCGCGGAGGTGGACCTCGGCGAGTTCGCCGACGACGAGTGGATCACCTGGGGCGACGGCGAGTTCTGCCACGAGTGGCTGATGTTCACGCTCCGCTCGAAGGGCATCGAGCCCATCGTCGGCCACCGCGCGGCCGAGACCCACACCCAGCTCGGGCTGGTCGCCGCCGGCCTCGGGGTGTGCATCGCCCCGCTGCTGGGCCGCCACCCGGTGCCCGACGGGGTCGTGACGGTCCCGGTCAGCCAGCGGGTGCGGCGGCACGTGTATGTCGTCTGGCGCGCGGACGCCGACCGCCGCCCGTCGATCCGGGCCGCGGTGCAGGCACTGCGGGAGGCGGGGCAGAGCGTGGGCTGACCGCCCACCGGGGCGCTACCGGCCGGCCAGCTTGCGGAAGTCCCAGGAGACGATCTTCTGCGGGGTCAGCCGCAGCCAGGCGTGCCGGCCGTCGTGCGGCATCTCCTCCAGGCCGAAGTTCTTCCGTGCGAACAGCGTCTCGGGGACGTCGAGTTCGGCGCACAGCTCGCCCGTGCGCGGGATCTCCCCGACGAACTGGACGGTGCCCGACAGCTCGGCGCCGCGCAGCTCGTCGTACTCCTCGCCGGTGTCCACCACGATCGCCACGCGCGGATCGCGCCGCAGATCGGTCCACCGCTTGGAGCGCACGACCGAGTACAGCCACATCGAGGTGCCGTCCCAGGCGAACCACAGCGTGCTCACGTGCGGCGCGCCGTCGGCCGAGACCGTGGCGACCCGGCAGGTGCGCTGCGTGCCGAGGAAGTCGTCCAGCTCACCCGGCGTCATCATGATCTTCCGGCCCCGGCGCTGCTGCGTGACGGTCATGCTCCGCCTCATTCCTTCTCTCACGTCGTGCCAGAGGTGATCCTCTGACATCACGTCAGAAAAAGCATGGGTTCTCTTCCGTCCGTGCGCAACGGTGGCTACGCTCGCCCGACCGGTCGCCGGCGACAGGGGAAAGCCGTGCCCTCGTACGAAGCGCTCAGCGAACTCCTCGATCCGCGGACCACCGCGCTGCTCACCGTCGAGTGCCAGGAAGGCGTCGTCGGAGAGCACAGCGCGCTGCCCGAACTCGCCGACGCGGCACGCTCCGGCGGGATGCTCGGCAACGTCGCACGGCTCGTGGCCGCCGCGCACGGGGCCGGCGTCCAGGTCGTCCACGCCGTCGCCGAACGCCGCCCCGACGGCCGCGGCGCGAGCCGCAACGCCCGCCTCTTCCGCGCCGCGGGACGCCTGCCCGTCCAGCAGCTGTCCGGCACGCCGGCGGTGCGCGTGGCCGCCCCGATCGAGGTCGCCGAGCAGGACCTGGTGGTACGGCGCCTGCACGGGCTGTCGCCGATCCAGGGCACCGACGTCGACCCGCTGCTGCGCAACCTGGGCGTCCGCACCGTGGTCGTCACCGGGGTGTCGGCCAACGTGGCCGTCCCCAACGCCGTGTTCGACGCCGTCAACCGCGGCTACACCGCCGTCGTCCCCGCGGACGCCATCGCGGGAGTGCCCTGCGCGTACACCCCCGCGATGATCCGCCACACCCTCGCGTTGGTCGCCACGGTCGCGACCACGGACGAGGTGCTGGCGTGCCTGACGCGTCCGCGTGACGGCCTCAGGCGAGCGTGATCGAGTCCCCGTCGACAGTGATCTTCATCTCCGGCAGCGGCTTGGTCGCCGGACCGCTCTTCACACTGCCGTCGGTGATCGAGAAGTTGCTGTTGTGGCAGGGGCAGTTGATGACGCCGTCGGCGATGCTCTTCACCGCGCAGCCCTGGTGGGTGCAGGTGGCCGAGAAGGCCTTGAACTCGCCCGCGGTCGGCTGCGTCACGACCACCTTCTGCTCGGCGAACACCTTGCCGCCGCCCTCGGGGATGTCCGCGGTCGACGCGAGAGCGGAGCCGGCGCCGCCTTCTCCGCCCGACGGGGTGCTGCCCGCCCCCTGGTCGCCCTGGGCGGTGCCGGAGGAGTCCGCGGAGCCGGACGAGCCGTCGTCCGAGCCTCCGCAGGCGGTCAGCGCGACGGCGAGGCCCGCCGCTCCGGCCGCCGCCACGACGGTACGACGGGCCGGTCCCGATGCGGGCTGGAGCGATGCGCTGGTCATACTGGCGTTTCCCTTCGGGAGGGTTGCGATGATCTGCCGGGAGGTACGGGCCCGGCGGACCGCCTGTTCAGACGGTGTCGAAATCCTGACCCGCGCGGAGGCGGCTGTGCACCAAACCTCGCTGTCGGTTCGCTGTCGGTTTGCCGTGCACCGCAGCGGTGCCGGTGCGAGAGCCGGCCGGTGCGTCAGTAACCTGGGGCGATGCTCAAGGAAGTGATCGCGACCCGCTTCATCACGCCGCTGCGCGAGGGCGGTTCGCTGCCGGGCCTGGTCGAGGCCGACGACTTCGGCACCTACGTCCTGAAGTTCAGCGGCGCGGGACAGGGGCGCAAGACGCTCGTCGCCGAGGTGGTCTGCGGGGAACTGGCCCGCCGGCTCGGGCTGCGGGTGCCGCGTCTGGTGACCGTCGAGCTCGACCCGGACCTCGGGCTGGGCGAGCCCGACGAGCAGGTGCAGGGGCTGCTGCGGTCCAGCGGCGGCACCAACCTCGGCATGGACTTCCTCTCCGGCGCGCTCGGCTTCGACCCGCTCGCCTTCCGGGTGAGCCCCGAGGAGGCCGGGCGGATCGTCTGGTTCGACGCCCTGGTCAACAACGTCGACCGGTCCTGGCGCAACCCCAACCTGCTGATGTGGCGGGGCGAGGTGTGGCTCGTCGACCACGGGGCGACCGTGATCTGGCACCACAACTGGCGCGGCGCCGAAGCCTCCGCGGGCCGTCCGTACGACGCCTCCGACCACGCGCTGGCGCCCTTCGCGCCGGACGTCGCCGCCGCGGCGGCCGCGCTGGCGCCCCGGGTCACGGAGGAACTCCTCGCGGAGGTCACCGCGAGCGTCCCGGACGCCTGGCTCGCCGGCGAGCCGGGCTTCGACACGCCGGACGACCTCAGGCGGGCCTACGCGCGGCCGCTGCTCGCCCGGGCCGCCGTCATCCACGAGCGCATCCAGGGGATCCAGTGAACGACCGGCACATCATCAGGGGCGGCCCGCGCGACCGCCAGGTGTACGAGTACGCGCTCCTGCGCGTCGTCCCGCGCGTCGAGCGGGGCGAGTGCATCAACGCCGGGGTGCTCGTCTACTGCCGGGCCGAGGCCTACGTCGGCGCGCGCACCCACCTGGACGAGGCCCGGCTGCTCGCCCTCGACCCGCAGGCGGACGTGGCCGGGGTCCGGGCCGCGCTGCGCGCGGTGGAGGGCGTCTGCGCGGGCGGCACGGCGGCCGGCCAGGCGGCGGCCGACGACCCGGGCCGCCGCTTCCGCTGGCTCGTCGCACCCCGCTCCACGATCGTCCAGCCCGGCCCCGTGCACACGGGCCTGACCACGGATCCGGCGGCGGAGACGGAGCGGTTGCTGGACCTGCTGGTGCGCTAGCCGCGGGCGGTGGGTGCTCGTCGGTCAGCGCCTGCGGCGGCGCTTGATCAGGTAACCGGCCATGAGCGAGGCGCCCACGGCGAACGTCAGGCCCAGGCCGACGTCCCAGTCGGTCGGACCCGAGGCGACCGCGCCTCCGACGCCGCCCCGCACGCCTTGCGACGGGGTGGCGGCGGCGGGTGTGGTGGCCCCGGGCGTTCGCGTTGCGGGCGTGACCGGCGTGACCGGGGTGGCCGGCGTCGTGGCCGGTGTGGCGCTCACCGAGGCGGACGGCCGGGCCGGCGACGTGGGGGAGATGATCCCCGTGCCGCGGCGCGGCAGCGCCTCGCACGCGATGCCGTCGTCCGGGCCCCGGTCCTCGTCCAGCCGGTGCGGGTCGCGCGGATCCGCGTCGAACACGGCCTGCGCGTCCTCCTGGAAGGCGAAATCGCGGCAGTCCCGGTCCGGCTGGGCATGGGCGGGGGCGGACAAGGGCACGATCGCGGCGATCGCGAACAGCGTGCCGATGACACCGGTACGACGGCGCATGGTGCGCCTCCTTTCCGGCCACGTGGGGCTCGCGCTCCGACGCTAGGACGGGGCGGACGGCGGCGACCTGCGGTCCTGGGCCGTTCGGGTGTTCCTCGGCGCTGTGCCGGGCAGGTCGGCGCGGGTGATGGATCACATGCCGCGCCCGGCCGTTGACACCGCGTGCCAGGGCTTCTAGCGTCACACCCACTGAAGGTACTAAGCGGTCGCTCACCTGAGGAGAACGAGTCATGTCCACCACTGAGCAGCGGGTCGCCGTCGTCACCGGTGCCGCGCGCGGCATCGGCGCCGCCACCGCCGTACGACTGGCCGCCGAGGGCCGCGCGGTCGCCGTGCTCGACCTCGACGAGGCCGCCTGCAAGGACACCGTCGAGAAGATCACCGCCGCCGGGGGCAAGGCCGTCGCGGTCGGCTGCGACGTCTCGGACGAGGCGCAGGTCGAGGCGGCCGTCGCGCGGATCACCGAGGAGCTCGGCGCGCCGACGATCCTGGTCAACAACGCGGGCGTGCTGCGTGACAACCTGCTGTTCAAGATGAGCGTCTCCGACTGGGACACCGTCATGAACGTGCACCTGCGCGGCGCCTTCCTGATGTCCAAGGCGTGCCAGAAGCACATGGTCGACGCCGGCTTCGGCCGGATCGTCAACCTGTCCTCGTCCTCCGCGCTCGGCAACCGCGGCCAGGTCAACTACTCCGCCGCCAAGGCCGGTCTGCAGGGCTTCACCAAGACCCTCGCCAAGGAGCTCGGCAAGTTCGGCGTGACCGCCAACGCCGTCGCCCCCGGCTTCATCGCCACCGAGATGACCAAGGCCACCGCCGACCGGGTCGGGATGGGCTTCGAGGACTTCAAGGCCGCCGCCGCCACCCAGATCCCGGTCGCCCGGGTCGGTGAGCCGGAGGACATCGCCAACGCCATCGCCTTCTTCACCGGCGAGGCCGCCGGGTTCGTCTCCGGCCAGGTGCTGTACGTGGCCGGCGGACCGCTCGACTAAGGGACCCAGAACATGACTTCCGTGGAACTCTCCGGCAAGGTCGCCCTCGTCACGGGCGCCAGCCGCGGCATCGGCTACGGCGTCGCCGAGGCGCTCGTCGCGCGCGGCGACCGTGTCGTCATCACCGGCCGCAACGAGGACGCCCTCAAGGAGGCCGTCGAGCGGCTCGGCGCCGACCGCGCGGTCCACGTGGCCGGCAAGGCGCACGACGAGGCCCACCAGACCGTCGCCGTCGAACGGGCGATGGAGGCCTTCGGCCGCGTCGACTTCCTGGTCAACAACGCCGGCACCAACCCGGTCTTCGGCCCGATCGCCGACCTCGACCTGAACGTGGCGCGCAAGGTGTTCGAGACCAACGTCGTCTCGGCGCTCGGCTTCGCGCAGAAGACCTGGCACGCCTGGCAGAAGGACAACGGCGGCGCGATCGTCAACATCGCCTCCGTCGCGGGCCTGTCGCCCTCGCCGTTCATCGGCGCCTACGGCGTCAGCAAGGCGGCGATGATCAACCTGACCGTGCAGCTCGCGCACGAGTTCGCGCCCCGGGTGCGGGTCAACGCGATCGCCCCGGCCGTGGTGAAGACCAAGTTCGCCCAGGCCCTGTACGAGGGCCGGGAGGAGGAGGCCGCGGCGGCCTACCCGCTCGGCCGGCTCGGCGTGCCCTCCGACATCGGGGGCGCGGCCGCGTTCCTCACCTCCGAGCAGTCCGACTGGGTCACCGGCCAGACGCTCGTCGTGGACGGCGGCATCTTCCTCAACGCCGGCACCGGCTGACCCGCGCGTACTCGACCGGCACGGGCGCTCCTTGACGCGAGGGGCGCCCGTGTCGACGTAAAAAGGCCGCAAAAGGCGATGACAACGTCGTCAAAGGTTTATCGATCAAGAAGTCATGTTCCAGGGAGGGTCAGCCGCCCCGGCACTGCGGTATGGTCTGCCGACCCTTGGTATGGCAGATCGAGGAGCGTGCGCGTGTTCAACCGGAACCGATGCCTGCGGCGGGTGGCGGCCATCGCGTCCATATCGTCCCTGGTCGCCGGATGCGGCGTGCTGTCGTCCGACACCCCGGACGACGCGGGGCCGATCGTCGTCGGCACCACCAGTTCTCCCAGCACGCTCGATCCCGCCGCCTCCTGGGACAGCTCCTGGGAACTGTTCCGCAACATCTACCAGACGTTGCTGAGCTATCCCGTCGGCGAGACCACGCCCCAGCCGGACGCCGCCGAGAGCTGCGAGTTCAGCGATTCGTCGAACCAGGTCTACCGCTGTGAGCTGCGCGAGGGCCTGAAGTTCTCCAACGGCGAGGCGCTCGACGCCCAGGCCGTGAAGTACTCGTTCGACCGGATCCGCAAGATCAACGTCAACGGCGGGCCCGCCGGTCTGCTGGGCAGCCTCGAACGGGTCCAGGCGCCGAACGACCGCGAGGTGGTCTTCCACCTCAACAAGCCCGACGCCACCTTCCCGTTCGTCCTCGCCACGCCCGCGATGTCCATCGTCTCCCCGAAGGACTACCCGGCCGACGGCCTGCGCAAGAGCACCGACGTCGTCGGCTCGGGGCCGTACACCCTCGACTCCTACGACGAGGGCGAGGAAGCCGTCCTCGTCAAGAACGACGCCTACCAGGGCTTCGCCGAGCGCCGGAACGACGCGGTCACCATCCGCTACTTCCAGGACTCCGGCGAGATGGTCGAGGCCCTGCGGGACAAGCGGATCGACGTGACCTACCGCGGTCTGGCCGCCGGGGACGTCGTCGACCTGCAGAGCAAGACCTCCAAGGAGGAGGAGATCCAGCTCGTCGAGGGCACCGGCACGGACATCAACTACCTGGTGTTCAACCCGAAGGACCCCTGGGCGAACAAGAAGCCGGTGCGCCAGGCCATCGCGCAGGTCGTCGACCGGGCGGCGATCGCCCACAAGGTCTACAAGGACACCGTCGACCCGCTCTACTCCATGGTCCCCAAGGGCCTCACCGGCCACACCACGGGCTTCTTCGACGACTACGGCGACCCGGACGTGGCCAAGGCCCGCAAGATCCTCACCGAGGCCGGCATCAACCAGAAGGTCCCGCTCACCTTCTGGTACACGAGCGACCGCTACGGCTCCGAGACCGCCGCCGAGTTCAAGGAGCTCGAACGCCAGCTGGAGGACTCGGGCCTGTTCTCGATCAGCCTCAAGAGCCGCCCCTGGAAGACCTACGTGGGGGGCTACCAGAAGGGCGAGTACCCGGTCTTCGGACGAGGCTGGTTCCCCGACTTCCCGGACGCCGAGAACTTCATCGCGCCGTTCGTCGGCGAGCAGAACGCCCTCGGCACGCCCTACCCGGCCCCCGAGATCACCGGCGACCTGCTGCCCCGCTCGCGCCGCGAGAGCGACCGCGCGAACGTGGAGAAGGAGTTCGAGGAGGCCCAGCGGATCCTGGTCGACGACGCGCGGCTGCTGCCGCTGTGGCAGGGCCGGCAGTACGTGGCGGCCAGCCGGGACGTCTCGGGCGCCGAGCGGGCCCTGGACCCGTCGACGATCATGATGATGTGGGAACTGCACCGCAAGACCGCCTGGTAGGCAGCCGGGCAGCCGGCGTTCCCGGGCGCGTTGTCAGTGGTCGCCTGTAGGTTCTGGCCTGCAAGTGACCACACATCGTGAGGACGTTGACGTGACCGACATCGCCATGCTGCCCGAGTCCTGGCGCGGGGTTCTGGGTGACGAGCTGCAGCAGCCCTGGTTCAAGGAGCTGACGGAGTTCGTCGAGGAGGAGCGGGCGAAGGGTCCCGTCTACCCGCCGCGCGAGGAGGTCTTCGCGGCGCTGGACGCCACGCCGTACGACCGGGTCAAGGTCCTGATCCTCGGTCAGGACCCGTACCACGGCGAGGGCCAGGGCCACGGCCTGTGCTTCTCGGTCCGGCCCGGGGTGCGGATCCCGCCGTCCCTGCGGAACATCTACAAGGAGATGCACGAGGAGCTCGGCACCCCGGTCCCGGACAACGGCTACCTGATGCCGTGGGCCCGTCAGGGGGTGCTGCTGCTCAACGCGGTGCTCACGGTCCGCGGCGGCGAGGCCAACTCGCACAAGGGCCGGGGCTGGGAGAAGTTCACCGACGCGGTGATCCGGGCGGTGGCCGAGCGCCCCGACCCGGCGGTGTTCGTCCTCTGGGGGAACTACGCGCAGAAGAAGCTGCCGCTGATCGACGAGACCCGGCACGCGGTGGTCAAGGGCGCGCACCCCTCGCCCCTGTCGGCCAAGAAGTTCTTCGGCTCGCGGCCGTTCACGCAGATCAACGCCGCGGTGGCGGCGCAGGGCCACGAGCCGATCGACTGGACGATCCCGAACCTGGGCTGACGAGGGTCCCGCCGGGTCCGGCCGGGACGGTCTCCGGAGCCGCCTGAGCCGGATCCTCGCCCCTTGCGGTTAGCGTCGGGGCGAACAGCCGGCGAGTGCGCGGAGGGCGTCGTGGCGGAGCGACAGGGACGGACGGCGCCGGACGCCGTGCTGACGCGGATCGGGCAGGTCGTCATGCTGCACCACGCGGGGGACCGGGAGGAGGCCCGCCACCGCCTCCTGGACCTGTGGGCGGAGATCGGCGAGCACGGCGACCCGCTGCACCGCTGCACCCTCGCCCACTACCTGGCCGACACCCAGGACGACCCGGCGGACGAACTGGCCTGGGACCTGCGCGCGTTGACGGCGGCGGAGGAGGCCGGGCAGGAAGCCCGCGCCGTGATCGCGTTCTATCCCTCCCTGCATCTGAATCTGGCGGACGACTATCTGGCACTCGGCCGGTTCGACGCCGCCCGCACGCATCTGCGATGGGCCCGGGAGGCCGCCGCCGCCCTCGCCGACGACCGCTACGGCGAGGGCGTACGGGCGGCCATCGGACGGCTGCAGGCCCGGCTGGGGGAGGGCGGCGGCGGGGCGTGGACGCCGCCGCGGCAGCGGCCCTGAGGCGCGGCGGCGGGCGCGCGGCGGGTCAACGTCCGTAGGTGTCACGGCAGATCGTCGCCTCCGGGCTGTCCGCCCGCCACCCCCCGTAGCGCCGGCCCAGTGCGCACACGTCCGTGTCGCCGGGGACCTGCCGGTGGACGTCCTGCCGCACCGACTCGGAGACGTCGGGCAGTTCGGCGCGCGGCCGCTGATGAGTGTCACCGGCCGGCCCGGGGCGGTCGGGGCGGGCGGGCCGGGGCCGGGCGGCGTCGTGCCGGCCGGACGGCGGCTGCCGTGGGGAGGTGGCCGCCGGGGACGCCACCGGACGGGTCGTGGACGCGTCGGCCCCGGGGGTGGCCGGCGCCGGGCGGCGGGACGCCTCCTCGATCAGTTGCAGGGCCTCGCGGGCCGGTGCCTGCACGATCTGCGTCTCCGTCCGCCCCTCGGGCCGCGGCAGCGGCGGCCGGGACGGCGCCGTCGGGGCCCCCGGGGCGGAGGGATGCTGGACCGTCGTACAGCCGGCGAGGGCCGAGACAGCCACGGTCACGAGGAGCGTCGCTGTGGTCGTCGTTCGATGCACCCGCGCCACTCTGGTGCGTCCGGCCCGCGCCGGGACAGCGGACAGGCGCAGGATGCCCCGCACGGGTGATGTCCCGCCCCGTACGGAGGGCGCGGGCCCGCCGGGGCTGACGTCAGTCGCCGGTCGCGCCGTCGATGCGTTCGCGGATCAGGTCGGCGTGGCCGTTGTGCCGCGCGTACTCCTCGATCATGTGGGTGTAGAGCCACCGCAGGTTGTACCGCTCGCCGGTGCGCCGGTGCTTGCCCTTGGAGAGGTCGTCCAGGCCGAAGCGGGCGGCGTGGGCGCGGGCCGCCTCGATCTCGCCCTGCCAGGTGGTGTGGGCCTCCGCCCAGGTGTCGGCCTCGGTCAGGTGGAACTCGCCGTCCAGGTCGTCGTCGGTGTAGTACAGGGGCGGCGCGTCCTCGTTCGCCAGCACCCGGCGGAACCAGCTGCGCTCCACGTCCGCCATGTGCCGCACGAGGCCCAGGAGGGACAGTTCGGAAGGGGCCACGGAGGCGGTCCTGAGCTGCTCGTCGCTCAGCCCTTCGCATTTCCAGGCGAGGGTCTGCCGGTGGAACTCCAGCCACCCCTCCAGCATGGTGCGTTCGTCGGCGGTCGTGGCGGGGATGCGGCGTTCGGTCGTCATGAACGCATCCTTTCCCGGTGCCCCGGCCCGCACCACGGGTTTTTCAGCCCCGGAGCATCCCCGCCAGCAGTTCCCGCAGGCCGGCCCGTACCTCGTCCAGGCTCGGGGACGCGGCGCTGAACGACCCCGCCACGCAGCTGAACATCAGCCCGTCCGCCCAGGCGATCAGCGACAGGGTGTGCCGGTCGGGGTCGGTGGAACCCAGGCCGGTGACGAGGGCGGCCAGCTGGTCGCGGAAGCGGGCGCCCGTCGCGTCGAAGAAGGCGCGCAGCTCGGGACGGCGCGTCGCCTCCAGGGCCAGTTCGTAACGGGCCAGCGTGAGCGCGCGGTGGCCGGTCAGGGCGCGGTGGGTCGCCAGGGCCAGGGCGTCCAGCAGTGCGTCGGCCCCGGCGCGGGGGTCCGGCATCTCGTGCAGTGCCAGCACCCGGGCCTCGCGGTCGGCCAGCCGCCGCACCGCCAGCTCCAGCAGGGCCTGCCGGGTGCGCGCGACGTTGGAGGTGGAGCCCTGCGGGAGCCCGGCCGCCTCGTCGACCGCGCGGTGCGTCAAGCCGCGCATCCCGCGTTCGGCGAGCAGGGCGAGGGCGGCGTCGGCGACGAGATCGGCGCGCGAGGGGCCGGTGGTGCGTACGGACATGACGGCCACGCTACCCGTTTCACTACGGGTGTAGTAACGTCGAAGGTGAACTACAGGTGTAGTGAGCAGTGGAGAGCCACAGGTGCGGTGCCTGGTGGGGTCCGGCGAGGAGGAGCCATGGCAGAGTCGAGGCGGGCCGTCGTGATCGGCGGCGGGATCGGCGGCCTGACCGCCGCGGCCGCGCTGCACGCCCGCGGCTGGCGGGTCACCGTGCTGGAGAGGGCCCGCTCGCTGGAGCCGGTCGGCGCGGCCATCTCGCTCGCTCCCAACTCCCTGCGCGCGCTGGACGTCATCGGACTCGGCGACGAGATCCGTGCCCTCGCCGCCTGGGCCGGGGACGGCGGTCTGCGCGCCCCGGACGGACGGTGGCTCGCCCGCACCTCGGCCGACGCCGCCACCGCGCGCTTCGGTGACCCGCTCGTGCTGCTGCACCGCGCCACCCTCATCACCAGCCTCGCCTCCCGGCTCCCGGCCGGCACCGTCCGCACGGCCGCCGCCGCGGCCCTCGCCGACCCGGGCGGACCCGGCCGGCCCGCCCGCGTCACCACACCCGACGGTGAGCTGGAGGCCGACCTCGTGGTCGGCGCGGACGGCATCCACTCCGCAGTACGCCGCGCGCTCTTCCCCCGCCACCCGGGACCGGTCTACTCCGGCTTCACCACCTGGCGGCTCGTGATCCCCGTG
The DNA here is from genome assembly GCF_044540525.1 of Streptomyces sp. NPDC085932. NCBI lineage: Bacteria > Bacillati > Actinomycetota > Actinomycetes > Kitasatosporales > Streptomycetaceae > Streptomyces > Streptomyces sp. NPDC085932. Next base: position 47,209 of record NZ_JBITSJ010000005.1, read on the forward strand.
CCCGGCGCGGAGTTCGCCTCGCACGAGACCTGGGGCCAAGGCCGCATCTGGGGCACGCACCCGCTCAAGGACGGCCGGGTCTACGCCTACGCCGCCGCCATGGCCCCGGCCGGCGCACACGCGCCGGACGACGAGCGGGCCGAACTGCTGCGCCGCTTCGGCGACTGGCACCAGCCGATCCCCGCCGTGCTCGCCGCCGCCCGCCCCGGTGACGTGCTGCGCCACGACGTGCACCACATCGCCGAGCCCCTGCCCGCCCACCACCTGGGCCGGGTCGCCCTGGTCGGGGACGCCGCGCACGCCATGCCGCCGACGCTCGGCCAGGGCGGCAACCAGGCCATCGAGGACGCGGTCGTGCTCGCCCACCACTGCGACGACCTGCCCGCCTACACCGCCGCCCGGCTGCCCCGCACCACGGCGATAGCACGCCGGGCCGTGCGGGTCGCGCGCCTCAACCTCGGGGCCGGCCGCGCCGCCGTCGCCGTACGGAACACCGTCATGGCCGCGCTGTCCAAGGCCGCACCCGCCCTGTTCCTGCGCGGCTTCGAGGACATCGCCGACTGGCGGCCGCCGCAGCAGCCGTATGCTTCGCAGCACGACCCGGCAGGCAACCACTAGAGGAGAGCACCAGGTGAAGGTCGGCTGCATCGGACTCGGCGACATCGCGCAGAAGGCCTACCTCCCGGTCCTCGCCTTCCAGCCCGGGGTCGAACTGCACCTGCAGACGCGCACGCCCGCCACGCTCGACCGGGTCGCCGACGGCCTGCACCTCCCGCCCGAGCGGCGGCACACCACCCTCGACTCGCTGCTCGCGGCGGACCTCGACGCCGCCTTCGTGCACGCGCCCACGGTCGTCCACCCGGAGATCGTGACGCGGCTGCTCGAAGTGGGCGTGCCCACGTACGTCGACAAGCCGCTCGCCTACGAACTCGCCGACTCCGCGCGGCTGGTGGCGCTCGCCGAGGAGCGGGGCGTGAGCCTCGCCGTGGGCTTCAACCGGCGCCACGCCCCCGGCTACACCCAGTGCGCCGATCACCCGCGTGAGCTGATCCTCATGCAGAAGAACCGCGTCGGGCTGCCCGAGGACCCGCGCACGATGATCCTCGACGACTTCATCCACGTCGTCGACACCCTGCGGTTCCTCGCGCCGGGCGAGATCGACGACGTGACCGTGCGCGCCCGCGTCCGGGACGGCCTGCTGCACCACGTCGTGCTCCAGCTCGCCGGGGACGGCTTCACCGCCCTGGGCGTGATGAACCGGCTCAGCGGCTCCGCCGAGGAGATCCTGGAGGTGTCCGGGCAGGACACCAAGCGGCAGGTGGTCAACCTCGCCGAGGTGGTCGACCACAAGGGCCAGCCGACTGTGCGGCGGCGCGGTGACTGGGTGCCGGTCGCCCGGCAGCGCGGGATCGAGCAGGCGGTGCTGGCGTTCCTGGACGCCGTCCGGGCCGGCCGGGTGCTCAGCGCCCGGGACGCGCTGGAGACCCATGAGCTGTGCGAACGGGTGGTGCGGGCGGTTCAGGAGCGGACCGCCTGAGCCGCAGCGTCCGCACGCCCTCGCCGGCCGCCCACCCGAAGAGGATCAGCAGGGCGGCGTGCACCGTCCAGTCGCCGTGGCGGACGTAGGGCGTGGTGCCGTGTGCGAGGGGGATCTCGTAGACCTGGGTGGCGGAGGCGTCCGTGCCGAGCCGTGAGCCGACGCGCTCCCCGTCCGGGCCGTGGACGGCGGAGACGCCGGTGAGCGTCGCGTGCACCATGGGGCGGCCGGTCTCGGCGGCGCGCAGCGCGGCGAGCGAGGCGTGCTGTCCCGGCGCCCAGCTCTGCTGGAACGTGGAGGTCGCGGACTGGCCGATGAGCACGTCCACGCCCTCCCGCGTCAGGTGGCGCGTCATGTCGGGGAAGGCCGTCTCGAAGCAGACCATCGGACCGGCGCGCAGGCCGTCGCCCACGTCCATCACGACCGGCTGGGAGCCGCGCCGCCGGTCCTCCCCGGCGGCCTTGCCCACGGAGGTGGCCCAGCCGAGCAGGGACCGGGCCGGGATGTACTCGCCGAAGGGGACCAGGCGCATCTTGTCGTAGCGCTGCCCGGTCAGGCCGTCCGGCCCGACGAGGACCGAGCTCTTGTAGATGCCGGGCTTGTCGGAGCGCCGGGCGTCCACGTTGACCAGGATGTCGGCGCCCGTGGCGCGGGAGAGGTCCGCGAGCCGCCGGGCGAGGTCGGGCCGGTCGCCGAGGTCGAAGCCGACGCTGCTCTCACCCCACACGATCAGGTCGACGCGCTGCCCGGCGAGCCGGCGGGTGAGCTGTTCCTCGCGGTCGAACCGGCGGTCGCCGCTGTCCGGCCCGCCGATCACGCCCGGCTGGACGACGGCGATGCGCACCTGGCCGTCGACGACGGGGCGGGGCGCGTAGATCCAGGCGGCGGAGGTCGCGGCGGCCGTGGCGACGAGCCCGGCCATGGCCGGCACCCGGGCGCCGCGGACCGCGACGAGGACGGCCACGGCCACGTTCAGCGCCACCAGCAGGAAGCTCAGCAGCCACACCCCGCCGACCGAGGCCAGCCGCAGCGCGGGCGCCACCTGCCACTGACTGCTGCCGAGCATGCCCCAGGGGCCGCCCAGCCCCTGCCAGGAGCGGACCAGCTCGGCGGCCAGCCAGCCCGAGGGCAGCACCACCAGCGCCACCGCGACCCGGCTCAGCGACGGAGTCCCGCCCAGGAGGTGGCGCACCAGCCGGCCCCAGGGGGCCCACAGCGCGCCGAGCAGGGCGGCGATGACGAACGTGAACACGTGCAGGCTCGGCAGCAGCCAGTGGTGCATGGCCAGCATGAAGCCGAAGCCGCCGCACCAGCCGTCGTACGCCGCCCGTTTCGCCGTCGGCGCCGTGCGCAGCAGCAGCAGCCACGGGACCAGCGCGACATAGGCCCACCACCACAGGGACGGGGCGGGGAAGGCCAGGACGGGGAGGGCCCCCGCCACCGCGGCGGCGGCCGAGCGCCGCCAGGGGGAGGCGAGCCAGTGGCCGAGCGTCTTCATAGGCGCCTCCTACCCCGCGGTGCCTCCAGTGTGCGCCCTGCGGACGATCTAGGACAGAGGAGGCCGGGTCAGTTGATCACAGGTGCGGTGTGCCGGTCCGGAAGGCGCCGCCACTTCTCCCGTACGACCACCTCGCTCAGCCGCCAGCCGTCGTCCGTGCGCAGCAGCGCGAAGGCGTACCGGCCGCCGCACACGAAGTCCGGCGCGGGCCCGGCGGTGGCCATGGGATTGACGTAGTCGGCCTGGACGCGGGCCGTGTCGCCGGTGTCCTGCTCCCAGACCCCGAAGCGCACGCGGCGGTTGACGATCAGGTGCTGCCGCATCGGGAACAGCCGCAGGCTCTCGGCGAGCCACGCGGCGACCACGCCGGCCTCGCCCTCGATACCGCCGGCCGAGCGGTAGTCCGCCCGTCCCCGGGGCGCGAACAGTCCCCGGTAGGCTCCCAGTCGCCGTCGTCGACCGCCACCGCGTAGTCGGTGATCAGTCCGTCGACGGCCAGCCGGTCCCGCACGGCGGCGAGCTCCCCACGCTGGGTCATCGGCTCAGTGTTGGGCATGGCGGGTGCGGGGCCAAGAGCCGTGCGCCGATATTCGGTGGCCGTCGGGGCCCGGGGCGGTCAGCCTGTCCCTCGTGAACGATCAGAACGAGCCGCGCTTTCGGATACGCGCCCGCCACACCGAGTCCACGATCACGGTCTACCAGGCCTACCGCCCGGAGATCGGCGGTCCCGCCGCCCGCACCGGCCGCTTCCCGACGTCCTGGAAGCGCGACCGCATGACCTGGATCAAGCCGTCGTTCCTGTGGATGATGTACCGCTGCGGCTGGGGCACCAAGGAGGGCCAGGAGGCGGTCCTGGCCGTCGAGATCGAGCGGGACGGCTTCCTCTGGGCGTTGCGGAACGCGTGCCTGTCCCACCACGTGCCCGCCCTGCACGGCGACCGGACCGCCTGGCAGCGGCAGTTGAAGCGGGCGCCGGCGCGGGTGCAGTGGGATCCGGAGCGCGACCTGCGGCTGCGGCCGCTGCCGTACCGGTCGCTGCAGCTGGGGCTCGCGGGAGAGGCCGCCGCGCGCTACGCGGACGAGTGGATCGTGGGGATCGAGGACGTCACGCCGCTCGCCGCGGAGATCCACGCACGGGTGCGGGCCGGTGAACTCGACGCAGCGGCCGGGCTGTTGCCCGAGGAGCGGCCGTATCCGGTCGAGGACGAGGTACTGGCGCGGCTGGGCGCCTGAGGAACGGGACGGAGGGAGCCGGTCGAGCGCCTGAGGGACGGGACGGCGGGAGCCGATCCAGCCGCTTGGGTAGCGGGACGCGGGAGCCGGTCGAACTGCCTGAGGGACGGGAGGGCGGCGGCCGGGCAGGCCGCCCGCGGGACGGAGAAGGGCGAGGGCCGGTCAGGCCGCCCTGACGACGGCGCCGCGGATGGCGGCCGCCCACTCGACGACGAGCAGCTCGTACTCCGCGCGCTCCTCGGCCGACAGGGTGCCGCCCGTGCGCCGCCACAGCGCACGGATCTCCTCGTTCACCTCGGCAGCGGACCGCACGGAACCAGGGGTCACGAAATCGGGGGACATGCGGACAAGCCTAGGGGCAGCCACTGACAGGCCGCTACCGGACGGCTACCGGATCGCTATGCGGTTGGTCACGAGACGCGGCTCACACGCGCCGTCTCAGTGCGCCGGCTCACCCGCGTGCGGGCTGATCGCACCGGTGCTGACCAGGGCGATGATGACGATGCCGAGCGCGATGCGGTAGTAGACGAACGGCATGAAGCTCTTGGTCGAGATGAATTTCATGAACCAGGCGATCACCGCGTAGCCGACACCGAAGGCGATCACGGTGGCGAAGATCGTCGGGCCCCAGGAGACGTGACCGCTCTCGGTGGCGTCCTTCAGCTCGAACAGGCCGGAGGCCAGCACGGCGGGGATGGCCAGCAGGAAGGAGTAGCGGGCCGCGGCCTCGCGCTTGTACCCCATGAACAGGCCGCCGCTGATGGTGGCGCCGGAGCGGGAGACGCCCGGGATCAGCGCCATCGCCTGGCACAGGCCGTAGATCAGGCCGTCCCGGACGCCCAGGTCCTCCAGGGCCTTGCGCTGCTTGGGCGCGCGGTGCCGACCGCCGCTCTCGTCGCGGGCCGCGAGCCGGTCGGCGATGCCCAGGACGATGCCCATGCCGATCAGCATGGTCGCGGTGATCCTGAGGTCGCGGAAGGGTCCCTCGATCTGGTCCTTCAGCGTCACGCCGAGCACGCCGATCGGGATGGAGCCGACGATGACCAGCCAGCCCATCCGGGCGTCCGGATCGCTGCGCAGCGCCTTGTTCGTGAGCGAGCGCGTCCACGCCGAGATGATCCGCCCGATGTCCTTGCGGAAGTAGATCAGCACGGCCGCCTCGGTGCCGATCTGGGTGATCGCCGTGAAGGCCGCGCCCGGGTCCTCCCAGCCCGAGAAGGCCGCCGTCAGGCGCAGGTGGGCGCTGGAGGAGACGGGGAGGAACTCGGTCAGCCCCTGGACGAGTCCGAGGATGAGTGATTCGAACCAAGACATGAGGTAGCGGAGTCCAAGTGCCGATCGTGGGACGGACGACGGGCACACCGGACCGCCGTCGCGAGGAGCGGGGGATCATGTGTGCCGAGGGGGAAGCGTAGCGCCCCCGGGAGACCGCCAGGACACAGGGGTTTGGAAGCGGCCCCGCAGCGGAGCGGATCAGGCCGCGGTCGGTCCGGTCACGGTCCAGCCGGGAGCCTGCGGGCGTGCCGTGAGGTCCTCGTGGCGCACCTCGTCGCCGCAGGCCCGGCAGGTGACGGCCGGGGCGAGGGCGCGACCGCAGGAGTGTTCCACGACCATCGGGTGGTCGCCGTCCGCCCGCAGGTGGCGGTCGCCCCACGCCATGAGGGTCAGCAGCACCGGCTCCAGTTCCAGCCCGGCCCGGGTCGGCCGGTACTCGAAGCGCTGCGGGCGCTCGCTGTAGAGCTCCTTGGTGAGGATCCCGGCGTCCACGAGCCGGCGCAGCCGGGTGGCGAGGATGTCGCGCGGAGCGCCGATGTTGCGCACCAGCTGGTCGAACCGGCCGTTGCCCAGGCACACCTCCCGCAGCACGAGCAGCGAGTACTTCTCGCCGACCAGCGCCAGGGTGTCGGCGATGGAGCAGGGACGCGGATCTTTACGGGCGGCCATGGCGCCCAGTCTACGAGAGGGTTGGATTTTCCAACCCTGCGGGATACCGTGAGTCCGGATTTCCTACTCACCAGTAGTCGTGGAGGCCCGCACATGCGAGACGCAGTCATCGTCGAAGCCGTACGCACCCCGATCGGCAAGGGCAAGCCGAACGGCGCCCTCGCGCACGTCCACCCCGTGGAGCTCCTCGCCCACACCCTGCGCACCCTCGTCGAGCGGTCCGGCGTCGACCCGGAGCTGATCGACGACGTCATCGGCGGCACCGTCGACCAGGTCGGCGAGCAGGCCATGAACACCACCCGCTACGCCGTGCTGTCCGCGGGCTTCCCGGAGTCGGTGCCCGCGACCACCGTCGACCGGCAGTGCGGCTCCTCCCAGCAGGCCGTGCACTTCGCCGCCCAGGGTGTCCTCTCGGGCGCCTACGACCTCGTCGTGGCGTGCGGGGTCGAGTCGATGAGCCGGGTGCCGATGTGGTCGAACGTCCCGCCGGGCAAGGACCCCTTCGGCCCCGGGGTCGCCGAGCGCTACCCCGACGGGCTCGTCCCGCAGGGCATCAGCGCCGAGCTCATCGCGGCCAAGTGGTCGATCGGACGCGACCAGATGGACGCCTTCGCGGTCTCCTCGCACCACAAGGCCGCAGCGGCCTGGGAGGCGGGGTTGTTCGACGCCGAGGTCGCGCCCCTGGAGGGCGTCACGCGCGACGAGTGCGTCCGGCCGGACAGCAGCACCGAGGTCCTCGCCGGGCTCAGGCCCGCCTACCACGACCCCGGCTTCGCCGAACGGTTCCCGCAGATCGAGTGGAACGTCACGGCGGGCAACGCCAGCCCGATCAACGACGGCGCCTCGGCGGTGCTCATCACGTCGAGCGAGACGGCGGCCCGGCTGGGGCTGCGGCCGCTGGCCCGGCTGCACAGCTTCGCCGTCACCGGCTCCGACCCGCTGCTGATGCTCACGGGCGTGATCCCGGCGACCGAGAAGGTGCTGCGCAGGGCGTCGCTCGCCCTCGGCGACATCGACCTGTTCGAGGTCAACGAGGCGTTCTCCAGCGTCGTCCTGGCCTGGCAGCAGGAGACCGGCGCCGCCCTCGACCGGGTCAACGTGCACGGCGGCGCCATCGCGCTCGGCCATCCGCTGGGCGCCAGCGGCACCCGGCTCACGACGACGCTGGTGCACGCGATGCGGGAACGGGGTGCCCGCTACGCACTCCAGACCATGTGCGAGGCGGGCGGGCTCGCCAACGCCATGGTCCTGGAACGCGTCTGAGCCCGAGGGCCGTGACGGCCCGTCACAGGTGGCGCAGGCGGTGCCGCTTGCGCCAGGCCACCACCACGCCCGCCAGCGCGGGCAGGGCGATGCACGCCAGCGCGATCAGGAAGGCGGGGGACGTCGGCGTCGAGGCACGGGCGCCGGCGACCACGTAGGCGGCCGTGTTCGGGATGGACCCGAGGGCCGTGGCCAGCAGGAACGGCAGCAGGCCCATGCGGGAGACGGAGGCGCAGTAGTTCGCGGCCCAGAACGGCACACCGGGGAAGAGCCGGACCGCCAGCATCGAGCGGAAGCCGTGCCGGCTGAGCTGACCGTCCGCCGCCTTCAGCCAGCGCCCCCGCAACAGGGGCCGCAGCGCCTCCTGGCCGAGCGCACGGCCCAGGCAGAAGGCGATCCCGGCGCCCAGCACCGTGCCCGCCAGGGCGACGCCGAGACCGACCTGCGAACCGAACAGGGCACCCCCCGCGAGGTTCAGCAGGGGCCGCGGCACGAACGCCACGGTGCACACCCCGTACGCCGCCGCGAAGACCAGCGCCGCCGCGGCTCCGCTCAGCTGGGGCGGCCACCCCTGGGTCAGCAGCCGCTGCGGCTCGAACAGCAGCATCGTGCAGGCGGCCCCGGCCAGCAGGGCGACGAGCAGGGACAGCCGCGACCAGGGGGACAGCACGACTCTCGTGCAGCGGGCGGCGAAACCGGTGGAGACGGCGGACGAGGCGGTCGCTGCCGGAGAAGCGGCGACGGCGAGCTCCGCGGTGGTGGCCCGGGGAGAGGCCGTGGCGGTGCCCCCAGAGCGGGTGGTGGCATCGAGCATCCGGTGACACTAACCGACAAATGTGTGTGATCGCCGTATGGTTCGTCTCACGACCGTCACAGGAACCCGGTCGCACCCCCTGTACGCAGGCCGGACGAAAACCGTTCGACGCCCGTTGAGGCGTCGGCGATGATCGACCTCATGTTCCGGCACGCCTTCGCCCTCGCAGCATCCGCAGTCGCGGATGCGCCGAAGGCTGCCGTCCCCGTTCTCCCGGCCGCTGTCGACGGCGCCCGAAGCTGACCCTCTCCGGATCGTCCGGCGGACCCCGCAGGGGGAGGGTCGGCCAGTCCCCGGGGTCCCAGTTCCTACGAAGAGGCTTCGAGGTACCGCCATGCCCAAGACGGCGTACGTACGCACCAAACCCCATCTGAACATCGGCACGATGGGTCACGTCGACCACGGCAAGACCACTCTGACCGCCGCCATCACCAAGGTCCTCGCCGACCGCGGCACCGGCGCGTTCGTGCCGTTCGACCGGATCGACCGGGCGCCCGAGGAGGCGGCGCGCGGCATCACCATCAACATCGCGCACGTGGAGTACGAGACCGACACCCGGCACTACGCGCACGTCGACATGCCGGGCCACGCCGACTACGTCAAGAACATGGTCACCGGCGCCGCGCAGCTGGACGGGGCGATCCTCGTCGTCTCCGCGCTCGACGGGATCATGCCGCAGACCGCCGAACACGTCCTGCTCGCCCGCCAGGTGGGCGTCGACCACATCGTGGTCGCCCTCAACAAGGCCGACGCCGGGGACGAGGAGCTGACCGACCTGGTCGAGCTGGAGGTCCGCGACCTGCTCACGGCGCACGGCTACGGCGGTGACTCCGTGCCCGTCGTGCGCGTCTCCGGGCTGAAGGCCCTGGAGGGCGACCCGCGGTGGACGGCGTCGATCGAGGCGCTGCTCGACGCGGTGGACACGTACGTGCCGATGCCCGAGCGGTATCTCGACGCGCCGTTCCTGATGCCGGTGGAGAACGTGCTGACCATCACCGGGCGCGGGACCGTCGTGACCGGTGCGGTCGAGCGCGGCGTGGTCCGGGTCGGGGACAGGGTCGAGGTGCTCGGGGCCTCCGTCGAGACGGTGGTCACGGGTCTTGAGACCTTCGGCAAGCCGATGGAGGAGGCGCAGGCCGGGGACAACGTGGCGTTGCTGCTGCGAGGGGTTCCCCGGGACGCCGTCCGGCGGGGGCACGTGGTGGCCGCGCCGGGGAGCGTCGTGCCCGGCCGTCGCTTCACCGCACAGGTGTATGTGCTGTCCGCTCGTGAGGGCGGGCGGACCACGGCCGTCTCCAGCGGCTACCGGCCGCAGTTCTACATCCGCACCGCGGATGTCGTCGGGGTCGTCGACCTCGGCGAGGCTGCCGTCGCGCGGCCCGGTGACACCGTCGTCATGACCGTGGAGCTGGGGCGGGACGTGCCGTTGGAGGCGGGGCTCGGGTTCGCCGTCCGTGAGGGTGGGCGGACGGTGGGGGCCGGGACCGTGACCTCGGTGGGGTGAGGAGGTGGGGAGCTGCCGGCCGTCCTGGGCCGGTCGCGCAGTTCCCCGCGCTCCTCGACGGCGTCGTGTCCCCCCGCACAATGGAGGGGTGAAGGAAGCCATCCCCGTCGCCCGGTCCGTCGATCAAGGGTTCGCCAAGCTCATGCCCGACGTCGACCGGGAGCGGGCCTGGCTGCTGACCGTCGACGGGGCGCCGCAGTCGTACGTCGACCTGGACGACCCGGCGCACCTGGAATTCGAGTACGCGCGGCGGCTCGGGCACGTGCTGGACGTCGTGGCCGAGCCGGGCCGGGCCCTGGACGTGGTGCACCTGGGGGGCGGGGCGCTCACACTGCCCCGCTACGTGGCCGTGACGCGGCCGGGCTCCCGGCAGGACGTCGTCGAGGCCGACCGGGGGTTGCTGGAGCTGGTCGCCGAACATCTGCCGTTGCCCGCGGGCGCCCGCGTCGCGCTGCACGCGGCGGACGCCCGGGCCTGGGTGGAGAACGCCCCCGCCGACTCGGCCGACGTGATCGTCGCCGACGTGTTCGGCGGTTCCCGGGTGCCGGCGCATCTGACGTCCGTCCCCTACGTGCGCGAAGCTGCCCGGGTGCTCCGGGGCGGCGGGGTCTACCTCGCCAATCTCCCGGACGCGGCTCCCTTCGGGTTCCTGCGGTCCCAACTCGCCACCCTCGCGACCGTGTTCGAGGAGCTCGTGCTGATCGCCGAACCGGGGGTGCTGCGGGGGCGCCGGTTCGGCAACGCCGTGCTCGTGGCCGGGCATCAGGCGGTCGACGTCGCCGCCCTGACCCGGCTCGCGGCCGCCGACGCCTTTCCGGCCCGGGTGGAGTACGGCGCCGGGCTGCGGGAGTTCATCGGCGGGGCGCGGGCGGTGCGGGACGAGGAGGCGGTGCCGTCACCCGAGCCCCCCGACGGGGCGTTCGGCGTCGGCTGAGGGGTGCTCGGAGCCGCCCTTGGCCACCGGGGTGGTCCTGCGGCGCAGGTTGCGCACGTCCGGGACGCACAGCACGGCCGCCGTGACCAGGACGACGAGTCCGGCGCAGCCCCACAGGGCGGCCGTGCGGCCGAAGGCGTCCTCCGCCGGACCGGCCGCCGCCGTGGCGAGCGGTACGAACGCCACCGAGCCGAACCAGTCGTAGGCCGTCACGCGGGAGAGCTTGGCCTCGGGGATCTCCTGGTGCAGGGCCGTCATCCAGGAGACGCCGAACACCTCGACCGTCGCCCCCGCGACGAACATCACCACGAACAGGACGCCGATCGGCACCGGGACGGCGAGCGCGGCCGACGGCAGGGCCAGGGGGAACACGCACAGGGTGCCGGCGAGCAGCAGCCGGCGGGGCTTCCAGCGGGTCATCAGCAGGGCGCCGGCGACGGTGCCCGCGCCGAACGCGCCCAGGGCGAGGCCCCAGGGGCCCGCGCCGCCGAGGTGGTCACGGGCGACCAGCGGGCCGTAGACGGCGTCGGCCGCCGCGACGACCGCGTTGGCGAGGGAGAACTGCACGACGATGCCCCACAGCCAGGGGCGGCCGGCGAACTCCTGCCAGCCCTCGCGCAGATCGGCGAGCAGGCCGCCGCCCGGTTCCCGCGGCGGGATGTGGCCGACGTCGAGGAAGGCGCGCAGCGCGCCGGCGACCGCGAAGGCCGCCGCGTCCGCCGCCAGCACCCAGCCGGGACCCATCGCGGCGACCATGGCACCGCCGAGTGCGGCACCGCCCAGGCCGGCGCCCGACATCGCCATCCGGAACAGGGCGAAGGCGCGGCCCGCCTGCTCGCCCTGGACCGAGGACATCAGCATGCCCTCGGCGGCCGGGCCGAAGAAGGCCTGGCCGGTGCCGCCCAGGGCGGCCAGCAGCATCATCTGCCACAGCAGCGGGTCACCGGTCAGCACGAGCGCGGCGAACAGGGCCTGGGACACACAGTTCAGGGCATTGGCCGCCACCATCACGTGATGCCGGGGCAGCCGGTCGGCGACGGCCCCGCCGATCAGCAGGAACAGCACCAGCGGCAGGGTCCGTGCCGCCGCCACCAGACCGACGTCGCCGCCGTCGCCGCCCGCCTCCAGCACGGCGAACGCCGCCGCGACGAGCGCGCCGTTGCTGCCCAGGTTGGTGACGACCGCGGCGGCGGTCAGCAGGGAGTAGTTGCGGCCCGCCCAGGCGGGTCTGCGGGAGGTCGATATCGGCACCCGGTGACTATCGCCGGGCCGGGGCCGACTTGCCAAACGCCGCGTGGCCGGTCCGCGCCGGTCAGGACTCGGTGGGCGGCTCCTCGGTGAGGCGCACGGTGCTCAGGATCTTCTGGACGGTCGCCTCGGGCACCTCGTCCTTGACGCCCTTGGCGCCGAACAGGTTCCAGGTGACGAAGTCGCCCGCGCCGTTCTTGAACGCGAAGGTGATCGCCTTGCCCTCGCTGTCGCACTTGCCGTTCTGCGGCGTGTTCTCCGAGTGCGCCGTGGCGACGCTGCCCTTGATGCCGGACTTGGTGGTGTACGGCTTGGGCTTGGTGAACTTGACGCTCTTCTTGTCCGGCTGGGTGTAGCCGCCGAAGATCCACCACGGCACGCGCGTCTCGGCCGCCATGTCCGCGTTCTTCGCGCCGTTCTCGCCCCGGGTGCCGACGGTGGCGAGGGCGGTGTCCTCCTCGCGGCCGTCCTTGTTGTCGTCGCTCGTGCACCACTTGGACTTCAGATAGGCCGGGGCCGTGACCGTGGTGCGGTCCAGCTCACCGTCCTTCTTCTCCCACTCGAAGCCCACGCTCGTGTCCTGGGAGTCGATCTCCCAGTCGGCCGGGACGTCGAACTTGGTGCCGAAACGCGTGTTGACGACGACCTTCCAGCCCGGGACGGTCGCCTTCTCGCCCGGGCCGCCGCGCGGGTTGTCGCCGGAGGCGGAGGCGCTCGGCTCCGACTCGGACTCCTTCGTGGCGCTCGGGGCCGGCTTCTTGCCCTTCTTCCCGTCCGCCGTGTCGTCCGAGTCGCCGCCCAGCACCAGGAAGCCGGTGACTCCGGCCGCCACGACCACCGCCGTGGCCGCGACGATCGCGACCAGCTTCGTCCGGTTGCCGCCACCGCCGCCCTGCGGGGGCTGCGGCGCACCGGCCGGTGCGGGAGTGCCCCATTGGGGCTGCTGCCCGTAGGGGTTGGGCTGCTGGTAGCCCGGCTGCTGGTAGGGATTCGGCTGCTGGTACCCCGGCTGCTGGTAGGGGTTGTTCGTCTGCGGGTTCTGCTCGCCCCCGGGCGGCTGCTGTCCTGGCCACATGGGCAGCAACCCTAGCCGCGCCCAGGACACGATTCGGTCACCGCCCGTGGACGGAGACGTAGCAACCCGGAGACGGAGCGGCGCGGGCGGATGCGCGGGAGGGGGTGCGGCGGTCGTCACACAGGCCTGGTCAGCCGTATCTACTCGTGAGTAACATGCGGTCATGAGCGCAGACCAGATGTCCATCGGCGAGATGCTCGCCGCCACGGTGCCCATGGCCCGGACCCTGAACCTCGAGTTCCTGGAGACCACGCCGGAGCGTGCGGTGGTGTCCCTGCCGGACCAGAGCGAGTACCACAACCACGTGGGCGGGCCGCACGCCGGTGCGATGTTCACGCTCGGCGAGTCCGCGAGCGGCGCGATCGTGCTGGCCGCGTTCGGCGACCAGCTCTCCCGGGCCGTGCCGCTCGCCGTCAGCGCCGAGATCGCCTACAAGAAGCTGGCGATGGGCGCCGTGACCGCGACGGCCACCCTGGGCCGCCCGGCCGCCGACGTCGTGGCGGACCTGGACGCCGGCCGGCGGCCGGAGTTCCCCGTCACCATCGCCATCCGGCGGGCCGACGGTGCCGTGACCGGTGAGATGACGGTGGTGTGGACCCTGCGTCCCAACGGCTGAGGGGTCCGCCCCGCACGGGAGCCTGCGGCAGGCGCCGAGGGCTCCCGCCTGTCAGTTTCGGGTGGCGGGCGCCGAGGGCTCTGGCCTGTCAGTTTCGAGTGGCGGGCGCCGAGGGCTCTCGCCTGTCAGTTTCCGGCGGGCGTCGAGGACTCCCGCCATCAGTTTCCGGCAGGCGCCGGGGGCTCTCGCCCGTCAGCTTCCGGTGGGCGTCGGGGGATCCCGCCCGTCAGGCAACGGCGCCGCCGGGCCGGGTCCGGCGGCGCACGCCTCCGTGGGGACGCTCGCGCTGTCCCGGCGCACGGGGCCGCGCCGGCCCGCACCGCGACGAAGTCCTTGAGGCAGGCCGTGAACTCCGCCCCGGATCGGGCCGTTCGCAGGTCGGCCGGACCACCGCTCGCACAGCGGTCGGTCTTGTCGCCGGTGTCGTGGTGCGGGCCCCGGAAGGCGACGCCGTGCGCTCAGGGCGCCCCGTCCGCCTCACCGGCCGACTCCACCGCCCCCGGACGGCCCGGGAAGGGCCCGCGATGGCCCGCTTGTGCCGGCCGGTCGCCGTCGGGACGTCGCCCGGCCCCGCCGCGGCGCCGCCGCTTCGGCGGTGGGCGGGATCGCATGGGAGCGCACTGCGGACGGGGAGATTCCGTGGATCGCCCGCCTTTCCGTGCACACAACTCCGGCCCAAGGGCGGGGCTGTTTCGAAAACCGGTGCGGATACCGACGGTAACGTCTTGGTAATCCCCCTGTTTTGAATCCACGGCACTCGAACTCCTTGTTACCTGTCAGTCGCCTGTGCGAAAGTGAGCCGCCTCACGGCCGGGTCCGCGGCTGACGCGGCCCGGGTATGCACCCATCACCCCCTGCTTTCCGACGGACGCGCAATTCGCCTGCCGTCCTGCGGCTGGAAGGAAATGGTTCCGTGCACTCCCCGAACCCCCCACGACCGCCGTACCCACCGCGCCCCGGAGCGCGGCCGGCGGAGTCCGACCGCAATCTCCTCGCCCAGCTCGCCGAGGCTCGTGAAAGCCCCCGGGCCGTCGCGTTGTTGCTCGCGCGGCACTGGCGGCCCGTCCACGCGTACGCGGTGATCTGTCTCGCCTCCTCGCAGGATGCGGCGTCCATGGCGGCGGCCGCCGCGTTCCGCCGTGAGCTCGCGCGGCCCGGTGGCGGCGCCCTGCGCCCGCGCCTGCTCGCGGCCGTGCGGGAGACGGTCGGCGAGTGGGCCGGCGACGAAGGTATTTCCGGAATCCTTCCGGAACTCCGCAAAACCGTCGGCGGCCGCGGTCTGCGCGCCGCGCGTTCCGTCACACCGGAAAGGCGGCGCCTCGCCGAGCGCGCATTCGGCGCTCTCCCGGCGGCCTCCCAATGCCTCCTCTGGCACACCGAGGTCGAGGCCGAACCCCTATCCGTACCGGCCGGTCTGCTGGGCGTGGATCCGGGAACGGCGTCGGCCGCCCTGGAGCGGGCACGCGAACAATTCCGGACCGGTTGCGTACGGGCCCACCGGGAACTCGCGCCGGCGCCGGAATGCCGCTACTACAACCGTCTGCTGGACGTTCCCATGCGCCGGGGCGGGGCCCTGCTGCCGGATGTGCAGCGGCATCTGATGGCGTGCCGGTACTGCCGTCACGCCGCCGAACAACTCAGCCATTTCGAGGACGGTCTGGAGGAACTCCTCGCCGAGACGGTGCTCGGCTGGGGCGCGCGCCGCTACCTCGACTCCCGGCCGGGCCGGGACCCCGGACACAGTGGCCCGCCGGCCGGTGGCCGTCACCGGCCGCGTGCCCGCCTGCCGCGGCCTGCCGGCCGTTCCGCTCCGCCCCGGCGGCACACGAAGGCACTGGCCGCCGCAGTCGGGATGACCGCCCTCGTGCTGCTCGCGACCGTGCTGGCCGCCCGGGGCTGGACCGAGGAGGGCGGCACGGCCGACCCGCAGGCCACGTGGGGCGTGGTCAGCGGCCACTCGGTCCGCCCGGACGCGGCGGGATCCACGCCGGTGGGCCCCGACCCGTCGCGGACCGGCCCCGACGCCCGGGACGCGTCGTCGGTGGGCTCCCCGCCGGCCGGGCCCGCGGGACACGCCGCCGAAGTGGCCCGGGGGCGGCTGCGCAACGCGGACGAGGAACTGTGCCTGGACGTGCGGGGCGGCCGGATCCGCGCCGGCGCCCGGATCGTGCTGACCACCTGCTCCGCCGGGTCCCCGCAGTGGTCCTACCAGGACGACGGCCTGCTGCGCAGCGCCGCGGACCCCACGCTCTGCCTCGGGGCGGACCCCGACGCGGGCTCGGTGGTCCTGGCCGGGTGCCTGGTGCACGCCGGGGTCGTGCGCTACGACCTGACCGTGCGCGGCGAACTGCTGCCGCGGGGCGGCACGGGGCGGGCCGTCGCCCCCGGGAGGGGCCGGGACGTGATCGTCACCGGCCGCGACGGGTCCGAGGCGCAACGCTGGGTCCTGGAACGGGCGATCGTCCCCGAGCCGCCGTCCGAGCGCCGGGCCGAGGACGCCCCGGCGCAGCGCCCCCGGCAGCAGCGGCAGCCGTACGACGGCACCACGCCGCGTCATCGGCCCGAGCCGGCGCGTCCCGGCGCCCCGGAGGTGCCGGACGAGCCGGGGGAACGGTACGAGACGCGGGTCGCGCAGGTGGACTCCCGCGACGAGGCCGGCCCCGGGACCCCCGTGGGCGAGCTCCCACCCCCGCCCGGGCCGGACACCCTCGTACCCGTCGTCACCCCGGTGACCGACGCCGTCACGTCACTCGAAGCGGCGGTACTGCCGTAGCGGGATGAGGCGTTCGGGGCGCGAGAGTCGGCGTCCTGCGGCGCGCCCGGGACCGGAGAGCCCAGCCTGCGGAACCGCGGCGGCGTGTGAGGGTGTCCACTCGGGACGCCGCGAGTCACCCGCCCGCCCGTGGTGTCCGGACCGGCGCCGCGCCTCGGCCGGTTCATAGTGCGGTGCATGACCGACACCGCCCCCCGATACCCCCGGCGCGCCGCCCTGAGCCTGCTCGGCGGAGCCGTCGCCCTCGCCGCGGCGGCGCCGCTCCGCGCCCACGCACGGGAGGGGCACCCCACCCCCGCGCGGCATGGACAGGCCGTCGCCGCACGGGCAGGACACGGCCCCCACCGGAACGCCCGGGTCGAAGGGCTGCTCGCCCGGCTGACCCTGGACGAGAAGATCTCCCTGCTGCACGGCGCCACCGACCCGCGGCCGCTCGGCCAGGCCGGCTACGTGCCCGGGGTCGAGCGGCTCGGCATCCCGTCGCTGCGGCTCGCCGACGGCCCGGCCGGCGTCCGGGTCACCCGGCACACCACGGCCCTGCCCGCCCCCGTGATGCTGGCCTCCGCCTTCGACCCGGACCTGGCCCGGCGCTACGGCCGCGTCATCGGACGGGAGGGCCGCGCGCTCGGCCAGGACGTGCTGCTGTCCCCGATGGTCAACCTCATCCGCACCCCCTACGCCGGCCGCAACTTCGAGACCTTCAGCGAGGATCCGCTGCTCACCGCCCACCTGGTCGCCGCCGAGATCGAGGGCGTCCAGAGCGAGGGGCTCATCGCGACCGTCAAGCACTTCGCGCTGAACAACCAGGAGCGCGACCGCATGTCGGTCGACGTACGCGTGGACGAGCGCACCCTGCACGAGACCGAGCTGCGCGGCTTCGAAGCGGCCGTCGCCGCCGGGGCCGGCGCGGTGATGGGCGCGTACAACAAGGTCAACGGCGTCCACGCGTGCGAGAACGAAGCCCTGCTCACCGGTGTCCTGCGCGAGCGCTGGGGTTTCACCGGCTTGGTGATGACGGACTGGTCCGCCGCGCACAGCACCCGCGCGGCGCTCCTGGCCGGCCTCGACCTGGAGATGCCCGACGGCACCCACTTCGGCGCACCGCTCACCTCGGCCGTGCGCGACGGGGACGTGCCGGAGGCCCACGTCGACCGGGCCGTCCGCCGTGTCCTGGGCGTCATGGACCGCTTCGGGCTGCTCGACGGGACCGTCCCGCACCGCCCGGACCGGGACGCCGCGGCCGGAGCGGCCGTCGCCCGCGAGGTCGCCGAGGCCGGGGCCACCCTGCTGCGCAACACGGACGGCACCCTGCCCCTGACCCCCGGCGGCAGCGTGGCGGTGATCGGGCCGACCGGCGCCCGCCCCCTGGTCAGCGGCGGCGGCAGCGCCCACGTCGTACCCGAGCACGCCGACAGCCCCCTGGACGCCATCCGGGTGCGCGCCGCACGGGTGACCCACGCGCTCGGCGAGGACGTCTTCGGCAAGCCCCTCCCGGCGAGCGCGCTCGACCCCGCCTTCGACACCGAGGCGCGACGCGTCGAGGCCGGCCGGACCTGGCGGTACGACGGCACCCTCACCGTCGACGCGACGGAGACCTGGACCCTCGTGCTGCACTACTCCGGCACACCTCCGCTGCGCCCCCGGGTCCTCCTCGACGGCGAGGAGCTGTTCCCGGTGCAGCCCGGCTGGGACGAGTACTTCACCGGCGGCCTGCTCACCCACGCGGACGACGGCCTGTCCGTACGCCGCAGGACCCTGACGCTCACCCCGGGCGGCCACCGGCTGTCCGTCACGGCACGGGGCGGGGACACCGGCCTCCTGTTCCGGCTGCGGCACATCACCGAGGAGACCCGCGCCCAGGACGTGCGGGAGGCCGTACGGGCCGCCCGTGCCGCCCGGGACGTCGTCCTCTTCGCCTACGAGGACGCCATGGAGGGCCGGGACCGCACGTCCGTCGCCCTCCCCGGCAACCAGGAGCGGCTGATCGAGGCCGTGACGGCGGCCAACCCGCGCACCACCGTCGTCCTCAACACCTCGTCCGCCACGTCCATGCCGTGGCTGGAGCGCACCGCTGCCGTGCTCCAGATGTACTACCCGGG
Organism: Streptomyces sp. NPDC085932; assembly: GCF_044540525.1. Lineage (NCBI taxonomy): Bacteria > Bacillati > Actinomycetota > Actinomycetes > Kitasatosporales > Streptomycetaceae > Streptomyces > Streptomyces sp. NPDC085932. The sequence goes on from NZ_JBITSJ010000005.1 coordinate 65,747, forward strand.
CCAGGAGGGGGCCGCCGCCACCGCCGCCGTCCTGTTCGGCGAGCGGGACCCCGGCGGGCGCCTCACCCAGACCTTCCCGGCCGACGACGAACACCACCCCGTCGCCGGCGACCCGCGCCGCTACCCCGGCGTCGACGGCATCGAGCACTACACCGAGGGCGTCCACGTCGGCCACCGCTGGTACGACGCCCACGGCGTGCGGCCCCTGTTCCCCTTCGGCCACGGCCTGTCGTACACCTCCTTCGCCTACCGTGACCCGGACGCGCGCTGGACGGCCGACGGCCTCGACGTCGCCTTCACCGTCCGCAACACCGGCCCGCGCGAGGGCGTGGACGTGCCCCAGGTCTACGCCGGCCCGTCCCCGGACCTCCCTTTCGCCCAGCCGGTGCGGATCCTGGCCGGCTACCGGCGACTCGCCCTGCGGCCGGGGGAGGAGCGGCGCGTCACCGTGCGCGTCGAGCGGCGGACCCTGTCCTCCTGGGACCCGGAGCTGCACGACTGGGTGCTCGGCACCGGCCCGCGCACCCTGTGGATCGGGGCGTCGTCACGGGACCTGCGGCTGCGCACACGCGTCCGCGTGGGTGGCTGAGACCGTACGGAACCGTCCCGCCCGGACGCACGGCCGAGAGGCGACCGGCATCGAATCGGACCACACTGGTACTCCTCCTGGAGCCGTCGCAGAACCCAGGGAGTCACCCATGCCCGAGGCCCCGCGCCCGGAGAGCACGACCGCACCGACCGACGAGGAACTGCGCACCCTGGACGCCCACTGGCGGGCCGCCAACTACCTGGCGGCCGGTCAGATCTACCTGCTCGCGAACCCACTGCTGACCGAGCCCCTGCGGCCCGAGCACATCAAGCCCCGGCTGCTCGGACACTGGGGCACCTCGCCCGGGCTGAACCTCGTGTACACCCACCTCAACCGGGTGATCGGGCAGCGCGGTCTGGACGCGCTGTGCGTCTGGGGCCCCGGGCACGGCGGGCCGTCCGTCCTGGCCAACTCCTGGCTGGAGGGCAGCTACAGCGAGAAGTACCCGGACGTCTCACGGGACGCCGAGGGCATGACTCGCCTGTTCCGGCAGTTCTCGTTCCCCGGCGGTGTGCCCAGCCACGTCGCCCCGGAGGTGCCCGGCTCGATCCACGAGGGCGGTGAACTCGGCTATTCCCTGGCCCACGCCTATGGAGCCGCCCTCGACAACCCGGACCTGCTGGTCGCCTGTGTGATCGGCGACGGCGAGGCGGAGACCGGCCCGCTGGCCGGGGCCTGGCACGCCAACAAGTTCCTCGACCCGGTGCACGACGGGGCCGTGCTGCCGATCCTGCACCTGAACGGGTACAAGATCGCCAACCCGACGGTGCTGTCCCGGCTGCCCGAGGCGGAACTGGACGAACTCCTGCGGGGGTACGGGCACGAGCCGATCCACGTCACCGGGGACGAGCCCCTGGCCGTCCACCGCGCCATGGCACAGGCCATGGACACGGCGCTGGACCGCATCGCCGGCGCGCAGCGCGCCGCGCGCGAGCAGGGCGCGGCCGAACGCCCGCGCTGGCCCGTCATCGTGCTGCGCACCCCGAAGGGCTGGACCGGCCCGGCCGAGGTCGACGGCCAACCGGTCGAGAACACCTGGCGCGCCCACCAGGTGCCGCTGTCCGGTGTCCGGGACAACCCGGACCACCTGCGGCAGTTGGAGGCCTGGCTGCGGTCCTACCGCCCCGAGGAACTCTTCGACGACGAGGGGCGCCCGGTCGCGGACGTCCTGGCGCCGATCCCCGGGGGCGAGCGCAGGCTCGGCGCCACGCCGCACGCCAACGGCGGGCTGCTCGTCCACGACCTGCCGGTCCCGTCCCTCGACGACTTCGCCGTCCCCGTCGACAAGCCGGGCACGACGCTGCACGAACCCACCCGGGTCCTCGGCGACCTCCTCGCCCGGATCATGCGGGACACCGCCGACCGCCGGAACTTCCGCCTGGTCGGTCCGGACGAGACGGCCTCCAACCGGCTGCAGGCGGTGTTCGACGCCAGCGGCAAGGCCTGGCAGGCCGGAACCCTCGACGTCGACGAGCACCTCGACCCGCACGGCCGGGTGATGGAGATCCTCTCCGAGCACCTGTGCCAGGGCTGGCTCGAGGGCTACCTGCTCACCGGCCGGCACGGGCTGTTCTCCTGCTACGAGGCGTTCGTGCACATCGTCGACTCCATGGTCAACCAGCACATCAAGTGGCTGCGCACCTCCCGCCGCCTGCCCTGGCGCGCTCCCATCGCCTCCCTCAACTACCTGCTGACCTCACACGTGTGGCGGCAGGACCACAACGGCTTCTCGCACCAGGACCCCGGCTTCGTCGACCACGTGCTGAACAAGAGCCCGGAGGTCGTGCGGGTCTACCTGCCCCCGGACGCCAACACCCTGCTGTCGGTCGCGGACCACGCCCTGCGCAGCCGCGACTACGTCAACGTGATCGTGGCCGGAAAGCAGCCCTGCTTCGACTGGCTCACCCTGGACGAGGCCAAGGTCCACTGCGCCCGCGGCGCCGGCATCTGGGAGTGGGCCGGCACCGAGAACGGCGGCGCGCCCGATGTCGTCCTGGCCTGCGCCGGGGACGTCCCCACACAGGAGACCCTCGCCGCCGCGCACCTGCTGCGCAGGTACCTGCCGGAGCTGTCCGTCCGGATGGTGAACGTCGTCGACCTGGCCCGGCTGCTGCCGCAGGAGGAGCACCCGCACGGGATGAGCGACTTCGAGTACGACGGCCTGTTCACCACCGACAAGCCGGTGATCTTCGCCTACCACGGCTACCCCTGGCTGATCCACCGCCTCGCCTACCGCCGCACCGGCCACCGCAATCTGCACGTGCGCGGCTACAAGGAGGCCGGCACGACCACCACGCCGTTCGACATGGTCGTGCGCAACGACCTCGACCGCTACCGCCTGGTCATGGACGTCGTCGACCGCGTCCCGGGCCTCGCGGTGCGGGCCACGGCCGTGCGCCAGCGGATGGCCGACGCCCGCACCCGCCACCACGCCTGGATCCGTGAACACGGCACCGACCTGCCCGAGGTCGCCGAGTGGAGCTGGAACGCCTGAGGCGCGAGGGACGTCCTCCCAGCCGGTAGGCTTCCCGGGGCTCGCAGGGAAGCACAGGGAAAGGAACCGGCGTTGCACGTCCAGGAATGGCTCGAAACCGTACCCGCGGTCGCCGTCTACGCACTGGTGGGCGTGGTCATCGGCCTGGAGAGCCTGGGCATCCCGCTGCCGGGCGAGATCATCCTGGTCTCGTCCGCGCTGCTGGCCTCGCAGCACGGGGACATCGACCCCGTCGTCCTCGGCGCCAGCGCCACGGCCGGTGCGATCATCGGCGACTCGATCGGCTACGCCATCGGCCGCAAGGGCGGGCGGCCCCTGCTGGCCTGGCTGGGCGGGAAGTTCCCCGGGCACTTCAGCGAGGGCCACATCGCCACCGCCGAGCGCTCCTTCGAGAAGTGGGGCATGTGGGCCGTCTTCTTCGGCCGCTTCGTCGCCCTGCTGCGCATCTTCGCGGGCCCCCTCGCCGGCGTGCTGCGCATGCCCTACTGGAAGTTCGCCCTCGCCAACGTCCTCGGCGGCATCCTGTGGGCCGGCGGCACGACGGCGGTCATCTACTACGTCGGCGTCGTCGCGGAGGCCTGGCTGAAGCGCTTCTCGTGGCTGGGCCTGGTGGCGGCCGTCCTGGTCGGCCTCACGTCCATGCTGCTGATCAAGCGCAAGGCCAAGAAGGCGAACCAGAACCTGGAAGCAGCGGCGGAACCCCAGGTTCCCTGAAGGGCGACGGCGCGATCAGCCCCCGAGGCGCCGCACCGCCTACGCGTGCACATCCCGGTGCGCCTTCGCCAGCTCGGCGTACATCGTGCCGTTGAGGGTGACGCCCTGCCGCTCCTCCTCCGACAGCTCCCGCCGGACCTTCGCGGGCACCCCGGCGACCAGCGACCCGGGCGGCACGACCATCCCCTGCGGCACCAGCGCCTGCGCGGCGACCAGCGATCCGGCGCCGATCACGGCCCCGTTCAGCACGGTCGCGCCCATGCCGATCAGGCAGTCGTCCTCGACCGTCGCCCCGTGCACCACCGCGTTGTGGCCGATGGACACCCGCTCGCCCACCGTGACGGGAAAGCCCGGGTCGGCGTGGAGCGTGCAGTTGTCCTGCACGTTGCTGCTCGCCCCGACGGAGATCGACTCGACGTCCCCGCGCAGCACCGCCCCGTACCAGACACTCGCCCCGACCCCCAGCGTCACGCCCCCGATCACCGACGCCGTCGGCGCCACGAACGCCGTCTCGTCGATCTCCGGCTCCCTGCCGCCGATCCCGGTGATCATCGCCCGCTGTGCCATGCCCGCCTCCAGAGATGTCGTGGACACCCCGCACCGTACGCCACGCGGTAGGGCGAAGATCACAGGCCCTCGGCCCGCTGCGGACTCGGTCCGCTGAGTACGGTGAGCTCGTGCCGAAGCGCAAGAACACGTTCTCATCCTGGCGGCGGGGCCTCACGCAGCGCGCCGTCCACGCGGGCTGGGCCTGGCTGCAGCGCACGGCCTCCGTGACCGCCGAACACCCGGGCCGCTACCGCTTCGGCACGATGGGAACAGGTACCAGGCTCGCGTTCCCGCTCGGCACGGTCTTCGGCGAGCCCTGGATCCACCTCGGCTCCCACTGCATCATCGGCGAACAGGTCACGCTGACCGCCGGTCTGATGCCCGACCTCGACCTCGGCCCGGACCCCATCCTGCGCATCGGTGACGGCGTCGTCCTGGGCCGCGGCAGCCACGTCATCGCGGACACCACGGTCACGATCGGCAGCGACTGCTATTTCGGCCCGTACGTGTACGTCACGTCCACGAACCACTCCTACGACGACCCGCACCAGCCGATCGGCAAGCAGTGGCCGCGGATGGAGCCGGTGGAGATCGGGACCGGCTGCTGGATCGGCACCGGAGCGGTGATCCTGCCCGGGGCGCGGATCGGGCGGAACGTGGTGGTGGCCGCGGGTGCGGTGGTGCGGGGCGCGGTGCCGGACCACGCGGTGGTGGCGGGCGCCCCGGCCCGTGTCGTACGGCGGTGGACCCCGGCGGACGGCTGGCAGCCGCCGCTGCGCACCCCGGCGCCGGTGCCGATACCGGAGGGCGTGACCCCCGAGCAGTTGCGGGCGCTGTCGGATCTCGACGAGGAGACGGCGGCCCGCCTGGCCGAGCTGGACGGGGAGGCGGCAGCCGGCCTGGCGGAACCACAGCCCGGCTCCTGAACCGCCGCTCGGGTGCGGCTGCAGCCCGGGCCGGCGAGAGCGGCGGGGCCTGATCCCGCTGCTGAGCGGCCGGGATCAGCCCGACGCCAGCAGGACCGTCCCGACCAGGGCCAGTCCCGCTCCCGCGGCCTGGATCGCCCGGAGCCGTTCGCGCAGGAAGCCGCGCGCGGCCACCGCCGTCACCACCGGGTAGAGCGAGGCGAGAACGGCCGCCACGGTGACCGGGCCCTGCTGGGCCGCGATCGAGTACGTGCCGTTGGCGGCGACGTCCGCGAGGCCGACGAAGGCGAGGGCGGGCAGGGTGCGCCACGGGAAACCGTCCGCCGGAAGGGCGGGCGCGCCCCGCCGTACCGAGACGTACAGCGCCAGCCCGCCGGCGGCGACGTTGGTCACGCGCTGCACGAACAGCGCGAGGAACAGGCCCGTCAGCGTCGTCGACGCCTCAGCGATCAGGGCCATCACCGCGCCGAAGCCGAACGCCGCGAGCAGGGTCAGCGCGATGGCCCGGCGCTGCACCGGAGCGCCCCGGAACTGGGGGCCGCCCGCGAGACAGACCCCGGCGACGGCCACCAGGATGCCGACGAACTGCAGCAGGCCGGGACGCTCGCCCAGCACCAGACCCACCCCGACCGGCACGGCCACGCCGATCGAGCCGAGCGGCGAGACCACGCCCATGGGGCCCAGCGCGAGCGCCTTGTAGAAGGCCAGCATCGCCACCGGCCCGACGAGACCGGCCGCCACCGCGAACCACAGCTGCGGGCCGGCCTCGCTCCAGCCGCCGGTCGCCACGACGACCGCGCCCAGCACGGCCACCGCGATCGACTGCGAGACGACGACCACCGTGAGGGCGGGCGTGCGCCGGGTGAGCAGCCCGCCGCCGAAGTCGGCCAGACCCCACAGCACGCTGGTGGCCAGGGCGAAGAGCGCTGTCATGGGACTCGGGCCTCGCAGTACAGTTCAGTGAACGATCAGGTCAACCACACCATAGTGCATCGTGTTGCACTGTGTCATACAGAATATTGGACGGAACGTGTCGGACCTCGACCTGCTGACCCAGTCCCTGGCGCGCAGCGTCAAGCACTGGCGTGCGGTGCGCGGCTTCACCCTGGACGTGCTCGCCGCCCGCGCGGGCGTCAGCCGCGGCATGCTCATCCAGATCGAGCAGGCCCGCACCAACCCCAGCCTCGGCACCGTCGTCAAGATCGGCGACGCGCTCGGCGTCAGCATCACCACCCTGCTGGAACACGAGCAGGGCCCGAACGTCCGCATCGTCCCCGCCGAGCAGGCCGTACGGCTGTGGCACACCGACGCCGGCAGCTACAACCGGCTGCTCGCCGGCACCGAGGCGCCCGGCCCGCTGGAGATGTGGGACTGGCGGCTCATGCCCGGCGAGAGCAGCGCCTCGGACCCGCACCCCGCGGGCACGACCGAACTCCTCCACGTGACGGCGGGCGAGCTGACCCTCACCGTCGACGGCGTCGAGCACCGCGTCCCCGCGGGCGCGACCGTCCACTTCGAGGCCAACGTCCCGCACACCTACGGCAACACCGGCGAGGCGCCGATGGAGATGGTCATGGCCGTGTCGGTGCCGCCCGTGCCCTGAGACGGCCGGTCCGAGGGCGGCCGGGAGTTGTTAGCGTGCGGCCATGCGCGCACCCATCGGACACTTCGACGACGCCCGCCCGGCGCCCCACTGCCTCGACGAACTCACCGGCCCGGTCGCCGACGCCGTACGCCGCTGGCCGGGCGCCGTCCCGGCCGAGCGGATCCTCTACGTGGACACCGAGCCGGAGTGGGCCGACACGGCCACCTTCGTGGAGCACTACGGCCGGGAGCTGCTGGAGCAGTCGGCGAACTGCGTGGTGGTCTCCGCCAAGCGCGGCGGCGAGACCACACGCGCCGCCTGCGTCGTGCTGTCCACCACCCGGGTCGACGTGAACAACACCGTGCGCCGCCGGCTCGGCGCCCGCAAGGCGTCCTTCGCGCCCATGGACACGGCGACCGGCGAGACCGGCATGGAGTACGGCGGCATCACCCCGCTCGGTCTGCCGGACGGCTGGCCCGTGCTCGTGGACGCCGCCGTCGTCGATCTGCCGTACGTCCTGGTCGGCAGCGGCCGGCGGCGCGGCAAGCTCCTGGTGCCGGGCAAGGCGTTCGCGGAACTGCCGGGCGCGGTGGTCCTGGAAGGGCTCGGGGTGTCCTGACCTACGCCGCCGCGTGGTGTGCCAGCGGCAGATGGGGGTCGCTCTCGCCGGGAGCCGGTTCCGGGTCCGCGTGCACCAGGGCCGCGGTGAGGCGGGGCACCGCGTGCAGCAGCGCGTGCTCGGCGTCGACGGTGATCCGGTGGGCCTCGCGCACCGTCACGTCGCCGTCCACCACGACCGCCACCTCGGCGCGCAGCCGGTGGCCGATCCAGCGCAGTCGCAGCTCACCCACCCCGCGCACGCCGGGAACCCCGGCCAGAGCCCCCTCGGCCCGGTCGACCAGGGCCGGGTCGACGGCGTCCAGCACCCGCCGGAACACCTCTCGCGCCGCGTCCCGCAGGACCAGCGCGATCGCCGCCGTGATGGCCAGGCCGACGACCGGGTCGGCCAGGTGCAGGCCCAGGGCCGAGCCGCCGGCGCCCAACAGCACGGCCAGGGACGTGAACCCGTCGGTGCGGGCGTGCAGACCGTCGGCGACCAGGGCCGCCGAACCGATCGCGCGGCCCACGCGGATCCGGTAGCGGGCCACCCACTCGTTGCCCGCGAAGCCCACCAGGGCGGCCACGGCGACCGCCGGGACGTGCTCCACGGGGCGGGGATCGAGGAGGCGGTCGACCGCCGTCCAGCCGGCGAAGACCGCCGACGCGGTGATCGTCAGCACGATCACCAGGCCCGCCAGGTCCTCGGCACGGCCGTAGCCGTAGGTGAAGCGGCGCGTGGCCGCCCGCCGCCCCAGCACAAAGGCGATGCCGAGCGGCACGGCGGTCAGCGCGTCCGCGGTGTTGTGCACCGTGTCCCCGAGCAACGCCACCGAACCGGAGGCGGCCACCACGAACGCCTGCGCCAGCGCCGTCACGCCGAGCACCGCGAGCGAGACCCACAGCGCCCGCATCCCGCGCGCCGAGGACTCCAGGGCGGAGTCGACCTTGTCGGCGGCCTCGTGGGAGTGCGGGGTGAGCAGGTGCGCCAGGCGGTGGCGCGGGCCGTGCCGACGGGTGCGCGCATGGCCGTGTTCGTGCCCGTGGTCGTGGGGGCGGCTGTGCGGGTGGGAGTGCTCGTGCCGGTCGCTCACGGGGGTCCCTTCCGGTGCGGGCGAGTGGACGCGCGTGCGTCCCTGGCGCCATTATGTGCGTATGAGCGCACGCATGCACCTGTCACCTGCGCACCATGCGCATCCGCGCAGCCCGGGCGAGGAGCAGTTCGCACTCGCGGCCGAACTCCTCGCGCTGCTCGGTGACCGGACCCGGCTCGCCCTGCTGCACGCCCTGACCGGGGGAGAGGCCGACGTCACCACGCTCACCGAGGCGTGCGGGGCGGCCCGCCCGGCGGTCAGCCAGCACCTGGCGCGCCTGCGGCTCGCGGGCCTGGTGAACACGCGGAAGGAAGGCCGCCGCGTCGTCTACTCACTGCGCGACGGCCATCTGCGCCGCTTGGTGGACGAGGCGCTGAACGTGGCCGACCACCGGCTCGGCGACCACCCCGCGCACGACTGAGGTCAGTACCGCGCGGCCGTCCCCAGGTACTGCTCGGCGAAGGCGGCCGCCGCGGCGGGCGAGGTGAACAGGCGGCGCAGCCGGGCCAGGGTGGTGCCCGCCCGGAACGGGTCGCCCGCCGCCGTGCCGTGGTACACCTCGGACAGCCACTGGGAGAACTCCTGGTAGTCCCACACGCGCCGCAGACACGCCCGGGCGTAGCCCGCCAGGCCGCCGTCGTCGCCCCTGGTCAGACGGTCCGTCAGGGCGTCGCCCAGCAGGAACGCGTCGTGCAGGGCGAGGTTCATGCCCTTGGCGGCGATGGGGGCGACCAGGTGGGCCGCGTCGCCGGCGAGGTAGAGCCGACCGTGCACCAGGGGCTCGACCACGTAGTCGTGCATGTCCAGCACGCGCTTCTCGATCAGCCGCCCCTCCGCCAGCGGCGGCGCACCGGACGCCCCGAGCCGCTCCCGGAGCTCCGCCCATACGCGCTCGTGCGGCCAGTTCTCCGGATCGTCGCCCGGCGGGCACTGCAGGTAGTAGCGGGTCACCTCGGGGCTGCGCGGCATCTGCCCGGCGAACCCGCGGGCGTGACAGCCGAACAGCACGCAGTCCGTGGACGGCGGCGCCTCGGCGAGCAGCGCCAGCCAGCCGATGCCGTAGTCGTGCCGGGCGATCCGGACCCGGTCCGGGGGCAGCGACGCCCGGGTCACCCCGCGCGCCCCGTCGCACCCGGCGACGAACTCCGTCCGCACCACCCGCCGTTCGCCCGTGTCCGGGCAGACGTACGACACCGAGGGCCGGTCGGAGTCGAGGTCGTGGAGCCGTACGTCCCGGACGCCGAAGCGGATCGCGCCGCCGCGCACGTCGGCGTACTCCCGGACCAGGTCCGTCACCAGCAACGGCTGCGGGTAGACGAAGTGATGGCTGCCCGTCAGCTCCCCGTAGGGGAAGCGGTAGCGCTCCCCGTCGAAGCGGAACTCGCACGCGCTGTGCAGCTCCGCCCGGTCCAGCAGGTTACGGGCGAGACCACGCTTCTCCAGGCCGCGCACGGCCCATTCCTCGATGACCCCGGCCCGGGGCCGCTGTTCGACGAACTCCCGGGTCTCGGTCTCCAGGACCAGGCAGTCCACCGAGGCGGCCCGCAGGATGTTGCCGATGGTCAGCCCCGCGGGGCCGGCGCCCACGATCACGACCGGGAAGCGGGGTGGGGCGCCTGGGCCGGCGGGCGGCGGGAGCTCGGTCATGCCGCTCATTATGGAGGCCGGGCCCCGCGGACGGGCACGTTCGGGACGCCCGTCCGGCAAGCGCCTCAGGAACCCTGAGCGCCGTCCCGGCCGAGCCGCGGGATCTCGATCGCCGGGCAGCGGTCCATCACCATCTCCAGGCCGGCGGCGCGGGTGCGCTCGTACGCCGCCTCGTCGACGACGTCCAGCTGGAACCAGACGCCCTTGGCGCCCTTGGCGACCGCCTCGTCCGCGACCGCCCCGGCCAGCTCGCTGTTCACGAACACGTCCACGACGTCCACCTCGAAGGGGATGTCCGCCAGGCTCGCGTACCCCTGCTCGCCGTGCACCGTCTCGGCCTTCGGGTGCACCGGCACGACGCGCTTGCCGAAGCGCTGGAGCACGGCCGCGACGCCGTACGCCGCGCGCTGCCGGTTCGACGACAGGCCCACCACGGCCCAGGTGTCGCCGAGCTCGTTGAGGATCCTGCGGACCGTTGCCTCGTCGCCGTACACCGGCGGCCTCCTCGGAACGTCGTGAACGAAGTGCTGTCCCGGCAACGACGCGGGACGCGCGGTGATTCCCGCGCAGGCGCCGTGATAGCTTGCCGAGGCCAGTCGAACCCATGTACGTGGGTCAGGGAATCCGGTGCGAATCCGGAACTGACGCGCAGCGGTGAGGGGGACGGGCGGGGCCTCGGCCACTGGACTCCTGCACGGACGTCCGGGAAGGCGCTCCGTTCCGGGTGAACCCGAGTCCGAAGACCTGCTGGCGGCCCCCGCGGCCGGTGCGCGGCGGGGGAGCACCGTACGACCGGGCTCCGCGATCGGGCCCTCGACGACTGAGGACTGGTTCCCCGTGCCCCTCGCCCCACCCGCCCGTGCCGCCGTCCTGCTCGCGGCCGGCTCCCTGCTCCTGACCGGCTGCGGCGACACGAAGCCCGCCTCCGCGAAGGCCGCCTCCGTCTCCCTGCGCAACTGCGGTCACGAGGTGCGGGTCGACGCCCCGCCGCGGCACGCCGTCTCCCTCAACCAGGGCACCACCGAGATCCTGCTCTCCCTCGGTCTCGCCGACCGCCTCGCGGGCACGGCCACCTGGACCGACCCCGTGATGAAAGGGCTGGAGAAAGCCAACGCGCGCGTGCCGCGCATCGCCGACGACAACCCCTCCTTCGAGCGGGTCCTGGACGCGGACCCCGACTTCGTCACCGCCTCCTTCGTCTCCACCCTCGGCCGGGGCGGCGTCGCCACCCGCGAGCAGTTCGAGAAGCTCGGCGTCCCCACCTACGTCTCCCCGTCCGACTGCGCCGGCAAGGACAACTCGGGCGGCGGCGACGGCGCCCGCGACAAGGCACTCGGCATGGACACCGTCTACGGCGAGGTGCGGGACCTCGCGGCCGTCTTCGGCGTGAAGGAACGCGGCGACGAGCTCGTGGCCTCCCTCCGGCAGCGGATGGAGAAGGCCACCGCGGGTGTCGACGCCTCCGACGTGACCCTCCTGTACTGGTTCGCCAACTCCGAGTCGCCCTACATGGCGGGCTGTTGTGGGGCGCCCGGCATCATCACCCGCTCCCTCGGTGCGAAGAACGTCTTCGACGACACCCACGAGGAGTGGCCGCAGATCAACTGGGAGACGGTCGCCGACCGCGACCCCGACGTCCTCGTCATCGGCGACCTGACCCGCAAGTCGCAGACCGCCGAGTCGGCCGCCCGGAAGATCGCCTTCCTGGAGTCCGACCCGGTCACGAGGAACATGACCGCGGTCCGGCACAAGCGGTACGTGCTGCTCAGCGGGCAGGCCATGAACCCGACCATCCGCACGGTCGAGGGCGTGGAACGAGTCGCCGCCGGTCTGCGCCGGTTCGGGCTGGTGAAGTGACCGCCCCGGGCCTGCCGGACGCCGGGGCCCGGCGCCGGCGCGGGGCCGGGCTCGCCCTGGGCGCCGCGGGGGTCCTCGCGCTCGTCGCCTCCCTCGCCGTGACCCTCACGATCGGGCCCGCCGACATCCGGGTCGGTGACGTGTGGTCGGTCGTGGCGGCCCATCTCGGCCTCGGCAGCTCGGGCCTGACACCGATCCGGGACGGCATCGTCTGGCAGCTGCGGCTGCCGCGCACCCTGCTCGCCGCCGTGTGCGGGGCCGGACTCGCCGTGTGCGGCGTGGTGATGCAGTCGCTGCTGCGCAATCCGCTCGCCGATCCGTTCGTGCTCGGGGTCTCCTCGGGCGCCTCCACCGGCGCGGTCCTCGTGGTCGTGCTCGGCGCGGGCGGCGGTGCCGTCTCCGTCTCCGCGGGGGCCTTCCTCGGGGCCCTGGTCTCCTTCGCGCTGGTGCTGCTGCTCAGCCACACCCTGGGCGGCACCACCGACCGGGTGGTCCTCGCCGGGGTCGCGGCCATGCAGTTGTTCTCGGCGCTCACGTCCTTCGTGGTGATGACCTCCGCCGACGCCGAGACGACCCGGGGCGTGCTGTTCTGGCTCCTCGGCTCGCTCGGCGGCACCGGCTGGACCGACGTGTGGCTGTGCCTGGCCGTGCTGGCCCTGGCGCTGGTGGTGTGCCTCGCGTACGCCCGGACCCTCGACGCCTTCGCCTTCGGGCAGGACGCGGCGGCCGCGCTCGGGGTGTCCGTGGCCCGCACCCGCCTGGTACTGCTCTGCGTCACGGCCCTGCTCACGGCGGCGCTGGTCAGCTCGGCCGGCGCCATCGGCTTCGTCGGGCTGGTCCTGCCGCACGCCGCGCGGGCGCTGGCCGGGCCCGGGCACGTCCGGCTGCTGCCGGTCACGGCACTGGCCGGTGCGGTCTTCCTGGTGTGGGTCGACACTCTGGCCCGGACCGTGCTCGATCCGCGCGAGGTGCCGGTGGGTGTGGTGACCTCGCTGATCGGGGTCCCGGCGTTCGTGGCGGTGCTGTACCGGACCCGGAGGACACGGTGAGCGGGGCGGAGGCGACGGCGGGCAACGCCGACGGGCGGGCCGAGCGGCCCGGCGACCGTGCCGTCGGGCCGGAGGCCGGGCGGGCCGACCGGGTGGACGGTGCGGACGGTGGGGAAGGGCTGTGGGCCGACCGGGTGGACGGTGCGGACGGTGGGGAAGGGGTGCGGGCCGACCGGGTGGACGGTGCGGACGGTCTGGAAGGGCTGCGGGCCGACCGGATGGACGCGGCGGACAGTGTGGACGGGCTGCGGGCCGAACGGGTCGGGCGCCGGACCGACGGGCGTCTGATCCTCGACGACGTCGTCCTCGCGCCGGAGCCCGGCTCCACGCTCGGCGTCCTCGGCCCCAACGGCTCGGGCAAGTCCACGCTCCTGCGGCTGCTGGCCGGGCTGCTCGCGCCGACCGCGGGAGTCGTCACGCTCGACGGGAGCCCACTGGGCGACCTGCCCCGCCGCACGGTCGCCCGCCGTCTCGCCGTCGTCGAGCAGCACGCGGACACCCAGGTCGAGCTGACGGTCGAGGACGTCGTACGGCTGGGCCGCATCCCCCACCGGCGGGCCTGGGCCTCCGCCTCGGCGGACGACGAGCGCGCCGTACGGGCCGCCCTGGAGCGCACCGGCCTCGCCGACCGGGCCGGCCGGCGCTGGCACACCCTCTCGGGCGGCGAGCGCCAGCGGGTCCAGATCGCCCGCGCGCTCGCCCAGGAACCGCGCGAGCTCCTCCTGGACGAGCCCACCAACCACCTCGACATCCACCACCAGCTCGGCCTGCTCGCCCTGGTCGCGCGGCTGCCGGTCACCACCGTCGTCGCGCTGCACGACCTCAACCTCGCGGCGATGTACTGCGACCGGGTCGTCGTGCTGAGCGCGGGCCGGGTCGTCGCGGGCGGGACCCCGGCCGGCGTCCTCACGGAGGAACTGATCGCCGAGGTGTACGGGGTGCGGGCCGCCGTCCGGACGGACGGTCCCGACGGGCGCCCCCACGTGCGGTTCCTGGGCACGCTGGACTGAGCGACGGCCGGCCCGGGGCCCGGGCGGGTACGCCGGGGTGACCGAAAACGGCGCGCATGACTGCGCGTCCGCGCCCGCCCGCCTACGCTCGCCTCGTGCTGCGCATCATCGACGCCCGTACCGGCGAGCCGGCCGACGCCGCCCCGGCCCGCCGGGGCCTGACGCGAGTCGAGGCGCACGCGCCCGGCTCCGACCCGACACACCTGCGGGTGCTGCTCGTCGCGGACCTCCTCGCCCGGGCGCTGGAGATCGGCGGCACGCCCGTGTGGGCCCTGCTGACCGGCGGTCACCGCCAGGCCGAGCTGCTCGCCCGGGCCACGGCCCTCGGCATCCGCCCCTTCGAGGACAGCCACGACGTCGGCGCCGGCCTCGGCGAGGCCCAGGCCGTCCACGTCGCGGCCGAGGGCGGGGCGGCACCGGACGGGGTCCGGATCGCGGTCGCGCCGGTGCGGCCCGGTCCGCCGGACCCCGCCGACCCCGCGGTCCTGCGGCTCGCCCTGCTGACCCGGCACCACAGCGCCGGCGTCCCGCTGGACGAGGCCGCCTTGGCCGAGGCCGCCGCCACCCTCGCCCGCTGGCGCACCGCGGTCGCGCGGTGGGCCCGCAGCCCGTCCCGGCCCGTCCCGGACGACGTGCGAAGACGCCTGCGCCACGCCTGGGAGGACGACCTGGACGTGCCCGGGGTGCTGGACGTGCTGCGCCGGGTGGAGAGCGACCCGGACCTGCCGGACGGCGCCCGCTTCGAGACCTACGCCCACGCCGACCGCCTCCTCGGCCTCGACCTCACCCGCGACCTGGGGAGCTCCTGATGATCGACCGTGCCGGTACCGGTCCGCTGCGCCGCCTGGTGGTGCTGCGGCACGCCAAGTCCGCCTGGCCCGTGGACGTCGCCGACCACGAACGCCCGCTGACGCCCCGGGGCCGCCGTGACGCCCCCGCGGCCGGACGGGCCCTGGCCGAGGCCGACTGCCTGCCCGACCTGGCCCTGTGCTCCACCGCCGTACGCGCCCGCCGCACCTGGGAACTGGCCGCCGCCGAGTGGGGCACGCCCCCGCCGGTCCGCCACGACCGCCGCCTGTACGCCGCCGGACCCGCCGGCCTGCTGACCGTGGTGCGCGAGGTGCCCGCCGAGGTGGAGACGCTGCTGCTGATCGGCCACAACCCCGGCCTGGAGGAACTGGTCCTCGCCCTCGCGGGCGACGGCCTCGACGACACCCTGGAACGGGTCCGCACCAAGTTCCCCACGTCGGCGATCGCCGTCCTGTCCTGGCGCGGCACGACCTGGCGGGACCTCGGCCCCGGCACGGCCCTGCTGACGTCGGTCACGGTGCCCCGGGGCGCGAAGAAGTAGCCGCCGTCCGGCGGACGGCGCGGCCGTGGCGCACTCCCGGCCGCCGCATGCGGACGGTACCGGCCGGGCCGCCGCCCCTGACCAGGGGCTTAGGCTGGCCCGATGCAGGACGAATACCGCACGGTCGCCCACGCGGGCGTGCACGAGACCGAGGTCAACCGCTCCCGGTTCCTGTGCGCCCTCGCGCCGGCGGCCACCGAGCAGGAGGCCCAGGCGTTCATCGCCACGGTCCGCAAGGAGCACGCCGACGCCACCCACAACTGCTGGGCCTACGTCATCGGCGCCGACGCCTCCGTCCAGAAGGCCTCCGACGACGGCGAACCCGGCGGCACCGCCGGCGTCCCCATGCTCCAGATGCTGCTGCGCCGCGACATGCGGTACGTCGTCGCCGTCGTCACCCGCTACTACGGCGGGGTCAAGCTCGGCGCGGGCGGTCTGATCCGGGCGTACGGCGGGGCGGTCGGCGAGGCCCTGGACGCCGTCGGCACCCGCACCCGCCGCAGGTTCCGCCTCGCCACCGTCACCGTCGACCACCAGCGGGCCGGGAAGCTGGAGAACGACCTGCGCGCCGGCGGCCGCCAGGTCCGGGACGTGCGCTACGCCGAGGCGGTCACCATCGAGATCGCCCTCCCGGACACGGAGGTCGCGCCCTTCCGGGCCTGGCTCGCCGACGTGACCTCCGGCACGGCCCGCTTCGAGCCGGGCGGCGAGGCGTACGGAGACGCCTGACGTTCCACCCCGAAGCGGTCATAAGGGGCGCGCCGGTGGCGGGAGATGACGGTCGATACGGGAGTAACCGCCCGTGCTGTCAGGCCCGGCGGATAGTCTCGGGGGATCATGAGACTGCTGCACACTTCCGACTGGCACCTCGGCCGGGCGTTCCACCGGGTCAACATGCTCGGGGCCCAGGCCGAGTTCATCGCCCACCTCGTCACGACCGTGCGGGAGCGGGGCGTGGACGCGGTGCTGGTGTCGGGAGACGTGTACGACCGGGCGGTGCCGCCGCTCGCCGCGGTCGAGCTGTTCGACGACGCCCTGCACCGCCTCGCGGACCTCGGCGTGCCGACGGTGATGATCTCCGGGAACCACGACTCGGCCCGCCGGCTGGGCGTCGGCGCCGGCCTGATCGGACGGGCCGGCATCCATCTGCGCACCGAGCCGTCGGCCGCCGGCACCCCGGTGGTGCTGTCCGACGCCCACGGGGACGTCGCCCTGTACGGACTGCCCTACCTCGAACCGGCCCTGGTGAGGGACGAGTTCGGGGTGGAGAAGGCGGGGCACGAGGCCGTGCTCGCCGCCGCCATGGACCGGGTCCGGGCCGACCTCGCCGGCCGCGCCCCCGGCACCCGCTCCGTCGTCCTCGCGCACGCCTTCGTCACCGGCGGCGAACCCAGCGACAGCGAGCGGGACATCACCGTCGGCGGCGTCGCCGCGGTGCCCGCCGGGGTGTTCGACGGCGTCGACTACGTGGCGCTCGGGCATCTGCACGGCTGCCAGACCCTCACCGACCGCGTCCGCTACTCCGGCTCCCCGCTGCCCTACTCCTTCTCGGAGGCGGCGCACCGCAAGAGCATGTGGCTCGTCGACCTGGCCGCCGACGGCTCCGTCACCGCCGAGCGCGTCGACTGCCCGGTGCCGCGCCCCCTGGCCCGCATCCGGGGCGCCCTGGAGGACCTCCTCGCCGACCCGGAGCTGGCCCGGCACGAGGAGGCGTGGGTCGAGGCGACGCTCACCGACCCGGTCCGCCCGGCGGAGCCGATGGCGCGGCTCACCGAGCGCTTCCCGCACACGCTCAGCCTCGTCTTCGCCCCGGACCGGGCCGAGGACGACCCGGAGGTGTCCTACGCCCGCCGCCTCGCCGGCCGCAGCGACCAGCAGATCGCCGAGGACTTCGTCGCCCACGTGCGCGGCGCCGGACCCGACGCGCACGAACAGGGCGTCCTGCGCGACGCCTTCGACGCGGTGCGGTCCGACGAGGCCGTACGGGAGGTGGCCCGGTGAGGCTCCACCGGCTCGCGGTCACCGCCTTCGGGCCCTTCGGCGGCACCCAGACCGTCGACTTCGACGCGCTGTCGGCGGCCGGGCTGTTCCTGCTGCACGGGCCGACCGGCGCGGGCAAGACGTCCGTCCTGGACGCCGTGTGCTACGCCCTCTACGGCTCGGTTCCCGGGGCCCGGCAGGGCGGCGGGCAGGGCACCACCCTGCGCAGCGACCACGCCGCCCCGGCCACCCGCACCGAGGTCACCCTCGAACTGACCGTCGCCGGACGCCGTCTGGAGGTCACCCGCCAGCCGCCCTGGGAGCGTCCCAAGAAGCGCGGCACGGGCACCACGGTGGACAAGGCCCAGACCTGGCTGCGCGAGTACGACGCGGCGGCCGGGACCTGGAAGGACCTCAGCCGCTCCCACCAGGAGATCGGCGAGGAGATCACCCAACTGCTCGGCATGAGCCGGGAGCAGTTCTGCCAGGTCGTGCTGTTGCCCCAGGGCGACTTCGCGCGGTTCCTGCGCGCCGACGCCGAGGCCCGCGGCAAGCTGCTGGGCCGCCTCTTCGACACCCGCCGGTTCGCCGACGTGGAGAAGCGCCTCGCCGAACGCCGCCGGGCCACCGAGACCCGGGTCCGCGACGGCGACGCCGCCCTGCTCGCCGACGCCCACCGCATGCAGCAGGCCGCGGGTGAGGCCATGGAGCTGCCGGAGCTGGCCCCCGGCGAACCCGGGCTCGCCGAGGCCGTGCTGAGCGCCGCCGCCGTCGCCCGCAGCACCGCCCGGGAGCAGCTCACCGTCGCCGCGTGCCGGCTCGCCGCCGCCGAGTCCGCGCAGGCCGCCACCGGCCGTGCCCTGGACGACGTCCGCGAACTCGCCCGGCTGCAGCGCCGGTTCGCCGACGCGCGGGAGAAGGCGGCACGTCTGGAACAGGGCGCCGACGCGTACCGTCAGGCACAGGCGCTCATGGAGCGGGCCCGCAAGGCCGAGGCCGTGGCCCCCGCCCTGGACCTGCGGGAATCCGCCGAGGCCGAACACCGCCGGGCGGCCGACGCCGAGGCACGCGCGCGTGCCCTGCTGCCCGAGCGCTTCGCCGCCGAGGGCGCGGCCGGACTCGCCGCCGCCGCACGCCGGGCGGCCGAGGAACTGGGCGGACTGGACTCCGCCCGCCGCGCCGAACGGCGCCTGGCCGAACTCCACGCCGAACGCACCGGCCTGGACCGCCAGGAGCGCGCCGACGCCGACCTCCTCCAGGAGGCCGAGGCCTGGCTCGACGGCTGGGAGGAGACCCGCGCCGCCCTCCAGGACCGGGTCGAGACCGCCCAGCGGGCCGCCTCCCTCGCCGAACAGCTCGCCGTCCGGCGCGAACCCGCGCGGCAGCGCCTGACGGCCGCGCGGCTGCGTGACCAGCTCGCCGAGGACACCGAACGCGCCGTCGAGCAGGTCCGCTCCGCGCAGCAGGCGGCGCTGCGTGCTCAGCAGCACTGGCTGGAGCTCAAGGAACAGCGCCTGACCGGCATCGCCGCCGAGCTGGCCGCACAGCTCAGCGACGGGGAGCCCTGCTCCGTGTGCGGCGCGACCGAGCACCCCGCCCCCGCCCGCAAGGTCGCCGGGCACGTCGACCGCGAGGCGGAGGAGCGGGCGCTCGCCGCCTACCGGCGCGCCGACGAGGAGCGCGCCGAGCACGAGCAGCGGCTCGGTGTCGTCCGCGAGGCGCTCGCCGCCGCCACCGCCGAGGCCGGTGACACCCCCACCGGGCAGCTCGCCCGGGAGGCCGAGGAACTGGAGCAGCAGTACGCGCACGCCCGCGGGGGCGCCGCCGAACTGCACGCCGCGCAGGAGCGGCTGCGGCAGGCCGGGCAGGAACACGAGCGCCGTGTCGCCGCCCGGCAGGAGACCGCCGTCCGGGCCGCCGCCCGGGTCGGTCACCGGGAGCGGCTCGACCGCGAACGCGCCGCCCTCCAGGAGGAACTGGACCACGCGCGGGGCGCCCTGGACAGCGTCGCCGCGCGGGCCGCGCAGCTCCAGCGGCGTACCACGCTGCTCACGGACGCCGCCGACGCCGCCCGCGCCGCCGAGGACGCCGCCCAGCGGCTCAAGGACGCCGACGCCCGCCTCGCGGACGCCGCCTTCCGGGCCGGATTCGAGACCCCGCAGGCGGCGGCCGACGCGCTGCTCGACCCCGCCGCCCACCGCGCACTGCAGCACCGGCTCGACGCGTGGCAGACCGAGGAGGCCGCCGTCCGGGCCGTCCTCGCCGAGGCCGACACGGCCGCAGCGGCCCGGCAACCACCGGCCGACGTCGAGTCGGCGGAGCAGGCCGCAGACCTGGCCGCCCGCCGGGTGCGCGAGGCCGCCTCCGCCCACGACGCCGCGGGCCGGCGCTGCGCCGAACTGGACCGGCTCTCCGCCCGGGCGGCGCAGGCCGTGCGCCGGCTCGCCCCGCTGCGCGAGGAGCACGACCGGGTCGCCCGCATGGCCGGGCTCACGGCCGGCACCTCGGCGGACAACGAACGCCGGATGCGCCTGGAGTCGTACGTCCTGGCCGCCCGGCTGGAACAGGTCGCCGCGGCGGCGACCGCACGGCTGCTGCGCATGTCGTCCGGCCGCTACACCCTCGTCCACTCCGACGACCGCACGGGGCGCGGCCGCAGCGGACTCGGACTGCACGTCGTGGACGCCTGGACCGGCCGCGAACGTGACACGGCGACCCTGTCGGGCGGCGAGACGTTCTTCGCCTCCCTCGCCCTCGCCCTCGGCCTCGCGGACGTCGTGACCGACGAGGCCGGAGGAGTGCGGCTGGACACCCTCTTCATCGACGAGGGCTTCGGCAGCCTCGACGACCAGACCCTCGACGAGGTCCTCGACGTCCTCGACGCGCTGCGCGAACGCGACCGCAGCGTCGGCATCGTCAGCCACGTGCCCGACCTGCGGCGGCGCATCCACGCGCAGCTGGAGGTCGTCAAGGGCCGGTCCGGTTCGGTGCTGCGGCAGCGCGGCACCGGCTGAGTCAGCGGCCCAGGGGGCGCCGGGGGAGGGGCGAGGAGTACACGACACTCGTCGTCACCGAGCCCAGCGCCCCGATCTTCCCGGACACCTCCTCCAGGTGGCGCATCGAGCGGGCCGTCACCTTGATGACGAAACAGTCGTCACCCGTGACGTGGTGAGCCTCCAGGATCTCCGGCGTCGCGGCGACGAGGTCGTGGAAGGGTTTGTAGTTGCCGGTCGGATAGCGAAGGCGCACGAACGCAAGGATCGGCAGACCGAGCCGTTCCGGGTCGACCACCGCTGCGTAGCCCTGGATGACGCCGGCCTCCTCCAGCCGCCGCACCCGTTCGGTGACCGCGCTCGCGGACATGGAGACGGCACGGGCCAGCTCGGCGAAACTGGCCCGGCCCTCACGCTGGAGGACGTCGAGGATGCGCCAGTCGGTGGCGTCCGGGGAATACGCGGTCATCACCGAGAAATAGCAGGGGAATCCCCGCCGGATCAAGCAGAACGCAGCGGATCCTCACTTCTGGAAGCGCGTCGGCGGCCGTAGTTTTTGGTCATGACCACGACCGTGAACCCCGTCCTGCGTGTCGCCCCCGCCGCCCCGGCCGAGGCCGCCGCCCACTTCCGCGCCTCCCTCGCCTTCCACGCCGACGTCTCCGACGTCGCCGCCGCACTCGCGTCCGGCGACGACCCCGGCTTCGTCCTCGTCGACTCCCGCTCCACCGAGGCCTGGGACCAGGGCCACGTCCCCGGCGCCCTGCACCTGCCGACCGCGCTCATGGCCGAGCAGGCCGGCCGGCTCCTCGACCCGGTCGTGCCGGTCGTGACGTATTGCTGGGGTCCGGGCTGCAACGGTGCCGCCCGGGCGGCCCTCGCCCTCGCCGAACTCGGCTACCGGGTCAAGGAGATGCTCGGCGGGTTCGAGTACTGGGTGCGGGAGGGCCTGGTGTTCGAGACCTGGCAGGGACGCGAGCGCCGCGAGCCGGACCCGCTGACGGCCCCCGTGGAGTCCGGGGACTGCGGCTGCTGAACCCCCGTGTTTTTTCCGCGAGTTGACCCTGTAGGTTCTTGCGCCATGGTGCGATACGCGGAACCGGGCGTCGTGGAGTGGGTGGAGTCGGGCGGCGGGCCGCTGATAGCGGTGCCCGAGACGGTCCTGCCGTTCTGGGCGGGCGCCGACGGCGAGGAGACGGCGTCGGACTACGACCGGGCCTGCGAGGTGGACGGACAGGCCGGGCTCCTGCCCGTCGGCGACGGCACCGCCCTCGTCCTGGGCGACGAACCGGCCGCGACGGCGTACCTGCCCGGCCACGGCCTGTTCGTCCGCTGGTGCGCGGCCGACTCCGAGGAGGAGGTGCTGGCGAGCGTTCCCTCGGCGGCCGCCACGGCCGAGTGGGGACCCGAGCTGACCTGGAAGGTGCCCGGGCCCGTCCGCCTCTTCGACGCGGCCTGGCCCGGAACGGGTCTCACGGGCTCCGGCCAGGTCCGGGTCGCCCTGGAACCCGGTACCTACGCGGTCGGCGCGGCGCGGGTCCAGCCGGGCCCGGAGACCTGGCTGGACCTCGTCCGGCTCCGCCTCGTGCCGCCGCGCTGAGAACGCCCCGGGGCGCGGGGAACTGCGCGACCGGCCACGACGGACCGGCGCCCGTCCGGGGACGCCGCCCCCCGGGAGCACCGGCGGGACAGCTACAGCTGCGACAGCTCGTCCACCAGGTCGTCCAGCCCCAGTGAGCCCTGGGACAGCGCCGCCATGTGCCACGCCTTCGGGTCGAAGGCGTCGCCGTGACGCTCGCGGGCCTTCTCGCGGCCCAGCAGCCAGGCCCGCTCGCCGAGCTTGTAGCCGATGGCCTGGCCCGGCATCGACAGGTAGCGGGTCAGCTCGCTCTCGACGAAGTCCGCCGGCCGGCTGCTGTGCGCGCCGAAGAACTCCTGCGCCAGCTCGGGCGTCCAGCGCTCGCCGGGGTGGAAGGGCGAGTCGTCCGGGATCGTCAGCTCCAGGTGCATGCCGATGTCGATGATCACGCGCACGGCCCGCATCATCTGGGCGTCCAGGTAACCCAGCCGGCGCTCGGCGTCGGTCAGGAAGCCCAGCTCGTCCATGAGCCGCTCCGCGTACAGGGCCCAGCCCTCGGCGTTGGCGCTCACCATGCCGACGCTCGCCTGGTACCGGGAGAGGTCCTCGGCCACGTGCTTCCACTGGGCCAGCTGCAGGTGATGGCCGGGCACGCCCTCGTGGTACCAGGTCGACACCAGGTCGTACACCGGGAAGCGGTCCTTGCCCATGGTCGGCAGCCAGGTGCAGCCCGGCCGGGAGAAGTCGTCCGACGGCGGTGTGTAGTAGGGGGCCGCGGCGCTGCCCGGAGGCGCGATGCGCGACTCCACCCGGCGCACCCGCTCGGCCAGGTCGAAGTGCGTGCCGTCCAGCGCGTCCATCGCCTCGTCCATCAGGCCCTGCAGCCAGTCGCGCACCTCGTCGACGCCCTCGATGTGCGTCCCGTGCTCGTCGAGGTGGGCCAGGGCCACCCACGGCGTGGCCGCGCCCGGCAGGATCTTCTCCGCCTCGGCCCTCATCTCGCCGAGGAGACGGTGGTACTCGGACCAGCCGTAGGCGTACGCCTCGTCCAGGTCGAGGTCCGTGCCGTTGAAGTACCGCACCCAGCGCGCGTACCGCTCCCGCCCGACCACGTCCGGCGCGCCCTCGATCGCCGGCGCGTACACGTCCCGCATCCAGTCCCGCAGCGCCACCACGGCCCCGGTGGCCGCCCGGGCAGCGGTGTCCAGCTCCGACCGCAGCGACTCGGGTCCGGCCGCCGCGTACTGCTCGAACCAGCCGTGGCCCTGCCCGTCCGCGTCGGCCCACTCGCCGAGCTGCGTCACGAACGTCGCCGTGGCGCGGGGTCCGGCGTACAGCTTGCGCTCCAGACCGAGCGCCAGGGACTCCCGGTAGCCCTCCAGGGCGGCCGGCACCCCGCGCAGCCGCTCGGCGATCGCCGCCCAGTCCTGCTCGGTCTGCGCCGGCGTCACCGTGAACACCTGGCGCACCGCGTGGGCGATGGAGCTGAGGTTGCTGACCGAGCGCAGGCTCTCGTCGGCCTCGTGCACGGCCAGTTCGGCGGTGAGCCGCTCGCGCAGCAGCCGGCCGCAGCGGCGCTCGATGTCGCTGTCGGCGCCGGGCAGCCGCTCGGCCTCGTCCAGCCGGGCCAGTGTCCGGCGTGCCAGCTCCGCGAGCGCCTCCTGGCCCGCGGGCGAGGTGTCGGGCAGCCTGCTGGAACTCTCCGGCGCGCCGAGGAACGTACCGGTGATGGGGTCGAGGGCGATGAGCTCGTCGACGTACGCGTCGGCGACCTCACGGGGCAGCGGGCTCTTGATCTCAGACATGCGGCCATCCTCGTACGGCGCACCGCGCACGTCACGCGGATTGAGCCGTGGGCGAAGGCGGCAGCAGCGGCCCGCACTCCCACTGCTGGAAGATCAGCCGGGTCTCCACCCGCGCCACCTCCCGCCGTGCTGTGAACTCGTCCAGCACGAGCCGCTGCAGATCCGCCATGTCGGCGACCGCGACATGGACCAGGTAGTCGTCCGGCCCGGTCAGATGGAAGACGGTCCGCGACTCCGGCAGCGCCCGGATCCGTTCCACGAACGGCCCGACCAGCTCCCGCCGGTGCGGCCGGACCTGCACCGACAGCAGGGCCTCCAGACCGCGCCCCAGCTTGGCCGGATCCAGCTCCAGCCGGTGCCCGAGGATCACCCCCGAGCGGCGCAGCCGGGCCACCCGGTCCAGACACGTCGACGGCGCCACCCCGACCTGCGCGGCGAGATCCCGGTACGTCGCCCGGGCGTCGTTCTGCAGCAGCCGCAGCAGATGGAGGTCCACCGGGTCCAGTACGACAGATTCGGCCATCGGCCGAACGTAGCACGGGGTCCGCCCTGCGGAGCCCGTTCGGTGTTCACCCTGCCGTCATGGACACAGCGAGCATGGACGCGCACGACGACGTACGCACCACGAAGCGAGCACTCGCCACCGAGGCCGTGCACGCCGGGCGGGACGACCTGGCCCGGCAGGGCCTGCACGCCCCGCCGATCGACCTGTCCACCACCTACCCCTCGTACGACAGCCGAGGCGAGGCGGCCCGGATCGACGCCTTCGCCACCACCGGCGCCGAGCCGGACGGCCCGCCCGTGTACGGGCGGCTGGGCAACCCGACCGTCGCCCGCTTCGAGACCGCGCTGGCCCGCCTGGAGGGCACCGAGGCGGCGGTCGCCTTCGCCAGCGGCATGGCCGCGCTGAGCGCCGTCCTCCTCGTGCGCGGCTCGATGGGCCTGCGCCACGTCGTCGCCGTGCGTCCCCTGTACGGCTGCAGCGACCATCTGCTGACCGCGGGGCTGCTGGGCACCGAGGTGACCTGGACCGACCCGGCCGGTGTCGCCGACGCGCTGCGCCCGGACACCGGTCTGGTCCTGGTGGAGTCCCCGGCCAATCCCACCCTCGCCGAGGTCGACCTGCGGGCCGTGGCGCACGCCTGCGGCTCGGTGCCGCTGCTGGTGGACAACACCTTCGCCACGCCGGTGCTCCAGCGCCCGGCCGAACACGGGGCGCGGCTGGTGCTGCACAGCGCCACCAAGTACCTCGGCGGGCACGGGGACGTGCTGGCCGGTGTGGTCGCCTGCGACGAGGAGTTCGCGGGCCGGCTGCGGCAGGTGCGGTTCGCGACGGGCGGGGTGCTGCACCCGCTGGCCGGCTATCTGCTGCTGCGGGGCCTGTCGACCCTGCCCGTCCGGGTGCGGGCCGCGTCCGCCACGGCCGCCGAACTCGCCCGCCGTCTCGCCTCCGACCCGCGCGTGGCCCGGGTGCACTATCCCCGCATCGGCGGCGCCATGGTCGCCTTCGAGGTCCACGGTGACCCCCATGCGGTCATCGCCGGGGTCCGCCTCATCACTCCGGCCGTGAGCCTCGGCAGCGTCGACACCCTCATCCAGCACCCGGCGTCCATCAGCCACCGCATCGTGGACGCGGAGGACCGCAGGGGGGCCGGTGTCGGCGACCGGCTGCTGCGCATGTCCGTGGGCCTGGAGGACGTGGAGGACCTCTGGTCGGATCTCGACCAGGCCCTGAAGCGCTCCGAAAAGGGCGCGGGGAACGGCGCGACCAGCCACCGCGCGCCCGCGCCCGCCCACTGAGGCACGCCCCTACGGTGCGGAGGCGCTGCCCAGTTCCTCCGCACCGGTCGTCACCACGGACTCGTCCAGCCGCGCCGTGATGACCAGCGTCCCCTCCTCGACCTGGTAGTCGAGCGGCAACCCGAGCCCTCGCATCGCGGCGACCATGCCCGTGTTGGACGACTGCGTCACGGCGTACACACTGGCGCACCCGGCTTCGCGGGCCAGCGCGACCAGCCGTCCCAGCAGCTCCGCGCCCACACCCCGCCGCTGCCACGCGTCCTCCACCAGCAGCGCGACCTCCGTCTCGTCCCCGTCCCACAGGAGGTGACCGAGTCCGACGATCCGCCCGGAGGCGGTCTGCACGGCGAGGGTGCGGCCGAAGCGCGGGCTCAGCAGGTGGTTGAGGTACCGGTCCGCGTCACGGACCGGCCCGTGGTACCGCAGCCGCAGCGTGCCCGCCGAGCACCGGCCGTGCATCGCCCGGGCCGCTTCGAGATCGCGCGGGTCGGCCCGCCGCACGGTGATGTCGCTGCCCTCGGCGAGGGTCAGCACGTCCCGGCCGCGCGGGACACGCGGCCCGAGCCGGGCGTCCAGCTCCACCAGGGCCCGGGCCCGGGCGAACTCGGTCGGCGTGAACGGCAGATAGGGCCGCTCGACCGTGATCACTCCGCCCTCCGGGGCGCGCAGCCGCATCACCGTGTCGTCGAGGGCGCCCTCCACGGGGAGGCCTCCCGGTCCCCGTTCGCCACCGGCCGGCGCGGGCCGCGAGCGGATGGTGCACCGGCCCAGCAACTGGCGCAGCGCCAGCGGCAGTTCGGCCGCGTCCAGGGCGGTGCGGGCGGCGAGGGAGAGGACCCGGGTCGGCGCGTCCACCAGGTCGTGCGCGTCGGCCCGCTCGATCCAGGTGTCGCTGCCGCCGGCCGACGAGACCGCCGCGGTGATCACGGAGGACGGCAGCTCGCCGGGGGCCCGCAGCAGGAACTCGTCCACCGTGCCCGCCGCCAGTGGATGCGTCTGAAGACTGAGGATGTCGACCCGGTGCCCGGCCAGGGCCGCGCACAGGACGGCCAGCGATCCCGGTTCGTCCTTCACCGTGGTCCGCATCCGCCACAGGGTGTTCGCCCCCGGCACCGGCTCCGGTGCCGGGGACTCGGTATCACTCGTCGGCGGCGCGTGTTCGTGGCGTCGTGTTCGCCGTGCCCGGAACGCCTCCGCGAGCCGCTGCCACGGGGTGGCGGGGCGGCGGTCGTCGTTCCGGTGCGGTACGTGGGTCACTTCTCGCGTCATGCACCCACTGTGACGGAACGGTGTTGCGTGATCGAGAACGCACTGTGACCAGAGGGTAAAGGGCCCAGTTTCCCCCCTTTGTCGACCCTTCAAACGTTGCGTTCCGTGCCTACTGGCCGACCCGGCCCGGCTGGAGGACCTTGGTGTAGAGCACGGTGCCGTCCTGCTCGCGCAGACGTACCGTCAGCTCGCCGCTGCCGCCGTCGATGTCGACCTCGCCGAAGAACTGGTAGCCGCCCGCGGGCGAGACGTTGGCGGTCGCCGGGGCTTTCACGAACACGCGCTCGGGGCCGAAGGTGGCGTCCAGCGCGCTCGCCGGGAAGGCGCCGGCGTTGAGCGGGCCCGAGACGAACTCCCAGAACGGCTCGAAGTCGGTGAAGGCGGCCTTCGACGGCTGGTAGTGCTGGGCCGAGGTGTGGTGCACGTCGGCGGTCAGCCACACCGTGCCGGTGATCCGCCGGTGCTTGATGTGCCGGAGCAGCTCGGCGATCTGCAGTTCCCGGCCGAGCGGCTTGCCGGGGTCGCCCTGGGCGACGGCCTCGATGTCCGTACCGTCCGGCACGACCAGGCCGAGCGGCATGTCCGAGGCGATCACCTTCCACACCGCCCGCGAGCGCGACAGCTCGCGCTTGAGCCACTCCAGTTGCTCGCGCCCCAGGATGCCCTGCGCGTCGACGGGCTGGGTGCCGGGGGAGTTGGCGTTGCGGTAGGTGCGCATGTCCAGGACGAACACGTCCAGCAGCGGGCCGTGGCGCTGCACCCGGTAGACCCGGCCGTCGGGGCGGCGCAGCGTGGAGATCGGGTAGTACTCCGAGAACGCCCGGCGGGCCCGGGCGGCGAGGACGTCGACGCGCTTCTCGGTGTAGCGGGCGTCGGTGAGGACCTCGCCCGGGTACCAGTTGTTGGTGACCTCGTGGTCGTCCCACTGGATGACGGACGGCACGCGGGCGTTGAAGGCGCGCAGGTTCTCGTCGAGCAGGTTGTAGCGGAAGTTGCCGCGGAACTCCCCGAGCGTCTCGGCGACCTTGGACTTCTCCTCGGTGGTGATGTTCCGCCAGGTGCGGCCGTCGGGCAGGGTCACGGTCTCGCTGATCGGGCCGTCGGCGTAGATGTTGTCGCCGCTGCACAGGAAGAAGTCGGGGTCCAGGGCGGCCATCGCGTTGTAGATGGTGTAGCCGCCGAACTCCGGGTTGATGCCCCAGCCCTGGCCGGCCAGGTCGCCGGACCAGACGAAGCGGACGCCGTCGCGGCGCTTCAGGGAGGCCGTGCGGAAGGTGCCGGTGACCGGCTCACCCGTGCGGCGCGGGTCGTCCGGGTCGGCGAGCAGCACGCGGTAGTGGATCTGCTCGCCGGACGGCAGGCCGCGCAGCCGGGTCGTGCCGGTGAAGTCCGTGCCGGAGCCCAGCAGCGGGCCGTGCCATCTGCGCGGAGTGCGGAACGACTCGGTCGCCGACGTCTCGACGATCATCCGGGCCGGCCGGTCGGAGCGCACCCACACCAGCCCGGAGTCGCAGGTCACGTCTCCCGTCTGGACGCCCCACGCCGCGCCGGGACGACCCGAGCGCGCGAAGGCGGGCGCCGCGCCGAGCGCGGTGGGCAGGGACAGGGCCGCCGACGCGGCGAGGGAACCGCGCAGGACGCTACGGCGCCCGGGGAACGGACGGTGGGACATGGATACGCCTCCAGGGACGGGATCCGGCCAGTGTGCAGACCCACACCTACTGGGCCGCCGCAGCGCACACGCGAACCCCAAGTGAACAACCGACCGCGCGGCGGGGGAACCCGGCGGGGCGTCCGCGTCAGCCGGTGGCGGCCTGCGCCATCAGCCGCACGCCCTCGGCGATCCGGGCGGGCGGCACGTGCGCGTAGCCCAGGACGAGCCGTGTCTCCTTCGCCCCGGCGTCCTCGCCGGGGGCATGGGCGTAGGCCGACAGCGGGCGTACCGCCACTCCGGCCGCCGCCACGCGCGCGAGGAAGCGCTCCTCGGGGCCGTACCGCTCCGGCAGCGTGGCGATGACGTGCAGTCCCGCGGCGATCCCGGACACCCGTGAGCCGGGGAAGTGCGCGTCCAGAGCCGCGGCCAGCGCGTCGCGCCGCTCGCGGTAGGCACGCTGGCAGCGGCGCAACTGGCGGTCGTAGTCGCCGCGTTCCAGGAAACGGGCGAACAGGGCCTGGTCGAGAGCCGGATGACCGAGGTCCATGGTGCGCTTGCGTTCCACGACGCCGTCCATCCACGACTCCGGCACCAGCAGCCAGCCCAGCCGCAGCCCGGGCGCGAGCGACTTGCTGACCGAGCCCGTGTAGGCGACGCGGTCCGGATCGAGTCCCTGGAGGGCGCCGACGGGGGCGCGGTCGTAGCGGAAGTCGCCGTCGTAGTCGTCCTCCAGGACGATGCCGTCCACGGACCGCGCCCAGTCCAGCAGCGCGGCACGGCGGCGGGCCGAGTAGGCGATGCCGGTGGGGAACTGATGGGCCGGGGTCGTCACCACGGCCCGGACGCCCGAAGCCCGCAGCGGCTCCAGAGCGAGTCCCTCGCCGTCCACGGGCACCGGCACGGCGTCGACCCCGGCCGCCGCGTACAGCGCGTCGTGCTGGGGACTGCCGGGATCCTCCACCCCGACCGTGCGCACCCCGCGCGCGTGCAACGCGAAACCGAGCAGGGTCGTCGCCTGGGCGACCCCGGAGACGACCACGATCCGCTCCGGGTCGGCCACCACGCCCCGCCGCCGGGCCAGCAGTTCGGCCAGCGCGGTGCGCAGCCGGGGCAGGCCGCGCGGATCCGGATATCCCAGCTCGTGGTGCGGCAGCTCGGCCAGCACACCGCGCTGCGCGGCCGCCCACGCCGCGCGCGGGAAGAGCGCCAGATCCGGGGTCCCGGGCACGAAGTCGGCGCGGGCGCCGGGCGCGCGCGGGGCGGGGTCGTGCGCACGCGGCGGCGCCGCGCGCACGGCCGCGCCCACCCAGGTCCCGGCGCCCCGGCCGCTGCGCAGATAGCCCTCCGCCGTCAGCTGCTCGTACGCCTCCGTGACGAGCCCCCGAGACACGCCGAGGTCGGCCGCGAGATCCCGGCTCGACGGCAGCCGGGTGCCCGGTGCCAGCCGGCCCGAGCGGACCGCCTCGCGCAACGCCGCCTGGAGAGAACGGCCACGCGTGCGTGCCGGTGCCGCGGCAGCCGGCAGCAGCAGCTCCCAGGCGGCGGACGCGGCATCTCCGCCCGGTGCGCTGTGCGGTGGCCTCATGGGGGAGACCTTAGATGCTCCCGGGCCCGGCCGGCCGCGGCCGCCGGATCAGCGGCTGCCGTCGAGGACGACCCGGGCCACCAGCGCCGGGTCGTCGTTCATCGGGACGTGACCGCAGCCGGGCAGCCGCACCAGCCGGGCCTTCGGGATGACGGTCTTGGCGCGCACGCCCTGGCGCGGGACGAGCAGCCGGTCGCGGTTGCCCCACGCCACGGTGACCGGCGTGCCCACGATGTCGTCGGTGAACCGCACGGTCCGGCCCGAGTGGAGCGTCTCCGAGAAGCCCTGGGCCCGGGCCAGCGCGAGCGTCTCGGCGACCACGGCCTCGGGCGAACGGCGGCCCGGGCGGGCGTAGATGGTGCTGGTCAGCAGGGTGCGGCCGAGCGCGGGCCGGGCCAGGCGCTCGACCACGGGCGGCGGGATCCGCCGGGCGATCCGTCGCATCGCGCCGAGCACCGTGAAGGCGTAACGCCGCTCGGCGTCGTTCCAGAACCCGGCGGGGGACAGGGCCGTGACGGAGCGGACCAGCCGCGCCCGTGCCAGGTCCAGGGCCAGCAGGCCGCCCAGCGAGTTGCCCGCCACGTGCGGCCGCTCGATCTCCAGCGCGGCGCACAGCGCCACGAGCACGGCGCTCATCGTGGGCAGGTCGTGCGCCATGCCGTCCGGGAGCGCCGGCGACTCACCGCAGCCGGGCAGGTCCACGGCGATGACGTCGCGCTCGGCCGCCAGCGCGGGCAGCACCGGGTCCCACGCCTGCCGGTGGTGCCCGATGCCGTGCAGCAGCAGGAGCGGGGCGCCGCTGCCCCGGCGCGTGTACGCCAGGGTCACGCGCTGCTCGCCGTGCGCGGTGGCGACTTCGAAGGAGACGGTGGTGGACATGCGAAGCTCCTCGGCTGGACTCGCTGACGAACGCCGTAGACAGCTTGTCAGCAATTGCTACCGGCGGGTAGCCCCACGGCGTCCCTTCGCGGCCCGTCGTTGCGCAAGCCGATCGGAACCGGCCGCCGTTCTGTCCGGGAAGGGGCGAATCCGCCTGGACAGGGCCGCTGCCGTGGGCTGGGATGGAGCCGTGACCACCGAGACCGCGACCGACGTCTTCGAAGCCCACCGCCCCGTCCTGCTGGGCGTCGCCTACCGCATGCTGGGCCGCGTGGCCGACGCGGAGGACGTCGTCCAGGACGCCTGGCTGCGCTGGTCCGGCGCCGACCGCGCCGACGTGCGCGAGCCGCGCGGCTACCTCGTCCGGATCACCACCCGCCTCGCCATCGACCGGCTGCGCCAGATCAAGGCACGCGGCGAGACCTACGTCGGCCCCTGGCTGCCCGAGCCGTACGTCACCGACTTCGCAGCCACCGCGCCGGACACCGCCGAGCGGGCCGTGCTCGCCGACTCCGTCTCGCTCGCCGTCCTCGTCGTCCTGGAGTCGCTGTCACCGCTGGAGCGGGCGGTGTTCGTGCTGCGCGAGGCCTTCGGCTTCCCGTACGCGGACATCGCCGCCATGCTCGACCGCGGAGAACCGGCGGTGCGTCAGCTCGCCGGGCGGGCCCGCAGACACGTCGAGGAGGGCAGGCCCCGCTACGAGGTCGACCCCGCCCAGCGCCGCGACCTCACCGAACGGTTCCTGGCCGCCGCCGCCGAGGGCGATCTCGAAGGGCTGCTCGCGCTGCTGGCCCCGGACGTCCGGCTCGTCGGCGACAGCGGCGGCAAGGCGCGGGCACCGCTGCGGGTGCTGGAGAGCGCCGACAAGGTGGGGCGTTTCCTCGTGGGCGCCGCGCGCAAGGGTCTCCAGGACTTCTCCGTGCGGTTCCTGGAGATCAACGGCGGCCCGGCCGTGCTGGTCCTGTCGGGCGACAAGCCCGACTCGGTCTTCCAGCTCGACGTCGCCGCGGGGCGCATCCAGGCCGTCTACGTCGTCCGCAACCCCGACAAGCTGCGGTCGCTGGCCGTCTGACGCGGCGCGGGACAGCCCCCGCGACGGCCTCATTGCGGTGCCGTGAACGTTCCCGGCATTGGTCTTGACCAAGCATCAGGGCCGCCCTATGGTCGCAGATAAGTGCAACAACCTTTAATAAACAAGGGCGCTAAAACGCCGCCGACCACGGCTCTTGCGGAGGACAGGGTGGGGACCACGCAGCTGGAATCGGTGCCGGAACCGAAGTACTGGCATCTCAAGACCGTGCTCAGCCAAGCGCTCGACTCGGAGTTCTCGGTGGGGGAGATCCTGCCCAACGAGCGCGATCTGGCGGCCCGTTTCGGCGTCGCCCGCGCCACGCTCCGCCAGGCCCTGGAACAGCTCGAACTGGAAGGCAGGCTGCAGCGCCGCCGCGGGGTCGGCACGACCGTCGCCCCGCCGCGCATGGGCGTCTCCCTCGGCACCGGCCCGCACACCTGGCCGGGCGGCCCCGACGACGCCTGGAAGCCGGTCGACTGCACGACGGCGGTGCCGCCCGCGGCCGTTGCCGAGGCCCTGGAGACGGGCCGGGACGAGCCCGTGCACATCGTGCGCCGCTCGCGCGTCTCGCACGGCCGGCCGGTGGCCGCCGAACTGCTCTACGTCCCGCAGTTCTCGGTGCCCGAGCTGTCCGGCATCGACGCGCCGTCCGGGGCGGCACGCGCGCGTGCGGTGCTGCGCGAGCTGCAGCGGCCGGCGCTGGAGCGGCAGGAGAACGCGGTGGAGCTCGGCTCCGCCGGGGCGGACGACGCGAAGGAGCTGGACCGGCTGCCCGGGGCGCCCGTCCTCGTCGTCACGACCCGGTTCGTCGCGGCCGGGCGTACGGCCGCGCTGTCGGTGGCCACGTACCGCGCCGACACGTGCCGGCTGACCTTCGGTGACGCGGGGGGTGTGGAGATCCACACCGGGCCACAGCGGAAGGCGTCCTGAGAGGCGGCCAAGGGCCGGTAGGGCCGGAAGCGCAGAGGTCGGAAGCGCTGGAAGGCCGAAGCTCAGGGCCGAAGCCGGAGGGGCCGGTTGTGGGGGCGGGGCCGGTTGTGGGGGCGGGGCCGCTTGTGGGGCCGCCTGCGGGGCCGAAGGACCCGGCGCTGAGCCGCAGCTGCGGGGCCGAAGGCCGAAGGCCCCGAGCTGTGGTGCGCCGGGCTGTGAGGCCCGGAGCTGTGGTGCGCCGAGGTGGGCGGTCCCGGGCTGTGAGGCCCCGAGCCGGGCGGTCCCGAGGTGGGCGGTCCGGGGCTAGAAGGCCGTCGTCCTGCCCTCCACCGTGAAGAGCTGTTCCTCCACGTGGTCGAGGGCGAGGCGCAGAGCCCCCGTCGCCACGGCCGCGTCGCCGAGGCGGGAGAGAGTCACCTGCGGAGGGCGCAGGCAGTACCGGGCGAGTTCCTGGCGGAGGGGGTCCAGGACGCCGTCCAGGCCCGCCGCCCAGCCGCCGATGACGACGAGCTCCGGGTCCAGGGCGAGGGCCAGAGCCGCCACGTCGTGGACCAGGCGCTGGATGAAGCGGTCCACGGCGGCCCGGGCCCGCTGGTCGCCCTCGCGGGCCTGCGCGAAGACCTCGGCGACCGCCTGCTCGTCGAGGGGGTGCAGGGGTTCGTCCGTGGTCGACAGCAGCGTCTCGGGCGTCACCTCGCGGCCCAGCAGGTGCAGCGCCCCGATCTCCCCGGCCGCGCCGCCGTAGCCCCGGTGCAGCCGTCCGCCGATGAGCGAACCGGCTCCCGGGCTCAGCCCCGCCAGGACGTACACCACGTCGTCGGACTCGGTGGCCGCGCCCTTCCAGTGCTCGGCGACGGCCGCCGCGTTGGCGTCGTTCTCCACGAGCACCGGGCACTTGAACGACCGGCTCAGCCGCTCGCCCAGCCGCAGCCCCGTCCACCCCGGCAGGGCGGTTCCCAGCCGCACGGTGCCGTCGGCCTCGACGATCCCGGGCGTCGCCACGCCCACCGCCCGCAGCGAGCCCCGTGCCACCCCGGCCCGCCGCAGCAGCTCCGCGACGGCCCCGCGCAGCCGCTCCAGCCGCTCGTCGGCCTCCGCCGTCTCCGCCACGTCCTTGGCCTGCGAGCCGATCACCCGGCCGTCCAGGTCGGACAGGAGCACGGCCACGCGGCGCGCGCCGACCTCCACGCCGAGCAGATGCCCGGCCTCCGCCCGGAACCGGAACCGCCGCGCCGGCCGCCCCTGCCGCCGGGCCGCGCCCTCCTCGGCCGCCTTCTCGACGACCAGGCCGGCCTCGATGAGTCCCTCCACGACGCCCTCGACCGTCGGTCGCGACAGGCCCGTCACCCGGGTGATCTCGGTCAGCGTCGCGCAGTCCGTGGCACGCAGCGCGTGCAGCACCACCGCGGAGTTGATCCTTCGCAGCAGCGAGGGATCCCCGCCGGTCAGCCGCCCCACCGTCCGTCCTCCCAGGTCGTGCGCGTGTTGGCCGGATCGTACTTCGGCGCGGCGGGCCCCGGCGAGGGGCGGGGGCCACGCCGCGGTGATCAGCCCGGTGCCACGAACCCCGACTCGTAGGCCGCGATCACCGCCTGCGTGCGGTCCCGAGCCCCCAGCTTCGCCAGCACCGAGCTGACGTGCGACTTCACCGTCTCCGTCCCGACGACCAGCCGGTTCGCGATCTCCGCGTTGGACAGTCCGCGCGCCATCAGCCGCAGCACCTCCGCCTCACGCTCGGTCAGCTGCGCCCGCTCCATCGCGGCCCGCGCCGCGCGGTTCCCGCCGTCCACGCCGTACTCGGCGGCGAGCCGGCGCACCGAGGCCGGGAACAGCAGCGACTCGCCCTCCGCGATCAGCCGGACCGCGTGCACGATCTCCGCGGGCCGGGCCCGCTTCAGCAGGAACCCGTCGGCGCCCGCGCGCAGCGCCTCGTAGACGTACTCGTCGTTCTCGAACGTCGTCACCACGAGGATGCGCGGCGGTTCGGCGACCGTCCGCAGCAGGGCCCGGGTGGCCTCGATGCCGTCCAGCAGCGGCATCCGCACGTCCATGGCCACCACGTCCGGCCGCAGGCGCCGCACCAGCGGGATCACGGCGGCCCCGTCGGCCGCCTCGCCGACCACCTCGATGTCGGGCTGCGCCTCCAGCACGGCCCGCAGACCCGCGCGCACGAGGGGTTCGTCGTCGACGAGGAGAACGGTGACCGGCACCGGACCAGCCTAGATCACCTCAACGGCAGCTCTGCATGGACCTGCCAGTCGCCCTCGTCGGGTCCGGTCCGGGCTCGTCCGCCGAGCAGGGCCGCGCGTTCGCGGATGCCGCGCAGACCGCTGCCGCGGCCGGCATCCGGTGTCCCGTCGGGCAGCGGATTGCGTATCGCGAGGACGAGCGTGTCGTCGGCGACCCGCACCCGGACCCGGACCGGGACCGCCCCGGCGTGCCGCAGCACGTTCGTGAGCGCCTCCTGCAGAATCCGGTAGCCCTCCCGGGACACCGGCCCGGGGACCGCGTCCACCGGGCCCGTGACCTCGGCGTCGACCTTCGCACCGGAGGAACGCGCGGAATCCAGCAGCCGGTCGGCGTCCGCCAGGGTAGGTCGGGCGCTGACCGGTTTCTCCGATTCGCGCAGGACGCCGAGCACCCGCTCCAGGTCCTCCAGGGCGGCCCGGCCGGTCTCCTCGATGGCGTCCAGCGCCCGGTCGGTGAAGGCGGGGTCACCCGCCGCCCGCGCGGCACCCGCCTGCACGACGGCGACCGTGAGCGCGTGGCCGATGGAGTCGTGCAACTCGCGGGCGATCCGCGTGCGTTCCAGGAGCTGCTCGGTCCGCTCCTCCAGCGCGGCGACCCGCTCGGCGGGCGACGGGCCGAGGAGCCGCACGGCCAGCGCGGTGATGAGGTGGCCCGACCGGACGACCACCACGGGCAACAGCAGCAGGGGCACGGGCGCCAGCACGCCGTACCACCAGTGGTGCCCCGGGACGTGCGGCAGCGCACCGCCCCCCGGCTCCCCGCCCAGGGCCGTCGTCGTCAGGTCGATCGACAGGAGCGGCAACTGCACGGAGAGCATGGCCACGACGTAGCCGATGACGAGCCGGGCCTGGAGCCACACCACCGTGCGGCCCCGGTCGGCCCAGGTCGCCGACGGGGCGGCCACGATCTCCGCGCTCGCGCTGTCGTGCCGGTGGCCGGTCAGCAGCAGCCGGGCCTGGAGCCCCTCCACGAGCCGCATCGCCGGCACCAGACCGGCGAGGCCCAGCAGCACGGCCGCCGTGGCCTGCGTCCACCACGCCTCGTCGACGAACAGCCACAAGGACGGCCACACGACGGCCATGGCGAGATGCAGCCACCGTGTGTACGTCACCGCCCTCGTCAACGGGCGCAGCATGCGGACCATGGCGTCATCGTGCCAGCCGCCACCGACAGCGGACCTCCCCCGCACGGGGGAGACGATCTCCACCGCCGGGGGAGGCCCTGGCCCCGTGCCGACGGCCATGCTTGCTGCCATGACCAGCATCGACGTCCAGGACCTCACCAAGGAGTTCGGCGGCCGGCGGGCCGTGGACCGGCTCACGTTCCGGGTGCGGCCCGGCCGCGTCACCGGTTTCCTCGGCCCCAACGGCGCGGGGAAGTCCACCACCATGCGGCTGGTGCTCGGCCTCGACCGGCCGACCGCCGGGACCGCCACGCTCGGCGGCCGCGCCTATCGGGACCTGCGCGAACCCCTGCGCCACGTGGGCGCCCTGCTCGACGCGCAGGCCGCGCACGGCTCCCGCACCGCCCGCGACCACCTCCGGATCCTGGCGGCGAGCAACCGCATCCCGGACCGCCGGGTCGGCGAGGTCCTCCAGGAGACGGGCCTCGCGTCCGTGGCCGGCCGCCGCGTACGGACGTACTCACTGGGCATGCGGCAGCGGCTCGGCATCGCCGCCGCCCTGCTGGGCGACCCCGAAGTGGTCATGCTGGACGAGCCGTCCAACGGACTCGACCCCGAAGGCATCGTGTGGATCCGGCGGTTGCTGCGCCGCCTCGCGGAGGAGGGGCGCACGGTGCTGGTCTCCAGCCACCTGATGAACGAGACCGCGTCCTTCGCCGACCACCTCGTCGTCCTCGGCCGCGGCCGGCTCCTCGCCGACACCCCGATGCGGGACTTCATCGACGCGCGCGTGCGCCCCCGCGTACGGATCCGCACGGCCGACCCCGACGCCCTCGTCCGTGCCCTCGCCCGGCACGGCCACGACGCCGTGGCACACCCGGACGGGCACTGGTCGGTGCAGCACGCGCGCGTGGACGACATCGGCCGCATCATCTCCGCGGCCGGTGTCCCCGTCCTCGAACTCGCGGCCGAGGAGGCCACGTTGGAGCAGGCCTACTTCGACCTCACCGGGGCCGAGACCGAGTTCACCGCACAGCCGCAGGAGGCCTGACCATGGACCACACGCTCGTCCGCACGCCCGTACTCCGTTCCGAATGGCTGAAGATCCGCACCCTGCGGTCCCTGCCCGGAGCGCTCCTGGCCCTGTTCACCGCCACCACGGCGTTCTCCGCGATCGCCGGTGTCTCCGAGACGTCGGGCCCGGGCTTCGACCCGCTGTTCACGGCCCTGTCCGGAGTCATCCCGGGGCAGATCGCGGCCGTCTCCTTCGGCGCCATGGCCGTGTCGGCGGAGTTCCACCCGGGCGCGCTGCGGCTCTCACTGGCCGCGGTGCCGCGGCGGGGCCGGTGGTTCGCGGCCAAGGCGGCCGTGATCGCCGCAGCGGTGTTCCCGGTGGGGCTGGTGACGGCCGCGGCGGCGCTCCTCGCGGCGCGCGCGGGGCTCGGCACCGCGGCCGGGGGGCTCGACGCCGCGGAGCAGGTGCGCGCCGTCGTGGGCTGCGCCGTCTACCTGACGCTGATGGCCCTGTTCGCGGCCGGGGTCGCCGCGCTCCTGCGCAGCGGGGTCGCCACCCTGTCCCTGCTGATCCCGTTCCTCCTCGTCGTGTCCTTCGTGATCGGCGACGCGACCGGCACCCTCGCCGACCTCCTGCCCGACAAGGCCGGACAGCTGGTCCTCCACGAGAGGCCCGACGGGACCCTGGGCCCCTGGTCGGGGCTCGCGGTGACCGCGCTGTGGACGGGCGCCGCCCTGCTGCTGGGAGGGTGGCGGCTGCGGCGCCGGGACGCCTGACCGGGGCCGGGCCGGGGCCGGCCTGATGCCCCGCCAAGTGTCAGTGGGGGCGGGTTTACTGGAGGCATGAACATCGCCCAGCACATCGCTCTCATCGACGAGCTGTGCTACCGCCCCTTTCCGGCGGAGCACGGCCCGTCGGACGTCGGCGCCTCGGGGCCCGGCCGGCACGTCGCGGTGCTGGACGCCGCGGCGGACGGCGACCCGGCGCGATGGGCGGTGATGGTGGACCAGCTGGAGAAGGAGCGGGATGCCGTCTGCGAGTTGCTGGCCTCGCGCTGGGGAGACACCCCGCCGTACAGCCTGCAGACCGTCCTGCTGCGGACCGGGCACGAGGAGATACCCGCGCCGTGGGCCGAGTTGAGCGTGCGCGCGCGCCTCGCGTACGTGTGGGAGGTGGAGGGCACCGGCCGCTGGGTCGCCGTGGCGGTCACCGACCGTGACCCGCCCCAGGACCTCCAACTGCTCGCCCTGGTCACGGAGATCGCCCCGCCGTGAGGGGGCGCGGCGACCGGGATCGGCCGGGCGGGCAGCGGTTCGTCGTTCGACCGACGGTGACCGGGGGACCGCGGGACCGCGGGACCGGCTCTCCGGGCGATCAGCCCTCGGCCGCTTCCCGCAGGCGGGCGAACTCCTCGGCCATCGTCTCGGCCGTCCAGTGCGCGTTGAGCCCGCTCGGATTGGGCAGCACCCACACGCGCGTGTCCCCGATCGTCCGCGCCTGTGGCCCGACCCGGGCCTTGCGGTCGTCGAACGCCGCGCGGTACGCGGTCACCCCCACCACCGCCAGCCAGCGCGGCCGCAGCCGCTCCACCTTCCGCGCGAGCAGCCGGCCACCCTCCCGGTACTCCTCGGCGGTCAGCTCGTCGGCCCGGGCGGTCGCCCGGGCCACGACGTTGGTGATGCCGAGCCCGTACGACAGCAGCTCCCGCTGCTCGGCGGGCTTGAGCAGGCGCGGGGTGAACCCGGACCGGTACAGCGCCGGCCAGAAGCGGTTGCCCGGGCGGGCGAAGTGATGGCCCGTCGCCGCGGTCATCAGACCGGGGTTGATGCCGCAGAACAGCACGTGCAGCCCCTCCGCGACCACGTCGGGCACGACGCGGTCGCGGGCGGCCTCAAGCTCCTCCGGGGTGAAACGGGGCATGGCGTGCGGCGCGTCAGAGGATCGCGCCGGGCGTGTAACCCGCCGCCCGGGGGTGCTGCTTGACGATCTCCTCGACCCGGGCGACGACCGTGGCGACCTGGTCGCCCGCGGCGCCCGTGAAGGACAGCTTGTCGGCCATCAGCGCGTCCAGCTGGGCACGGTCCAGCGGGATGCGCGTGTCGGCGGCCAGCTTGTCGAGCAGTTCGTTGCGCTCGGCGCCCTGCTCACGCATGGCGAGCGCGGAGGCGACGGCGTTCTCCTTGATGGCCTCGTGCGCGAGCTCCCGGCCGACGCCCGCGCGCACGGCGCCCATCAGCACCTTGGTCGTGGCGAGGAACGGCAGGTAGCGGTCCAGCTCCCGGGCGACGACCGCCGGGAACGCGCCGAACTCGTCGAGCACCGTCAGGAACGTCTCCAGCAGACCGTCCAGCGCGAAGAACGCGTCCGGCAGGGCGACCCGGCGCACCACCGAGCAGGACACGTCGCCCTCGTTCCACTGGTCGCCCGCCAGCTCGCCGGTCATCGAGGCGTAGCCGCGCAGGATGACCATGAGGCCGTTGACGCGCTCGCAGGAACGGGTGTTCATCTTGTGCGGCATCGCCGAGGAGCCGACCTGGCCCGGCTTGAAGCCCTCGGTGACCAGCTCGTGCCCGGCCATCAGCCGGATGGTCCTGGCCAGCGAGGAGGGGGCCGCCGCCAGCTGCACCAGCGCGGTGACGACCTCGTAGTCCAGCGAGCGCGGGTAGACCTGGCCGACGGAGGTGAAGGCCTGCGAGAAGCCCAGGTGCGCGGCGATCCGCTGCTCCAGGTCGGCGAGCTTCGCGGCGTCCCCGCCCAGCAGGTCGAGCATGTCCTGCGCGGTGCCGACCGGGCCCTTGATGCCGCGCAGCGGGTAACGGCCCAGCAGCTCCTCGACGCGGCCGTAGGCGACGAGCAGCTCGTCGGCGGCGGTCGCGAAGCGCTTGCCGAGGGTGGTGGCCTGCGCGGCCACGTTGTGGGAGCGGCCGGCCATGACCAGCTCGCCGTACTCGCCGGCCAGCCTGCCCAGGCGCGCCAGGACCGCCACCGTGCGGTCGCGCATCAGCTCCAGGGAGAGCCGGATCTGCAGCTGCTCGACGTTCTCCGTGAGGTCGCGGGAGGTCATGCCCTTGTGCACGTGCTCGTGCCCGGCGAGGTCGTTGAACTCCTCGATCCGCGCCTTCACGTCGTGGCGCGTGACCTTCTCGCGCTCGGCGATGGAGGCCAGGTCGACCGTGTCCAGGACCCGCTCGTAGTCGGCGAGCGCCGCGTCCGGCACCTCGATCCCGAGGTCCTTCTGGGCGCGCAGCACGGCGAGCCAGAGCTGCCGCTCCAGCCTCACCTTCTGCTCGGGCGACCAGAGCGTGGCGAGCTCGGCGGAGGCGTAGCGTCCGGCGAGGACGTTCGGGATGCGGGGCTTGGCGGGAGCGGAAGTCACGTGCACGGATTCTACTGGCGATTCATGCAGGCCAGCGCATCGGGTGGGTTCGTCGGAACCTACGAGAGCGCCCCGGTGCGGCCGGAGGTGTGCGCGGCGGGTGCCCGGAGCGGTCGCCGAGGCACGGCGGAGCCGCAGGTGGCGGCCCGCTACGCCAGGTCCTCCCACCGCAGCAGGTCCGGCCGCTTGGGCGGGAGGCCGTCGCCCGAGGAGCGGCCGGTCAGGCGGCGGCCGATCCACGGCAGCAGGTGCTGCCGGGCGAACCGCACGTCCGCCGTGCGCCGCATGACCCAGCCCGGCGGCAGGGTGGCCGGCATCGGTGTGCGCCACTCCGGGTCCTCGGGCTCGTAGCCGAGCCCCTGCCAGACCGCCTCGGCGACCCGGCGGTGGCCCTCGGCCGTCAGGTGCAGCCGGTCCACGTCCCACAGCCGCGGGTCGGCGAGCGAGGGCGCGCCGTACAGGTCGACGACGAGGGCGCCGTGCCGCGCGGCCAGCTCGTCGACGCACGCGAACAGCTCCTCCATGCGCGGCCGGAACCGCTCCAGGACGGGGCCCTGGCGACCCGGGCTGCGCATCAGCACGAGGCGGCGGCAGGCGGGGGCCAGCTTCTCCACCGCCTCCTCCAGCAGGCCGCGCACCCGGCCCATGTCGCACTTGGGCCGCAGGGTGTCGTTCAGCCCGCCCACCAGGGTGATCACGTCGGCGCCCATGGCCGCCGCGAGGTCCACCTGCTCGTCGACGATCTGGCGGATCAGCTTGCCGCGCACCGCGAGGTTGGCATAGCGGAAACCGGGCGTACGGGCGGCCATCCGCGCGGCGAGCAGGTCGGCCCAGCCCCGGTAGGTGCCGTCGGGCAGCCGGTCCGACATGCCCTCGGTGAAGGAGTCGCCGAGGGCGACGAGGCTGCTGTAGGTGGGGTTCGTGTCCATGGCGGCGGAAATGATATCCCGTGCACATACCCAGCAGTCGGTCACCCGTCCCCGGGCATCGCTCTCCGGCGGCTCACGCCCGCTGCCCGAACAGCTCCCGCAGCACGTCCTCCATGGTCACCAGCCCGGACAGCCGCCCGTCCGAGCCGAGGACGGCGGCGAGGTGCGTCCGGCTGCCGCGCATGGCGGTGAGGACGTCGTCCAGCGGCGTGTGCTCCCGCACGCGGGCGATGGACCGCATGTCGCGCAGCCGGAACGGCACATCGCGGCCCAGGGCGTCCAGGGCGTCCTTCACGTGCAGGTAGCCGACGATCCGTCGGCCCTCGTCCACCACCGGGAACCGCGAGAACCCGGACTCCGCCGACAGCCGCTCCAACTGCTCCGGAGTGACGCCCACGCGCGCGTAGACCACGCGTTCCAGCGGCAGCACCACGTCCCGCACCGGGCGGCGGCCCAGTTCCAGCGCGTCGTGCAGCCGTTCCTGGGCGCGGTCGTCGATGAGGCCCGCCTCGCCCGAGTCCTTCACGATCTGGGCGATCTCGGCGTCCGAGTAGGAGGCGGCGACCTCCTCCCGGGCCTCCACGCGCAGCAGCTTCAGCAGCAGGTTCGCGAAGGCGTTCACCGTGAAGATCACCGGCCGCAGCGCCCGGGACAGCGCCACCAGGGGCGGGCCGAGGGCCAGTGCGCTGCGCACCGGCTCGGCCAGCGCGATGTTCTTCGGCACCATCTCGCCGAGCAGCATGTGCAGATACGTGGCCAGGGACAGCGCGATCACGAAGGACACCGCGTGCCCGGCGCCCTCGGGCACGCCCATGGCGTGGAACGCCGGTTCCAGCAGGTGCGCGATCGCCGGCTCGGCGACCACGCCCAGCACCAGCGTGCACAGCGTGATGCCGAGCTGCGCGGCCGCCATCAGCGCGGACACGTGCTCCAGCCCCCACAGCACGCTCTTGGCGCGCCGGTCGCCCTGGTCGGCGTAGGGCTCGATCTGGCTGCGGCGCACCGAGATCAGCGCGAACTCCGCGCCCACGAAGAAGGCGTTGACGACGAGCGTCGCCAGGCCGATCAGCAGCTGGACGGCGGTCACAGCTCCACCCCCTTCTCGTCGCGCTGCAGGTCCGGCTTCTCGTCGTCCAGGGGCGCGCGCAGCAGGACGCGGGCGGCCCGGCGGCCGGTGGCGTCCAGGACCTCCATCCGCCAGCCGGCGACCTGGAGGGTGTCACCCGCGGCCGGTATGCGGCCCAGTTCCGTCGCCACCAGCCCGGCGAGCGTCTCGTAGGGTCCCTCGGGGGCGCGCAGGCCGACGCGCTCCAGGTGGTCCACGCGGGCGGAGCCGTCGGCCGAGTAGAGCAGATGCCCGCTCTCGTCCGTACCCGCCGGCGCGAGGTCCGGCAGCTCGTGCGGGTCGTGCTCGTCGCGGACCTCGCCCACGACCTCCTCGACGATGTCCTCCAGGGTGGCCACGCCCGCGGTGCCGCCGTACTCGTCGATCACGACGGCCATGGTGCGCTTGCCGGAGAGCCGGTCCAGGAGGCGGTCGACGGTGAGCGTCTCGGGGACCAGCAGCGGCTCGCGCATCAGCTCGGAGACGTGGATCCTGGTCCGGTGCTCGGCGGGCACCGCCAGCACGTCCTTCACGTGCGCCGTGCCGACGACCGAGTCGAGCGTCCCGCGGTAGACGGGGAACCGGGACAGGCCGGTCGCCCGGGTCGCGTTCGCCACGTCCTCCAGGGTCGCCTGCACCTCCAGGGCGACCACCTGCACCCGGGGCGTCATCACGTTCTCCGCCGTCAGGTCGGCGAGGTTCAGCGTCCGCACGAACAGCTCGGCGGTGTCGGCCTCCAGGACGCCCTCCTTGGCGGAGTGCCGGGCGAGCGCGGCGAGCTCCTGCGGCCCGCGTGCCGAGGCCAGTTCCTCGGCGGGCTCGACCCCGATCCGGCGCACGACACGGTTCGCCGTGTTGTTCAGGTGCGTGATGAAGGGCCGGAACGCGGCGCTGAACCAGCGCTGCGCGTTGCCGACGGTCTTGGCGACTGTCAGCGGCGAGGAGATCGCCCAGTTCTTGGGCACCAGCTCACCGACGACCATCAGGAACACCGTCGACAGGGCCGTGCCGATCACCAGCGCGATACTGCGCGACGCCGAGTGCGAGACACCGGCGTCCTGCAGCGGGCCGGCGATCAGCGCGGCGATGGACGGCTCGGCCAGCATGCCGACGACCAGGTTCGTGACAGTGATGCCGAGCTGCGCGCCGGAGAGCTGGAACGTCAGGTTCCGTACGGCCTTCAGCGCGCCCTGGGCGCCGCGTTCACCGCGCTCCACCGCACGCTCCAGCTCGGCGCGCTCGACCGTGGTGAGGGAGAACTCGGCCGCCACGAAGGCGCCGCAGGCCAGCGAGAGCAGGATCGCGGCCAGG
Organism: Streptomyces sp. NPDC085932; assembly: GCF_044540525.1. Taxonomy (NCBI): domain Bacteria; kingdom Bacillati; phylum Actinomycetota; class Actinomycetes; order Kitasatosporales; family Streptomycetaceae; genus Streptomyces; species Streptomyces sp. NPDC085932. Next base: position 109,864 of record NZ_JBITSJ010000005.1, read on the forward strand.
AGGAGGAGCACTTCGGTCATCGGTTCACCCCCGTTCCATGGTTCTCCAGGACCGGGCGGGGCGCGCGGTGACGCGCGCGGGGAGGCTCGCCCATGGGCGGACGCTCACAACCTTTCATAAAGAACCGAGTGGCCATCCAAGAGTAAAGGATGGGCAAAGTCCTTCAGTCGGTCAGTGGTTTCACCCATCGGCGCCACTGTTCCTCGGCCGCGTACCCGGCGGCGCCCCACGCGGCGTGCGCACTCTCGTTGCGGGTGAGGACCATCGCGTCGGCCCGCCGCCCGCCGAGCCGGACGAACCGCTCCTCGGCGGCGGCCAGCAGCGCGGAGGCGATGCCCCGGCGGCGGTGGCCGGGGTGCACGGCCAGCCGGTACAGATGGCAGCGCCAGCCGTCGAACCCGGCGATGACCGTGCCGGCCAGCTCGCCGTCGCGCTCGGCCAGGACGAGCGCCTCGGGGTCGCGCGCCACCAGCCGCTCCACACCGGCCCGGTCGTCACTGATGCTCGTGCCCTCGGCGGCCACCTTCCAGAAGGCCAGCACGGCGTCGAGGTCGTCGGGCGTCGCGGGCCGGATGCGCAGTTCGCTCATGCGGTGATCACACCACGCGCCGTCCGGAAGGACAGGCGGTTCCAGGATGCGGACAGACCGCTCCGCGCCCCGGTCCCGTGACCGCAGCGAACACACGTGTCCCCCCCCGGTGATCGCCTCACTCGTGCGCGATGGCCGCAAGCACGTTCATGCGCGAGGCGCGCAGCGCCGGCAGCAGCGCCGCGGCGACCCCGACCACCGCCGAACCCACCACCACCGCGACGATCGTGAACCAGGGGATCGCCAGGGCCGTCATCCCCTGCAGCGCCAGCACCTGCTGCATGCTCAGGCCCCACACCAGCCCCAGCGCGAGCCCCAGGACCGCGCCGAACACCGCGATCACCACCGACTCCAGCCGGATCATCCGCCGCAGCTGACGCCGGGCCAGTCCGATGGCCCGCAGCAGTCCGATCTCCCGGGTGCGCTCGACGACCGAGAGGGCCAGCGTGTTGACCACGCCGAGCACCGCGATGATGATCGCCAGCCCGAGCAGCGCGTACACCAGGTACAGCAGCACCGAGATCTGGTCGCGGACCAGCTGCTTGTAGTCGGCCAGGTCCCGCACCTGCACCTGCGGGTACGGCTCCAGGGTCTCCTCCAGGGCGGCACGCAGGGAGCCGTCGCTCGTACCCGGGGCGGCGTTGACGTACAGCGCGGAGTCCTGCCCGCCCGGCGCGTACCGCTCCAGGGTGGCCAGACCGAAGTAGAGCCCGCCCTGTGTCCCGAAGCCCTCGGCGGAGTCCTGGTCGGTGAGCGCGCCGACCCTGAGCGCGGCGCCGCGCCCGCCCTGGAACGACACCGGGAGCGTGCTGCCCACCCGTACGCCGTGGTCGCGGGCGAAGTCCCGGTCCATGGCGAGGTGCCCCCGCGCGAGCGCGGCCGCGGTGTCCCCCTGCACGTAGGTGATGTTGGCGACCTCGTCCAGCCGCGCATCGTAAGCGGCGGCGGTCGTCTCCACGCGGTCGCCGTCCGGCAGACGCACCGCCACCGGTGTGAACCGTCCGCGCACCACCAGGCCCACCCCGTCCGTCCCGCGCACCGCGTCGGTCACCTCCCGCGGGAACGGCAGGAAGTTGGTGTTCTGGACGACGAAGTCCGCCCCCAGCGTCCGGTCGATCTGCTGGTCGAAGGATTTGGTCATCGACTCGCTCGCCACCGACATCCCGGCGACCAGCGCGATGCCCACCATCAGCGCGGCCGCCGTCGCCCCCGTGCGACGCGGGTTGCGCAGCGCGTTGCGCTGGCTCATCCGGCCGATCGAGCCGAACAGCGCGGGGAACGCGGCGCCGAGCACCCGGATCACGGGGCGCACCAGCAGCGGACCGGCGATCACGGCCGCGATCAGCGTCAGCGCCACGCCGAGCCCGAGCAGGGACGCCGCCGACGCCGTCCGCCCGGACGCCGCGCACCCCGCGAGCGCCGCCGCGCCTGCCGCCCCGACGACCGCGCCGGCCACCGCGCGCACCCGCAGCGGACGGCCCACCCCGGCGACCTCGGCGTCCGAGAGCGCGGCCATCGGCGAGACGCCCGCCGCCCGCCGCGCCGGGAGGTACGCGGCGACGAAGGTGACCCCGAGGCCCACGCCATACGCCGCCACCGGTGTCAGCGGGCCGATGACCATCTCGTCGGCGTCGATGTTCGTGCCGAGCAGGCCCATCAACTCGATGAGCCCGGCCGCGAGCCCGATGCCGGCGGCCAGCCCCAGCGTGGCGCCGACCAGGCCGAGCAGGAACGCCTCGGTGAGCACGGAACGGCGGACCTGGCGCCGGTCAGCCCCGAGCGCGCGCAGCAGGCCCAGTTCACGGGTGCGCTGGGCGATGAGCATGGAGAAGGTGTTGACGATCAGGAACACGCCGACGAGCACGGCGACCCCGGCGAAGCCGAGCATCACGTACTTGATGACGTCGAGGAACCCGCCGAGCTGTTCGACGTCCGACTCGGCCTGCTCGCCGGCCGTGCGGAAGTCGTAGGAGTGCGGGCCGAGCGCGGCGGCCACCCGCTGCTTGAGCCGCTGGTCACCGACGCCGTCCGCCGCGTCGACCGCGAGGGAGGTGGCGGCGCCCGGGGCGCCGAGCAGTTTCGCCCGGGCGGTGGGGGTGTCGAGATAGATGCGGGCGGCGCCGGGGTTGGTGGTGGTGAAGGTGACGAGGCCGACGACCCGGACCCGGAACGACCCCGGCGGCGCGATCACGGTGAGCGTGTCACCGACGCGCACGTCCTCGCGGCCGGCGGTGTCCGAGTCGAGCAGGGCCTCGGCCGGTCCGCGCGGGGCGCGGCCCCAGGTCAGCTCCACCGGGCTGCGCGGGCCCGGCTGCCAGGCGTTGCCGAGCGTGGGCGCGCCGGTGGTCGGGCTCACCGACTCGTTGTCCTCGTCGGTGACGGTGAGGCCCTCCACCTTCACCTCGGCACGGACGGCGGCCACACCGTCGACCCGGCGCACCCGTTCGGCGAGCGCCGCCGGCAGGGTCGCCGTCCGGCCGGAGGGCACCGCCTCGTCGAGGCCCTCCTTCGGACCGACCGTGACGTCGGCCGCCGTCGAGGCGAACAGCCGGTCGAAGGTACGGCCGACCGTGTCGGAGAAGATCAGGCTTCCCGTGACGAACGCGACCGACAGCAGGACGGCCAGCGCCGAGAGCAGCAGCCGCCCCTTGTGGGCCAGAAAGCTCCTCAGGGTCGCCTTGAGCACCGGATCAGTTCTCCTCGGCCGGCGCCGGGGTGCCCTCGGACCGGGTCCGGATCACGTCGAAACGCTTCATACGTTCCAGTACCGCCTCCGCGGTCGGCCGCCGCATCTCGTCGACGATCCGGCCGTCCCCGAGGAACAGCACCAGATCCGAGTGGGCGGCGGCGCCGGGATCGTGGGTGACCATGACGACGGTCTGCCCCAGCCGGTCCACCGCCTCGCGCAGGAAGCCGAGCACCTCCAGCCCCGCGCGCGAGTCCAGGTTGCCCGTCGGCTCGTCCGCGAAGATCAGCTCCGGCCGGGACGCCAGCGCCCGCGCACAGGCCACGCGCTGCTGCTGGCCCCCGGACAACTGCGACGGCCGGTGCCGCAGCCGGTCGCGCAGGCCCAGCGTGTCGATGACCCGGTCCAGCCACTCGGCATCGGGCTTCCGGCCGGCGATGTCCATCGGCAGGGTGATGTTCTCCAGCGCGTTCAGGGTCGGGATCAGGTTGAACGACTGGAACATGAAGCCGATCCGGTCCCGGCGCAGGCGCGTCAGCTCGCGCTCCTTCAGACCCGTGATCTCGACGTCCCCGAGCCACACCTGACCGGCCGAGACCGTGTCGAGTCCGGCCAGGCAGTGCATCAGCGTGGACTTGCCGGAGCCCGACGGTCCCATCACCGCGGTGAACCGGCCGCGGACCACGTCCACGTCCACGGCGTCCAGGGCGAGCACGGCCGTCTCGCCGGACCCGTACGCCTTGGTCAGACCGCGGGCCCGGGCCGCGATCCCGTCGGCCGGCGCGAGGCCGGGGGCGTGCTCCGCAGCAGGTGTCGACAAGGCCGCCTCCTCGAGGTCGTACCAGGACGTTCCTGGCTCTGCCCGAGGGTAATGTGATCCGGCCCACACCCGGCATCCTTCGCGGGTCGGACTCCGGCTCTGCCGGTCCGGCACCGGCAGGACCGGCTGCGAGGTGCGGCATCCATCCGGATCGGCTGCCCGACGTCAGGTGCCGGCGCCGGCCCCCGGCCGCCACGCCGTGCCCAGCACGCAGTACGACGTGGGCAGCACCGGCCCCTGCTCCGGCATCAGCATCCGCCGGTAGGGGCCGAGTTCGAACCCGGCCTCCCGCAACGCCCGCACCGGCTCCCGGGACAGGTGGCAGCCCCCGCTCAGCAGCGGCCACACCGTCCGGTCCAGCGCGTGCTGCGTGGCGCCCATCGCCCTGCCGCCGCCCCGGCCGTGCTCGAAGAACCGCACCTCACCGCCCGGCCGCAGCACCCGCTTCAGCTCCGCGAGCGCCCGGGGCACGTCCCGCACGCTGCACAGCACCAGGGACACCACCGCCGCGTCGAAGCCCTCGCTCTTGACGGGCAGCGCCTCGGCCGCGCCCGGCACCACGTCCACCGGCACCTCGGCGCGCAGCGCGGCCTCCACGGCCAGCTGCCGCAGCCGCCGTTCCGGTTCGATGGCCACGACCTCCGAGACGGCGCCCGGGTAGTGCGCGAAATTCAGTCCGTTGCCGGCACCGATCTCGATCACGCGGCCCGACAGCCCGCCGAGCAGTCTCTCGCGCACCCGGCCCATGCCCATCCGCGTCTCCGCGGAGACGCTGACACGGGCGTACCAGCGGGCGAACAGCGGATGGCGCACGGCGTCCCGCGGCAGCGTGCCGGAGCGGAGCGGCATCAGGACCTCCCTGGACAAGGCCGGCCTCACCCGCATTGTCCCCCGGTCGGGCCCGGCCCACCCCTGCCGCTCACGGCAGACGGACGCGGCCCAGCACCGGGAGGTGGTCACTGCCCGTCGCCTCCAGCGCCGACACCCGCGTCACCTCGACGCCCCGCCCCAGCACCTGGTCGATCCGGGCCACCGGCAGGGCGGACGGCCAGCTGAACGCGAAGCCCGCGCCGGGAGTGTCCAGGTGCGCGGTGAGCGGGCGGAGCCCGCGGTCCCACACCGTGCCGTTGAGATCGCCGACGACCAGCAGCCGCCCGGCAGGGTCGGCCGCGATCCGGGCCCCGAGCAGGGCCGCGCTCTCGTCCCGGGCCGCCGACGCCAGCCCCGCCGGCCCGAGGCGGACCGAGGGCAGATGGACCACGTACACCGCGACCGGTCCGCCCGGCGCGGAGACGGTGGCCCGCAGACCGCGCCGCCAGCTCGCCGGGAAACCCGCGGGCCGGATGTCCACGGGCCGCACGTCCGACAGCGGCCAGACCGACCAGAGCCCGACCGTGCCCTGGACCGCCCGGTGCGGATGGGAGGCCCCGAGGACTTCCTCGTACCGGGGCCGCGCCGCCGCCGTCAGCTCCTGGACGGCCACCAGCCCGGCGCCCGGGGCGAGCAGCGCGCGGGCCGTGCCGGCCGGGTCGGCGTTGTCGTCGGCGACGTTGTGCTGCACGACGGTCAGGTCGTGCGGCCCCGGGGACGGGGAGAACCACAGGCCGCCGAACATCCAGCACCAGACCAGCGCGGGCGCCGTGCAGGCCAGCAGCCCCACCCTCGACCGCGCGTACAGGGCCAGGGCGACGAGGACCGGCACGGCCGCGCCCGGCCAGGGCAGGAACGTCTCCAGGAGACTGCCCAGCCGCCCCGCCCCGTTGGGCACGGCGGCGTGCAGGGCCGGCAGCCCGGCGGCGCCGACGGCGCCGGCGACGAGCCAGGTGTCCCACGCCGTCCCGCCCCGGGCGGTCACGCTAGGCGAGTTCCGCGGCCAGCACCGCGGCCGTCTTCGCCACCAGCGGGTTGTCGGCCGGTGCGTCCTCCTCCGGCTGGGTCGTCAGCACGGACATCACGATCGGCGGACCGTCCGGCGGCCAGGTGATGCCCACGTCGTGGTTGCCGCCGTACCGTCCGCCGCCGGTCTTGTCGGCGATCAGCCAGTCGGCGGGCAGGGCCTTGCGGAACTTCTCGGTACTGGTGGTGTTGCGCAGCAGCCAGTCCGTGAGCCGGGCCCGGTCCCGCGGTGCCAGCGCGTCGCCCAGCACGAGCCGGGCGTAGGTCAGACCGATCGCCCGGGGGGTGGTGGTGTCCGTCAGGCGCCACGGTTCCGCGCTGTTGAGCTCGGGCTCCCAGCGGTCCAGCCGGGTGAACCGGTCGCCGACCGAGCGGGCGAAGCGGGTGATCGCGGTCGGCCCGCCCAGCTCCTTCAGCAGCAGGTTGCCGGCGGTGTTGTCGCTGAAGCGGATGGTGGCGTCGCACAGTTCACCGACGGTCATACCGGTCGCGACGTGCCGCTCGGTGACCGGGGAGTACCCGGACCGCGTCACGTAGGCCTGGCTGTAGTGGATGCGGCGGGCCAGGAACTCCCCGTCGCGGTCGAGGTCGCGCAGCACCGCCGCCGCCGCGAGCGTCTTGAACACGGAGGCCATCGGGAAGCGTTCGCCGGACCGGTACGCCACCGTCCGGCCCGTGCGCAGGTTGCGGGCGTAGACGCCCAGCCGCGCGGTGTGCTCCGCCTCCAGTTCCCGCAGCCGGGCGGTGACGCCGCCGCTGCCCGGTGCGTGGGCCGTGCCGCCGCCGCTGCCCGGTGACGCGTGGGCCGTGCCGCCGCCCAGCGCGAAGGCGGCGGCCGTACCCAGCACGAGTGCCGCACGGCGGGAGGGGCGTGGCTGTTCGGTGTGCACGGGGTTCCCTTCGACGGTGATCGCGTACGAAGGTCAACACGCGGGGAACACCCGCGCCGGTTTCACCCGGGGCCGCGCACGCCGCTCAGAGCGCCCCGGGCGCCTCCCGCGACCGGAAGGCCTCCGCGTCCCACGTGCCGTCCAGCCGGGGTGCCAGCCACTGCGGGGCCGCCGCCCGGAAACCGGCGGGGGACAGGGCCGCCGACCCGGCGGGCACGGACCCCAGCAGCGGCGCCCCGGCCACGTCCGGCAGATCGGCGAGATTGCAGCGGGAGGCGAGGTCCGGCTCGGCGGGCCAGCTGCCGATCACCAGCCCGGCCAGGTCCAGCCCCCGGGAACGCAGTTCACGCGCGGTCAGCTCCGTCGTGTTCAGGGTGCCCAGGCCCGCGGCGGTCACGACCACCACGGGCGCGGACAGCAGCCCGGCCGCGTCCGCCAGGGTGCCGCCGGCCGTCTCGAACCGCACGAGCAGTCCGCCCGCCCCCTCCACCAGCACCAGGTCGTGCTCGGTGGCCAGCTTGGCGGCGGCCTCCGCGACCTCGTGCGGACGCACCGGGGTCCGGCCGGCCCGGCGGGCGGCCGTGGCCGGGGCCAACGGCTCCGGGTAGCGGGCCAGTTCGGCCGTCGTCACCGGGCCCGCCAGGCGCGCGACCTCCGCCGCGTCCCCCGGCTCGCCCGGGAGCACGCCCGTCTGCGCGGCCTTCAGCACGGCCACCGACCGGCCGGCCGCAAGCGCCGCCGCGGCGACCGCCGCGGTCACGACCGTCTTGCCGACCTCCGTGCCCGTGCCCGTGATCACCAGTACCGGCATGTCATCCCTCCCGCGCCGCCGCGCACACGGCCCGCGTGATCCGTGCCAGGTCCGCGTCGCCCGTCACGTACGGCGGCATGGTGTAGATCAGATCGCGGAACGGCCGCAGCCAGACGCCCTCGCGCACGGCCGCCTCCGTCGCCGCCTTCATGTCCACGGCGTGGTCCAGCTGCACCACCCCGATGGCGCCGAGGACCCGCACGTCCTTCACGCCCGGAAGGTCCGAGGCCGCCGCGAGTCCCTCGCGCAGGCCCGCCTCGATCCGTTCGACCTCGGTGCGCCAGTCCTGTCCGAGCAGCAGCTCGATCGAGGCGCAGGCCACGGCCGCCGCCAGGGGATTGCCCATGAACGTCGGACCGTGTGCGAGCACCGGCACCTCGCCCCGCGAGATGCCGTCGGCCACCCGCGCGGTGCACAGCGTCGCCGCCATCGTCAGATAGCCGCCGGTCAGCGCCTTGCCCACGCACATCACGTCCGGTGTCACCGCCGCGTGTTCCGCCGCGAACAGCGCGCCCGTGCGGCCGAAGCCGGTGGCGATCTCGTCGAACACCAGCAGCACGTCGTGCGCGTCGCACGCTTCACGCAGCACCCGCAGATAGGCGGGGGAGTGGAAGCGCATCCCGCCCGCGCCCTGCACCACCGGCTCGACGATCACCGCGGCCAGCTCCTCGGCGTGCCGCCCGATCAGCGACCGCAGGTGCTCGGCGTAGGCCTCGGCGTACTCCGCCGGGGGCGGGTCCGCGAAGACCTGGCGTTGCAGCACCCCCGTCCACAGCTCGTGCATCCCGCCCTCGGGGTCGCACACCGACATCGGCTGCCAGGTGTCGCCGTGGTAGCCGCCACGCCAGGTCAGCAGGCGCTGCTTGCCGGTGCGGCCCAGCGAACGCCAGTACTGCAGACACATCTTGACCGCCACCTCGACCGACACCGAGCCGGAGTCGGCGAGGAAGACGTGCTCCAGCCCGTCGGGCGACATGTCGACAAGGAGCTTCGCCAGGCGCACGGCGGGCTCGTGCGTGAGCCCGCCGAACATCACGTGGCTCATCCGCCCGAGCTGCTCGCGCGCGGCCTCGTTGAGCACCGGGTGGTTGTAGCCGTGGATCGCCGACCACCAGGACGACATGCCGTCGACCAGCTCGCCCGAGCCGTCCGCGAGCCGCAGCCGCACCCCGCTCGCCGACTCCACGACGAGCGGTTCCTGCCGTCCGGGCATCGGGCCGTACGGGTGCCACACGTGCCGCCGGTCGAGTTCCAGCAGCTCGGCGACCGACCGCTCAGGCATTGGGCGCGAGGTCCGTCCCGGCGCCCCGGCGGCGCACGGCGACCAGGTCGGTACGGGGCCCGGCGGGCTGCGCGGCCGGTGCGGAGCCGCACACGCCGCCCGCCTCGGAGCCCTCGGATCCGCAGCCGCCGCCGCTCCCGCAGCCGCCCGCGGCGCGGTGCTCCGGCAGTGTCACCTGGCCGGTGCCCTCCACCTCGAACCCGGCATCCGCGATCATCTCCAGGTCGGCCTTGCCCGCCTGGCCCTCGCTGGTGAGGTAGTCGCCCAGGAAGATGGAGTTGGCCAGGTGCAGCGCGAGCGGCTGCAGGGTGCGCAGATGGACCTCGCGCCCGCCCGCGATGCGGACCTCCACGTCCGGGCAGACGAACCGGGTCATCGCCAGGATCCTCAGGCACCGCTGCGGAGTGAGGTTCCACTCCTTGCCCAGCGGGGTGCCCTCGAACGGGATCAGGAAGTTGACCGGAACCGAGTCCGGGTCCAGCTCGCGTAGCGAGAACACCACGTCGACCAGGTCCTCGTCCGTCTCGCCCATGCCCGCGATCAGCCCGGAACAGGCGGACAGACCGGCCGCGTGCGCCTTGTTCACCGTGTCGACGCGGTCGGCGTACGTGTGCGTGGTGGTGATCTCGCCGTACGTCGCCTCGGAGGTGTTGAGGTTGTGGTTGTAGGCGTCGGCGCCGGCCGCGCGCAGCCGCTCCGCCTGGCCGTCGGAGAGCAGACCGAGGCAGGCGCACACCTCGACGCCCTCGTTGTTCTCCTTGATCGCCTTGATGGTCTCGGAGACCCGCTCCACGTCACGGTCGGTGGGACCGCGCCCGCTGGCCACCAGGCACACCCGCTTGGCGCCCCCGGCCACCCCGGCCGCCGCGGCATCGGACGCCTGGTCCGGCTTGAGCCAGGTGTACTTCAGGATCCCGGCCTCGGAGCCGAGCCGCTGCGAACAGTACGAGCAGTCCTCGGGGCACAGGCCCGACTTCAGATTGACGAGATAGTTGAGTTTCACCCGTCGGCCGAACCAGTGCCGGCGCACCTTTCCGGCCGCGGCCACCACATCGAGCAGGTCGTCGTCGGACGTCGCGAGGACGGCCAGTGCCTCGTCCCGGGTCGGCAGCTCGCGCCGAAGCCCCTTGTCCACCAGCGTGTTCAGCAGGTCCATGAGAGCCGATCCTGTCCTAAGGAGGCGGTTCGGGCCAAGGAGACTTCGCACAACAGAGTCGCTTCGAGGTGTGGGTATTGCCACACACTGACCTGCTGGTCGTCCCGCTAGTGTCTGTGCACTGCCTACAAATTCCGCGGAGGACCACCCATGGCGTTCGGCTGGATCGACGAGCAGGCGGAGCTGCGCCGCCGCGCCGGGCTCGTGCGGACCCTGCGTCCCCGTCCGGCCCGCTCCCCGCTCCTCGACCTGGCGAGCAACGACTACCTGGGCCTGGCCCACCACCCCGAGGTCACCGAGGGCGCGGCCCGCGCCGCGAGCACCTGGGGCGCGGGCGCGACCGGCTCCCGGCTCGTCACCGGCACCACCGAACTGCACACCGAGCTGGAGCGGGAACTGGCCGCGTTCTGCGGATTCGAGGCGGCGCTCGTCTTCTCCTCCGGCTACGCCGCCAACCTGGCGGCGGTCACCGCGCTGGCACCGCACGGCTCCCTGATCGTCTCCGACGCGGGCAACCACGCCTCGCTCATCGACGGCTGCCGGCTGGCCCGGGGCACCACCCAGGTCGTGGCGCACGCCGAGCCGGAGGCCGTCCGCAAGGCGCTGGCGGGCCACGCGGGCACGGCGATCGCCGTGTCCGACACGGTCTTCTCCGTCGACGGCGACGCCGCCCCGCTCGCCGAGCTCGCCGAGGCCTGCCGGGAGCACGGCGCCGGGCTGGTCGTGGACGACGCCCACGGCCTGGGCGTCCTCGGCGACGGCGGCCGCGGCGCCCCGCACGCGGCGGGACTCGCGGGCGCCGACGACGTGGTCACCACGGTCACGCTGTCCAAGTCGCTCGGCAGCCAGGGCGGAGCGGTCCTCGGCCCCGCCCGGGTCGTCGACCACCTGGTCAACGCGGCCCGGACGTTCATCTTCGACACGGGCCTCGCTCCCGCGGCGGCGGGAGCCGCCCTCGCGGCCCTGCGGCTGCTGCGCCGCGAGCCGCAACGGGCGGAGCGGGCCCGCGCGGTGGCGGACGAGTTGTACGCACGCCTGACCACCGCGGGTCTGGAAGCGGTGCGTCCCGACGCCGCGGTGGTCTCGGTGCGGGCGTCCTCTCCCGAGGACGCCGTGCGCTGGGCGGCCGAGTGCCGCGCGGCGGGCCTGGCCGTGGGCTGTTTCCGCCCGCCGTCCGTGCCGGACGGCATCTCACGGCTCAGGCTGACGGCCCGCGCGGACCTGACCGGTCAGCAGATCGAACGCGCTGTACGGCTGATCGGCGAGACGCGGCCATGAGTCGGCGTGACACGGCCGTGCGTCGCACGATGGCGGACTGACCGGAAGGTGCTCACATACGGCCGAGCCCGGCCGTGAAGGCGGCCCAGCTCTGACCGGAGAAGAGCAGGGCGGGCCCGTCCGGGGCCTTGGAGTCGCGCACGGCGAGCAGTCCGGCCCAGGGCGGGGTGTGCGGACACGCGGTCTCGACGCAGTTGTTCGCGCCGGTGCTGTAGCTGCTGCGCAACCATCGCAGGCCGTGCAGTTCGCTGCTTGAGGGGACGTGACGAGGCAGTGCACGCATGGTGCCTCCTTAGACGCCGGTGGCTGTCCCGGCGATGAAATCCAACGAATCCTCGGGCGAAAGGGCGTGGATCTGAAGGGCGTTGAAGGCCTCCGTGTACGCCTGGAGGTCTTCTTTCCGTTCCAGGTAGAGGCTACTCGTCAAGTGGTCGAGAACAACCACATCCAGATCAGAAGTGCTCGAAAATGAGAAGATAACGAAAGGTCCGGTGACGCCGATGTGCGCCCCGGCGGCGAACGGCAGTACCTGGAGCCGCACTTGGGGCAGGCGGGCCGCCTCGACCAGCCGTTCCAGCTGCCGGGCCATGACCCCGGGCCCGCCCACCTCCCGGCGCAGCACCGCCTCGTCCAGGACGGCGCTCAGCTCCAGCGGCGGGTCCGCGCGCAGCACGTCCTGCCGGGCCAGGCGCACCTCGACCAGGGTGTCGAGCCGGTCCTCCGGCAGCCCCTCCACGGCGGCCCTGGTCACCGCACGCGCGTACTCCGGCGTCTGCAACAGGCCCGGGACGACCGTGGTCTCCAGCGTGCGCATCGCGCTGGCCTGCGACTCCAGGCTGATGAAGTCCCGGTAGGTCGGGGGAAGCACCCCGCGGTAGGCGTGCCACCAGTGGTGCCGGCCGCCGCTGTCGTCGGACCCCGCCAACATCATCAGCAGGTCCCGCAGTTGGGTGTCGGTCACGCGGTAGGCGTCGAGCAGTAACCGCACATCGGCCGGTTTCACCCCGCTCGTGCCCGTCTCGATCCGGCTGACCTTGGACTGGTGCCAGCCCACCAGCCGGGCCGCCTCACCGCTGGTGAGCCCCGCCGCGGCGCGCAGCGCGCGCAGTTCGGCGCCCAGCTTCCGGCGGCGCACCGCGGGACCGTGCTGCATGGGCTTCTCCTTACTCCTTCCGTGCCACCCAAATACGGTCTCGCGTCGCAGAGTTCACCGCTTCGAGCGACAGATATATGCATATCTTGGTGGATCGCCGTCCTTCGTGGGTGATTCGGTGGCAGTCTGGCGGACGAAGCACCAGTCCGGGACCGTACTCGAACCATCCGCTCCGTGTCGGACTGCGGTCCCGTGGGAAAGGGACGACGTCGCCATGGCAGACCATCTGGAAGCATCCGTCACTCTGCCGAGCGATCCGGCCTCGGTCTCCGCAGCGCGTGCCTACGTGGTGGGCACGCTGGCGGAGTGGGGGCTGCCGGCGGACACGGACGTGTCCGACACCATCCGGCTCATCATCTCCGAACTCGCCACCAACGCCGTCCAGCACACCTTCGGGCAGTCGCCCACCTTCACCGTGGACGTCGCGCTCGACCGGGACGAGCAGCTGCGCATCGGCGTCACGGACAGCCACCCGCGCTTTCCCAGACGGCTCCCCGCCGCCGTGCAGCAGGACAACGGCCGCGGCCTGGTCATCATCCGGTGGCTGACCGCCGAGTGCGGGGGCAGGCTCAGGATCCGCCCCACCCGTGAGGGCGGCAAGACCATCTCGATCGAACTGCCGTGGGTGATCCCGGCCCAGCCCGTGCGGACGGCGGTCCGGCGGGAGCCGTAGCGGCCGTCACCGGTGCCGGGCCGAGGCCTCCCGCCGAGGTGCCGCCCCGTCGGACACGGACGGCTGCACGACAGTGCGCCGCAGTGGCGCGGGGACCTTCGTACCGTCCCGGGACGGTGTCGCGGAGGTGCTCTGCGCGGCGGTCCCGTCCGCCTCGTCGCGCCGCCCCGCCCGCCGCACCAGCCGGGGGAGCAGCCCCCACAGACCGACGCAGACCAGAAACGTTCCTGCGCAGGCGGCGACGCCACCGGTCCGGCCCGTGGTCACATCGACGACCAGCAGCACCGAACCGCTGAACGCGAACACCAGCACCACCAGCCCGGCGGTGGCCAGTCGCGAGGAGACCTGCACGATGCGCGGCTTGGCGCCCTGCTGGAAGAGCGAGCGGTGCAGTGCGGCGGGCGCGGTGAACAGCGCCGCGGCCAGGACCGCCAGGAGCAGCGTGATGACGTAGGTGACGCGCTGGACCGTGTCGAGGTCCTCGAAGCGCGAGGTGAAGGCGAGCGACAGCAGGAAGGCGAAGAGGATCTGTACGCCCGTCTGGGTGACGCGGAGTTCCTGGAGCAGCTCGACGAAGTTGCGGTCGGCGCGCTGCAGCGGAGTCTCGTTGCGTGCGGTGCAGGGGCGGTGCTCGGCCATGGGGGACGGGTGCCCCGACGAGCCCCTGTCACGCCCCGGCGTGGGGCGGCGCGGGAGGGCCCCCCCCCCCCCCGGGGGGGGACAAAAACCGCCCCGACCCCACCCGCGTGGGGCACAACTTATGCAACCCCCCCCCCGAACCCGTGGTAGGGGGGTGGCCGAGCGTGT
>NZ_JBITSJ010000005.1:123913-720169 GCF_044540525.1 Streptomyces sp. NPDC085932
CGGGGGGGGGGGGGGGGGGGGGGTGGTGGGGGGGGGGGGGGGGGGGGGGGGGGCGGGGGGGGGGGGGCGGGGGCCCCCGCCGCCCCCGTGCCCCGCCGGGGGGGGGGGGGGCGGGCCCGCCCCCCCCCCCACGCCGGAGGATCACTTCACGCGCCCGTACCAGACGCTCTTGGTCCAGATCTTCTGCAACCGCACCACGTCACCGGTCTTCGGGGAGTGCCAGAGCTTGTTCTTACCCGCGTAGATACCCACGTGGTACACGCTGCTGCCCGAGTGGAAGAACACCAGGTCCCCCGCCTTGCGGTTCTTGGCGGAGATGTGGCGCGTCTTGTTGTACTGCTGGGCGGCCGTGCGCGGGAGCTTCTTGCCCGCCTTCTTGAACGCGTAGAGCGTCAGCCCCGAGCAGTCGAACCGGTGCGGTCCGGTGGCCCCGTACTTGTAGGGCGAACCCTTCTTGGAGGCCGCGATCTGGAGTGCCTTGGTCGCCGGCGCGGCGGCCGCCGCTTCGGACGAGAAGCCGGGCGCCACGATCGAGCCGCCCACGGCGGCGATGGTGAGGGCCGAAGCCGTACCGGCCCGGACCATCAGCGACGGGACACGATTGAGCGCAGTCATGCGCAACCCTTCGTCAGCCGCCTGTGAAGGATGACCTGTCGGATTCGGGCTGGCGAAGTTGCCCGGCCGCTGACGCGGCTTCACCCCAAGGGCTGCTCGGACCGGTCATGGCGTGACCGTCCCGGCGACCCGTCGTGCTTGGGTCCTCCACTCCTGCCGATCCACTCCTGTCGACCGGTCATCCGGGCGGCGGCAGGACTCGGCGTCCGCCCGGATCGCCCCGCCGCTGTGGCGGGGGCTTGTCGTCAGACAGGGATCTTGACTCATGGTTGTCCTGAATTCCCAACGGAACCGGGGATTTGTGTTGTTACTCACCACTCACCCGTTCGGGTGGACACGTCTGTGTTCGACCGGCTGTCCACGGCTTTGCGGACGGCCGGACCAGCGATGGAACGCCCCATTCCGCCCCACAGGTCCGCGCGTTGCGCAACTGTGAGGGGCCGAAAAAGGGATCCCCGTCTACTCCGAACAGGGGTACGTCGTTTGGTCCGTTTCGACTCAGGGCCGGACGCGCCGCCGACCCGACGGCGGCCCGGGCCGTCGTCGGCGCGTCAACTCACGGACTCCGGCGGCAGCGTGACGCGGGCCGTGCGCCGCTCGCCGTCCAGCACCCGCAGCGCGCGGGCCAGCGTGGCGGCGTGCAGTTCCGCCTCGCCCCGGTGGTGCATCACCGCCAGCGCGTCGCGCAGTGCGGTGGCCTTGCCGACCAGGGCCTGGGCGGCCCGCAGTCCGCGGTAGGTGTCGCCGGGCAGCGCCGGGTTGATCCGTCCGAGCAGGTCGACGACGTCGAGGTAGCGGTCGATCAACTCCGCCTCGGCGCGGGTCAGGGCGGGCAGCGGCGGCAGTTCGGGAGGCAGCACGGCCGGCTCACCGCCCCGTCGGGACGGGCCGGACGGCCTTGCGGTCGGGCATGATCCGGTCCACCAGGCCGTACTCCACCGCATCTTGGGCGGTGAGGAACCTGTCCCGATCGAGGTCCTCGCCCACCTGTTCCCGGGTGCGGCCGGTGTGGTGGGCCAGCAGCTCCTCCATCAGCGTCCGCACGCGCCTCAACTCCTCCGCCCGGACGGCCAGATCACCGGCCCGGCCCCGGACCGGCTCGGGCAGTGCGGGCTGGCGGAGCACCATGCGGGCGTCGGTCAGCGTGAAGCGCTTGCCGGGTGTCCCCGCCGCCAGCAGCACCGAGGCCTCCGTACCCGCCTGGCCCAGGCAGATGGTCTCCACGTCGCACGAGACGTACTGCATCGTGTCGTGGATCGCCGTCATCGCGTGGAAGCTGCCCCCGGGCGAGTTGATGTAGAGCGAGATGTCGCGGTCCGGGTCCTGGTGTTCCAGGTACATGAACTGGGCCATCACGTCGTTCGCCGAGGTCTCGTCCACCGGCGTGCCCAGGAAGACGATCCGCTCCTCCAGGAGCTCGGAGTACGGATCCGTCGTCCGTGGTCCTGCCCCCGTGCGTTCGGTGAACCCGGGCAGCACGTGACGGGCCGACGGTCGGCTCATGGTGAACCCCTCCTCGCGGACAGGGCTGTCTCCGGCGACAGCTTCCTCTGTAAAAAATGTACAGGACGTACGTGACGTTATGATGGGGTCATGGCCTACGAGATTCCGGTGACGCAAGCCAGGGCTGAGCTCGCCGACCTGATCAACCGCGTGGTGTACGCCGGTGAGCGCGTCGTCGTGACCCGTCACGGCAAGCCCCTCGTCGCCCTCGTCTCCGCCGATGACCTGCGGCGACTGGAGGAGGCCCGGGAGGTCGCGGAGCCGGCCGGGGAGCAGGTGATCAGCGCGGTGTCCACCGTCCGCGAGGTCGCGTCCGCCCCCGGCGAACGGCGGCGGTTCGGGATCGCGGCGGAGCACCGGGGGACCGGACCCGCCTAGCCGGCCCGAACGGAAGAGGACCAGCCGGCCCGAACGGAAAAGGACCGTGCACCCCCGTCCGCTACAGCGGGGGCGCACGGTCGTTCTGTCGTGCGGTCCGCTTCCGCGGCCGCCCGGTCGTGGGGTCGCGGCTAGCCGACGGCCGCCAGGTCCCGCGGCTCGGCCGCGGGCGCCCCGGCCCGCTTCCGCGCGCGAAGCGTGCCGCCGAGCAGGACGGCACCCAGGCCCAGCACCGCCCACCAGGCCAGCGTCAGTGCGGGTCCGGTCGCCGCCGCGCCGTCGAAGTACGACACCGAGCGCAGCAGCGTCGTGCCCGCGCCGGGCGGCAGCCACTGGCCGATCGCGCCGGCCGGCTCGGGCAGCATCTGCGGTGCCGACGCGGCGCCGGAGAACGGATTGCCGAGCAGCATCACCACGCCGCCGGCGATCCCGAGGCCGGCCGGGCCCATCAGCGCGGCGAGTCCGGCGACGGCGCCGCTGACGGCCAGCGACGACAGTCCGAGCACGGCGGCCTCGGCCCACCAGTCACCGGTGAGCACCCCGAGCCAGCTGTCCGCGATCCCGGCCCCGATCACACCCACCAGCGCGGAGGCGCCGAGCAGGGCGCCCACGGCCCGCAGCCCGCTCAGCCGCAGCACGGTGACCACCGCGCCCGCCGCGATGCCGGCCAGCGCCAGGGGCAGTACGGAGGCGCTCAGCGCGGCGCCCCGCGGGTCGCTCGGCGGGGCGGCCACCACGTCGGCCGTCCTGACCTGCGTGCCCTCGGCGGCGGCCTGCCGCGTGACGGCCTGCTGGAGCAGCTGGGCCACGGCCGGACCGCCGGCGGAGGCCGTGAGCAGTTCGGGCCCCTGCGCTGTGACCACGACCGCGCCGTACACCGTGCGGTCCTCGACGGCGTCCCGGGCTGCGGCCTCGTCGGCGTAGCGGTGAATCTCGAAGGCGCCCTCGTGCCGCTCCAGTTGCCGCTCCACCTGGGCCGCCGCGGCGGGCGGTCCGGCGACGCCGAGCGGCAGGTCGCGCGGCGCGGTGCGGGCGGCCGGCCAGGCGAAGGCCCACAGGGCCAGGGCGGCGAGGACGGGAACGAGGACGACGACCGCGATCAGTCGGCGATTCGGCGTGTGGGACATGAGGGTCTCCTGCGGGCGGCGGACCGGCCTCGGGAACGGTCGGCGGTAAAAAGAAGGATCGTTCGTTTTTGCTCTGCCACCACCGTGCTCCGCCGGGCGCGCCTTGTCAAGAATGAATATTCGTTTTACGTTGGGGACCATGGCCCGCGTGTCCCAGGAACACCTCGACGCCCGCCGCCGCCAGATCCTCGACGGCGCCGCGGTCTGCTTCGCCCGCAACGGCTTCCACGCCACGTCCATGCAGGACGTGCTGAAGGAGGTCGGCCTGTCCGCCGGCGCGGTCTACCGCTACTTCAGTGGCAAGGACGAACTGATCGGGGCGATCGTCGGCGAGGTCCTCGGCTCGGTCCGCGGGGCCTTCGAGGAGGCGTCCCGGCAGAGCCCGCCCCCGCCGCCGGACGCACTCGTGGCGACCGTCCTCGGCTCGGTGCTCGCCGCCCGCGAGTATCTGCTCGTCGACGGCAGGCCCGCCTTCCCGCGCCTCGTCATCCAGGTGTGGCCGGAGACCCTGCGCAACGAGGAGCTGGCGGCCGTCCTGCGCGAGGGGTACGGCTCCGTCCGCGCGGCCTGGGCGAAGATCGTCGAGGGGTACCAGCGGGCCGGGATGATGCGGCCGGACGTCGAGCCCGACCATGTGGCCCGCACGATGATCGCCGCCGTGCTCGGGTTCATCGCCCAGCAGTCCCTGTTCGGACCCGCCCCGGTCGAGGTCCTCCGGGACGGTCTGCGGGCCCTGATGAGCATGCGGGACGAGCCCGCCCCGATGCCCGGGTCACAGTCGGGTTAACGTGCCCGAAACGCGGTCCAACTAGCCTGCCGTCCCACGCCACCTGGCACTTTGCCCCGTGGCCGCGGCACCCGGGTCCCGCACGGCCCGGAGCGAGGACTGTGAGGTGGGACGTGCAGCTGACCCCGCACGAGCAAGAACGACTGCTGATCCACGTGGCGGCCGACGTGGCGGCCAGGCGCCGGGCCCGCGGGCTCCGGCTCAACCACCCCGAGGCGGTCGCCCTCATCACGTCGCACATCCTCGAAGGCGCCCGGGACGGCCGCACCGTCGCCGAACTCATGTCCTCCGGACGCACGTTGCTCACCCGAGACGACGTGATGGAAGGGGTCCCGGAGATGATCCACGACGTCCAGGTCGAGGCCACCTTCCCGGACGGCACCAAGCTCGTCACCGTCCACGAGCCGATCGTCTGAGGGGGCTCCGCATGATCCCCGGAGAGATCCTCTTCGCCGAGGACCCGATCGTCTGCAACGAGGGCCACGAGGTCACCCGGCTCACCGTGCTCAACGCCGCCGACCGGCCCGTCCAGGTCGGCTCCCACTACCACTTCGCCGAGGCCAATCCCGGCCTGGAGTTCGACCGGGCCGCGGCGCGGGGCAAGCGGCTGAACGTCGCCGCCGGCACGGCCGTGCGCTTCGAACCGGGGATCCCCGTCGACGTCGAACTCGTTCCGCTCACCGGCGCCCGTGTCGTGCCCGGTCTGCGCGGGGAGACCGGAGGTGCCCTCGATGCCTGAGATCTCGCGTGCCGCGTACGCCGACCTGTTCGGCCCGACGACCGGCGACCGGATCCGGCTCGCCGACACCGATCTGCTCGTGGAGATCGAGGAGGACCGCTCCGGCGGTCCCGGACGCGCCGGTGACGAGGCCGTGTTCGGCGGCGGCAAGGTCATCCGCGAGTCCATGGGCCAGTCCCGTGCCACGCGCGCGGAGGGCACGCCGGACACCGTGATCACCGGCGCGGTGATCATCGACCACTGGGGGATCGTCAAGGCCGACGTCGGCATCCGCGACGGCCGTATCACCGGCATCGGCAAGGCCGGCAACCCCGACACCATGGACGGCGTCCACCCGGACCTGGTCATCGGCCCGGAGACCGAGATCATCGCCGGCAACGGGCGGATCCTCACGGCCGGCGCGATCGACGCGCACGTCCACTTCATCTGCCCGCAGATCGCGGACGAGGCCCTGGCGTCGGGCGTCACGACCCTGGTCGGCGGCGGCACCGGCCCGGCCGAGGGCTCCAAGGCGACGACCGTGACCCCCGGCCCCTGGCATCTGGCCCGGATGCTGGAGGCCATGGAGGCCTACCCGCTCAACATCGGATTCCTCGGCAAGGGCAACACCGTCTCCCACGAGGCGATGCTGTCGCAGATCCGGGGCGGGGCACTCGGCCTGAAACTGCACGAGGACTGGGGCTCCACCCCGGCCGTCATCGACGCCTCGCTGACCGTCGCCGAGCGGACGGGCATCCAGGTCGCCATCCACACGGACACCCTGAACGAGGCCGGTTTCGTCGGCGACACGCTCGCCGCCATCGCCGGACGGGGCATCCACGCCTACCACACCGAGGGCGCGGGCGGCGGGCACGCGCCGGACATCATGACCGTGGTCTCCGAGTCCCACGTGCTGCCCAGCTCCACCAACCCGACCCGGCCCTTCACCGTCAACACCGCCGAGGAACACCTCGACATGCTGATGGTGTGCCACCACCTCAACCCGGCCGTGCCGGAGGACCTGGCGTTCGCCGAGTCCCGCATCCGCCCCTCCACCATCGGCGCGGAGGACGTGCTGCACGACCTCGGCGCGATCTCCATCATCTCCTCCGACTCGCAGGCGATGGGACGCGTCGGCGAGGTCGTCCTGCGGACCTGGCAGACCGCCCACGTCATGAAGCGGCGGCGCGGCGCGCTGCCCGGCGACGGCCGGGCCGACAACCACCGGGTGCGCCGCTACGTCGCCAAGTACACGATCAATCCCGCCCTCGCCCAGGGCCTCGCCCGCGAGATCGGGTCGGTGGAGAGCGGCAAGCTGGCCGACCTGGTGCTGTGGGAGCCCGCGTTCTTCGGCGTCAAGCCGCACCTGGTCGTCAAGGGCGGGCAGATCGCTTACGCGCAGATGGGCGACGCCAACGCCTCCATCCCGACCCCGCAACCGGTCCTGCCGCGCCCGATGTACGGCGCGATCGGCCGGGCCCCTGCGGCCAACTCCGTCAACTTCGTCGCGCCCCTGGCCGTCGAGGACGGGCTCCCGGAGCGTCTCGCGCTCGGCAAGCGGTTCGTGGCCATCGAGTCGACCCGCTCGGTCACCAAGGCCGACATGCGCGAGAACGACGCCCGGCCCGACGTGCGCATCGATCCCGACAGCTTCGCCGTGCACATCGACGGGGAGCTCGTCGAGGCGACACCCGCGGCCGAGCTGCCCATGGCGCAGCGCTACTTCCTCTTCTGAAGGCGAGGTCGCGATGTCACGGGCGGCACTGCTCGTCCTGGCCGACGGCCGGTTCCCCGCCGGAGGCCACGCGCACTCCGGCGGGGCCGAGGAAGCCGTCAAGGCCGGGCGGATCAGCGGGGCGGCGAGCCTGGCGGAATTCTGCCGGGGGCGGCTGCACACGGCCGGGCTGGTCTCGGCTGCCCTCGCGGCCTCCGCGGCGCTCGGCATCGACCCCGTCACGCTGGACGGCGCGGCGGACGCCCGCACGCCCTCACCCGCGCTGCGGGCCGCCGCGCGCAAACTGGGGCGGCAGTTGCTGCGGGCCGCCCGGGCAACCTGGCCGTCCGCCGAACTGGACGCCCTCGGACGGCAGTTCCCCAAGGGAGCGCATCAACCGGTGGTCCTCGGTCTCGCGGCGCGGGCGGCCGGCCTCGGGCCGGTGGACGCGGCGTACTGCGCGGCGTACGAGAGCGTGAGCGGGCCGGCCACGGCGACCGTGCGGTTGCTGAGCCTGGACCCCTTCGACGCGACCGGAGTGCTGGCCCGGCTGGCTCCCGAGCTGGACCGGGTCGTGGACCGGGCGGTGGAGGCGGCCCGCCGGGTCGTCGGCGAAGGCGTCGACGCGCTGCCCGCCGCGTCCGCGCCCCTGCTGGAGATCGGGGCGGAGCAGCACGCGGGGTGGCCCGTACGGCTGTTCGCCTCGTAACCGCCCTCCGAACCCCGTGCAGACCAACCCCTCAGCTGCCCGGCCGTCCCCCCGGCTCGCACCCGGCACCGGATCCCGCCCCCTACCCAGTCGCCCGCGACCCCGGGCCCGCCCCATCAGGAGCCGCACATGCACCTCGATCATCACCACGACGGCCCCACCGCCGTCGGTGCCGACGCCCACCGCCCCGACGGCAGCCGCCGTGCTCTGCGCATCGGGCTCGGCGGGCCCGTGGGCTCCGGGAAGACCGCCACCGTCGCGGCGCTGTGCCGGGCCCTGCGGGACGAACTGTCGCTCGCGGTCGTCACCAACGACATCTACACGCGGGAGGACGCCGAGTTCCTGCTGCGGGAGGCCGTCCTGCCGCCCGAGCGGATCACCGCCGTCGAGACCGGGGCCTGCCCGCACACCGCGATCCGGGACGACATCTCCGCCAACCTGGAGGCCGTGGAGGACCTGGAGGACGCGGTCGGCCCGCTGGACCTGATCCTCGTGGAGTCCGGCGGGGACAACCTCACCGCGACCTTCTCCAAAGGCCTCGTCGACGCGCAGATCTTCGTCATCGACGTGGCCGGGGGTGACGACATCCCGCGCAAGGGCGGGCCCGGCGTGACCACCGCCGACCTGCTCGTGGTGAACAAGACCGACCTCGCCCCCCATGTCGGCTCCGACCTGGCCCGCATGGCCGCCGACGCCAAGGCGCAGCGCGCCGAACTGCCGGTCGTCTTCCAGTCGCTGCGTGGCGGACCCGGGGTCTCCGACGTCGCCGCCTGGGTGCGCGGCCGGCTCGCCGCCTGGACGGCGGGCGCGTGAACACGGCCGGGGTGCGGTCCGTGGCGAGGATCGTCGCCCGGGACGACGGCCGGGGCGGGACCGCGCTGCCCGTGCTGGCGAGCGACGGGCCGCTGGCGTTGCGACGCACCCGGGCCACCGGGGCCGGGGCTCGGGTCATGCTGGTCGGCGCCATGAGCGGCCCGCTCGGCGGCGATCACTTCACGGTGCACGCCCGGGTCGAGGCGGGCGCGACGCTGTCCCTCGGATCGGCCGCCGCCACCCTCGCCCTGCCCGGCCAGGCCAAGGGCGAGGCACGCTACGACGTCCGGCTCGACGTCGCCGACCACGCCGAACTGCACTGGCTGCCCGAACAGTTGATCTCCGCCCAGGGCAGCGACCTGTACGTCACGACCCGGGCCGAGGTGGCCGCCACGGCCCGGCTCGTGCTGCGCGAGGAACAGGTGCTGGGGCGGGCCGGCGAGCGGCCCGGGCGTCTGACGAGCCGTCTGACCGTACGGGTGGCCGGGCGCCTCGTGCTCGACCAGGAACTGGCCTGCGGGCCCGGCGCACCCGCCGGCTGGGACGGACCGGCCGGCCTCGGGGGGCAGCGCGCGGTGGGGCAACTCGTGGCGGTACGTCCCGAGTTCGCGGCCGAGCCGGTGGCGGGCAGGACGCTGGCCGAAGGCGCCGCGCTCATGCCGCTCGCCGGCCCCGCCGCGCTGGTCACCGCCGTGGCGCCGGACGCCCTCCGGCTGCGGCGGCTGCTCGACGAGGCCCTCACCCTGCTCGGGTAGCCGTCCGCACAACAGGAGTGGCACTCCGTTTATCGGATTGGCAAAGAAGGATGCCCGCCCCTGTTCTCAGGTACCTCACAACCGCGAGGATCCCCCGTACTGATCGCAACTGAGTACGGGGAGGTCCCCCTTGAGGGGTACGAGACCGAAGAGGCGGATGGCGGCGCTCGGTTCGGCCGGCGCGCTCGTCACGGCCACGCTGATAGCCGGCGCCGTCGCGGCGCCCACGGCGAACGCGAGCGCGGGCAGCGGCCCCGGCCAGAACCGTGAGGCCCGGGGAACCGCCATCGCCGCCGAGCGCGCCGCGAAGGCCGGCATCGACTGGCAGGACTGCCCTGCCGACTGGAACCTGGCCAAGCCGATCCAGTGCGGGTACGTCACCGTGCCCCTCGACTACGCCAAGCCGTACGGCAAGCAGATCAAGCTCGCCGTCGACCGCATCGGCAACACCGGCACGAAGGCCGAGCGGCAGGGCGCGCTCATCTACAACCCCGGCGGCCCCGGCGGCTCCGGACTGCGCTTCCCGGCCCGCGTCACGAGCAAGAACCCCATCTGGGCCAACGCCGCCAAGGCCTACGACTTCGTGGGCTTCGACCCGCGCGGCGTGGGCAAGTCCACGCCCATCTCCTGCGTCGACCCGCAGGAGTTCGTCAAGGCGCCCAAGATGGACCCGGTGCCCGACTCCGAGGCCGACAAGCTCGCCCAGCGCAAGCTGGCCCGCGAGTACGCCGAGGGCTGCCACGAGCGCAGCGGCTGGATGCTGCCGCACATGACCACGCCGAACACCGCGCGCGACCTCGACGTCATCCGCGCCGCCCTCGGCGAGAAGAAGCTCAACTTCCTCGGCGTCTCCTACGGCACCTACCTCGGCGCCGTCTACGGCACGCTCTTCCCGGGCCACGTGCGCCGCATGGTCGTCGACAGCGTCGTCAACCCGTCCCGCGAGAAGATCTGGTACCAGGCCAACCTGGACCAGGACGTCGCCTTCGAGGGCCGCTGGAAGGACTGGCAGGACTGGGTCGCGAAGAACGACGCGACCTACCACCTGGGCGACACCCGCGCCGAGGTCCAGGAGCAGTGGCTGAAGCTGCGCGCCACCGCCAAGAAGAGCCCGCTCGGCGGGGTCGTCGGCCCGGCCGAGCTGATCTCCTTCTTCCAGAGCGCCCCGTACTACGACTCCCAGTGGGCCCCGGTCGCCGCGGTGTTCAGCAAGTACGTCGCCGGGGACACCCAGGCGCTGGTGGACGCCGCCGCGCCCGACCTGTCGGACACCGCGGGCAACGCCGCCTCCGAGAACGGCAACGCCGTGTACACGGCCGTGGAGTGCGCCGACGCCAAGTGGCCCACCAGCTGGCAGCGGTGGGACCGTGACAACACGCGGCTGCACCGGGACCACCCGTTCATGACCTGGGCCAACGCATGGATGAACCTGCCGTGCGCCACCTGGCCGGTCAAGCAGCAGACGCCGCTGAACGTGAAGACCGGCAAGGGCCTGCCGCCGGTGCTGATCGTGCAGTCCGAGCGTGACGCGGCCACCCCGTACGAGGGTGCCGTCGAGCTGCACCAGCGGTTCAAGGGCTCGCGCCTGATCACCGAGAAGGACGCGGGCTCCCACGGTGTCACCGGCCTGACCAACCCGTGCATCAACACCCGGGTGGACAGCTACCTGCTCACCGGCGAACTGGACCGCGCGGACGTGACCTGCGCGCCGCACGCCACGCCGAAGCCGTAGCCACCGGCCGCCGTACGGCGACGAGGGGCGGCCGGACCACCGGCCGCCCCTCCCTCACGCGGCCCCCGCCGGACCACCGGCCGCCCCTCCCTCACGCGGCCCCGCCCCGTTTTCCGTCCGGCAGCCCAAGCCCGCTCTCCTCAAGCCGCCCCCGTGAACCAGGCGTCCTCGGCCGCGTAGTCGAACAGGTCCGGGTAGACGCGCGCGAGTGAGGGGAACGCCTCACGCCAGTCCCGCCCGGCCAGCCTGCGGGTGAGGTCGTCGACCGTCTCCGGGAGGCTCTCGGCGTAGGACACGACCGGCCGGTAGCCCAGCTCCCGTGCGGCGGCCGACATGTCGCACACCACCGGCAGCTCCGCCGACCAGGGCGAGCTGCCCACGGACGGCGGCGGCGGCGGCCCGGCCGGCAGGACCGTCTCCGTCCGCACCCCCATCACCGCGTCGACGGCCGCCCCGATCTCCGCCGCACTGGGCGGCTCCGGGTCACAGGCGTTGAGCGCACGCGAGCCGGGCCGGGCCGCCGCCAGCCGGATCAGCTCGGCGATGTTCCGGGCCGCCGCGGTGTGGAACAGGCTCGCGCCCCGGAAGGCGAGCACCCGCCGGCGCCGGCCGTCCAGGTTCCGTTTCACGAAGTACAGCTCGCGGGGGAGCGGGCTGTGCGGCCCGTGCACCGCGCCCGCGCGCAGCACCGTCGTGGGCGGACCGCCGCCCGCGGTCAGGAGTTCGCGCTCCAGGGCGGCCTTGCGGGCGCTGTACGTGGCGTCGCCCGGCGCGACCGTGGGCTGGTCCTCGCCGATCGGCACGGGATAGCGCGGGTGACCGCCCGGCTCGCCCATCGTGTCGAAGCCGCGGCCCTCGCCGTCCTCGTACACGGACACCGTGGAGACGACGACCGCCGAGCCGACGCGGCCGGCCAGGGCGGTCAACTGCCGGGCGTGCCGGGCATCGTAGGCGACGACGTCGACCACCAGGTCGCAGCCGTCGCCGATCAGGGCGCCCAGTGCCGCGTCGTCCTCGCGGTCCACTCGCGCCACCCGGACGTCCCCGGGCCAGGCCTCGTCGCGGCCGCCGCCGCGGGAGGCCGCCGTCACGGCCCAGCCGTCCCGGGCCAGCGCCGCCACCGCCGGCCGGCCGATCTGCCCGCCCGCCCCGATCACCACAGCACGTCTCATGCCGCGACCGTAGAGCGCCCCGTCCTGCCCCGGGAACGGCTTCTGCCGACAGCAGAGGTCACCGCAGGGGCATGCGCGGGAACTTCCGCTCCTTCGCGGCGGCCTCCTCGGCCTTCACCACGGCCGCGTACCGGTCGACGTACTCCTGCTCGGACAGCGAGAGGATCGCGTACATGATCTCGTCGGTGATGGCGCGCAGCACGGCCTTCTCGTTCTCCATGCCCTCGTAGCGGGAGAAGTCGAGTGGCTCGCCGAAGCGGATCACGACCGGGTGGATCCGGGGGATGACCTTGCCGGGCGGCTGGGCCTCGAACGTGCCGATCATCGCGCAGGGCACGACCGGGACCCCGGCCTTCAGGGCCATCACCGCGACACCGACCTTGCCCTTGTAGAGCCGGCCGTCGTGCGAGCGGGTGCCCTCGGGGTAGATGCCGAGCAACTCGTCCTTGCCCAGCACGCCGAGGCCCTCGCGGATCGCCGCCTGGCCCGCGTCCTTGCCGGAGCGGTCGACCGGGATCTGCCCCGCGCTGCGGAAGAAGAAGGCCGTCAGACGGCCCTTGACGCCGGGGCCCGTGAAGTACTCGGCCTTGGCGAGGAAGGTGATGCGCCGCTTGAGGATGGCGGGCATCAGGAAGTGGTCCGAGAACGACAGGTGATTGCCGGCGATGATCGCCGCGCCCTCCGCCGGCACGTGCTCCAGACCCTCTATTCGAGGCCGGAAGACCAGTCTCAGCAGCGGCCCCAGCAGCACGTATTTCAACAGGTAGTAGAACAAAGCGGGCGCTCCTCGACTCTGGCGGTGGGCTCAACCGCCGCGTTCCAGCAGGTCAACCGGCATGTCGTGGGGTGCCAGTGTAGGTGCAGGGGCAGTCGCCGGGCACCTCGTGCGCAGGACCGCGCCGATCCTTCACGCTTTGACTGACGGTCAGTCAGTCAAGGTGTGTCCGGTGGTGCCCGTGCGGCCGGGGAGCAACGCGGGACCAGCGTGCTGCTCCGTACGAGTGACCGGCAAGCCGATCGCGGGGCATGGCGGGATGACGGGGGTGCCTGTCCGGCCACTGGCTCTGCGGCCCCGCCGAGTAGTCTGCGAAGCATGCGGATCTCTGTTTCCTCGGACATGGACGAGCCCGTCGCCCGCTCCCTCGTGGCCGCCCTGCGCGACCGCGGACACGAGGTGCGCCCGCACGGCGCCCTGCGCGACGGGGACGACCCGCAGTGGGCGGTGTGCTCCGAGGCGGCCGCTCGCGAGGTCGCCGACGGCACGGCCGACCAGGCCGTGGTGTGCTGCTGGACCGGCACGGGCGCCTCGATCGCCGCCAACAAGGTGCCCGGAGTCCGGGCCGCCCTGTGCACGGACGCCTACACGGCCGACGGGGCCCGCCGCTGGAACGACGCCAACGTGCTCGCGCTCAGCCTGCGGCTGACGTCCGAGCCGCTGCTGAAGGAGATCCTCGACGCCTGGTTCGGGGCGGTGCCCAGCACGGACGCCGAGGACCGGCAGAACGTGGACCGGGTGCGCCTGCTCGACCACGGCAAGACCCGGATGTGACGGTCACAGCCGGACGACGATCAGCGCGGTGTCGTCCGTGGCGCCGCCGGACGGCAGCAGTTCCAGCAGGACCGTGTCGGCGAGGGTCTCGGGGTCCTGGTCGCGGTGGCGGCGCAGGGCGTCGGCGAGCCGGGCCAGCCCCGCGTCGATGTCCTCATGGCGCCGCTCGATCAGCCCGTCGGTGTACAGCACCAGCGTGGTGCCCGGCGTGAACACCGTCTCGGCCTGGGGCCGGGGGATCGGATCGGGCCGGGCGTCGAGGGGTGTGTCCGTCGCCCGGTCGAGGAACCGGGTGCGGCCGTCGGGGTGGACCAGCACGGGCGGTGGGTGTCCCGCGCTGCTGTAGGTGATGGTCTGCCGCTCGAAGTCGATGAAGGTCGTCACCGCCGTCGCCGACTCGGCGCCGTCGACCACGTGCGCGTAGCGCCCGAGCACGTCCAGCGCCTGCGCCGGGCCCGCGGCGACCCGGGAGGCCGCGCTGAGCGCGCTGCGCAGCTGCCCCATGACGCCGGCGGCCGCCAGGCCGTGCCCGACCACGTCGCCCACGGACACTCCGATCCGGTGGCCGCCGACGAGTTCCACCAGGTCGTACCAGTCCCCGCAGACGTTGAGCGCGCCGACGGCCGGGCGGTAGCGGACGGCGGCCCGGTGGTGGCGGCTGACCTGGCGCCGGGCGGGCAGCATCGCCTCCTGCAGCGCCAGTGCCACCTCCCGCTCCCGCGAGTGCGCCTGGCGCAGCCGCTCGTTGAGCTGCTGGAGCTCACGGGCGCGGGTGTACAGCTCCGCCTCCAGCACCCGCGCGCGGCCGTTGCGGTCCCCGGCGCGGCCCCGGGCCCGGATCAGCTCCGTGACCTCCTCGACGCGGTGCACGATCAGCGCCACCTTCCCGTCGGAGCCGAGCACCGGCGCGTTCACCGGGCTCCAGTAGCGCTCCTCCCACTCCCCGGGGCGTTCCGGGTCCTCGACGTCGTAGCGCTGCAGCGCCATGGCGTCGCGCTCGCCGGTGGCCAGCACGCGGTACAGCGACGCCTCCAGATTGCGCATGCCCGTCGCGGACGGGTCGTTGGGGTTGTCCGGGAAGACGTCGAACACGTAGCGGCCGATCAGCTGCTCGCGGGAGCGGCCGGAGCCCCGGACGAACTCCTCGTTGACGTCCGCGTACACCAGCTCGGGCGTCAGGAGCGCCACCATGCCGGGCAGGGACTGGAACATCGCCGCGTAGTCGATCGCCGATTCCGTCATGGCCGCCGCCTCACCGATGCCAGGAATCATCCCAGTTTCGCACGGTATGGGCGTACCTCACCCGGGCGTCATTCCGGGACGCCCGTCAGCGGCTGCTCGGCCCAGATGATCTTCCCGTCGGGGATGAAGCGCGTGCCCCACCGCTGGGTCAGCTGGGAGACCAGCAGCAGCCCGCGCCCGCCCTCGTCCGTCGTGCGGGGATGACGCAGATGGGGCGCGGTGGCGCCGTTGTCGAAGACCTCGCACACCAGGGCGCGCTCGCGGATCAGCCGGAGCCGGATGGGCCCGGTGGAGTAGCGGATGGCGTTGGTGACCAGCTCGCTCACCACCAGTTCCGTGGTGAACACCAGCTCGTCCAGGCCCCAGTGCGCCAGCTGCCGGGTGGCCGTGCGGCGGGCCTCGGCGACGACGGCCGGGTCGGAGGGCAGCTCCCAGTCCGCCACCTGCCCGGTGCCGAGACGTTTCGTCCGGGCCATCAGCAGGGCCACGTCGTCGAAGGGACGGGCGGGCACCAGCGCGTCGACCACGGTCCGGCAGTACGTGTCGAGCGGCCCCGCCTGTTCCAGGGCCCGGCGCAGCCGGTCCCGGCCGGCGTCGACGGCCCAGGCCTCGCTGCGGGCCAGCAGCCCGTCGGTGTGCAGGGCCAGCGTGCTGCCCTCCGCGAGGGTCAGTTCCACCGCCTCGAACGGCGGGCCGCCCACGCCGAGCGCCGGGCCCTGCGGGAGATCGACGAACGTGACCGATCCGTCGGGCCGCACCACCGCGGGGGCGGGCTGGCCCGCCGCGGCCATCGCGCAGCCGCCGTCGACCGGGTCGTAGACGGCGTACAGGCATCCGGCGCCCACGGAGCGCCCGCCGTCGGCGCCCGCCGCACCCGGTTCGGCCTCCTCCCGCGCCGACCGCGCCACCAGGTCGTCCAGGTGCGCCAGCACCTCCTCGGGCGGCAGATCCAGCGCGGCCAGCGTCCGCACGGCGGTCCGCAACTGCCCCATGGCCGCCGCGGCGTCGATGCCGTGCCCGGGCACCTCGCCCACGACGAGCGCCACCCGCCCCCCGGACAGCGGGATGAGGTCGTACCAGTCGCCGCCGAGGCCGGTCAGCTCGTCCGCCGGGCGGTAGCACGCGGCCACCTCGACGGCGTCCTGCTCGGGCAGCCGGTGAGGGAGCAGACTGCGCTGCAGGACGAGCGCGGCGTCGCGCTCACGGGTGTAGCGGTGGGCGTTGTCCAGGCACACGGCCGCGCGGGCGACGAGGTCCTCCGCCAGTCGCAGGTCCTCCGCGTCGAAGGGCTCGCGGTGGGTGCGCCGGTAGAAGCTGGTCAGGCCCAGGGTGGTGCCCCGCGACCGGATCGGCACCGTCAGCACACTGTGCAGGCCCAGTTCCCGGAAGGTGGCCCGCCGGCCGCCCGGGGCGTCGGTGGTCCAGTCCCGGGAGGACGGGTCGAGCCGCTCCGCGCGCCAGGACCGGCCCGAGGTCAGACAGCGGACCGGGGGCGACCCGGCGGGATAGGTGGCCACGTCCCCGACGGGTACGACCACGGCCGGCAGGTCCTCGTCCGCGGCCCGGTGGCCCGCGCGGCGCAGCGCCACCGGCTCCGCCGTGTCCGGGAGCGGCCCGGGCGTCAGCTCGCCACCGCGCAGCACCGTCTCCAGCAGGTCCACGGAGGCGAAGTCGGCCAGTCCCGGCACCGCCACGTCGGCCAGTTCCTGCGCGGTGCGCATGAGGTCCAGGCTCCGGCCGATGTTCTCACCGGCCCGGTCGAGCAGCGCCAGCCGCTGCCGGGCCCGGTGCCGCTCGGTCATGTCCACGACCGTGTAGTAGACGCCTATCGGGTGGCCCCGGTCGTCCTCCAGCCGGGTGAAGGACAGCATGTGCGCCGTCTCCCGCAGCGGCGCCGACCGCACATGGCCCACGTGCTCGTAACCGACGACCGGCTCGCCCGTCTCCAGCACGTGCCGCATCTGCGCCTCGACCGCCTGCGCGTCCAGCCCCGGCTGCACGTCCGCGAACCGCAGCCCGAGCCTGCGCGGGGCCGGTCCGCCGCCGAACTGCTCCAGGGCGGCGTTGGACCACACGAACCGCAGGTCCGTGTCCACGATCGCGATGCCGACGGGAGCGTCGGACACCATCCGCTCCAGCACCGTCCGGCTCATGTCCCAGCCGGGGGCCCCGGCCAGCTCCGACAGCAGCACCAGCCAGCGGGAGCCGCCGTGCGCCTCCTCGGCCGGGGTGATGCGCGCGGCGACCCGCACCGGCCGCCCGTCCTTGCGGCGGACCGTCAGCAGCCCTCGCCAGCCGCCGTCCCTGCGGCACCGCTCGACCAGGTCCGGCACCCGCTGCGCGTCCTCGTCGGCCAGCAGATCGGCGAGCTTGCGGCCCACCGCCTCGGCGGCCGGATACGCCAGCAGGCGCCGGGCGTCGTCGGTCCAGGCCGTCACCACGCCCTGCGGATCGAGCAACAGCGGCGCCGCGTCGGCCACGTCGAACCGCTGCCGGGCAGTGCCGTACTCCTCGTCTGCGCCCACGGCCGACCTCTCTGTCGCTGAGAGTGGTCTACCACCTCTTGCCCCCATCTTCACCCTTCCGGTGAGAGGGGGCGGCTTGTGCAGGGCCGGTCGGGGAGGCCCGGGGCCGGGCAGCCGCTCGCCCGGCCCCGGGCCTCCGGCCCCTTACCCGAGGACCTTCTCCAGGGCCCCGAGCGCCCCACGGAGCTCCTCGCCGGTGATGGTCAGCGGCGGTGCCAGGCGGATCGTCGAGCCGTGGGTGTCCTTCACCAGGATCCCCTCGCGCATCAGGCGCTCGCTGATCTCGCGGCCGGAGCCGAGCGCGGGGTCGACGTCGACGCCCGCCCACAGCCCGCGCGAGCGGAAGCCGACCACGCCCTTGCCGACCAGGCCCGCCAGGCCCTCCCGCAGGATGACGCCCAGTTCGGCCGCCCGGCGCTGGAACTCGCCCGTCTCCAGCAGTTCGACGACCGCCGTGCCGACCGCGGCCGCCAGCGGGTTGCCGCCGAAGGTCGAGCCGTGCTCGCCCGGGTGCAGCACCCCGAGCACGTCCCGCCGCCCGACCACCGCCGACACCGGCACGATGCCGCCGCCCAGCGCCTTGCCCAGCAGCAGCACGTCCGGCACCACCGACTCGTGCTCCACCGCCAGGGTGCTGCCCGTCCGGCCGAGCCCGGACTGGATCTCGTCCGCCACGAACAGACACCCCTTGCGGCGGGTCAGCTCGCGGACGCCGGCCAGGTAGCCGTCGTCCGGGATGATCACCCCGGCCTCGCCCTGGATCGGCTCGATCAGCACCGCCGCCGTGGTCTCGTCGACCGCCGCCTCCAGCGCGGCCAGGTCGTTGTACGGCACGATCCGGAACCCCGGGGTGAAGGGCCCGAACCCGGTCCGCGCGGTCTCGTCCGTGGAGAAGCTGACGATCGTCGTCGTCCGGCCGTGGAAGTTGTCCGCCGCCACCACGATCGTGGCCCGGTCCGCCGGGACGCCCTTGACGTCGTAGGCCCACTTGCGGGCCACCTTCACCCCGCTCTCCACCGCCTCGGCGCCGGTGTTCATGGGCAGCACCATGTCCTGCCCGGTCAGCGCGGCCAGCCGCTCGGCGAACTCCGCGAGCCGGTCGTTGTGGAACGCCCGCGAGGTCAGGGTCAGCCGGTCGAGCTGGCGGTGGGCCGCCTCGACCAGCGCCGGGTGCCGGTGGCCGAAGTTGAGGGCCGAGTAACCGGCCAGCATGTCGAGGTACCGGCGGCCCTCCACGTCCTCCACCCAGGTGCCCTCGGCGCGGGCGACGACCACGGGCAGCGGGTGGTAGTTGTGCGCGAGGACCGGCTCCTCCGCGCGGATGAGCTCCTCGGAGCCGCGACCGCCCCGCGCGCCGGGGTTCTCCTGCGGGCCACGGGTGGTGACGGGTGCGGTCATGAGCGGATCTCCCGGATCTCCTGGGTGCAGCACTTGATGCCGCCCCCGGCCTTGTGGAACTCGGACAGGTCGACGGGGACGGGGACGTAGCCGCGGTCGGCCAGCTGCCCGGCCAGGCCCGTCGCCCCGGGTGGGACGAAGACGTGGCGCCCGTCGGAGACGGAGTTGAGCCCGAACGCCATCGCGTCCTCGCGGGTGGCGAGCACCGCGTCCGGGTACAGCCGGGCGAGCACCTCGCGGCTGCCCGGCGAGAACGCCTCGGGGTAGTAGGCGATGTTCCCGTCGAGCTCGTCGTCGAGGACGAACAGCGCGGTGTCGAGGTGGTAGAAGTGCGGATCCACCAGCGTCAGGCCGATCACCGGAACGCCGAAGTACTCCTGCGCCTCGGCGTGGGCCTCCCGGGTCGTGCGGAAGCCCGTCCCGGCGAGGATCCAGCGCCCGGCCGGCACGAAGTCGCCCTCGCCCTCGCAGACCGACTCGGGGTGGTAGACCTCGTAGCCCTCCGTCTTGAACCACGCCTCGTAGGGCACGGACTCGGGACGGCGCTCGGGCGCGTGGAACAGCGAGCCGAAGACGCGCCCGTCGACCACGACCGCCGCGTTCGCGGCGAAGACCATGTCGGGCAGGCCGGGAACGGGTTTCACACTGTCCACGGTATGGCCGTGGGCACGGTAGGTGTCGACCAGCGCCTGCCACTGGTCCAGGGCCCTGATCACGTCGACGGGTTCGTCGGGGTGCATCCAGGGGTTGATCGCGTACTGCACGGCGAAGTGTCTGGGTTCGCAGACGAGGTAGCGCCGCCGGCGCGGCACACGGGAGTCGGGCACGAAGGGGTCCCTCCGCTTCCTCACGGTGTGTGACAGGTGGTTGACACAACGGTAGGAACTGACGGCGAGGGCCGACAAGGAACAAAGGTTGCGCGTCCACGCAGGAACGCTGCGTCTTCCGGCCGGCCGGCGCACGGGTGCTGCGCCGCCCCGGAGCTACTCGGGCGCCGGGTGGCTGGCTCCCGCCTCCGGACTCTCCGGCAGCAGATGGGACAGCACCATCACGCTGATCGTCTTCCGGATGAACGGCTCCTGCCGGATGCGCTCCAGCACCTCCTCGAAGTGCTCCACGTCCCGCGCCCGCACGTGCAGCAGCGCGTCCGCGCCGCCGGTCACGGTCATCGCCGCGGTGATCTCCGGGTAGTCGCGCACGACGTCGGCCAGCCGCCGCGGCGGGGCTGCGCCCTCGCAGTACACCTCGACGTAGGCCTCCGTGCGCCAGCCCAGCGCCGACGGCTTGACGGTCGCCGTGAACCCGGTGATCACGCCCGTCTCCCGCAGCCGGTCCACCCGCCGCTTGACCGCCGTGGCCGACAGCCCGATCGCCGTGCCGATCTCCGCGAACGACGTCCGGGCGTTCGCCATCAGCGCCGTGACGATCTTCCGGTCGAGTTCGTCGAACGCCGGGGACCTGCTGTTCATGCGGGCACTGTATCCACCGGCCCCGCGCCCCTACACTCCACGTTCATGCTGCGCGCCCTGGCTGTCGACGACGAACGCCCCTCCCTGGAGGAACTGCTCTACCTGCTGCAGGCCGACCCCCGCATCGGCAGCGCGGAGGGCGCCGGTGACGCGACCGAGGCACTGCGCCGCATCAACCGCGCCCTGGAGTCCGGCCCGGGCGGGCCGGAGGCCATCGACGTGGTCTTCCTCGACATCCAGATGCCGGGGCTCGACGGCCTCGACCTGGCCAGGCTGCTCACCGGTTTCGCCCGCCCGCCGCTCGTCGTGTTCGTCACCGCCCACGAGGACTTCGCCGTGCAGGCCTTCGACCTCAAGGCCGTCGACTACGTCCTCAAACCCGTCCGCAAGGAACGCCTCGCCGAGGCCGTCCGCCGGGCCGCCGAGCTGCGCGGGGCCACCCCCCGCATCCCGGTGAGCGAGCCCGACCCGGACCACATACCCGTCGAGCTCGGCGGCGTGACCCGCTTCGTCGCCGTCGACGACATCACCCACGTCGAGGCCCAGGGCGACTACGCCCGCCTGCACACCGTCAGGGGCAGCCACCTGGTCCGCATCCCGCTGTCCACCCTGGAGGAGCGCTGGCGCTCGCGCGGCTTCGTCCGCATCCACCGCCGCCACCTCGTCGCCCTGCGCCACATCGGCGAACTCCGCCTCGACGCCGGCACCGTGAGCGTCCTCGTCGGCTCCGAGGAGCTCCAGGTCAGCCGCCGCCACACGCGGGAACTGCGCGACCTGCTCATGAGGAGGACGTGACGGTGCCCCAGGACCACACCGAACGCCGCGTCGTCGTCACCGGCCCGCCCCGGCAGGCCCGGCGGGCCTCCGGCTACTACCGCCCGCGCACCGAGATCGACGAGCAGACCACCCTCGGCCACACCTACGTCCGCTCCCTGATGCGCACCCAGCTGCGCGCCGGCCTCACCGTCTTCGCGGTCCTCGGCCTGCTCGTCGGCCCGCTCCCGCTGCTGTTCGCCGCCATGCCCGGCGCCCGCCGCCTGGAGTGGGCCGTCCTCGGCTTCGGCCTCTACCTCCCCCTGGTGCTGCTCGCCCGCTGGTACGTCCGCCGCGCCGAGCGCAACGAGCGCGACTTCGTCCGCCTCGTCGAGGACCGCTGACGCCACGCCCATGAACTCCAGCTACGCCGTCCCCGCCGTCGCCCTCGTCGTCGTCGCCACGGTCCTGGTCGGCGCCTTCGGCCTGCGCATCTCCCGCACCACCAGCGACTTCTACGTCGCCTCCAGAACCGTCGGCCCGCGCCTGAACGCCGCCGCCATCAGCGGCGAGTACCTCTCCGCCGCGTCCTTCCTCGGCATAGCGGGCCTCGTGCTCGTCCAGGGCCCCGACATGCTCTGGTACCCGGTCGGCTACACCGCCGGCTACCTCGTCCTGCTGCTCTTCGTCGCCGCCCCGCTGCGCCGCTCCGGCGCCTACACCCTGCCCGACTTCGCCGAGGCCCGCCTCGCCTCCCAGGCGGTGCGGCGGCTCGCCGGAGCCTTCGTCGTCGGCGTCGGGTGGCTGTACCTGCTGCCCCAGTTGCAAGGAGCCGGACTCACCCTGACCGTGCTGACCGGCGCGCCCGACTGGCTGGGCGGCGTGATCGTCGCCGTCGTCGTCACCGCGACCGTCGCCGCCGGCGGCATGCGCAGCATCACCTTCGTCCAGGCGTTCCAGTACTGGCTGAAGCTGACGGCCCTGCTCGTCCCCGCCCTCTTCCTGGTCCTCGCCTGGCAGAGCGACGGCGCCCCGCGCCACGCCTTCGACGAACCGGCCACCTTCCGCGAGCAGCGGACCGTCCGTGTCGACGACAGCGTCGACCTGAAACTGGAGCGCCCCCTGACCGTCACGGTCACCGGCACCGTCGACGGCCGTACCCACACCGGAACCCGCCTCGACCTCCCGGCCGGCACCCACCACATCGAACGCGGCACCCGGCTCACCTTCGCCGCCGGCGCGCCCGTGCCCGAGGGCGAGCGGGACGGTGCCGGCGACCTGTCCCCGTCACAGGCCGAGAGCCGCGCCGAACGCCCCCTGTACGCCACCTACGGACTGATCCTCGCCACGTTCCTCGGCACCATGGGCCTGCCCCACGTGGTGGTCCGCTTCTACACCAGCCCGCACGGGGTCGCCGCCCGCCGCACCACCGTCGCCGTCCTCGGCCTGGTCGGCGCCTTCTACCTCCTGCCCCCCGTCTACGGCGCCCTGGGCCGCCTCTACGCCCCCGAACTGACCCTCACCGGAGACCCGGACGCCGCCGTCCTCCTGCTGCCCGACCGGATGATCGGGGGAGTGGGCGGCGACCTCCTCGGCGCCCTGGTCGCGGGCGGCGCCTTCGCCGCGTTCCTGTCCACGGCCTCGGGCCTGACCATGGCGGTCGCGGGCGTCCTCACCCAGGACGTGCTGCCGTCCCGGGGCGTGCGGCACTTCCGGCTCGGGACGGTCCTCGCCATGGCCGTGCCCCTCGCGGCGAGCGTCCTGGTCGGCGGGCTGCCGGTCGCCGACGCGGTGGGCCTCGCCTTCGCCGTGTCGGCGTCCTCGTTCTGCCCGCTCCTGGTCCTCGGCATCTGGTGGCGGCGGCTGACCCCGCCCGGCGCCGCCGCCGGGATGCTGGTCGGAGGCGGCTCCGCCCTGCTCGCGGTCGCCGCCACCATGGCGGGCTACCCGGGCCGGGGCGCCGCCCTGCACGCCCTGCTCGCCTGGCCCGCCCTGTGGTCGGTGCCGCTCGGCTTCCTCACCATGATCCTGGTGTCCCTCGCCACCCCCGGCCGCGTCCCGCCGGGCACGGCCGCGGTCCTGGCCCGCTTCCACCTGCCCGAGGAACTGCGCACCGAGGTGACGGCATGAGCGACTTCCTGGCCGGCCTGTGCGTCGCCGTGCTCCCGGTGCTGGCCCTCGGCGTCTGGCTCGGCCGGCGCACCGCCCGGGCCAAGAGCCTCGCCGGTCTCGGCACCCCCGTGGAGCACGCCACCTTCGAGACGCTGCACACCGCCTCCCTCGCCGCGCCGCCGCTGCGGGCCGGCCTGACCGAGGAGACCGCCCGCAAGTCCGCCCGCAAACTGCGCTCGCTGCTCGGCACGGACGCCCTCTGCCTCACCGACCGCGAACAGGTCCTGGTCTGGGACGGCGACGGCGCCCACCACCGCTCCGAGATCATGGAACGCCTGGCGGGCCCCCTGGACACCGGCCGGGGCGAGGCCTTCGCCCTGACCTGCGACCGCCTGGACTGCTCGGTGCGCTGGGCGGTCGTCGCCCCGCTCACCGTCGACGACCGGGTGCACGGCGCCCTGGTCGCCTGCGCGCCCCGCGAGTCCGCCGTCCTGGTCCGGGCCGCCGGCGAGGTCGCCCGCTGGGTCTCCGTACAGCTGGAACTGGCCGACCTCGACCAGTCCCGCACCCGCCTGATCGAGGCCGAGATCAAGGCACTGCGCGCCCAGATCTCCCCGCACTTCATCTTCAACTCGCTCGCGGTGATCGCGAGCTTCGTGCGCACCGACCCCGAGCGCGCCCGGGAGCTGCTCCTCGAGTTCGCCGACTTCACCCGCTACTCGTTCCGCCGGCACGGCGACTTCACCACCCTCGCCGACGAGCTGCACGCCATCGACCACTACCTGGCCCTGGTGCGCGCCCGGTTCGGCGAGCGTCTCTCCGTCACCCTGCAGATAGCGCCGGAGGTGCTGCCCGTCGCGCTGCCCTTCCTGTGTCTGCAGCCGCTCGTGGAGAACGCCGTCAAGCACGGCCTGGAGGGCAAGGCCGTCTCCTCGGGCAAGTGCCACATCCAGATCACCGCCCAGGACGCGGGAGCCGAGGCCCTGGTCGTCATCGAGGACGACGGCGCGGGCATGGACCCCGGACTGCTGCGCCGCATCCTCGCCCGCGAGGCCAGCCCCTCGGGCGGCATCGGCCTGTCCAACGTCGACGACCGGCTCCGCCAGGTCTACGGCGACGACCACGGCCTCGTCATCGAGACCGCCGTCGGAGCCGGCATGAAGATCACCGTCCGCCTCCCCAAGTACCAGCCGGGCGTGCACTCGGCGGGCCGGCTGACCCGGGAGTGAGCCGTCAGGTGCCGCGGGTGGTGACCACCATCCCCAGGGTGATCAGGCCCAGGACGACCCAGCCGAACCACAGCCAGCCGTTGCTGCCGAGCGCCACCGTGTAGGCCGTCACCACGACGAGGCCGCCCAGGGTGAGCGCCCCCATGGTCTTCGTCCCGTTGAAACCGCTGGAACCGTGCGTGGAACCGGGCATCGCGGCACCCTCCTCGTGGTCCGGTCCCTCCATGGTGCCCGGTGGGCGCCCGGCGCGCACGGGCCCTGCACGAGCCGGTCTCAGCGCCCCTGCGTGTTCAGTGAGGCCAGATAGGCGTTGTACGCCTCCAGCTCCTTGTCCCCGTCCCGCTCGGCGGCCCGGTCCGTGCGCCTGGCCTGACGCTGCTCCGAGGCGTACCACTGGAACAGCAGCGCGATCAGGACCAGCACGGACGGGATCTCGCTGAACGCCCAGGCGATGCCGCCCGCCGCGTTCTGGTCGGACAGCGCCTCGATGCCGAG
This sequence comes from Streptomyces sp. NPDC085932, assembly GCF_044540525.1. Lineage (NCBI taxonomy): Bacteria > Bacillati > Actinomycetota > Actinomycetes > Kitasatosporales > Streptomycetaceae > Streptomyces > Streptomyces sp. NPDC085932. The sequence continues at coordinate 148,709 of NZ_JBITSJ010000005.1, forward strand.
GGAGGCGGGCGGGTTCTCGAAGGTCGCCACCATCGGCTGGGACGCCATCATCAGCGCGATGCCGAAGAACGCGTGGAACGGCATGCCCGCGAACAGCTCCAGCATCCGCATCAGGTAGCCCGGCCGGTGCGGGCCCGGGTCCACGCCCATGATCGGCCAGAAGAACACCAGGCCGACGGCGAGGAAGTGCACCATCATCGCGATGTGCCCGGCCTTGGAGCCCATCAGCGTGTCGAACAGCGGAGTGAAGTACAGCCCGTACAGGCTCGCGATGAACAGCGGGATCGTGAACGCCGGATGCGTGACGATCCGCATGTACCGGCTGTGCAGGAACATCAGCAGCAGTTCACGCGGCCCCTTGCGGCCCCGCCCCGCCGTGGGCAGCGCCCGCAGCGCCAGGGTGATCGGCGCCCCGAGCAGGATGAGGATCGGCGAGACCATGCTGATCACCATGTGCTGCACCATGTGCACGCTGAACATGACCATGCCGTAGTCGTTCAGCGCGGTGCACATCATGAGCATGATGCTCAGCACGCCCAGGGTGTAGGCGACGGTCCGGCCGACGGGCCACTTGTCCCCGCGCCGCACCAGCCGCACCACGCCCCAGCCGTACAGCGCCAGGCCCAGCAGGCAGGCGACGAGGAAGAACGGGTCCGCCGACCACTCCAGACCACGCCCCAGCGTGAACGGCGGCAGATCCATGGTCATGCCGTGCCCGCTGTGATCCATTCCGCCGGCTCCTGTTTCGTGGGGGTGTGCAGCAAGTTGTCCGCCCACAAGAGTAGAACCGCCCCCGGCCACACACGTGACCGGGGGCAAGGTTCCAGAGCGGCGGGGAACTGCGCGACAGGCCACGAGCGGCCCGCACCCGCCGACCGCGGCACCCTCAGAGAACGGTCTCCGCCTCTTCGTACCGCTCGTCCGGCACGGTCTTCAGCGTCCGGACGGCGTCGGCGAGCGGCACCATCACGATGTCGGTCCCGCGCAGCGCGGTCATCTGCCCGAACTCACCCCGGTGCACCGCCTCCACCGCGTGCCACCCGAACCGCGTGGCCAGCACCCGGTCGTAGGCGGTGGGCGTGCCGCCGCGCTGCACGTGCCCGAGGATCACCGGCCGCGCCTCCTTGCCCAGCCGCCGCTCCAGCTCGACGGAGAGCTGCCGGGCGATGCCGGCGAACCGCTCGTGCCCGTAGATGTCCTTGCCGCCCTCGTCGAACTCCATGGTCCCGGCCCGGGGCTTGGCTCCCTCCGCGGCCACCACGATCGCGAAGCGCTTGCCCGCCTCGAACCGCTCGCCGACCCGCCGGGTCAGCTCCTCTATGTCGAAGGGCCGCTCGGGCACCACGATGGCGTGCGCGCCGGCCGCCATGCCGGAGTGCAGCGCGATCCAGCCGGTGTGCCGGCCCATGACCTCGACGACGAGGACCCGCTGGTGGGACTCGGCGGTGGTCTTCAGACGGTCCAGCGCCTCGGTCGCCACCCCGACGGCCGTGTCGAAGCCGAAGGTGACGTCCGTGACCGCGATGTCGTTGTCGATGGTCTTGGGCACACCCACCACGGGCAGGCCGCTGTCCGACATCAGCCGCGCGGCCTTGAGCGTGCCCTCACCGCCGATGGGGATGATCGCGTCGAGGCCGAGCTCCTCGACATGGCCCTTGGCTCGCTCCACACCGTCCCGCAGATGGGAGGGCTGGACCCGGGAGGAACCGAGAATCGTGCCGCCGCGGACGAGGATGCCACCCACCGCGTCGAGGTCGAGCTTGAGGTAGTCGCACTCCAGGAGGCCCTTCCAGCCGTCCCGGAAGCCGATGACCTCGTCGCCGTGGTCGACGACGGCGCGGTGCACGACGGACCGGATGACGGCGTTCAGGCCGGGGCAGTCGCCGCCGGACGTGAGGACACCAATGCGCATAGCCCGAGAAACCTTATCGACGTGGGCCGGGACCGGACCGCGTTGTCCGGCTGGAATCCCCGCCACCCTAGCGGCTTCGAGGGGCTGGACCGAAGCACGCGTCCGCCTGCTGGACGACCCCGCTCACCTGTGCGGACGGCTCGTCATACGGGCTGTTGACCAGCAGGTTGACGCGTGCCCCGGGCACGCTGCGACGCAGTGCCTACGCGGGCTGCTGAGCAGCGGCGATGCGTTCGTTGCGGAGTGCCTCGTACCAGCGGTCGTCCGTCGGCGGCAGCGCGTTGACGTCGAGGGCCAGCTTCAGCAGCAGGTCCGCGATCAGCGGGTTGCGCGCCAGCACCGGGCCGTGCATGTACGTGCCGAAGACGGTGTCGTTGAACGCGCCCTCGGTGCCGTCGCCCGTGCCGTTGCCGTTGCCGAACCGCACCCGGGCCAGGGGGCGGGCGGTGGGGCCGAGGTGGGTGACGCCCTGGTGGTTCTCGAAACCGGTCAGCGGCGGCAGCCCGAGGCGCTCGTCGACGTCACCCAGCACGTCACCGACGCACCGCGCGCCCTCGCCGCGCACCGACACCACGTCCAGCAGCCCGAGGCCGGGCTCGCGCTGGCCGAGGTCGTTGATGAACTCGTGGCCGAGGATCTGGTAGCCGGCGCACACCGAGAACACGATGGCGCCGTTCTCCACGGCCCGGGTCAGTCCGCCGTCCCGGCGCAGCCGCTCGGCCGCGAGCCGCTGCGGGCGGTCCTCGCCGCCGCCGATCAGGTAGATGTCCCCGGAGGTCGGGATCGGCTGGTCGCTGCGCACGTCCAGCCGGGCCACGTCCAGGCCGCGCTGCCGCGCCCGGCGCTCCACGACGAGGACGTTGCCCTGGTCGCCGTAGGTGCTGAGCAGGTCCGGGTAGATCCAGACGATCCGCAGTTGGTTGTCGCTCACAAAAGTCCCCTGACGTCTCGTGCTCAGTTGCCGACGCGGCGGCGCAGGTCCTGGAACGCCGTGTAGTTGGCGATGACCTCGATCCGGCCCGGCGGGCACGCGGCCACCGCCTGGTCGAGGTTCTCGTAGACCTGGAAGTGCTGGTCGGCGACCTCCAGGCGCACCGCCAGGTCCAGCCGGCGGTCACCCACCACGCAGATCGGGTGGCCGGTCAGGCGCGTGTAGTCGACGTCCCACAGCCAGGAGGTGTCGGTGCCGTCGGCGGAGCGCGCGTTCACGGACAGGATGACCGGGGCGGGCGGCGGGTCGATCAGGGAGAACGTCTCCAGCCAGCCGGCCGGGTTCTTCGCGAGCAGGAGCCGCAGGTCGCGGCCCTGGAACTGGACGACGTCGTACCGTCCGGCCACCGCCTGCACCTGGTACATGCGCTCCAGCGCGACCTGCGGCGGCACGCCGAACACGGCGGCGACGGCGGCCGAGGAGGCGGCGTTGGCCTTGTTGGCACGGCCGGGCAGCTGCAGGTGGATCGGCCAGGCCGAACCGTGCGGGTCGAGGACGTGGTCGCCGGAGAGCGCCCAGCTCGGCGTCGGGCGGCGGAAGCCGCACTCACCGCAGAACCAGTCGTCGCCCGGGCGCTGCATCACGCCGCCGCAGGACGGGCAGGACCAGGCGTCGTCCTTCCACATCTGCCCGGCGGCGACCCAGATCACGTTGGGGGAGGAGGACGCCGCCCACACCACCAGCGGGTCGTCGCAGTTGGCCACGACGACGGCCTTGGAACCCGCGAGTCCCTCCCGCCAGTTCTCGGCGAGCATGCGGGTCTCCGCGGCGCGGTCGAGCTGGTCGCGCGAGAGGTTCAGCAGCGCGATGCACTTCGGGGCGGTGTCCCGGGCGACACCGGCCAGGTACTTCTCGTCGACCTCGATGACGCCGTACCGGGCGTCCGAGCCGCCGGCGAGCGCCGAGGTGATGCCGGCCGGCATGTTGGCGCCGAGCGCGTTGGAGACGACCGGTCCCGCCGCGCGCAGGGCCTCGGCGATGAGCCGGGTGGTGGTGGTCTTGCCGTTGGTGGCCGAGACCAGGATCACGTCCAGGTTCTGGGCCAGCCGGGCGAGGAGGTCGGGGTCGAGTTTCAGCGCCACCCGGCCGCCGATGACCGATCCGCTGCCGCGTCCCGCCGCACGGGACGCCGCTGCGACCGCCTTGCCCGCGGTCACGGCCAGCTTGGCCCGCGGCGAGAGCGGGTCCGAGTTGCCTGCCATCAGTTCTCGATCCTCCTTGCGTACGCGCCGCGCCTGAAGCCTGACGGCCACGTGGTGTGGACCTCAGCCTATCGAGATCCATTCGCACTCCCGAACCGCGGCACTGTGGCGAACTCGTGTGGGAGGCGCGCACCGACAGGACCTTACTCTTGCGGCCATGCGACAGAGCCCCATCCCCGGCGCCCGCGGCCGCGTGAGACCCCTCACCCTGCACGGCGACCCCGTCCTGCACACGCCCTGCGCGGAGGTCACCGACTTCGGCCCCGAACTGGCCCGGCTGGTCGAGGACTTGTTCGCCACCATGTACGCCGCCCGGGGCGTGGGCCTGGCGGCCAACCAGATCGGTGAGCCGCTGCGGGTCTTCGTCTACGACTGTCCCGACGACGAGGACGTCCGCCACCTCGGCCACGTGGTCAACCCCCGCCTCGTCACGACGGACGGGGTGGTGCTCCGCGGCCCGGAGGGCTGCCTGTCCCTCCCGGGCCTGGAAGCGGGCACGGAACGCCACGACCACGCGGTGGTCGAGGGCTTCACCCTGACCGGCGAACCGGTCACGATCCACGGCACGGGCTTCTTCGCCCGCTGCCTGCAGCACGAGTGCGACCACCTGGAGGGGCGCATCTACGCGGACCGCCTGACAGGCTGGCGCCGACGCAGGCTGATGCGACGAGTGGCCCGGGCCTCGTGGAACGCCTGAGGGGCCGTCGCCCGGGGCGCGGGGAGCTGCGCGAACACCCCCCACCGGCCCGCATTCACGACCCGGCGGTCAGAACCCCGGACCGCCGATCCTGTCTCCCGCAGCGGCAAGGCGACCCCACAGGAGGTCGGCCAGACTCCGCACCAACTCCGCCCGGGAGCACGGCCGTTCGCCCAGCCACCAGTCCCCGGCGGCATGCATCATGCCGACGATCCCGTGCCCCCACACCCGCGCCAGCTGCTGTCCGCCCGGCCCGAGATCCAGCCGCTCCTCGATGACCTGCGCCAGTTCCTCGCCCATGCGCCGCAGCAGGGGCGCACTGTGCTTGCCGACGTCGAATCCCTGGTCGCCCGGCTGGCTCCCCTCCGCCGGGTGCATCAGGAACCGGTACACCTGGGGCCGCGCCTCGATCGCCGCGAGGTACGTGTCCAGCGTCGCCTCGACCCGCTCGCGCCGGTCCGCGGGCGCGTCCAGCGCCGCCCGCAGCGAGTCCAGCAGCGCGTCCGTGTGCCGCTTGGCAAGGGCCGCGTAAAGTCCGCCCTTGTCACCGAAGTGCCGGTAGAGAATCGGCTTGGTGATGCCGGCCTCCGCCGCGATCGCGTTCATCGAGGCCTGCGGGCCGTCGCGCAGCACCACTCGGTCGGCGGCCTCCAGCAGTTCACGCCGTCGGCGGTCGGCGGACCGTTGCTGGTCGGTCCGCTGCGTGGTGTCCATGTGCTCTCCCCACCCGTGCTGTTTCGATGACGCCTGCGCAAACTAACACTGAAGCACGGCTCGGACACCGAAAGGGTGCCGACCGGTCGGTAGGAGTTGACGAGGACTACCCACCGGTAACAGACTGGTGTTACCGCAAGTAACATGCACGTGTGCCGCTGGAGGGGACCGACATGGCCGAGTTCACCATGGAGCTCAACGACGAACAGAAGGAGGTCCGCGACTGGCTCCACGGCTTCGCCGCCGACGTGATCCGGCCCGCGGCCGCCGAATGGGACGAGCGTGAGGAGACTCCCTGGCCGGTCATCCAGGAGGCGGCCAAGGTCGGCATCTACTCCCTGGACTTCTACGCCCAGCAGTACTTCGACCCCACCGGCCTCGGCATCCCCATGGCGATGGAGGAGCTGTTCTGGGGCGACGCGGGCATCGCCCTGTCCATCGTCGGCACCGGCCTCGCCGCCGTCGGCGTCCTCGCCAACGGCACCGAGGAGCAGATCGGCACCTGGATCCCGCAGATGTACGGCGACGCGAACGACGTCAAGGTCGCCGCCTTCTGCTCCTCCGAGCCCGACGCCGGCTCCGACGTCGCCTCCATGCGCACCCGGGCCGTGTACGACGAGGCCAAGGACGAGTGGGTGCTCAACGGCACCAAGACCTGGGCGACCAACGGCGGCATCGCCAACGTCCACGTCGTGGTCGCGGTCGTCGACCCCGAGCTGGGCTCCAAGGGCCACGCCTCCTTCATCGTCCCGCCGGGGACGCCGGGCCTGTCCCAGGGCCAGAAGTTCAAGAAGCACGGCATCCGCGCCTCGCACACCGCCGAGGTCATCCTGGACAACGTGCGCGTCCCCGGCTCCTGCCTGCTCGGTGGCAAGGAGAAGCTCGACGAGCGGCTCGCCCGGGCCCGCGAGAAGGCCAGGCAGGGCGGGGAGCGCGTGAAGAACGCCGCCATGGCCACCTTCGAGGCCTCCCGCCCGGCCGTCGGCGCCATGGCCGTCGGCACCGCGCGGGCCGCCTACGAGGTCGCCCTCGACTACGCCACCACCCGCGAGCAGTTCGGCCGGCCGATCGTCGACAACCAGGGCGTGGCGTTCCAGCTCGCGGACATGCGCACCTCCATCGACGCGGCCCGCCTGCTGGTCTGGCGCGCCTCCTGGATGGCGATCAACGGCAAGCCGTTCACGGCGGCCGAGGGCTCGATGTCCAAGCTGTTCGCCAGCGAGACCGCCAAGAAGGTCACCGCCCAGGCCATCCAGATCCTGGGCGGCAACGGCTACACCCGGGAGTACCCGGTGGAGCGCATGCACCGCGACGCGGCGATCTACACCATCTTCGAGGGCACCAGCGAGATCCAGCGCCTGGTCATCGCCCGCACCCTCGCCGGCGTGCCCATCCGCTGACGTCCGCTAACGGTGCCTGAGCGGCGTCAGCTGCTCGATGTCGTACCGCGCCCGCAGCTCCTCGATGGCCGCGTGGTCCGGAGGGCCCCCGCCGGCGAGGATCTCCAGCAGCTCCTCGAAGTAGCGCTCGTGGTCCGGCGGCGGGCTCGCCTGGAAGAACATCTTGGCGGGCTCGTCCGTCGGGTTGGCGAACGCGTGCGGGCACCCCGGGGGTACGACGATCACCGTGCCCGGCGTCGCCCGCACCACCCGGTTGCCCGAGGAGGACTCCCACCGCTGCCAGTGGTCGGGCGTGCGCACCCGCGGCTCGAAGGCGAGCACGTCCAGCTCGCCCTCCAGGACGTAGAACAACTCCTCGCTGCGCGTGTGCACATGGGCTCCCACGTCGAAGCCCGGCGGCACCACCACCTCGAAGGTGGAGGCCATGCGGGAGTGGGTGCCGGTCACCTTGAACGTCACGTGCTGGGCGGGGGCCTGCACGACCCGGCCCTGACCGGGAGGGACGAGCAGGCCTTCCGTCGCCGTCATCGCCGCCTCACCACGTGACGGGCAGGGCCTCGGGCCCGCGGATCAGCGCGCCCTTCTTGAAGGGCACCTCCCCGGCCGGCACGGCGAGCCGCAGACCGGGCACGCCGTCGAGGAGCGCGTCGACCAGGAGTTCCGACTCCAGCCGGGCCAGCATGCCGCCCGGGCAGTAGTGCGGTCCGAAGCCGAACGAGACGTGCGGGTTCGGACTGCGGGAGAAGTCGATGGTCTCCGGGTCGGGGAAGACGTCCGGGTCGCGGTTGGCCGCCAGGTACGACACGTACACCGGGTCGCCCTGCCGGATCCGCACGCCACTGATCTCCACGTCCTCCAGGGCGATCCGCGAGAGCCCGACCGCGTTGCGGTGGGGGATCCAGCGCAGCAGTTCGTCGACGGCCCGCGGGCGGATCTCCGGCTCGGCCCGCAGCCGCTCGGCGAGTTCCGGGCGGGTCAGCAGCACGTAGAACATCTGGCCGCTGTTGTTGGTGACCGCCTCGCCGCCGATCTGCAGGAGCACGGCGAGTCCGACCGCCTCCTCCAGGGTGACCTCGCTCCGGCCGACCGCGGCGCCGAGCAGCGAGGTCACGTCCTCGCCGGTGCTGCCCTCGCGCAGGCCGATCAGGTCGGCGAAGTAGGCGCCCATCTCCTTCTTGGCCCTCTCGCTGACCTCGGCGCCGTGCGCGGAGGACAGGATCAGCTGCGTCCAGGTGTGCATGTCGTGCCGGTCGGTGGCCGGGACGCCCATCAGCTCGCAGATCACCGCGATGGGGAACGGGGCGAGCACGGCCTCGGTGAGGTCGGCCGGCGGGCCGTCCTGGAGCATCTCGTCGACCAGTTCCGCCAGCATCCGGCGGGAGCGCTCGCGCACCCGCTCCACACCGCGTGCCGTGAAGGCGGCCGCGACGCTGCGCCGCAGCCTGGTGTGGTCCGGCGGGTCGAGGAAGCCGACCGCGCCCCGGGACGGGATGAAGTGCGGGGCCAGCCGCGTCACCTGCCGGTCCATGACGGCCTCGCGGCCGAAGCGCGGGTCGTTGGTCACCGTCCGCACGTCGTCGTAACGGGTGACCAGCCAGGCCCAGCCCTCGCCGTTGGGCAGCTTGATGCGGGTGACGGGGCCCTCGTCCATCAGCTCCCGCAGGACCGGGTCGAAGTCCGCGCCGGACAGGTCCAGCGCCGGCCAGTCCCGGACCGGGGGCGGTGTCTCGGTGATCGTCTCTTCGCTCATCTCACTTCGTCTCGTCGGCGCGGTGCCAGCGGCCCAGGGCCATCTCGGCGGTGATGCCGGGTCCGAACCCGGCCAGCAGCCCGCGCGCCCGGTCCTCGGGGCCGCCCTCGTCGAACAGCCGGCGCAGCGCGTCCAGGACGACGGCGCTGGCGATGTTGCCGTACTCGGTGAGCGTGGCCCGGCTGAAGCGGAAGGCGTGCGGGTCGACGTGCAGGAAGGTGCTGAGGTCGTCGAGGATGCGGGGCCCACCCGCGTGGACTATGTAGAAGTCCAGGTCGGAGGCGTCCCAGCCGTGGCCGCCGGCCAGGTCCTTCAGCGCCGGCGCGAGCGGCTCCATGGTGGCCGGTACCCGCTTGTCCAGCAGGAAGTGGAAGCCCGTGGCCTTCACGTCGTACATGATCCACTCTTCGGTCTTGGGGATCAGGTACGAACCGTTGCGCTCCAGGACGACACCCTCGCCGCCCCGCCCGCGCACCGCGGCGGCCGCGATGCCGTCGCCGAACAGGCCGTTGGACAGCAGCGAGCCGACGCCGATGTCGGTGGGCTGGTAGCACAGCGAGCAGAACTCGCAGGCCACGATCAGCGCGTTGGCCTCGGGGTAGGCCGTGCAGAAGTCGTGGGCCCGGTTGATCGCCGCGCCGCCGGCCGCGCAGCCCAGCTGGGCTATCGGCAGCTGCCGGGTGGTCGGGTCGAAGCCCATCTCGTTGATCAGCCAGGCCGTGAGCGAGGGCATCATGAAGCCCGTGCACGACACGTAGATGATCAGGTCCACATCGGTGGTGAGCAGCTCCGCGTCGTCGAGCGCCCGCTGGATGACCGCGGGCACCCGCGCCTTGGCCTCGGCCTCGTAGAGCTTGTTGCGGTCCTCGAACCCCGGGTGCTTCAGGGTTTCCTCGATGGGCTGCACGATGCGCCGCGTGCGCACACCGGTGTTCTCGATCAGCCGGAGGGCCAGCGGCAGTTGGGGGTGGTCGGCGTGGCGCTCACGCGCCAGCTCAAGCGTCTCCTCCATCGTGATCACGTGCTCTGGAACGGACACCGAAGGTCTGCACAAAGTCGCCATGAACCGTGCCTGCTTTCGCCTCCCGGAAGGCCCTTCGCCCCCCGGTCAGAAGGTGGTTCACCTCTAGGGGTGGTCCACCCACGATCCCCCGTGGGCAGGCCGACTTCGCGCCGGACTACTCCGTCTCGGGGACCACGTGCCACGCTCGACCCGACACCCTCACGACGGAGGACGCGATGACGCACCCGGCCCGGGACCTACTGCGCACCACCACGGCGGCCCTCGCCCCCGACCCGGAGGCCAACCCCGTGGTCCCCCGGATCGCCGCCGGCACGGCACCCCGCGCCACCCTCGCCGCGCTCGCCCTGGAACAGGCCTGGGTGATCCCCGCGGACCGTCGCGCGTTCGAGCACCTGGCCGAGCGGTCCGAGGCGACCGACCCCGAGGCGGCGGCCTTCTTCACGACCCTCGCGCAGGGCGAGGCGCTGGCCGGGGAGCGACTGGTCGCCTTCACCCGGGCCTGCGGTGCCGAGGAGGCGTCGTACGAGCCGCTCCCCGGCGCCCAGGCGTACCCCGCCTACGTGGCGTGGCTGGCCCTCAACGCCGCACCGGCGGACGCCGTTCTGGCCCTGACCGCCAACTTCTCGGCGTGGGGAGGTTATTGCGCGACCATCGCCGCAGCGCTGCGCGAGCACTACGGCTTCACCGACGAGGCCTGCGCCTTCTTCGACTTCTTCGCCGAGCCCTCACCCGACCTGAACCGGCTGGCGGAGAGGGCGGTGCGGGCGGCCGTGGACACCGGGCGGCTCGACGAGCGGCGAGCCCGCACCCACGGCCGCCTCCTGCAGCACTACGAGGCGAGCTTCTGGTCGGCGCTCAGCGGGACGATGTCCCGCTGAGCGCTACGTCGCGGTCCCGCTGCTGTGCGCGATGCAGGCGACATCGATGCGGTCGGCCAGTTTCGCCAGCTCGATGGTCAACGCCGCGACCGTGTCCTCGTCCAGCCCCGACTCCCCGTCCTCGACCAGCCGGACCCACCGGCCCCCCACCGTCCGCAGCAGCTTGCTGACATCCGCCGCAGCCACCTGCAAGGTCCCGCGGTCGTCGACGATCAGAGGCAGAGTCACTTCGCGGTTCACAGACGGGATCGTAGCCCCGCAACACTCACGCACCATGCCAAACAGTGGTGATGTTGCAGAACTCGCGGATTCCGTGCCCGGACAGCTCACGCCCGTACCCGGAGCGCTTCACGCCGCCGAACGGGAACGCCGGGTGGGAGGCCGTCATCCCGTTGAAGAACACGCCCCCGGCCTCCAGGTCCCGGGTGAACCGGTCCACCTCCGCCTCGTCGCGCGTCCACACGTTGGAACTCAGCCCGAAGGGAGAGTCGTTCGCCACCAGCACCGCCTCGTCCAGGTCGGCCACCCGGTACAGCGTGGCGACCGGCCCGAACGCCTCCTCCCGGTGGATCCGCATCTCGCGGGTGATGCCGGCGAGGATCGTCGGCGCGTAGTACCAGCCGGGCCCCTCCGGCCGTTCGCCACCGCACAGCACCTGCGCACCGCCGCGCACCGCGTCGTCGACCAGCTCCTCCAGGTCGCGCAGCCCCTGCTCGCTGGAGAGCGGCCCGACCTCGGTGTCGTCGGACAGCGGGTCGCCGACCTTCAGCGCCCGCATGCCCTCGGTGAACCGTTCGGCGAAGGCGTCGTGGACGTCCGCGTGCACGATGAAGCGCTTCGCGGCGATGCAGGACTGCCCGGTGTTCTGCACCCGCGCGGTCACCGCCACCTTCGCGGCCCGGTCGAGGTCGGCGGAGGGCATCACGACGAACGGGTCGCTGCCGCCCAGCTCCAGCACCGTCTTCTTGATCATCTCTCCGGCGGTGGAGGCGACCGCGCGGCCCGCGGGCTCGCTGCCGGTGAGCGTGGCCGCCTTGACCCGCTCGTCGCGCAGGATGTCGTCCACCGCGGCGGAGCCGATCAGCAGGGTCTGGAAGCAGCCCTCGGTGAAGCCCGCCCGGTGGAACAGGTCCTCCAGGTAGAGAGCGGTCTGCGGCACGTTCGAGGCGTGCTTGAGCAGGCCGACGTTGCCCGCCATCAGCGCGGGCGCCGCGAAACGCACCACCTGCCACAGCGGGAAGTTCCACGGCATGACCGCCAGCACCGGGCCGAGCGGACGGTAGCGGACCCGCACGCGCGAGGCGCCGGAGTCCTTGACGTCGGCCTCGGCCGGTTCCTCGTCGGCGAGCAGTTCCTCGGCGTGGTCGGCGTACCAGCGCATCGCCTTGGCGCACTTCGCGGCCTCGGCCCGGGCCTGCTGGATCGGCTTGCCCATCTCGGTGGTCATCACCCGGGCGATGTCCTGATGGTCCTCGTCGAGGAGGTCGGCGGCCCGGTGCAGCAGTCGGGCCCGCTCGTCGAAGGTCGTCGTCCGGTACGTGCGGAACGTGGCCTCCGCGAGCCGGAGCCGGCGCTCGATCTCCTCCTCGCCCATGGCCTCGTACGTCTTGAGCGTCTCGCCGTTCGCCGGGTTGACCGTTGCGATGGGCATGGCTGACCTCCCTGGGGGCGGGCTGTGTCTCGACCTTCCCGCGCGGCCGAGGGGAGCGCAACGCGGGAGCGTCTCCTCAGGGCGAGTGCTCCGCCAGGCGGTCGAGAAACGCCGCCTGGGCCTTGACGATCACCTCGCGGGCCCGCTCCAGCCCGAACCAGGCAACCCGGTCCAGCTCGGGGAACTCCTGGAGCCGGCCGGAGCGCGGCGGCCACTCCATGTGGAACGTGCCGGGCACGATCGCCGCCGGGTCGAGATCCGCCTCGATCGCCCAGACCGTGACGACCTTGCCGTTCGTCTGCCGGACCTCGCCGAGGTCGATGGGCTCCCCGTCGGGCGGCGGCAGCCCCAGTTCCTCCCGGAACTCCCGGCGGGCGGCCTGCCAGGCGGGCTCGTCGGGTTCGTACTCACCCTTGGGGATGGTCCACGCCCCGGCCTCGCGCCGCGCGAAGAACGGGCCGCCCATGTGGCCGAGCAGCACCTCGGGGCCGTGGTTCGAGGGACGGAAGAGCAGCAGTCCCGCGCTGCGCTTCACGGCTTCACCTCCGGGTGGGCGGCCAGCAGCGTCTCCACCGTGTCGGCGTCCTCCGGGCGCTTGTCCTCGCGGTAGCGGATCACCCGGGCGAAGCGGAGGGTGACACCGGCCGGGTAGCGGGTGGAGCGCTGCAGCCCGTCGTAGGCGATCTCGACGACGAGTTCCGGGCGGACCGTCACGACGTGCCCGTCGTCGTCGACGGCGAGCTGCCGGAGCCGTTCGGTCTGCCAGGTCAGCATCGCGTCGGTCATGCCCTTGAAGGTCTTGCCGAGCATGGCGAGGCCGCCGTCGGCGGTGCGGGCGGCGAGGTGCAGGTTGGAGAGCTTGCCGGTGCGGCGGCCGTGGCCCCACTCGGCGGCCAGGACGACCAGGTCGAGGGTGTGCACGGGCTTGACCTTCAGCCAGGACGCGCCGCGCCGGCCCGCGCTGTAGGGGGCGTCGAGGGACTTGGCGACGACGCCCTCGTGGCCGCGCCCGATGGTGTCGGAGAGGAACTGCTCCGCGGTGTGCGTCTCGTCCGGCCCGGACACCAGCGTGCGCCGCACCCGCATCGGCTCGGGGACGAGCCGGGCCAGCTCGGCGTGCCGCTCGGCGAACGGCAGGTCGAGCAGGTCGTGGCCGTCGACGGACAGGACGTCGAAGAAGACGGGGGAGACCGGCACCGCCCGGGCGGCCGTCGCCACGTCCGTGCGCGAGCCGACGCGCCCGGCGGTCTCCTGGAAGGAACGGGGCCGCCCGTCCGCGTCGAAGGAGATCACCTCGCCGTCCAGGATGAACCGCTCGCCGCGCAACTCCAGCGCCGCCGCCGTCACTTCGGGCAGCCGGTCGGTGATGTCGTCGAGGGTGCGGGTGTACAGGCGCACGGTGCCGCCGTCACGGTGCACCTGGACGCGGATGCCGTCCAGTTTCTCCTCCACCGCGCAGGCGCCGAGCTTGTCCACCGCCTCCGCCACCGAGGAGGCGCTGTGCGCCAGCATCGGCAGCACCGGGCGGCCGACGGTGAGCCGGAACCGTTCGAGGGCGGCCGGGCCGTCCGCGAGCAGGGCCTCGGCGACCGTCTGGAGGGAACCGGCGAGCATCACGGCCCGCCGCACGTCCGCGCCCGGCGCCCCGGTCGCCTGGGCCAGGCCCTCGACCGCGACCGCGTCCAGCGCGCCCTGCCGGACCTCGCCGGTGAGCAGCCCGAGCAGGAACCGCTGCTCGTCCCCGGTGGCCGCGCCCATCAGTTCCCCGACCAGCCGGGTGCGCTCCGCCTGTGATCCGGGTCCGGACACCTGCGCGAGCTGCGACAGCCGGGCGTCGACGTCCCGCACGGTCAGGCTCGGCTCGCCGGCCGGCGCGACCGGGCGGCCCAGCACCTTCCAGCCCACGCCGATCCGGCCCTGCGGCAGCCGCCCGGCCAGATAGGGGATGACGATCGGCACGTCCTCCGCCTCGGCGTCCCGGAAGAGCTCCGCGAGCAGAGCCGTCTTCCGGGACCGCGCCGAGGTGGCGGCGACCTCCTGGGACACGCGGGCCAGCCGGTGCAGCAGCATGCAGTCATGGTGCACCGCGGGCCCTGTCCCTACACCTGGGCGGCCGCGTCCAGGTCCGTCATCAGCAGGTCCCCGACGATCGCCGACGCGGCCCGGTAACCGCCGCTGGCCGCGTGCACGACCTGCTCGGCGAAGCCGATCGCGTTGCCCGCGGCCCACACGCCCGGCACCGTCGTCAGGCCCGTCGCGTCCACCACCGGGTACGCGCCGAACGGCGTCTCGTGCAGTTCGGCGCCGAGCCGCTCCAGCAGACCGGTCTGCGGCACCGGCCGCGGGGCGGTGAACAGCACCGAACGGGTGTGCGTCGTGCCGTCCGCTAGCCGGACCCCGGTGAGCCGGTCGTCCTCGACCACCAGCTCCGCCACCTCCCCGGGCACCAGGTCCACCCGGGCCGCGGCGAGGCGGCGCAGGTCCTCGTCGGACAGTTCCGCCTCGGCGACCGTGTGCAGGAAGAGCCGCACGTCCTTCGACCACTGCGACACCATCAGCGCCTGGTGCACGCTCGCCGGGCTGGTGGCGAGCACCCCGAACGGCTGGTCGCGCACCTCCCAGCCGTGGCAGAACGGGCAGTGCAGCACGTCCCGGCCGAACCGCTCGGCGACTCCGGGGACCGTGGGCAGCTCGTCCTTCAGCCCGGTCGCGACGACGAGCCGCCGGGCCCGCACGGTGCGGCCGCCGGCCAGGACCACGGCGAAGTCCTCGCCGCGCTCGACGTCCACGACCCGGTCCCGCACGAGCTCGACGCCGTAGCGCGCGATCTCCTCCCGGCCGATCGCCAGGAACTCGGCGGGCGGCATGCCGTCCCGCGACAGGTAACCCTGCATGTGCGCGGCGGGCGCGTTGCGCGGCTCGCCCGCGTCGACGACCAGCGTGCGCTGCCGGGCCCGGCCCAGCACCAGCGCCGCGGACAGACCCGCCGCGCCCCCGCCGACGACGACCACTGCGTACTTCTCGGTCATGTGACCACCTCCATCGCCGAGCGTCGCTCCGGCGGTACGGGATTGACAAACGCGTTTGCCGAATCTGCAATACGACCATGACTACGGACGAGGTACTCGCGGGCGTCGGTCCCCGGCTGCGGCAGATGCGCAAGGACCGGGAGGTGACCCTGGCGGCGCTCTCCGAGAGCACCGGCATCTCGGTCAGCACCCTCTCGCGCCTGGAGTCCGGCCTGCGCAAACCCAGTCTGGAGCTGCTGCTGCCGATCGCGCGCGCCCACCAGGTGGCGCTCGACGACCTGGTCGGCGCCCCGCCGGCCGGCGATCCCCGGGTGCGCGCCAAGCCGATCGAGATGTTCGGCCGCACCCACTGGCCCCTCACCCGCCAGCCCGGCGGCCTCCAGGCCTACAAGGTGCTCGAACCCCGGCGCAGGCTGGAGCCCGAACCGCGCACGCACGAGGGGTACGAGTGGCTCTACGTGCTGTCCGGGAAGCTGCGGCTGGTGCTCGGCGAGCACGACGTGGTGCTCACGGCCGGGGAGGCCGCCGAGTTCGACACCCGGGTGCCGCACTGGTTCGGGTCGACGGGGGAGGGGCCCGTGGAGTTCCTCAGCCTGTTCGGCCCGCAGGGGGAGCGGATGCACGTGCGGGCACGGCCGAAGCGGTCTTGACCCGCGTGGTACGGGGCGGCCTGGTCGCACACGGTACGGGGGCGGCCGGGTCGTGCACACGGCGCGCGGCGGGCGGCTCGTGCACGCGGTACGAGGCGGCCGGGCCGTGACGCACGCGACAGGAGACGGCCGGACTCTTCTCCCGCGGACGGTTCCCTGATCGGCAAGCGACCGCTTAGTATGCGATCGACCCCGGTCAGACGAAGCAGTCCCCCGTGGAGGCACCGCATGCAGGCATGGCACGTGCACGAGAACGGCGAGCCGAGCGAGGTGATGCGCCTGGAGCAGGCGGAGCCGCCCACGCCCGGCGAGGGCCAGGTCCTGCTGAGGGTGCGCGCGGCGAACATCAACTTCCCCGACGCCCTGCTGTGCCGTGGCCAGTACCAGGTCAGGCCGCCGCTGCCGTTCACGCCGGGCGTGGAGATCTGCGGCGAGACCGAGGACGGCCGCCGCGTGATCGCCAACCCGGCGCTG
The DNA here is from genome assembly GCF_044540525.1 of Streptomyces sp. NPDC085932. Taxonomy (NCBI): domain Bacteria; kingdom Bacillati; phylum Actinomycetota; class Actinomycetes; order Kitasatosporales; family Streptomycetaceae; genus Streptomyces; species Streptomyces sp. NPDC085932. Next base: position 165,081 of record NZ_JBITSJ010000005.1, read on the forward strand.
CCCCACGGCGGCTTCGCCGAGTACGCCGTCGCCGACTCCGTCGCCCTGCTGCCCGCCCCGGACGCCCTCGACGACGCCGAGGCCGCCGCCCTGCACATCGGCTACCAGACCGGCTGGTTCGGCCTGCACCGCCGGGCCGCCCTGCAGGCCGGGGAGACCCTGCTCGTCCACGCTGCCGCAGGAGGGGTCGGCAGCGCGGCCGTGCAGCTCGGGAAGGCCGCCGGCGCCACCGTCATCGGTGTCGTCGGCGGCTCCGCGAAGGCGGCCGTCGCCGAGGACCTGGGCTGCGACGTGGTGATCGACCGCCGCAGCGAGGACGTCGTCGCCGCCGTCAAGGAAGCCACCGGCGGCCGGGGCGCCGACGTGATCTACGACCCGGTCGGCGGCGAGGCCTACACCCAGTCCGCCAAGACCGTCGCCTTCGAGGGCCGGATCGTCGTCGTCGGCTTCGCCGGGGGCACCATCCCCAGCCCCGCCCTGAACCACGCCCTGGTGAAGAACTACTCGATCCTGGGCCTGCACTGGGGCCTGTACAACACCAAGAACCCGAAGCTGGTGAGGCGCTGCCACGAGGAACTCACCGAACTGGCCGCCCGGGGCGCCATCAAGCCGCTGGTCAGCGAGCGCGTGCCGCTCGGCGAGGCGGCCGCCGCCGTGCAGCGGGTGGCGGACGGTCTCACCACCGGCCGGATCGCCGTCGTCATGGAGGAGTCCGCATGACCACCGCAGAGGAACTGCGCGGCGCGACGCGCGAGTTGCTGGCCGCCCACCCGCCGGCCTCCACCGACCGCCTGGACTTCCTGCGGGCCCGCTTCGACGCCGGACTCGCCTGGGTGCACTATCCGCAGGGCCTCGGCGGACTCGGCGCGCCCCGCTCGCTGCAGGCCGTCGTGGACGCCGAGCTGGAAGCCGCCGGAGCGCCCGACAACGACCCCAGGCGCATCGGCATCGGCCTCGGCATGGCCGCGCCGACGATCCTCCAGTACGGCACCGAGGAGCAGAAGCGGCGCTACCTGCGGCCGTTGTGGACGGGGGAGGAGGTCTGGTGCCAGCTGTTCAGTGAGCCGGGCGCCGGTTCCGACCTGGCCGCGCTCGGCACCCGGGCCGTGCGCGAGGGCGATCACTGGGTGGTCAACGGGCAGAAGGTCTGGACGTCGAGCGCGCACGTCGCCCGCTGGGCGATCCTCATCGCCCGCACCGACCCGGACGTGCCCAAGCACCGCGGCATCACGTACTTCGTCTGCGACATGACCGACCCGGGCGTCGAGGTGCGCCCGCTGCGGCAGATCACCGGCGAGGCCGAGTTCAACGAGGTGTTCCTCACCGACGTCCGCATTCCCGACTCCCGGCGCCTCGGCGGGATCGGCGACGGCTGGAAGGTCGCCCAGACCACGCTGAACAACGAGCGCGTGGCCATCGGCGGCATGCGGCTGCCCCGCGAGGGCGGCATGATCGGCCCCGTCTCGAAGACCTGGCGCGAGCGTCCCGAGCTGCGCACCCACGACCTGCACCAGCGGCTGCTGAAGCTCTGGGTGGAGGCCGAGGTCTCCCGCCTCACCGCCGAGCGGCTGCGCCAGCAACTCGTCGCGGGCCAGCCCGGCCCCGAGGGCGCCGGCATGAAACTGGCCTTCGCCCGCCTCAACCAGGAGATCAGCGGCCTGGAGATCGAACTCCTCGGCGAGGAGGGCCTGTTGTACGACGACTGGACCATGCGCCGTCCGGAACTGGTCGACTTCACCGGCCGCGAGGCCGGCTACCGCTACCTGCGCTCCAAGGGCAACAGCATCGAGGGCGGGACCAGCGAGGTCCTGCTCAACATCGTCGCCGAGCGCGTCCTCGGCCTGCCCCCCGAGCCGCGCACCGACAAGGACGTCGCCTGGAAGGACCTCGCCCGATGAGCGACCTGCTGTACGCGGAAGAGGAGGAGGCGCTGCGCGCCGCCGTCCGCGACCTGCTCACCGACCACTGCGACGCGCCCGGCGTCATCGCCCGCACCGAGTCGGACACCCCCCACCACCGGGCCCTGTGGAAGGCCCTCACCGACGGCATGGGTCTCGCCGGACTGCTGGTGCCCGAGGAGCTCGACGGCCAGGACGCGACCCACCGTGAAGCGGCCGTGGTGCTGGAGGAACTGGGCCGCGCGGTCGCGCCCGTGCCGTATCTGACGAGCGCGGTCGTCGCCACCGAGGCGCTGCTGGCCTGCGGCGCCGACGACCTGCTCCGCGAACTGGCGACCGGGACGAGGATCGGCGCCCTCGCGGTCGCCCTCCACGTCGCACCGGGCGCCGCCCACCGCACCGTCCGGCACGAGGACGGCCTGCTGCACGGCGAGCTGACCGGCATCGCCGACGCCGCCGTCGCGGACGTCCTGCTGGTGCCGGCCGACGACGGCGGCCTGTACGCGGTCGACGCCGCCGCCGCGACCGTCACCCCGCAGACCTCTCTGGACCTGACGCGGCCCGTCGCCACCGTCACCCTCGACGGGGCCACGGGCGAGCGGCTCGGCGACGCCGGACCCGCCGTGCGCCGTGCCCTGCGCGCCGGAGCCGGACTGCTCGCCTCCGAACAACTCGGCCTCGCGGAGTGGACGCTGACCGAGACCGTCCGCTACCTCAAGGACCGCAAGCAGTTCAACCGGCCCGTCGGCGGCTTCCAGGCGCTCAAGCACCGGCTCGCCCAGCTCTGGCTGGAGGTCGTCAACCTCCGCGCCGCCGCCCGCAACGCCGCCGACGCCCTGACGACCGGCGAGGACGTCGACGTGGCGGTCACCGTCGCCCAGGCCTACGCGGCATCCGTCGCGGTCCACGCCGCCGAGGAGGCCCTGCAACTGCACGGCGGCATCGGCATGACCTGGGAGCACCCGGTGCACCTGTACCTGAAGCGGGCGAAAGCCGACGCGATCGCCTACGGCACCGCCGGCGCCCACCGGGAGGCGCTGGCCCGCCTGGTGGACCTCCAGGCCCCCTGACGTACACCCGGCGGCCACCGGGACACATCCGGTCGACCTGCGCGCAGAGCCCGCCCCACCCGGGGCGGGCTTTTCCGTGCGCCGTGCCCGCGTGAAGTGAACGCACGGCGGCGGCCCGGCCAACTCCGCCCCAGGGCCTGCCTCCTGAAGCCGTCCCGACCCCATACTCGCAGGGTTCCCGTACGGCACCTCCAGGGAGGCAGAGCATGGCCCTCACCACCCGACGCAGAGCCCTCACCACCCTCGGCGCGGCCCTCGCGGGCTCGATCGCCCTTCCCGCGGCCCACGCCTCGGCCGGTGAACGAGGCCACCGGCCCCGCCCGTTGTGGCGCGCCCACGCCCACAACGACTACGAGCACCCGCGCCCGCTGTTCGACGCCCTCGACCACCGCTTCGGCAGCGTCGAGGCCGACATCCACCTCGTCGGCGACCAGCTCCTTGTCGCCCACGACCCGGAGGACCTCGACCCGTCCCGCACGCTGGAGTCCCTCTACCTCGACCCGCTCGCGGCCCGCGTCCGGGCCAACCGCGGCCGCGTGTACCGGGGACACCGCGGATCACTGCAACTGCTGATCGACATCAAGACCGAGGGCTCGTCGACCTACCTGGAACTCGACCGCCATCTCCGGCGCTACCGGCACCTGTTCACCACCTACGCCCACGGCCGCGTCCACCGCGGCCCGGTCACCGCCGTCATCTCCGGCGACCGCGCCGCCCGCGTCCCGATGCAGGCCCAGACCGTCCGGCGCGCCTTCTACGACGGCCGCCTCGCCGACCTCGGCACCCAGGCCCCGGCCTCCTTCATCCCGCTGATCAGCGACAACTGGACACTGAACTTCACCTGGCGGGGCGAGGGCGCGTTCCCCGACGCCGAACGGCAGAAGCTGCGGACCATCGTCGGGGCCGCCCACCGGCGGGGCCAGCGGGTGCGCTTCTGGGCGACCCCGGACCTGCCCGGACCCGCCCGCGACGCACTCTGGAGCGAACTGCTCGCCGCCGACGTCGACCACCTCAACACCGACGACCTCGCGGGCCTTGAGGCCTTCCTCGACGCCCGCCGGGCGGCATAGACACGGGCCGAACACCACACGTTCGGCGGACAGGTCAGCCGCCCGGACGAACCCTCCGCTACGCCACACTTACGGCCGAACGCCGTGAACCGGACAAGGCGGCGTGGCGGAGGAGTCGACGATGGCCATTTCCATCTCTGTGGTGCTGCTGCTCGTGATCCTGGCGGTGATCTTCCTGCGCAACGGCGGGCTGAAGGTCTCCCACGCGCTGGTCTGCCTGCTGCTCGGCTTCTACCTGGCGAGCACCAGCATCGCCCCCACCATCCACAGCGGCCTCACGGCGACGGCGGACATCGTCAGCAGCCTGCGGCCCTGATGCCTCACGTCGCCGAGAACACGCCGATCCCGTTCGGGACGGCGCGTTCGGCGCCGCCGCTGGGGTGGTTGCGGACCGTGACCGCGCTCGCGCCGGGCTTACGGGCGACCAGCGTCGACGAGCCGCCGCCGTCCAGGCTGAAGGCGTCGACCGCGCCCAGCTTCCGCATGGTGGAGGCCACTTCGGCGATCGTCAGACCGCTGCGGTAGGCGGCTGCCCCGTCCAAGGCGAACAGCAGCACGCGGTGCCCGCCGTCGGCGATGCCCACGGCCGTGCGGACGGCCGACGTCGTGTCGTCCAGCCCCGCCAGCGGCTGCCCGCCCGAGAGGACCGGATATCCGCCGAGCGCGAGCCGGTACGCGGCACCGTCCGTGGCCGCCACGAGACGGTGCTCGACCTCGACCGCCGCACCCGTGGACAGCTTGCGCAACTGCTGGGCGCCCGCCTCGCGGCCGACCAGCACCGTGGTCCCGGCGTCGATGGCACCGCTGCCCGGGGTGTCCGCCGCCGAGACCACCTTGCCGTCACGGACCGTCACCTCGTACGTGTCGGTGCTGCACGGCGCGGCCCGGTCCGTGTCCGTACCGCAGGTGGCGCGCACCCGGGAGACACTGCCCCACTCTGACGTGAACGCCCCGACCGAACCCACCGGCAGCGCGTACTGGTTGAGCCCGCCCAGCGGCAGCTGCCCCTCGGCCGTGCGGACCGTGCCGTCCAGGGCCAGCCGGTCCAGCCGTGCCACACCGTCGGTGCCGACGCCGAACACGTCCTGAGTGGTCGTGCCGGGCGGCAGCGCCGGCCCGAAACGCTGGCCCTTCGGCACCGCCGCCTTGAGCGTCCGCCCGGCCGCGATCGCCGGACCCACGCTCGCCCCCGTCACCTCCACGCCCGGGTGCTGCGCCTCGCTGACGTTGAAGAAGTCGCCGTTGACGCCGGCGACCGCCCCCTGGGCATCGGCCATCCGCGAGACCTGCGCCCGGGCAGCCACCGCCCCCGGGTACAGCAGATCGACCTTCACCTGCGGGTTGCCCAGATCCACCCGCACCACGTGCGCGCGGGTCACCCCCTTCGCCGCCTTGATGTCGAACTGCTCGTACGTGACGCCCGGCGCGATCCGCACGCCCTTCTGGACGGCGCCGGCCGGTGCCGCCCCCGCCAGGGCCGCACCGGCCAGCGCGCCGAACGCCGTGAGAAGCGCCAGTACCGTCCGTCCCGCTCCGCGTCTGTGACGACTTGTCACCGTGCCCCCTGATGTCTCGTCAGATGTCCCGACACTCAGGGGCAGTGCACCAGACGGCACGGGCCGCCGGGGTGGCCGAGCGCCGACAACGCGGGAACGGCTGAAAAAACGCACTCCTCCGGGTGCGTCAGCGATCGCCCGTTCCGGTGCCGTACGGGGTGAAGTGCGCCGGCGCGTGGTCGATCGGCAGACCGGGACGCCAGGCCGTGAGGGCCTGTGCGCTGCACACGAAGAGCTGGTCCGGCAGCCGGTCCGGCGCGAACCAGCGCCAGCGGCCCACACGCTCCCCGGGCTGGTCCGACGGCTCACCCCGCCAGGCTGTGACCCGGGCGGCCACGGTCACCCGCACGACCCCGCCCGCGTCGTCCAGGAGCGTCCCGAGCAGCCGGACGTCCTGCGGCCGCGCGGCGAGGCCGGTCTCCTCGCCGAGCTCGCGCACGACCGCCTCCTGCAAGGACTCCCCGGGTTCCACCGTCCCGCCGGGCAGCTCCCACGTTCCGTGCCGGTGCCGCCCGAGCAGCAGACCGCGCGGCCCGTGCAGGATGGCGCCCACCCCGAGCGCCGCGTGCGCCACCGGCGGCTTGCCGGTGCGCGGCCTGGAGGAGACCCGGACCGGCCGTGTCACCCGGAACAGCCGGTAGGAGGCCCGGTTGCCCGGCTCGGGCGTGTCCAGCACGTCGATGTGCTCCACGCGCAGCCCGTACTCGGTGAGCAGGGCCGTCCACATGTCTGTCGTGAGGACCCACATGTGCACCGTGACGTCTCCGCCGCCGGCCAGCCGCAGCATCTCGGGCCGGGCCGCCACCCGCTCCGACGGCCCGTCACCCCGCGAGTTGGTGTGCAGCACGGTGAAGCAGAACCTGCCGCCCGGCTTGAGCGCTCCGGCCACGGCGGGCAGCAGCCGGTGCGGGTCGATGTACGGGACGGCGTTGACCGAGTACGCGACGTCGTACGGCTCCGACGCGCGCAGGTGCTCCACCGCGTCGGCCAGGACCAGCCGCAACCCGGGCAGGGACCCGTACCGGGCGCGGGCCCGTTCGTACTGACCGGCCGAGGCGTCGACCGCGTCCACCAGCGCGCCATGAGCCCTGACCAGATGAGCCGCGTGCCGGGCCGGACCGCACCCGAGGTCCAGCACCCGCCGTCCGGCGAGCTCCCCGAGCACCTCGACTCCCGGACCCCCGCCCTCGAAGCCCCAGTCGACGCGCGCCACTTCGGGCAGGACCGTGCCGCGCCGCAGGTGGTGGGTGCCGTACGCGTGCCAGGCCTCGGCGTTGGCGGCTTCGGCGCGGTCGGCCTTGGCGTCACCGGCCTTCCCGTTGCCGGCCCGGGCGCTGTCGGCTTTGGCGTCACCGGCCTTCGCGTTGCCGGTCCGGGCGCTGTCGGCCTCAGGTCGTTCGGTCGCCAATGCTCAGCCGCCCGCAACCGTGTCGCGCGGCAGCACGGTGACCCGGTGGAAGTTGCACCCGGCCGGCCCGGGCTCCACGGCGGACGGACGGGCCTGGTGGTTCTTGAGGGCGATGCTCACCAGCGTGAGGAGTAGATCGACGTCCGCCTCGCAGTCGAGGTGGACCGTCAGCCAGCACGAACCCGGAACCAGGTGGATCGCGCTCGACCCGGACAGGTCGTAGTGGAAGCGCTGAATGGCCTGGCGGGTGAGGTGGAGGTCCACGTCCCGGTCCGAGTGGAAGTGGACGATCTCGTCGCGGACGGAACGGAGCGCCCGTCCGGTGCCGCAACTCGCCGGGCCCGCCGTCAGGTCGGGCCAGGCCTGCAGACGCTCCAGGGCGTGCTGGGCCAGAGTCATGCCCCCATCGTCGCCTGCTCACCGCGCCGCAACCAGTGGTTGAGCGATTCGTAACCGGGACGTGAGCCGGCGTACGAGGTCACCGGCCCGGTGGTCAGGCCGACTTGACGAGTCTGAGGTAGCGCTTCCAGTCCCAGTGCCGGCCCGGATCCGTGTGGTCGCTGCCCGGCACCTCGTGGTGGCCGATGATGTGCGCCCGGTTGCGGGGGATGCCGTACCGGGCGCAGATCGCCGCCGTGAGCCGGGCCGACCGCTCGTACATGGCGTCGGTGAAGTACCGGGGCCGGTCCACCCAGCCCTCGTGCTCGATGCCGATGCTGCGGGTGTTGTAGTCCCAGTTCCCCGCGTGCCAGGCGATGTCGGCCTCGCGCACGCACTGCGCCACGTGCCCGTCGGAGGCGCGCACCACGTAGTGGGCGGACACCTTCTTCCCGGGGTTGCGGAAGACCGACAGCGTGCCGGCGTACGTCGTCTGCGCGACGTGGATGACCACGTAGTGCAGCGGGTGGGCGCGGGGGCGGTTCGACGGTGTGTAGTTGGCGCGGCTCGCCGGGTGCCACGCCGCTCCGGGGTGATCGACGGCCTGGGGCCGGGCCGCGGCGCGCGTGCCGGCGAACAGGGTGGAGGGGACGGCGGTGAGGGCGGCTCCTACGAGGAGGCCGCGCCTGCTGGGGGAGGGGGTGGTCCGGTCCATGGGGGTGCCTTCCGGGGTCGAGGGGCGGGGTGTGTCGTGCTCGATGGCGCTCAGCCGCGGCCGGTGTGGTCGCTGCCCGCTTCGATCAAGTTACGGCGCCCGCAGGACGGTCCGAAGGACGCTCTGCGTTTTGGTGGACGGACCGGGAATTGTGGACAACTCGCTCACCCGGTCGGGTGATTGCGATGAGGTGTCGGTGTGGCGGAGGCCGCGATGAAGTGGCGGTGTGGCGGAGGCCGCGATGACGTGGCCGTGTGGAGGAGGATCGCGACGACGTGACGGTGTGGAGGCGGGTCGCGACGGCGTGACGGTGCGGCGAAGGGCCGCGATGACGTGGCGGTGCGTCGGAGGTCGCTGCGGTCGGTTCCGGCCGGTCGTCGTCAGTCCCGTCGCGCGGTCGCCGCCGGATCGTCCAGGACCGCTCGCACGACCGAGTGCGCCGCTCCGAGCAGCGGCCCCTCCGGGCCCAGCCGGGACACGGACACGGGACAGGCCGGGCCGGCGGTGCGCCGGGCCAGCTCGTCCCGCAGCGCGGGCAGCAGCCAGGGCGCGAGCCCGGACAGCTCCCCGCCCAGCACCACGCTTTCGGGATCGAGGAGATTGACCGCGCCGGTCAGGGCGATGCCGAGCGCGGTGCCCGCGTCGCGCAGGGCCCGTCGGACGTCCGCGTCGCCCTCGGCCGCGCGTCCCGCCAGCAGGCCGACCCGGTCCTCGTCCGGTTCCAGACCGGCCGCGCGCAGCACCGCCTCCTCACCGGCGTACTGCTCCAGGCACCCCCGCCCCCCGCAGGCGCACTCCGGGCCGTCGGGCCGGACCGGCACGTGCCCCAGCTCACCCGCGAAACCGCGCGTTCCGCGCAGCAGCCCGCCGTCCACGACGACCGCAGCGCCGATGCCGATCTCCGCCGACACGTGCAGGAAGTCGCGTGGGGTGCCCTCGCCGAGCCAGAGCTCCGCCAGGGCGCCGAAGTTGGCCTCGTTGTCCACGGTCAGCGGAAGGTCCGCCGGCAACAGCGCGCCCAGATCCGTGTCGTGCCAGCCCAGATTCGGGGCGCGGACCACGGTCCGGCCGTCGCGCGCCACCAGGCCCGGTACGGCCACGGCGAGCCCGGCGGGCCACAGCCCTTCGTCCTCCGCCTCGGCGACGACCCGGTGGATCAGTTCGGTGAGTTCGGCGAGCACGGGTTCGGGGGAGCGGTCGCGGTTCGCGCCCTGGCGTATCGCCCGTGACCGGGTCGCGCCGCGCAGGTCGACGGCGCAGACCGCGAGGTGGTCCACCCCCACCTCCGCGCCGATCCCGGCCGGACCGCGTCCGCTGACCGCGAGCGCGGAGCCGGGGCGGCCCACCCGGCCGGGCCGCTCGGGACCGAGCTCCTCCAGCAGCCCCGAGCGGATCAGTTCGTCGACGAGCGTGGACACCGCCGCCCGGGTCAGGCCGATCCGCGAGGCCACGGCGGCCCGGGAGAGCGGCCCCTCGGCACGCACGGCGTGCAGGACACGGGCGAGGTTGCGTCGCCGCATGCCCTGCTGGGTGTCGGGCAGCGCGCGTCCCGGCCGGGCAGGGTGCGGTTCGTGCGGGGCGCGTCCCGGTCCGGCTGGACGGGTTCCGTGCGGGGTACGCCCCGGCTCGGCCGGACCGGCCTCGTGCTCGGCACGCTCCCGGCCGGCCGGACGGGTTTCGTGCGGGGCGCGTCCGGGCTCGGCCGGAGGGGGCTCGTGCTGGGCACGCCCCGGGCCGGCCGGGTAGGTCTCGTGCGGCGGTGCGGTCATGCCTGACGCCAGTCCTCAGTGGGTGTCGGTGGGCCGCTCCAGCAGCGGAGCCGCGTCGGAGAGTACCCCGGCGATCCTCGCCAGCGTCTCCTCGTCCCGCTCCACGGCGTCGAGCACGGGCCCGGCCGCGGTGTCCCACCGTCGTGCGACCGCCGCCGGGTCCTCCCCGGTCAGCAGCCCGGCCGCCTGCGCGGCCGCCCCCAGCGCCACCAGTTCCTTCGCCTCGGGCACCTGCACGGGACGCCCCGACAGCCGCCGTACGGTGTCCTGCCATGCCCTGCCCCGCGCGCCGCCGCCGATCAGCAGCAGGGGCGCCGCGCGGTCGGCGTCCGCGTCGAGGACCAGGTCGAGCGCGCCCAGCAGGGAGTGGACGGCACCGTCGTAGGCGGCCTGGAGGAGCTGGCCGGCCGTGGTGTCGTGACGCAGGCCGTGCAGCAGGCCCGAGGCGTTCGGCAGGTTCGGGGTGCGCTCGCCGTCCAGGAAGGGCAGGAGCGTGACGGCCGTGCCGGGCTCGACGGCCTCGCGGTCCAGACCCAGCAGCGTCGCGACGCGGTCGACGGCGAGGGTGCAGTTCAGGGTGCAGGCCAGCGGCAGCCAGTCGCCGCGGGCGTCGGCGAAGCCCGCCACCGTGCCGCTCGGGTCGGCGGGCCGGTGCCGCGACACGGCGTACACCGTGCCCGAGGTGCCGAGGCTCATCACCGGCGTGCCCGGCCGCACGCCCAGTCCCAGGGCCGCGGCGGCGTTGTCGCCGGTGCCGGGCGCGACCAGTGTCCCCTTGGAGAACGGCAGGTCATGACTGTCGCGCACCGTGCCCGCCACCTCACCGGGCCGGACCACCCGGGGGAGGAGGGCCGGGTCGAGTCCCACCCGCGCCAGGATCTCCTCGTCGTACTCCTCCGCACCGGACGCCCACCAGCCCGTCCCGGAGACGTCGCCGCGGTCGGTCGTGCCCTGGCCCGTGAGCCGCTCGGTCAGGTAGTCGTGGGGGAGGCGCACGGCCCTCGTGGCGCGGACCGCGTCCGGCTCGTGCTCGGCCAGCCAGGCCCACTTGGTGACCGTGAAGGAGGCGGCGGGGACGCTGCCGGTCCGCTCCGCCCAGAACTTCGCCCCGCCCAGCTCCTCCGTGAGCCGGCGGGCCTGCGGCGCCGAACGCACGTCGTTCCAGAGCAGGGCCGGGCGCACCGGCTCGCCCCGGTCGTCCAGGGTGACCAGGCCGTGCTGCTGGCCGCCCACCGACACCGCGGCGGCCTCGTGCGCCGCTTCGCCGCACTGGCGCAGGGCCTCGCGCAGCGCGTCCCACCACTGGCGCGGGTCGCTCTCGCGTCCGGCCCCCGAGGAGACCGTGTGCGGCGCCTGGCCGCTCGCGACGACCCGGCCGGTGGCCACGTCGACGACCAGCGCCTTGGTGGACTGGGTGGACGAGTCCACGCCGACGACGAGCGGACCCTCGGCTGCTGACATCGGGCTTCTCCCTACTGCGCGCGGCACGTGTCTCCGTTCTGGAGTCACGTCGTCTCTTCCCAGAGAGGTGTTCGCATACTAATTTGTAAATCGGCATGACGAAATAGCCTCAGCGAGCAAGGAGCCGCGGCATGAGCTACCAGCCCACCCCCGAGGACAGGTTCACCTTCGGCCTGTGGACCGTCGGCTGGCAGGGACGGGATCCCTTCGGCGACGCCACGCGGCGTGCCCTGGACCCGGTCGAGACGGTGCAGCGCCTGGCCGAGCTCGGCGCGCACGGCGTCACCTTCCACGACGACGACCTCATTCCCTTCGGCTCGAACGACACCGAGCGCGAGGCCCACATCAAGCGCTTCCGGCAGGCGCTGGACGCCACGGGCATGAAGGTCCCGATGGCCACCACCAACCTGTTCACCCACCCGGTCTTCAAGGACGGCGGGTTCACCGCCAACGACCGCGACGTGCGCCGCTACGCGCTGCGCAAGACCATCCGCAACATCGACCTCGCCGTCGAGCTCGGGGCCCAGGTCTACGTCGCCTGGGGCGGCCGGGAGGGCGCCGAGTCGGGCGCGGCGAAGGACGTCCGCGCGGCCCTGGACCGGATGAAGGAGGCCTTCGACCTGCTCGGCGAGTACGTCACCTCCCAGGGCTACGACCTGCGCTTCGCGATCGAGCCCAAGCCGAACGAGCCGCGCGGCGACATCCTGCTGCCGACGGTCGGCCACGCCCTGGCGTTCATCGAGCGCCTGGAGCGGCCGGAGCTGTACGGCGTGAATCCCGAGGTGGGACACGAGCAGATGGCCGGGCTGAACTTCCCGCACGGCATCGCGCAGGCACTGTGGGCGGGCAAGCTGTTCCACATCGACCTCAACGGCCAGTCCGGCATCAAGTACGACCAGGACCTGCGCTTCGGCGCCGGTGACCTGCGCGCCGCGTTCTGGCTGGTCGACCTGCTGGAGTCGGCCGGCTACGCCGGTCCGCGCCACTTCGACTTCAAGCCGCCGCGGACCGAGGACCTCGACGGCGTGTGGGCCTCGGCGGCCGGCTGCATGCGCAACTACCTCATCCTCAAGGAGCGCGCGGCAGCGTTCCGCGCCGACCCGGAGGTCCAGGAGGCCCTGCGGGCGGCCCGACTGGACGAGCTGGCCCAGCCCACCGCGGCGGACGGCCTGCAGGCCCTCCTCGCCGACCGCTCGGCCTTCGAGGCGTTCGACGTCGAGGCGGCCGCGGCTCGCGGCATGGCCTTCGAGCGCCTGGACCAGCTGGCCATGGACCACCTGCTGGGGGCGCGCGGCTGATCCCGTTTCGCGCGCGGGTGGAGCGTCGGTGCCCGGCACGCGCGCGTGGGCCCGTTGGCCGGTCACGTCGACCGATCGACGGGCCCGGGCGCGTCAGGCGGGCGGATCCGCCCCCGTCCGACCGAGCGGGGCGTGCAGGGCCGGCCGTTGCGGGCGGGTCGGCCCGGGGCGGACCGGCTGACTCCGGCCGTACCGGCTGGCTCCGGCCGTACCGGCTGGCTCCGGCCGTACCGGCTGGCTCCGGCCGTACCGGCTGGCTCCGGCCGGACCGGTTCACTCCGCCGTACCGGCTCACTCCGGCCGTACCGGCCCACTTCGACCGTGTCGAGCCCGGCATGCTGCGGAATCGTGCGGTCCAGGGCGCGGGTCCGTCTCAGCTTCCGCGCGCCCCTCCCGCGCCGGGCGGTGTACGGCGACTCTGGTCGGTATGGCCATGCCGCCCGTACCGCCTCACCCGCCCGGGCCTCCCCGGCGCCGCAATCCGCTGTTCCTGCTGTTGGCCGTGCTCGTGGCCGTCGCCGCCGTGGCCGTCGTGGTGCTGATGGCCTCGGGACGGGACGACTCGCCGGACGACGAACCGCCCGGAGCGGGTTCGAGCAGCACGTCAGCGCCCTCGTTCGGCATCCCCACCCGGTTGCCCAGCGAGCTGCCCACCGACCTGCCTTCGGGTTTTCCGACCCGGTTGCCCAGCGACCTTCCCAGTGAACTGCCGAGCGGGCTGCCCAGTGGGCTGGAGTCGCTCCTCCCGTCTCTGGACGTCGGTGAGTGAGCTACCGCCCTGCACCGGGTGTGGCCGCGTCACCAGTGGGCTCGGCCGACGCGGACGCCGACGCAAGGGCTGTGGCCGGGTCACGGGTGGGGGCTCCCGCGGGCAGCCAGCGGCCGTTTTCCTTGCGGTAGGGCCACCACCGGCCGTCCCGTCCGAGACGCAGCTGCACCGGTGCGCCGACGGCCGTCCACCGGTTGGCCCGGGCCCGCAGCTCCGGCCGCTCGTCCGCGTCCCAGGCCGATTCCAGGGCGGCACGCGCGCGTGCGAGCGCCTCGCCCTCCACACGCCATTCCTCGTCGAGGACCGACAGTGCCTCCGCACCGCCGTGGCGCCAGGCGCGCACGGCCGCCGCCAGGCCCTCCCGGCCGCGTCCCGAGCCGTCGGCGAGACGGTCCGTCACAGCCCGGCTGCACGCGACCTCTCGCGAGGCGGAGGCGTTCTTCGGGTCGGAGGTCTCCCGTGGATCGGAGCTCTTCTGCGGGTCGGAGGTCTCCCGTGGATCGGAGTTCTTCCGCGGGTCGGAGGTCTTCCGCGGATCGGAGGTCTTCCACGGGTCGGTGGTGGCCTCCTGCCCGGCTGGGCCCGCGGCCAGCCGTACGGCGTCCTGTGCGGTCGTCAGCTCCGGCTCGAAGCCACCCCGCAGTGCCTCCCGGAGCAGGCCGTGGGCCCGTCCGGCCGTCGTCGCGGCCAGGAACTCCAGCGCAACCGGGTCGACTCCGGGCCCGGGCGCCGTCTCCGTGTCCAGGGAGGGCGGCGCACCGGGCTCGTCGGGGAGGGTGGGCAGGTCCGGGAGCGGCGGGAGGATGTCCCCGGCTGCGTAGGCCTCGGCGGCGTCCACGCCCTCCGGTCCGGTGGACTCGGCGGTGGAAGCGCCACTGCGCCGCTGCAGGTCCTCCAGCAGGCCGTCCTCGGCTCGTCCCCGCATCAGCAGCAGGACGAACGGGTCCTGGTCCAGCAGCCGCGCCACCTGGTAGCAGAGCGCCGCCGTGTGCCCGCAGTGGTCCCAGGCTCCGCAGTCGCACTCCGGCTCCAGGTCGCCCAGGCCGGGCAGCAGGTCGACGCCCTCCGCCGCCGCGTCCTCGACCAGGTGCGGCGGCATCTCCCGGTCCAGCAGCGCCGCCACGTGTCCGGCCCGCTCCACCGTCATGTCCAGCAAGCGGTCCCACTGCGCGGGCGACAGCTGCTCCAGCAGGACGTCGGCCCGGTGCGGCGTGCGGTCGCGGTCGTGGACGACGGCCGTGAGCCGGCCCGGGCGCACCGAGACCGCGCCGACCGCTCCCGCCCGGGCGAGCCGGCGGCCCGCCTTGAGCTGTGCGTTGTCCAGTGCCGTGTCCTCCAGCGCCTTCAGCCACGCCTGCCCCCACCAGGTCCGGGCGAAGCCCCGCCCGCTCGCCGGCGGCAGCGCCGCGAACGTGCGTTCCGTGTCACCGTCGTACCGGGTCATCGCAGGCCTCCTCGCAGTGCGACCAGATCGGCCAGTTCCGCGTCGGTCAGTTCCGTGAGCGCCGCCTCGCCGGAGCCGAGGACGGCGTCCGCCAGCTCCCGCTTACGGGTCAGCAACTCCGCGATGCGGTCCTCGATGGTCCCCTCCGCGATGATCCGGTGCACCTGCACGGGCCGGGTCTGGCCGATGCGGTACGCGCGGTCGGTCGCCTGCGCCTCGACGGCCGGGTTCCACCAGCGGTCGTAGTGCACGACGTGCTCGGCCCGGGTGAGGTTGAGGCCGGTGCCGGCCGCCTTCAACGACAGCAGGAACACGGGCACTTCGCCGTCCTGGAAACGCTGGACCATGGCCTCCCGCTCGGCGACGGGCGTCCCGCCGTGCAGGAACTGCGACCGCGTGCCCCGGGCGGCCAGGTGCCGTTCCAGGAGACGGGCCATCCGCACGTACTGCGTGAACACCAGCACCCCCGCCCCCTCGGCGAGGATCGTGTCGAGCAGCTCGTCCAGCAGTTCCAGCTTTCCGGAGCGCCCGGAGACGACCGGCCGCTCCTCCTTGAGGTACTGCGCCGGGTGGTTGCAGATCTGCTTGAGACCGGTCAGCAGCTTCACGATCAGGCCGCGCCGCGCCATGCTGTCGGCTCCGGAGATGTCCGCGAGCGCTTCGCGCACCACGGCCTCGTACAGCGCCGTCTGCTCCGCGGTGAGCGACACGGCGTGGTCGGTCTCCGTCTTCGGCGGCAGCTCCGGCGCGATGCCGGGGTCCGACTTGCGGCGGCGCAGCAGGAACGGCCGTACGAGCCGGGCCAGACGGTCCGCGGCGGCCGGATCGCGACCACCCTCGACGGCTTCGGCGTAGCGCGTGCGGAACGTGCCGAGCCGGCCCAACAGCCCCGGGGTGGCCCAGTCGAGGATCGCCCACAGCTCCGACAGGTTGTTCTCCACCGGGGTGCCGGTGAGCGCCACGCGCGCGCGTGCCCCGATGGACCGCAGCTGCCGCGCGGTGGAGGAGTACGGGTTCTTCACGTGCTGGGCCTCGTCCGCCACGAGCATGCCCCAGGGCGTCTCCGCCAGCCGGGCCGCGTCCAGGCGCATGGTGCCGTACGTGGTGAGCACGAACTCCCCGTCGGCGAGGCCGGCCAGGTCACGGCGCGGACCGTGGAAGCGCCGCACCGGCGTGCCGGGCGCGAACCGCTCGATCTCCCGCTGCCAGTTGCCCATCAGGGAGGTCGGGCAGACCACCAGGGTGGGACCGGCGGACCCCGGGTCGGACTGCCGGTGCAGGTGCAGCGCGATCAGCGTGATCGTCTTTCCGAGCCCCATGTCGTCGGCGAGACAGCAGCCGAGGCCCAGCGACGTCATGCTCGCGAGCCAGTTCAGGCCCCGCCGCTGGTAGTCGCGCAGGGTGGCCGCGAGGGCGTCCGGCTGCGCCACGGGCTGCTGCGCCTCGGGGTCCGCCAACCGCTCCCGCAGCGTCGCCAGCCAGCCCGTGGGCCGCACCTCGACCCGATGGCCGTCCACCTCGGTCCAGCCCGTCAGGGCGGCGCCCAGGGCGTCCACCGGGGTGACCTTGCGGTCCTGCCGGGAGCGGGCCAGCGCCACCTCCTGAGGGTCGATCAGGACCCACTGGTCGCGCAGCCGCACCACCGGGCGCTTGGCCTCGGCGAGGCGGTCCAGCTCCGCGCGGGTCAGCTTCCGGTCGCCCAGTGCGAAGGACCAGTCGAAGGCGAGGAGCGCGTCGGCCGACAGGAACGACGGCACGGCGTCCGTGAATCGGCCGACGTCCCGCTCGTCGTCGGACGGCCCCACCTCCGCGCGCGTGCTGAGCTCCCGGGTCAGTTCCCTCGGCCAGTGCACGTCCACGCCTGCCGCGGCCAAGGCGCGGGCGCCCGCGCCGAGGAGTTCGGTGACCTCGTCGTCGGCGAGTTCCACCGCGTCCGGTACGGGCGCCGACAGCAGGGGTGTGAGCGGTGTCCAGGCCCGGGCGGCCCGGCGCAGGGCGAGCAGCGCGTCCATCCGTGCGCGGGAGCCGAGGGCCTCGCCCGCGGTGCCGGCCCAGACGTCCGCGGCGTCCGCGACGAGCGCCGGGTCGCTCACGCCGTGCACCTGGAGCACGGCACGGAACGTCACGCCGGCGGCCTCGTCGGATGTCTCGCCGGCGGCCTCGTCGCCCGCCGTCCCGGTCAGGCCGTCCGCCTCGATCCGCAGCGACAGCCGCACGCCCGCGTCGAGACCGGCCGCGATGTCCTCGGCCCAGGGGCGCTGCTCGGGCAGGTGCACCGGTTCCCGTGCCGCGTAGGCGGGTCCGCCGGTCACCAGGGGCGCGGCGGGGGAGCGGGGCAGGCTGTCGGCCACGGCGTCGAGAAAAGCGCGCAGGAGCTGCTCCGGTTCGGGCAGCCGCAGCGGCCCGGCGCCCGGCAACGGCGCGGCGTGCGCTTCGGGTGGCATCGCGGCGGCCAGGCGGCGCAGGGCTTCGATGTCCTGGGCGTGCAACGGGCCCGCGCGCCAGGCGTCGTGGTCGCCGGGCGACAGCCCCGGCAGCAGCAGTCCACGGGCGACGAGATGCAGGGCCTGGAAGGCGGCCGCGCCCCAGAAGACGGTGGCACGGTGGCCCTCACCGGTCACCCGCGCGCGGGTGAGGAGCGGCAGGGCCGTATCCACCGGCAGCAGTACGGCGGGGACGCCCTCCGCTTCGGCCCCGTCGGGGCCGGGTACGGCGACGGTCAGGTCCGCGACGGAAGCCGACGCGACGGCCGGAGGGGGTGTGCCGTCCGTGTGCCAGAAGGCGAAGGTGCCGGTGCGGGCCGGGTCGCCCGGCAGGAACAGGGCGCTGCAGCGGGTCAGTTCGAAGGGGTCGGAGGAGGGTGCCGGGGGAGTCGACTGCTCGGCTATGGCTGATTCCTCAAATTTGACTAGTGGAGTCGGAGTCGCCGAGAGTACAGCACTTTCGGGGCGCATGAGTGTGGACTGCTTGTGAGGTGGGTCACTATGGATGCGCGGTGAGGGGCGCTGTCGTCTTCGGCCGGCAGTTCGTTTTCTCAGGGTCGCTTCGGGGTGCGCCTCAGGGATGTCTCAGGGGCGGCATCGGAACCGCCGGAAGCGCGGGCCCGTTTTCAGGACAGAGAGCGGCAGTGGCCGCGAAGGAGGCGACAGACATGTCGAAGAACGCCAAGATCGCCGCGGGCGGTGTGGCGGTCGGGCTCATCCTGCTGATCTGGCTGCCCTGGTGGGCCGCGCTTCTGATCATCCTCGGAGTCCCGGCCGCTGCCTACCTCACGCTGGACCCCGCGCAGCGGCGCCGGCTGCGCCGCGTCACCCGCAAGGAGCTGGGCCGCTGATCGCCCGGACCGCCGCTGACCGGTGGCCGATGAACGATTGATCGCCGTGGCTGTCGGCCATCGGGCCACTCTCCGCCGCTGTCGGTGATCGCCGTTCCGATGGCAGCCGGGATCGGTGATCGCCGTACCGCCGGCAGTCGGGATCGAGGACCGTCGTGACCGCTGACCGTCCGGGGCGTTGATCGCCCCGGCCGCTCAGACCGGCCGTACGGCCATCTTGTCGAGCGCGGCGAGGAGGCCCGGCAGCTCCGGCCCCCGGCCCACCGGCAGGACCTCGCCGGGCTCCTCGTCCAGCAGCACGAAGGCGATGTCGTCGGTCCTGGCCACCAGCGACCAGCCGGGCCCGTCGGCCCGCAGGGTCCGGGCGTCCCCCGGCGCGAACGAGGAGCGGACCCGGCCCAGGGGCGGAGGGGAGTCGACGTAGGCACGGGCCTCCGCCAGGACGCGCCGGATGCCGCTGTGCCCCGGTTGCCCGCCGCCCTCGCCGCGGTCCGGGCCGTCGGCGGCCTCGCCCGCGTCGTCCGCCGTGGAGGCCGCTCCCGCCTGCGGGAAGGCCGCGTCGTCGACCTGCTCCCGCCACGTCGCCCACTGCAGCGCGATCTCGTCCGCGCCCAGACGCCGCTGGGCCGGACCCCAGACGCCGGTGTCCGGCGGAGTCAGCGGCGGCCGGTCGTCGGCCTCCGGGCCCGGGTCGTGCGGCGCGGGCACGCCGGGCGCCGCGACGGCGACCGCGAGGGGCCAGCCGGGCAGGGCCGCGACCACCGTGCGCTCGTCGGGCGACAGCTCGTACTCCATCCCGCAGTCCCACGACGCGATCGCGACCGCCACCAGGGAGACGTCGTCGATGACCACCGTCCACCGGGCGCCCTCGCCGTCCTGGCCGAGCACCAGCCCGTAGCCGTCGGCGAGCGGCGCGAGGCCGAGCGCCGCGCAGGCCTCCGGGTAGTCGTCGCCGAGCACACTCGGGAACTTCGCCGGCGTCAGCAGCACCGCCGTGAGCACATAGAGCGCATCATCCGCGGCGGCGACGGTGTCCTCGTCCGTCCCGGCCATCCCAGCCTCCCCATCCATTGGTCCAACGGCGCGCACCCTAGTGCGAGCGGAAGCCGCTTGTCACGACCTCGCAAGCGCACCCGGAGCTGCAGTTTTCCGGCGGACGAGGGCGAATCGGCCGTCCGGTGCCCGATCCGTCACGCCGCCGGAAGCCCCAGCAGCTCACGGGCCACGGTCCCGGGCGACTGCCCCCGCTCACGCGCCAGCGCGACCACGGCCCGGCAGGCCAGTTCGTTCACACCGAACGACAGTGCCTCCGGGGACACCCAGCCGGCCGCCTCGTCGGCCCGTTCCTGATCGTCCTGCGCGCTCGCCGTGACGTAGACGGCCGCGGCCTCGAAGAGGTTGTGCGGACGCGCGCCGCCCTCGGCCTTCGGCTCCGTACGCAGGGTATCGGCGACTTTCCCCCCGGCCTTGCGGATCCTGTCCCACATGCTGACCACCTGCCCCCAGTGCGCTGTCCTCGCTCACCGTTCATCTCCCGGTCTCCAACGTAGGGTTGGAGTTCCGGAGGCAGAAGGGGGACGGCACGGTGAAGCGGTTCGAACGGCTCGAACGAATCCGCGGGATGAACCCGTACCGCGAGGCCACCGAGATCTACCGGCTCAGCGTGGCCTACGAGTTCCCCTGGGACTTCGCCCGCTCCCTGGAGCTGGCCCTGTACCGCACCTACGCCGTCCCGAGCATCGGCCGCCTGCTCGCCCGGACCGCCGAACTCACGGACCGCACACAGAAACGCTACGACGACACCTCCCTGCTCCTGGACGCCGTGGTCGAGCACGGCTTCGGCAGTGAGCAGGGCCGGACCGCGATCCGTCGGATCAACGGGATGCACCGCAGCTACGACATCAGCGACGAGGACATGCGATACGTGCTGTGCACGTTCGTCGTGATGCCGAAACGGTGGATCGACGCCTACGGCTGGCGCCGGATGTCGCGGCACGAGACCGTCGCCTCCGTCGTCCACTACCGCACACTCGGCCGCCACATGGGCATCAAGGACATCCCCGAGACCTACGAGGAGTTCGGGACCTGCCTCGACGACTACGAGGCGGCCCACTTCGCGTGGGACGAGGACGCCCGCCGCGTCTCGGACGCCACGCTCGACCTGATGGCCTCCTGGTACCCGCGCCCGCTCGCTCCGCTGCTGCGCACCACGACCCTCTCCCTGCTCGACGACTCCCTCCTGGACGCCTTCCGCTACACCCCGCCGAGCGCGCGCACGCGCGCGTGGGTGCGTCGCGCGGTACGGCTGAGAGGGCGAGCCGTCCGGCTGCTGCCACCCCGGCGCGCCCCGCACTTCGCCCGCCAGAACCGGGAGATCAAGGGCTACCCGAACGGCTACGAGCTCGCCGACCTGGGGACGCGCCCGGTCCCGGGCATCCGGGGCTGCCCGGTACGGCAGACGGGAGCGCCGGACGCCGCCGCCGGATGAGGGGCAGGCTCAGTCCTCGCGGACGGCCAGGGCCAGGAAGCGGGCGTCCTCGTCGGCGTACGACGTCAGGCGCCACCCCGAACCGGCCAGCAGGGGGCGGAGGTTGGGCTCCGCGCGCAGGTCGTCCGGGGTGAGCGGACGGCCGTGGCGGGCCGCGAGGGCGGCCCTGCCGATCGGGTGGAAGAGCGCCAGCACACCGCCGGGGCGCACCACTCGCGCCAGCTCCCGCAGGTCCTCGGCGGGGCTGGGCAGATGCGAGATGAGCCCGGCCCCGAACACGGCGTCCAACGACCCCGCGCGCAAGGGCAGCGCGGCGACGTCCGTGAGCAGCAGCGCCCCGTCACGGTCCCGCCCGGCCCGCACGGCCTCCCGCAGCATGGCCGGGGTGAGATCGGCCCCGATCACCACGCCCGAGGGCCCCACGGCGGCACGCAGCGGCGGCAGCGCGCGACCGGTTCCGCAACCGGCGTCGAGGACACGGTCTCCCGTCCGCAGCCCGAGCTCCGCGACGGCTGCGGCGTAGGCCGGGCCGTCGTCGGGGAACCGGGTGTCCCAGTCGGCGGCGCGGGCGGTGAAGAACTCCTGGACACGCGTCTGGTCGTCGCTCATGCACCGCATGATTCCTCACCGGCAGGGATGACGCCTCAGCGCACACGTTCGAGCGTGACCCGATCGTTCCGGTGCATCGCGCGTCAGATTGCAACAGCTTTCGAAATGCGCCCCCTTTGTGCTCCTGCCGCGGGTCTAGCGTCCCGGGGCCATGGGACACCTGGACCACGCCGCCCTGGGGTGGCTGACCCCCGCGCTGTCGTACGCGATGGCCTGCACAGGCGCCGCCCTCGGACTGCGCTGCACCGTCCGCGCCCTCGCCGCCACGGGACGCTCGCGCCGCAACTGGCTCCTCACCGCCGCCTCGGCGATCGGCACCGGTATCTGGACCATGCACTTCGTGGCCATGCTCGGTTTCAGCGTCACCGGCACCGACATCCGCTACGACGTGCCGCTCACGCTGCTGAGCCTGTTCGTGGCCATGGTCGTCGTCTGCGCCGGCGTCTTCGCCGTCGGGTACGGCCGTGACCGCGGCCGGGCGTTGTTCGCGGGCGGACTCACCACCGGCCTCGGCGTCGCGAGCATGCACTACCTCGGCATGGCGGCCGTCCGCCTGCACGGTGACGTCAGCTACGACCCGGCGCTCGTCATGCTCTCCGTCCTGATCGCCGTCGTCGCCGCGACAGCGGCGCTGTGGGCGGCGCTCAACATCAAGTCACCCGTCGCCGTAACCCTCGCCTCCCTGATCATGGGCGCGGCGGTCAGCAGCATGCACTACACCGGCATGCTCGCGGTGAGCGTGCGGGTGACGCCCTCCGCAGAGGCCCTGCCCGGGGTCGCGGCGATGCAGTTCATCTTCCCTCTCGCCGTCGGCCTCGGGTCCTATCTCTTCCTGACCTCGGCCTTCGTCGCGCTGTCGCCGACGGCGGGGGAACGGGCGGCGTCCGCGTCGGCCCAGCGGCCGGTCGAGAGCGTCGCGCCCTAGCGCGTCGCGCCCCCGGAGCGGGGCGCGGGCTGCGGGCGTACCCGAAGCGGGGACAGGGCGACGCAGCCTGGGCGAGTCCGCTCCGGCGGCTCACTCGGAGGCCCGTGCACGGTGCCCCTGCAGACGCCGACTGCAGCGCCACGGTTGCCGGCGCCGGGCGGCCCGCTGCACGCGCTGTGCGGCTCTCGGCGGCCGCCGAGGGCTCGTCGGCTCGCCGCGGCGGCTCGCCCGGGCCCCGGTGAGCGTCAGGCAGCCATCCCCGCACTGTCGGCGGCGCCTCCGCAAGGCCCGCGCCATCCCCGCGCTGTTCCCGTGAGCCCCTGCCGCTCGCCCCCGCCGCGGGCGGCCCGCTCTCCGACCCACTCCCGAGCGAGGAGTCCATGCGTTCACCCCGTAGGCCCCCGACCGCCGGCGCACAGGCGCCGCCCCCGCCCGCGCGCGGTCGCCGTGCGCACGCCGGACCACCCGCCGACGAGGGCCCCGAGGACTCCCCGGGCACCGCGGCCGACGGGGCGTCCACGCGCGCGGAGCGCTGGCACATACGCCCGCGCACCGTGCGCGCCAAGATCGTCTGCCTGCTGATGGTGCCGGTCGTCTCCCTGCTGGCCCTGTGGGCCTACGCCACCGTCACCACCGCCCAGGACGTCGCCCGGCTCCGGCAGGTGCAGCGCGTGGACGCCGCCGTCCGCGCCCCCGTCACCGGCGCGATCGCCGCTCTCCAGGCGGAACGCGCGGCCGCCGTACGCCACGCCACCGACCCCTCCGCCGTACCCTCCGGCGAACTGGGGGAACTCGCCCGGCGCACCGACCGGGCCGTCGCGCGGCTGCGGCTCGGCAAGGACAGCACCGTCGCCGACGGAGAGGAGATGCCCGCCGGAGTGGCGGGCCGGCTGGAGGAGTTCGTCACCGCCGCGGAGCAACTGCGCCCACTGCGGACCGCCGTACGAGACGGCAGCGCCGGCTGGGCCGAGACGTACGGCCGCTACACCCGCACCATCGCGGCGGCGTTCGGCGTCGGCGGCGCCCTCACCAACATCCAGGACGCCGACCTCGGCTCCGACGCGCGCGTGCTGCTCGAATTCGCCCGCGCGGGCGAGGCCCTGGCACAGGAGGACGCCGTCCTGGCCAGTGCCCGCCTGGACGGCACGCTCCACGGAGAGCGACTTCGGCTCTTCACCGGTGCCGTCGAACTGCGCCGCACGCTCACCGGATCCGCCGTCGCCGACCTGCGCGGCACCGAGCGCTCCGCCTGGGACGCCCTCGCCGACAGCAGCGCCTACGCCGGGCTGAGCGCCGTCGAGGACAGGGTCCTCGACGGCGGGCCGGGGACCCGGGCGGTCGAGGAGGCTCCCGAAGCCACCTGGAACACGGCGCACGCGCGCGTGCAGAACGGCATGCGCACGATCGAGGACGAGGCGGCACGCGGCGTCGCCCGACGGGCCGACCCGTTCACCCGAGGGCTGCTCACCCCGGCCGGAGCCGCCGTGCTGCTCGGACTCGCCGCCGTCGCCGCCTCCCTCGTCATCTCCGTGCGCATCGGACGCGGTCTCGTGGTGGAACTCGTGAGCCTGCGCAACACCGCCCTGGAGATCGCCCGGCGCAAACTCCCCGAGGCCATGCGGAAACTGCGCGCGGGGGACGAGATCGACGTCCACGCCGAGGCCCCGCCGGGACCACCCGCGGAGGACGAGACCGGCCAGGTCGCCGAGGCCCTCGGCACCGTCCACCGGGCCGCGCTGCGGGCGGCGGTCGAACGCGCCGAACTCGCCAGCGGCATCTCCGGCGTCTTCGTCAACCTCGCCCGGCGCAGCCAGATCCTCGTCCACCGGCAGCTCAGCCTCCTCGACAGCATGGAACGCCGCTCCGACGACCCGAACGAACTGAGCGACCTCTTCCGCCTCGACCACCTCACCACCCGCATGCGGCGCCACGCGGAGAGCCTGATCATCCTCTCCGGAGCCGCCCCCGGCCGCGCCTGGCGCATGCCCGTTCCGCTGACCAACGTGGTCCGCGCCGCCGTCTCCGAAGTCGAGGACTACGCGCGCGTGGAGGTACGGCAACTCCCCGAGGCAGCCGTCATCGGGGCCGCCGTCGCCGACCTCACGCACCTGCTGGCCGAGATCATCGAGAACGCCGCCCAGTTCTCACCGCCCCACACGCGCGTGCGGGTCACCGGCGAACCCGTCGGCAACGGCTACGCCGTGGAGGTCGAGGACCGTGGACTCGGCATGGGACAGGAGACCCTCGCCGAGGCCAACCGCCGCATCGCGCAGTCGGAGGCGCTCGACCTGTTCGACAGCGACCGGCTCGGTCTGTTCGTCGTCAGCAGGCTCGCCGCCCGGCACGGCGTCAAAGTCCACCTGAGGACCTCCCCGTACGGCGGGACGACCGCGGTCGTCCTGCTGCCCACCGCACTGCTGCACGCCGCGCCGGCGGAACGTCCCTCCGGAGCGGCGGCCCACGCGCGGCACCCCGAGGAACGGGCCTACGCGCGCGTGCCGGACCACGACCCACCACACGACGCCGTCCGTGCCCCGGCCGACCGACCGGCCCTCGTGGCCCCAGTGGCCCCCGTCCCGGCAGCGGAGGACCCGAGCGGTCCGGCCAGGACCACCGGCCCCGCCAGGACCACCGGCCCCGCCGCGACCGCCGGCCCTGCCGAGACCGCTGGTTCCGTGGGGAACGGCAGCCCTGTGAGAACCGGTGGCCCCCTGGACACCGCAGGCCCAGTGGAGCCCACCCACCCCGCACACACCACCACCGACCCCGGGCAGACCGCGAGCCACGCGGAGACCACGAGCCCCACTCCACCCCCAGGAGTCGCCACCTTGCGACTGCACCGGCCCCCAGAGCAGCCCGACGGATCCGACGACCTGCCGCGTCGCGTACGCCAGGCCAGCCTCGCCCCCCAACTGCGCGCCGGCCGCCCGGAGGAGCCGCTCCCGGCTTCCGCACATCGGGACGACGAACGCACCCCCGAACTCGTACGGGACCGCATGGCCGCCTACCGCGACGGCTGGGCACGCGGCGGCGGCAGGCGACCCGGCCGCGGAACCACTCCCCGCCCCGCCACGGGCGGCGACAGCAGTGAAGGAGACCGCGCATGATCCAGGACCCGAGCACGCACTCCGCCCGGCACTCCGGCGAACTCGACTGGCTGCTCGACGATCTGGTGCTCCGCGTGAGCGAGATCCGGCACGCCGTCGTGCTGTCCAACGACGGACTCGCCGTGGGCGCCTCGACCGACCTGCGCCGTGAGGACGCCGAACATCTCGCCGCCGTCGCCTCCGGGTTCCACAGCCTCGCCAAGGGAACGGGACGGCACTTCGGCGTCGGCGGGGTGCGCCAGACGATGGTCGAGATGGACGAGGGCTTCCTCTTCGTGGCCGCGGCGGGCGACGGCTCCTGCCTCGCCCTTCTCACCGCCGTGACCGCCGACATCGGCCTCGTGGCCTACGAGATGGCCCGCATGGTCAAGCGCGTCGGCGAGCACCTCGGCACGGCACCCCGCGTCGGCGCCCGGCCAACCGCCGCCGGATGAGACAGGAGGGCGGTCCGTGCAGATGGCCGAGGACATGACGGGGAGCCCGCGCGAGCAGGGCAGCCAGTGGTACGACAGCGAGGCGGGTCCGCTCGTCCGCCCCTATGCCATGACGGGCGGACGTACCCGGCCCGGCCCCACCGGCGTCCGGTTCGACCTGATCGCCCTGGTCACCCTGGATCCGGGCGGGCCCGGCGTGGACGACGCCCCGCTCGGCCCGGAACACCGCACCCTGATCGACCTGTGCCGGACGGAGACCCAGTCGGTCGCCGAACTCGCAGCCGGCGCGGACCTGCCCGTGGGCGTCGTCAGGGTCCTCCTGGGCGACCTCCTGGAACTCGGCTGCGTCATCGTCAGCCGCCCCGTGCCACCGGCGCAACTGCCCGACGAACGCATCCTGCGCGAGGTCATCGAAGGGCTGAGGGCGCTGTAACGCCGTAGCGCCACAGCGCGTAGACAACCTGGCGTCCCACAGAGACGAACCGACCCGTCCGCACTCCAGAGAGAAGTGATCAATGATCTCCGAACACTCCGACGCCGCGGACGGCGAGAGTGCCGCGCTGGCGTTGAAGATCCTGGTCGCCGGTGGGTTCGGGGTGGGCAAGACCACCCTGGTCGGCGCCGTCAGCGAAATCCGGCCCCTGCGCACCGAGGAACTCCTGAGCGAGGCCGGCCAGTCGGTGGACGACACCGACGGTGTGGACCACAAGACCACCACGACCGTCGCCATGGACTTCGGGCGCATCACCATCCGCTCCGGCCTGTCCCTGTACCTGTTCGGCACGCCCGGCCAGGACCGGTTCTGGTTCCTGTGGGACGAGCTCGCCCAGGGGGCCCTCGGTGCGGTGGTCCTCGCGGACACCCGGCGCCTGGAGGACTGCTTCCCCGCGGTCGACTACTTCGAGCACCGGCGCATCCCGTTCGTGGTCGCCGTCAACTGCTTCGCCGGCGCCCGGCGGCACGGCGCACCGGACGTCTCGCGCGCCCTCGACCTCGACCGGGGCACGCCCGTCGTGCTCTGCGACGCACGGGACCGCGACTCCGGAAAGGAGGTGCTGATCCGGCTCGTCGAGTACGCCGGACGGATGCACACCGCCCGGCTCCTCGACTCGGTCGGCTGACCCCGTGACCGCGTGGTCAGTCCGCGACGTTCCGCTCCGCCAGCACCCGGTCGATCGTGACGCGGACGAGGAGTTCCCCCGGCACGCCGTTGCGGGCGCCGAACTCCTCGGCGCGCTCCTCGCCCATGTACCGGGCGCCGATGCGGGTGGCCCAGCGCCGTACGTCGTCGAGGTCGTCCGAAATGCGTGCCCGGCCGGTCAGCACGACGAACGAGTACGGCGGCCGGTCGTCGTCCACGCACAGGGCGACGCGGCCGTCGCGGGCGATGTTGCGGCCCTTCACACTGCTCTCGCCGGTGTTGAACACCAGCTCCTCCCCGTCCAGCACGAACCAGATCGGCGTCACGTGCGGGCTGCCGTCGGCCCGGACCGTCGAGAGCTTTCCGGTGCGGGTGCCGTGGGAGACGAACTCCCGCCATTGCGCGTCGGTCATCTTCTCTGCCATGGCTCCCATCCTCCTTGCCCCGGCCGCGGTCCTGGGGAAGGCTGGCGTGGAGATCCTCCGGCCAGGAGGAGAATCGCACGGGGAGAAAACGGGGAGATCGGGACATGGCGCAGAACCAGGGACTCGACTGGCTGCTGGACGACCTGACCGAGCGCGTCCACGAGGTCCGGCACGCACTGGTCCTGTCCAACGACGGCCTGGTGACGGGCGCGAGCACCGGACTGCGCCGCGAGGACGCCGAGCACCTCGCGGCCGTGTCGTCCGGGCTGCACAGCCTGGCCAAGGGCTCAGGACGGCATTTCGGCGCGGGCAGTGTCCGCCAGACGATGATCGAGTTCGACGACGCGGTGCTCTTCGTCACGGCGGCCGGCACGGGCAGCTGCCTGTGCGTCCTCAGTGGCGCGGAGGCCGACATAGGCCAGATCGCGTACGAGATGACACTGCTGGTCAACCGGGTCGGCGAGCACCTCGACGTGGACGCCCGCCAGCCCGAACGAAAGCCCCCCACAGACGCCTGACCAGCGCGTTCTTCATCTCCGCGGAGTTATCCACAGGCTCGCCACGAGGTGCGCGGAACCGGCTACGGTTTTTCCACGACGACGCACACGCCGACCGACCGCACACGGTGACCTGCACGGCGACCGCAGCTGACCCCTCATCGCGACCGCACACGGTGACCCTGCACGGCGATCAGACACGGGGACCGGGGACCAGGCACGGGGGCCAGCACGGGACCGTGAACCGGGACCACGGTAGGTGTCGGCGTCAAGCCATTGACTCCACGGGGGAGACGAGCATGTCAGACACGATCGCGAAAACCGACCGCCCCACCTTCGGCCCGAGCCGGGCCGCCCGCGAACTCGGCCTCAAACGAGGCGAGTTCGACCTCGCGGTGAACCTGGGGCTCGTCCGAACCGTCCCGGACGAAGGCGGCGGAGCCCCCTGCGTCACAGGCACGGAGCTCGACCGGCTGCGTGCCGCCGACCGCTTCCCCGACGGCCTCCGGGAACGCGTCAGGACCACCGGCACAACCGAGAGCGCCGCGCTCATGGAGATCGCGCCGACGCGGTTCACGAGCCTCGCCCGCTTCGGCCTGGTCGTGCCGGTGAGGTTTTACCTCAACCGCTACAGGACCGTCGTCTGGCTGTATCTGGCCGAGGAACTACGGCAATTCGCGGCCGAGGCGAGCAACGCCCGGCTGCTGTCGGGGCGTCTGCCCGCGGAGATGCGGGGCGGGCTGAAGAGCGGGCTGGACCGTCGCCCCCGCAACTGGCGGGGACGTCACAGCGGATTCCTGCTGCGGCAGGCGGGCGACGACCCGTGGGCGCACGCGGCGGCGGTCGCGAGCCTCCTGGCCCCCGCCGACGTGGCGGAGGTCGTCGAGGACCCCTGGGAGCGGGCCCAGCTGGACCGCCTCCGCCCTCGCCTCCCTTCCCACGGGGTGCCCGGTTCACCGGCCGCCGAGCTCGCCCAGCGGCTCATGACGGCCGGCGAGCCCGACGAAGTGGCCTGGATCCGCGCGGACCTGGCCCACACGATGGAGACGGCACGCAGAATGCGCCCGGCACCACGTCCGGGCTCGCCCCTGGAGCAGGCACCGCCTGCCGCGGAGACGACACCACGCGTGGCGCCGACCCGACCAACAGAATCGGCATCACTCCGGGAGCCGACACCACCCACCGAGCTGACACCACCCACCGAGCTGACACCGCCCACCGAGCCGACACCATTCACTGCACCGACCTCGCCCCCCGTGCCTCAGCCGAACGGCCTGCTGGGCCGGCTGCGGCGCAGAGGCCGGCGATCGGCCAGGAGCGTGTCGATGCCACCCGCCCGGCCCCGTGGGCAAGGCCCCATCGGCAATCCGGGAGGTCAACGGGACGCAGCGAAGAGGCGCACGCCCATCGAATACCGAGGAACACCGAAGGACGACCACACGTGAACCCCGAACGACACCCGGTCGAGATCCGTCCAGCCACCGTCGCCGACATGCCCACCGTCTGCGACATCGTCAACCACTACATCGAGACGAGCACGGTCAACTTCCGCACGGAACCGCAGACGGCGCAGGAGTGGACCGAGGACCTGGAGCGCCTCCGGGAGCGCTACCCCTGGCTCGTTGCCGAGGTCGACGGCGTGGTCGCCGGCATCGCCTACGCGGGCCCCTGGAAGGCCCGCAGTGCCTACGACTGGACGGCGGAGGCGACGGTGTACGTCTCCCACCGGCACCAGCGGCTGGGTCTCGGCTCCGCCCTCTACACCCACCTGCTGACGTCCCTGGAGGAGCAGGGCTTCAAGAGCGTGGTCGCGGTGATCGGACTGCCCAACGACCCGAGCGTGCGCCTGCACGAAACGCTCGGCTTCACCGCGTGCGGGACGCTGCGGGCAGCGGGCTACAAGCACGGGGAGTGGCATGACGTCGGGTTCTGGCAGCGCTCCTTTCCCCTGTCCGCCCCGCCCCGCCCGGTGCGGCCCACCGGGCAGGTGACCGTCTGATGTGCCGCGGACGCGGTACCCGGCTGAAGCAACCCGGGCGGCACGCCTCCAGGTGGGCGCACGGCCCGCCGGCGGCGGAGATCACCGGCCTCCCGCCGCCTGCCGCCGCTCGTCGCGGGCCGGAGGCCGGAGGAAGGGGGCAGGCCATGCCCGAACTGCCTGATGTCGAGGGCTTCCGGTTGGTGCTGGAGTCCTGCGCGAGCGGCCGGATGATCCGGCACGTGGACGTACGCGACCCGGGCGTCCTGCACGGGATCGATGCCCGGGGTCTGCGCGACGCGCTGGTGGGGCGGCGGTTCGGCACACCCCGGAGGCACGGCAAGTGGCTGCTCGCCCGCACCGGCGGCCCCACCCTCGTCCTGCACTTCGGCATGACCGGCAGCCTGGTCTGCGCCCGCACCGAGGACCCGGTCGAGGCCTACGACCGTGTGCTGTTCACACTGGGCGGTGGCCGCCGGCTCCGTTTCCGTGACCAGCGCAAGCTTCAGGGCCTCTGGCTCGCTCACGACGACTCCGACGTGGACCGGCTGCTCGGCCGGCAGGGTCCCGACGCGCTGGCGGTGGACAGGACGGAGTTCGAGACCCTGCTCGCGGCCCGGCGCGGGCACCTCAAGACGGCGCTCACCGACCAGTCCGTCCTGGCCGGCCTCGGCAACCTCCTCGCCGACGAGATCCTGTGGCGAGCCCGCCTGCGTCCCGACCGTCCGGCGCGCGACCTCACCGAGGCCGACCGCCGACGCCTGTACGGGGAGATGCGCCGCACCCTGCGCACTTCCGTCTCGGCGGGCCGTGTCCCGCCGCGCGACTCGTGGCTCACCGGCCGGCGCGACGACCACGACCCGCGGTGCCCGCGCTGCGGCACCGCACTGCGCCGCACCCGGATGGCGGGCCGCGGCACGGTGTGGTGCCCCCGGTGCCAGCCGGCCGCCTGACCCCCGCCCACTGTCACTGTCCGGGCTCCGGCCGGCGGCCCACCGGCCAGGACACATCCACCGTCCGCCGCTCAGGACGCCCCACTGCCCGCCGCTAAGGAGGCCCCACTGCCCGTCACTCAGGATGCGTCCACCGCCCGCCGCTCAGGGCGCGTCCACCGTCCGCCGTTCCTCGTCCGGCGCCACCAGCGACTGGGTGAGGGGGATCCGCGCCAGGGCGAACACCCCCGCGGCGATCAGCGCGACACCGAACAGCTGGGGCAGCAGCCACCACCCGGAGCGGACCGTCTCCTCGTACAGCAGGATGCCGAGGGCGAGGCTCACCAGGGCGTCGCCGAGGGTGAGCGCGGGCTGCGAGGCCACCAGGGGACCGGCCTGCATGGCGTTCTCCAGCAGGAACAGGGCGCACACGCCGGTCGCGGCGAACGCGTACGTCTGCCAGGTGGTGAGGAAGGCCACGAGCCCCTGCTCGTCCAGGATGTGGGTGGCCGCCTTCATCAGGGCCGCGGTCACCGCGTAACTGATCGCCGTCGCGGCACCCAGGCAGGCCGCCCGGGCACGG
This sequence comes from Streptomyces sp. NPDC085932, assembly GCF_044540525.1. Taxonomy (NCBI): domain Bacteria; kingdom Bacillati; phylum Actinomycetota; class Actinomycetes; order Kitasatosporales; family Streptomycetaceae; genus Streptomyces; species Streptomyces sp. NPDC085932. The sequence continues at coordinate 196,370 of NZ_JBITSJ010000005.1, forward strand.
CCCTCCGGGCGTTTGAGGGCCGCGAGGGCGAGACCCACGACGGCGCCCGCGCACACGGCGAGCGCGGGGATCCAGCGGCCCAGCTCCACATGGGTGCGGTCGCCGGAGGGAGAGGCGGCGGCGAGCGCGACGGCCAGCCCCGCCACCACCACCGTCACGGCCAGCCAGCCCGAGCGCGGCAGCCGCCGGTGCATCAGCAGAGAGGCGACGACCAGAGTGAGGGGAAGCTCCAGCACGAACAGCGGCTGCACGATCGTCAGAGGGCCGGTCGCCAGCGCCAGCGCCTGGCAGACCGCGGCGCCGATCACCGCGAGGATGCCGGCCAGCCAGACCGGCCGGCGCAGCAGATCGAGCATCAGTCCGGCGCGCAGGCCCTCGGAGCGCGGCACGGACAGCGCCGCCTTGCGCTGCAGCACCGTCGCGACGGCGTTGCTGAGGGCCGCGCAGACCGCGAACAGCACGGGGAGCACGGTGTGCAGCGTGGTCACCTCCCGGATCGGCGGGCGCGTGACACGGACGAAGGCCGCCTCCTGCCATGGTCGCCGGATCGGGACCCGGGCGCGATCGGAGCCACCCGGCCGGACCACGCCCGCGTCAGCCCAGCTTCCGGAAGAGCCCTTCCTGCACGACCGACACCACCAGCCGGCCGTCGCGGTCGTAGATCCGGCCGCGCGCCAGACCCCGGCCGCCGACCGCGATGGGGGACTCCTGGTCGTACAGCAGCCAGTCGTCCGCCCGGAACGGGCGGTGGAACCACATCGCGTGGTCGAGGGAGGCCATGTCGAAGCCCCGCGGCCCCCACAGCGGCTCGACCGGGATGCGGACGGCGTCCAGCAGGGTCATGTCGCTGGCGTAGGTGAGGGCGCAGGTGTGCACGAGCGGGTCGTCGCCGAGCGGCCCGACGGCACGCATCCACACGGCGCTGCGCGGTTCGGCGTCCTGGACCTGCTCGGCGGTCCAGCGCAGCCGGTCCACGTAGCGGATGTCGAAGGGCTGGCGGCGGGCCATCCGCTCCAGCTGCTCGGGCAGGGTGCCCAGGTGCTCGCGGATCTCGTCCGTGACGGTGGGCAGCGACTCGGGGTCGGGTACCTCCCGGGCCGGCAGCAGCTGGTGCTCGAAGCCGCCGTCCTCCGGCTTGTGGAAGGAGGCGGTGAGGTTGAAGATCGTGCGGCCCTGCTGGACGGCCGTGACCCGCCGGGTGGTGAAGGAGCGCCCGTCGCGCACGTGCTCCACCTGGTAGACGATCGGCACGCCCGGGCGGCCGGGACGCAGGAAGTAGGCGTGCAGCGAGTGCACGGGTCGGTCGCCCTCGGTGGTGCGGCCGGCGGCGACCAGGGCCTGGCCCGCCACCTGCCCGCCGAAGACCCGCTGCAGGGACTCCTGCGGGCTGCGGCCACGGAAGATGTCGACCTCGATCTGCTCCAGGTCGAGCAGGTCGACGAGCCTTTCGGCCGGGTTCGTCGTCATGGGTGAGATGCTCCTGTGCTCGCTGCTGCCCGGCCGGTCACAGCTGGCCGACGTCGGTGACGCGCACGACCGCGCGGCCCTCCGCGTCCGAGGCGGCGAGGTCGATCTCCGCGCTGATGCCCCAGTCGTGGTCGCCGTTCGGGTCGTGGAAGATCTGCCGGACCCGCCACAGCCCGTTCCGCGGCTCCTCCTCGATGAGCAGCAGCTTCGGGCCGCGTGCGTCGGGGCCGGTGCCGAGGTCGTCGTACTCGTCCCAGTACTTGTCCATCGCCTCGCCCCAGGCGTCGGCGTCCCAGCCGGACTCCCCGTCCATCTCGCCCAGCTCCTCGACCTGGTCCAGGGCGGCCAGTTCGACGCGGCGGAACATGGCGTTGCGGACCAGGACGCGGAAGGCGCGCGCGTTGGCGGTGACCGGCTTGACCTCGTCGGCCTTCTCCTGGGCCTCCTCGGCGGTCATCTCCTCCGGGTTGGCCAGCTGCTCCCACTCGTCCAGCAGACTGGAGTCGACCTGGCGCACCATCTCGCCCAGCCACTCGATCAGGTCCTGCAGATCCTCGGACTTCAGGTCGTCCGGGACGGTGTGGTCGAGGGCCTTGTAGGCGCTGGCCAGGTAGCGCAGCACGATGCCCTCGGTGCGGGCCAGCTCGTAGTGGGACACCAACTCCGTGAAGGACAGGGCACGTTCGTACATGTCACGGATGACCGACTTCGGCGACAGCGGGTGGTCACCGACCCAGGGGTGGCTCTTGCGATACGTGTTGTATGCGTGGAAGAGCAGCTCCTCCAGGGGCTTCGGGTACGTGATGTCCTGGAGGCGCTCCATGCGCTCCTCGTACTCGACGCCGTCGGCCTTCATCTGGGCGACGGCCTCGCCGCGCGCCTTGTTCTGCTGGGCGGCGAGGATCTGCCGCGGGTCGTCCAGCGTCGACTCAACCACGGACACCATGTCGAGCGCGTACGACGGCGACTCGGGGTCGAGCAGCTCGAACGCGGCGAGCGCGAACGTGGACAGGGGCTGGTTGAGGGCGAAGTCCTGCTGGAGGTCGACCGTGAGGCGGACGATGCGGCCGGTGGGGTCCGGCTCGTCGAGCTTCTCGACGATGCCGCCGTCGAGCAGCGAGCGGTAGATGGCGATGGCCCGGCGGATGTGCCGCAGCTGCTGCTTGCGCGGCTCGTGGTTGTCCTCCAGCAGCCGGCGCATCGCGTCGAAGGCGTTGCCGGGGCGGGCGATCACCGACAGCAGCATCGTGTGCGTCACCCGGAACCGGGAGGTCAGCGGCTCCGGTTCCGAGGCGATGAGCTTCTCGAAGGTCTGCTCCGACCAGGCGACGAACCCCTCCGGTGCCTTCTTGCGGACGACCTTGCGGCGCTTCTTGGGGTCGTCGCCGGCCTTGGCGAGGGCCTTCTCGTTCTCCACGACGTGCTCGGGGGCCTGCGCGACGACGAAGCCCTCCGTGTCGAAGCCGGCCCGGCCGGCGCGGCCCGCGATCTGGTGGAACTCCCGGGCCCGCAGGGTGCGCACGCGCGTGCCGTCGTACTTGGTGAGGGCCGTGAACAGCACCGTGCGGATGGGGACGTTGACGCCGACGCCGAGCGTGTCCGTGCCGCAGATGACCTTCAGCAGACCGGCCTGCGCGAGTTTCTCCACCAGGCGGCGGTACTTGGGCAGCATGCCGGCGTGGTGGACGCCGATGCCGTGCCGGACGTAACGGGACAGGTTGCGGCCGAACTTGGTGGTGAAGCGGAAGTTGCCGATCAGGTCGGCGATCTGCTCCTTCTCCTCCTTCGAGCACATGTTGATGCTCATCAGCGCCTGCGCCCGCTCCACGGCCTGGGCCTGCGTGAAGTGCACGATGTACACGGGCGCCTGCCGGGCCTGGAGCAGGTCGGTGAGCGTCTCGGTGAGCGGCGTGAAGCGGTACTCGTAGGACAGCGGCACCGGGCGGGTGGCCGAGCGGACCACCGCCGTGGGGCGGCCGGTGCGGCGGGTGAGGTCCTTCTCGAAGAAGGAGACGTCGCCGAGCGTCGCCGACATCAGCACGAACTGCGCCTGCGGCAGCTCCAGGATCGGGATCTGCCAGGCCCAACCGCGGTCGCCCTCGGCGTAGAAGTGGAACTCGTCCATCACGACCTGGCCGACGTCCGCGTCCTTGCCGTCGCGCAGCGCGATCGACGCCAGGACCTCGGCGGTGCAGCAGATGACCGGGGCGTCGGCGTTGACCGAGGCGTCGCCGGTGAGCATGCCCACGTTCTCCGTGCCGAAGATCTTGCACAGCTCGAAGAACTTCTCCGACACCAGCGCCTTGATCGGAGCCGTGTAGAAGGTGACCTCGTCGCGGGCCAGGGCCGCGAAGTGCGCACCCGCCGCGATCATGCTCTTGCCGGAGCCGGTGGGCGTCGACACGATCACGTTCGCGCCGGAGACCACCTCGATCAGCGCCTCCTCCTGGTGGGGATAGAGCGTGAGCCCCCGCTCGCCGGCCCACGACTCGAAGGCTTCGTACAGGGCGTCGGGGTCGGCGGTCCGCGGCAGCTGATCGATGAGGGTCACGCCCCCATCTTGCCTGGCCCGGTCCCCGATGCGGGAATCGGCTGCCGCCCCGAAGATCACCGACGCTACGCTGGGGCGCCGACGACGCGTCAGCGCTCCCGGTCAACTGGACAGCGGCACACGAGGAATAGGGGCGGGCAACGGCCATGATGGGACCAGCACACTCACTGTCGGGCGCCGCCGCCTGGCTCGGCGTCGGTGCGGCCGCGGCCGCCGCCGGGCAGCCGATGCCCTGGCCGGTCCTCCTCGTCGGCGCCCTGATCTGCGCCGGAGCCGCCCTCGCCCCGGACCTGGACCACAAGGCGGCCACCATCTCCCGGTCCTTCGGGCCGCTGTCGCGCTGGCTGTGCGAGATCGTCGACAAGCTGTCGTACGCCGTCTACAAGGCCACGAAGAAGCAGGGCGACCCGCGCCGCTCCGGCGGGCACCGCACGCTCACGCACACCTGGCTGTGGGCGGTCCTGATCGGCGCGGGCACCTCGGTCGTGGCGCTCACCAGCGACCGCTGGGGCGTGCTCGCGATCCTCTTCGTGCATCTGGTCCTGGCCATCGAGGGCCTGCTGTGGCGGGCGACCCGCGGCTCCAGCGCCGACGTCCTGGTGTGGCTCCTGGCCGCGACCACGGCGTGGATCCTGGCGGGCATGCTGGACAAGCCGGGCAACGGCGCGGACTGGCTGTTCACGGCGCCGGGCCAGGAGTACCTGTGGCTGGGGCTGCCGGTCGTGCTGGGCGCGATCGTGCACGACATCGGGGACGCGCTGACCGTCTCCGGCTGCCCGATCCTGTGGCCCATTCCCGTGGGGCGCAAGCGCTGGTACCCCGTGGGGCCGCCGAAGTTCATGCGGTTCCGGGCGGGCAGCTGGGTCGAGCTCCGCGTGCTGATGCCGGCGTTCATGCTGCTCGGCGGGGTGGGCTGCGCGGCGGCGCTCAACGTGATCTGACCGCCGGGCGGCTCCCGCCGGGGCTCGGCCGCTGCCGTAGCGCTGCCGGGCGGGCTCCTTGCAGGGCTCAGTCGCTGCCCTGGACGCTGCCGGGCGGGCCACCCGAGGGGCTCAGCCGCTGCCGTAGCGCCGTTCGAAGGCCGCGACCCGGCCCTCCGTGTCCACCGTGCGGGCCTTGCCCGTGTAGAAGGGGTGGCTCTCCGAGGAGATCTCCACGTCCACGACCGGGTAGGTCTCGCCGTCGTCCCACTCGATGGTCTGGTCGCTGGTCGCGGTGGACCGGGTGAGGAAGGCGTACCCGGCGGCGCGGTCGCGGAAGACGACGGGGTGGTAGTCGGGGTGCTTGTCCTGCTGCATGGGTGCTCCTCGGGCGGCTCGGGTCCGTTCTGCGATCGGCCGGTGCGATCGATCGGTGCCATCGGGGGTGATCAACCGGGCAGGGCGTCCTCGTCGACGATGTGGACGGCCGCCTCCTCGGCCGAGGCCGCGGCGCCGTCGATCCCCACGTCCGTGGCGACCAGCGCGGCCTCCTCGTCCTCGTGGGCGCCCTCGTCGGGGGCGACGAGGCGGCCGGAGCGGGCGGCGCCGACCTCGTTGTCCAGGAGTTCCCCGTCGCTGCCCGCGCAGTCCCCGAGACCGTCGCCGTCCGGGGCGACGGCGTCCGGCAGCTCCTCGGCGAGCCGCTGGTCCAGCGTCTCGCCCCGCTGCCGCTCGGCCGCCGTCACCCCGAGGTGCTCGACGGCCCACGGCCGCTCCGGCGGTGACCAGCCCCGGTCCAGGGGATCGTCGACACCGTCGTACTCCAGCGTGTCCTCGGCGTCGAGCAGCCCCGTGTCCTCCCTCTGCTCGTCTTGATCCGGCTGGTAGACGTCGTCTCCCCAGCCGTCGGAGCTGTTCACGGGTACCTCCAGGGGGTCGGGACGGGCCCGTCTCACCGTGGCCCGCGCCGGGCCGCCGCCGCACGGCACCGGCGCCGCCCGGGACCGGGCCCTGGGCGTTCCCCGAGCCGGTGCCTGCTTCCAGCCTTCCACCGAGCCTCGGGACCGCGCAACGCCACGGTCCCGCCGGAGTCCGCCCCCGCCGCCGGCCGCTCAGCCGTGCCAGGACCGCCACAGGGCCGCGTACGCCCCGTCCGCCGCGACCAGCTCCTCGTGGCTGCCCAGCTCGCTGATCCGCCCGCTCTCGACGACCGCGATGACGTCGGCGTCGTGCGCGGTGTGCAGCCGGTGCGCGATGGCGATCACCGTGCGGCCGTCGAGGACCCGGGCCAGGGAGCGCTCCAGGTGGCGGGCGGCGCGCGGGTCGAGCAGAGAGGTCGCCTCGTCGAGGACCAGCGTGTGCGGGTCGGCCAGCACCAGGCGGGCCAGGGCGATCTGCTGGGCCTGCGCCGGGGTGAGCGCCAGGCCGCCCGAGCCGACCTCGGTGTCCAGGCCGTCGTCGAGGGCGCGGGCCCAGCCGTCCGCGTCGACCGCGCCCAGCGCCGCCCACAGTTCGGCGTCGACCGCGCCGGTCCGGGCGAGCCGCAGGTTGTCGCGCAGGGAGCCGACGAAGACGTGGTGCTCCTGGTTGACCAGGGCCACGTGCGCGCGGACCCGCTCGGCGGGCATCCGGGACAGCTCGGCGTCGCCCAGCGTGATCCGGCCGTCCCGCGGCGCGTAGATCCCGGCGAGCAGCCGGCCCAGCGTGGACTTGCCCGCGCCGGAGGGGCCGACCAGGGCCAGCCGGGTGCCGGGCGTGACCTCCAGGGACACCTTGCGCAGGACGTCCACGCCCTCCAGGTAGCCGAAGTGGACCCGGTCCGCGCGCACGTGGCGTCCCTCGGGCACCACCGCGGCGTCCCCGGCCTCCGGCTCGATGTCCCGGACCCCGACGAGCCGGGCCAGCGACACCTGCGCCACCTGCAACTCGTCGTACCAGCGCAGGATCATGCCGACCGGGTCGACCAGCATCTGCGCGATCAGCGCGCCGGTGGTGAGCTGGCCCACGTCGATCCAGCCGTGCAGCGCGAACACACCGCCGATCAGCAGCACCGAGGCGAGCACGGTCACGTGGGTGACGTTGATGACCGGGAAGAGCACCGACCGCAGCCAGAGCGTGTAGCGCTCCCAGGCCGTCCACTCCCGGATCCGCTGCTCGGACAGCGCGACCCGGCGCTCGCCCAGGCGGTGGGCCTCCACGGTCCGGCCCGCGTCCACGGTCTCGGCGAGCGCGGCGGCCACCGCGGCGTATCCGGCGGCCTCCGAGCGGTAGGCGGCCGGTGCCCGCCGGAAGTACCAGCGGCAGCCGACGATCAGCAGGGGCAGCGCGAGCAGCACGGCGAGCGCCAGCGGCGGTGCCGTGACGACCAGTCCGCCCATCAGCAGGACCACCCACACCACGCCGATCGACAGCTGCGGCACGGCCTCGCGCATCGCGTTGGCCAGCCGGTCGATGTCCGTGGTGATGCGGGACAGCAGGTCGCCCGTCCCGGCGCGTTCCAGCACGCCCGGCGGCAGCCCGACCGACCGGACGAGGAAGTCCTCGCGCAGGTCGGCCAGCATCCGCTCGCCCAGCATCGCGCCGCGCAGCCGCACCTGACGGACGAACACCGCCTGCACGGCCAGCGCCACGACGAACAGCCCGGCGGTGAGCTCCAGCCGCAGTTCGGCGGTCCCGTCGGACACCCGCTCCACGAGCCCGCCCAGCAGCCACGGACCGGCCATCGAGGCGATGACGGCCGCCGTGTTGACGGCGATCAGCAGCAGGAACGCCCGGCGGTGCCGCCGCAGCAGCTCGGTCACGTACGCGCGGACGGTCGCCGGAGCACCGACGGGCAGGGTGCTCGCCGTCGTCGGGGCCGCCGGGTCGTACGCCGGGGGCGCGACGCCGATCATGCCTTCTCCTCGATCTCTTCCAGTTCCTGCAGTACGTCCGTCAGGGCGACGGAGCCGTCCAGCACCTCGTCGTCCGTCTCGCGGGTGACCACGGCCCGGTAGCGGGGCTCGGTGTGCACCAGCTCCCGGTGGGCGCCCACCGCCACGACCTCGTCCTCGTGCAGGAACGCCACCCGGTCGGCGCGGTCCAGCAGCAGCGGGGAGGAGGTGAACACCACGGTCGTGCGCCCGGCACGCAACTCCCGTACGCTCTGGGCGATCCGCGCCTCGGTGTGCGAGTCGACGGCCGAGGTCGGCTCGTCCAGGACGAGCACCTCCGGGTCGGTGATCAGCGACCGGGCGAGCGCGAGCCGCTGCCGCTGGCCGCCGGACAGGGACCGGCCGCGTTCGGTGATCCGCGTGTCCATGGGGTCGGCCGCGTCCAGCGAGCCCTGCACCAGCGCCGCCAGCACGTCGTCGCACTGCGCGGCCGCCAGCGCGGCCTCGGGTGAGACGCCGCCCGAGGCGGGCACGTCCAGCAGCTCGCGCAGCGTGCCCGACAGCAGCACCGGGTCCTTGTCCTGGACGAGGACGGCCGTACGGGCGCTGTCCAGCGGGAGGTCGTCCAGCGGCACTCCGCCGAGCAGCACCGACACGCTCTCCTGCGACGGGTGCCCGCCCAGCCGTTCGGCCAGCCGGCCCGCCGCGTCCGGGTCGCCGCAGACCACGGCGGTCATCAGGCCGGCCTGCGCGAGCAGTCCGGTCCGCGGGTCGTACAGATCGCCCGAGGGAACCTCGGCGGCGCGCGATCCGGCGGTGTCCGTGGCCCGCTCCAGCGACAGCACGCCCGCGGCCCGCTTCGCGGAGGGCCGCGAGAAGGAGTACGCCATCGCGATCTCCTCGAAGTGCCGCAGGGGATAGGTGAGGACCATCACCGAGCTGTAGACGGTGACCAGTTCGCCGACGGTGATCCGGCCCTCGCGGGCCAGCCCCACGCCGTGCCAGACGACGGCGATCAGCAGCAGCCCCGGCAGCAGCACCTGGATCGCGGAGATCAGGGACCACATCCGGGCGCTGCGCACGGCCGCGTGGCGGACCTCCTGGGAGGCGCTGCGGTAGCGGTCGAGGAACAGTTCCTCCCCGCCGATGCCGCGCAGCACGCGCAGACCGGCGACGGTGTCCGAGGCGAGTTCGGTGGCGCGTCCGGCCTTCTCGCGCTGCACGTCGGCGCGCCGGGTGGCGCGGGGCAGCAGCGGCAGCACGGCGAGCGCCAGCGCGGGCAGGCCCACGGCGACGACCACGCCGAGCGCCGGCTGGTAGACGAGCAGGCCGGCGCAGACCAGCACGATGGTGACGAGGGCCGCGGTGAACCGGGACAGGGCCTCGACGAACCAGCCGATCTTCTCCACGTCGCCCGTGGACACGGCGACGACCTCACCGGCGGCGACGCGCCGGGTGAGCGCCGAACCCAACCGGGCGGCCTTGCGGGCGAGGAGCTGCTGGACGCGGGCGGCCGCGGTGATCCAGTTGGTGATGGCGGTGCGGTGCAGGAAGGTGTCGCCGACCGCGTTGCCGACGCAGGCCAGCGCCAGCAGTCCGCCCGCCAGGGCCAGTCGCGAGCCGGAACGGTCGACGACGGCCTGCACGGCGACACCGACGCAGAACGGCAGGGCGGCGACGGAGGCGAAGTGCAGCAGCCCCCAGGCGAGCGACTTGAGCTGACCGCCCAGCTGATTGCGGAAGAGCCACCACAGGAATCGGGGCCCCGAACGCGCGTCGGGCACGCCCGGGTCGGGATACGGAAGGTCTTGAATCTGCATGACGTCCCAGTGGCTCGTGTCAGGGGATGGGGGAGGGGGAGCGGACAGGAGGGCGGCCACGGCGGGGCGGGCCGAGGGCAGCAAACCGTGACAGGTTCGCTTCGGCACGTGGTCGGAGGCAACAGGTTTTCCGCTCACCGAACGGAACCGGCCGACACGGACGGGAACAGGGCCGCCCCGGGGGGCCGGTGCGCATTGCGCGGGCGGCGGACTCCCCGTAGAACACCGCCCATGAAGAGACGGATCGTCATGTCCATGCTTGCCGGGGCGACTCTCCTGGCGAGCACCCTCCTCGGGACCGGTCCCGCCCACGCGGCCGACGTCCCCGCCGAGTTCGGCACCGACTGGCACGACCCCGTCACGGCCGCCCCGCCCGTCGAGAGGCCGTCCGGGAAGTCCTGCGACGTCACCCTCGCGCGGGCGCAGTTCCGCGACTTCACCCCCTACCGCGGCACGTACGCCCCGCCCGAGGACTGCGGAGACCGCTGGAGCAAGGTGGTGCTGCGGCTCGACGGCCGGGTGAAGGGGCGTCAGTACGACCGGCTCGGCTACCTCCACGTGGGCGGTGTCGAGATCTTCCGCACCTCGACCCCGCAGCCCTCGCCCGACGGCATCGCGTGGTCGGTGGAGAAGGACGTCACCCGCTACGCCGACACCCTCCGCGACGTCCAGGACGTCGAGATGCTCATCGGGAACGTCGTCGACGACACCTACACCGGCGTGCTCGACGTCGAGGTCACGCTGACCTTCCACCCGGGCCGCCCCGACCCCGCGCTGCCCGACCGGGTCCTCACCCTCGACGAGGGCACCACCCTCACCACCCCGCGCAACAGCGAGCGCGTCGTCGCCGAGGTGTACGCGACCGGTTCCGGCGGCGGCTGCGAGGAGTACTGGTACCTGACCGTGCCCGACCCGGCGCCCTACTCCTGCAAGGCCGCCGGCGGCCCCTACCGCGAGGTGCAGATCCGTGTCGACGGCCGGCTCGCGGGCATCGCCACGCCGTTCCCGACCGTGTGGACCGGCGGCTGGTCCAACCCGTTCCTCTGGTACGTCGTCCCCGGCCCGCGCGCCTTCGACATCAAGCCGATCACCTACGACCTCACCCCGTTCGCCGGGCTCCTCAACGACGGCCGGCCGCACCGCGTCGAGGTCTCGGTGACCGGCGTGCCCGAGGGGCAGCCCGGCTGGAGCACCCCGGTGAACGTCCTCGTCTGGCAGGACGAGCGGCGCGCGCGGGTCACCGGGAAGCTCACCGCGCACCGGGAGGGCGACCCGGCCGGTTCCTCCGTCCACACGCCCGGCACGGAACACCGGGTGGACACCGACGCCGCCCACCGCCTCACCGTCGCCGGCTGGGTCGACACCTCGCACGGCCGTGTCCACACCACCGTCGGCCGCTCCCTCGCCCACACCTCCGTGCACCGCTGGACCGACGGCGAGACCAGGGACGGCCTCGACGCCACGTGGACCGACAGCGAGACGGTGACCGTGGACGGACGCACCACGCGCACACACCGCACGTACACGATGGACGGCACGACCACCCTCGGCGCGGGGGACCGGCTGCGCACCGTCCTGACCCTCGGCGACCGCGCCACGACCGTGGAGACACGTGGCGGTCGGCGTACCGCCTGGTCGCGGCTCGACGACACCTACACGGGAGACGCGACATACACGGCGAACGTGCCCCGGGACCAGCGGCACGCGGTCGGGACCACGAGCGAGCGCTACCGGCTGTACGGCTCGCACGGCTGCCACGACCGCACGCTGACCACCGCGCAGGGGGTGGTCACGGAGGACCGCAACCGCTGCTGACGGCAGGTGAGCCGGGCCGGTGACGGCGGCCGCCCCAGGCACGGTCACCTGGCTGGAACGGCCCGGTCGAACGCCGGCCGGTCCCGGGCGAAACGGGCCGTGGCCGCCGCTCCTCGCGCGGAGTGGCGGCCACGGCCCGGGCTGCGTCCCCGGGGCGTCAGCAGGAGCGCACCGGCGTCCCGTCGATCAGGGTGTCCAGCAGCCCGCCGAGCGACTCCCGCTGCTCCTGCGTCAGCGGCGCGAGGATCTCCTCCGCCGCCGACCTGCGCGCCGCCCGCAGCTCGCGCAGCGCGGCCCGCCCGTCGTCCGTGAGCTCGATCCGGATCACCCGGCGGTTCGCCGCATCCGGGACCCGGCGCACCTTGCCGCCCGCCTCCAGCCCGTCGACCAGCGTCGTCACGGCCCGCGGCACCACTTCCAGGCGCTCGGCCAGGTCGGCCATGCGGGGCGGCGAACCCCAGTGCGCGAGGGTGCGCAGCAGCCGGGACTGGGCCGGGGTGATGCCGAGGTCGCGCTGCTCCAGATGACGCTTCTGGATGCGGTGCACCCGGCGGGTGAGCCGCAGCAGCTGCTCGGCGAGCAGGCCGTCGGAATCGGGCGTGGTCATGCGGGAACAATATCAGGATGATGTTCATTGTGAGTATAGGTAACAATGAGCTACGATCCGACCCGCCCGGCCCCTGGGGCCGCACCCGCAGCGGCCCCGCCCGGCCCCACCGCCCCCGAAGGAGCCCATGCATCCCGACCGCGAAGCCCCCTGGTCCCCACCCGACGGTGCCGAGGAGCAACCCCGGCAGGTCCGCCGCATCCTGCGGCTGTTCCGCCCCTACCGGGGCCGGCTCGCGATCGTCGGCCTGCTGGTCGGCGCCGCGTCGCTGGTCTCGGTCGCCACGCCCTTCCTGCTGAAGGAGATCCTGGACGTCGCCATCCCCGAGGGGCGCACCGGCCTGCTCAGCCTGCTCGCCCTCGGCATGATCCTCAGCGCCGTCCTCACCAGCGTCTTCGGCGTGCTGCAGACCCTCATCTCCACCACGGTCGGCCAGCGCGTCATGCACGACCTGCGCACCGCGGTCTACGGCCGCCTGCAGCGCATGTCCCTGGCGTTCTTCACCCGCACCCGCACCGGCGAGGTGCAGTCCCGCATCGCGAACGACATCGGCGGCATGCAGGCCACCGTCACCTCCACCGCGACGTCCCTGGTCTCGAACCTCACCAGCGTCGTCGCCACGATCGTCGCCATGATCGCCCTCGACTGGCGGCTGACGGTCGTCTCGCTGCTGCTGCTCCCGGTGTTCGTGTGGATCAGCCGCCGCGTCGGCGACGAACGCCGGAAGATCACCACCCGGCGCCAGAAGCAGATGGCCGCCATGGCCGCCACCGTCACCGAGTCGCTCTCCGTCAGCGGCATCCTCCTCGGCCGCACGATGGGCCGCTCGGACTCCCTCACGAAGTCCTTCGCCGACGAGTCCGAGGAACTCGTCGACCTGGAGGTGCGGTCCAACATGGCGGGCCGGTGGCGCATGGCCGTCATCACGATCGTCATGGCCGCGCTGCCCGCCGTCATCTACTGGACCGCCGGCATGGCGCTCCAGTTCGGCGGCCCCGCGGTCTCCATCGGCACGATCGTCGCCTTCGTCTCGCTCCAGCAGGGCCTGTTCCGACCCGCCGTGAGCCTGTTGTCGACCGGTGTGCAGATCCAGACCTCGCTCGCCCTCTTCCAGCGCATCTTCGAGTACCTCGACCTGCCGATCGACATCACCGAACGCCCGGACCCGGTCCACCTCGACCGGATCAAGGGCGAGGTGACCTTCGAGCACGTCTCCTTCGGCTACGACGGCCAGGGCGGCCCGGTCCTCGACGACATCGACCTCACGGTCCCGGCGGGCGGCAGCCTCGCCCTCGTCGGCCCGACCGGCGCCGGCAAGTCCACGCTCGGCCACCTGGTGCCCCGGCTCTACGACGTCACCGGCGGCCGGGTCACGCTCGACGGGGTCGACGTCCGCGACCTGGACTTCGACACCCTGGCCCGCGCGGTCGGAGTCGTCTCGCAGGAGACGTACCTCTTCCACGCCTCGGTCGCCGACAACCTGCGCTTCGCCAAGCCCGACGCCACCGACGAGGAACTGCACCGGGCAGCGAAGGCCGCACAGATCCACGACCACATCGCGTCCCTGCCCGACGGGTACGACACCGTCGTCGGCGAGCGCGGCCACCGCTTCTCCGGCGGTGAGAAGCAGCGTCTGGCCATCGCCCGCACGATCCTGCGCGACCCGCCGGTCCTCGTCCTCGACGAGGCCACCAGCGCGCTGGACACCCGCACCGAGGCCGCCGTCCAGGACGCCATCGACGCCCTGTCGGCGAACCGCACCACGATCACCATCGCCCACCGGCTCTCCACCGTCCGCGGCGCCGACCAGATCGTCGTCCTCGACGGGGGCCGGGCCGTCGAGCGCGGGACGCACGAGGAACTGCTGCGGCGCGACGGCCGGTACGCGGCCCTCGTACGCCGGGACGCCCAACTGGAGCCGACAAGATGAAAATATGCCGGGTTTGTGACGATATGCGGGTTACCGTGCCCGCATGCAGAAGAACACTCCGCCACGGAGCACGATTCGACTGACGCGCCGGGGCCGTATCGCCCTCGTCGTGACCGGGGCCGTCGTGGTCGGTACCGCCGTGGCGGTGCCGCTGCTCACCCTGGCGCCCGAGGAGGACAGCCGGCCCACCACCCTGGTGATCCCCGAGGGCTGGCGCGCGAGCCAGGTCTACGCCGCCGTCGACAAGGCCCTCGCCCTGCCCGCCGGCAGCACGAAGAAGTCCGTCGCGAAGGCGATGCTGAAACTGCCGAACGACGCCGAGGGCAACCCGGAGGGGTACCTCTTCCCGGCGACCTATCCGCTCCCGGAGAAGGCCGAACCGGAGAAGCTCCTGCGGCTCATGGTCGACACCGCCAACGAGAAGTTCAACGGCGCCCCCATCGCCGCCGGCGCGCAGCGCAACGCCATGAACGTCTACCAGGCCGTCACCATCGCCAGCATCGTCCAGGCGGAGGCCGCCACCCGCACCGACATGGGCAAGGTCGCCCGGGTGATCTTCAACCGCCTGGAACGCGGCATGCCCCTGCAGATGGACTCCACCCTCAACTACGCCCTGAACCGCTCCACCCTGCGCACCACCGCGAGCGACACCCGGATCGACAGCCCCTACAACTCCTACCAGCGCATGGGTCTGCCGCCCACCCCGATCGACAACCCCGGCGAGGACGCCGTGCGCGCCGCCGTCAACCCGCCCCCGGGCGACTGGCTCTACTTCGTCACGGTCCGCCCGGGCGACACCCGCTTCACCGCCGACTACCGCCAGCACACGCGCAACGTCGCGGAGTTCAACGCCCACCGCGCCAAGAGCGCCGAGGCGCGCCCCTGAGGAGCGGCACGGCAGACCTCCGGACCGGCCGCGGCCGGTGCGCCCTACGCCGCGGCCGGCTCCCGCTCCAGCAGCCGCCGGATGTCGCGCACCGCCGCCCGGCCCGCGCGGTTCGCGCCGATCGTGCTGGCCGAGGGACCGTAGCCGACGAGGTGGACACGGGGATCGGCGGCCGCGTGCGTCCCCTCCATGCGGATGCCGCCGCCGGGGCCGCGCAGCCGCAGCGGAGCCAGGTGGTCGATGGCGGGGCGGAAGCCGGTGGCCCACAGGATGACGTCGGCCTCGACCCGCCGCCCGTCGTCCCACGCGACCCCGTCCGGGGTGATCCGGTCGAACATCGGCTGCCGGTCCAGCACCCCGTCCTCGATGCCCTGCCGGATCGCGTCGTTCAGCGGCAGCCCCGTCACGGAGACCACGCTGCGGGGCGGCAGCCCCTGCCGCACCCGCTCCTCGACCAGCGCGACGGCCGCCCGGCCCGCGTTCTCGTCGAACGGCCCTTCCCGGAAGACGGGCGGGCGGCGCGTCACCCACGTGGTGGCCGCGGCGTACGAGGCGATCTCCAGCAGGTGCTGTGTGCCCGAGGCGCCGCCGCCCACCACGACGACCCGCTGCCCGGCGAACTCCTCCGGCCCGGGGTACTGCGCGGTGTGCAGCTGCCGTCCCCGGAACGTCTCCTGGCCCGGGTAACGCGGCCAGAACGGCCGGTCCCAGGTGCCCGTCGCGTTGATCAGCGCCCGGGTCGACCACACCCCGTCCGAAGTCTCCACGCGCAGCCGCCCGCCGGTGCCCTCGCGTACCGCCCGGACGTCGACCGGCCGCCGCACCCGCAGGTCGAAGGTCCGCTCGTACCGGTCGAAGTACGCGCTGATCACCTCGGCGGACGGACGCGCCGGGTCCGCGCCCGTGAGCTCCATCCCCGGCAGCGCGTGCATCCCGTGCACCTTGCCGTACGTCAGCGACGGCCAGCGGAACTGCCAGGCGCCACCGGGCGCGGGGGAGTGGTCCAGCACGACGAAGTCGCGCTCCGGCTCGAGACCGGACCGCCGCAGGTGATAGACCCCGGCCAGACCGGCCTGACCCGCGCCGACGACGACCACCTCGACCTCGCGTGTGTTGTTCACACTTCCACCAACCGTGCGGCGGTCGTGGATCTTCCCGCGCTACGAGCCTTCCGAGGGCCGGGCCGCCGTGGTCGACGGCGGCAGGTCGCCGTTGAACCGGGTGTCGGTGAACGCGGCGAAGTCGACCTCGCGCGGGATGAGCTTCAGCGCCGTGAACGTGTCGGCGATCTCCTGCTCGGAGGCGATCAGCGGCTCGTCGACCGCCACGGCGACGCGGGTGGTGTACGTCCGCTTCACCGCCGCCAGCGCCACGTCCTCGGGGAGCCCGGTCTCCTTCGCCCAGACCCTCGCCCACTCCTCCTCGTGGTCGTGGACCCAGGTGTAGGCGCGCCGCAGCCGCTCCAGGTAGTCCTCGACGGCGGCCGCCTTCCGCGCGTCCGTCAGCGCGGCCGGCGCGGCGACCTGGAAGGTGTGCCCGTTGGTCACCCCGTCGCCGTCGGTCAGCACCCGGCCCTGCCCGCCCTTGAGGATCTGCGAGGTGTACGGGTCCCACACCGCCCACGCGTCGACCTTGCCGGCGGTGAACGCGGCGAGCGCGTCGGCCGGCTGGAGGTACTTCACGTCGACGTCGCTCAGCCTCAGCCCGGCCTTCTTCAGGGACGCCACCAGCTGGAAGTGCGCGGAGGAGCCCTGGGCGACGGCGACCGAGCGGCCCTTGAGCTGCTCGGGACGCTTCAGGGGCGAGTCGTCCGGGACGAGGACGGTGTCGCCCTTGGAGGTGCCGTGCCAGGCCGCCACCACCTTGATCTTCGAGCCCGCCCCGGCCGCGAAGACCGGCGGGGTGTTGCCCACGCCGCCGATGTCGACGGCCCCCGCGTTGACGGCCTCCAGCAGGGGCGGACCGGAGGTGAACGTCGACCACTTGATCCGGTAGTCGAGGTCCTCCAGCTCCCCGGCGGCCCGCAGGATGGCCTCCGAGCCGCCCTTCTGATCACCGACGCTGATCGTGACCGGGCCCCGGCCGTCGGTGCCGCCGTCCGACGTGCCGGCGGACGAGTTCCCGCCGCAGGCGGTGAGCAGCAGGGCCAGGGGCAGGAGCAGGGCGGCGGGGGTGAGGCGTCGTCGCATGGCGGTTCCGGTTCCGTTCGTGTGGGCCGTACGGCAGGGCGTACGGGCGAGACGTGTGAGTGGGTCCTACGGGGTGTTCGCGGAGGAGGGTCAGGCGGCGTCCGCGGCGGTCCCCTCGACACCGAGGCGTTCGAGGAGACCGGCGCGCAGTGCGGCGAAACGCGGGTCGGTGAGGTCGCGGGGCCGGTCGAGGTCGACGTGCTGCTCGTGCGCGATGACACCGCCGTCCATCACCAGGACCCGGTCGGCGAGCAGCACGGCCTCCTCGACGTCATGGGTGACGAGCAGGACCGCGCAGCCCCGGCGCTGCCACAGTTCGCCCACCAGCCGCTGCGCCTTGAGCCGGGTGAGCGCGTCGAGCGCGCCGAACGGCTCGTCCAGCAGCAGCAGATCGGGCTCGCGCACCAGCGCCCGGGCGAGAGAGGCGCGTTGGGCCTCACCACCGGACAGCGTCTTGGGCCAGGCGTCCGAGCGGTGCCCGAGGCCCACCTCGTCCAGGGCCCGCTCGGCGACGGCGCGCCCGGGCTTGCCCGGCAGGCCGAGCAGGACGTTGCGCCACACCTTCTTCCACGGCATCAGCCGCGGCGACTGGAAGGCCACGGCCCTGCGGCGCGGCACCAGCACGGTGCCCTCGATCTCGCGGTCGAGCCCGGCGAGGATGCGCAGCAGCGTCGACTTGCCGCAGCCGCTGCGCCCGAGCAGGGCCACGAACTCGCCCGGCCGGACGTCCAGGCGCAGATCGTCGATGACGGCGCGTCCGTCGAAGGAGCGGGTGAGCCCCTGGACGTGGACCGCCTGCGGGATCACCGGCCGGTGAACGTCGGTCGCCATTGCAGCAGCAGCCTTTCGAGGGAGCGGACGATGAAGTCGGCCAGCAGGCCGAGGAAGGCGTAGACGACGAGGCAGACCACGATCACGTCGGTCCGCAGGAAGTCCCGTGCCTGCACCATGAGGAACCCGATGCCGGAATCGGCGTTCACCTGCTCGGCGAAGACCAGCGCGAGCCAGGCGATGCCGAGCGAGTAGCGCAGCCCGGTCATCGCGCCGGGCAGCGCGCCCGGCAGGACGACGTGCCGCACGAGCCCCCGGCGGGACAGTCCCAGTGACTCGCCTGCCTCGATCAGCTGGGCGTCCACGCCCCGGATCCCGGCGTAGACGTTGAGGTAGAGCGGGAAGGTCACGCCGAGCGTGATGATGGCGACCTTGGGGGCCTCGCCGATGCCGAACCAGATGATGAACAGCGGGATGAGACCCACGAAGGGCACGGTCCGCAGCATCTGCAGCGGCGCGTCCACGAGGTCCTCGCCGATCCGGAACAGCCCGGAGAGCAGGGCGAGTCCGGTCCCCACGACGAGACCCAGCAGCAGCCCGGCGGCGACCCGCTGCAGTGAGGTGCCCATGGCGGCGGGCAGCGAACCGTCGGCCACCATGTCCCCGGCGACCCGCGCGATCCGGCCCGGCGAGGCGAGGACGTCCGAGGGCAACACGCCGGTGCTGCTGAGGAGTTGCCACAGCGCCACCAGCAGCACGGGACCACTGGCGCGGCGCAGCCAGCGCGGGACACGGGCACGACGGGAGGAGGCGGGGACGAGGGGCTGGAGGTCGGGAGGGGAGGCATCGGGAGGTGAGACGCCGGGCTCGGAGGGCGTCGGCGGGGCATGGCTGATGCTCATGAGGGCTCCACGGAGGAGAGCGGGGGCCGGGGTGAGGGCACGCCTCACGGGCGCGGCACACCGACGGGACCCGGATCAGCACCGGTCGGCGGGCAGGCGCGACGAAGGCGGGGAAAGGAAGAGGCAGGAAAAGCAGGTGAAGGGGGAGAAGGGCGTCAGCGGCCGCGGCGACACGCGGCGGAGGCCACCCGCAGCAGGTCGATGTGACCGCGCGTGGTGAGCAGGGCTGAACGCAACATGCCGCAGAACCTAGTCAGACGGCATGCGCACGGTCAACGGGCGTCTCGTCCACCGGACGCCGGTTCCGGAACACGGCCGGGCGGGTCCGGGAGAAACCCGTCGGGTGCGTCAGGATGGAAGACATGTCAGATGCCTTCACCACCCGAGTTCTGAACGTCACCACCGGTTCCGCGGAGAGGGTCGTCGACATCACCGGCGACTGCGAGTCCTTCCTGCGCGAGGCGGCCGCCGGCCGCGACGGTCTGCTCAACGTCTTCGTGCCGCACGCGACGGCCGGCATCGCCGTGCTGGAGACCGGCGCCGGCAGCGACGACGACCTCCTGGCCGCGCTGCACACGCTGCTGCCCGCCGACGACCGCTGGCAGCACCGGCACGGCAGCCCCGGGCACGGCCGTGACCACGTCCTGCCGGCCCTCGTCCCGCCGCACGCGACCCTGCCGGTCCTCGGCGGGCGGCTGGAGCTCGGCACCTGGCAGTCGGTGTGCCTGGTCGACACCAACCGCGACAACCCGGATCGCAAGGTGCGGCTGAGCTTCCTGGGGTGAGGCCTCCTGCCTGGCCCGCATGCTCCTCGTCCACGGCACCGTGACGCCCCATGGGCGCCCTCAACTGGGCTGCGGCAGAGCCTGATTCGCCGCCGGGCCCGTCCGTCGGCCACCCCCCCCGTCGTTACTCGCGAGTCGCCCCTGGGGTAGGGTCCCCACGGTTTCCGGCTACCGACTGATGGTGTGCCGGTACAGGGCGTGTCGGAGGGTGGCAAGACGATGGACTCCCAGTGGGACGACGGCGGTTCCGTGGACCTGGACGACACGGGGTTGGAGACGCTGAGTCCCGAACCGCTGCTGACCCGGGACTACGAGACGCGTCCCTCCCTCGTGTACGAGCGGCTGCGCCGGCGGCACGGCCCCGTCGCCCCCGTCGACCTGCTGGGTGTGCCCGCCTGGCTCGTCCTCGGCTACCGCGAGGCGCTCCAGGTGCTCCAGGACGACGAAGCCTGGCCCAAGGGGCTGGAGAACTGGCGGGCCCGTTCCGAGGGCCGGGTGCCCTCCGACTGGCCGCTCGGCCCCTCCCTGGAGGTCAACCACATCCTGATCCAGGGCGGCCCCGGCTACCGGCCGCTGCGCACCGCCTGGGACGCCGCCCTCAAGCCGTTCCAGGACCCCCGCCACCCGCAGGCCAGGCGTCTGAAGTCCGCCGTCACCGCCTACGCCGACGAACTGATCACCCTGATCGGGCAGGGCGGGAAGACCGGTGTGGCCGACCTGTCGGCGCAGTTCTCCCGGCCGCTGCCGCTGATGGTGGCCAGCCACCTGCTCGGCTTCCCGGGCTCCCAGGGCGACGACGCGCTGATGGACATGTGGCGCGTGCTCGACGCGGGCCCGGACGCCGAGGCCGCGCTGGAGCGGCTGCTGGCGACGCTGGCCGAACTGGCCGCGCTGAAGCTGGAGAAGCCCGGCGACGACTTCCCCTCCTACCTGCTGGCCGCCCACCCGGACCTGTCGCTCGACCACCTGGCCCGCGAGCTGTTCATGCTGCTCGGCATGACCTCCGACCACGTCGGCATCCTCATCTCCAACACCGTCGTGGAGGTCGTCTCGGGCGAGAGCAGCGTGCGCGCCAGCCTGTCCGCCGGCATGGTCAGGGAGACCATGAACCGGGTCGTCATGCGCAAGCCGCCGCTGGTGAACTTCGTCCCGCGCTTCGCCGCCCGGGACACCCCGCTCGGCAACTACACGATCCGGGCCGGCGACCCGGTGTGGGTCTCCTCGGCCGCCGCACACGCCGATCCGCTCTTCGCCGGCCACGTCGCCTCCGGCACCACCATCAGCACCCGGGCGCACCTGTCCTGGGGAGCGGGCCCGCGCCAGTGCCCGGCCCGCGAACTCGCCTCGACGGTCGCCGCGGTGGGAGCGGGACGCGTCTTCGAGCGGTTCGACCACCTCGACCTGGCCCTGCCCGCCGACCAACTGCCCTGGCGTTCCTCGCCGTTCATGCGCGGCCTGCGCTCGCTGCCCGTGCGCTACGAGCTCGCCGCTACGCCCGCGCGACGGGCCGGGACGGTGGACGACCCGGCCCCCGAAGTGGCGCGGGAGGTCCTGCCCGACCCGTCCGCCCGGCAGCGCTCCTCCCTGTGGCGCTACCTCACGGGCCTGATCCGCGGCGGCTCACGGGCCTGATCCATGCGGTGACGGCGGCGGCTCACGGCCCTGATCCACGGCGCTCGCGGGACTGGTCCCCGGCGGCCGCCGACCGGGAGCCGCCGGGCCGAACGCCCATCCCGTACCGACGTTCCTCCCGGGTCCGCGCGTACGGTCTCACGCCGTACACGTGACGAACGGCGCTGGTCCGCGGCCCTCGGGCTCTGAGATGCTCGTGTCGGATCCCGGAACAGGGCGTGAGGGCCCACGGAGGCCGGGCAGGTACAACCTCGATGACCTGCCCGGCCGTCCTCTGCCCGAGGGCGTTCGAAGGTCCGGCCGCTCACACCCAGCCGGACTCGGTGGCGATCCTGATCGCGTCGATGCGGGTGCGTCCGCCGGTCTTGCGGGTGATCGCCGACAGGTGGTTGCGGACCGTGGCCACGGACAGACACAGCCGCTCGGCGATCTCCCGCGTGGGCGTGCCGTCGGCGGTCAGCCGCAGCACCTCCACCTCGCGCGGCGTCAGCGGGTTCGCGCCCGCGTCCAGCGCGGCCAGGGCGAACTCCGGATCGACGAACCGCTGCCCCCGCACGAGCTTGCGCACCCCGTGCACCAGCCGGTCCGGCGGCGCGTTCGTGCTGATGACACCCGCCGCGTGCAGATCCAGCATGCGGCGCAGCCGCTCGGGCGTCGTGGACGCCATCATCAGCAGCATCCGGCACTCCGGCAGCCGCTCCCTCAGCTCGCCCCGGACCGCGACCTCCTCGCCCGCCCGGGAGTCCACGTCGATCACGGCCACGTCGGGCCGGCACGCCAGGGCGCGCGCCACCACGTCACCGTCACCGTCGGCCTCGGCGACGACCTCGATGTCGTCCTCGCGGGACAGCAGCGCGGCGAACGCTCCCCGCACGAGACGGGTGTGCTGGACGAGCAGAACGCGGATCACGATCGGATTATCACCGCCAGGCCGGGCGACCGCCCTCCGGGCGGCGGGCACGACCGGCACGAGTGGTGAGGTCCGTGAGGCGGGCGTACCGTCGAACGGTGGACACCGCAGGCAGCAGCCCGCAGCCGGCCGCACCACAGACGACCGCCACCGGTGAGTCCGGTGGCGGCGGAAGCGCGATGGCGCTGTTCGTCATCGCCTCGTGCCAGTTGATGGTGGTCCTCGACATCACCATCGTGAACATCGCGCTCCCGCACATCCAGAGCTCGCTGGACTTCTCCACCACGAGCCTGTCCTGGGTGGTGAACGCCTACACGCTCACCTTCGGCGGACTGCTGCTGCTCGGCGGCCGGGCCGGCGACATCCTGGGCCGGCGGAGGGTGTTCATCTTCGGCGTGCTGCTCTTCGTGCTGGCCTCCCTGCTCGGCGGATTCGCCCAGAACTCCGGCCAACTCCTCGGCGCCCGTGCTCTGCAGGGCGTCGGCGGAGCCATCGCCTCCCCGACGTCCCTCGCCCTGATCAGCACGACCTTCCGCGAAGGGCCCGAACGCAACCGGGCCTTCGGGGTGTTCGCGGCGGTCTCGGCGGGCGGCGGCGCCATCGGCCTGCTCGCGGGCGGGATGCTCGTGGAGTGGCTGAACTGGCGGTGGGTGCTGTTCGTCAACGTGCCCATCGGCCTGCTCATCGTGCTCGCCACACCCAAGTGGATCAGGGAGTCCGAGCGCCACCCGGGGCGCTTCGACATCGTCGGCGCGCTCACCTCCACCGCGGGCATGGTGCTGCTGGTCTACGGATTCATCCGGGCGGCACAGGACGGCTGGCGGGACGCGCTGACGCTTGCCTCGTTCGCCGGGGCGGTCGTCCTGCTCGTGGCGTTCATCCTGATCGAACGGCGCTCCAGACAACCCATCACTCCGCTGCACATGTTCGCCGACCGCAACCGCGCGGGCACCTACGGCATCATGCTGTGCCTCGCCGCCGCGATCTTCGGCATGTTCTTCTTCCTCACCCTCTTCGTGCAGAACGTGCTGGAGTTCAGCCCTCTGGAGGCGGGCCTCGCCTTCCTGCCGGTCAGCGCGGTCATCGCCGTCGGCGCCGGACTGGCCTCGCGCTTCCTGCCCGTCTACGGGCCCAAGCCCTTCATGGTGCTCGGCGCGATCCTGGCGGCGGCCGGACTGGCCTGGCTCACCCTGACCGACGTGCACTCCACCTACGCCGGCAGCGTCCTCGGGCCGATGCTCGTCTTCAGCCTGGGCATGGGCATGGAGTTCGTGTCGCTGACCCTCATGGCCCTCTCCAACGTGCCCACCCCGGAGACCGGCGCGGCCTCCGGCCTCCTCAACGCCACCCAGCAGGTCGGCGGCTCGCTCGGCCTGTCCATCCTGGTGACGATGTACGGCACGGCCAGCACCAACGAGGCGGACAAACAGGTCCCGGCCTTCCTGCAGCAGGCCACCCCGGCCGAGCGCCTGCGGTTCGAACGCACCGGGCAGCTGCCCAAACCGTGGTCCGACGAGATCCTCACCGCCGGAGTCTCGGCCGCCTTCATCATGGCGGCGATCTTCACCGCCGTCGCCGCGGTGATCGCCCTGCTCGTCATCCAGGTCCGCCCCTCCGACCTGGAGCGCCTCAAGGGCGGAGCGGGCCCCGGCCCGATGTGAGCCCCGCCCGGCCGCGTGAACGGTGGTACACGAGCCCCCGGACCCCCGCCCCACCGCGCGGCGGTAACGGAACGGGGCATCCGGGGGCACCGGGCCCGGCACAACGTACGGCCGCGGTGAGCCGAGGAGCGAGGTCCGGGTGCGTCACCGCACCGTACGGGGGCCGGCGGCCAGGGCATCGGGCAGGCCCGTGGCGTCCGTGCCCAGCTTGCGGAAGACGGAGGACAGCTGCTGGCGCACGCCCTGCTCCGTGATCCGCAGGTCCTTCGCGACCACCGAGGCCGGGTGGCCCCGGGCCGTCAGCTCGGCCGCCCGGCGCTCCTGGGCCGTCAGCATGTCCGTGTGCGCGTAGCGCAGGGGGAGCGGGCGGAGCCCGGCGGCGGACAGCTCCCGCCTCGCCCGGGCGGCCAGTCCCTCGGCGCCGCAGTGCACCGCGCCCTCCAGCCCCTGGTAGAGCCGGTCGGCGGCGTCGTGCAGACGGCCGTTGCGGGCCAGGGCGGCGCCGTGTCCGACCTGGGCCCGGGCCAGCTCGTACGCGGCGGGGGAGCGCTGCAGATGGTCGACGGCCTGCGCGTGCAGATCGAGCGCCGCCTCACCGCCCGTCACCTCCGCCTGGGCATGCAGCGCCTGGCCGATCGCCGAGGCCGCGCCGAAGTCCCGGGCCCGCTTCACGGCGTCCTGCGCGTGCTGCACGGCCCGGTCCGGAGCCCGGCGCGCCAGGGCCTTCGCCAGCCCCAGCTGCCACGGGCACCAGGCGGGGTTGCGCCAGTCCCGGCCCTCCAGCCACTCGCCCACCTCGGACAGCAGGGAGGCGGCCTCGTCCGGCCGGCCCTCCGCCAGCAGCAACTCGGCGTAGACGGTGCGCGGGTCGGGGTAGATGACGGCGTTCGGGATGACGTCCCCGTAGCGGTACCGGTCGGCGAGCCGGCGTGCCGCCACCACCCGGCCGCGGGCCAGCAGGGTCTGGACGAGGATGCCGACGGCGAACCACTGGGCGGGCACGGCCCCTTCCACCCGGTCGGCGATGCCGAGACCCTCCCGGACCAGGTTCTCCGCCTCGGCCAGGCTGCCCCGCCGGTAGCGGATGTACCCGGACAGGGTCCGGCCCAGGGCCAGATGGGAGCCGCGCCAGCCCTTGGACTCGCACTCGGCCATGCCCTTCGCGAACAGTTCCTCGGCCCGGCGCGGCTGGTCGCAGTACATGAACACCAGGGCCACGGAGACCGGCACCTCGAAGCCGCGGTTCTCGTCGGTCCAGCTCAGCCCGCCGTCCAGGGCCTTCTCGGCGTACGCCAGGGCCTGCTGCCGGGGCTCGCCGCACATCATGGCGTCCCAGGCCCGCAGGCCGAGGATGTAGCGCTCCTCCAGCCGGCGGCCGGTCAGGCGGTCGGCCAGCCGGGCGAGCCTGCGCGAGCGGCCGGCCGAGTCCTGCTCGTCGGTGCGGAACGCGCTCCAGACGAAGTGGTCGGCCTGCATCCGCAGCCGGATGCGGGGATGGGCGGTCGCCCGGCGCGCCTCGTCGGCGGCCACCGTCGCGGCCTCCGCCATCCGGTCCGTGTGGGCGAGCGCCTGGGTGAGCAGGTACACCATCGACGCGCGCAGCTCGGGATCGATGTCGCCCTCCGCCAGCGCCTCCCGCAGGTGCGCGACGGTCGCCGTGGGCTTGATGAGGAAGGTGGCGCAGGCCAGCTCGTGCAGCAGGGCGGGGCGCTCCTCGGGCAGGGGCGGCTCCTGCAGTGCGCGGTTCAGCAGGCGCCGGGCCGCCTCGGGGGCGCCGGAGTGCAGCGCCTCGCGCGCGGCCTGCCGCAGACAGGCGACGGCCTCGGCGCTGCCCTCGCAGGGCACCTCCAGCAGGTGCCGGGCCGCCGCCGCGGGGCCGAATCCGGCCGCGCGGACGGCCTCCGCTGCCGAGTTGTGCATGCCTTCCCGCAGGCTCGTGCCGATGGCACCATAAATGGTGGTGGCGATGGTCGGGTGGACGAACTCCAGACCGTCCCCGTCCCCGTCGGTGAGGATGCGGGCGGCGCGCAGCCGGTCCGCCGCCTCGTCCGCCGCCGTACTGCCGATCGCCGCGATACGGGCGGCCAGCTCCTGGGAGATGGCCTGGCCCAGCACGGCGGCGGCGTAGGCGAACCGGACGGTCGTGGTGCCGAAACCGTGGAGGCGCTCGATCAGCCCCGGCCCCGTCACCGCGGCGGCCAGGTCGCGCATGACGGGCAGGTCCTCGCCGGTGCCCCGCAGCCGGCGCTCGCCGAGCCGGATGGCGAGTTCGACGGCTTCGAAGGGGCTGCCTCCGGTGACCTCCCAGCACTCCTCGCAGAACCCGTCCTCGGCCTGCTCACCCACTTCGTCCCGGACGAGCCGCGCCACGGCCGTCGCACTGAGCGGTTCCAGGGCGAAGGGGCGGTGGTCCGGCTGGGCGGTGCCGAAGGAGTCCGCCTCCGGCGGCAGTTCGTCGGGCCGGTAGGCGACGACCATCAGCAGGGGCAGGTCGACGGTCCGGGGCGCGAACGAGGACAGCCACGTCAGGGACTCGACGTCGGCCCAGTGCAGATCGTCCAGGAGGAGAACCACGGGTGCCTTCTTGACGGCGAGGCGCGTCATCACCCAGTCCAAGCCGTCCCGCACCCCGGTCGGGTCCGGCGCGTGGCCGCTCGGCGTCGCCACCAGGCCGAGCGCGGCGGCGACGATGTCGTACCAGCCGCCCAGGAACGCGCGCAGCTCCGCCTCGTCCATGGTCGCCAGTGCGGGCTGCACGAGCTGGCGCACCACGTGGAACGCCAGCTCCTGCTCGTTCTCGCCGCCCCGCCCCGAGAGCACCGTGAAGCCCTCGGCCCGGGCCCGGGTGCGGGCCTCGGTCAGCAGGGCGGTCTTGCCTCTCCCGGCCGGGCCGGTGAAGGCCAGCAGCCCGCCGCGCGGCGTCTGGGGCACACCGTCGGCACGGTCGCGCAGAGCCGCCAGCGCCGCGTCGAGGGCCGTCAGCTCCCTGCGGCGTTCGAGCAACGGCCGGGGCTCGGGCGGGGGTTGCCGCAGCTCATTCGCCATGTGCCGTACCGCTTCCTGTCGTCGGCCATCGGGAGGCAGCGCAGAGCGTACGCCTCCCGACAGGGCGCCTGACCGGATTCCGGAACGAGCACGACGAAGAAGGGTGAATGACCCGCTGTCGCGGAGTGGAGCGCGGACCACGCGGGTAGCGTGGTCCGAATGGCCGCCTCGTGAACGGGCCGGGGGCCGGCGTCCCGGCCGGGCCCGCGGCGGCCGTCTCCACCCCGGGGACGGCGGTGGTCCCCGCCGCAGGGCCGCGACGGTCTTCACCCCAGGGCCACGGCCGTTCCCGCGTCCGCGTACCGGGGCACGGTGCGGGACCAGTAGTAACACCCGCGGATCCAGCCGGCCATGCCTTCCACGTAGCCGACGCCCGAAGGGCTCAACTCCGGTCGGATCTCCTCGTACAGCCTTTCGAACTCCCTGATCGTCCGGTTGATCCGCCGGACGGCCAGGGTGACGGCCACCGGAAGGGGGCACCGGTGTGCTCGCTGGTAGGCGAGCGCCAGGTTGATCAGTCCACCCGCCCGCTGCTCCTTGACCGCGGAGAACAGATCGGGGATCCACACCGCCGCGTCGGCCGACAGCCGGCTCAGGTGCCGCATGAGCGGGTGGTGCAGTTCCCCGTCGGTGAGTTCGCACGGCTGCGCCGCCTCGCACAGCGGGTGGAACGGCTCGACGCCCGCGGTGAGGGACCGTATCGAGGTGCAGATCCCGGACCGCACGGGCGAGGGATGGCTCTGGGCCACCGCTTCGTAGAGCAGGCCGTGCACGTACTCGCGGCTCCTGTCCGCCCAGCGCGCCGCCTGGGCGGGCGTGCACCGTTCGCGGACCTGCCGGTGCAGGTCCGCGAGGGCCGCTCCCAGCGGGGTGGCGGGCGCCGCGCCGTCCCGCAGGATCGCGACGCTCTCGCAGAGCATGGGCAGCAGTTCGCCCGGCCGGTGCCGCCCGACCTCCTCGGCGCGGTCGTCGAAGACGAACTGGTAGGCGATCTGCCGGGCGACGAGCCGGAGGATCCCTTCGTCGACGTCCGGGCTGTTGTAGGAGGCCAGTTCGGCGGGGCGGGTGAGGGAGATCATCGCCGCGACCCCGGGTTCGTCGCTCAGGCCGGTCGCGGCCAGCCAGTGGTCGACGTCGGCGGCGGCCGCGGCCTCGTGCGGATGGCGCCGGAACGGGAAGGGCATGTGCAGATGGGCGTCGATCAGCTCCACCAGGGTGGAGGCCGGCGGGCCGCTCTGCGCGAGGGGCGCGACGTCCTCATGCGTGGTGGACATCCTGGTCACCGTCCCTCCGGGTCTCTCCCGCCGCCGGCGCGACGGCCGGGGCACCGGGCGCCAGGGCGGCGGCGCGTGCCGCCGCGCCGCCCGATGTCTGGGCCCGCGGCCGGCAGATCATCGTCAGGGAGCGCGGTCCCAGCGTCGCCCCGGGGCGCGGGGGAGCGACGGGCCCGGGCGGATGGCTCAGCCGCCAGCGGCCGGCGAGGGTGGCCAGGGCCACCGTCATCTCCGCCAGGGAGAACAGGTCGCCGATGCACTTGCGGCTGCCCGCGGCGAACGGGATCAGGGCCCCGTGCGGACCGGCCGCGGCCTCGCCCTCCAGCCAGCGCTCGGGCCGGAACCGCTCCGGCTCGGGGAACGACGCCGGATCGTGGTGCAGCAGATAGGGGCTGTACAGGACGGTGGTGCCGCGCGGCAGGCGGCGTCCGCCGAGCTCCGTCTCCCGGGTCGTGACCCGGGTGAAGAGCCAGCCGGGCGGTGAGTGACGCAGCGTCTCGGTGAGGACGGCCCGGGTGTAGACCAGGCGCGGCAGGTCACCGGCCTCGGGTAACCGCCCGGCGAGGACGGAGTCCACCTCGGCGTGCAGCCGCCGCTCCACCTCCGGGTGCCGGGCCAGCAGGGAGAAGGTGGAGGCGAGGCACATCGACGGGCTCTCGGACCCGGTCAGCAGCAGTGACACCAGCTGGTCGTGGATCTCCCGGTCGGTGACCGGTGTCTCCTCGCCGTCCTCGCCGTCCCGGCCGGCGGCAGCGAGCAGGAGCCCCAGCAGGTCGTCGCGCGGAGCACCGCGGCGGCGCTCCGCCATCGCCGCGTCGACGAGCTCGTGGGTCCGCTCCACCGCGCGCCGGTAACGGCGGTTGGCGGGGGTGGGAAGGCGGAACAGCACGTCGACCGGTACGACCGTGCGGACGAACAGGCCGCGGACGATGACGGCCAGACAGCGCCGCACCTCGTCGGCCGCGGCCGGGCCGAGCGCGTCGGACAGCAGGACCCGGCTGATCAGCCGGGTCGTCAGGCCCAGCATCGCCGCGCTGACGTCGACCCGTTGCCCGTCCCGCCAGTCACGGCACAGCGACGCCGTCTCCTGTGCCATCAGGTCCGTGTGCCCGGCGACGGCGGACGGGCGGAAGGTGGGTTGCAGCAGCCGGCGCTGCCTGCGGTGCTCGGCGTGCGGGCAGGTGACGACGCCGCCGCCCATCAGGGCCCGCAGCCTCTCGTACTGCGGCCCGCCCTTGTCGAACGTGCGGCTGTCCCGGAGCATGCGGTGGACCAGCTCCGGGTGACACACCATCCACGCGCGCTGGGGACCGAGGCGTATTTCGACCAGATCGCCCTGTGCGGGAAGAGAATTCAGAAACTCCAGCGGCCGGCGGAACAAGGCGATACCGTGGCCGATGGATGGGAATATGCCTGGAGCAGTACCAACCGTCCATGCCTGTTCCGGATTCGGAACGCAGCCGTTCATCGCATACCACCCGCTTCGGTCGGCCAGAAAATACGGTGCCGTTGCACCTACATGGCACTTGCACCATCTCCTGCCCAGTTCACGCCGGCCGCCGACTTGATGAACCCTTTCTCCAGGGGGGCGCACGGGTGCACGGAGAAGCGCTGAACGAATCACTCCCGAAGCACGACACACGTCATCCGGATACCCTGCGCCACTCAAACAACTTCACTAATTTCCAGGCTCTTTTTCGGCACGGCGGTTCGCGGGCGGTCCAAAACCCCCGGCGGAGGAAATTTCAGGAGGTGTCCGCCTCGACGAACCGGGCGAGCTTCTCCAGGGCCATGCGCGTGCCCGTCTCGTTGTCGGCGGCGGGGACGGCGTCGGGGATGCCCTCGTGGAGCACGACGACGTCGGTACCGCCGGCCCCGGCGTCGGTGAGGGTCGTCGTCAGGGTCATCGCGCCGCCGAGCGCGGGGTCGGAGGTCTCGAACTCCAGCACCTCGACGACCTGCTCGTCCGGCGCCAGCCGTGCGAAGTGGCCGTGGTACGTGTCGGTGTGCGCGGCCGATTTCCCGGCCGCGTCCGGCGCCTCGTACGTGAGTGAGACACGGAACCGGCCGCCCTCCCGGGCATCGAACGCGTGCACCTCGGCGGTCATCCCGTCCGGCACCCGCCACCGCGCGATCGCCTCACCGCTGGTCAACGCCCGGTAGACGGCCGCACGCGGCGCTTCGACATGTCCGGAGACCCGCGTCGTGTACATGGAGCCACCCTAGGCCCGCCGCTGGGATCCCGGCCCGGTCGCCTGCGCCCCGTCCGCCCCGGTGGGCAGGGGTGGTTCCGTCTCGATGCGGCCCAGTTCCTCGTCCGTGAGGAGGCGGGAGCGGAGCAGGAAGCGGACTCCCTCCGGGGCCTCCAGGGAGAAGCCGCTGCCCCGGCCGGGGACGACGTCCACGGTGAGGTGGGTGTGCGACCAGTACCGGTACTGGTCCGCGCTCATCCAGAACGGGACGTCCCCGGCGACGTGCCCCAGCAGGACGTCCGACGCGCCCACCCGGAACTCGCCGCGCGGGTAGCACATCGGCGCGCTGCCGTCGCAGCAGCCGCCGGACTGGTGGAACATCACCGGGCCGTGCGTCCCGGTCAGCCGCCGCAGCAACTCCTCCGCCCCGGGCGTCAGTTCGACACGTGCCGTGCGCGTGGTCATGCGTTCCTCCCAGTCCGGGCCGGCGACCGCTGCGACGAACGTACCTCCTGCCGGCCCGTAGGGGACCGGCGCGGACGCCGGGACCTACAGCAGGTCGCGCGGCACCTTCTCGTTCCAGGTGCGGGAGAACACCCGGCGGTCCGCCTCGTAGGCGTCCAGCGTCGCGTCGACGAAGAAGTCCGTCTCGTCGCAGCTGAGCCGGGTGCGGGTCACCACCCGCGCGTCCCAGTCGTCGCGCCGGAACGTCATGGTCCACGTGGACTCGCCCGCCGCCGAGGTGAAGTCGTCGGCGACGGCCGTGTACCGCTCGTGGGCCCGGCGCCCGGCCTCGATGCCGGTGTCCTCGAAGCGGACCGTGCCCCGGTCCTTCACGATGTCCAGCTCCGCGTGGTAGCCGACCAGATCGCGCTTGACCTCCCAGCGCTCCTCGGGCGGCGTCAACTGCCGCGTGGCGAGCGGGGGAGTGCCCTCCGGCTCACCGAACGGCGACGACGGCACCTCGTCGGGCTCGTCGACCGGCCGCACGGGCAGCGTGAGCGTGCTGGACCGCTCGTACACGCTGAGCAGCGCGGGCCTCGGCGGGGGCCAGGCCAGCGGCCAGTAGGAGGTGGACAGGGAGAGCCGGACCCGGTGCCCCGGCGGGAACGCCTGCGCCACGCCGTTCAGCGGGATGCTGGCCCGGTACCGGCGCCCGGGCTCCAGCGGCTCCGGGGACTCCGTGCTGTCGCGGCGGGTGAGGTTGAGGATGCCGTACGACACGCGCGTCGCGGCGCCGTCGGGGCTCACGTCGGACAGCCGCGCGGCCACCATCGCGACCGGCTCGCTGACCGACAGGTCGAGTTCCACCGTCGGCGAGCCGAGGATCTCCAGCCGCTCCGCCAGCGGCTCGCTGTCGAAGACCAAAGAACCGCCGTCCTCCTCCCGCTGGTCGTAGGGCAGGTCCGGAGGCGCGTTGTAGGAGGCCCACTTGCCCGCGAACTGGCCCACCGACAGCGGCGACCGCACGGTCATCGCCTCCCCGTCGGTGTCCCCGGCCGGGCCGGCCTCGTCCGGGTCGCGCGGCGGTCCGATCGTGTGCCGGGTGAGCGGGTGCGCCACCTGCCGGATGTGCGGGGACGGCCAGTGCGGTTCGCCGACCCAGCGGCCCGGCCGTTCCTCGTAGGAGGTGGAGGGCGGCACGCTGTCCTGCATCCAGGTCCGCAGCATGGGTCCGTCCATGACGCCGTTGTCGACGCCCTTGAGCCAGTGGTCCCACCACCGCACGAGTTCCTGGAGGTAGCCGATGGCCGGGCCGGGCTCCCCGAGGTGCGGGAACTTGTGCGACCACGGCCCGATCAGGCCCTTGCGCGGGACGTCCAGGTTGCCCAGCAGCCGGGTCACGGCGTTGGAGTAGCCGTCCGCCCAGCCGCTGGAGGCCAGCACCGGGCAGCGCACGGCGGAGTAGTCCTCGCACACGGAGGCGTGCCGCCAGTAGTCGTCGCGGCGCTGGTGGCGCAGCCACTGCAGCACCCACGGCTCGGTCTGCTCCAGCCGCTCGTGCCACATCGCGCGCCAGCGCTCGCCGACGACGGCCGGGTCGGGCGGGCAGGTGCCGTAGGCGAACATGGTGCCCGCCTCGGCGAGGTTGTCCGACAGCAGCGCGCCGCCCATGTAGTGCATGTCGTCGGCGTGCCGGTCGTCGGTGAAGGAGGCGATGGCGATGGCCTTCAGGCTCGGCGGGCGGCGGGCCGCCACCTGCAGCGCCGCGAACGCGCCCCAGGAGATGCCCATCATGCCCGTGCCGCCGTCGCACCAGGGCTGCTCCGCCAGCCAGGCGAGCACCTCCTCGGCGTCGGCCTGCTCCCGCTCCAGGTACTCGTCGCGCAGCACCCCCTCGGAGTCGCCGGTGCCGCGCAGGTCGACACGGACACAGGCGTAGCCGTGCCCGGCGAGGTAGGGGTGGTGGATCGAGTCCCGTACGGCCGTCAGGTCGCGCTTGCGGTACGGGATGTACTCCAGCACCGCCGGTACCGGCTCCGTGTCGGAGGAGGTGGGGCGCCAGATCCGCGCGGAGAGCCGGACCCCGTCGGACATCGGGATCGTGACGTGCTCCTCCTCCTTGGTCGCGTACGGCAGGTTGGTCACGTAACGCATGGAACCCACGTGCTCCTCACTTCCGCGCGGCGCCGGCCTCGGGCGGGGCGTCCTCGAACTCGAGGCCCAGGGCGGCCACGCAGTGGTCGAACTTCTCCCGCAGCTCCTTCTCGTCGGCGCCGCCGGTGTAGATGTGCGCCAGCTCGTAGCTGTAACTGTCCTGTCCGGGAAGGTCGGAGAGCCGGTCGCCCGCCTCGGGAATCACCTCGATGCGCACGCCAGGGGTCTCCCGCTCGATGCGGTCGATCTCCTCGCGGCTCGGCACCCGGCGCACCACGCCGTCGGTGAACCAGCGGTGGTACCACTTCGCGGCCCTCGCGTACGGCCCCTCGCCCTGCGGCATGTGCGGGTCCTCGCCGAGGGCGAGGCGCACCATGCAGTGGTGGTTGGGCACGCCGTCGACGTACCGGAACAGCTCCGCGTGCGACTGGGAGTGCCGGGGGTTGATCTCCAGCAGGTCGACCTGCTGCGTGTGCGGGTCGTAGAAGTACTCGATGCTGAAGGTCGCCGAGTCCATCCCGATCTGCCGCATCACCCGCTTGCTGACGTCGTGCAGCTGCGCGACGACCGGCGGCGGCAGCGTCGAGGGGTACTGGTGGCGCAGGAAGCAGGAGGAGTCCGGGTAGTTGATGGAGTCCAGCACGCCGTAGACCGTGACCTCGCCCTGGTGGACGTAGCCCTCCACGGCGACCTGGACGCCCGACATCGACTCCTCGGCGAGGCAGACCCGGCCGCCGACGCCGTCCATCTCCGGTGGCAGGTCGATGCGTTCCAGGATGTGCTCGAAGGGCCGGCCGATCCGGGAGATGCCCTCGCGGATCTCGGCGACCGCCTTGTGGAACTCCTCCTCGTCGGCGACGCCGAAGGCGAGTTCGGACGAGTAGGACAGGGCGGGCTTGACCCACATCGGGAACGTCACGCCCTCGGGCGGACGGGGCGGGTCGGCGGACAGGTCGACACGGCCGAAGCGCGGGTGCCGGTCCGTGGCCTTGCGCTGCTCCAGCCGGCTCCAGTACTTGTGCTCGCACTTGACCACCGACTCGAGGCTGGTGCTGCGGGTGCCGTAGCGCTCGCTCAGGATCGGCACGAGCGTGCTAACGGGGAAGTCCCAGTAGCCGACGATCGCGTCGACGCTGCCGTCGAAGGTGTCCAGCACGCGCTGCGCCTTGTCGAGCAGCGTGGGCAGATGCACCTCGCCGACCTGGAGTTCCTCGATGGTCAGCAGCTGGTGGAAGCGCAGCCGATCGGCTCCCGGTATCTGCCGCAGCGTCGGCATGTTGGCTTCGTCGAGTCCGATCACGAAGACGTTCTTGACCGTCTCGTCCGACACGGCTCTCCTTCCGACGTCCGGCCCGAAGGCCGGGGATTGCAAGATCGTCGGAGTACCCGCTGTGCCGACCGGCATGCAGCCGGCGCACCCCGCCGCCCCGCCCGGACGCCGGCAGGAGAGCCGCGCCTCGCGCCCGGCGAGCCGCTGCCGTGCACGGTCGGCGAGGCCGTCGCCGTGGCCGGCACGCGGTGACCCGGTTCACGCCCCGGCGGACAGGGGCAGCTCCGCCCAGATGGTCTTGCCGGTGGCCGTCTGGCGGGTGCCCCACCGCTCGGCGAGCTGGGCGACCAGCAGCAGACCGCGTCCGCCCTCGTCGAAGACACGCGCCCGGCGCAGGTGCGGCGCGCTGCTGCTGCCGTCGGACACCTCGCAGATGAGGGCCGCGTCGCGGATCAGCCGCAGCTCGATGGGGGCACCGCCGTACCGCAGCGCGTTGGTGACCAGCTCGCTGACGATCAGCTCGGCGGCGAACTCGGCCTCCAGCAGGCCCCATTCGGCGAGCTGCCCGCCCGCCAGCTTGCGGGCCCGGGCCACCGCCGCCGGTTCGGGCGGCAGCTGCCAGGTGCGGACCTGTCTCTCGTCGAGCACGGCCGTGCGGGCCAGCATCAGCACGATGTCGTCGGCGGGACGGCCCGCCGGCACCGCGCGCAGCACCCGGTCGCAGGTCTCCTCGAGACTGCCGGCCGGGTCGCTCAGCGCCCGGCGCAGCAGGGCGATACCCACCTCGACGTCACGGCCGGCCGCCTCGATCAGGCCGTCGGTGTACAGGGCGAGCAGACTGTCCTCCTCCAGGAGCACCTCGGAGGCTTCGAACGGCAGCCCGCCCAGCCCGAGCGGCGGACCGGCCGGCAGGTCGAGGACGCGGACGTCGCCGTCGGGCGTGACCAGGGCGGGCGGTGGATGTCCCGCGCGGGCCATGGTGCAGCGCCGGGACACCGGGTCGTACACGGCGTACAGGCAGGTGGCGCCGATCTGCCCCGATGCCTCCTCGGCGCCGCGCGTCTCCGGCCCCTCCTCCCGGTCGAGCCGGATGACCAGGTCGTCCAGCTGGGTGAGCAGCTCGTCGGGGGCGAGGTCCACGTCCGCGAGCGTGCGCACCGCGGTCCGCAGCCGGCCCATCGTGGCCGACGCCTGGATGCCGTGGCCCACCACGTCACCCACGACCAGGGCCACCCGCGCGCCGGAGAGCGGGATGACGTCGAACCAGTCGCCGCCGATGTCCGCTCCCGGGGCGGCCTGCGGGGGACCGGAACCGGTCGGCAGGTAGCGGTAGGCGACCTCCAGCGCCGCCAGCCGCGGCGGCCGCTCGGGCAGCAGGCTGCGCTGGAGGGCCAGCGCCGTGCGGCGTTCGCGGGTGTAGCGGCGCGCGTTGTCCACGCTCACCGCCGCCCGGGCGACGATCTCCTCCGCGAGCAGCAGGTCGTCCTCGCTGAACGGCTCCGGCGTCCGGTGCCGCAGGAAGTGCACCAGGCCCAGGGTCACGCCCCGGGCGCGCAGCGGCACCATCATCACCGAGTGGATCAGGTGCCGGCTCATGGACTCGGCCCGGGCCGGGGAGGTCCTGAGCCATCGGCGCAGCTCCGGATCGCCCGGCCGGCGCCGGGTGGCCCGGCCCGCGGCCAGGGTCCGCAGCGGGAGCGTCCCCACCGGGTAGTGGGTCGCCTCCCCGGCGGCGACCACCGACTCCGGGCAGCCCTCCAGTACCGACCGCTGCGCGGTACGCCGCACGGTGACCGGCGCGTCCGCCGGCAGCGGGCCCGGCTCCGCGCCCAGCGCCACGGACTCCAGCAGGTCCACGGTGACGAAGTCCGCGAACCCGCCGACGGCCACCTCGGCCATCTCCTCGGCCGTCCGGGTGACGTCCAGCGTGCTCCCGATCCGCAGACTCGCCTCGTTGAGCACCGCCAGCCGCCGCCGGGCCCAGTACTGCTCCGTGGTGTCGAAGACGGTCGCGGACATGCCCTGCACGGCACCGGTCCCGTCCTTCAGGGGCGACAGGAACATCGACCAGGCGTGCGGCCGGGTCTCGCCGGGGGCCTGGCCGTGGTCCTCGTGAAAGATCATCTCGCCGGTGCGCAGCACCTCCCGCTGGAGCCGGTCGTACTCGTCGAAGGGCGGGGCGGGCTGGATCTCCCACAGCGTGCGGCCCCGCATCTCCTCCTCGGTCCGGCCCATGACCTGCGTCATGATCTCGTTGGCGGCGACGAGCCGCGCCTGCCGGTCGTAGACCGCCACGGGCACGGGGAGCTGGGAGAGGGTGAGGTCCCACAGTGCCGTCGGCCGCTGCCCGGTCCGCCGGGCCAGGTGGGCCGGGGCGCTGCCGGTCACCAGCCACAGCCGCCTGCCGTCGGCGTCCAGCAGCGGCGTTCCCTGCAGCCGGACCACGACCCGGTCGCCGTCCCGGTGCCGCAGCGCGACCTCACCGGACCACGGCTGCCCGTCGCGCACGTGCCGTCGCGTGGACGGGGGAAGGGCGGCGGCGAGCAGCTCCGTGACCGGCCTGCCCACGATCTCGGCCGACTCGTGCCCGAGCAGGCGGCGCGCGCCGTCGCTCCACACCAGGACGGCCCGGTCGGCGTCGACGACCACCGCCAGGTCCTCCGGTACGCGTCCCTCCACGGTGCCTCCGGATGTGACGCCCTCGGCTGCTCACGATGTTCCTGCCCCGATTGTCCCGCTCCCGGGTGCGTGGGGCGCGTCTGCCGACGGGGACGCCGGTGACCAGCGTGGACGCCTCAGATGACGGCGCGGACGGCCCGCTCGAAGCCCTCGACGTGCTCACGGGCCAGCCGCGCCGCCCGTTCCGGCTCACCGGCGACGACCGCCTCGATCAGCGGTCCGTGCTCCTCGACGTGGCCGGCCATGTGGGGCAGGCGGTCGAGGAACAGGCACCAGATGCGGGTGGCGAGGTTGTCGTGCCGGACGAGGGTGTCCTCCAGATACGGGTTGTGCGCGGCCGCGTAGATCGCGCGGTGCGCCTGGAGGTCGAGGTGCATGAGCTCGGCGTCCTGCCGGCCGGGAGCCGCGCCGGCGAGCTCCTGACGCAGCGCGGTCAGGGCCGCCCGGTCGGCGACCGTGGCCCGGCGCGCGGCCCGGGCCGCGGCCAGCGGTTCCAGCTCCAGGCGCACCTCGCAGATGTGGGCCAGGTCGGTGATGTTGACCTCGGTGGCGAACGTGCCGCGCCGGGGGTAGGTCGTGATCAGCCGCTCGTACTGGAGGCGCTTGAGCGCCTCGCGCACCGGCGTGCGGCCGACGCCGAGGGACTGGGCCAGCTGCTCCTCGTGGATGGGCGCGCCCGGGCGGATCTCCAGCATGACGAGCCGGTCCCGGACGGCGCGGTAGGCGCGTTCGGCGAGAGACAGCTCCCCGCCTCCGGGTTCACTGCCCCTGGGCTCGGTCGCCAGCTGCTGCATGAAGGCCCCCTTGACCTGTCCGGCGAGCTCCCATACCGTACCGCACAGCCTGATATATCAGTTGTGCATGAGTCGGCCGTCAGGATGGAGCCCCGGCATGACCGACCGACCGCCGCCCGAGCACCCCGACTTCCTCTGGCGCAATCCCGAGCCGCGCTCCTCCTACGACGTCGTCGTCGTCGGCGGGGGCGGCCACGGCCTGGCCACCGCCTACTACCTCGCCCGCAACCACGGCATCACGAACGTCGCCGTGCTGGAGAAGGGCTGGCTGGCCGGCGGCAACATGGCCCGCAACACCACCATCATCCGCTCCAACTACCTCTGGGACGAGAGCGCGGCCCTCTACGAGCACGCGCTGAAGCTCTGGGAGCGGCTCCCCGAGGAACTGGACTACGACTTCCTGTT
The DNA here is from genome assembly GCF_044540525.1 of Streptomyces sp. NPDC085932. Taxonomy (NCBI): domain Bacteria; kingdom Bacillati; phylum Actinomycetota; class Actinomycetes; order Kitasatosporales; family Streptomycetaceae; genus Streptomyces; species Streptomyces sp. NPDC085932. The sequence continues at coordinate 234,346 of NZ_JBITSJ010000005.1, forward strand.
CAGCCAGCGCGGCGTCCTCAACCTCGCGCACACCCTCCAGGACGTCCGTGAGGGCGTGCGCCGCGCGAGCGCCAACCGGCTCAACGGCGTCGACGCCGAGTGGCTGGAGCCGGACCAGGTCGCCGAGGTCTGCCCCATCCTCGACGTCTCGCCGCACACCCGCCATCCGGTCCTCGGCGCCACCTTCCAGCCCCGGGCCGGCATCGCCAAGCACGACCACGTCGCCTGGGCACTGGCCCGCGCCGCCGACGCCCTGGGCGTCGACCTGATCCAGGGCTGCGAGGTCACCGGCTTCGTCAAGGACGGCGACCGGGTCGTCGGCGTCGAGACCGACCGCGGCCGCATCCACGCCGGACGCGTCGGACTCGCCGCCGCCGGGCACAGCAGCGTGCTGGCCGCGCGGGCGGGCGTCCGGCTGCCCGTGCAGTCCCACCCGTTGCAGGCCCTGGTCTCCGAGCTGCACGAGCCGGTGCACCCGACCGTCGTCATGTCCAACCACGTGCACGTCTACGTCTCCCAGGCGCACAAGGGCGAACTGGTGATGGGCGCGGGCGTCGACTCCTACAACGGGTACGGGCAGCGCGGCTCGTTCCACGTGATCGAACGGCAGATGGCCGCCGCCGTCGAGCTGTTCCCGGTCTTCGCCCGCGCCCATGTGCTGCGCACCTGGGGCGGCATCGTCGACGTCACCCCGGACGCCTCCCCGATCATCGGCCGCACGCCCGTGACGGACCTGTACGTCAACTGCGGCTGGGGGACCGGCGGTTTCAAGGCGACTCCGGCGGCCGGCTGGACCTTCGCGCACACCCTCGCCACGGGCGAGCCGCATCCGCTCAGCGCGCCCTTCGCCCTCGAACGCTTCACCACGGGCGCTCTGATCGACGAACACGGCGCGGCGGCCGTGGCCCACTGAGGAGGACACCACCGTGCTGCTGATCACCTGCCCGTGGTGCGGCCCGCGGGACGAGACCGAGTACCACTACGGCGGACAGGCCCACGTCCCGTACCCCGAGGACCCGTCCGGCCTCACCGACGAGGAGTGGGCCGCCTACGTCTTCTACCGCGACAACCCCAAGGGCGAGTTCGCCGAGCGGTGGATGCACGGCACCGGCTGCCGCCGCTGGTTCAACGTGCTGCGCGACACCGCCACGCACGAGGTGCTGGCCTCCTACCGGCCCGACGAGCCCCGCCCCGGAGGGACCCGATGACCGACCAGCCTTTCCGGCTCCCGCGCGGCGGGCGGATCGACCGCGGCACCGTGCTGCGGTTCACCGTCGACGGACGGGAGCTGACCGGCCACCCCGGCGACACCGTCGCCTCCGCCCTGCTCGCCCACGGCCTCGCCGGGGCCGCTCCCTCCCTGTACCGCGGGCGCCCGCGCGGCATCGTCGCCGCGGGCGTCGAGGAACCCAACGCCCTGCTGCGACTCGACGGGCCGTGCGCGGAGAGCATGCTCCCGGCCACGACGGTCGAGCTGTACGACGGTCTGTCCGCCACCACCCTCTCCGGCCGGGGCCGGCTCGATCCGAGCCCCGACCCGGCCGTCCACGACAAGAAGTACGTCCACACCGACGTCCTGGTCGTGGGGGCCGGACCGGCCGGTCTTGCCGCCGCCGCCACGGCCGCCGGTTCCGGGGCCCGCGTGCTGCTCCTCGACGACCAGCCGGAGCCGGGCGGTGCGCTGCTGTCCGGCGGCCTCGACCGGGTCGCCGGGCTGCGCGCCGCGCTCGACGCCGCCGACGAGGCCGTCGTCCTGCCGCGCACCACGGCCTTCGGCTCGTACGACGACAACTACGTGCTGGCCCTCCAGCGGCGCACCGACCACCTGGGGCCGGCCGCCCCCGAGGGCGTCTCCCGCCAGCGGCTGTGGCACATCCGGGCCCGTCGGGTGGTGCTGGCCACCGGGGCGCACGAGCGGCCGCTGGTCTTCGCCGGCAACGACCGGCCCGGGGTGATGCTCGCCGGGGCCGTCCGCACCTACCTGGGCCGCTACGGCGTCGCGGCGGGTTCACGGGCCGTGGTCGGCACCACCGACGACAGCGCCTACGACACGGTCGCTGACCTGCATGCCGCCGGTGTGGCCGTGGCGGCGGTCGTGGACACGCGCGCCGAACGGTCCGCCCGGGCCGCCGAGGTCGCCGCCGCGACCGGCGTACGGATCCTCACCGCGAGCGCGGTCACCGGTACGGCCGGCGCGCCGCGGATCACCTCGGTCACGGTCCGCGGGATCGACGCGGACGGCGAACCCACGGGAGCACCCGAGTCGTTCGACTGCGACCTGCTCGCCGTCTCCGGCGGCTGGAACCCGGTGGTGCACCTGCACAGCCAGCGCCAGGGCCGGCTCCGCTGGGACGAGGACCTCGCCGCCTTCGTCCCCGACGGGACCGTCCGGGACCAGTGGATCGTGGGCGCGGCCAACGGGACGTACGACCTGGACGGCTGTCTGGCCGAAGGAGCCCGGGCCGGGGCGCTGGCCGCGGCGGAGGCCGGCTTCCCGGTGCCCGTGCCGCCACCGCCCGCCGCCCCGCCCACCGCTGCGACGCGCCCCCTGTGGCTCGTCCCCGGCACCGACGGCACCTGGGACACCCACTTCGTGGACCTCCAGCGTGACGTCACGGTCGCCGACGTGCGGCGGTCCACCGGTACCGGCATGCGCGGGGTCGAGCACGTCAAGCGCTACACCTCGCTCGGCACGGCCAACGACCAGGGAAAGACCTCCGGCGTCAACGCCATCGGAGTGATCGCGGGCATCCTCGGCGGTTCGCCCGGCGAGATCGGCACCACGGCCTACCGGGCGCCGTACACGCCGGTCGCCTTCGCCGCCCTGGCCGGGCGTGAGCGCGGTGAGCTGTTCGACCCGCAGCGGACGACCTCCCTGCATGCCTGGCACGTCGCGCACGGGGCGGTGTTCGAGAACGTGGGGCAGTGGAAGCGGCCCCGGTACTACCCCCGGCCCGGCGAGGACATGGACGCGGCGGTGGCCCGCGAGTGCCGCGCGGCGCGCGAGGGCGTGGCGTTCATGGACGCCTCCACCCTCGGCAAGATCGAGATCCGGGGCGCGGACGCGGGCGAGTTCCTCAACCGCGTCTACACCAACGCCTTCAAGAAGCTGAAGCCCGGCACGGCCCGCTACGGCGTGATGTGCAGGCCCGACGGCATGATCTTCGACGACGGCGTGACCCTGCGCCTCGACGACAACCGCTACTTCATGACCACCACCACCGGCAACGCCGCCGCGGTCCTGGACTGGCTGGAGGAGTGGCTGCAGACCGAGTGGCCCCACCTCGACGTGTACTGCACCTCGGTGACCGAGCAGTGGGCGACCATCGCGGTGGCGGGCCCGCGCTCGCGCCAGGTCCTCGCCCCGCTCGCACCGGAGCTGGACCTGTCGCCCGAGGCCTTCCCCTTCATGGCCTTCCGCGAGACCACCCTGGCAGGCGGCATCCCCGCCCGCGTCTGCCGCATCTCCTTCTCCGGTGAACTCGCCTACGAGATCAACGTCTCCGCCTGGTACGGCCAGGCCGTCTGGGAGCGGGTGCACGCGGCCGGGCAGCCGTACGGCATCACCCCCTACGGCACCGAGGCCATGCACGTGCTGCGGGCCGAGAAGGGCTACATCATCGTCGGGCAGGACACCGACGGCACGGTCACCCCGCAGGACGCGGGCATGTCCTGGGTGGTGTCGCAGCGCAAGGAGTTCATCGGCAGACGCTCCTTCTCCCGTGCCGACACCGCCCGTCCGGACCGCAAGCAACTGGTCGGCCTGCTGCCGGCCGACCGTGCGACCCGGCTGCCCGAGGGCACACAACTGGTCGCCCCGGACGTCTGCCTGGAGACGGTGCCCGTGCCGATGCTCGGGCACGTCACCTCCAGCTACCACTCCCCGGCCCTCGGCCGTCCCTTCGCCCTCGCGCTCGTCGCCGGCGGGCGGTCACGGATCGGCGAGACCCTGCTCGCCCCTGTGGGCGAGGACCTGGTGCCCGTCGAGGTGACCGACTGCGTCCTCTACGACCCGGAAGGGACCAAACGCGATGGCTGAGCCCATGACCGACGCACGGGTGAGCCCCCTGGCCCACCTGGCGGAGCGGATGCGCGCCGCCGCCGTCACCGGGCCGCGCGGCGTGTCCCTGACCGAACTGCCGTTCCACACCATGGTGAACCTGCGCGCCGACCCCGCCTCCGAAGCCGCCGAACGCCTGGCGAAGACCCTGGGTGCGCGGCTGCCGGACCACTGCGGGCACACCACCGCGTCCGGACGCCACACGCTGTTCTGGCTCGGCCCCGACGAGTGGCTGGTGCTGTCCCGGGCCGACGGGGCGGCCCTGACCGCCGAGTTGCGGGAGGCGCTCGGGCCGGACCCGGGGTCCGTCGTCGACGTCTCCGCGCACCGCACCACCCTGGAACTCGGCGGCCCGGCCGCCCGGCAGGTGCTGGAGAAGGGCTGCCCGCTGGACCTGCACCCCCGGGCCTTCGGTCCCGGCCGGGCGGTGTCGACCACGGTCGGCCAAGTCGCCGTGCTGCTCTGGCAGGTCGACGACCGGCCGGTCTACCGCCTGTTCCCGCGCTCCTCGTTCGCCGACCACCTGGGTCGCTGGCTCATCGACGCGATGGCCGAGTTCCGCGGGCCGCAGGTGCCGTGACCGGGGTGGTCGCGCCGCTCGGGCCGAGGCGGGGCGTCAGCCTGCCAAGCGCTCCACCAGCAGCAGACCGCCGATGACGATCATCAGCACACCGGAGGCCCGGGTGACCGCCCGGGCCACGGCCGGCCGGGCCCTCAGGACCGTGCGGGCCAGCACCCCGACCGCGAGGTAGACACCGGCGCAGGCGGTCATGTGCAGGGCGCCGAGCAGACCGGTCTGCGTGGCGACCGGCCAGCCGCCCTCCGGGTCGATGAACTGCGGGAACAGCGAGAAGTACAGCAGCAGTGCCTTGGGGTTCAGCCCGCTGGTCCCGGCGCCCTTGAGCATGACCCGCAGCCGCGAGGAGCCGTCGGCGCCCGCCCCGTGCCCGGCGCCCGCCCCGTGCCCGGCGCCCGTCTCGGCCCCGGCCGCCGTCAGCACGGTCGGCTGCCGCAGCGCGTCCCAGCCCAGCCACACCAGGTACCCGGCCCCCGCGACGGTCAGCGCGGTGAGCAGGGTCGCCGAGCTCGCCACCACCACGACCAGGCCCGCCACGGCGAGCACCGTGTAGCCCGCGTACCCGGCGATCAGCCCGGCGACCGCCGGGACGACCGACCGGTCCCTGAGCCCCGCCGTGATCGCGAAGGCCCAGTCCGCGCCGGGCGTGAACACCAGCAGCAGATCCATGGCCAGGAAGGCCGCCAGCGTCGTCGTGTCCATGAAGCGATCCCTCTCACGTGCCGTGGTGCGAGAGGAAGGCTAGATCGGATCGGTGCGAAGGTGTTCCCGGATTTACTCCATGATCGCGTCTTCTGGGGCAGAATCTTCGCCATGGATGCCCTCGACCGGAAAATTCTGACCGAGCTGCAGCGGGACGGCCGTCTGACCGTCACCGAGCTGGCCGCGCGCGTGCAGCTGAGCGTCTCCCCGTGCCACCGCCGACTGCGCGACCTCGAACGCGAGGGCGCGATCCGCGGGTACCGGGCGGTCGTGGACCCGGCCGCGGTGGGACTCCACTTCGAGGCCCTCGTCTTCGTCACCCTGCGCTGGGAGGACGCCGACACCGTCTCCGCGTTCGAGGAGGGCGTGGCGGCCGTCCCGCACGTGCTGCAGGCCCAGCGCCTGTTCGGCGACCCCGACTACCTGCTGCGCGTCGCCACCACCGACCTGGCCGCCTTCCAGCAGCTCTACGACCAGCGCCTCGCCCGGCTGCCCGGTGTGCAGCGCCTGAACTCCACGCTCGTCATGAAACACGTGGTGGACGACCGCCCGCTGCCCGAGTGACCGGACGCGGGCAGCGGTCGGCCCGGGCGGGAACGCCCCGAAGTGCCCGGTCGTTGCACAGGAGTTCGTCCGCGTCGCCGATCCGAGGGAGCATCGTGCCCGACACCCTGCCCGACCCGTCCACCGCCCTCCCCGCACTCCCGGCCCCGAGCGCGCAGGCCGAGCGGCTGATCGAGCTGGGGGTGCACGAGATCGCCGGGCTGTCCGCCGACGAGGTCCGTGCCGTCGCCGCCGGGGCCGGGGGAGAGGGCGCCCTGCTGGCCGTGCACCCGGACCGGGCACCGGCCTCGGCCCTCGCGCCGCTGCTGTGCCGCGACGGCAAGCCGGGCTTCGTCGTCGTCGACATGCCGGACGTCGACGACTTCACGCCCTGCGGCGTCGAGCTGCCCGACGCGCCGCTCTACGTTGTCGCAGGTGTCGACCGGGGCGACCGCATGGCCAACTGGAGCCCCGACGAGGCCCTGCCGGCGCTCACCGGCGAGGGCCGCACCCCGCTCGTCCTGACCGAGGGCATCCACTGGCTGCTCCAGCAGCCCGAGGCCCTGGAGCGCAACCGCTGCTTCATGACCATCGGCTCCCGGCTGCGCAAGGCCGACGGCACGCTGGACGCCCGTACGCCGGCGATCTGGATCAGCAACGGCACCGGCCGGGACGGCCGCGAGCGCCGCAACGCCCCCAAGGTCGGCTGGTGCTGGTGGAACAACCGCCACACCTGGCTCGGTTTCGCCTCGGCGACCCACCGCGGGGCGTAGCCGGCGGTCCCCGGGCGCCGCGGTGCCCGGGGACCACCCGCCGGGAAGCGGGGCTCAGAACCTGGGGCGCGGCGCCTGGGCCTCGACGAGTTCCGCGGCCTCCGCCTCCGTCTCGACGGACGGCGGGGAGCCGGCCAGGGGCTTGTTCGCGGTCTCCCGCATGCACAGGACGGCGATCACGCCGACGGCCGCCGCGCCGGTGGCGTAGTACGCCGGCATCAGGGTCGAGTCGAAGGCGCTGATCAGCGCCGTGATCACCAGGGGAGTCGTGCCGCCGAACACCGAGGTCGCCAGGTTGTAGGCCACCGACAGGGAGCCGTAGCGCACCTGGGTGGGGAAGATCGCCGGGAGCGCCGCCGACATCGTGCCGAGCATCGCCACCAGCGACAGCCCCATCAGCAGCAGCCCCAGAGAGATCAGCACGACGCTGCCCTGCCGGATCAGCAGGAACGCCGGCAGCGACAGGAAGAGGAAGCCCAGCATTCCCGTCATCAGCAGCGGCCTGCGCCCGAAACGGTCCGAGAGCCGCCCGACCCGGGTGATGACGCACATCTGCAGCACCATCACGAGCAGCAGGATCAGCAGCCCGTGGTTCGTGCCGTAGCCCAGCTCGTCGGACAGGTACGTCGGCATGTACGACAGCAGCATGTAGTCGGTGATGTTGTACGCCGCGACCAGCGCCAGGCACAGCAGCAACGGCCGCCAGTACCGGGTGAAGATCTTGCCGAGATCGGCCGCGGCCGAGGTCTCCACGGCCTCGGCGGCCTCGCTCGCCTGGACCTGGCTGCCCTCCAGCTTCCGGAACGCGGGCGTCTCGTCCAGCTTCAGCCGCAGATACAGCCCGATGAGACCCAGCGGTGCCGCGACCAGGAACGGGATCCGCCAGCCCCAGGAGAGCATCTGCTCGTCGCTGAGGAGGGTCTGCAGCACCACGACGAGACCGGAGGCCCCGACGTAGCCCGCGAGCGTGCCCAGCTCCAGGAAGCTGCCGAAGAAGCCGCGCCGCTTGTCCGGCGCGTACTCCGCGATGAAGGTGGAGGCGCCGCCGTACTCCCCGCCGGTCGAGAAGCCCTGCACCAGCCGGAAGAAGATCAGCAGGGCCGGGGCCCACAGGCCGATGACGGCGTGCGAAGGGATGACGCCGATGGCGAAGGTGCCCACGGCCATCATGATCATCGTCAGGGAGAGGATGCGCTTGCGGCCGACCTTGTCACCGAGCGGCCCGAAGACCATGCCGCCCAGCGGACGCACCAGGAAGGCAACCGCGAACGTCGCGAAGGAGCTCAGCAGCTGGGCGGTGTCGTTCCCGGACGGGAAGAAGACCTGCCCGATGGTCGAGGCCAGATAGCTGTAGATGCCGAAGTCGTACCACTCCATCGCGTTGCCCAGAGCGGCCGCCTTGGTGGCGCGCTTGACCGCCGCCTCGTCGGTCACCGTGATGTCGCTGCGGCGCAGCTTCGGGTGGCGTCGCTTCTCGATCGCCCGGAACAGCACCCGGTGCCGTCTCACCGCCGCCGGATCCGGCGATGCGTCGTTGTCGGGCGCCGCCATCGGTCGTTCCTTTCGCCGGGTGGTCCATTCCAAGCAGAACGCCTGCACAGATCTCGCGTCCTCAAACGACTCCCTTCGCGCGGCGTCCGGCCGATCACCGCGCGTGAGGAAGGGCGGCCACCGGGAGCACGGAGCGCCCGGCGCGGTCGCGGGCGGTCGCCCGGTCGTGTGTGCTGGTGCCCTGGTGGGGAACCTGGTTCGCCCGGGTCGGCCCTTGGCGGAAGGAGCTCATGTGACGGCATCGGCGCCGGGCGGCGGCAGCCAGGGCGCACCGGAGAGCGACCACGAACCGGATCCGCGCCGGTGGCGGGCTCTGTGGGTCACCCTGGTCGCCGGCTTCATGAGCCTGCTGGACGTGTCGATCGTGGCGGTGGCCCTGCCCACCATCCAGCGGGAGCTGCACGCCTCCGCCGCGCAGGTGCAGTGGGTGGTGTCCGGCTACGCCCTGAGCTTCGGGCTGGCCCTGGTCACCGCCGGCCGCCTCGGTGACGCCCTCGACCGGCGTCGCATCTTCCTGCTCGCCCTCAGCGGTTTCGTGCTGTTCAGCGCGGCCTGCGGAGCGGCCCCCAGCATCGCCCTGCTGGTGGCGGCCCGCCTCGCCCAGGGCCTGGCCGCCGGGTTCATGGCACCGCAGAACTCCGCGCTCATCCAGCAGATGTTCCGGGGTGCGGAGCGCGGACGCGCCTTCGGCTTCTTCGGTGCCACCGTCGGCATCTCCTCCGCGGTCGGCCCCCTCGCCGGCGGTCTGATCCTGGCGCTGGCCGACGGCCCCCAGGGCTGGCGGTGGATCTTCTACATCAACGTCCCCATCGGCATCCTCGCCGTGCTCCTGGGCCGTCGTCTGCTGCCCCGCACCCGGCGGTCGGGCCGGGAACACGTGGACCTGCCGGGCGTGCTGCTCCTCGGCCTGGGCGTCCTCGCGCTGATGTATCCGCTGGTGCAGGCCGAGGCCGGCGGTCTCACCCGCCTGTGGTGGCTGTTCCCGGCCGGCGCCGTCCTGCTCGTCGTCTTCACCCTGTGGCAGCGCCGGCTGCTGTCCCGGGGCACCCAGCCGCTGCTCGACCCGCGCCTGTTCACCGAGGTGCGGGGCTACGCCGTCGGCGCCGGCGTCGGCACCCTCTACTTCATCGGCTTCAGCGGCATCTGGCTGGTCTTCGCCCTCTTCTACCAGCACGGCCTCGGCTTCTCGCCGCTGCGGTCCGCCCTCGCCGTGACGCCGTTCGCCGTCGGCTCGGCCTGCGCGGCCGCCGTCTCCGGCCGGCTGGTGGACCGGCTCGGGCGGCTGCTGACCGTGGGCGGGCTCACGGGCGTGATCGTCGGGCTCGGCGGCACCGCGCTGCTGCTGCGCTTCGCGCCCCTGGACGTCGCGCCCTGGCTGACGGCACCGGCCCTGTTCCTCGGCGGTCTCGGCGGTGGGTGCGTGATCTCCCCGAACATCACCATGACCCTGCGGGACGTCCCCGTGCACATGGCCGGCGCGGCGGGCGGCGCGCTGCAGACCGGGCAGCGGCTGGGCGCCGCCGTGGGCACCGCCGCCCTGCCCGGCCTGTTCTACCTGGTGCTCGGCCACCGCGACGACGACTACCGCGGCGCCCTCTTCCTCGCCCTGGTCGCCGGCATCGTCGGCATGGCGGCGTCGCTCGCCCTGGCCGCGTTCGACTGGCGACGCGACCGGCGTGCCCGCCAGTCGCACCGCACCTGCCCGGACGACGTCGCCAACAGCCCGGTGCACGCCCGGCAGAGCTGAGCCGTCAGGCGTCGGCGGGGGCGGGGTCCGACAGCTCACCGCGCAGGGCGGCCAGGACGAAGGCCGTCATCGACGCCACGCCCAGCACGGCGAGCGGCCCCCAGATCGCCGGGATCGCCCAGAGCGGCCAGTCGTTGGCGGACCGCGCCCAGAGCGTCAGGATCGCCAGCACGCCCAGGACGGCACCGTGCCACCGCACCACCTGCCCCGCCGTCGCGTGCCGGCGGTCGCCGCGCCGGAACAGCGGCCACACCACGCCCACCAGTCCGGCCAGGCCGAACGAGAGACAGGCCAGCGCCCCGCCCAGCCGGTCCGCCGGCCACCCCACGGGCCCGTCGGCCGTCTGCTGACGCCGGCCCTCGGCGTCCCGGACCTCGACGAGCCGCCCGCGCCAGATCACCCCGACGACCCGCTCCCCGGGCGCCGCCTCGGACAGCACGGGCTCCGTGGTGGGGAACGTCACATGCCAGGCGGAGCCGGAGGGCGGCACCAGCACCGCCTCGGGGGACTCGTGGCGCTCCCCGCGGTTCAGCTCGGCCGAGCGCACCGTGAACTCCTGCTCCCACCGGCACTGGGCCGCCCGCGCCGGTGCCGCGTCACAGACCGGCGTCGCCTCGTACGCCCGCTCCCGCTCCAGCGCGCCGCGCACCTGGACGGCGGACACCACCCCGACGGCGAGTGCCACGGCCGAGAGCACCAGCCACACGACGGACCGCATCGCGCCGCTCCCCGACGATCTCACCGTTCCCCGCCCCTTCAGCCGCCGTCACCAGGTGAGGGTCAGTGAACCCCCGACCGGCAGATCGTGCCGACGATCGGCCCACCCGTCGAGCCGGGGCACCCGGTTCTGCCTCGCGCAGTGGATGATGCGTCGCAGTGGGTGATGTGTCAACCATGCGTAGACTGCGCCCATGGCAGAAGAACCGCGATGGCTGACGCCTGAGGAGCAGCGCGCCTGGCGGGGGTTCGTCCGGCTGCAGGAGCGGCTCATGGGGCGCCTCGGGCGGCTGTTGCAGTCCGAGTCGAACGTGTCGCCCGCCGACTTCGCGGTCCTGGTGCACCTGACGGACGCCCCGGACGGACGCCGCCGTCACCAGGACCTGGCCCGCGCCCTGGAGTGGGAGAAGAGCCGGATGTCCCACCACATCGCGCGCATGGCCGGGCGCGGCATGGTGGTGCGCGAGGAGTGCCCGGAGGACGGCCGCGGCGCGTTCGTGGTGATCACGGACGCCGGGCGGGCCGCGATCGAGGCGGCCGCCCCGCGCCACGTCGCCGCCGTGCGTGACCTGTTCGTCGACCACGTCACGCCGGCGGAGCTGCGGGTCCTGGCGGAGATCTCCGAGCGTGTGCTCGCCCGGATGGACGAGGACGGGCCCTGACGAGGGCCGCCGTGGCCGTCCACCCGCCCGCGTGACATAGTAGTTGATACGACAACTAGCACGGGTGAGGGGTGGTCCCGGTGAGCAACGTGGAAACCGCGCCGGAGGCGCTGGGCTGCGGCGCGACCGCGGACGGCGGGGCGGCCGCCGGGACGCCGCACGTCGAGGTGCTGTCCGCGCGGGAAGTGCCGCTGGGCGGCCCGCGGGCCCTGCCCGTGCGCCGGACGCTGCCCCAGCGGGCCAGGTCGCTGATCGGCGCCTGGTGCTTCGCCGACCACTACGGCCCGGTCGACGCCACCACGACCGGCATGGTCGTGCCCCCGCACCCGCACACCGGCCTGCAGACCGTGAGCTGGCTCTTCAGCGGGGAGATCGAGCACCGCGACAGTCTCGGCACCCACGCCCTGATCCGTCCCGGCGAGCTCAACCTGATGACCGGCGGACACGGCATCGCCCACTCGGAGGTCTCCACCCCGGCGGCGACCGTCCTGCACGGGGTCCAGCTGTGGGTGGCCCTGCCCGACGAACACCGCGACACCGCCCGGGACTTCCAGCACCACGTGCCCGAAGCCGTACGCGTCGACGGCGCCGTCATCAGCGTCTTCCTCGGCTCGCTCGCCGGCAGCACCTCCCCGGTGCGGACGTTCACGCCCCTGCTCGGCGCCGAGATCACCCTCGCACCGGGAGCGACGCTCACGCTTTCCGTGGACACCGCCTTCGAGCACGGCCTGCTCGTCGACAACGGGGACGTCCGCCTCCTCGGCACCCCCCTGAAGCCGGCCGAACTCGGCTACGTCCCCTGCGGATCCGGCACGCTGACACTCGCCAACGACTCCGACGCCCCCGCCCGGACGATCCTGCTCGGCGGACCTCCCTTCGAGGAGGAGATCGTCATGTGGTGGAACTTCATCGCCCGCTCGCACGAGGAGATCGCGCGGGCCCGCGAGGACTGGACGCGGGGCACGCGGTTCGGCGTCGTCCAGGGCTACGACGGCGACCCCCTCCCGGCACCCGCCCTGCCGAACATGCCGCTGAAGCCCCGGGGAAGGGCGCGCGCGGCCGGGTAGGCCACGGACCCGGCCGGGCCCGTGGCCCGGCGCGTCGGCGTCATCGCGGTCCGGGGGCCGGGGGAGGGGGCAGGACGGCGGCCGAAGCCGTGCGGGCCTCCAAGGCGTGCAGGACCGCCACCATGTCCTCGGCGCCGTGGCCGCGCGCGACGGTCTCCTCGAAGAGGACGTGGCAGAGGTCGAGAAGCGGAGACGCCAGGTCCGCCGCGCGGGCGGCCTCCGCGATCAGGCGGTTGTTCTTCAGCACGTCCGCGGCGGCCGCCTGGACGGTGAAGTCGCGCTCCAGCAGCTTCGGCGCCTTGACCCGGGAGACGGCACTGGCCATCGGCCCGGCGTCCAGCACGTCCCGGAGCAGCCGCTGGTCCAGGCCGTGCCGGTCCGCGAAGTGGAACGCCTCGGCGAGCCCCGTGACCAGGGTGATCAGGAACAGGTTCACGGAGAACTTCATCAGCAGCGCCCCGGGGACCGCCCCGCACCCGAACGTCTCCCGGCACATCGGGGCGAGCAGGGGCCGTACGGCCGCCACGGCGTCCTCGTCACCGGCGAGCATCCCCACCAGTTCGCCCCGTTCCGCCGGGACGCGTGATCCCGACACCGGAGCCTCGACGTAACGCCCGCCCGCGGCGCGGACGTCGTCCTGCAGGCCGCTGGAGTACTCCGCGGACGTGGTGCCCATGTGGACGACGGTGCGTCCGGCGATGCGCGCGGCGAACTCCGGGCCGCCCCGCCCCAGCACCGCGTCGACGGCGGCCTCGTCGGCCAGCATCAGGAACACCGTGCCGCACCGCCGGAAGACCTCGGCCGCGCTCGCGGCGACCTCACCGCCCGCGGCACGCACCGGTGCGCACCGCCCGGAGGTGCGGTTCCACACCAAAGGCCGGGAACCGGCACGGGCGAGATTGAGCGCCATGGGCTGCCCCATGACCCCCAGGCCGATGAAACCGACGTCCATGACGCACCGCCCTGTCCGGCCCTCGCGCGAGCCGTCCGCTCTGCCGTCCTCCGCTATGACAGCGGTCATAGTAGCCCTCGTCATGACGCCGGTCATAGAGTGACGGCGAAGCGGGCGGACGCGGTGGAGGTGCGCGATGGCGGTGGCCGAGCGGGGGCCGCGCGAGCGGATGGTGTTCAGCGCGGCCCAGCTGATCCGGCGCGACGGGGTCGTCTCCACCGGCCTGCGCGAGGTGGCCGTCGAGGCCGCCGCGCCGCGCGGGTCGCTCCAGCACTACTTCCCCGGCGGCAAGACACAGCTGGTCGACGAGGCCGTCGGCTGGGCGGGCCGCTACGCGTCGGGCCGGGTCGCGCGGTACCTGGCCGCGCTGCCCGAACCGACCCCGAGCGGGCTGTTCGCCGCCATGGTGCGGCAGTGGACCGACGAGTACGAGACCGCCGGTTTCGCGGGCGGCTGCCCGGTCGCGGCCGCCACGGTCGACTGCGCGGAATCGGCCCCCTCCACCCGGGAGGCGGCCTCCGCCGCGTTCACCGCCTGGACCTCGGCGACGGCCGGAGCCCTGGTCGAACTGGGCGTGCCCGGGGAACGCGCGGGGCAGCTCGCCACGCTCATGATCAGCGCCCTGGAGGGAGCGATCCTTCTCGCCCGGGCCGAGCGGGACGTCCGCGCCCTGACGACCGTCGCCCGCGAACTCGGCCCCCTGCTCGACGCGGCGGTGCGCACCGACGACTGACCGGCCGCGGCGGTGCGCACCGACGGCCGGCCTGCCGCGGCGCGCCCCGTCCCGGCACGGCGGTCAGCCCACCCGGATGCCCACGATGCAGGTGTCGTCGTCCGTGTCCGACTTGCTGTACGTCAGCAGGCGGTCCAGCTGCTGGTCGAGAGTGGTGGGCGCCGTGCGCGCGGTGGTCAGCAGCTGGGTCAGCGACTCCTCCACCGGCCGGTCACGGCGTTCGATCAGACCGTCGGTGTACATCAACAGCGTGTCCCCGGCGGCGAGCTGCATCTCCTTCTCCTCGTACGAGGCCTCGGGCACGGCACCGAGCAGCAGACCCCTGCCCAGCGGCAGCGGAGCCGCCTCCGCCTCCCGGACCAGGACCGGGGGCAGATGACCCGCCCGGGCCCAGCGCAGCGTCCGCCGCTCCGGGTCGTACAGCCCGCACACCGCCGTCGCCGTGACGGCGCCCGTCAGATGGTGCGCCACGATGTTGAGCCAGGACAGCAGCTGTCCGGGACCGGCTCCGGTCACCGCCAGACCGCGCAGCGCGTTGCGCAGCACCACCATGCTGGTCGCGGCCTCGATGCCGTGCCCGGCCACGTCCCCGACGCACAGCAGCACCATCCCGGACGGCAGGACGACCGCGTCGTACCAGTCGCCGCCCACCAGCTGCTCGGTCTCCGCCGGCCGGTAGCGCACCGCCACCTGGAGGCCGGCCACCTGCAACGGTGCCTGGGTCGGCGGCATGATGGCGTGCTGCAGCTGCAGGGTCAGCCGGTTGCGCTCGGTGGCCTGCTGCTCGGTGTGCGCCAGCTGGTCCCGGGTGGCGGCCAGCGCCACCTCCGTCCAGTGCTGTGCCGAGATGTCCTGGCAGGCGCCGCGCACCAGCAGCAGCCGGTCGTCGGTGTCGAGCACGGGCTCCGCGACGATCCGGATGTGCCGGGTCACCCCGTCCGGCCGTTGCAGCCGGAACGCAGCGGCCGCCGGCCGCCGGTGGTGCAGCAGGGTGCGCAGGAAACGGCGGATGGAGACACCGTCGTCCGGGTGCGCGTGGGCGGGCAGCTCCTCCAGCGGCACCGGCAGGCTCGACTGCGGGCGCCCGTAGAGATCGAACAGCTGCCCGTTCCAGGTGATCTCACCCGTCAGCACGTTCTCCTCGAACCCGCCGATCCGGCCGAGCCGCTGGGCGTTCTGCAGCAGGCTCGCCAGCCGCGCCGTCTCGTCCTCGATCCGCCAGATGAGGAGCACCGAGGTGCCGTGCCGGCTGATGCTGATGTCCGCCACCGCCGACAGCGGCACCTGGTCGACGAGCGCGGTGAGATTCATCCGCCGTGCCCGGAACGGCTCACCGGTGGCGTAGACGCGCTCGACGCGCTGGAACAGTTCGCTGTCACCGGCGGCCATCGGATAGGCCTCCAGCAGCAGCGCCCCGCTGACGACCGCCCGGGGCCGCCCGGCCGGGTCGAGGAAGCGGCTGTTGACGTGCTGGATGCGGAAGTCCACCAGATGCCCGTCGGCGTCCAGGTGCGGCACCAGGACCAGGGCGGGGTCGTGCAGCCCGTCGGCCAGGTCCATCAGCTCGGCGACGTCCGGCACGACCCGCGGCTCCTGCGCCCCGGTCGGCAGCGGCGTGTACATCTCCAGCGTGTGCGCGCACAGTTCGGCCAGCGCCTCCACCTGGCGCACGACCTGCGGGGGCTGCGGCTCCAGCGGAGCGGGCCAGGCGATCTCCAGCACCCCGTGGACACGCCCCCCGGTGCCGGCGGGCAGGGCGGCCCGGCCGCCGTCCGGGTGGTGGTGCAGCCCGATCGTGGGCAGCCCGGTCTCCTTCAGAGCGGTGATCCAGTGCCCGTCGCGCTCGACGAGACCCCGCCGCGCCACCGTCACCACGTCCGGCGGGACGTAGCGCCAGCGCGTGGCCTCGGCCGGGGAGAAGCCGGCGCTGCCCGCCAGGGTGAGCGAACCGTCCGGACCCGCGGCCCATATGGCCACGGCCACCGCGCCGAGGGGGCGCAGCGCCTGCTCCAGCAGGGCGTCGGCCACGGCCTGGGTGTCGTCCGCCGCCAGCACACCGCTCTCGGCGACGCGCAGCCGCACGGCCGCCGACTCGGCCTCCGCCTCGTCGGCGGCCTTGGTGGCGGCGAGGAACGCGTCGGTCACCTCGGACATCCGGTCCCGGGCGGCCTGGTTGATGACGTCGACGGCCAGTTCCAGAGGACTGACCTGGGCCTGTTCGGCCAGCTCGGACAGCTGGCGGGCGGCCTGGGCCGGCCCGCACTTCAGCCGCTCGACCAGGACGCCCTTGGCCAGCTCGATCAGGGCACGCCCCTCGGCCTCCGCCTGGGCGGCCCGGACCTCCCGGCTGAGCCGCTCCACGGTGGCCGCCAGCCGCCCCACCGGCGAGGCGGTCGAGACACCGCCGAGTTCCGCCAGCAGCGCCTCCGGGGACACCAGCTGCCCGTCGGCGACCACCCACTGCTCGTCGGACGCCCCGTCGGCGGAGTCGCGCTGCGGCTCGTCGGCCGGACGCTGCAGCTCATCGCCCTGACGCGGCTCGCGCGGCTGCTCGGACATGCTCACGGTCTCGATGCTCCTCGGCTTCAGCGCCCGGGGGCGCGGAACGGCTGGCCCTGCGGGGCGCCCGGCCCGCCGGTGTGCGGGTCGGGCGCCGGCGTGCTCACGAGGGCAGCCAGCGGCGGACGCAGGCCATGAGGTCGCGCGTGTCGACCGGCTTGGTGACGTAGTCGCTCGCACCCGAGGCGAGGCTCTTGTCCCGGTCGCCCGGCATGGCCTTCGCCGTGACGGCGATGATCGGCAGGTCCGCGTACTGCGGCATCTTGCGGATCTCCGCGGTCGCGGTGTAACCGTCCATCTCCGGCATCATCACATCCATCAGCACGATGGCGACGTCCGGGTTGTTCACGAGCGTCTCGATGCCCCGGCGCCCGTTCTCCGCGTGCAGGACCCGGAAGCCGTGCAGCTCCAGGATCCCGCTGAGGGCGAAGAGGTTGCGCGCGTCGTCGTCGACGACCAGCACCGTGCGGCCCGCCGAGGCGTCGTCGACCACCGGCGGCGTCAGCGCCTGCGTCTCCTCGGGCCGGACCAGGGACAGCACGTCCCCGGGCTCCTCGGCGGACAGGTGCAGGGCGATCCGTTCCCGCAGCTCGTCGAGGCTGGACAGCAGCTCCAGCGCCCCGCCCGCCGAGCGGGACAGCAGCGTCTCGTCCAGGGCGACGTCCGCGGGGTGGCTGCTGTGCACCAGCACCGGCACGCTCGTCAGCGCCGAGTCGCCCTCCAGGGCCTGGAGGAACCGGGACGCCTCGCCGTCGGCCATGCCGAGCTCCAGGACCACGCAGTGGCACGGGTCGGCCGCCAGGGCACCGGCCGCCTCCTGGGCGCCGACGGCGGTGATGACGTCGACCGCGGGCCGTCCGCCGTCGGACCGGGCGTGCGTCAGGTCGGCGACCACGCTCTCGGCGACGAGCGTGAGCAGACCACGCGGCCGCTCCTCCACGACGAGCAGCCGCCGGGGCCGCGGCCCGGGCCCGATCTGCGGCACGGGCGCCGACTGCGACACACCCTCCGGCAGGGCTTCGGCCGAGGACCGCTCCGGCGTCCTGCCGTGGTTGAGCAACTCCTCGAAGTCGGGGCGGGCCACCGGCAGGAACAGCGTGAACGTGCTGCCCTGCCCGGGCGTGCTGTCCACCGTGACGGCACCGCCGAGCAACTGGGCGATCTCCCGCGTGATGGACAGGCCGAGGCCGGTGCCGCCGTACTTGCGGCTCGTCGTGCCGTCCGCCTGCTGGAAGGCGCCGAAGATCGTCTCCAGGTTCTGCTCCGGGATGCCGATACCGGTGTCCTTCACCCGGAAGGCCACCACCGCACCGCCGCGGACCACGCCCTCGGGCACCTCGGCGTCCGCCGCGGGCTCGATGCTCAGCTCGACGCCGCCCTGCTCGGTGAACTTCACCGCGTTCGACAGCAGGTTGCGCAGCACCTGGCGCAGCCGGGAGTCGTCGGTGAGCAGGTCGCCCGGCGCGCCCGGCGCGGTCGTGATGGTGAAGTCCAGGCTCTTCTGGGTCGTCATGGGCCGGAAGGTGGCCTCGACGTACTCGATGAGCTGGCGCAGCGCCACCCGCTCGGGGGCGACGTCCATCTTCCCGGCCTCCACCTTGGACAGGTCGAGGATGTCGTTGATCAGCTGCAGCAGGTCCGAACCGGCGGAGTGGATGATCTGCGCGTACTCGACCTGCTTGGGCGTGAGGTTGCGGGACGGGTTCTGCGCCAGCAACTGGGCCAGGATCAACAGGCTGTTGAGCGGGGTGCGCAGCTCGTGGCTCATGTTGGCCAGGAACTCCGACTTGTACTTGGAGGCCAGCGACAGCTGCTGCGCGCGGGTCTCCAGCTCCTGGCGCGCCTGCTCGATCTGCAGGTTCTTCGCCTCGATGTCCCGGTTCTGCGCCACGAGCAGCGAGGCCTTCTCCTCCAGTTCCGCGTTGGAACGCTGGAGTTCCTCCTGCTGCACCTGCAGCTCGGTGGAGCGGGCCTGGAGCTCGACCGTGAGGCGCTGCGACTCGACGAGCAGCTCGTCGGTGCGGGCGTTGGCCACGATCGTGTTGAGGTTGACGCCCAGGGTCTCCATCAGCTGCGTGAGGAAGTCCCGGTGGATCTGGGTGAAGGCCGTGACCGACGCGAGTTCGATGACGCCGAGGACCTGGCCCTCCACCACGATCGGCAGCAGTACCAGCGCCGTCGGCACGACCTGGCCGAGCCCCGACGAGATGGTGACGTAGTCCGGCGGCAGTTCGTCCACGACGATGGTGCGCCGGCTGCGCGCGGCCTGGCCGACCAGGGTGCGGCCGAAGGCGATGCGGGTGGGCCGGGTGCTGTCCTCCGGGTAGCCGTAGGAGCCGACGAGCCGCAGCTCGGGCCCCTCGTCGCCGTCCTCCGCGAGGTAGAAGGCGCCGTACTGCGCCGACACCAGCGGGACCAGCTCGTCCATGATGAGCTCGGCGACCACCGGCAGGTCCCGGTGGCCCTGCATCAGGCCCGAGATCCGGGCGAGGTTGGTCTTGAGCCAGTCCTGCTCCTGGTTGGCCCGGGTGGTCTCGCGCAGGGACTCCACCATGGAGTTGATGTTGTCCTTGAGCTCGGCGACCTCGCCCGACGCCTCCACGTTGATCGACCGGGTCAGATCGCCCTCGGCGACCGCGCTGGTGACCTCGGCGATCGCCCGCACCTGCCGGGTCAGGTTCCCCGCCAGTTCGTTGACGTTCTCCGTCAGGCGCTTCCAGGTGCCCGAGACGCCCTCGACCTCGGCCTGACCGCCGAGACGGCCCTCGGTGCCGACCTCGCGGGCGACGCGGGTGACCTCGTCGGCGAAGGCGGACAGCTGGTCGACCATGGTGTTGATCGTCGTCTTGAGTTCGAGGATCTCGCCCCGGGCGTCCACGTCGATCTTCTTCGACAGGTCACCCCTGGCCACCGCGGTCGTCACCAGCGCGATGTTGCGCACCTGGCCGGTGAGGTTGTTGGCCATCGAGTTGACGTTGTCGGTGAGGTCCTTCCAGGTGCCGGCCACGTTCGGCACGTGCGCCTGGCCGCCCAGGCGCCCCTCGGTGCCGACCTCGCGGGCGACGCGGGTGACCTCGTCCGCGAAGGCCGACAGCGTGTCGACCATCGTGTTGATGACCTCGGCGAGCGCGGCCACCTCGCCCTTGGCCTCGACCGTGATGCGGCTGGAGAGGTCGCCGCGCGCCACGGCGGTGGCGACCTGGGCGATGGAGCGGACCTGGCCGGTCAGGTTGGAGGCCATCACGTTGACGTTGTCGGTGAGGTCCTTCCAGGTACCCGACACCCCGCGCACCTGGGCCTGGCCGCCGAGGCGTCCTTCGGTGCCGACCTCGCGGGCGACGCGGGTGACCTCGTCGGCGAAGGCGGAGAGCTGGTCGACCATCGTGTTGATGGTGGACTTGAGTTCCAGGATCTCGCCGCGCGCGTCGACGGTGATCTTCTGCGAGAGGTCGCCCTTGGCGACGGCGGTGGCGACCAGCGCGATGTTGCGGACCTGGCCGGTGAGGTTGCCGGCCATGAAGTTCACCGAGTCGGTCAGGTCGCGCCAGGTGCCCTTGACGCCCTTGACGTCCGCCTGGCCGCCGAGGCGCCCTTCGGTGCCGACCTCGCGGGCGACGCGTGTCACCTCGTCGGCGAAGGCGGAGAGCTGGTCGACCATCGTGTTGATGGTGGACTTCAGCTCCAGGATCTCCCCGCGCGCGTCGACGGTGATCTTCTGCGACAGGTCGCCCTCGGCGACGGCCGTGGTGACCTGGGCGATGGAGCGGACCTGGCTGGTGAGGTTGCCGGCCATGTGGTTCACGGAGTCGGTCAGGTCGCGCCAGACACCGGCCACGCCGGGCACCTGCGCCTGGCCGCCGAGGCGCCCCTCGCTGCCGACCTCGCGGGCGACGCGTGTCACCTCGTCGGCGAAGGCGGACAGCTGGTCGACCATCGTGTTGACGGTCTCCTTCAGCTGCAGGATCTCGCCGCGCGCGGGCACGTCGATCTTCTGCGACAGGTCGCCCTTGGCCACCGCCGTGGCCACCTGGGCGATGTCACGGACCTGCGTGGTCAGATTGCCCGCCATGGCGTTGACCGAGTCGGTCAGGTCGGCCCAGGTGCCCGAGACACCCGGCACCTCGGCCTGTCCGCCCAGCGTGCCCTCGGTGCCCACCTCACGGGCCACCCGGGTGACCTCGGAGGTGAACACGGACAGCTGGTCGACCATGCCGTTGAAGACCTTGGCGATGTCGCCCATGAGGCCGTCGGCGTCGTCGGGCAGCCGGGTACCGAAGTCCCCGTCCCGTACGGCGGTCAGGCCGGCCAGCAGCCGCCGCAGCTCCTGGTCGCCCGGCACCGCGTCGACGGCCCCGGCGCTCTCGCTGGTCATGCGCACCCTCGTTCCGCTCCCCAAGAGCCCCCGTGGCCGAGGACTCGGAACTCCCCGGACCGCGGCGGCGGCCCGGCTGTCGTGCATGCGTGTGTGCAGTCACGGATCTGCTCGATGAGAAATACGCCGCAGGCTAACCCACGTTTCGAGTCCCTCACAAAGCCTGCCCGGAACGGTCACCTCGGCACTCGCACACACCGAACCCGGCCGGGTCCCCACTTCGGCCCGGAACATGCATCATCCCCCGGACGGATTCTCCCGGGGGATGTCGCGTGGTGTCGAGGGCACTCAGTCGAGGCAGAACTCGTTGCCCTCGACGTCCTGCATCACCAGGCACGACTCGTTCTCCTCGTCGGCGGCCAGCAGCCGCACCCGAGTCGCGCCGAGCCCGACCAACCGGGCGCACTCGGCCTCGAGCGCGGCCACGCGCTCCTCCCCGACGAGTCCGGTGCCGACCCGGACGTCGAGGTGCACCCGGTTCTTGACGATCTTCCCTTCGGGCACCTGCTGGAAGTACAGACGAGGGCCCGCACCCGAGGGGTCGACACACGCGGACCACGACGTCGCACCCTCCGCCTGCGGCGGCAGGACGTACCCCAGCACCTCGCACCAGAAGCGAGCGACGCGCGCGGGTTCCGCGCAGTCGAAGGTGACCTGGAACTCCTTGATCGATGCCATCGGGTCAGCGTAGCAAGGGGGCACCGACGCTCAATTCCTTTATTGGGGGCGCTCGTTGCCGTGTTCTCGGCCGGCGGGCGTATCCCGGGCGTATCCCGGGCGTATCGAAAAACGGATACGCCGTCGCAACGGCCCCCCGTCTTCCCTGGGGGCATGAAATCCGACGCACCCCGGTCCGCCGCACTCCGCCGCACGCGCCAGGTGGTGGTCCCGGTCCTGGCGATCCTCGGCGTCGCGGGTGTCGCGTTCGTCCTGCGACGCCCGCTCCTCATGCCCGCTCCGGCGTGCATGGCCGGGCGGTGGCACGGCTGCTTCGACACGTTCAACGGTGTCCTGCTCATGACGCTGGTCGCGCTGCCGCTGTCGGCGCCGGTCGTCTGGGCGCTGGCCCGGCGCCGACGGGTCGCCGGCGCCGCCCTGCCGTGGCGGACCTCGCTGGCCGAGGTGGGCCTGGTGCACGGGACGGTGCCGTTCCTGTGGATGACCATGATGCCGGGCGGCGCCGACCCCGGCACCGTGCCCGCCCGGGTCAGCCTCGTGCCCTTGCGGGACCTCGTCACGATGGGCCCGCTCGGGATCGCGGGCAACCTGCTGATCTTCGCGGCGCTGGGGTTCTTCGCCCCGATGCGGTGGGCGGCCCTGGCGTCCGTGCCGCGGATCCTCGCGCTCGGCGCGGTCTGCTCGGCCCTGGTGGAGAGCGCCCAGTACGTGCTGCGGCTGGACCGTGTGTCCTCCGTGGACGACGTCCTCGTCAACGCCACCGGCGCCGCACTGGCCGCGCTGGCGTCGCGCCGCTGGTGGCGCCGGCCGGGACCGGGTGCCGAGGAGGTTCAGGGGGTGATCGGCAGGTCCTCGCGCGCTCGCTCCAGGTCGTCCTCCCAGATCCAGAGGCGGTGGTGGGGCGGCACGTCGTGGTAGCCGTACAGACCCACTTCGCGCAGCGTCCGCAGGTCCACGCACACCCTCTGGTAGGCCTGCCCGATGGTCTTGGCCGGATCGGTCACCTCTCGGGCGCCGAGTTTGATGCACGCCCGGTACTCGTACCCCAGCAGCAGGTCCTCCCCGAACTCCGCCCAGGCGCCCAGCTGTCGGGTCCAGGCCGCTTCGGCCTCGTCCAGCAGCAGGTTCAGGTCGGCGGCGGACGGCAGGGAGGGGTAGATGAGGAAGGTGGCCGCCCAGCCGAGAGCCACCATGTCCAGGTTGAACGTGCGCCGGCGCGGGTCGTCGCGCGGGGGCAGCGGATCGGCGGAACCGCCGGTGAACCAGGGCGCGGTGTACGCCAGGAGGCGTCCGTTGCTCTCGACGAGCTCGCCCGTGGCGATCACCGCCAGCTTGCGCTGCGATCCGTCGGGGCGGGTCAGCCGCGTGGTCACCATCTCCGCGTGCGCCTCGGCCGCCGCCTTGCCCGCGGCCTGGTGCCGCTGCGCGGCGTCGGGGGTGATCCGGGAGACGAGGTAGTCGCGCAGGTCCCGCGGCAGCGCGTCGTAGGTGCCGTCCAGCAACCGTGCGCGGGTGCGGTCCAGCGCGGCCTGGGCGGTGGCGGGGGCGCCGCCGAAATCGCTTTCCGGGGTGTCGATGGACACCATGCGGATCGCCATGGCGATGGTGGGGGTGTCGCCGTCGGTGACACTCAGGAATCTGTAGTCGTGGGCAGGCCGACTGGGGCCCACGAAGCCGAGGTCTGTCATCGTCTTGTTCCGGTCTCGATGGACTGCCCGGGTCACTTCCGAGGTCCCTTGCCGGTGCGCGATTCGGCGGTGGACGTGTTCTCGGCGGGAAAATCGACGACTTTCGCGATCAGCGGATACAACCAGTATGAGCCGCCGGTGAGATGAGCACCACCGGGCACCAGCGGCGGAGCCGTCCGCGCGGGGCGGCGCGCGGTCCGGGTTCCGCCCGCCCGGCGTGAAGACCGGTGCGGGCGGCACCCACGGAACTCATGGAGCCGAGCGGCCGACGGACCTCAGCCGGCCGGGCCAGCGGACGGAGCTCAGCCGGCCGGGCGTGCGGACGGAGTCGGCGGAGTCATGGAGGCCGGGCCGGCCGGGTCCGTCGCCGGCACGGCGCTCTCGTCGTGGCTGTCCGACCGGCCGCGCAGGCCCAGCGCCGCGAGGGCCGCGCCGACGAGGGCGAGGACGCCGGTGACGAGGACGGCGGCGTGGACGCCGTTCATGAAGGCGGTGTGGCTGCCCTCGGTCACGGCGGCCCTGAGCTGTGCCGGCATCGCGCCGGAGACCGGGGCGACGCCCATGGCGACCGCGTCCTTCGCCTCCTCCAGGCGTGCGACGGCCGCCTGCGGCACGCCCGCGTCGGTCAGCGCGCCGCCCAGCGTGGAGCCGACGCGGCTGCTGATGAGGGAGACGAGCACCGACGTGCCGAGCGCCCCGCCGACCTGGAGCGAGGTGGCCTGCAGACCGCCCGCGATCCCGCCGTCCTGGACGGGGGCGTTGCCGACGATCGCGTCGGAGGACGCCGACATCACCATGCCGACGCCGAGACCGAGCGCGACGAAGGGCGGCCACAGGGCGTGGTACGACGCGTCGGCGCTCCACGTCAGCATCGTGAACGCGGCACCGGCCTGGAGCACCATGCCCAGCGGCATCGTCAGGCGCGGCCCGAACCGCTCCGTGAGTTTCGCGCCGAGCGGCGAGGCCACCATGGACGCGAGACTCAGCGGCAGGGTGCGCACACCGGACTCGACCGGGGTGAAGCCGCGGACGTTCTGCAGGTACAGCATCACGAAGAAGATCACGCCGAGCAGGATGAAGAAGTTCAGCGCGGTGACGATCGTGCCGATCGTCAGGGCGGGGTTGCGGAACAGGCGCATCGGCAGGAGCGGGTGCGCGACGCGGGTCTCGAACCAGCCGAAGAGGGCGAGGACGACGAGGCCTCCGGCGATCGCGCCGAGCGTGCCGGCCGAAGTCCAGCCCCACGTCTCGCCCTTGACGACGCCGAAGACGACGGCGAGCAGTCCGAGGGCGAGCAGCACGACGCCCGGGACGTCGAACTTCTGGCCGGCGGCCGCCATGTTCCTGGACCGCGGCAGGACCATGAGACCGAAGACGAGGGCGATGACGCCGATGGGGGCGTTGATGTAGAAGACGGACTCCCAGTCGACGTGCTCGACGAGCAGGCCGCCGACGATGGGGCCGAGCGCGGTGGAGACGGACGAGATCATCGCCCAGATGCCGACCGCCATGCCGAACTTCCTCGGCGGGAACACGGCACGCAGCAGGGCGAGGGTGTTGGGCATGAGCATCGCGCCGAAGACGCCCTGGACGGCGCGGAAGGCGATGACGCCCTCGATCGACCCGGCGAGGCCGATCGCGACGGACGCGAGGGTGAACCCGACGACGCCGACGAGGTAGAGCGTGCGGCGCCCGAAGCGGTCGCCGAGCTTGCCGCCGAGGATGAGGGTGGCGGCGAGGGCGAGCAGATAGGAGTTGGTGACCCACTGCAGTTCGGCGGTGGTGGCGTTCAGATCGCGGGCGATCTCGGCGTTGGCGATCGAGACCACCGAACCGTCGAGGCCGACCATGAACAGGCCGAAGGCGACGGCGACGAGCGTCAGCCAGGGGTTGGCGCGCGGACCGCGCGGGCCGGATACGGGCGTGGGCGCTGCGAAGACAGCGGTGACAGACACGGGTGAGATGTCCTCGGGACGTGGGGCGCGCGGCGCGGGGCCGCGTGGTCAGGAGGGCGGGCTGCACACGGGGGCAGCACGCCGGGCCCCGCCGCGGCAGCGACGGAGGTGACGGGGAAGCGGCAAGCGGAACCGGTCAGACGGACCGGTCGCGCAGGGTCCGGGTGAGCGACCCGAGGGCGCCGAGGGCCGAGCCGAGGGCGTCCAGGTCGCCGTCGGTGAGGGTGCGCAGCGCGGAGGCGAGCTGTGCCGCCGCGATGGAGTGCACCTCGTCGATGCGCCGGCGCGCCAGCGCGGTGACGCGCAGATGCGCCACACGCTTGTCGGCGTCGTCCTGGTGCCGTTCCAGCAGACCCGCGTCGGTGAGGCGGGTGACCAGGGCGCTGACGTTGTTCGGCTTCATGCGCAGCGCGTCGGCGGCCCTCTGGACGGTGGCACCGTCGTGCTCGGCGACGTACTGCAGCAGGGCCAACTGCCGCTCGGGCAGCTTCGGATAGGGCAGGTCCCGGTCGATGAGCTGCTTGAGCTGCCGGTTCAGTGCGGGCAGGCGGACCACGAGGCCCGCGGCCACCTGGTCGACTCCCCGGCTCTCGCGAGCCTCACTGCTTCCGGTCACGCCGCCAAGTTACCTATGGAGAGAAACCTATGTCAACATACTGATCACGCGGCGCCGCGAAGACCTCCTGAGGATGCCCTCGGCGGAACTTGAGGCGCTTCTCGGCCAGGGCGTCGCGGACGTTTCCCGGACGTTGTCGCCGGCGATGCGCAGGGTGACGCCGGTGAGGTACATGTCCAGCAGGGGGAGTTCCCCGGGCGGAGTGGTTGCCCGCGGACCCCGTAGATGCCCTCGGGTGCAAGGCACTTGACCGCCGGGGCGAGCCGGTCGGCCCGGACCATCCGGTCGAACGCGCAGCGGCCCGGAGCGGTCGGTGCCGCCGCGCGTCCGCAGGCGGGTCAGTGGCAGCAGCCGCATCCCGGCGGGCAGTCGCCGCATGCGTCCGCCTCGGTGTCTTCGGCCCGCACCGCTGCGGCGACGGGTGCGCAGCAGCCCTCGCCCTGCCAGGCGTCGCGGCCTTCCTTGACGGCGATGGCGGCGATGACCAGGGCGGCGAGCGGGTCGGCCCAGGTCCACCCCAGAGTGGCGTTGAGGACCAGGCCGGCCAGCAGCACGGCCGACAGGTACGTGCACAACAGGGTCTGCTTCGAGTCGGCGACCGCTGAGGCGGAGCCGAGTTCGCGACCGGCGCGGCGCTGGGCGGCGGACAGGAAGGGCATGACCGCCAGCGACAGTGCGGCGATGACGATGCCGGGGACGGAGCGTTCGGCTTCGCCGGTGCCGGTGAGCGCCCGGACGGCGTCGACAACGACGTAGGCGGCGAGCACGAAGAAGGAGACGGCGATGATCCGCAGGGTGCGCTGCTCGCGCGCCTGGCGGACGTCGTGGTCGCGGGCGGTGAACTGCCAGGCGACCGCGGCGGCGGAGGACACCTCGATGACCGAGTCGAGACCGAAGCCGATCAGGGCGGTGGAGGAGGCGAGAGTGCCGGCGGTGATCGCGACGATCGCCTCGACCGCGTTGTAGGCGATGGTCGCGGCGACCAGCAGACGTATGCGGCGGGCGAGCGCCTCGCGGCGGATCGCGGACGGCCCGGGGGACAACGGAATCTGGGCGGTCATCGACAACAGCCCTTCGAGTCGGCGTCCGCACAGGTGCGGTCGGTCTCCACGGCCAGCACGGCGGTGCGCAGGTCGTCCAATGCGCGACCGAGGCGTTCGTCGGCGAGTGCGTAGCGGGTGCGCCGGCCGTCGGGCGTGGTGGCGACCAGCCCGCAGTCCCGCAGACACGCCAGATGGTTCGACAGTCGGGTGCGTGAGATCCCGAGGCCGTCGGCGAGGTCGGCCGGATAGGCGGGTGCCTCGCGCAGAGAGAGCAGGATGCGGCAGCGGATCGGGTCGGCCAGGGCGCGGCCGAAGCGGGCCAGCACCTCGATGTCGGAGGCAGTAGTCAGCACACCACGACTGTACACGCGATGCTGAATTCAGGAAGCCATGGATCGTGCTTGGGGCTCTGGCGCCTCGTCGCCCTTCCTCCGCGCGGATTCAGATACTCCTCGCAAACAGGAGTAAAGGGACCATAAACAGTCACCCGGTCGGGGTGGAACACCACGAACTCCTCGGGCTGACGGGGCACGCCTCGCCAACCGCGTACCAGCAGCGAATGAGGTATCAGCCATGTCCACCTCCGCTTCCCGGCCGTCCATGGAGACGCACCCGGACATCGTCGAAATGCGTGAGCGCCACGAGACGGCCGAGCGGGCGACCAGCACGCCCCAGGGGCAGGTCGTCGGAACGCTGGCCTTCCTCACCGGCATCTACCTGGCCGCTTCACCGTGGATCACCGGCTTCAACGGACTGTCGACGCTCGCCGTCACCAATCTGCTCGTCGGTATCGCCTACGCCCTGCTCATGAGTGGAGGCTTCGGCCGGGCGTACGAACGCACCCACAGCATGGCCTGGGGCGCCTGCGCCCTGGGCATCTGGAC
Organism: Streptomyces sp. NPDC085932; assembly: GCF_044540525.1. Taxonomy (NCBI): domain Bacteria; kingdom Bacillati; phylum Actinomycetota; class Actinomycetes; order Kitasatosporales; family Streptomycetaceae; genus Streptomyces; species Streptomyces sp. NPDC085932. The sequence continues at coordinate 262,225 of NZ_JBITSJ010000005.1, forward strand.
CATCGTCGCGCCGTGGGTGGTCGCAGGTGACGTCAGCACCACCAAGACGGTCGTCAACAACGTCATCACGGGCGCGATAGCCGCCCTGCTGGCCCTGGCCGCCAGTGCCGCCACCCGCGCCGCGGAGGCCGGCAGAGCGCGAGCGGGCATGACCGGATCACCGACCGGCACCTGACCCTTGCCGGCCGGCTCCCCGCGACCGGACTCGATATGAACCGGACTCGATATGAAAGGGATCAGACATGGCCGGCCATCAGGACCGCCACGAGGACGGCTACGACCGGGCCCGCGACCGAGGCGAGCCAGGATCGCACTCGGGTGCGGAAAGCCAGGCCCAGGACCGTTCCCTCCCGGGCACAGCGAGCAGCAAGGAGGGGTACCAACCGGAACGGGGCACGTCGGCGGGCAACCCTCTCGACGGCATCGAGACCGAGGAGGGCGCCGCCGCTGACGGCGGCGACGAGGAACCCACCGGCCACAGCTGAAAGCGTGCCGCCCCTCGGCCCCGACGCCGAGCAGGCGCCTCACGAGGAGACTTGGGCCGGTCGGACAGCTGACGCTCCGCCGGTTGGGCCTCCGGCGCGCACGTGCGACCACGTCGGCGTCCGGATCATCCGCCGGGCCCGCCATGCCGGCTCCCCCGTGGGGGAGCCGGCATGGTGTCGGACCGTCAGCGCTGCAGTGTCAGCAGACCCGGACGGTAGGGCAGGAGGCCGTAGTCGCCGCCCGAGTTGGGGCTGCGGCCCTGGTAGAGCAACTGCAGACGGCAGGGATCGACCGTCATGGTCTGGTCGGGGCTGGTGCGCAGCAGTTCGCCGTGGCTGATGTCGTTGGTCCACGTGGCGCCGCTGTTCGCCTTGCCGGCGAAGGGGTTGCTCTCGGTCGCGGCCTGGGGCGTCCACGAGCCGTTCAGGCTGGTGGCCGTGAACGAGCGGAAGTAGCGGTGGCCCTGGGCGCCGATCGCCTCGACGATCATGAGGTAGCGGTTCTGCCCCTGCAGCTTGTAGACCTGCGGGGCCTCGAACAGGTTGTTCGTCGTGTCGCTCATGACCACGGTGGAGGTCGAGCCGAAGCTCCCCGGGAAGTTCCCGATCGGCATGCTGGCCCGGTAGATCTTGCCGTTGTCACCGGCGAAGAACAGATACATGTTCGACCCGTCGGCGATGAGCGTCTGGTCGATGGGTCCGGTGCCGGAGCCGGAGATGCTTCCGGTGAAGAGCGGCTGCTCGGACGACCAGCCGTTCGGGTTGGTGGGATCGCTCGACGTCCGGTAGGAGAAGGCGGTCCTGCCCCACTGGTAGGCGAGCACCCAGATGTTCTTCGGCGCGAAGTAGAAGAGCGTCGGCGCGACGGTCGACGCCGACATCGCGTTCTGGCCGGCCGAGGCCATGTCCGACCAGTTGGTGAACGGGCTGAAGTTCATCGAACCCCAGCTCGTCCCCGTGTCGTGCGTCGTCGCGTAGACGAGCTGCTTGCCGTTGTAGGGGGCGACGGTGAAGTCCTTGAGGGAGACCCAGCCGGACCTGGGCTGAGCCAGCGCGCCCGTGGAGCTCCAGCGGTAGGTCGACGGGAGATCGCATGTTCCGGGGTTCCCGGCGCCGACCTTGACGAGCTGCCACTGCTGGTTGGCGCCGCCCCAGTCGTCGTACTGGACGATGTTGGCGTTGTCGGCGGTGGAGGCGCCCTGCACTTCGAGGGCCTTGTTGCTGTGGCGCGAAATGAGCCTCACGTGGCCGTCGGAACTGTCGGCCAGGCGCCACTGCTGGTTGGTGGCGTTCAGGTCGGCCCACTGGACGATCGCACCGCCGTTCGCGGTGGACCAGTTGTGGACGTCCAGCACCTTGCCGGAATGGCGGGACTTGATGCGGTAGTAGCCGCCCCCGGCGTCGACGAACTGCCACTGCTGCTGGGCCTGGTCGTTACGGGCCCACTGGGTGATGCGGGCGCCGTCGCCGGTGGCCATGTTGTACACGTCCAGGGCCTTGCCGCTGTTGCGATTGACCAGGACGTACGAGGCGTCGGGGTCCACGGTCGCCGCCGCGGCGGGCTGGGCGCCGAGGAAGGTCGCCACGAGCAGCAGGGGCGACAGGACGGCGAGTAAGCGTTTGAGACGGACCGGGGAAGGGTGGCGAAGCCACATCACAGGGCCTCCTTCGGGGCGGGGTGGGGGTGCCGCCGATGAACCGCGGAGCAGCCGAGCCGGTGGTAGCGGAGCTCGAAAGTTTCGAGGAGTTCCCGAATCTTCGTCGCCACAAGCTAGGAAGGTGGGACTCCCGGGTCAAGGGCTATTGCTGTTCTGGCCGCAAACAGTGGGTCATCGAATGTTTCGACGCCGAAACGGAAACTTTCCCCGTCCTGGAGTATTGACGAGTCACCGTCAAGCCCTCAATCATCCCTCTCTGAGCGACCGACCATAGTTCGAGATTTCGAACCACGTCGATCCTGAACGCATCGCCGTTCCGGTGAGGCCCGCACCGACGCATCCGTCCCGGTGGTAGCGGACGACGCTTTTCCCTGCGCTCCAGTCACTCGTGATCTCTACTTTGGAGGCACAGTCATGGGCTTGCACGCCCTTTCGGTACCCCTCGTCCGCCGGAAACTCCGCGGTCTGCTGCCGGCGCTGGTCGTCGGCGCCCTCGGTGCGGCCGGCGCACTGGCCGCACCGCCCGCCGCTCAGGCCGCGCCGTCCGCCGAGAGCACGCTCGGCGCCGCGGCGGCGCAGAGCGGCCGCTACTTCGGCACCGCCATCGCCTCGGGCAGGCTGGGCGACTCGACGTACACGACGATCGCCAACCGCGAGTTCAACTCGGTGACGGCCGAGAACGAGATGAAGATCGACGCCACGGAACCGCAGCGGGGACAGTTCAACTTCTCCGCCGGTGACCGCGTCTACAACTGGGCCGTGCAGAACGGCAAGCAGGTGCGCGGCCACACCCTGGCCTGGCACTCCCAGCAGCCCGGATGGATGCAGAACCTCAGCGGGAACGACCTGCGCCAGGCGATGATCGGCCACATCAACGGCGTGATGGGCCACTACAAGGGCAAGATCGCCCAGTGGGACGTCGTGAACGAGGCCTTCGCCGACGGCAGTTCGGGCGCCCGGCGCGACTCCAACCTGCAGCGCACCGGAAACGACTGGATCGAGGTCGCCTTCCGCACCGCGCGCGCCGCCGACCCGGCCGCCAAGCTCTGCTACAACGACTACAACGTCGAGAACTGGACCTGGGCCAAGACCCAGGCCATGTACAACATGGTCCGCGACTTCAAGCAGCGCGGCGTGCCGATCGACTGCGTGGGCTTCCAGTCGCACTTCAACAGCGGCAGCCCCTACAACAGCAACTTCCGCACCACCCTGCAGAACTTCGCCGCCCTCGGCGTCGACGTGGCCATCACCGAACTCGACATCCAGGGCGCCTCGTCCTCGACCTACGCCAGCGTGGTCAACGACTGCCTGGCCGTCCCGCGCTGCCTCGGCATCACCGTCTGGGGCGTGCGCGACAGCGACTCCTGGCGGCCGGAGCACACGCCGTTGCTGTTCAACAGCGACGGCAGCAAGAAGCCCGCCTACACCGCCGTCCTCAACGCGCTCAACGGCGGCACCACCACGCCCCCCACCGACGGCGGAACCATCAAGGGCGCCGGATCGGGCCGCTGCCTCGACGTGCCCAACTCCGCCACCGCCGACGGCACCCAAGTCCAGCTGTGGGACTGCCACGGCGGCACCAACCAGCAGTGGACGCTCACCACCGCCGGTGAACTCAGGGTCTACGGCAACAAATGCCTGGACGCCGCCGGCACCGGCAACGGCAGCAGGGTGCAGATCTACAGCTGCTGGGGCGGCGACAACCAGAAGTGGCGCCTGAACTCCGACGGAACCGTCGTCGGCGTCCAGTCCGGCCTCTGCCTCGACGCCGTCGGGAGCGGCACCGCCAACGGCACGCAGATCCAGCTCTACTCCTGCTCGAACGGCAGCAACCAGCGCTGGACCCGCGCCTGACACGGCCGGTCCACCCACGGAAGGAGCATCGATGTCCTGGTGGTCCCGGATCGCCGCCGTGGTGGCGGCGACCCTCGCGATCGGTACGCTCACCGCGGTGAACCCGGCGCCCGCCGAGGCGGCGACGGTGGACACCAGCGCCTGGTACGTCCTGGTCAATCGCAACAGCGGCAAGGCGCTGGAGGTCTCCGGCGCGTCCACCACCGACGGCGCGCGGCTCGGCCAGTGGACGCGCGGCGACGGGGCCCACCAGCAGTGGCAGTTCGTGGACTCCGGCGGCGGCTTCTACCGCCTCAAGGCCCGGCACTCGGGCAAGGTGCTCGACGTGGCCGGTGCCTCCACCGCCGACGGCGCCACGGTCCAGCAGTGGGCCGACCACAACGGGAACAATCAGCAGTTCCGCCTGGCCGACTCCGACGCGGGCCACGTCCGGCTGATCAACCGCACCAGCGGCAAGGCGGTGGAGGTGCAGGGCGGCTCCACCGCCGACGGCGGCAACGTCGTGCAGTACACCGACTGGGGCGGCGCCAACCAGCAGTGGCAGATGGTCAAGCTGTCGGCCGGGGGCGCAAGCGGATGCGGCAGCGCCCCGGCCCTGACGAGCGGTACCCACACCATCCAGAGCGGCGGCAAGAGCCGCAGCTTCATCCTCAGGGTTCCGGCCAACTACGACAGCAACCGCCCCTACCGGCTGATCTTCGCCTTCCACTGGCGGGGCGGTACCGCCGGCGACGTCGCCTCCGGCGGCACGAGCGGCAGCGCCTGGTCCTACTACGGCCAGCAGGAACAGTCGGCCAACAGCGCCATCCTCGTCGCCCCCCAGGGCCTCGGCAACGGCTGGGCCAACACGGGCGGCGAGGACGTCACCTTCGTCGACGACATGATCCGGCGCATCGAGAGCGGCCTCTGTGTGAACCCGGCCCAGCGGTTCGCCACGGGCTTCAGCTGGGGCGGCGGCATGAGCTACGCCCTCGCCTGCAGCCGGGCGCACGTCTTCCGGGCCGTCGCGGTCATCTCCGGCGCCCAGATCAGCGGATGCAGCGGTGGCACCCAGCCCATCGCCTACTTCGGGATCCACGGCACCGGCGACTCCGTCCTCGGCATCGCGCAGGGACGGTCCCTGCGCGACAAGTTCGTCGCCAACAACGGCTGCACCCCGCAGAACCCGCGGGAGCCCGCGGCCGGCAGCCGCACGCACATCACCACCGCCTACGCGGGCTGCCGTGCCGGGTACCCGGTCCAGTGGGCCGCGTTCGACGGCGGTCACATCCCCGGCCCGGTCGACGGCTCCTCCGGCGAGAGCGGCGTGACGACCTGGACCAAGGCAGAGATCTGGAGGTTCTTCGCACAGTTCCAGTGACACCCTCCCCGCACCGCGGAGGGGAGCCGGGATCACCCCCGGCCCCCCTCCGTGGACGGCTGTCCGAACCCCTAGAAGAAGCCCAGCTTCTTCGCCGAGTACGACACCAGCAGGTTCTTCGTCTGCTGGTAGTGGTCGAGCATCATCTTGTGCGTCTCGCGGCCGATGCCCGACTTCTTGTAGCCGCCGAACGCCGCGTGGGCCGGGTAGGCGTGGTAGCAGTTGGTCCACACGCGGCCCGCCTTGATCTCGCGGCCCAGGCGGTACGCCGTGTTGCCGTCGCGGGTCCACACGCCCGCGCCGAGGCCGTACAGCGTGTCGTTGGCGATCTTCAGGGCCTCGTCGACCGAGTCGTAGGTGGTGACCGAGACGACCGGGCCGAAGATCTCCTCCTGGAAGATCCGCATGTCGTTGGTGCCGCGGAAGATGGTCGGCTCGATGTAGTAGCCGCCCTCCAGACCGGGAACCGTCCGGGAGGTGCCGCCCGTGACGACCTCGGCGCCCTCCTTCCGGCCGATGTCGAGGTAGGAGAGGATCTTCTCGTACTGGTCGTTGCTCGCCTGCGCGCCGATCATCGTGGCCGGGTCCAGCGGGTCGCCGCCGACGATGGCCTGCGTGCGCTCCACGCAGCGGGCCATGAACTCGTCGTAGATCGACGAGGGGATCAGGGCGCGGGACGGGCAGGTGCAGACCTCGCCCTGGTTGAGGGCGAACATCACGAAGCCCTCGACGGCCTTGTCGAGGAAGTCGTCGTCGGCGGCCATCACGTCGGGCAGGAAGATGTTCGGGCTCTTGCCGCCCAGTTCCAGCGTGACCGGGATGATGTTCTCGCTCGCGTACTGCATGATCAGGCGGCCGGTCGTGGTCTCGCCGGTGAACGCCACCTTCGCCACGCGCGGGCTGGAGGCCAGCGGCTTGCCCGCCTCCACGCCGAACCCGTTGACCACGTTCAGCACGCCGGGCGGGAGCAGGTCGGCGATCAGGTCGACGACGAAGAGCAGGCTCGCCGGGGTCTGCTCGGCCGGCTTGATGACCACGCAGTTGCCGGCGGCCAGCGCGGGGGCCAGCTTCCAGGCGGCCATCAGGATCGGGAAGTTCCACGGGATGATCTGGCCGACCACGCCCAGCGGCTCGTGGAAGTGGTAGGCGACGGTGTCGGCGTCGATCTCCGCGATGCTGCCCTCCTGCGCGCGGACCACGCCGGCGAAGTACCGGAAGTGGTCCACGGCCAGCGGGATGTCCGCGGCCAGCGTCTCGCGGACCGGCTTGCCGTTCTCCCAGGTCTCGGCGACCGCGATCTTCTCCAGGTGCTGCTCGATGCGGTCCGCGATCCGGTTGAGGACGTTGGCGCGTTCCGTGGTGGAGGTGCGGCCCCACGCGTGGGCCGCCCGGTGCGCCGCGTCCAGGGCGAGGTCGACGTCGGCCGTGGAGGAGCGGGCCACCTCGCAGAAGACCTTGCCGGTCACGGGGGTCGGGTTCTCGAAGTAGCGGCCCTCGACGGGGGCCACCCAGTCGCCGTCGATGAAGTTGTCGTAGCGCCGGGCGAAGTCGACGATGCTGCCGTCGGTTCCTGGCTGCGCGTACACCATGGCGGCTCTCCTCGGGACAGGGCGGGTGACGGTCACGCCGTCGTGACGCCCCTCACTGTGCTCGCGGCAGGTTGGCGCAAGGTTGGCGCCGCGGCGGACCGTCCGCCTGCGCGGCGTCGTCAGTCGCGCAGTGCCGTCGTCAGCCGCCCCGCGGCGATCGCCCTGCGGGTGTCCTCCGGGTCCAGCAGCCGCAGCGCGTGCTCGTGGATCTCCGCGTCGTACGGCGCCCGTTCTCCGTAGCGCAGGGCGTGTTCCGGACGCGCGCTCGCCAGCACGGCCTCCCGTACGGCCACGTCGAGACGCGTGCGCCACTCCTCGATGCCGGGGGCCTCGGAGCGGGGGAGCAGCGGGCCGCCGTACAGCCGCAGGGCGGTGTCCGTGTCGCCCTGTTCCAGCGCGCGCAGCACGTCCACGGCGTCGCAGGACACGGAGGCGGTGAGGGCGTAACGGCGGGGCGAGACACCGCCGTTGAGCGCACGGCGCAGGTGGGAGACCTCCGCCTTGAAGGTGGACGCGGTCACCGGCCGGTCGCCGTACAGTGCGGCGCGCAGCCGCTCCGGCGAGAAGCCGTCGGGTTCCAGCGCCAGCAGGGTGAGGATCTCCAACTGGCGAGGTCGCAAGGGCAGTTGACGGCCCCCGCGCTCGGCCTGCTCGGCGCCCAGGCAGGTGAGCCGCACCTGCCCCGCACGGGAGACCGCCTCCGGGCCGAGGCGGGCCTCGATCGTGGACACCAGCGTCCGTACCGTCGACATGGCCAGCGGGTGCGAGCGGTCCCAGGTCGTGGACAGGTCCAGGACGCCGAGGACGCGGCCGTCCGGACCGTGCACCGGAGCGCAGTAGCAGACCCAGCCGTGCAGCGCCGACACCAGGTGCTCGGCCGAGAAGACCGAGCTGGGGCGGCCGGTGCGCAGGGCGAGGGAGAGGGCGTTGGTCCCCATGGCCTGCTCGTCCCAGCGGCCGCCCGGCGCGAAGTTGACGCGCTCGGCGCGGCGGCGCATGGTCGCCCCGCCGCAGGTCCACAGGATGGTGCCGGACTCGTCCGTGACGGCCGTGACGAACCCGGCGTCCTCGGCGATGCTGCGCAGTTCGCCGGCGAGCGCCGACACCGGCCGGTACAGCGGTGAGGACCTCCACCGCTGGTGCACCGGGCCGCCGTCGGCGGCCGGGGCGCTGTCCCGGCCGGGATCCACGCTGCTCAGCGAACGCGCCCAGGACTCGGTCACCTCGTGGCGCAGCGCCGCCGTGCCGCCCGGCCGGGCGCCCGGGGCGCTCAGCCGCGGCACCCAGCGTGACCACTCGTGCTCCAGCACGGCCCTGCGCTGTTGGAGGTCAGGGCGCTGTGACATGGCCTCTCCCTGCCGTCGTACCGGTTTGCGGCGTGAGGTCATAGTTACCGGATGCGCCCGGCCCGGTCGAGGAGCCCGACGCCGCCGGAAGAGGCCGCTCCGCAGGGGCGGTGGCTCGAAAGTGACCGAACGGCCGGGAATCGCCCCCGCTCTGAACGGGCGACCGCCTGACTGGATGTTTGTCCGGTGCCCGCGTGCCGCCGTACGGGTGACGGGTTCACTCGACCCGACGGACGGCGTCCCACCCGCGTACCACCGGCGCGCGGCGGCCCGTTGCCCAGGCATGGACAGCACTGACACGGCGCGGCGCCTTTCCCACGACGACGCCACGCCCCGTCCGTACGCCGAGATCACCAGCGCCTACGCGGGCCATCCGCCGATCTACGCGGCCCTCGTCGCCGAGTGGGAGGCCAGAGGCCACGCGGTGCCGGAGCACCGCGACGGCCAGTGGGTCTCCTTCGCCGCGCCGACCGAGAGCGAGACCTGGACCGCCGTCCCCTCGTGGACGTCCGGCCCGCACATGGGCCCGATCGCCGCGGCCCGTCTCACCAGCCGTCCGGTACCACCGGTTCCGCGCTGACCGGTGCCAGCACGGCGAGGGTGCCGGTGGCCTCGCGCAGGGCCGACTCCAGATCGCCGGGCGCGTGCAGCGCACCGGTGCCGTCCGGCGGGACGAGCCACTCCAGGCGGCCGGCGGGCCGGTACGGCGGCGGCACGGCGACCCAGGACCCCCGGCCGAGGTGCCGGACCCCGAACCCCACCCACTCGCTGACCGGATCCGGCGGCAGGAAGAACCCCACTCTGCGCGCGGCCGAGTCCACCAGGGTGGGGCCCGGCACCCGCAACGGGTCACGCCACAGCAGGTCCAGCGCGAGCAGGCCGAGCCGGTCGGGCACGCTGAGCACGTCCCAGTACCGCCCGGCCTCCACGAGCGCCGTGCCCGTGCCGTAGTCCCACTCGCGCTTGCACTCCTGGGGGTCCGTCGCGGCCGCGGCGAGCCACTCCACGGCTTGCTTCCACATGACGCTCTGCATGGCCACCCCAGGCACAGTCGGCGACGCCGCGGTGGCGCGCGCGGGACACGGGCCGGTGACCCGCGGGTCCCGCGTGCCGCCCGGCCAGAGCCATGGTCGTAGATATTTCTACGGGCTGGAAGGGGTGGCGCGGTCTGGCGTTTGTGCCGGCCCGTCCCGGTCGAAAGGGGGCAGGCGACGGCGCCGGTCCGAAAGCTCCCGGTCGACTCCGGGCGCGTCCGGCGCTCTCACCGCGGGCGGGGCTTCTCGGTGTCACACCGAGGGCGAGGTCACTCGGTGCCTTCGGCGTGCTTCTTCTTGATGCGGGCGGCCTCCTTGCGGACCTCGGCCTGGGTGGCGCGCTCCCGCACGAGCCACTCGGGGCTCTCCTGCTTCAGCGTCTCGATCTGTTCGGTGGTGAGGGCCTCGGTGACACCCCCGCGGGCCAGGCCCGCGATGGAGACGCCCAGCTTCGCGGCGACCACGGGGCGGGGGTGCGGGCCGTTGCGCCGCAGGTCCTGCAGCCACTGCGGCGGGTTCGCCTGGAGCTCGTTCAGCTCGGCGCGTGAGACGACACCCTCCCGGAAATCGGCGGGGGTGGCCTCGAGGTACACACCCAGTTTCTTCGCCGCGGTGGCGGGCTTCATCGTCTGGGTGCTCTGGTGCGACGTCATGGCATCCAGCGTATCGAGCGTGTGCGCGAGCCCTGACCACGGCCGGTAACCTGGCCAGGTGACAGGCTCGGAAGTTCCCTCCTCGTTCCGGCTCGTGTACGTCCCCGGGGTGATGCCCGACAAGTGGGTGCGCGTCTGGAGCGAGCGGCATCCCGACGTCCCGCTGACCCTCACGCAGGTGCCCCCCGCGGCCACGGCCGAGCAGCTGCGCGGCGGCGAGGCCGACGCGGGACTGGTCCGGCTGCCCGTGGACCGTACGGTCTTCAGCGCGATCCCCCTCTACACCGAGCAGACGGTCGTCGTCGTCCCCAAGGACCACCTGGTCACGGCGGCCGACGAGGTGACGCCGGAGGATCTGTCCGACGACATCGTGCTCCACCCCCTGGACGACGTCCTGGACTGGGAGCAGGGGCTCCCCGGGCGGCCCGCGTTCGAACGCCCCGCCACGACGGCCGACGCGGTCGAGCTGGTCGCGGCGGGCATCGGCGTCCTGGTCGTTCCGCTGTCGCTGGCGCGGCTCCACCACCGCAAGGACCTCACGCACCGGCCCCTCAAGGACGCCCCCGAGTCGAGCGTCGCCCTCGCCTGGCCCGAGGACGCGACGACCGACCGGGTGGAGGACTTCATCGGCATCGTCCGCGGCCGCACGGTCAACAGCACCCGGGGCCGTGCGCAGCCTCCGGCGGACAAGCCGGGGCGCACCGACAAGGACGGCGCGCGGCGCAAGCCGGCGACGGCCGGTAGACCCGGCGCCGGCCGACGCGGCGGCGCATCGGGCGGAGCCGCCAGGAGCGGCGGCAAGGGCGGGGGCAGGAGCGGCGGCAAGGGCGGGGGGAAGAGCGGCGGAAAGCGCGGCCGTCCGCGCCGTCCGTAGCCCTCACGCCCCGGGGCCCAGGCGGGCGCGCGGCCGGGCTCCTGGGGCCGGGGCTCCCGCGGGCAGGCGGGCGGACTCACGGGTTCGGGCTCAGCGATCAGGCGGGCGGGCTGACGGGTTCGAAGCCCAGCGGGCACGCGGCCGGACTCACCGGTTCGGGGCTCCGCGGGCATGTGGTCGAACCCGGGGGTTCGGGACTCCGGCGGGCACGCGGTCGGGACCGCGTGCCTCTCAGCTCAGGTGCCGTCGGACGGTGTCGCTGCCGCTCATCCCGCCGAAGGCGAGGGCTGGGGCTGTGCGAAGGACGGGTTGGGGGCGACCGTCTGGAAGTCCTTCAGGTCCTCGGGGACCGGCAGCACCCGGACCGGCGCGCCGGCTGCCGGAGGCGGCGGCGTGGTCTGGTCCTGGGGGAGCTTCGCCGGGGCGGTGATCTGGAAGGCGACCTGCTCGTGATTGACCAGGCCCGTCTTCTCCAGGATCGTGATGTGGTCCAGCACGGTGTCGTTGGTCTGGTCGGCCAGTTCCCGCACGAGGGTGTTCCGGGTCGTCGCCCGGATCTTGGCGATGGTCGGGAAGATGCTCCCGTGCGCCACGCGCATGATGGTCACCGCCGTCGAGTCGAACTCCTTGCCGGTGGCGCCTTCCGCCGTCGCCACGAACTGCTGCTGCTGCGGCGACGGCTCGTTCGGAAGGGTGATGCCCAGGTCCGTGCCGAGCTTGCGGCACGACGCGTCCAGGCGGCCGTGTCCCACGAGCAGGTGCTTGGCGACCTCCTTCATCGCCGGCGTCGTGCCCTTGGTCATCGCCATCTGTCCGAGCGGGTACTCCCACAGGCCCGCCGCGCGCACACGGACCACGAAGTCCCGGTCGGCCTCGGTCAGCGGCCCCCATTGGGTGTTGGCGATGATGCGGTCCTGGCCGGAAGCCGCGTTCTGCACGCCCAGCATGCTGGGGTAGGCGAGCGCGGAGAGCGTAAGGATCAACGCACCGCCCACGAACGCGGTTCCTGCCGTGCTGCGCGAGATGCGCATCGTGCCTCCTGGGATATGAACGGCCCAACACCCAGAGGTACGGACGCCGGAAGCGAAACAATCACTCCCGCCGCAAAAAAGTTCGTGTGACGTCCGCGACTCGGCGTCGCGCGACGCACGGCGCCCGGGTCCCGGACCCGGCGCTCAGGCCGCGTAGGAGGCAGCGGCCGCCGTCCGCACCACCCGGTCGCCGTCCACCCTGGTCAGCAGCCCGGCCACCACCGGCTCCGCGCGCCGGAAGAGTTCCTCCACGGGTCCACGGGGCTCGTCGCGGTCGACGTGCGGTCGGGAGGGGCGAGTTCAGGAACGACCGGCCGTGCCCGCCAGCCAGTCGTACGCGGACCGGGCCGTGAACTCGGCCTGGCCGCCCCGCAGCAGCAGACCCGCGGTGGCGAACTCCGGTGCGTCGGCCTGCGCCGGGACGTAGGGGATCGCGATGCACCGCATCCCCGCGGCGTGCGCCGCCGCGGCGCCCGGGGCGGCGTCCTCCAGCACCACGCACTCGGCCGGGGACGCGCCCAGCCGGCGGGCCGCCTCCAGGAAGACGTCGGGGGCCGGTTTGCCGTGCGCGACCTCGTCGGCGGAGACCACGGTGTGCAGATGCGCGTCCAGGCCCGTTCCGGAGAGCACCGCCGCGATGGCCTCCGGGGACGAGCCCGAGGCCACGGCCATGGGCACGCCCTCGGCCGCCAGCAGTTCGACGAACGCGCGCATCTCCGGGTAGGCGCGCGAGGCGCTGCGGGCCAGTTCCAGGTAGCGGCGGTTCTTCGCGGCGAGCAGTTCGTCCACCGTGGCGGGCAGGCCGTAGCGCTCCTTCCAGTCCGCGACCGTCTCCTGGGTGCTGATGCCGACGTACCGCTCGTGGTCCGCCCAGGTGAAGTCCGGGACACCGTACGCGGCGAGGGTCTGCCGGCCCGCCTCGAAGTAGTGGGGCTCGCTGTCCACGAGTGTTCCGTCGAGATCGAAGATGACCGATGTTCCGCGGAGCTTGCTCATGCCGTCATGCTCTCAAAGATCATCGGCGGGTCGACCGCCCGATCGACTCCACCAGCGGCAGCAGCCGGTGGGGCACCCGCTCGCGCAGCGCGACCTCGGTGCGGGTGCGCACGACGCCCGGCATGCTGATCAACTTCTGGACGACGTCCTCCAGATGCGCGTTGTCCCGGGCCACGACCCGGGCCAGCAGGTCGCCGCCACCGGTGATGGAGAACGCCTCGACGATCTCCGGCACCGCGGCGAGCGCGTCACCCACCTCGTCCAGATGCCCCTGCGTGACCTCGATGTGCACGAACGCGAGCACCGGGTGCCCGAGCGCGGCGGGGGAGAGGGCCGGCGCCGTCCCGGTGATCACGCCGTCGCGCTCCAGCCGGTCGAGTCGCGCCTGCAGCGTGCCCCGGGCGACGCCGAGGATCCGGGCGTACTCGCGCACGCTCGTGCGCGGCTGCTCCAGCAGCAGCCGCAGGATGCGGGTGTCGAGCTCGTCCACGGGCATGCCACGCCCTCCTCGTCCGTCGGCCGCTCGGCGGTCCGTTGGCTCTGCGGCGGCGGCGCTCCGGCCGCCGACGCTGTACCAATGGCCCAGTCTAGAAGGTGCCTGTTGAGCCAGTGGTGCCCGAGGTGCTGATATGGAGGCGTCGATGGCGCTGCGGACCCCGCGGCGCCTTTTTCATGCTCATTCCCGATCCATGCGCGAAGGGGGCGGTAGGCGGTGCTGAAGAGGGTGTTCACGGCTCCGGATCCGGGGCGGACGCGGTTGCGGTTCGCCCTGCGCGCCGTGCTCGGCATCACGCTGGCGGTCGCGTTCTGCGGTCTCGCCGGGCACTCCCTCATCGGGGCCGTCACCGGTGGTCTCGCCGCCCTGCTGGCCCTGTTCACCGTCACCGACGCCACGGTCCGCGGCCAGGCGGTCACCACCGCGCTGCTGCCCGCCGTCGGCCTGCCCGTGCTCACCGCCGCGGCCGAACTCCACGACCACCCGGTGGCCCGCGACCTCACCTTCCTCGTCGTGGTCGGCGCGGGCGTGTACGCGCGCCGCTGGGGGCCGCGCGGTCACAGCCTCGGCGTGTTGGCGTTCATGACCTTCTTCGTGGCGCAGTTCCTGCACGCCACCGCCGGCCAGCTGCCCGAACTGTACGCCGCGGTCCTGCTGTCCGTCCTGGCCGCCGCTGGGGTGCGGTTCGGCCTGTGGTGCTACGAGCGCCGCCTGCCCCCGCCCGCCGTACCCGCCCCGCCGGGCGGCACCGGCCTCGCCCGGGTGACCACCCGGCAGGCGATCCAGGCGACCGCCGGAGCGGGCTTCGCGCTCGTCGTCGGCCAGCTGCTGTCCGGCCAGCGCTGGTACTGGGCCGTCGGCGCCACCTGGTGGATCTTCGTCAACACCACCTCGCGCGGCGAGACCCTGGTGCGCGGCTTCCGCCGGCTGCTCGGCACGGTCATCGGCATCGCCCTCGGCCTGCTCGTGGCCCTGCCCGTGCACGGCGACCCGGCCCTCACGGCCGCTCTCGCCGCCCTCTGCGTCTTCGGCATCTTCTACACCGCGGCCGTCTCCTACACCTGGATGATGCTCTGGGTGACCCTGCTGGCCGGGCTGCTCTACGGCCTTCTCGGCGTGCTCAGCCCCGGGCTGCTCGCGCTGCGGCTGGCCGAGACCGGCGTCGGGGCGCTCGGCGCCGCGCTGGCCGTCGTCCTCGTCCTTCCCGTCACGACCCACAGCATCACCGACGCCTGGATCCGGCGGGCCCTGCGCTGCGTGCACGCCTGTGCCGTCGAGACGGCCCGGCGGCTGGCCGGCGCGCCGGACGCCGATCCGACCCCGCGCGTGGCCGAGCTGGAGCAGCTCCTCGCCCGGGTGCGGCTCTCGGTCGCCCCGCTGGTGCACCCGCTCAACCCGATGCTCGGCCGCAAGCGCCGGGCCCGGCACGTCCTGGATCTCCTCGACGACTGCGCCCGGGAGATCCGCGGCCTGGTCGCCGTCGCCGCCGACCCGGAGGCCTCGCACGACGCCCGCCTGGCCACGGCCTGCCGGCGCGTGGAGGCGGCGGTCGAGGCCCTCACCGAGGGCCGGGACATCGCCGTCCACGTGGACGGCTCGCCCGTCACGGAACCCGCGCTGGCCCACCTGCACGGTCTGGAACGCGCCCTGGCGGAACTCGCCCGTCCGCTGCGCACGCCGCCGGGCTCGCCCCTGGTGGGCGCCTGAGCCGCGGGCCGACGCCCTCGGCCCATCACCGGCCTCCGACCCCGCGCCCCGCCAAAGGCCGCCGGGCGGCTCCGTGCACCGTCGCTGGTCCGGTCCCTTGAACCGCAGGCCGGTCCGTCGAACAGACCATTGAGACGTCGGTGGTCCGTACAGACGCCGGCTGATCCATGGAGAACGTCCGTCGATCGGCCCGTCCGCCGATCGGACCCCCGCGCCCTTGACCCGTTGGTCTAGACCGCGCATGATCGGCTGCGCGGTCCACCGGGACGGCGCGGTACACGGGCGAGAGGGGTCAGCGGTGGCGGACGGCGGTCGGCAGCGGGCGTTCATCGGATCGTTCACGGCGGCCGGCGGCCCCGGCATCGTGACCGCGGGAGTGGACAGCGCCGGCGCGCTGACCGTGCTCGGCACCCTCGACGACGTCCCCGACCCCTCGTACCTGGCCCTCTCACCCGACGGGCGAACCCTGTACGCGGTCAGCGAGGCCACCCGGGGCGCGGTGGCCGCCTACCGCGTGAGCGGGGACCACCCGGAGCCGGCCGGTCCGCCCGTGCCGGTCGACGGCAGCGGGCCCACGCACCTCGGCCTGTTCGACGGACACGTCCTCACCGCCAACTACGGCTCCGGCAGCGTCACCGCGGTACCCCTGCGCCCCGACGGCACGCTCGCAAGGTCCGCCTCCGGCGTGCTCCGCCACACCGGCGCGGGCCCCTGCACCCCGCGCCAGCAGGGCCCGCACGCCCACCAGGTGCAATCCGACCCGAGCGGCCGCTGGGCCGTCAGCGTCGACCTGGGCACCGACTCGGTGCGCGTGTGCACCCTGACGGACGGTGCCCTCGCCCTGCACCGGGAGACCGCCCTGCGGCCCGGCTCGGGGCCCCGTCACCTGGCCTTCCATCCGGACGGCACGCGCGCCTACGTCGTCAACGAACTCAGCCCCTCCGTCACCGCCTGCCGCTGGGACCCGGCCGACGGCCTGCTGACCCCGCTGAGCGAGATCCCCGTCCTGCCCGGCGCCCCGGCCGGCGACGCCTACCCCTCGGGCATCGCCGTCTCGGCCGACGGCCGCTTCGTGTGGACCGCCACGCGCGGCGAGGACGTGCTGTCCGTGCTCGCGGTCGAGGGCGAGACGCTGCGGCTCGTCACGACGGTCCCCTGCGGCGGCCACTGGCCCCGCGCCCTCACCGCGGCAGACGGCCACCTGTACGTCGCGAACGAGCGCTCGGGCGACGTGACCTGGTTCGCTGTGGACCCGGCCACCGGGATCCCGCGACGAGGCGGCTCGATCGACGTGCCGGCGGCGTCCTGCGTGGTCCTCGGCTGACGCGCCCCGGCGACCGGCACCCGGCCCCGACGACGAAGGCCCGCTCCGAGCCGGAGCGGGCCTTTTCGGTCGTACCGGAGCGTCAGCGCACCGGGGCGCCCTGCGGCTGCTGCGGCGAGATGCCCAGCGCCGTCGTGTACTTCGCCAGGGCCAGCTTGCCGATGGCCGGGTACGCCCCGAGCGGCTCGGCGGCGGAGCACTGCGCCTCCTTCGCGGCCTCCTCGACCAGCACGGGCTCGATCTCCGGGCCGATCAGATACGGCGCGAGGGCCAGCTGCTGCGAGCCCGAGGAGCGCAGCTGCTCGGCGACGGAGGCGATGGAACCCTCCTGGTCCAGGGCCGCCGCCATCACCGGCACGGCGAGGCGCGCTGCGAGCAGCATGCCGGTGATCCCGGCCGCCTGCACGGCCTCGTCACCGCCCACGGAGGCGAGGATGATGCCGTCCGCCGCGGTCGCCACCGTGAACAGCCGGGCGCGGTCGGCGCGGGCCAGACCGGCCTCGGACAGCCGCACGTGCAGCGCCTCGGCGAGCAGCGGGTGCGGGCCGAGGACATCCGTCAGCTCGGCGGCGACACGGCTCTCCATCAGGGCCTGGCGGACCTGGCGCAGCAGCGCGCCGTCCGGGCCGGCGAGCAGCGGCACGACGACGGCGACGGGGCCGTCGGGCTGCTTCACGTCCATGCCCGCGGCGCGCGCCTGCTCGTAACGGGCCGTGCGCTCCTCGGCGGTGTGCACGAGCACGGTCTGCAGCGTGGGGAACTCGGCGTCGTCGCCGTCGAGGTACCCGATCCGGGCGTCGAGGCCGGTGAGCTCGGAGCGGGCGATGCTCACGACCTCCTCGGCGAGGCTGCGCGTGGCGCTACTGGGCGTCCCCGGCACGGCGAGGACGAGCGCGGGCGCACCCTCGGGAGCGACCAGCGGCTCGGGACGGCGGTGCCGTCCGGGCTGGCGGGGGCGCGGCATTCGTACGGGCAGGCCATCCGCGGGCCCAGTGGGGGAACTCATGGCGCCGCATGTTACTGGTTTCCTGGGCTCCCCTGTTCGGGGAGGGTGCAGGTGAGCGGTATCCGTCCCGTTTTGTCTGATGAGTTCCGCACGCTTCGGGCGGGATCGGATCAATCACCCGATCCATCACCCGACCGGGTCGTCACGGTGAGCATCGCCGCGTCACCCGGCAGGGTGAGCGGGCCGGTGCTCAGCTCGCCGGCCATGCGCACCGCTCCGTCCAGCGGATCGCCCGCGGCCGGCACGCGCCGCACCCCCGGGAGCCGCTTCGCCAACTCCTCGTCCAGCGGGCCGAGGAGCGGCTCGCCCATCCTGAACAGGCCGCCGGTGACGGCCACCCGTGCCGCACCGCCCGCAGGACACACGGCCGCGGCCGACTCGGCGATGTGCATCGCGGCCTCGCGCAGGATGTGCGCCGCGACCGGATCCCCGTCCGCGCAGGCCGCCGCGACCCGGGGCGCGAACGACGCCAGCACGGCGGGACGGTCCGGCCGCGGATACAGCGCCCCGGGCAGCCCGGTGACGGTCCCGAACTGCTCCTCGGCATCCGCCAGCAAGCGGCCCGAGCCGCCCGCCCGCCCGTCATGGGCCCGCAGCGCCGCCTCCAGACCGGCCCGTCCGATCCAGGCGCCGCCGCCGCAGTCGCCCAGCAGATGACCCCAGCCGTCCGCACGGCGCCAGCCGGTCAGGTCCGTGCCGATCGCGATCAGGCCCGTGCCACCGGCGACCACCGCACCCGGCCGTGACCCGAGGGCCCCCACGTACGCGGTCACGGCGTCGGCCGCCAGCGCGACGGTCCGCACGCCCAGCTCCCCGGCCAGGGCGCCCGGCAGCTCGGCGCGCAGCGCGTCACCGAGGGTCGCGAGACCGGCCGCGCCGACGACGGCCGCCGTCAGGCGCACCGGGCCGGTCTCGGCGGTCAGGGCCCGCACCAGCGGCAGCAGTTGCGCCATGAAATGGCCGGGGTCGATGCCCCGCTCACCCGTGCGCACCGGCTCCCCGGAGGCGCACCGCGCCAGCGGGCCGCGTTCGGCGGTCCCGACCACCACCCGCAGACCGGACCCGCCGGAGTCCACCGCGAGGAACCCGGGAGTCTCCGGCGCCCCCGTCACGGCAGACGCCAGTCCACCGGTTGGCCGCCCTGGCGGATCAGCAGGTCGTTGGCCCGGCTGAACGGACGCGAGCCGAAGAAACCGCGGTCGGCGGACATGGGGGAGGGGTGGGCGGACTCCACCGAGGGCAACTCGCCGAGGAGCGGGCGCAGATTGCGCGCGTCACGCCCCCACAGGATGGACACCAGCGGCTTGCCGCGCCCGGCCAGGGCCCGGATCGCCTGCTCGGTGACCTCCTCCCAGCCCTTGCCCCGGTGCGCGGCGGGCTTGCGCGGGGCGGTGGTCAGCGCCCTGTTGAGCAGCAGCACGCCCTGCCGTGTCCACGGCGTCAGGTCACCGCTGGACGGCTGGGGCACGCCCAGGTCGGACTGCAGCTCCCGGAAGATGTTGATGAGGCTGCCGGGCAGCGGCCGTACCTCGGGGGCGACCGAGAACGACAGTCCCACCGCGTGCCCCGGGGTGGGATACGGGTCCTGACCGACGATCAGGACCCGTACGTCGTCGAAGGGCTGCTGGAAGGCCCGCAGGACGTTCGGCCCGGCCGGGAGGTAGGTGCGTCCCGCGGCGATCTCCGCGCGCAGGAAGTCCCCCATCGCGGCGACGCGTTCGGTCACCGGTTCCAGGGCCTTCGCCCAGCCCGCTTCGACGATTTCATGCAGAGGTCGTGGTGCCACGGGCGTCACCCTACTGCCGTACGGGCAGCGGCGATCAACCGGTGGCCGGAGCCTGCGCGTAACCGCGTCCCCCGCCTCATCCGCGCCTCACCCGACGACCGCGGCCCGGACACACAGCACGTCCGGCAGGTGCGAGGCGAGCTGCTGCCAGCTGTCGCCGTCGTCCGCCGACGCGAACACCTCGCCGTTGCGGTTGCCGAAGTAGACGCCCGCCGGGTCCGCGTCGTCCGTGCACATCGCGTCGCGCAGCACCGTGCCGTAATGGTCCTCCCGGGGCAGGCCCGCCGAGAGGGGCTCCCAGCTCTTGCCGGCGTCCGCCGTGCGGAAGACCCGGCAGCGGTGGTCGGCCGGGACGCGGTCGGCGTCGGCGTTGATCGGGAAGACGTACGCCGTGTCGCCGCGGTGCGGATGCGCGGCCGCGGCGAAGCCGAACGTGGAGGGCAGGCCCTCGCCGATGTCCGTCCAGTGGGCGCCCGCGTCGTCGCTGCGGTACACGCCCCAGTGGTTCTGCAGGTACAGCCGGTCCGGGTCGGCCGCGTCCCGGGCGACCTTGTGCACGCACTGGCCGAACTCCGGGTTCGGGTCGGGCAGGAACACCGCCGAGACGCCCGAGTTGGAGGGCGTCCAGCTCGCGCCCCCGTCCAGCGTCCGGAACACGCCGGCCGTCGAGACGGCGACCGTCACCGCCCGCGGGTCGCGCGCGTCGGTGAGCACCGTGTGCAGTCCCTCACCGCCGCCGCCCGGCATCCACTTCGACCGTGTCGGGTGCTCCCACAGGGGGCGGACGAGCTCGAACGTCTCCCCTCGGTCCTCCGAGCGGTACAGCGCGGCCGGTTCCGTCCCCGCGTACACCACGTCCGGCTCGGCGGCGGCCGGGTGCAGCTGCCACACCCGCTCCAGGGACGCCCCGGTGTCCTTGGGGAACTTCACGGCCGGGCGGGCCGGCTCGGTCCAGGTCCGTCCGAGGTCGTCGGAGTGGAACACCGACGGGCCCCAGTGGGAGCTGTCGCCGCCGGCCAGCAGCCGCGGGGTCGCGGAGCGGGTGTCGAGGGCGACCGAGTACACGGCCTGCGCGTTGAAGTAGGGACTCTCGTCGAACTCCCAGGCCCCACCGCCTCGCCGGCGCCCGATGAACAGGCCTTTGCGCGTGCCCACGGCGAGCAGTACCTCGGTCATGCCGATCACCTCCGCGGCGTCACCCTTGACGCCTTCTTCTCGGACACCGGCCAGTCTGCACCCCACCACTGACAGTCACCCCCGCACCGCGCTCCGGTGCAGGTCAGAGCGGTGTCGCCAGTCGTCGTGGCGGGCCCGGACGAGGGCGCGGAGGCCAGTGCGAGGCAGGCGCGGTGAGCATCCGGGGGGCCGCTTGCGTATGGGGAGGGCGGCGATGGTCCCGCAAGGGTGAGGAGGAGGCCTTCGATGGCGTCACGCGGTCCGCGGGGTCATCGGGTGTGGCTGTGGCGCTGGCGGCCCAACCCGCTCAGGCGCCGCGCCGACCGGATCGAGGCCTGGGTGGTGCTGGGGATGTGGACGCTCGCGGTGCTCGTCGGGGTGCCGGCCGGCACGGCGGTGAACCGGTCGGTCGAGGACGCGCTGGCCCGGGAGCGGGCCACGTGGCGCCCCCTGGTGGGACGTGTCGCCGAGCGGGCCCCCGGCCCGCCCACCGAGGGCGGCGCCGCCTCCCGAGCCGACCAGGTGTGGGCGAGGGCCACGTGGACCGCCGCGGACGGATCCGCCCGCTCCGGGCAGCTCCGGGTCCCGGCGGGCAGCCCCGCCGGAACCCCGGTCACGGTGTGGACGGACCCCGAGGGAGGCCAGGTGACCCGGCCCATGACCCCCTCCCAGGCCCGCGTACGGGCCGGCCTCCTCGGCGGCGCGGCGGGCCTCGCCGCCGCCGTCGTCCCCCTCGCCGCCGGCCGCGCCCTCCGCACCCGCCTGGAGCGCCACCGCATCGACCGGTGGGACACCGAATGGTCCCGCTTCGGCCCCCTGTGGGGACGGACGACGGGCTGAGACCCGGCACGCGAGGCCGACACCACCGCCAGCCACACGCATGCCGCCCCGCCCGGGACGGGCAGTGATCAAGGGCCATTCTCGTGAAGGGACTGACCGTGAACGTCACTGCGTCTCCCCCCATACCCCGGGCGGCGGGTTCCCTGCCGCTCGTGGGTCACGCGATACCGCTCCTGCGTGACAACCTCGCATTCATCGCCTCGCTCCGCCGCACCTACGGCCCCGTCGTCGAGATCGCGCTGCAACCGGGCACCCGCACCGTCATCGTCCAGGACCCCGTCCTCATCCAGGCCATGCTCAAGGACAAGACCCTCGACAAGGGCCGCTTCTTCGAGAAGATGGGCCAGCTGCTGGGCGACTCGGTGGTCACCGCGGCAGGCGAGGAGCACACCGCCAAGCGGCGCCAGCTGCAACCCGCCTTCGCCCGCGGCGAGATCGCCCGCTACGTCGACCTCATGCGCGACGAGGTCCACACGGCCGTCGACGGCTGGGTGCCCGGCCGGACCCTCGACGTGCGCGAGGTGATGGTCGAGCTCTCCCTGGACATGCTCGCGCGGACCGTGTTCTCCGGCAGCCTCGACGACACGACGTTCCGCAGACTGCGCCACGACCTGTCCGTGGTCATGAACGGCGTCGGCGCCCGCGTCATGCTGCCCGACTGGGTCGAACGGCTGCCGCTGCCCTTCAACCGCCGCTTCGACCGCGCACGGGACGCCGTACGGGCCACCGTCCACCGCGCCGTCGACGACCTCCAAGCCGCCGGGCACGACACCGGCGACATGCTCTCCCTGCTGCTGCGTGCGCAGGACGAGGCGACCGGCCGGCCGCTGACCGCGCACCAGATCTGCTCCGAGATTCTCACCCTGGCCGTCGCCGGCACCGAGACCACGGCCTCCGTGCTGTCCTGGGCGCTGTACGAACTCGCCCGCCACCCCGACGTCGAGGCCCGCGTCCTCGCCGAACTCGACGACGTCCTCGGCGACCGGCCGGTGACCTTCGAGGACATCACCCGCCTTCCGTACCTGGGGCGCGTCATCACCGAGGTGACCCGCCTCCACCACACCGGCTGGCTGGTGACGCGCCGCACCACGGTGGAGACCCGCCTCGGCGCGTGGACCCTGCCGGCCGGCACCGAGCTGGCGTACTGCCAGCACGCGCTGCACCGCGATCCCGCGCTCTTCCCGGACCCGCTGCACTTCGACCCCGACCGGTGGCTGGACAGCGCGCAGCAGCCTCCGGCAGGGGCGTTCCTGCCCTTCGGCGCGGGCAAGCACAGGTGCATCGGGGACCGGTTCGCACTGACCGAGCTGATCACGGCCATCGCGACGATCGCCAGGCGGGTGCGGCTCGACCTCACGCGTGACGAGACGGTTCGCCCGGTGGCGCGGGCCACCGTGCGTCCGCGCACGCTGCTGATGACCGTGAGGCCGAGAAGGCGGGACGTCCGGGACGTGTGAGTGCCCGCGTCCGTGAGGCGCCGCCCGGCTCCGGCCCGGGCGGCGAGGCGGCGGGCGGTGCCCGGGCGGCGAGGCCGTGGGCGGTGCCCGGCAACGGGGTCCCGGTGCGATGACCGGCCGGGGCGCGCTACGGCACGAGGCCGCCGCGGCCCGGCAGCGCACCGGCCAGTGCCTCCCGGCACAGCCGGATCAGCGCCAGGTCCGCCCGGATGCCCTGCCCACCCGCGTCGGCCCGGTGCCGTCGTGGGGAAGCGAGTTCGGCGCGCAGCAGGTCGTGCAGGGAGGTGCCCGCCGGGCCGAGGGCCGCCACGCACCCGGCGATCGCCGCCCTCGTGCGGGGCTCCTCCGCCCAGGCCGACCGGAGGACCGAGGAGACCGGTTCACCGTCGCCCGTCACCCGCCACACCGCGCACACGGCCGACACCCGCTCCACAGTCTCCGCGGAGCCGGTGAGGGGGAGCAGCCCGGGCAGGGCCGGGGCGGCCGCCGGGCCCAGCCGTGCCAAGACGTCCGCCGCCGCCGCGCGGCGCTGCGGGCCGCTCCCGGTGTCCGTCAACGCCCGTAGCAGGGCGGGCAGTACGGCGCCCGGCTCGCCCGTGACCGACCACAGGGCCTCCGCCGCGGTGACGGCGCAGTCGGTGTCCAGCAGGGCGCGCAGCTCCGGTACCGCCTCCTGCGCGGCCGTACCGAACGCGGCCAGGGCACGGACCGCCGCCTCCACGACGGGCCCGCCCGGCCCGTCGGGCGTGCCCCGCAGCAGCCGCAGCACCGACGGCACGGACGCGGTGTCGCCGAGGGCCGCGAGCGCCGTCACCAGGGGCACGGCCCGCTGCCGGGCACCGGGGCCGTCGAGCGGCACGCGCGCGAGGTGCCGCCGCAACGCCGGGGCCAGCGGGGCGGCGGCCTGCCCCAGGCCGGGTATCACCAGCCCCAGGTCGTCCGGTACGACCGGCCCCGCCAGCACCTCGGCCAGCACCGGGACGGCCCGTGCGTCCCCGGTCCCGGCCAGGGCACGCAGGGGACCGCCCAGGGCCGGTACACCCCGCCGCCCGTACCGGACGCGCCACTCGGGTCGCTGCCGCACCAGGGCGTGCAGCGGCCCTGCGGCAGGCGCGGCCAGCTCGGACAGCTCCAGCAGGACGGCGACCGCCGCGTCGTGCAGCCGACCCTCCTCCGCCCCCACCTGCGCCCCGATGAGGACGACCGGCTCCGGGTGGGCGCCCCGCCGCTCGCGGAACAGCCCGGCCGCCATCCACACGGCGTTGCACCGGTCCAGGGGATCCGGGCTGGTCAACTGCCCGCACAGCAGCGCCACCCGGTCGGCCACCCGGTCGCCGAGCCCGTGGTGCAGGGTCCGCAGCAGCCGGGAGCCCTCCTCGTCCGACGGCCGCAGCCGCCGCAGCCGCACGGCGAGGGTGTCCGCGCCGGAACAGCCGGAGGGGCGGCCGGCGCGGGTGCGCTGCGTGGACCGGTCCCTGAGCAGCCGGACGACCGTCGGCACGAGATCCTCCGGCAGCTCCCGGGGAGCGCAGGCGGCCAGCTGGCCCACCGCGGCGAGCCGCAGCCCCGGACCGTACGGTGGCCCGCTCAGCTCGGTCAGCACCCGCACCGCCCCGGCGGCACGCGGATCGCCGACGGCGCCGTACCACCGCGCGAACAGGCCGAGGGCCTCGGCCAGGCCGACCAGCACCCGGTCGTCCCGCTCCACCGCGATCCGCTCCCGCAGCAGCGCGAGGGCGCGGGCCGGCGGGACCACGTACCGCACGAGTGCGGGCAGGACCGCCCGGCGCACCCTCGGGTCGGCGTCACCGGCCAGCCGGACGAACACCTCGGCACGGGCCCGCAACGCGGCACGCACCCGGTCGGTGAGACCGGGGGAGGCGCCGTCGGCCCCTCCGATGCTCACCAGCAGCTCCACGACCCCCGCCCGGTCCCGCACGTCCTCACGGACGGCGAGCGCCAGGAGGAACGGCACACAGGCGAGCGTCGCGTCGTACACGTCCCCCCGGTGGTGCACGGCGCCGTACATCCCGTCGAGCGCGGTCTCCCGCTCGGCCGGGTCGGCGGAGGCCAGCCCCCGCAGTAATCCGGGCACGTCCTCCGCGCTGCCGTCCGCATGGCGCAGCGAGGCCCAGTCGACCTCGTCGATCCCCCTGAACACCTTGTCCTCCCCAGGCGAAGTGCCAACTGACGGGGAGTCTGCACCACGGCACCGACAACGAAGCGGAATCGGGCGATGACGGTGCGCGAACTGTGCGGGGGTTGGCCGATCGCCGCTCAGTCGCGGCCGGGCAGCGCCCGTCGCACGATCGCGTCGAGGTCCGCCGCCCCGGGCAGCGTTCCGAACGCATGGCCCCAGTCGCCCCCGAGCCGGGTCGCGCAGAACGCGTCGGCGACCGCGGGCGGGGCGTGCCGGACGAGGAGGGACGCCTGGAGCGTCAGCGCCATGTCCTCCACGAGACGCCGGGCCGTCGTCTGCGACGCACCGGACAGCCGGTCCTTCAGCCGCGCCACGGCCGTGTCCAGCCGCGCGTCCGCGCCCCGGGCGAGCGCGAACTCGCCGAACAGCGCCTCGGCCGTGCCGGGTTCACGGCTCAGGGCCCGCAGCACGTCGAGCGCGTTGACGTTCCCGGAGCCCTCCCAGATCGACAGCAGGGGAGCCTCCCGGTAGTGCCGGGGCATGCCCGAGTCCTCGACGTAGCCGTTGCCGCCGAGGCACTCCAGGGCCTCCGCCGTGAAGGCCGGGCCGCGCTTGGTCACCCAGTACTTGCCGACGGCCGTGGCGATCCGGCGGAACGCGGCCTCACCCTCGTCCCCGCGGATCGCCCGGTCCGCCGCCCCGGCCAGCCGCAGCGTGAGCGTCGTGGCGGCCTCGGACTCCAGCGCGAGATCGGCCAGAACGTTGCGCATCAGCGGCTGGTCCACGAGCCGCGCGCCGAACGCGCTGCGGTGCCGCGCGTGGTGCCCGGCCTCGACGAGGGACTTGCGCATCAGCGCGGCCGACATCATCACGCAGTCCAGCCGCGTGCAGTTGACCATCTCGATGATGGTCTTCACGCCCTGCCCCTCGGGGCCGACCAGCCATGCGACGGTCCCGTCGAACTCCGGCTCCGCGGAGGCGTTGGAGCGGTTGCCGAGCTTGTCCTTCAGCCGCTGGATGCGGAAGGTGTTGCGGACGCCGTCGGGCAGCACGCGCGGGACCAGGAAGCAGGACAGCCCGCCCGGGGCCTGGGCCAGCACGAGGAACACGTCGCACATCGGCGCCGAGGTGAACCACTTGTGCCCGCGCAGCGTGTACACGCCCGGCTCGGCCGTGGGCGTGGCCGCCGTGGTGTTCGTGCGGACGTCGGATCCGCCCTGCTTCTCGGTCATCCCCATGCCCGCCAGCAGTCCGCGCTTGTCCGTCGGCACGCGCAGGCCCGGGTCGTACTCCCGGCTCGTCAGCAGCGGTTCGTAGACCTTCGCCAGCTCCGGCTGCCGCCGCAGCGCGGGGACGGCCGCATAGGTCATCGACGTCGGGCAGCCATGCCCCGCCTCGGTGTGCCCCCACACCAGTCCGCCGGCGGTGCGTGCGACATGGGCGCCGGGCCGTGCGTCGCCCCAGGGCGACGCCGCCAGCCCTTCGGTGACGGCGGTGCGCATCAGGTGGTGCCAGCTCGGGTGGAACTCGACCTCGTCGACCCGGTTGCCGTACCGGTCGTGCGTGCGCAGTTCCGGCTCGTGCCGGTTGGCCAGGTCGGCCCACTCCTGCGCCTGGGCGCTGCCGGCCTGCCGGCCGAGCCGCCGCAGTTCCTCCTCCGCCCAGCCGGCGCCCTCCCGCCGCAGCCCTTCCAGCAGGGGCGTGTCGTCGGAGGCGTCGTACGGGGTGAGGGGCGGGGCCTGGTTGGTGACGTCGTGCGTGGCGACCGGGCGGTGCGGCCACTGTTCGTCCGGTGTCGAGACCATGCCCCGAGTGTTGCACTGCCGCTGCGGCCGCAGCAATAGTGCAACATCAGGGGAAGGCGGCCGCGTACAGTACGGGACCATGCCGATGAACGACCCGGCGCGGCCCGGCGCGCTCGACCTGCGTCCGCTGTCCGCGCGGTCGGTGGTGCTGAGCCTGCTGCTCGGCACGCATCCCCCCGAGCTGCCGGTGCGGGAACTCGTGCGGCTGGTGGAGGGTTTCGGCGTCGGCGGCTCCACGCTGCGGGCGGCGCTCAGTCGCATGGTGGCGGCCGGAGACCTGCGGCGCACGGACGCCGGCTACCGCCTCAGCGACCGGCTGCTGGAGCGCCAGCGGCGTCAGGACGACGCCGTGCACCCGCGCACGCGCGCGTGGGACGGCGACTGGGAGATGGTCGTGATCACCGCGACCGGCCGCGGCCCCGCCGAACGCGCCGAGCTGCGGACCCGGCTGGCCGGCCTGCGGCTCGCCGAACTCCGCGAGGGCGTCTGGCTCCGGCCGGCCAACCTCACCCGAGCGTTCCCCGGCGACCTGGACCGGATCGCCGAGCACTGCACGGCCCGCCCCCGCCGCCCCGCGCGCGAACTGGCCGGCTCCCTGTGGCCGCTGGACGACTGGTCCGCCACGGCCCGGGCGCTGCTCGCGCACATCGCCCGTGCGCCCCGTCCGGCCGACCGGCTCACCGCCTACGCGGCCGTCGTGCGGCACCTCCTGGCCGATCCGGTCCTGCCGCAGGCCCTGGTACCGGCCGACTGGCCCGGCGCCGACCTGCGCGCCGCCTACGCCGCCTACCGGGCGGAGCTGGCCGGACAGGCGCACGCGCGCGTGCGCGGCACATGACGCGGACGGCCGTGCGCGGCGCCCGCCGGGGCACCGCGCACGGCCGCGTTCACCGTGGGGGGAGGTTCGGGACTACCTGTAGGTGATGTCCGAGGCGGAGTAGAGGCAGTTCGTGCTGTCGGGACCCGTCCCGACGGCGGTGTTGTTGTTGTACTTCTGGCAGGGGACGACCTTGCGGCTCGCGTCGTTGCGGATGGTGATGCCGCGCAGCGTCGCCACGTCGTTGCGGTTGACGTTGATGCCGACGAGCCGCGCGGTGCTGCCCGTGCCGGTCACGTCGATGGTGTTGAGGTTGACCTTGCGGGTGTACTGCGTGGAGCAGTCGCCGCAGGAGCGGTAGAGCGTCTTGAACTCCTGCACGGCGAAGTTCGAGATGTTGAGCGTGCCGCCGCCGTTGTGCTGGAAGACCTTGTCCGCCGCCTTCTTCGCGCCGCCGCCGATCACGTGGTACGTGGCGCCGGTGCCGCCGCGGAAGGTGGCGGCGTCCTCGCCGACGTCCTCCCACCAGACGTTCTGCAGCGTGCAGCTGCCCTCGCAGTGGATGCCGTCGGCCGCCGGGGCGCCGAGGATGACGTTCTTCAGCACCGCGCCGTCGGAGAGCCGGAAGATCGGGTCCTGGCCCTCCTCCTGGCCGTCGCCGGCCAGGTCGCCGGTGCCGTAGTACCGCTTCATCCCGTAGTCCTTCGTGCCGGACACCGAGATGGTGGCTGAGGTCCCCTGGCTGCCGCTCGGCGTCGGCCAGGTGGCGGCGCTCGCCGTGGGTGCATTGGTGGTCATGATCATGCCAACCGACAGGCCGAGTGTGGCCAGCGCGCCGGTCAGTGCGCGCCTGCGGGGGCGCGGTGGTGTCGCAGAAGTCATGTCCCGAGTCCTTCTGTCCGTTCGAGCGATGGGGGGATGTCTCTTCGGCTGTGGGGATCGTTGGAGGTCATGTACATGAACGACATTCATGTTCTGGCTCGATGCGAGTGTGGAGGGCGCCTGTGGGTCACACTGCTGAACGGAACGTAGAGGGCAAGCGCTTTCTAGTCAACGCCTCGCGTAGTAAGTATTCAGCCGGGCTGGTCGGGGAGGCTTCGGTGTGGGAGCGCTTCCATGAGGGCCATGTACATCGGGCCGACCGCTGCGGTCGGCCATCAGCCTCCGGGGCGTCGGCCACCACCTCCACGCCCACGGCATGGCGTCCCGCGTGCTGACCTTCTTCGGCCTGGACGCCCCGGGCCCGGCGCCCCAGCCGCCGCCCGGTACCTGCAAGGTGACGGCCTCGGTGCACGCCTGGAACACGGGTCTGACCGTCGCCGTGACCCTCACCGACACCGGCACGACCACGGTCGAGGGCTGGAAACTCGGCTTCACGCTGCCCGGCGGGCAGACGATCACGGGCGGCTGGGGCGCCGCGTACGCCCCGGCCCCCGGACCGGTCACCGCGGCGAGCGTGCCGTACAACGGCACGCTCCCGCCGAGCGCGAGCGTGAGCGTCGGCTATCAGGCCCCCCACGCCGGAGACAGCGCCGGTCTGGCCGCGTTCACGCGCGAGGGAAGGGCGTGCACGGCCGGTCGACGGCGCTGCCGGGCGGGCCGGATCAGACCGAACGGTGGTACTGGTCCGGCACGTGCACCTCGCCGCCGAGTTCACGCGCCGCGTGCCGGGCCCACGAGGGGTTGCGCAGCAGCTCGCGGCCCAGCAGCACCGCGTCGGCCTCGCCGTTGGCCAGGATCTTCTCGGCCTGCTCGGCGTCGGTGATCAGTCCCACCGCGGCCACCGCCAGGTCCGTCTCGTTCTTCACCCGGGCCGCGAACGGCACCTGGTAGCCGGGGCCGGTCGGGATGCGGACGCCGGAGGCGTTGCCGCCGGTGGAGACGTCCAGCAGGTCCACGCCGTGGGCCCGCAGCTCACCCGCGAAGCGCACGGTGTCGTCCGGGGTCCAGCCGCCCTCGTCGAGCCAGTCGGTCGCGGAGATGCGGAAGAACAGAGGCTTGTCGTCCGGCCACACCTCCCGCACGGCGTCGACGACCTCCAGCGCGAACCGGGTGCGGTTCTCGTACGAACCGCCGTAGGCGTCGGTGCGGTGGTTGGAGTGCGGGGAGAGGAACTCGTTGATCAGGTAGCCGTGGGCGCCGTGGATCTCGGCGATCTCGAAGCCGGCGGCGAGCGCGCGCCGGGCCGCGGCCGCGAACTGCTCCACGACGTCCTTGATGCCGTCCACGCTCAGCTCGGCCGGCGCCGGATGCCTGTCGTCGAACGCGATCGGGCTCGGGGCGACGGATGTCCAGCCGTGGGCGTCGGGACCGACCGGCCCGCCGCCCTTCCAGGGCCGGTCGGTCGAGGCCTTGCGTCCGGCGTGGGCCAGCTGGACGGCGGGGACCGTGCCCTGCTCCGTGAGGAAGCGGGTGATCCGGCGGAACGCCTCGACCTGCGTGTCGTTCCAGATGCCCAGGTCGTAGGGGGAGATGCGGCCCTCGGGGGACACCGCGGTGGCCTCGACGATGATCAGGCCCGTGCCGCCGGCCGCGCGGGCGGCGTAGTGGGCGAAGTGCCAGTCCGTGGGGGCACCGGCCTCCGGGCCCTCCGGTGCGGCCGAGTACTGGCACATCGGGGGCATCCACACGCGGTTGGGGATCGTCACATCGCGCAGGGTGCAGGGCTCGAAGAGCGCGGTCACGGCGGACTCCATTCGTCACGGGGCCGGGGTCGACTCGTACGATAGGCATCGTAGTACGGGAGATGTCAAACTACGAGGGTTCTCGTACTATGAGGGCCCCGAAGGAAGTGGAGCCCGCCGTGACGTCGCCCGTCGTCAGTAGTCGTGATCTGCCGCATCCCGTGCGGGACGAGATTCGCCTGGAGGGGTTGCTGCACGCGCTCAGTGATCCGATGCGGCTGCGGATCGTGCGGGAACTCGCCGCCACGAGCGGGGAGTTGTCCTGCTCCGACTTCGAGCTGCCGGTCACCAAGTCGACCACCACGCACCACTTCCGGGTGCTGCGCGAGAGCGGGGTGATCCGGCAGGTGTACCGCGGGACGGCCAAGATGAACGGGCTGCGACGGGACGACCTGGACGAACTGTTCCCCGGGCTGCTGGACGCGCTGCTCGACGCGGCGGGGCGGCAGGCCGTCCGCGTGGGCGGCTGAACCGGATCGGGCCGTGACCGGTCGCGGCGCGTCGCGCGGTCCAACAGGGGTCGCCGGTCGGGGAGTTAGACCACTCTCCGCCCCAGGGAGACGCCCGGTTCCGCGTCGGCCCGCCCGCTTCTGGAGGGATGCCGGGAGAGCGCTGACGCCTCCGCATCGCCCGGGCGGGCTCCGCTGACAGGGTGCTGTGCTCCGCCCGGGGCGCGTGTCCGATCTGTATGGAATGTGATCATGCGGTTTCGTTCCCTATGTGCTGGAAGCATCCTTTCTTCATCTTTCTGATCGCTCTCCGGTGGACGGCGCGGTGTCCGTGCGGCCCGCGTGGGAGGTGCGGGAGAACGAGGACGCCACGCGGTGGTTCGAGTACCGGGTGGTCTTCCCGGACGGCGCCCGCGTCGACGCGCTGGCCGTCCTGGCCGGCGGACGCCTCGGCGTGGAGGAGGTGCGCGCTCAGCCCGCGCTGTCCCTCGACGACCTGAGCGTGCTCGCCGACTGGATCGAGGAGGCACTGGCCGAGGCGTGCGGTGCCGGTCCGGCGCCGGAAGGGTGCGGCGGCCGGGGACGGCGGGCCCGGCCCGCCTGGCCGCGCGGCGCGGAGGGGCGGCGGCGGGTGGCGCAGGAGTACCGCGCGGCCCAGCGGGACGGCGCCGACCCGGTCCTCGCGGTGATGTCCGCGACGGGCCACAGCCGCCGCACCTCCCTGAGACTGATCGGCCAGGCCCGCGAGGCGGGCCTGCTGTCGCCTCGCCGCGGGCGGGGATGAGGAGCGCGCCGGGCCCAGCAGGCGCAGGACGCTACAGCGTGCCGGGTCCGGGTCCGGGTGCGCAGGGGCTACAACGTGCCGGGTCCAGGTCCGGGTCCGGGTGCGGGTTCGGGTGTGGTGTCGCAGGCTGTGCCGGGGTCGGCGTCCGTCCCCGTGTCGGGACCGGTGTCCGCCCCCGCCCCGGTCGCGAAGAAGCGTGACAGGTCCGAGTCGTCCGTCCCGCCCCGTGTCGCGGTGTCCGGGGGGACGCCCATCTCCCAGTCCAGGCGGTAGCGCTTGAACAGCTCGGCCCGCAGGACCGGCACCGGCATCGGCACCCCCGGCACCAGGGCCGCGTAGACCGCGCCCATCAGCAGGGCGCGCAGCATCGGGTAGTCGCTGTCGACGTCCCGCGAGCCGTGCCGGGCGACCGTGTCCCGCAGCAGTTCGGCCAGGCGGCGCTGCTCCGGGCAGGGCACGAAGCCCTCGGCCTGGAGCAGTCCGGCCATGTGCTGCCGCATCAGCACGGGCCGGTCCCGGGCCAGGCCCAGGATCGCGTCGATGGCCCGGGCCATCCGCTCCCCGCCGTCCTCGGTGCGCGGCTCGCGCTCCAGCGCCTCCTCCAACGTGCGGTGCATCAGCCGGTGCACGGCGGACTGCACGAGCTGGCGTTTGCCCGGGAAGTAGTACGAGACCAGACCGCGCGCCGACCCGGCTCGATCGGCGATGTCGCCGAGCGTCGTCGCCTCGAAGCCCCGCTCGCCGACCAGCTCGACCGCCGCCTGCAGAAGCCGCTCCTTCGAACGCCTCCGCAACTCTTCATTGACCGAGGCGCTGCGCGGGCTCATGCTGAAACTCCTGCGTTGACTGGCTGCCAGCCAACTATACTCAGGACGTCCGGTCCGGCCCGCTGTGGCCGGTGCCGGTGATGCCGTCTGCCTCGGGCGACGCGGGGGATCGTCCGAGGCGGGCGAGCAGACGATCACGTGGTCGCCTGGGGCTACTGCCCGCAGCGCGGGACCGGGCTCACACCCGCGCCGCCACGAGGAAGTCCCCGGACGCAGCGAGCGCGCAGAACAAGCCGGATCCCACGTCACGTCACGAAGGCCGGGCGACGCCCCTACGAGGCCCCGGCGTCGGCCCGGTCGCGCGGCAGCCGGCGCTCGTGCACCCACACCGCCAGGGCCACCACCAGCGCGCCCAGCAGCCAGCCGCCCACCACGTCCGACGGCCAGTGCACGCCCAGCCACACGCGGGTCAGCCCGACGCCGACCACGGAGACGACCGCCACGGCCACGGCCGTACGCCACACGGCGGGGCCGACACCGTGCCGGTGCAGCAGCCACAGCAGCAGGCCGCACACGACGGTGGCGGTCATGGCGTGGCCCGACGGGAAAGCGGAATAGTGAGCCGTGTCCACGGGGTCGGGCCACACCGGCCGAGGACGGTCCACCGCCGCCTTCAGGCCCTGCTGCACCAGCGACCCGAGGGCGACGGCCAGCCCCAGCCACAACGCCGTCCAGCGCGCCGCGAGCCGTACCACCAGCCACACCACGACGACCGCGCAGAGCAGCCGCATCGTCCACGGGTCCCACACCCAGTCCGTCAGGATGCGGCACGCCTGAGTGAGGCCGGGTTCGTCGACCGCCCAGCGGTGAGTGGTTCGGGAGATGTCCCCGTCCGCGCCGATCAAGGGGCTCCATCTGACCGCGACGAGGGTCAGCAGCAGGACCGAGCACGTGGCCAGGACACCGGCGAGACCGGCGGCGGCGCGCTGCTCCGGACGGGAGGGGGGTGCGACGGACGGGGAGTGCATGAGGCGATCCTTGCCGAACCGGGGGTAGGGATCCAGTACGGGGCGATCTCCGGCCCGGTACCGACGGATCCGCCCGTCATCCCAGTGCCCGCAGCCCCGGAACGAATGCCACCAGCACCGGCACCACCGGCACCAGCGAGGCCGCCGCCGTCAGGCGCAGACGCCGGGCCGGGGTCAGCCGGTCCGGGGGAGTGAGCAACCGGTGCACCCGCGCCGGGACATGCGCCTGCGGCGTCGGGCACGGCCCGAACACGCCCCGGGGCTCGTTGAGTTCCACCAGCGCCAGGGCCGTCGTCAGCCGGCCGAAGCGGCGGGAGGCCGTGTCGTCGGCGGCGAGTTCGACCAGCCGGTGCATCTCGTCGCGGAACGCGGCGAACACCGGCACCTGCGGGAATCCGCCCGCGAGAGCGGAGGAGCAGTTGAGCAGCCAGTCGTGGCGGGCCCGCGCGTGACCCTGCTCGTGCGCCAGCACGGCGTCCAGCTGCCGGCCCTTCAGGCGGCGCAACGCGGCGGTGGTCACGACCAGTTGGGGCGGGGTGCCGGGCAGCCACCAGGCGTCGGGCCGCTCGCTCTCCAGGACGACGAGCCGGCCGGACACGGCCACCTCGCCCGGCAGCAGCGGCGCCCGGACCAGCAGGTCGGCGCGCCGGCGGCGGCGCCGGGCCCGGGCCCGGCCGATCTCACGGACCAGCATCGCAGCGCTCCACAGCGCGCCGCAGGCCAGAGTCACCGCGGTGGTCGCCGCCCAGGGGCCCGCCGTGCCCAGCGCGTAGGCCTCGACGACCCCGTTCGGTGCCGTCGCGAAGACGTGCCCGCCGACCGCGTGCCAGGCCGCCGCCGCGCTGAGCGTCATCGACAGGGCGCAGCACACCAGGACGGCGGCCACCACGCACTGCCACATCCACAGCGCCACGACCGGCTCCCGGTCCGGCCAGTCCGCCCGGGCGAGCAGCCGGGGTCCGGCCACCGCGGTCAGGGCGCCGAGCAGCAGCAGCGCGGCGGGGAGCATCATGGGACGCAGCCTATGAGCGCGGCCCCGTCCAGGGGTACGTCTCGCGGTGGCAAAGTGACGCAGGCAACGGATTCCGCACCCCGTGTCCCGGGGCGCCGCTCACAGCGTCAGCAGCATCGCCACCATCGCGATCCCCATGGCCAGCCGGCAGGCCCGGGCCAGCTCCGGACGATCGCCCCAGCCCGGGGCGCCACCGCCGGTGGACCCGCCCCCGGCCAGCGCCCCCACCGGCACCAGCCGGACACCGCTCAGCAGCACGTACCCGGCGAAGTAGAGCAGCAGCCCCCCGGTCAGCAGCGGGATCCCCGATGCGCCCCGCCCATGGGCGTGGGCGGGGGAGCCGGCCATGACGACCGACATGTAGACCATCGCGGCGGCACCCACCAGGTGGTGCAGGTGGTGGGCGTCCGAGCGGGCCGCCCACAGGGCGTGCAGCCCCGCCGCGCCGAACACGACCGCGTAGACGGGCCAGGCCCAGGACGGCGGCGTGAACACCGCCGCGGGCACCGCCATCCCGGCCATCCCGAAGCCCATCAGCGCCTCGCCGCCCGCGGCGCGCCGCTGCTCCCCGCCACCGCTGCGCATCCGCACCAGGCAGTAGGCGCCGGTCACGGCGCAGAGCGCCACCAGCAGCCAGCCGGACGAAGCCGGTCCGTGCACGCGTACCTCCCCCTTCGACCGTCGGTCATTCGATGCCCGGGCGGTGCGGCGCGCACGCGAGCGCAAGGGTGTACACGGGGAGCATCCGGCGGAGCACACCAGGTGAGGAGGCGGGTTCCGGGATGTGCTTTACGAGTAAAATACCTGTTAATCTTGTCCGTCATGAGCAGTGTGCCCCCCACTCCCGCCTCCCCGCCGGCCCGGCGCCTTCCGCTGGCCGGCGTGCTGCGCCTCGGCCGGCCCTCGGACATCTGGTTCAAGCCCGCGCTGAGCGTCGTCGCGGCGATCGCCCCGCCCAACCTCACCCTGCTCGCGCTCGGCCGCCTCGATCTCGCGATGTACGCCATGGCCGGGTCCCTGTGCGCGCTGTACACCCACAACCGGCCCTACGCCGCCCGTGCCCGGGCCCTGCTGGGGGTGGTGCTCGGCATGCTCGGCGGGCTCGCCGTCGCCCTCGTCGCGGCCTCGCTGACCGGCAGCGCCGCCGTCCTGGTCACCGTCGGGGCCCTGCTCGCCGCCGCCCAGAAGGTGCTGTGCGACGCCACCCGGATCGGCCCGCCCGGAAACGTCGTCCTGACCTTCGTCAGCTCGGCCTCACTGTTCGTGCCGCAGACCCTCGACCGGGTCCCGGGTCATCTGGCACTCGCGGCCGCGACCGGTGCCTGGGCCTGGCTGGTCTGCATGGCGCCCGCGCTCGTCCGCCCGCACGGCCCGGAGCGCCGTGCCACCGCGAGCGCGCTGCGGGCCGCCGCCGTGTACGCCGACACGGGCGGGGCGGGGGAGGGACACGCCCGGGCCCGGGCCGCGGGCTACGCCGCCGTGCAGGCCGCCTGGCAGTCACTGCTGTCGACCCGCGCGCCGTCCCGGACCCGGCGCGCCCTCGAACGGCTCGTGGTGCGGGCCGAGGTGGCCCTCGCCGCGCCGGCGGACGCGGACGCCGGTCGGCTGCGCGCGTGGGCCCGTGCGCTGCGCTCCACCGGGCCCGTCCCGCCGGCCGGGCTGCCGCCGGCGGCGGCGGACGAACTGCTCGGTGTGGCCTCGGCCCGCTCCCTCCGGGCCCGGCTCGGTCCGCTGACCCCGCTCGCGGCGCGCACCGCGCTGGGCTGCGCGCTCGCCGGGTACGCCTCCCTCGCGCTCGGCATCGGCCGCCCGTACTGGGCCCTGGTCACGGCCGCCTCGCTCTACCAGGCCAATATCGCCCTGACCTGGAGCCGGGCCGTCCAGCGAGTCGTGGGCAACGTCCTCGGGGTGCTCGCCTTCGCGGCCGTCGTGCCGCTCGCCCACCTGGGGCAGGCCGCCCTCGTGCTGTGCTGCGTGGCGTTCAGCTTCGGCGCGGAGGCGCTGATCAGCCGCAACTACTGGCTCGGCAGCGTGTGCGTGACGCCCATGGCCCTGCTCATCACCGAGTTCGCCGGACGACAGCAGCCCGGCGCGCTCATGACCGAGCGGGTCGTGGACACCGTCGTCGGGGCACTGGTCGGCTTCGCCGCCGCCCTGGTGGTCACCGACCGGCGGGTGGGCGACCGGGTGGAACACGCCCTGACGGGCGCCGACCGGGCCCGCGAGCACGCGGCCCGGCTGCTGGCCGGCCCGCACCCCGGGGCGGCGGCCCTCGAATCCGCCCGGCGGGGGCTCGCCGTGGCCCTGGCCGATCTGCGGGCCGCCGCCGACGCCGCGGCCGGGGAATGGGGGCAGCGCGCGCTGCCCCAGGAGCGGGTCGTGCTCGCCGAGCAGTCCGGACACCGTACGCTCGCCGCTACGGCACGACGCCAGGGGCTGCTCCCGGACCACGGTCCGGACACGGAGACGGAGGACGCACGGCCATGAC
Organism: Streptomyces sp. NPDC085932; assembly: GCF_044540525.1. NCBI lineage: Bacteria > Bacillati > Actinomycetota > Actinomycetes > Kitasatosporales > Streptomycetaceae > Streptomyces > Streptomyces sp. NPDC085932. The sequence continues at coordinate 298,871 of NZ_JBITSJ010000005.1, forward strand.
GCCGACGGAAGGACCATCCCCCACGGGTCCCGGCCCGCACTCGGCGAGGGGAGCCGCGCGGACGGGCAAGGACCGGCCCACCACCGCGCCCGGAACCACCCGCCCGGACGCACGGACGCCCGGCGGCCTCCACCCGACGGACGAGACCCGGACGTCCCCGCCGACCCGTGGTGAGGCTCCTCCACCCGGAGGGGACGACGGTCCCCGGGCGGGTGATGCCGAGGTTCCGCCAGGTGAGGAAGGCCCCACCGCGGACGCGGCTCACGCGGCCGGAGCGGACGTGGGGGCAGGACGGCCCGGGGATGGCGACGGTGACGGTGGGGCCGCCCAGGAGCCCGGCTTCGAGGCCGGGGTGTCCGGGGCGCGGCGGAGCGACACCGTCTCCGCCGTCGTGCGGCAGTGGCGGGCCGTGCACCCCGGTCTCGACACCGGGCCGATGGAGATCATCGGGCGGATCAACCGCTGTGCCGCCCTGCTGCAGCAGGCCGAGGACGCCCCCCTGCGCCGGGCCGGACTGAGCCGCCCCGAGTTCGATCTGCTCGGCGCGCTGCGCCGCACCGGGCACGAGCTGACGCCCGGGGAACTGGCCCGCGAGACCTTCTCCTCGGGCGCCGCCGTCACCAAGCGGCTCAAGCAGCTGACGGAGCGCGGCCTGGTGGAACGCCGCGGCGACACGCGTGACCGCAGGGTCGCCCACCTGCGCCTCACCGACGCCGGCCGCGACCTCGTCGACGGCATCCTGCCGGCCCAGCTCGCCTACGAGACGGCCGTCCTGTCCGGCCTGGACGGCCCCGAGCAGGGCGAACTGTCCGCGCTGCTGGGCGAGTTGCTCGCCCAACTGGAAGGCAGGCTGGGCGCGCTGCGGGCGTGAGAGGCCGGCCCGCCGACGCAGTGGCCACCCGGCCGGCTCAGAACCCGTCCCCGGCGCGGTAGACCCCGAACATCGCGCCCTGCGGATCCCTCAGCACCGCGATGCGGGGCCCGTCGGGCACGGACGTCGGCACCATCAGCACGGTCCCGTGCCGCTGCACGACCGCGGTCGTCGCGTCCACGTCCGTCACGGCGAAGTACGGCAGCCAGTGCGCCGGCACCTCCGGCGGGAACTTGTCGTCCATCGTCACCATGCCGCCGAAGTCCGCCCCGCCGACGCCCCACTGCGTGTAGCGCTCCCCGGCCGCGACCGTCCACCCGAACACCCGCGTGTAGAAGGCCACGGCCTGCTCCGGGTCCCGGGTGAACAGCTCCACCCAGCCCAGCGCGCCCGGCGCGTTGAACAGTCCGGCGCCCGGGAAGGTCCCCGCCTGCCACAGCTGGAACACGGCACCGCCCGGATCGGCGGCCACCACGAAACGGCCCACGTCGAACACGTCGGTGGGGCCGAGCAGTACCGCCCCGCCCGCCTCCGTCACCGCACGGGCGGCGGCGTCCGCGTCGGCCACCGCGAACGACACGTTCCAGGCGACCGGCTGCGACGGCTGGTACAGCGGGGCCAGCGCGGCCACCGCGTCGTCGCCGAGGTGGGCGACGGTGTAACCGCCCGCCTCCTGACGCGGGTCCGTCTCGGGCCGCCAGCCGAACAGCCGCGTGTAGAACCGCCGCGCGGCCTCCAGGTCGCTGGTGCCCAGCTCCGTCCAGCAGGGCCCGCCGTTCACCGGTGCGTCGAGCTTCATGGCGTTCCTTCCGCAGGGACCCCCCGAAGCACGCTAAGCCGCAGCGGCCGCCTGCTGCCATCCGGGAAAACCCGGTGGTGTGCCGCACGGCGCCCGGCGTACCCTCGCCGCGTACCGCACGCGTGGCGGCCACCGGCTCCTTCACCCTGCCCGGAGGTACCCATGCCCGCGCCCGAGGTGCGCCCCTTCCGCCGAGCCGACCGCGACCAGCTCACCGACCTGGTGAACCTGCACGTGGCGGCCGTCGTCCCCGGCGTCTCCGTCTCCGTGAACACCGTCCTCGGCGACCTGGAACGGCAGCCCGGCGAGTTCGTCACCGACCCGTGGGTGGCCGAGCGGGCCACGCTCGTCGCCGAGCACCGCGCGCACGTCGTCGCCGCCGCCCATCTGCTGCGCTACCGCGCCGACGCCGGGGTCGGTGAGGACCACCGGGGAGCGGCGGAGATCAACTGGTTCGTGCACCGTCCGGCGGCGCCCCTCTGGCCGGAATCGGAACGGGCCGCCGATCTGCTGATGCGGGCCTGCCTGGAGCGGTTCGGCCGCTGGCACGCCCGTGTCCGGTACGCCGACGGCTCCCTGCCCGCCCCGCTGGTCTACGGACTGCCCCGCAACTGGCCCCACACCCGGGCCCTGTACGAACGGGCGGGTTTCCGGCACGTCGGCGAGACCGAGGTCATCCTGATCGCCCGGGTGGCCGACCTGCCCGCGCCGGCGGCCCGCCCCGGCGTCACGGTGGAGCGCACGCTCGGGGAGTGCGGCACCCGCTTCACGGCCCGGGCCGTGAGGCACCCGCTTCACGGCCCGGGCCGGCCGCAGGGCGCTGGGCTTCGTGGAGATCGACACGGCTCTGGCCAGGCCCGAACGCCATGCCCGGGCGGCGGGCCTCGCCGACATCGGCAACCTGTGCACCGCACCGTCCGAGGCCGGCACCGGCCTGGAGCACTGGCTGCTGGCCCGGGCCGCCGACTGGCTGCGCCTGTGCGGTGTGGACCGGCTCGTCGCCTACGAACGGGCCGGCGACAGCGCCGCCGTCGAGCTGCTCACCGGTGCGGGCTTCGCGGAGCTGACCCGCACGGACCGGGGCTGGGTGCACCGCCCCGGGCCGCCTCAGATGCCCGGGCGGTAGCGGATCGGGTGCTCGGCCGGGACCTCCACGAGCACGATCGGCGTGCCGTCCGGGTCCGCGATCCACATCTCGACCAGCCCCCAGGGCTCCGTCACCGGCGGTCGCACGATCTCCACGCCCTTGGCCCGCAGCTCGTCCCGCGCCGCCGTCACGTCGTCGACCTGCAGCCACAGCCGCACGGCGGGCGCGGGCGGGGTCTCGGACCGCCCCGAGACCTCCAGGAAGCCGCCGCCCAGGAAGTAGACCGTGCCGCGCTCGGGCCCGGTGCCGAACTCCCGGTAGACGGCGAGCCCGAGCTGCTCACCGTAGAAGGCCCGCGACTTCTCGGGGTCGGTGGGGCGGATCAGGATCCGGCTGCTCAGTACCTGCACCATGCACCGGAGCCTAGCGGCAGGGTTACGCTCGTCCCTGCCCGAGCCGCGCCCAGACACGGAGACGTACGCCCATGGACACCCTTGCCACCGGACTGACCTTCCGCGACGCCACCGACGCCGACGTGGACGAACTGGTCGCGCTGATCGAGTCGGCGTACCGGGGCGAGGCCAGCCGGGCCGGGTGGACCACCGAGGCGGACATCCTGGACGGGCAGCGCACCGACCCGGAGGGGGTGCGGGCCGTCATCAAGGCGGCGGACAGCCGGCTGCTGACCGTGGAGCGGGAGGGTCGGATCGTCGCCTGCTGCCAGCTGGAGCACCGGGGTGACCACGCCTACTTCGGGATGTTCTCGGTCAGCCCCTCGCTCCAGGGCGCGGGCCTCGGCAAGGTGATCATCGCCGAGGCGGAGCGGCAGGCCCGCGCGACCTGGGGCGTGACGGAGATGCACATGACCGTGATCTCCGTCCGGGACGACCTCATCGCCTGGTACGAGCGGCGCGGCTACCGCCGTACGGGCCGGATGACCCCCTTCCCGTACGGCGACGAACGCTTCGGCATCCCGCTCCGCGACGACCTGCAGTTCGAGCTGCTGGTCAAGGAGCTGGGCTAGCCGTCAGGCCGTGAAGCGGCCCGTGCGCTTGATGTCCGGGTGGTCGGTGGTGGCGCCGTCCAGGCCGAACGCCCGGACCAGACGCAGATGGTCCTGCGTGTTCACCACCCAGCCGATGATCCTCAGGTCGGCCGCGCGGGCGCGCTCGACGATCTCCAGGGTGAGCCGGCGGATGTTCAGGCAGACGGTCTCGGCACCGGCCGCGACGGCGCGGTCCACCACGTCCGTGCCGTAGCGGCTGGCGACCAGTGCGGTGCGCACGCCCGGTACCAGTGGCTTGATCTCGGCGATCGCCTCGTCGTGGAACGAGGACACCTCCACCCGTCCGGCCAGACCTCGCTCGTTCATCACCCGGGCCAGCGCCCGCGCCGCCTGCGCGTCCTTGATCTCGGCCTGGAGCGGTGCCCGGACCGCCTCCAGGACCTCCTCGAAGACCGGCACCCGCTCGCCCCGCCCCGCGTCCAGGGCCCGCAGCTCGGCGAGGGTCTTCTCGGCGATCGGCCCGGTGCCGTCGGTCGTGCGGTCCACGTCCGTGTCGTGCATGACGACGAGCGCGCCGTCCTTGCTGAGGTGCAGATCGAGTTCGATGGCGTCGAGGCCCGCCTCCTGGGCCGCGACGAAGGACCTGAGGGTGTTCTCGGGCTCCACGCCCATGACTCCGCGGTGACCGATGGTGAGGAAGTTCAAAGCGCGACTCTCTTCCGTCGACAGGCGGCAGTGAGGGCCGGCAGGGCCCATCCGACGGTATCGCCTGCGCCCGCCCCTTGCGGAGAGTGAGGACATGGTCAGCGCGCGTGCGGGCGCAAGCGTGACCGACAGGAAAAAGTGCGGTGCAGGCCGGGGTGAGGCAGGATAATTTCCCGCGTTCGCCCTTGCTGGGAGGAACCTCGTGTGTATACGGTCTGCATACGTGAGATTCTCCCGTGGAGGATGGGACATGACGGAAATTCTTGTGCAGATGGGTTCGGAGGACGGGGTTCCTCCCGTGGCCAGGGTGGTGGAGCATCCGGCATGGCCCGTGCTCAAGGATGCCGTGGAGCGGATCCGGCCATGGCAGTCCAAGGACGGGTCGATCGACTTCGACGCCGAGGGCGCGCCCGACCCCGCCGACGCCGAGCTCGCCGTCCGGCAGGTCGTGGACGCGGTCGAGGAGCTCTCCCCGCTGCTCCCGCACGACCAGGCGTACCACGAGGCCCTGGCGAAGGACCTGACCCGCTGGGCCGACAGCGGCTTCCAGGTGCCCGACTTCCTGGACTCGCTGCTCGCCTTCCAGCCGGCGCAGGACCGCCGGGACGGCCTGCAGCACCTGGTCGTCTTCCCGATGTACACGCAGAACGGCAACCCCGACCGCAACCTCGAAGCGGTCGTGCTGCGCATGGTCTGGCCGGACTGGCTGGCCGAACTGGAGCGCACCCGCTACGACAACCCGCTGTTCTGCGGCATCACGTTCGAGGACTTCACGTCCGGCTACGACACGAACTCGGCCGTGCTGTTCCCGGAGACCATCGCCGTGCGCGAGGCGCCGGAGCGGTTCACCTGGGGCGGCATCTTCTGCGACCGCGAGGCCGCCCGCTTCCGCCGCGTGACCGACGCCGCCGTCGACATCCTGGGCCTGGGGCTGCCCGAGGACGTCGCCGCGATGGTCCACGACCAGAAGCGCTGCGAGGAGGCGTTCGTCCTGTGGGACATGGTCCACGACCGCACCCACAGCCACGGCGACCTGCCGTTCGACCCGTTCATGATCAAGCAGCGCCAGCCGTTCTGGATGTACGGCCTGGAGGAGCTGCGCTGCGACCTCACCGCCTTCAAGGAGGCCGTGAAGCTCGCGGGCGAGGGCGTGCCGCAGGCCCGTGACGTCCAGGTCGCGGTCCTGTTCGACCGCATGTTCCGCTTCCCGGTCACCGGCGAGCGCGTACGCAACTACGACGGCCTCGGTGGTCAGCTCCTCTTCGCCTACCTGCACAAGCACGACGTCATCCGGTGGACCGACAACAGGCTCTCCATCGACTGGGAGCGCGCCCCGCAGGTCACCAACCAGCTGTGCGGCGAGATCGAGCAGCTGTACCGCGACGGCATCGACCGGCCCAAGCTCGTCCACTGGTTCGCCGGGTACGAGCTCGTCTCCACCTACCTCTCCCCGCACCCCGGCTCCAAGTGGGCCAAGGGCCCCGACGCCCTGGACCTGACGCAGCCGCCGCGCAAGCTCGTCGATGACGTGCTTCCGGACGAGTTTCCGCTGAGCATGTTCTATGAGGCACTGTCCAAGAAGCTGAAGCATGTGATCGCCTCCACCAAGGGCATCACGGCGGACGGCGCCGAGCGGATCGCCGCGTGAGCGATCGGCGTACCGAGAACACTGCTCAGGAGGCGAAGAACATGGCGGGGAACGGGGCGCTCAGCGGTGCGGTGATCGCGGTGGCCGGTGCGGGCGGACCGGCGGGCCGGGCGGCGCTGCTCAGGCTGGCCGAGGCGGGAGCGACCGTCATCGGCTCGGACAACGACCCGGAGCGGCTGGCGGAGGCGGTGGACGCGGCGAGCTACGCGACCGGCGGCGCCACCGTCACCGGCGACACGGTCGACCTGCTCGACCTGCAGGCCACCCGCGACTGGGCCGGCCGCATCGAGAAGGACTTCGGCCGGGTCGACGGCCTGGTCCATCTCGTCGGCGGCTGGCGCGGCAGCGAGACCTTCACCAGGACCAGCCTGGACGACTGGGACTTCCTGGAGATGCTGCTGGTGCGCACGGTGCAGCACACCTCCCTCGCCTTCCACGAGGCGCTGCAGCGCAGCGACCGCGGCCGGTACGTGCTGATCAGCGCGGCCGGTGCCAGCAAGCCCACCGCGGGCAACGCCGCGTACGCCGCCGGCAAGGCGGCCGCCGAGGCGTGGACGCTGGCCATGGCCGACTACTTCCGCAAGGCCGGGGGCCCCGAGGGCGCGACGTCGGCGGCTGCGATCCTGGTGGTGAAGGCACTGGTGCACGACGCGATGCGCGCCGAACGCCCCAACGCGAAGTTCGCGGGCTTCACCGACGTCAAGGACCTGGCCGAGGCCATCACCGAAGTCTGGGAGAAGCCCGCCGCCGAAGTGAACGGAAAACGTCTGTGGCTCACCGAGAAGCCGTGAACCCGCCGAAGACCGACGCCCGCCGCCATCACGACCCCGACGTCCGCGGTTTCGCCAGCGACAACTACGCCGGCGCCCACCCGGAGGTGCTCGCCGCCCTGGCCCTGGCCAACGGCGGGCACCAGGTCGCCTACGGCGAGGACGCCTACACCGAGAACCTGCAGCGCGTCGTCCGCAGCCACTTCGGGGCCACGGCCGAGGCGTTCCCGGTCTTCAACGGCACCGGCGCCAACGTCGTCGCGCTCCAGGCGGTCACCGACCGCTGGGGCGCGGTGATCTGCGCCGAGAGCGCGCACATCAACGTCGACGAGTGCGGCGCGCCGGAGCGGGTCGGCGGGCTGAAGCTGCTCACCGTCCCGACGCCCGACGGCAAGCTCACGCCGGAGCTGATCGACCGGCAGGCCTACGGCTGGGACGACGAGCACCGGGCGATGCCGCAGGTCGTCTCGATCACCCAGGCCACCGAACTGGGCACGGTCTACACGCCGGACGAGATACGCGCCCTGTGCGAACACGCCCACGCACACGGCATGAGGGTGCACCTGGACGGCTCCCGGCTGGCCAACGCCGCCGCCACCCTGGACGTGCCGATGCGGACGCTCACGGAGGTCGCCGGCGTCGACCTCCTGTCCCTGGGCGGCACGAAGAACGGCGCCCTCTTCGGCGAGGCCGTGGTCGTCCTCAACCAGGACGCCGTCCGCCACATGAAGCATCTGCGCAAGCTCTCCATGCAGCTCGCCTCGAAGATGCGGTTCGTGTCCGTGCAATTGGAGGCCCTGCTCGCCCGGGACCTGTGGCTGCGCAACGCCCGGCACGCCAACGAGATGGCCCAGCGCCTCGCCGAGGGCGTGCGGTCCGTGCACGGGGTGGAGATCCTCTACCCGGTGCAGGCCAACGCGGTCTTCGCTCGCCTGCCCCACGACGTGAGCGAGCGCCTGCAGAAGCGCTTCCGCTTCTACTTCTGGGACGAGGCCGCGGGCGACGTCCGCTGGATGTGCGCCTACGACACCACCGAGGAGGACGTGGACGCGTTCCTCGCGGCGCTGAAGGAGGAGATGGCCCGCTAGGGCCATCTCCCCGGCGGGCATCGTCAGTTGACGACGATCCGCGTGCTGTTGTTGCGCAGGTTCGGGTCGAACTTCCGGATGCTCAGCTCCGAGTCGTCGTTGAGGGTCTCCACGGTGGTGTGCGCCCCGCGCACCACCCGGTCGATCCGCAGCGGGATCTCGAAGGTGAAGGACGCCTTGTCGTGCAGGTAGATCGGCGTCCGGCAGTAGTGGACGACGGGGGACGTGCCGTCGTCCTCCGCCGTCCAGCACCGGTCCTCCGGCAGGGTGCCCACCGTGGTCCCCTCCGGTGCCCGGAACCGCACGGTGGCCACGGAGGCCCCCGCGCCCAGGGACGCCACCCAGGCGGGGCCGCGGTTGTGGACGGTGACCTCGGCGGTCACGGTGTCACCCACGGCCCCGCGCACCCTGCTGCCGGTGAGCTTCAGGTCGGCGGTGTTGCGGGCGTCGAGGATGACGGCCTGGTAGTTGTCCTGCGGGTCGATGTCGGGCTCCGGTGCCGCCGCCGTCCGGGTCGTCACGGGCCGCAGGTCCAGCTCGGGGCCCGTGCCCCGGGTCCACGTCCACTCGCCACGGGCCTCCGCCAGCGCCTCGTCCGAGTACGGCTGGACGGACTGGTCGAACCGTTCGTACATCGCCTTGCGCCCGACGCCCAGAGGGGTCGTCATCGCGTACCGCTCGCCGGGCGCCACCGCCTCGTCCAGCACGCACAGGGCTCCCGTACCGGTCGCGTGGTCCCGGTACTCGCAGTTCGCGTGCCGTTCCTCGAAGCGCAGCCCGTAGGAGGCGCTGATCCACATCAGGGTGCGCTCGGCGGTGCGGTTGCCGGTGTTGGACACCGTCGCCGGCACGCTCGTCTCGGTGCCGGGCCTCAGGTCGCGCTGGTAGGGAGCCTGGCTGAGCCCCAGGTCCGGCCCGTTGCCCAGGCCGACCCGGGTCTCGGCGGTGTGGGAGGTGAACTCCCCGGCGGTGGCCGAGTAGCGCACGTATCCGGAGGCGCCGAGGTCCGCGCCGGGCAGAGCCCGGAGGCCGAACGTGGCGGCCGGTACGGTGTCCGTCCCGTCCGGCATCCCGGGGAAGGCGCAGACCGCCCTGACCTCCGACTCGGGCGCGCACTGGTCCGGCCAGGACACCCGGGCGAAGGCGGCGACCTCGCTCACGTCGACGGTCAGCTGCCCGGCCGGCACCTCGCCGTCCGCCACATCGCGGCTGATCGTGACCTCCATGGTGCGCTCGCGGGCGCTGCCGTCCGGCTCCGCGCCGGGAAGCACCGTCTCGTACGGTGCGCCGATCCACAGCTGGTTGTCCATGGCGTGCGCGGGCGCGCCCCCGATCCCCGCGGCCGCGAGGGCACCGCAGGTGACCGCGGCTCCCACCAGACGTCGTATCCGCTGCCTCATGTTTCCCCCTCCTCGTCACCGTTCCGTGGACCCCAGACCGGCGAGGCCGGGGAAGGGTTGCGGTGGGGACGGAGGGTTGCGGCGGTGTTCAGCCGTTCTTGCGGGACATGCATACGTATGCGGTTCAGCGTAAAGTGATTGACTGACCTCGTCTTGCTCCCTACGCTCTGCTCGCATGCAGCCGATCCAGGAAAACCCGGACCTCTCCGCCTACTTGGCCGCTGACGAGGTGATCGACCATCATCACCCGCGTGTGCGCGACACGGCGGCACGGCTAGCCGAGGGAGTAGCGGACTCGTATGAGTATGCGCGCGCAGCCTTCGAGTTCGTGCGGGACGGCATCGCGCACTCGCAGGACTCCGGTGACCTCCGCGTCACCTGGCGGGCCTCCGACGTCCTGGAGCAGCGCACCGGCATCTGCTACGCCAAGGCGCACGCCCTGGCCGCGCTGCTGCGGGCCGAGGACATCCCGACCGCGCTGTGCTATCAGAAGTTCGACGAGGTGCACGGACTGGTGGCCGTGCGGTTCAACGGAGCCTGGCACCGGCAGGATCCCCGGGGCAACAAGCCGGGCGTGGACGCGCAGTTCTCCCTGGACGGCGAGCGGCTCGCCTACGTGCCCGATCCCGCGTCCAATGAACTGGACTATCCGGTCCTGTATGCTGCACCGCACCCGGCTGTGCTGGACGCTCTGCGAGCGGCACCCGACCGGCCGCACCTCTGGCAGACGCTCCCCACCGCACTCTGAGGCCCGACCATGACGCTCACGCTCACCGTGTCCGACGACGTCCGCGCTCTCGCGCCCGGTTTCACCCATGTCGCGATCGAGGCGCACGGCCTGGTCAACGGGCCGAGCACCGACGCCAGTGCGGATCTGCTGGACGACGCCGCCCGCCGGCTCGCCGCCCGGCTGGACGGACGCGCCCCGCACGAGGACCCGCACATGGCGGCTTGGCGCGCGGCCTACACGGCCTTCGGCTCGAAGCCGTCCCGCACCCGCAACTCCGCGGAGGCCCTGGCCAGGAGGGCCCTCACCGATGCCGGGCTGCCCCGTATCAACCTGCTCGTCGACCTCTACAACGCGATCAGCGTCGCCCATCTGATCCCGGTCGGCGGTGAGGACCTCGACCGCATCCAGGGCGGCATGCGCCTGGTGCGGGCCACGGGAACGGAGGACTTCGTCACCGTCGCCGGGGGAGAAAAGACCGTCGAGCACCCCGACGCGGGCGAAGTGGTGTGGTGCGACGACGCGGGCGTGACCTGCCGCCGCTGGAACTGGCGCCAGGGGCCGCGCACCCGGCTCGCCGAGCGGACGACCTCGGGCATCTTCCTGCTGGAGAGCATGACCCCGATGCCGGTCGCCGAGGTGGAGGAGGCCGCGGCGGAACTCGCCGAACTGCTGCGGAAGTTCAGTCCGGGCGCGGACGTCGACGTGCGTGCCCCGTGGTCCGCCGCCTGAGCCTCGGGCACCCGGGCGTCAGTGCGCCTCGGCCGCCCGCACCTGCTCCGGCGTCGGGGCCGTACCACCGAGGTGAGCCGGCATCCACCAGGTGTCGTCCGGACCCTTGGGGCGCACGGGGTAGGCACGCTGGGCGGCCTCCAGGAGCTCCTGGACGCGCTCGCGCAGCTGGCGCGTGAGGGCGCCCGCGTACTTGTCGCGGGAGGCCTCGATGGCCTCGCCGACCCGGATCGTGATGGGCGTGTGGCTGCGCTTGAAGTTGCGCGGGTGGCCCTTGGTCCACAGTCGCTGCGTGCCCCACACCGCCATCGGGATCAGCGGGACGCCGGCCTCCTGTGCCAGGCGCGCGGCGCCCGACTTGAAGCTCTTCAGCGTGAAGGACTGCGAGATCGTGGCCTCCGGGAAGACGCCGACGATCTCGCCCGACCGCAGCGAGTCCAGGGCGTGCGCGTAGGCCGCCTCGCCCTGCTCGCGGTCCACGGGGATGTGCTTCATCCCGCGCATCAGCGGACCGGAGATCCGGTGCCGGAAGACGGACTCCTTCGCCATGAAGCGCACGAGACGTTTCTGCGGCAGCGCCGCCAGGCCGTTGAAGACGAAGTCCAGATAACTGATGTGGTTGCTCACCAGTACGGCGCCGCCCGAGCGCGGGATGTTCTCCGAACCCTGACAGTCGATCTTGAGGTCCCACACCTTGAACAGCGTGCGGGCGAAGCCGACGACGGGACGGTAGACGAGCTCTGCCATGGGCGGTTCGGACCCTTCCTGCTCTGCCTGGGAAGGGATTCCCAGCGGACAAGTTACGCAGCCGTAGGTCTACGGCTTGTCGCAGATGGTGCCCCAAGAACGGCCGGGTAGCCAGTCTTCGTGCCCGCGTGCGAAGAGATTCTCGTCACGTCGCCATCGGACTCCCACCTCGTGCTTTTACGTCCGCATTACTCCGCACGCACCGTCGCGCGCCGCACGAGCAGGTACAACTCGCAGCCCAGGCAGTACCCGAATGCCACGTTCAGGAACGCCGCCGCGAGCGCCGCGCCGGTCGCGGCGAGACCGAGCCACTCCGGCCCCAGGGTGTAGCCGACGAGTCCGAGCCCGGCGAAGAGCAGCCCCACCGCCTGGGCGAAGCGCGGCGGTTCGGGCGCCTCGAACGCCGTCGGCCGCCCGAGCCGCGGCCGGACGACCCGGGCGAACAGCCATCCGTACGGCGACCGGCGCACCCCGCCCGCCGCACCCAGCAGGAACGCCAGCGCCTGCCAGGCCAGCAGCCACGCGCTCCCGGTGATCAGCACGACCGCCAGCACGACGGTGGTGACGGCCGCCCCGAAACGCGGTCCTCTCGCATCGATGTCCATGGGAACCAAGCATTCCGCAGCCCGGTGCCGTTGCGGGCCCGGGAATCTTTGCGGTCTCGTGAACGCTTGCAGCAGGTGATGACCGGACTGGTGGTGTGCGTGGCGGTGCTCGCGGCGGCGAGCGCCTTCGGAGTGCTGCACAAGCGGCGGAGCGGGAGAGTGCGGGTGCGCGGGCGGGACGACGGCATACGGGTCGGTGCGGCGGACCTGGGGGAGGCACTCGGCGAGAGGGCCACGCTCGTGCAGTTCTCCAGCGCGTTCTGCGCGCCCTGCCGGGCGACCCGGCGGGTGCTCGGCGAGGTCGCCGGCCTGGTCCCGGGCGTGACCCACGTCGAGATCGACGCCGAGGCGCACCTGGACCTCGTCCGGCGGCTGGACATCCTCAAGACCCCGACGGTGCTGGTGCTGGACGCAGAGGGCCGCGTGGTGCGGCGGGCCGTCGGGCAGCCGCGCAAGGCCGACGTGATCGCCGCCCTGGGGGAGGCGGTGTGAGGGACGCGACCCCGTCGGTGAGTCATCTCCCACATCACGGGCCGAACTTGACTGCGCCCACCCTTTATCGTCAGCCTGACCGCATGCCTGCGGACCTCCTCACCACGAGCGACCTCCTGCGTTCGGTCTTCCGGCGGCACGCGGCGGGCGTCGCGGTCGTCACGGCCCGTGGCGACGCCGGTCCGGTGGGCTTCACCGCCACGTCCCTCGCCTCCGTCTCCGCCGACCCGCCCCTGCTCTCCTTCGGCGTCGGCACCGGCGCCTCCAGCTGGCCCGCGCTGGCCGGGGCCGACCACGTCGGCGTCCACGTCCTGGGCGAGCACCAGCAGGAGCTGGCCGCCACCTTCGCCCGCAGCGGAGCCGACCGCTTCGGCGCGCCCACCGCCTGGCGGGAAGGGCCCGAGGGCGTCCCCGTGCTGGACGGCGTGCTCGCCTGGCTGGTCGGCCGGGTCGTGGCCCGCGTGCCGGCCGGGGACCACCGCATCGTCATCGCCGAGGTCGTGCACGGCGACCCCACCGGCACCGGCCGTCCCCTCCTCTACCACCAGGGCCGTTTCCGGCGCCTGGGCGACTGAGCCGGGCGCACCCGGGGCTGCGTGACCGTCGAGTTCCGGTTACGCTGCGTTGCGAAGGTCACAGTTCAAAGCGCTTGCTTAGCGGGAACGAACTCTGTGTACTGACGAGTAATATTTCGCTCGGAGCGCGGGTCGCCCCGACCGGGATCGGCCGCTTGTGGCGCCTATGCTGCCTGCAAGAGGCAGCCGAGAAATGACGATGCAGTAGGAGAGCCGGCGTGAGCTTGAGGATCGTTGTCACTGTGAAGTACGTGCCCGACGCCACTGGCGACCGGCACTTCGCCGATGACCTGACCGTCGACCGGGACGACGTGGACGGTCTGCTCTCCGAGCTCGACGAGTACGCGGTCGAGCAGGCGCTGCAGATCTCCGAGAACTCCGACGACGACGTGGAGATCACCGTCCTGACGGTGGGCCCCGAGGACGCCAAGGACGCCCTGCGCAAGGCGCTGTCCATGGGCGCGGACAAGGCCATCCACGTCGAGGACGACGACATCCACGGCACCGACGCCATCGGCACCTCCCTGATCCTGGCCAAGGCGATCGAGAAGGCCGGCTACGACCTGGTCATCTCCGGCATGGCCTCCACCGACGGCACCATGGGCGTCGTCCCCGCGCTGCTCGCCGAGCGCCTGGGCGTCCCGCAGGTCACCCTGCTCTCCGAGGTCTCGGTCGAGGACGGCACGGTCAAGGGCCGCCGCGACGGCGACGCCGCCTCCGAGAACCTGGAGGCCTCCCTGCCGGCGGTCGTCTCCGTGACCGACCAGTCGGGCGAGGCGCGCTACCCGTCCTTCAAGGGCATCATGGCGGCCAAGAAGAAGCCGGTGGAGTCCTGGGACCTGTCCGACCTCGACATCGAGGCGGAGGAGGTCGGCCTGGAAGGCGCCTACACGGTCGTCGACGGCGCGACCGAGCGCCCGGCCCGCACCGCGGGCACGATCGTCAAGGACGAGGGCGAGGGCGGCAAGCAGCTCGCTGAGTTCCTCGCGGGCCAGAAGTTCATCTGAGCCCGACCGCCGACCGTCCCTCATCTTTCGCAAGCAGGAGAGAAGAAGTCCCATGGCTGAAGTTCTCGTCTACGTCGACCACGTGGACGGCGCCGTCCGCAAGCCCACCCTGGAGCTGCTGACCCTGGCCCGCCGCATCGGCGAGCCCGTCGCCGTCGCGCTGGGCAACGGCGCCGGTGACACCGCCGCCGCCCTCGCCGAGCACGGCGCGGTCAAGGTCCTCACGCACGAGGCCGCCGAGTACGCCGACTACCTGGTCGTGCCGAAGGTCGACGCCCTCCAGGCCGCGCACGAGGCCGTCTCCCCGGCCGCCGTGCTGGTGCCGTCCTCCGCCGAGGGCAAGGAGATCGCCGCCCGCCTGGCGCTGCGCCTGGGCTCCGGCATCATCACCGACGCCGTCGACCTGGAGGCCGGCGACGAGGGCCCGGTGGCCACCCAGTCGGTGTTCGCCGCGTCCTTCACCACCAAGTCCCGCGTCTCCAAGGGCACCCCGGTCATCACGGTCAAGCCCAACAGCGCCGCCGTGGAGGCCGCCCCGGCCGCCGGTACGGTCGAGGCGCTGAGCGTGTCCTTCTCCGCCCAGGCCACCGGCACCAAGGTCACCGGCCGCACGCCGCGTGAGTCCACGGGCCGCCCGGAGCTGACCGAGGCCGCGATCGTGGTCTCCGGCGGCCGTGGTGTCAACGGCGCGGAGAACTTCGCGATCATCGAGGCCCTCGCCGACTCGCTCGGCGCCGCCGTCGGTGCCTCGCGTGCCGCGGTGGACGCGGGCTGGTACCCGCACACCAACCAGGTCGGCCAGACCGGCAAGTCCGTGTCGCCGCAGCTGTACATCGCCTCCGGCATCTCCGGCGCGATCCAGCACCGCGCCGGCATGCAGACCTCGAAGACGATCGTGGCGATCAACAAGGACGCCGAGGCCCCGATCTTCGACCTCGTCGACTACGGCGTCGTCGGCGACCTCTTCGACGTCGTCCCCGCCCTGACCGAGGAGATCAAGGCCCGCAAGGGCTGATCGAGACCGGCTGCGTCGAGGCCCCCGTGACCGGGCACGGTCACGGGGGCCTCGTGTCATCCCAGCGTCATCGAGGCCTGCACCGGCAGATGGTCGCTCGGGTACGTCCCGTCCAGGCTGAAGGTGTTCATCCGGGCCCAGTGCGTGGTCACCCCGGGGGTGGTGAGGATCCAGTCGATGCGCCGCCCGCCGGGCCGGGGCTGCCGGTAGCCGTGGTGCGTCCCGTACGCCGGGCCCCGCGAGGCCGCCGCCTCCCAGGCGTCCACCAGCCCGATGTCCAGCATGAGGTCGTACACCCGGTTGTCGTGGGCGGCCGCGTTGAAGTCGCCGGTGACGACGACCGGCAACGACCGGTCCCATCCGCTGATCGTCGCGCCGATGAGCTCCGCGGAGCGTTCCCGGGCGTACTGGCTGACACTGTCCAGGTGGGTGTTGAGGACGTAGAACTCCATTCCCTCCCGGGCGAGATCGGCGAACCGGACCCAGGTCACCATGCGCAGCCAGTCCGCTCCCCAGGTGTTCGAGGCGATCACGTACGGAGTGTCGGACAGCCAGAAGTGATCGAACTCGATCGGTACGAGTCTGCGCGTGTCGTAGAAGACCGCCATGAACTCGTCTTTGCTGCCGCCGGCGCGTCCGACGCCGATCCAGTCGTAGTGCTCGCCCAGGTCCGTCCGGATCGCGCGCACCTGCCGGTAGAGCCCTTCCTGGGTGCCGATCACGTGCGGTCGCTCGCGGCGCAGCAGTTCCCGCATCACCGGCCGGCGCACGGACCAGCGCGGTGTCTCGTCGACGACGGTCCCGAAGCGCACGTTGAACGTCATGACGTTCAGGGCGCCCGCGTGCTCGCCGGCGGTGGCGGGCTGCGTGGGGCCCGCGGTGGTGAGCAGCGGTCCTGCGACGGCGGCGGCGGCCGCCGCCTTGAGTCCGTGGCGGCGCGTCACTCCGGCCTCGTTCGGCACATGATCTCCCTCCCCTTGCACGGCAGGATGAAGCCTGCCTGGTGAATACGGAAGAGGAGGCGGAGTCTGCAGGGACCGCCGGGCGAAGAGGGGGAACTCGTCGGCAGGACGGTGTTGACCAGGCCGAAGGTCGGCCGATAACTTCGCTCTACGGATTGTTGATTCCGTACAGCGGAAAACAGGAGGGTCTCGGAATGGGTCACGGCCAGCAGGAGAAGGTGGCGACGAGCCTCGCGGGTGCCGTCAGCGAGGAGATCAGCGCCTCCCTCGCCCCGGTCGACGCCGAACTGGAGCGCCGCTACCCCGGAGACCCCGGCACCCGCCAGCCCGTCCACACCGTCTACGTGCCCGGCGACGTCTTCGCCGCCGGCACCGTCCGCTCCTGGGGCGACCGGGCCCTCGCCGCCCTCGACGAGCATGCCCCGGACGCCGCCTCCTTCGCCGCCGTCCTCGGCCTGCCCGAGGAGCTCGCCGAACCCGTCCACGCGCGCGTGCGGGCCAAGCTGGAGCGCGAACCGATCGAGGACCTGCGCGTCGACTTCGAGGACGGCTACGGCAACCGCCCCGACGCCGAGGAGGACGAGGCCGCCGCCCGCGCCGCCCGGATCATCGCCGAGGCGTACGCCGAGGGCACCGCCGCCCCCTACATGGGCATCCGCATGAAGTGCATGGAAGCGCCCGTGCGCGCCCGGGGCATCCGCACCCTCGACATCTTCCTCACCGGCCTGATGGAGTCCGGCGGCCTGCCCGCCGGGCTGGTCCTCACCCTGCCGAAGGTGACCTACGCCGAGCAGGTCACCGCCATGGCCCGGCTGCTGGACGCCTTCGAGAAGGCGCACGGCCTGGAGCCCGGCCGGATCGGCTTCGAGATCCAGATCGAGACCAGCCAGTCCATCCTCGCCGCCGACGGCACCGCGACCGTCGCCCGCATGATCCAGGCCGCCGAGGGCCGCGCCACCGGACTGCACTACGGCACCTTCGACTACAGCGCCTGCCTCGGCGTCTCCGCCGCCCACCAGGCGAGCGACCACCCCGCGGCCGACCACGCCAAGGCCGTCATGCAGGTCGCCGCGGCCGGCACGGGCGTACGGGTCTGCGACGGCTCCACCAACGTCCTGCCCGTCGGCCCCACCGAGAAGGTCCACGCCGCCTGGCGCCTGCACTACGGCCTCACCCGCCGCGCCCTGGCCCGGGCCTACTACCAGGGCTGGGACATGCACCCCGGTCACATCCCGACCCGCTACGCGGCCGTCTTCGCCTTCTACCGCGAGGGCTTCGAGCAGGCCGCCGCCCGCCTCGCCCGCTACGCCAACCGCACCGAAGGCGACGTCATGGACGAACCCGCCACCGCCAAGGCCCTCGGCGGCTACCTGCTGCGCGGCCTGGACTGCGGCGCCCTCGACATCGGCGAGGTCGCCCGGCTCACCGGTCTGACCCGGGCCGATCTGGAGAGCTTCGCCGCGCCCCGGCGCGGCGACCTGACGGCGTCCGCCTGAGGGAACGGCGGGGCGGTGGGTACCGGCCTTGTCACAGCCCTCACCACGGGCTGTCGCCGTCACCGCCGCCCCGTAGTCTGTACGCCACATACGGACGTGTCGGTGGATCCGGTGGGGTCACGGGGAACGGGGCAGCGGTGTCAACGGGGGAGTACGGGCAGGCGGACGGGACCGGCCGGCTGCTGGCGGGCAGGTACCGCGTCGCCGCCCAGCTGGGGCGCGGCGGCATGGGCGTCGTCTGGAAGGCCGTCGACGAGGTCCTCGGCCGCGAGGTCGCCGTCAAGGAACTGCGCACCTACACCGACGCCGCCGGCCCCGAACTGGCCGGACTGCACCTGCGGATGCAGCGCGAGGCGCGCGCGGCGGCCCGGGTCCGCCACCCCGGCGTCGTCTCCGTGCACGACATCGCCGAGGTCGACGGCCGTCCCCTCATCGTCATGGAACTGGTCGACGGCCCCTCCCTGGACGACGTCCTGCGCGACCGCGGCACGCTCGACCCGCAGGAGGCCGCCGGGATCGGCGCCAAGGTCATGGAGGCGCTGGCCGCCGCCCACCGGGTGGGCGTCCTGCACCGGGACGTGAAGCCCGGCAACATCCTGCTCGACCGCTCGGGCCGGGTCGTCCTCACGGACTTCGGCATCGCCACCATGGACGACCCGGGCGACGGTTCGGCCACGCACCTCACCCGCAGCGGCGAACTCGTCGGTTCCCTCGACTACCTGGCCCCCGAGCGGGCCCAGGGCGCCGACCCGGGCCCCGCCTCCGACATCTGGGCCCTGGGCGCCACGCTGTACGCGGCCGTCGAGGGCGCCTCGCCCTTCCGCCGCACCTCCACGTTCTCCACGCTCACCGCGATCGTCAGCGAGCCGCTGCCCGAGCCCCGCCGCGCCGGCCCGCTCGCCCCGGTCCTGCAACGCCTGATGGACAAGCGTCCCGAGGCCCGCCCGGAAGCCGGCCAGGCCCGCGAACTGCTGCTGGCGGTGGCCGAGGGGGGCGGCACCGACACGCCCACCTCGACCCTGCGCGGCCCGGCGGGTCCGCCCCCGCGCCCGGAGACGGAGCGCAGCGTGCCGTCGGTGCCGCCGGGCTTCGGACCGCCGGAGCGGCTCCCCCTGCCGCAGGACACCGCAGGGCCGCTCGAACCCCAGGGCACACCCGGATTCGGCCCGGCCGCCGCCTTCGGCGCGGCCGCGGGGACGAGCGTGACGCAGCAGGGCGGCGGACCGGGCGCCGGGGCCCCGACAGGGCCCATGACCCCACCCGCGTCCCGCCCCAAGAAGACCCGCGCTCTCCTCGCCGCCGCGGCCGTCACCGCCGTCCTCGCCGCCGCGGGCACCACGGTCGCCCTGCTCGGGAACGACGACGGCTCGGCACCGGACGCCCGGACCGGCGCCACCGGCGCCGCGGCCTCCGGACCCGGGCGCACCGACGACGGCTCGAACGCCCCGAGGCCCACGCGGCAGGGCGACGAGAAGGACGACGGCAAGGACCGGAAACCCTCCGCGAAGCCGGGGGACGACAAGCCCGAGCCCTCCGGCCGGCCCTCCACCTCGGCCCCCGCCAAGTCCTCCGCGGGCGGCACGAGCGGCGGCGCCGACGGCGGCACGTCCACGGGCACCTCGGGCGGCGGCACCGACGGCGGCACGACCAGCGGCGGTACGACCGGGGGCACGAGCACCCCGGCCCCCGCCTGCCACGCCATCGGCGGCGGCAAGTACAACTGCCAGGTCTGGAAGACCGCCGACTCCTACACGGCCTCCGGCACCAAGGTCGGCATCCTCAACGCGGGCACCAACTACTTCTACTGCCAGCAGAACCTGGGCCGCCGCGAGACGTACGGCGAGTGGACCAACGTCTGGTGGGCGAAGACCGACGACGACAGCGGCAACACGGACGTGTGGGTCAGCGACGTCTATGTCAAGGGCGGTGACAACGACGGGCCCGTCCCGGGGCTCCCGCTCTGCTGACGGCGTGCCGAGGCCGCCGCGTACCGCTCGAGGCCGCAGGCCGTCACCAGCTTCTCCTCGGCGAACAGCCGCGTGCCCCGCTCGCACAGCCGTCGGTCGGCGCGGGCCCGTGCGCAGAACTCCTCGGGCACGACGCCGAACAGCTCCCGCAGGCGCGGCAGCGCGACGAGCAGTTCGGTGAGCAGTTCGCGCTGACCCGGGTGGATGCGCGGCGCGCCCGTGCCGTCGTGCAGGACGCCGTGCCGGTTGACGTAGGCGTACGCGCCGGGCAGCCGTGTCCCGTCGGCGAGGTCGATCCGTACGTCCGGCGCGGGCAGCCAGGCCCGGTCGAAGTTGCCGCCCGGCACCGGCGCACCCTCGCTCGCGTCGATCACCGCGAGCTGCTCGGCGTCCAGCCAGAGCACGAACAGCGCGCGCACGGCGTCCGGGGCGGCGATCGGAGAGGCCGACACGTACCCCATGCGGCTCACGTGCGCGGAGACACCGGCGTCGACGCCGGTCACCCGGGCCCGCACCATCGGCAGGGGCGTGCCGACCCCGAACTCCCGCATCTTGTGCCGCAATTGGCCCGGGGAGCCGTTGGAGCCGATGGCGAGGACGGGCGTGCGGTCGTCATACACCAGCCGCTCGGGCGGCAGGAAGTGGTCCCCGTCGAGGATCCCCGAACCGGCGGGCCACGCGCCCGGATACAGCAGGGGGTGCTCGCGTGGCGCCTCGGCGAGGCCGAGGGCTCGCAGCGTCCGTTCCACGGGGCGGTTCATGGGCCGCTCAGTCCGCCGGGGGGATCTCGCCGGAACCACGGGTGATCAGCCGGGTCGGCAGCTCGATGCGCTCGGGAGTGGCCGGACCGCCGTCCAGCTGCCGGAAGAGACGTTCCGCCGCGGTGCGGCCGAGGTCCGCCGCGTCCTGGGCGACGACCGTGACGCCCGGCTGCAGCAGGTCGGCCAGCTCGATGTCGTCGAAGCCGACGAGGGCGACCGGCCGGGTCTGCTCGGCCAGCACCCGGATCACGGTGACCGTCACCCGGTTGTTGCCCGTGAAGATCGCGGTGACCGGGTCGGGGCCCGACAGCATCTCCTCGGCGGCCCTGCGCACCCGCTCGGGGTCGGTGACGCCGAGGGACATCCAGGAGTCCGCCACCGGTATCCCCGCGTCCTCCATCGCGGCCCGGTAGCCGCGCAGCCGCTCGGCGGCGGTGTGGATGCGGGGCATGTCGCCGATGAAACCGATCCGGCGGTGCCCGTGCGCGATGAGGTGGGCCACGCCGTCGCGGGCGCCGCCGAAGTTGTCCGACAACACCACGTCGGCGTCGATGTGCCCGGCCGGCCGGTCCACGAACACCGTGGCGACGCCCGCCTTGAGCTCCGGCTCCAGATACCGGTGGTCGTCCCCGGCCGGGATGACCACCAGACCGTCCACCCGCCGCGCGCACAGGGCCAGCACCAGTTCCTGCTCGCGCTCCGGGTCCTCCGCGCTGGAGCCGTTGATCAGCAGGGCGCCGTGCGCGCGGGCCACCTCCTCGACCGACCGGCTCAGCGGCCCGTAGAACGGGTCCGCGAGGTCCTCCAGGACCAGGCCGATGCTTGCCGTGCGGCCCTTGCGCAGCACCCGCGCGCTGTCGTTGCGGCGGAAACCGAGCGCGTCGATCGCCTCCTGGACCCGCCGCTCCGTCTCCGGCGTGACCCCCGGCTCGCCGTTCACGACCCGTGAGACCGTCTTGAGGCCGACCCCGGCACGGGCGGCGACGTCCTTCATCGTCGGACGGTTGCCGTAGCGCGTTGCGGATCGGAGGTGGGTCTGGGGCACGGTGCGGTGTCCTGTCCTGTCGTCCACGGGGATGCGTCGGTCCTGGGTTTGTATGAGGATGTGGCGTCGAGCATAGAGCCTGGACAACGTTGTCAGGCTCGGGGGAGACTGTCCACCGCAAACTCCGGACCGGCGCACCTACGCGGGACCGGTCCGCGGTTTGCCCTGCCCGATGGCTTTTCACGGCGTTTTTCTCATGGTTGACGGGGAGATCCGACACTGATGCACACCGACCTCGTGGCCGCGCTCGACATCGGCGGCACCAAGATCGCCGGCGCCCTGGTGGACGGCGGGGGCCTGATCCTGGCCCGCGCCCAGCGGCCGACGCCCGCCCGGGAGGACGGCGACACCGTGATGCGGGCGGTGGAGCAGGTGCTCGGCGAGCTGGCCGCGTCGCCCCTGTGGCAGCGGGTCACGGCCGTCGGGATCGGCAGCGCGGGACCCGTGGACGCCTCGGCCGGGACGGTCAGCCCGGTGAACGTGCCCGGCTGGCGCGACTACCCGCTCGTCGCTCGGGTCCGGGCCGCGGCCGGAGACCTGCCCGTGGAGCTCATCGGCGACGGCGTGGCGATCACGGCGGCCGAACACTGGCAGGGCGCCGCCCGCGGCCACGACAACGCGCTGTGCATGGTGGTCTCGACGGGGGTCGGCGGCGGCCTGGTGCTCGGCGGACGGCTGCACCCCGGGCCCACCGGCAACGCCGGGCACATCGGCCACATCAGCGTCGATCTCGACGGCGACCTGTGCCCCTGCGGTTCGCGCGGCTGCGTGGAGCGCATCGCCAGCGGCCCCAACATCGCCCGGCGCGCCCTGGAGAACGGGTGGCGACCCGGCCCGGACGGCGACACCAGTGCCGCCGCGGTGGCCGCGGCGGCCCGCGCCGGCGACCCGGTCGCCGTCGCCTCCTTCGAGCGGGCCGCCCAGGCCCTGGCCGCCGGGATCGCCGCCACCGCCACCCTCGTGGAGATCGACGTCGTCGTCATCGGCGGGGGAGTGGGCAAGGCGGGCGACGTCCTGTTCACGCCCCTGCGCAAGGCCCTGCGCGCCTACGCGACCCTGTCCTTCGTCCAGCACCTCACGGTCGCGCCCGCCCAGATGGGCACGGACGCGGGCCTGGTGGGCGCGGCGGCGGCAGCCCTGACCCGTCGGACGGACGCGGCGGCCGCGGGCGTCTGAGAGCCGGCAGGAACGTTCAGGCAGCGGGGTGGGCCCGCTCCGCCGGAGGCGGTCCCCGTGCGGGTGGCGTGACCTCCGGCGGGGGCGGGCTCTGTGCGGGTGGCGTGGCGTCCGGCGGGGGGTGGGCTCTGTGCCGGAAATCGACCGCATGTCCGTGTGATGTGGCACGATCGCGCCTGTGAGCAGCAGCAGACCCGCCTCGGCGCAGCGGCTGAGCGATCTCGCCCGGCTGCGCCGGGTCAAGGACCGGATCGACCGGGAGTACGCGCAGCCGCTGGACGTGGAGGCACTGGCACGGGGGGTGCACATGTCGGCGGGCCATCTCAGCCGTGCGTTCCGTCAGGCGTACGGCGAGTCGCCGTACAGCTACCTGATGACGCGCCGCATCGAGCGCGCGATGGCGCTGCTGCGCCGCGGCGACCTCAGCGTCACCGAGGTGTGCTTCGAGGTCGGATGCTCGTCGCTGGGCACCTTCAGCACCCGCTTCACCGAGCTCGTCGGCATGCCCCCCAGCGCCTACCGGCGGGAGGCGGCGCGCGCGACGGCCGGGATCCCCTCGTGCGTCGCCAAGCAGGTCACCAGACCGGTCAGGAATCGAGAAGCGCCCACCGCGGGCCGAAACTAGCGTGAGGGCCATGGACCTCAACATTCACGCCAGCTTCCTGCCGCACGACGACCCGGACGCCGCCCTGGCGTTCTACCGCGACACCCTCGGCTTCGAAGTCCGGGGCGACGTCGGGTACGAGGGCATGCGCTGGATCACGGTCGGCCCCGCCGGCCAGCCCGGCACCAGCATCGTGCTGCACCCGCCGGCCGCCGACCCGGGCGTCACCGAGGACGAGCGCCGCACCATCACCGAGATGATGGCCAAGGGCACCTACGCCAGCATCGTCCTGTCGACCACCGACGTCGACGGCGTCTTCGACCGGCTGCAGGCGAGCGACGCCGAAGTGGTGCAGGAGCCGGTGGACCAGCCCTACGGCGTCCGCGACTGCGCCTTCCGCGACCCCGCGGGCAACATGGTCCGCATCCAGCAGCTCAAGGGCCAGTAGCAGCCCACCAGCCCCCACCCCCGCGCCGCACCCGTCCGGGTCCGGCGCGGGGACGAGATCGTCCGAGCGCGGCAGCCCCGCCCGACAGATGGAGCCACCATGAGCAAGGCCACGACGACGGACGGACGGTCGCCCGGGCCGCACCTCGCCGACAGCCATGACGTGATCCGCGTGCACGGCGCACGCGAGAACAACCTCAAGGACGTCAGCATCGAGATCCCGAAGCGCCGGCTGACGGTCTTCACCGGTGTCTCCGGCTCGGGCAAGAGCTCACTGGTGTTCGACACGATCGCGGCGGAGTCGCAGCGGCTGATCAACGAGACCTACAGCGCCTTCCTCCAGGGCTTCATGCCCAACCGGGCCCGGCCCGAGGTCGACGTGCTGGACGGCCTGACCACCGCGATCGCCGTCGACCAGCAGCGCATGGGCGGTGATCCCCGCTCCACGGTCGGTACCGCCACCGACGCCAACGCCATGCTGCGCATCCTCTTCAGCCGGCTCGCCGAGCCGCACATCGGCCCGCCCAGCGCGTACTCCTTCAACACCGCGTCCGTCAGCGCGTCCGGCGGCATCCGCGTCGACCGCGGCGCCGAGAAGACCAAGACGGTCAAGGCGACCTTCTCCCGCACCGGCGGCATGTGCACCCGCTGCGAGGGCCGCGGCAAGGTCTCCGACATCGACCTCACCCAGCTCTACGACGACACCAAGTCGATCGCCGAGGGCGCCTTCACCATCCCCGGCTGGAAGTCCGACAACGTCTGGACCGTCGGCCTCTACGCCCAGTCCGGCTTCCTCGACCCGAACAAGCCGATCCGCAGGTTCACCAAGAAGGAGATGCAGGACTTCCTCTACGGCGAGCCGACCAAGGTCAAGGTCAACGGCGTCAACCTCACCTACGAGGGCCTGATCCCCAAGATCCAGAAGTCGTTCCTGTCCAAGGACAAGGAGGCGATGCAGCCGCACATCCGGGCGTTCGTGGAGCGGGCGGTCACCTTCACCACCTGCCCCGAGTGCGACGGCACCCGGCTGGCCGAGGCGGCGCGCACGTCCAGGATCGGCAAGGTCAGCATCGCCGACGCCTGCGCCATGGAGATCAGGGACCTGGCCGAGTGGGTGCGGAGCCTGGACGAGCCGTCGGTGACACCGCTGCTCACCGCGTTGCAGGGCACCCTCGACTCGTTCGTGGAGATCGGCCTGGGCTACCTCTCGCTCGACCGGCCGGCGGGCACGCTCTCCGGCGGCGAGGCGCAGCGCGTGAAGATGATCCGCCACCTCGGGTCCTCCCTCACGGACGTCACCTACGTCTTCGACGAGCCCACCATCGGCCTGCACCCGCACGACATCCAGCGGATGAACGACCTGCTGCTGCGGCTGCGGGACAAGGGCAACACCGTCCTGGTCGTGGAGCACAAGCCGGAGGCCATCGCGATCGCCGACCACGTCGTCGACCTGGGCCCGGGGGCCGGGACGGCCGGCGGCACCGTCTGTTTCGAGGGCACGGTCGAGGGGCTGCGGGCCGCCGACACCGTCACCGGCCGGCACCTCGACGACCGGGCGAGACTCAAGGAGACGGTCCGCGAGGCCACCGGCGCGCTGGAGATCCGGGGCGCCTCGGCCAACAACCTGCGTGACGTCGACGTCGACATCCCCCTCGGGGTGCTCACCGTGGTCACCGGGGTGGCCGGCTCCGGCAAGAGCTCGCTCCTGCACGGCTCCATCCCGTCCGACGCGGGCGTGATCTCCGTGGACCAGAGCCCGATCAAGGGCTCGCGGCGCAGCAACCCGGCGACGTACACCGGGCTCCTCGACCCGATCCGCAAGGCCTTCGCCAAGGTCAACGGCGTGAAGCCGGCCCTGTTCAGCGCCAACTCCGAGGGCGCCTGCCCGGCCTGCAACGGCGCCGGCGTCATCTACGTGGACCTGGGCATGATGGCCGGCGTCGACACGCCCTGCGAGGACTGCGAGGGCAAGCGGTTCCAGGCCTCGGTGCTGGAGTACCACCTCGGCGGCCGTGACATCAGCGAGGTGCTCGCGATGTCGGTGACCGAGGCGGAGGAGTTCTTCGGGACCGGCGAGGCCCGTACACCGGCCGCGCACCGGATCCTGGAGCGGCTCGCCGACGTCGGGCTCGGCTACCTCACCCTCGGCCAGCCGCTGACCACGCTGTCCGGCGGCGAGCGGCAGCGGCTGAAGCTGGCCACGCACATGGCCGACAAGGGCGGGATCTACGTCCTCGACGAGCCGACCACCGGCCTCCACCTCGCGGACGTGGAGCAGCTGCTCGGCCTGCTCGACCGGCTCGTCGACTCCGGCAAGTCCGTGATCGTGATCGAGCACCACCAGGCGGTAATGGCGCACGCCGACTGGATCATCGACCTCGGCCCCGGGGCCGGTCACGACGGCGGCCGCGTCGTCTTCGAGGGGACCCCGGCCGCCCTGGTCGCGGACCGCTCCACGCTGACGGGACAGCACCTGGCGGCGTACGTGGGCGCCTGACGGGGCGCCCGCGGCGGCCGCTTCAAGGGGGGCCGGGGGCGCCCCGCCGGGGACGTCCCGCAGGGGCGTGTCCGCCGGGGCCGTCCGAAGCCCCGGTCCGGCCGGCCGGCCCCGCGAAGCCGCCGCGGCCTCGCGGGACCGGTCGGCCGAACGGACCCCTCCGGGGAGCGCACGGCGGCGCCCCCGCTCAGGCTGGTGCCATGGCGTCCGTGAAACCCGTCGTGGTCTACCCGCCCGCCGCGGACGGCGGCCGGCGGGTCCGTGTGGACGACCAGTTCCTCGGCATCGCCTACGGGCTGCTGGACATCGCCGAGTTCCTGCGGCGCGCGGGCATCGAGGACGCCGACGAGGCGTACGTGGCCGCGTCGGGGCTGATCGAGTGGCGCGGCGGCGGCCCGGACAGCTGGGGCGAGGACTCCGCGGGCGGCCTCGCCTGAACCCGTGGTTCGCCCGGTCGTACGCGCCCGCGTGACCCCGGAGCGGTTCCGGCCGTTGTGCCCGGCATGAAGAAGCGCAGCATGCTCGCCATCGCCTCCCTCGCCACCGGCTTCGTCGTCGCGGCGGTCACCCCGTCCCACGCCCTCACGGAGAACCTGGGCACTCTCAGCGTGGACGACACCCTCAAGACGCTCGACGAGACCGTCGCCAAGGACAGCCTGTCCCTGGACCGGGAGGACGGCAGCGAGAAGAACGAGAAGGGCTGACGAACCGCCCGGCCCGGCCCACGGCGCCGGCGCACCCGCACGCGGGGGCGCCGGCGCCGTCGTCATGCGCCCTCAACTGGGGCTGGTTTCCGTGGCAGGGTGGAGCGGGCAAGCCTCAGGGGGCCAACAGAAGAGGGGGACCTGTGACCGTCGTCTGGATCAACGGCGCGTTCGGTGCGGGGAAGACCACCACCGCACAGGAACTGATCGAACTGATCCCGAACAGCACGCTCTTCGACCCCGAGGTCATCGGCGGAGCGCTCCGGCACCTGCTGCCGCCGAAACACCTCGCCGAGGTCGGCGACTTCCAGGACCTGCCGATCTGGCGCCGGCTCGTGATCGACACCGCCGCCGCGATGCTCGCCGAGCTCGGCGGGACCCTCGTGGTCCCCATGACCCTGCTGCGCCAGGAGTACCGGGACGAGATCTTCGGCGGCCTGGCCGCGCGCAGGATCGCCGTCAGCCACATCCTGCTCGCCCCGGCCGAAACGATACTGCGGGAGCGCATGGCGGGCCGTGAGGTGCCGCCCGACCTGCCCGACGGCGAGATGCGAATACGCCAGTGGTCCTCCGACCACATCGAGCCCTACCGCGCCGCCCTCGCCTCCTGGCTCACCGCCGACGCCCACCCCGTCGACACCAGCGACCTCACCCCGTACCAGGCCGCCGCCCGCATCGCCGAGGCCCTGAACAGCGGCTCCGTGCCCGTCTGCGACATCGTCCAGACACCCGAGCCCACCGCCGAGACACTCGCCGCCGGTGTGCTCCTCTTCGACGAACAGGACCGCGTGCTGCTCGTCGACCCCACCTACAAGGCCGGCTGGGAGTTCCCCGGCGGTGTGGTCGAGCCCGGTGAGGCACCCGCCCGCGCCGGGATGCGCGAGGTCGCCGAGGAGACCGGCATCCGCCTCGACGAGGTGCCCGGCCTGCTCGTCGTCGACTGGGAACGCCCCGTGCCCCCCGCCTTCGGCGGACTGCGCCTCCTCTTCGACGGCGGCCGACTCGACTCCGCGGAGGCCGGAGAACTGCTGCTGCCCGGCCCGGAGCTGCGCGGCTGGCGGTTCGTCACCGAGGAGGAGGCCGCCGACCTGCTGCCGCCCGTGCGCTACGAGCGGCTGCGCTGGGCCCTGCGGGCACGTGAGCGCGGCGCGGCGTTCTACCTGGAGGCCGGAGTCCCCGTCGGCTGACCCCGCGTCCCCCGCCCTTTACCCGGCCCGGGGGATTCCGAGGGAAAAGCAAGAGAAAACGCCGGCGGAGCCACTCCTAAGCGATTCCCAAGGAATCTCCCGCACTTCCTCACGCCGCGGGTAATCACCTTCCCCGCTCGCGTCAACACTTTTCCAGAACCGCAAACAATCCCTTTTCCGGCCCCTGCGCGGCTTGACCGGACTCGCGCCGCATTGCGAAAGTCCGCAGAGTCTCACGGCGGAAGTTTCCACCGCCACCCAATTTCCTTGCCCCAGGGGCAGATCCGGGATGTCCGTACGATGACCACGCACTACCAGCCGGTCGACACCGGCGACGGCACCGCGCCGCCGGCCGAGCCGTCGACGCAGGACCCCAGAGCCGGCGGCCCGGTCGTCGCCGGCCGCTCACCGGCCCGCATGGCCTGGCGGCGCATCAGGCGGGACAAGGTCACCCTGGCCGCCCTGGTGGCCACCCTCCTGTTCATCTCCGTCGCCCTGCTCGCGCCGGTCCTCACCGCGGTGTCCGGCTGGGGACCGATCACCCCCGACAACAAGGCGATCAACCCGGACACGGGCAACTTCCCCTACGGCTCCCTGGGCGGCATCAGCGCCGGCCATCTGCTCGGCGTCGAACCGGGCACGGGCTACGACCTGTTCGCCCGGGTCGTCTACGGCCTGCGCACCTCCCTGTACGTGGGATTCGCCTCCGCCGTGCTGTCCACCGCCGTCGGAGTCGTGGCCGGACTCGCGGCCGGCTACTTCGGCGGTTGGGTCGACTCGCTGCTGTCGCGGGTCATGGACGTCATGCTGGCGTTCCCGCAGCTGCTGTTCATCATCGCCCTCACCCCGGTGATCCAGAACGCCCTGCAGACCGACAGCCACGGCGGCACCGACGAGAACCTCCGCCTGCTCGTGCTGGTCCTGAACATCGCCGTCTTCGCCTGGGCGTACACCGCCCGGCTGGTGCGCGGACAGGTGCTGTCCCTGCGGGAGCGGGAGTTCGTCGACGCGGCCCGGCTGATGAGCGCCGGCCGGCGGCACATCCTCTTCCGGCAGCTGCTGCCCAACCTGTGGGCGCCGGTCCTGATCTCCTTCGCGCTCGCCGTCCCGCAGAACATCACCACCGAGGCGGCCCTGTCGTACCTGGGCGTCGGTGTCATCCCGCCCAACCCCGACTGGGGATCGCTGCTGTCGGACGCCTCCCAGTTCTTCCTCCAGGACCCGATGTACCTCTTCGTGCCCGGCGTCCTGCTCCTGCTGCTGGTCCTGGCGCTCAACCTCCTCGGGGACGGCGTCCGGGACGCCCTGGATCCCCGCGCCCGGCGCGGCTGACAAGCCACCCCCCGAGTTCCGGCCCGGCGGTCCCACACACAGGCGCCGTGCCCGTACTGAGAACGGAGTTTCCTCAATGACGCGCACCCCGCGCACCCCGCGCAGATCGCGCACGGTCGCCCTCACGGCCTCCGCCGTGCTGATCGCCCTGGGAGCCACCGCATGCGGAGGGTCCTCCGGCACCAGTGGCAGCGGCGCTCCCGGCAAGGGAGGCACCCTGACCATCCTGGACAAGGCGGACTTCGACCACCTCGACCCCCAGCGCGTCTACACGACCGAGGGTTCGAGCATGGACGAGGAGATCGTCCGCACCCTCACCGGCTGGGACGAGACGGGCTCCACCCCGAAGCTGGTCGGCGACCTCGCCACCGACACCGGAACGCCCTCCCACGGCGCCACCGTCTGGACCTTCCACCTCCGGCACGGCGTCAAGTACCAGGACGGCATCGAGGTCACCGCACCTGACGTCAAGTACGGCGTCGAGCGGTTCTTCTCCTCCGACATCAACGGCGGCCCGCCCTACGCCGCCCAATGGCTCGTCGGCGGCGCCGGCTACAAGGGCCCGTACCAGGGCAAGGAGCTCGGCTCCATCACGACGCCGGACAAGTACACGATCGTCTTCCACCTCGACCAGCCGGTGGCCGACTTCAACGAGACCACCGCGATGCCCGGCTGGTCCGCCGTGCCCAAGGCGCACGACACCGGCTCCACGTACGACACCAAGGTCTGGTCCGACGGGCCGTACATGATCAAGTCGTACACCAAGAACAAGGAACTCGTCCTCACCCGCAACACCCACTGGTCCCGGTCGACCGACCCGATCCGGCAGCAGAACGTCGACGAGATGGACGTGAGGTTCGGCCAGGACGAGTCGGCCATCGACCAGCAGATCAAGGCCGACGCGGGCACCGCCCGGACGTCGATCCAGCAGTGGCCGATCGCGGGCTCCGACCTGGCCCAGCTCGCCGGCGACCCGGCTCTGAAGAGCCGTTACTACAAGATTCCCGCACCCGGCATCAACTACCTCGCCATCAACACCACCCGCGTGAAGGACCTGAAGGTCCGCCAGGCCATCGAGTACGCCATCGACAAGACCACGGTCCGCGGCGCCTTCGGCGGTTCGGCCTACGGCGACTACGCCACGACCATGCTGAGCCCCGGCATCGGCGGCTACCGCAAGTTCAACCTGTACAGCACCAACCCGGCCGGCAACCTCGCCAAGGCCAGGGACCTGATGAAGCAGGCCGGCAACCCCAGGCCGACCATGTCCATCGCCGTGGAGAACACCCCCACCCAGGAGCACTTCGCCGACGCCGTGAAGACCGCGCTGGAACGCATCGGCATCCACGTCAACATCTCCCCGATCGACGCGGCCAACTACTTCAGCACCGTCAACAACACCAAGAACCAGTACGACCTGACCTGGGGCGACTGGATCGCCGACTGGCCGAACGCCTCCACGGTGCTGCCCACCCTCTTCGACGGCCGGCTGATCAAGAAGAACCCGCAGGCCAACCAGGACCTGTCCTATCTGGACGACCCGAAGGTCAACGCGCTGATCGACCAGGCGGCCAGGATGACCGACGTCAAGCAGCGCAACGCCGCCTACGGGCGGATGGACCAGCAGATCCTCAAGGACGCCGCCGTGGTCCCGCTGACGTACATGAACTTCAGCGACATGTCCGGCTCCGGGGTCGGCGGGGTCATCCCCGACACGATCCTGGCCGAGCCGAGCCTGGTCCACGTCTACGTCAAGCACTGACGGACGTCACTCCTTCGCACCCCGCCGGCGGCCCGGCCGCCGGCGGGCCTCCCCCTCACGTCAGGTCCCGGCACCCCATGCTTCGTTACCTCGTCAGACGCCTTCTGGCAGCGGCCCTGATCATGCTGGTGATCACCACGATCACGTTCTTCATCTTCTTCGCGCTGCCCTCCGACCCCGCGCTCCTGGCCTGCGGAAAGACCTGCTCCCCGTCCCGTCTCGCGGAGATCAGGCACTCGCTGGGCCTGGACCGGAGCTATCTCACCCAGTACGGGGAGTTCCTCAAGGGGCTGTTCGCCGGCCGCGACTTCGGCGACCAGAGCGTGCGGATCCACTGCGGAGCGCCCTGCCTCGGCGTCTCCTTCCAGACCGACACCCCCGTCCTGACCACCCTGCTGTCGGACTTCCCCGCCGACCTCTCCCTCGGTCTCGGCGCCGCCGTGGTCTTCCTGGTCCTCGGCGTCGGCCTAGGCACCGTCGCTGCGGTGCGCCGGGGCAGGGCGGCGGACAAGGCGGCGGTCGGACTGGCCCTGTTCGGCGTGTCGGTGCAGATCTACTTCATCGGCCTGCTCCTGCTGTACCTCTTCGTCGACAAGTTCCAGATCCTGCCGACCTCCGGCTACACCCCGATCACCGAGGACCCGGCCGGCTGGTTCCAGGGGCTGATCCTGCCCTGGACCACCCTGGTCATCGTCTACCTCGCGATGTACACCCGGCTCACCCGCTCCTCCATGCTGGAGGTCCTCGCCGAGGACTACCTGCGCACCGCCCGGGCCAAGGGCCTGCCCGCCACCACCGTCGTCCTCAAACACGGCCTGCGCGCCGCCGTCACCCCCATCATCACCATCTTCGGCATGGACGTCGGCTCCCTGATCGGCGGCTCCGCGGTCATCACCGAGTCGGTGTTCGGCATCAACGGCATCGGCAAGCTCGCGGTCGACTCCGTGCAGAACTCCGACCTGCCCGTCATCCTCGGCACCACCCTCTTCGCCGCGACGTTCGTCGTCCTCGCCAACGTCGTCGTCGACCTGGTGTACGGCCTCGTCGACCCGCGCGTGCGCCTCGCCTGAGCCCTTCCCCCGTCCTTAGGAACACCCGTGTCCGTTCAGACCTCACCGCATCCCGCCGGCCTCGCGCCCGAACCGGCGCCCTTCCTCGACGTACGCGACCTGCGGGTGCACTTCCCGACCGAGGACGGCCTCGTCAGGTCCGTCGACGGCGTCTCCTTCACCCTGGACAAGGGCCGCACCCTCGGCATCGTCGGCGAGTCCGGTTCCGGCAAGTCGGTCACGTCGCTGGCCCTGCTCGGCCTGCACAAGGGCACCCGTGCCCAGGTCAGCGGCGAGATCTGGCTGGAGGGCAGGGAACTCGTCGCCCTGCCCGAGTCCGAGATGCGCGAGCTGCGCGGTCGCACCGTCTCCATGATCTTCCAGGACCCGCTCTCCGCGCTGCACCCCTTCTTCACCGTCGGCTCCCAGATCGCCGAGGCCTACCGGGTGCACCACAAGGTCCCCAAGAAGGAGGCCCGGGACCGCGCGGTGGAGATGCTCAAGCGGGTCGGCATCCCGCAGCCCGAGCGCCGGGCCGGTGACTATCCCCACCAGTTCTCCGGCGGCATGCGCCAGCGCGCCATGATCGCCATGTCCCTGGTCTGCGACCCCGCCCTGCTCATCGCCGACGAACCCACCACCGCCCTGGACGTCACCGTCCAGGCACAGATCCTCGACCTCATCGGCGATCTGCAGGAGGAGTTCGGCTCCGCCGTCGTCATCATCACCCACGACCTCGGCGTGGTCTCCGACGTCGCCGACGACATCCTGGTGATGTACGGCGGCCGCCGCATCGAGTACGGCACCACCCGCGACGTCCTCAAGAACCCTCAGCACCCCTATACCTGGGGCCTGTTGCAGTCGATGCCGCACCTCACCGGCGACGTCGGCGAACGCCTCGACCCGATCCCCGGCACCCCGCCCAGCCTGATCAACCTGCCCGGCGGCTGCGCCTTCCACCCGCGCTGCGCCTACAAGGGCTGGGTCCCCGACGGGCGGTGCACCCGGGAGCGGCCCGAACTGCGTCTGCTCACCGGCAGCGAACGGCACCTCGCCGCCTGCCACCTGACCGACGAGGCCAAACAGGAGATCCGCGGCGGCGGCACCGACCCGGGCGACCACGCCGCGACCGCACGGAGCGCGCCGTGACGGCGGCGGACGAAAGGGAGCAAGCCGTGAGCACGACCCAGCCCGTGACCGGGCGGACCACCGATCAGCCCGCCGGGGAGAGCCTCCTGGAAGTGCGCGGACTGCAGAAGCACTTCCCCCTGCGGCAGGGCATCGTCTTCCAGCGGCAGGTCGGGGCCGTCCGCGCCGTCGACGGCATCGACTTCTCCGTCGGGCCCGGCGAGTCCCTCGGCCTGGTCGGCGAGTCCGGATGCGGCAAGTCCACCACGGGCCGCCTGATCACCCGCCTGCTCGAACCCACCGGCGGCTCCGTCCTGTTCGACGGCGAGGACATCACGCACCGGCCACCCGCACGGATGCGGGAAGCCCGCCGCAACCTCCAGATGATCTTCCAGGACCCGTACTCCTCGCTGAACCCCCGGCACACCGTCGGCACCATCATCGAGACGCCGATGCGGCTCAACGGCATCAACCCGCCCCAGGGACACAAGAAACGCGTCCAGGAACTGCTGGAGACGGTCGGCCTCAACCCCGAGCACTACAACCGCTACCCCAACGAGTTCTCCGGCGGCCAGCGCCAGCGCATCGGCATCGCCCGCGCCCTGGCACTGCGGCCCAAGCTGATCGTCGCCGACGAACCCGTCTCCGCGCTCGACGTCTCCATCCAGGCCCAGGTCGTCAACCTGCTCCAGGACCTGCAGCGGGAGTTCGGCATCGCCTTCGTCTTCATCGCCCACGACCTCGCCGTCGTACGGCACTTCTCCGAACGCGTCGCCGTGATGTACCTGGGCAAGATCGTCGAGGTCGCCGGCCGGGAGTCCCTCTACACCCGTCCCCGGCACCCCTACACCCACGCCCTGCTGTCCGCGGTGCCCGACGCCGATCCGGACGCCACCGAGCGGCGCGAGCGCATCCGGCTGGCCGGGGACGTGCCCTCGCCCATCGACCCGCCCTCCGGTTGCCGGTTCCGCACCCGCTGCTGGAAGGCCCGGGACAGGTGCGCCACTGAGGAACCGCCGCTCGCGCGCGCCGAGGGCAGCCCGGCCGGGCACCTCACCGCCTGCCACTTCCCCGAGGAGCCGACGGTCGCGGCCCGCGAGGAGGACATCGTCCTGGATCCGGCGCTCGGGTAGCGGCCCGGCTATCCCCGGGCCGCGTTCCGCAGCGCTCGGGAGACGTGTGCCGTCACCGGGTCCCCGTGGCCGAAGCACGCCATGCCCGGGTCCAGCTCCGCCAGCCGTACGCAGGCGGCGAGGACCCGGTCCCGGTCGAGGTTGAACACCCCGGGGATCACCGAGCCGTCCACCGGAGACGCCGCCACCGTGTCCCCCGTGAACAGCACGCCGTACCGCGGCAGATGGAGCGCGACGCTGCCGTGCGTGTGCCCGGGCACGTGCACCACGTGCGCCCCGCCGCCGACGTCCAGCACCTCGCCGCCGGCCAGTTCCGTGACCTCGGCGGGCCGGGCGAAGTCCCCGGCGGGCAGAAGCCGCACCGCCTGTTCGTGCAGCGGACGCTCCCAGTCCTCGAACACCGGCTCCGGGCCGGGGGCGTCACCCCGTACGAACGGCGCGTCCAGCCGGTGCGCCAGCACCTCGGCACCGCTGAGCGCGGCCAGTTCGGCCGCCCCGCCCACGTGGTCCTCGTGGAAGTGCGTGAGCACGATCCGCCGCACGGCCCGGGGGTCCGAACCCAGCGCGGTCACCGCCTCGGCGATCAGGGCCCCGGAACCCGCCGGACCGGCGTCGACCAGCGTCCACTCGTCCCCGTCACGCCAGAGATAGGCCTGCCCGACGGGGAAGCGCAGCAGGCGCAGACGCGGCAACAGCTCGATGACGTCCATGGGGCGACCGTAGAGAAGGCCCCCGTCCGGAGACGAGGGCCTTCTGCCGAGGGCAGAGCCGTCAGCTCGCCGCGTAGTTGCGCAGGAACAGCGCCTCCGCCACCGACAGCCGCTCCAGCTCCTCGGGCGACACGCTCTCGTTGACCGCGTGGATCTGCGCCTCCGGCTCACTCAGCCCGATGAGCAGGATCTCCGCCCGCGGGTAGAGCGCCGCGAGCGTGTTGCACAGCGGAATGGAGCCGCCCTGACCCGCGTACTGCATCTCCTGACCCGGGTACGCCACCGCCATCGCGTCCGCCATCGCCTGGTACGCCGGGCTGGTGGTGTCGGCGCGGAAGGCCTGGCCCTGGCCGATCTGCTCGGTGCGCACCCGGGCGCCCCACGGCGTGTGCGCCTCCAGGTGCGCCTGGAGCAGCTTCGTCGCCTCCGCCGCGTCCACGCCCGGCGGCACGCGCAGGCTGACCAGGGCGCGGGCGCTCGCCTGCACCGACGGGGTGGCGCCGACCACGGGCGGGCAGTCGATGCCGAGCACCGTCACGGCCGGCCGCGCCCAGATGCGGTCCGCGACCGTACCGGACCCGATCAGCTCCACGCCGTCCAGCACCTTGGCGTCCCGGCGGAACTGCTCCTCGTCGTACTGCAGACCGTCCCAGGACGTGTCCGGCATCAGTCCGTCGACGGTCGTCGAGCCGTCCTCGGCGCGCAGCGAGTCCAGCGCGCGGATCAGCGCGGCCAGCGCGTCGGGCGCGGCCCCGCCGAACTGGCCCGAGTGCAGATTGCCCGCGAGCGTGTCCACGCTCACCCGCACCAGCGTCATGCCCCGCAGGGTGGAGGTGACCGTCGGCAGGCCGACCCGGAAGTTGCCCGCGTCGCCGATGACGATCGTGTCGGCCTCCAGCAGCTCCGGATGCGCCTCGGCGTACCGCTCCAGGCCGCCCGTGCCCATCTCCTCCGAGCCCTCGGCGATCACCTTCACGTGCACCGGGACGCCGCCGTTCGCCTTCAGCGCGCGCAGCGCCAGGAGGTGCATGATCACACCGCCCTTGCAGTCGGCGGCCCCCCGCCCGTACCAGCGGCCGTCCCGCTCGGTCAGTTCGAACGGCGGGGTCGTCCAGCCGGCCTCGTCCAGCGGCGGCTGCACGTCGTAGTGCGCGTACAGCAGGACCGTCTTCGCTCCGGCCGGCCCGGGCAGGTAACCGTAGACCGACTGCGTGCCGTCCGGGGTGTCCAGCAGCGCCACGTCCTGGAAGCCCTCGGCGGAGAGCGCGTCCGCGATCCAGCGCGCGGCGCCCTCGCTCTCGCTGCGCGGGAACTGGTCGAAGTCCGCCACCGACCGGAAGGCCACCAGTGCGGCGAGCTCCTCCTTCGCCCGGGGCATCAGCGAGGCGACGGTCCCGGCGACCGGATGCGACGACATGGGCACGCTCCTTGTGGGTGCGACGTTGTAGCGGTGAGTGCTGTAGATCCTCCCACAGCGGTCCGTGACCAGGTCCGCCGTAGGATGCGGGAGACAGCAGCAGCGGGCGGCTTGATCGGGAGCAGTAGACCATCGTGAGCAGCGAGAACTCTTCGGCGGACGACGTGCGGCAGGTGTGGGACGTCGTCGTGGTGGGCGCGGGACCCGCGGGCGCTTCGGCCGCGTACGCGGCGGCGGTCGCCGGGAGACGCGTGCTGTTGCTGGAGAAGGCCGAGCTGCCGCGGTACAAGACGTGCGGCGGCGGCATCATCGGCCCCTCGCGCGACGCGCTGCCGCCCGGCTTCGAGCTGCCGCTCAAGGACCGGGTGCACGCGGTGACGTTCTCCAACAACGGCCGCTTCACGCGCACGCGGCGCTCCCGGCAGATGCTGTTCGGGCTGATCAACCGGCCCGAGTTCGACCAGCAGCTCGTCGAGCACGCGCAGAAGGCCGGTGCCGAGCTGCGGACGGGCGTCACGGTCCAGCGGGTCGAGCAGCACGGCTCGGCGGTGCCGGACCGGCGCACGGTCGCGGTCGTCCTCCAGGGCGGCGAGGTCGTGCTGGCGCGGGCCGTGGTCGGGGCCGACGGCAGCGCCAGCCGCATAGGGGCCCACGTCGGCGTCAAGGTCGACCAGGTGGATCTCGGCCTGGAGGCGGAGATCCCGGTACCGGACACGGTCGCCGAGGACTGGAAGGGACGGGTGCTCATCGACTGGGGCCCGATGCCCGGCAGTTACGGCTGGGTCTTCCCCAAGGGCGACACCCTCACGGTCGGGGTGATCTCGGCGCGCGGCGAGGGAGCCGCGACCAAGCGGTACCTGGAGGAGTTCATCGGGCGGCTCGGCCTCGCCGGCTTCGAACCGAGCATCTCTTCCGGGCACCTGACCCGCTGCCGGGCCGAGGACTCGCCGCTCTCCCGCGGACGGGTGCTGGTGTGCGGTGACGCGGCGGGACTGCTGGAGCCGTGGACCCGCGAGGGCATCTCCTTCGCGCTGCGCTCCGGCCGCCTGGCGGGGGAGTGGGCGGTGCGCATCGCCGAGGCGCACGACGCCGTGGACACGCGCCGGCAGGCCCTGAACTACGCCTTCGCGGTCAAGGCCGGTCTCGGCGTCGAAATGAGCGTCGGCAGGCGGCTGCTGACGGTGTTCGAGCGCCGTCCCGGACTGTTCCACGCGGTCCTGACGGGATTCCGCCCGGCCTGGAAGGCGTTCAAGGAGATCACCCAGGGTTCGACGTCGCTGGGCGAGATCGTCCGCACGCATCCGCTGGCCCAGCGGGCGCTGAGCGCGATGGACCGGCGACCGGCGGCGGGCGGCGAGGTCAGCGCGCCGGAGTGATCTCGAAGACCGGGTGGTCGGGGGCGATCCGGTGCAGCTCGGCCTCCGGGGAGCCGGGGCCGACGCCGTTGAAGAACACCCCGACCTCGGCCTTCCAGCGCTTGAGGTAGGCGCGCAGGATCGGCGCCTTGTCGGCGTCGGGCACCTCGGTCGCGGTGAACGGGTCCACGTTCTTGCCGAGGTGCAGTTCGCCGCCGCCCGCCGCGCGCATGTTGTGCGTCCACTGGACGTGACCGCGGGGCGCGACGAGGTACCGCCGGCCGTCCAGGGTCAGCACGTTGACCGGGGTGGCGCGCCACTGGCCGCTCTTGCGGCCGCGGACGGCGAGGACCCGGGAGCCCCAGACGCTGATGCCGCGGCGGGTCAGCCAGGCGACCAGGCGGTTGAAGACGTTCCGGGTGAACCAGCCGGGCTTCTTGACGTGTGCGGACATGGGTCCCCCTGAGTGTGAGGGGAGCGGTGCTCTCTTTTGTGAGCACTGCTCTCGCTGAGTGGGCCCAGTCTGCACGAGACCGCTGCCGCAAAGCAAGAGCAGTGCTCTCGTTTGTGTGCACCGCTCTCCTTCCGTGGCAGACTGCCCCGCATGAGCACCGCACACGGCGCCCGTGCCCGGGCCAGGATCGAAGTCACCGCGGCCATCAAGGACGAGGCGCGCAGACAGCTCGCGGCTGAGGGCGCCGCCCGGCTCTCCCTGCGGGCCGTGGCCCGCGAACTCGGCATGGCCTCCTCCGCGCTGTACCGCTACTTCCCCAGCCGTGACGACCTGCTGACCGCCCTCATCATCGACGCCTACGACTCCCTCGGCGAGCGGGCGGAGGCGGCCCACGCGGAGGTCGCCGGCGCCGGCCCCGCCCGGCGCTGGACCGCCGTGTGCGAGGCGGTGCGCGAGTGGGCCCTCGCCCACCCGCACGAGTACGCGCTCGTCTACGGCTCGCCCGTCCCCGGCTACACCGCCCCCCGGACCACCGTCCCCGCGGCCGCCCGCGTCGGCCTGCTGCTCATCGGCATCGCCCGCGACGCCCACCGGGGTCTCGGCCTGGCCCGGCCCGCCCTGCCGGCCGAGCTGCGCCCGGAGGCCGAGCGCATGGCCGCCGATCTCGCGCCGGACCTCCCGCCGGAGACCGTGACGGCCCTCGTCGCCGCCTGGGCCCAGCTGTTCGGGCTGGTCGGCTTCGAGGTGTTCGGCCAGTTCAACCGGCTGGTGGAGGACCGGGCGGCGTTCTTCCGCAACGCGGCGGGGCAACTCGCCCACGGGGTGGGTCTGGTGTATCCGCAGCGGGGTCCGGCCGCGTAGCGCCCGGCGCCCGGCCGGACTGCGTACTTCCCGGGGAGTACCCGTGATCACCCCTGCGCGGGGGACGCCGGCCCGGGCGGTGGCGTCTAGCGTGGCCGGTATGGACGAGCAGCGTGTGCGGGGCGGTCCGCCGCAGTGGTGGCGGCACGGGCCGCCCTGGTGGGACCGGTGGGCGGACGGGGAGCGTGCGCCCCGGTGGCCCTGGCGGTCCACCGCCGCCGTCACCGTCTTCGTGCTGGCCGGCTCGGCCTTCGCAGCGCACGGGCAGGAAGGCGAGCGGGCCGCGCTGGACCCCTTCGCGCGGGTGCTGCTGGTGGTGGCCGCGGGCCTGCTGCTGTGGCGGAAGCGGTATCCGGTCGCCGTGGTGTTCGGCACCGCCGGTGCCGTCGTGGTCTACCTCGGGGCCGGGTATCCCTACGGGCCGGTGCTCCTCACCGTCGCGTTCGCGTGCTTCAGCGCCATCGTCGCCGGGCACCGCCGGGCGGCCTGGGCGGCGATGGGGACGCTGTGGGCCGGGCACGTGCTCGTGGCGCACTGGCTGTACCAGTGGCTGCCGCCGTCGGGTGACTCCCCGGCCCCCTGGAGCGCCGAACTCGTCGTCGCCACGTGGGTGGTCGCGATCACGGCGGTGGCGGAGCTGTTCCGGGTGCGGCGCGAGCAGTGGGCGCGCGAACGGGCCGAACGGGCCGAGGCCGCGCGGCGGCGGGCGGACGAGGAGCGGCTGCGGATCGCCCGGGAGCTGCACGACGTCCTGGCCCACAGCATCTCCGTCATCAACGTGCAGGCGGGCGTCGGTCTCGCGCTGCTGGACAGCGACCCGGAGCAGGCCCGCTCGGCGCTGACCACGATCAAGGCCAAGAGCAAGGAGGCGCTCGGCGAGGTGCGGCAGGTGCTCGACACGCTGCGCGCGCCCGGTGCCGCGCCGCGCACTCCGGCGCCCGGCCTCGACCGGCTGCCCGAGCTGGTGGAGCAGGCGGCGAGCGCGGGCCTGACCGTCACGGTGGAGGGGACACCACCCGACCTCGCGCCCGGCACCGACCTCGCCGCGTTCCGCATCCTCCAGGAGGCCCTGACGAACGTCGTACGGCACTCCGGTTCACGCGACGCGCGCGTGCGCCTCGCGCACGACGCGGACGTACTGCGCCTGCGGGTGGACGACGACGGGCCCGCGACCGGCGCCGAGGCCGGCGGCAGCGGCAACGGGCTGGCCGGCATGCGTGAGCGTGCCGCCGCGCTGGGCGGCACGATCGAGGCGGGACCCCGCCCGGACGGCGGGTTCCGGGTGCTCGCCGTACTGCCGCTCAAGGTGTCCACCGGAGGCCGGCCCGCCCCCGGAACCACGTCAGGAGGACGACGGTGATCCGTGTACTGCTCGCCGACGACCAGTCATTGGTCAGGGCCGGGTTCCGGGCGCTGCTCGACGCACAGCCGGACATCGAGGTCGCCGCGGAGGCCGCCGACGGGGAGGAGGCCGTACGGCGGATCCGTGAACTGCGTCCGGACGTCGTCCTGATGGACATCCGCATGCCCGGACTCGACGGGCTGGCCGCGACCCGGCGGGTCACCGGGGACCCGGCCCTGCGGGACGTGAAGGTCGTCATGCTGACCACCTTCGAACTGGACGAGTACGTCTTCGAGGCGATCCGCTCGGGCGCCTCGGGCTTCCTGGTCAAGGACACCGAGCCGGACGAACTCCTGCGCGCCGTCAGGGCGGTGGTCGCGGGTGACGCGCTGCTCTCGCCGGGCGTGACGCGCCGTCTGATCGCCGAGTTCGCGGCCCGCTCCAAGGAACCCGCGGCGGCCGACGCCCTGGGCCGGCTCACCGAGCGGGAGCGGGAGGTGATGGCCCTGGTCGGGATCGGCCTGTCCAACGAGGAGATCGCCCGCCGCCTGGTGGTCAGCCCGCTCACCGCGAAGACCCACGTCAGCCGCACGATGGTGAAGCTCGGCGCCCGCGACCGGGCCCAACTGGTGGTGCTGGCCTACGAGTCCGGGTTGGTGCGGCCGGGCTGGCTGGGCTGATCCGCCGCCCGGAACCGCAGGAGCACACCGGCGACCCGGGCGACGAAGAGCACGGCCGCCAGCACCAGCCCGGCCCGCACCAGGAGCAGCTCCGCCGTGCCGGAAAGGTGGAACAGCAGCGCGGGCCCGGCCACGGCCCCGAAGACGACCGCCGCGGCGAAGGCGGCACTGCACAGCGCGTATCCGATCTCGACGGTGATCGCATCGCGCTCCGCCTGCGTGCGCCGTCCCCCGTGAGCAGTCATACGGCGAGTCAAACAGGCGTGTGCCCGGTGGGCAAGGCAGCCCGCCGGGCACACGCCGCGAGGCGGCCCCCCGGATCGCGCTAGTCGCGTACGGCGACGCGCTCCGCCTCCTTCGGGGTGGACACGGCGACCACCACGGACGGCCGGTCGCGGCGGGTCCGCAGACCGGTGAGGGTGATCAGCAGACCGGCGAGGGCGATGAGCGTGACGACCACCAGACCGGGCCGGTAGCTGTCGAGGACCGCCTGCGGGGAGGCGCCCTCGCCCGCGGGGGAGTTCACCGTCACCACCGCCGTCACCACGGCCAGGAAGATCGCGCCGCCCACCTGCACCGAGGTGTTGAGCAGCCCGGAGACCATGCCCTGCTCGTGGTCGTCGACGCCGTTGGTGGCCTGGATGTTGAGCGACGGGAAGACCAAGGCGCAGGCGGCGCCGATCAGCAGCATGCTGGGCAGGATCACCGCGGCGTACACCGGGTCGAGGTCGACGCGCAGGAACAGCGCGTATCCGACGACCATGAGCGCGAAGCCGGCCGCGATCAGCCGTGGGGTGCCGAACCGGTCCACGATCGCGCCCACCTTCGTCGAGGACGCCGCCACCAGCGCGCCCGCGGGCAGGAAGGCGAGGGCGGTGTGCAGCGCCGACCAGCCCAGCAGGGA
The DNA here is from genome assembly GCF_044540525.1 of Streptomyces sp. NPDC085932. NCBI lineage: Bacteria > Bacillati > Actinomycetota > Actinomycetes > Kitasatosporales > Streptomycetaceae > Streptomyces > Streptomyces sp. NPDC085932. The sequence continues at coordinate 341,118 of NZ_JBITSJ010000005.1, forward strand.
CTGCATGTAGAGCGTCGCGAGGAACTGGAAGCCCACATAGGAGCCGAAGAAGGTCATCGCGCCGAGCTGGGCGCGGATCTGGCTGCCGGAGCGCAGCACGCCCAGCCGGATCAGCGGACCGGCCGAGCGCCGCTCGACCAGGACGAACGCGGTCAGCAGCACGGCCACGGCGAGGAAGGACAGCAGGGTGCGGGCCGACGCCCAGCCGGCCTCCGGTGCCTGGACGACGGTGAAGACCAGCAGCAGCATCGAGGCGGTGCCGAGGACGGCGCCGGGGATGTCGTAGCCGTCGTGGTCCTTCTCCCGTTCGCTGCGCGGCAGCAGCTTCAGGCCGGCGGCGAGCGCGAGCAGGGCGATGGGCGCGGGCAGCAGCATGGTGAGGCGCCAACTGGCCTCGGTGAGCAGGCCGGACAGGACCAGGCCCATGGAGAAGCCGGTGGCCGCGCAGGTGGTGTAGATGGCGAGCGCCCGGTTGCGCAGCGGGCCCTCGGGGAACGTCGTGGTGATGATGGACAGGCCGGCGGGGGCGGTGAAGGCCGCGCTCAGGCCCTTGATGAAGCGGCTGGCGATGAGCAGCGGGCCGGAGTCGACGAGACCGCCGAGCAGCGAGGCCAGCGCGAAGACGCCCAGGGCCACCAGGAAGACCTGGCGCCGGCCCAGCAGATCGGCCGTGCGTCCGCCGAGGAGCAGCAGGCCGCCGTAGCCGAGGATGTAGCCGCTGACGATCCATTGCAGCGCGGAGGTCGACAGGCCGAGGTCGGCGCCGATGGACGGCAGCGCGACGCCGACCATCGACACGTCCAGGGCGTCCAGGAACATCGCGGCGCAGAGCACCAGCAGGGTGCCCCAGAGCCGGGGGGTCCAACGTCCGTCGGACGTCGGGGTGGTGAGCGGAGAGGTCATGCCGGACACGCTACATGCGCATGCATGGAATGCAAGTGCATTTAATTCGGATGCAATAAATCGGGTTCTCTGTTACGGTGCCGCGCATGGCGGTGACGCAGGCCGAACAGGCGCTCGTGGAACAGTGGCGCGACATCCTGGCGCTGCACGCGCGCACCCAGTGCGAGCTGGACCGCGCGTTGCACGGCCACGGCCTGTGCGCCAGCGACTTCGAGGTGCTGGACGTCCTCGCCCGCCGCCGGACGCAGAGGGGCGGGGCGGCCTACCGGGTGCAGGAGATCGCCGAGCGGGTGCACCTGAGCCAGAGCGCGCTCTCGCGGCTGGTCGCCCGGCTGGAGAAGGACGGGCTCGTCGAGCGCTGCATGTGTCCCGAGGACCGGCGCGGCGTACGGGTCTCCCTCACGGCCGAAGGGCGTGCGCTGCACGGCGAGGTACTGCCGGTGCAGCGCGCGGTGCTGGCGCGGATGCTCACGGACGGCTGAGCCCGGACGGCACGCCGGACCGGACCGGCCCGGCCATCGAATGCGGGCCGGTCAGATCGCCGACGTCTCCCGCCACAGATCGGCGAGCGCCGGGTCGCCGGTGACCGACGGCAGGGGAGCCCGGTTCCACAGGGCCAGGTACAACTGCGCGGCCGGGCCGGACAGTTCGCATTCGGCCTCCCCGGACGCGCCCCGCTCGGTCACGGGCGGCTCCGGGGACAGGCGTACGGTCCATACCGCGTCGGTGTCGTCCGTGCGCACGCGCAGCACGCGCGGCTCGGGGGTGCGCACCCGGCTGCGGGGCCGGGCGTGGAAGCCGCGCAGCAGTTCGTCGATGCCGTCGGTCGCGAACAGGGGGGAGACGGCGGTGGGTTCGCCGCCGCGCGCGGACTCCGCGTCGAAGCGGTGCACGGTCGTCTCGTGCGCCTGCCGCCGGGTCCAGAAGGCCAGCGGGGACGGCGCGGGCAGGAAGGCCCAGCAGTCCAGGTCGGCCGGGGCGCTCGCCAGGGCGTCGACGAGACGGCGGTGGCTGTCGCGGTACCAGGCCACCAGCTCCGCCCCGTCGGGACCGGTCGGTTCGGTCAGGGGCAGGCGCTCGGTGTGCCGCTCGACGAGGTACGAAGCGGCCCAGCGATGCACCGCCCCCGTGTGCCGCAGCAGATCGCCCACCTGCCACCGGGGGCAGGTGGGCACCTTGGCGTCCGTCCCGGCCTGCTCGGCGGCCGCGGCCAGCAGCTCGCCCTCGGTCCTGAGCGCTCGGAGGAACTCGGCGGTCTCCATGGGGGCGAGTCTGCCGCACGGGGTACGCGCCCCGCGCCGGGTTTTTACGGCAGCGGGGTGCCGCCCGTGGCGTTGACGATCTCGGCGGTGATGTACGAGGCCTCCTGCGAGGCCAGGAAGACGTACGCCGGAGCCATCTCGGCCGGCTGAGCGGGCCGTCCGATGGGCGCCTGCTTGCCGAAGGTCTGCGTGTCCGGCAGCGTCGCCGGGATCAGCGGCGTCCACACCGGGCCCGGCGCCACGGCGTTGACGCGCACGCCCCGGTCGATCACCATCTGCGCGAGGCCCTGGGTGAACGTGACGATGGCGCCCTTGGTCATCGCGTAGTCCAGCAGGTGCGGACTGGGCTTGTAGGCCTGCACGGACGTGGAGTTGATGATGCTGCCGCCCTCCGGGATGTGCGGCAGGGCCATCTTGCACAGCCAGAACATGCCGTACAGGTTGGTGCGCAGCACGCGGTCGAACTGCTCGGTGGAGATGGCCTCGATGCCGTCGGGCTGCGACATCTGGTACGCCGCGTTGTTCACCAGGACGTCGATCCGGCCGAACTCCTCCACGGCCCGGTCGATCAGGGCGCGGCAGTTGTCCTCCTCGCGGATGTCGCAGGCGACGGGCACGGCACGCCGTCCGGCCTCCTGGACCAGCCGGACGGTCTCGGCGGCGTCGTCCTTCTCGTCGTCGAGGTGGGTGAAGAGCACGTCGGCGCCCTCGCGGGCGAACGCCAGGGCGACCGCACGGCCGATCCCGGAGTCCCCGCCGGTGATCACGGCCTTGCGTCCGTCGAGCCGGCCGCTGCCGCGGTACGACTCCTCACCGTGGTCCGGGGGCGGGTCCATAGGCCCCGTCCAGCCGGGGTGCGGCTGGTCCTGGGAGGGAAACTCCGGGTTGGGGTGCTGCTCGCCGGGGTGCTGCTGTTCGGTCACGGGTCTTCCTCCTGGTGATGACGTACGGCCCGGTGATCACATCGGGCCTGGCCACGGGTACCCAGGATCGCGACGGTGCCGATCTCTTCACGGGCAGGAAGTCCGAGCGGGTCCGCCGTTCACCCGGACGGCGGCACGCGGATCATCCGCCGGCCCGGCCGGCGGGCCGCGCGACCAGCGCCCCGACCGCCGCCGCCACCGCGGCCAGCAGCGCCACGCTGGTCAGCGCGGCCGGCAGTGTGAACCAGTCCGCCATGAAGCCGATCGCGGGCGGGCCGAGGAGCATCCCCCCGTAGCCCAGCGTGGAGGCCGTGGCGACTCCGCTCGGGCCGGCCAGGGCCCCCGCCCGCTCGACCGCCACGGGGAAGAGGTTCGCGAGGCCCAGGCCCGTGACCGCGTAGCCGAGCAGCGCCGCCCACAGCGAGGGCGCCAGAGCGCCCAGCAGCATGCCCGCCGCCGCGGTGGTGCCGCCGGCGACGACGGTCCGGGTCCGCCCCAGGCGTTCCAGCAGGGTCGTGCCGGTCAGCCGCCCGACCGTCATGGCGAGCGCGAAGCAGGAGTAGCCGGCGGCCGCGGCACCGGCGGAGGCGCGCAGGTCCTGTTCCAGATGCAGGGCGCCCCAGTCGGCCAGCGCCCCCTCGCCGTACGCGGTGCACCCGGCGATCAGGCCGAAGACGAGCACCAGGACCCGCGTGCGGCCGTCCGGGCGGCGCGGGGCGGTGTCCCCGGGGCGCTCCCGCTCCGGAGGTGCCGGCGGCTCGTGCCGCAGCAGCGTGGGGCCCGCGGCCGCGGTCACCACCAGCCCGACGACCGTGAGCAGCAGCAGGTGCCGGGTGGGGGAGAGGGACCCGGCGACCAGCCCGCCCAGCCCCGCGCCGATCATGCCGCCCAGGCTGAACGCGGCGTGGAAGCTCGGCATGATCGGCCGCCGCAGCGCGGCCACCAGCTCGACGGCGGCGCTGTTGAAGGCGACGTTGATCCCGCCGTACGCGGCACCGAAGAGCAGCAGGACGAGCCCGAGCGCGAGGGCCGAACGGGTGAGCGGCGGCAGGGCGACGCTGAGCGAGAGCAGGACCGCGCAGACGACGGTGACCCGGTGGTTGCCGTAGCGGCGGCACAGCCGCCCGGTGAGGGTCATGGTGACGACGGCCCCCGCGGAGACGCCCAGCAGGGTGAGGCCGAGGGCACTGGCGGAGGCGTTCGTCTGTTCCTTGATCGCGGGGATCCGGACGACCCAGCCGGCGAAGACGAAGCCGTCCAGGGCGAAGAAGACGGTGAGGACGGCGCGGAGCCGGGTGAGGGAGTCGCCGTTGCCCGGCACGGCACTGTGCGTTCGGGATTTGTTTATCTGCGGCACAAACTCAGGCTAGGTGGGTGCGGCCCCGGGGACAAGGTGCGAGGCTTGGACGGTACGCATCCGCCGAAGGAGCTCCGGAGGGCACGATGGGACGTGACGTGCCGGCCCTCGTGTTCACACGAGAGGACCGCCGCCGGTACCGGGAGAAGATGCACACCGACCTCGAGGTGCTGGCGCGGATGCTGCGCGAGTCCGGCTTCGAGAGCGAGCGTCCCCGGGTCGGCCTGGAGATCGAGCTCAATCTCGTGGACGACCACGGGCTGCCGGCGATGCGCAACACCGACGTGCTGCGGGCGATCGCCGACCCGGCCTGGTCCAGCGAGCTGGGCCGCTTCAACCTGGAGATCAACATCCCGCCCCGGGAGCTGACGACGGGCGGCCCCGGCGACTGGGAGCAGGCGATCCGCGACGCCCTCAACCATGCCGAGGACCGCGCCGCGGCCGTGGGAGCCCACCTGATCATGGTGGGCATCCTGCCCACCCTGGGGGAGTCCGACGTGAGCGAGGCGGCCCTCTCCGGGGACCCCCGCTACCGGCTGCTCAACGAGCAGATCTTCGCAGCGCGCGGCGAGGACCTGCGGATCACGGTCGACGGGGTGGAGCGCCTGTCGACGTACGCCGACACCATCACCCCCGAGGCTGCCTGCACCAGCACCCAGTTCCACCTCCAGGTCGCCCCCCGGGAGTTCCCGCACTACTGGAACGCCGCCCAGGCCATCGCGGGCGTGCAGATCGCCCTCGCCGCCAACTCGCCCTTCCTGTTCGGCAAGGAGCTGTGGCGCGAGACGCGCATCCCCCTGTTCGAGCAGGCCACCGACACCCGTCCCGAGGAGATCAAGGCACAGGGAGTGCGGCCCCGGGTGTGGTTCGGGGAGCGCTGGATCACCAGCGTCTTCGACCTCTTCGAGGAGAACGTCCGCTACTTCCCGGCCCTGCTGCCGCTGTGCGAGGACGAGGACCCGCAACGGGAACTCGACAACGGCCGGGTCCCGCAGCTGGGCGAACTCACCCTCCACAACGGCACGATCTACCGCTGGAACCGCCCCATCTACGCGGTCACCGACAGCGGTCCGCACCTGCGCATCGAGAACCGGGTGCTGCCGGCCGGGCCCACGGTGGCGGACATCATCGCCAACGGCGCCTTCTACTACGGCCTGACCCGCGCCCTGGTCGACGAGGACCGGCCGGTGTGGACCCGGATGTCCTTCTCGGTCGCCGAGGAGAACCTGCACACCGCGGCCCGCGACGGCATCGACGCCCGCCTGTACTGGCCCGGGGTGGGCGAAGTGCCCGTCACGGAACTGGTGTTGCGCCGCCTGCTGCCCCTGGCCCACCGGGGCCTGGAACTGGCCGGCATGGACGCCGAGTGGCGCGAACCGCTGCTCGGCATCATCGAACAGCGCTGCGTCACCGCCCGCAACGGTGCGCTGTGGCAGGCGGAGACGGTGCACCACCTGGAGAAGGCAGGTATCTCCGACCGGCGTGAGGCACTGCGGCAGATGACCAGGACGTACATGGACTACATGCACATGAACGCGCCCGCGCACACCTGGCCGGTGGACTGACGGGATCACACGGGGCTGGGAGCGGACCGGCCCCGCCACTCCGCGGCCGCCGTCAGCGGCACGGGCGCGGGCACCACCGCCGACGTCGTCAGCTCCACGCGCCGCCCCTGCGCCGCGGAACGGAGCAGGGCGGTCATCGTCTCCAGGACGTGCAGGGCGACCTCGCCGTTCGCCCGCCGCCCGTCGGCGGAGAGGAAGTCCAGCAGGCCGACGCCGCGCGCCCCGTCCTCGTAGCCGGCCGACACCGGCAGAGCGCGCCACTGGGTGTCGCCGAGGGCATGGACCCGCACCTCCCCGTCGAAGCGGTTCGGATCCGGGACCGAGAGGCTGCCCTGCTCGCCGTGCACCTCGATCGGGGCGGCCGTGGTCGCGACCCCGTCGAAGCTCGTCGTCAGGGTCGTCAGCGTCCCGTTCACGTGCTCCAGCACACCCGAGACATGGCTGTCCACCTCGACCGGTATCCGCTCGCCCGTGCGCGGCCCGGAACCGATGACGCGCTCGTCGCGCAACCGGCCGGCCGCCCCGATCACGGCACGCACCGGGCCCAGCAGATGGACGAGGGACGTGAGGTAGTACGGGCCCATGTCCAGCAGTGGACCGCCGCCGGCCGTGTAGTAGAAGTCCGGGTGGGGGTGCCAGCGTTCGTGGCCCGGGGTGACCATCACGGCCGAGGCGAACTGGGGGCGGCCGATGCTGCCCGCCTCCACGGCCGCGCGGGCCGTCTGCACGCCCGTCCCCAGCACGGTGTCCGGCGCACAACCCACCCGGACACCCGTGCGCGCGGCGGCCGCCATGACGGCCCGGGCCTCCTCCAGGCCCGCCGCCAGGGGCTTCTCCCCGTAGACGTGCTTGCCGTGGGCGATCGCCCCGAGGGCGATCCCGGCGTGGGCGGCCGGCGTGGTGAGGTTCAGGACCGTGTCGACGTCCGGGCTGTGCAGCAGCTCCTCGACGGTCATCGCCCGGGCGTCCGGCAGCGCGGCGGCGGCAGCGGCCGACCGGGCCGCGTCGAGGTCGGCGACCGCGGTGACACGTACGGCGGGATGGCCGGCGAGCGTGTCCAGATAGGCACCCGAGATGACCCCGAGCCCTACGACGCCGACACGGTGCGCGTCGCCCACAGCATGCCCCTCTCGATGATGGTGCGGACGTGGGGGTGCTCCAGCACGTCGAGGCTGTGCCCGGGGGTCGTCACCACGATCCGCCCGGCACCCCAGCGGCGCGTCCAGACCGCCGGTGAGGTGACCGGCCGGTGCCAGGGCTCCCACGCCCGGACCGGGTGCGTGGTGGTCGCCAGGACGTCGACGAGGTCGTCGTGCAGCACCCAGTACTGCTCGGTGTGCAGCGCGAAGTCCTCGATGCCCGCGGTGACCGGATGGGCGCGGCCGGCCTCGGTGAAGGTGATGGTGTGCGGCAGGAAGTTGTCCGCCGCCTCGCCGCGCCGCTCGCACGGCTCCTTGCCGGGGTGGGTGGCGAACTGGCCGCCCACCAGGTGCAGATACTCGGCCGACGCGCGGAACGAGTCGGCGATGCCGCCGTGCCAGCCGGTGAAGCCGGTGCCGGCGACGACCGCCGAACTCAGTCCCGCCAGCTGCTCGGGCGTGATCTGCGACATCGTCACGCACTGCACCACGAGGTCGGTGCCGGCCATCGCGGCTCTGTCGGCGTAGACGTCGGTCGACTCCTCGACCCGGACGGCGTATCCGTGGTCCCGGAGGAAGGGCAGGAACAGCTCCGTCGCCTTGACCGGCTCGTGGCCTTCCCAACCGCCCCGGACCACCAGCGCTCTCTTCTGCGTCATCGTGATCTCACTATGCGCACCGCGCCCGCCTTTCGAAAAGAGGGCGGAGTGTCACGAAAGTTTCGCGGGAGCGGCCTGCGCGGAGACCGTCCAACAGGCCGCCGTGAAACGGACGTCCGGTCCCTGCACGAAGGGCTCGAACGCCGGGCGGACCGCGTCGACGATGCGCGCGCGGGTCGCCTCGTCCACCCCGGGCAGGACCGTGCCGAGGGGCCCGAGCCGGGTGAAGTACCGGACGAGTTCCCTCTCGGGCAGGGTGCAGACCGCGTCGACCGGCCGCAGGTCGATCCCGGCCCATCCGCTCTCCGCGAGGATGCGGTGGACCCGCTGCGGATCGGCGAAGGCGAACTGCCCCGGCTGGTCGGGCCGGCGCGGCGGGAGGTCCGGCACGAAGGGGGCCGCGGCGCGCTCGGCCGTCGTCATGAACGGGTTCTCCTCGGGACCGCGCCACACCACCAGCCGCAGGGCGCCCTCGTCCTTGACCGCACCGCGCAGATTCGTGAACGCCCGGACGGGATCGCCGAAGAACATGACACCGAAGCGTGAGACGACGGCGTCGAAGCCGGCCGGCTCGAACGCGTACTCCTGGGCGTCGCCCCGGACGAAGGACGCCGGCACGCCCTCCCGCTCCGCGTACCCGCGGGCGGCGTCGATCATCGGCTCGGACAGGTCGATGCCGACGCAGTGACCGGCCCGTCGTGCGACGGCCCGGGTCACCGCGCCCGTGCCGCACCCGACGTCGAGCACGCTGCCCGCGTGCCGAGCCGCCACGGCCTCGACGAGCAGCTCCTCGAAGGGCCGGAACATGCCGTCCAGCACCTCGTGGAGGTCCACCCAGGCGTGTCCGGCGGGACCGTTCCAGCGGGCCGTCTGGTCGTCGTCGTTTCTGCGCGGGGCGTTCATCGTCGTCTCTCCTCCTGCTTGCCTACGTCCGGCGGGGATGACAGCGTTCTACTTCAAGCCGACTTGAGGTCAAGGGAATGACGGAGCTGGACATCGCCGAAGTGGCGCAGCGCGCCGGGCTGCCCGCGTCGACCCTGCGCTTCTACGAGGAGAAGGGGCTGATCGCCCCGACCGGCCGGCGGGGCCTGCGCCGCCAGTACGACCCGGGGGTGCTGGAGCGGCTGGCGCTGATCGCGCTGGGCCGCACGGCCGGCTTCTCGCTCGACGAGATCGCCCGCATGTTCGCCCCCGACGGCCGGCCCCGCATCGACCGGCAGATGCTCACGGACAAGGCGGAGGAGCTGGACCGCAGGATCCGCGAACTGGGGGCGCTGCGCGACTCCCTGCGGCACGCCGCCGCGTGCCCAGCGCCCAGCCACCTGCAATGCCCCACCTTCCGCCGCCTCCTCGCCGAGGCGACGGCGCCCGGACGGCGCGTGCCCGGACGCTGACCGGCGAAAAACGTTCCACGTTATACTTGCGGCGCTCCGGGAAGGCCACCGTCGTGCCTGGTCGCACGGCCGCAACAGCGAGGGGGTGGACGCCATTCCGGCTCGCCCCGCCCGCATCCAGGACGTCGCGGCCGCCGCCGGCGTCTCGGTGTCCACGGTGTCCAACGTCCTCAACCGGCCCGAGCGCGTCAACGCCCGTACCGCCGAGCGCGTGCGCGTCGCCGTCGCCGAACTCGACTACGTCCCGCACCCCGGAGCCGCCGCCCTGCGCACCGGACGGGCCGGCGCGATCGGCCTGGTGCTGCCCGACGTCACCAACTCCTTCTACGCGCGCATCGCCCGCGGCGCGGCCGACGCCGCCTACGACCACGGCCACGCACTCGTCCTGTGCCACAGCGGCGACGACCCCGAGCGCGAGCAGGGCTACTTCGGCATGCTCGTCGGGCAACGGGCCGTCGGCGTGGTCGTCGTGCCGCTCGGTGCCGACCCGGGCCGGCTGGCCCGGCTGCGCGAACGGGGCATCCCGCTGGTCCTCGCCGACCGTGCCATGCCCGACCGGGACGGCTGCTCGGTCTCCGTCGACGACATCGCCGGCGGCCGCATCGCCGTGCAGCACCTCTTCGACAGCGGGGCGCGCGACATCCTCGTCGTCAACGGCGAGCGCGGCATCCGCCAGTGCGCCGACCGCTACCAGGGAGCCCGGCAGGCCGTGCGCAGCCGCCGCGAGGCGCGACTGGACCAGGTCGTCGCCGAGCGGATGACCGTCGCCTACGGCACGGACATCGCGCACGGCCTGAAGGACCTGCCCGACGGGGTGTTCTGCACCAACGACTTCCTCGCCGCCGGCCTGTGCCGGGGGCTGACCGAACGCGGCGTGCGCGTCCCGGAGGACGTCCGGGTCGTCGGCTACGGCGACCTCGACATCGCGGACTTCGGCGCGACGACCCTGACCACGGTCCGGCAGCCGGTCGAGGACCTCGGCCGGGCGGCCGTGGAGATGCTGCTCGACGAGATCGAGGCCCGCGCCGACCACGTCCACGAGACCCGCGTGTTCGCCCCGCGCCTGGTCCTGCGCGACTCGACCCGCCCACCCGGCGACCGGCCCTAGGACGTGTCCGCACAGCGCCTCCTGCCTCGCGGCGTCCGGGCGGACGAGGGGGACTTCGCGGACACGACCCAGGACGGGATCCGCAGCGTCACGGGCCCGAACAGACCCGTCGCCAGCTGGGAGTCGAAGGCCCACTGCGTCGGGGTGGCCTCCGCGAGGTACGGCGCCAGCGTCCCCCGCACGGTCACCTCCAGCCGGACGGTCCGCCCGGCCGCACCGCGCAGCGGGAACCGGTACGGCGCGCAGAACGCCTCCCCGGCGAACTCCCCGTCCACCGCCACCTCCACGCTGCCCCGCACCCGCCCGAGGTCGAGCACCGGATCGGGCCCGGGCGGCACCCGGACCTTGCGCGCCCAGGTCACGCCCCCGCTCCAGCTGCCCAGCCCCAGCTCGCGCAAGTCGCCCAGCGGCAGCGGCGCCGGCACGGTCCGCACCCGCACCGGTCCGCGCCAGGCGGAGCCGCCGCGCAGGAACGCCGTCGGCTCCGTGACGACCTCGACCCGGGTCGGCGCCGTCAACGGCTGATCGAGCGTCAGACGCTCGCCCGCCAAGGGGAGCTCCGCGCCGTCACCGACCCGCACGCGCGCGTGCAGCGCCGACGGCAGGCGGAGCGACACCGTTCCCGGGGGCACGGTGAACCGGAAGCGCTGGGGCGAGGCCCGGACGTCGTCGGTGGCCCGTGACGGCCACACGGCACCGCCGAGCACCGGACGACCCGTGAGCCACGCGGTGTCCGGCAGCGGGTGCGGCCGCACGGCGGCGTGGCAGTGCCGCAGCTCCCCGCGCCTGCGCTCGTCCTCGACGGTCCGGCCCCGCCACGCCCCCGCCACGGCCTCCCAGCCGGCGCCGCTGACCAGGGCCCCCACCGCGTCGCCGCTCCCCGCCACCAGGTCGACGAACACCGCGTCCGCGGAGCCGGAGACGACCTCCAGCGTGTGCTCACCCGCCCCGAGCACCGGCGCGTGCCGGAAGAACATGGGCACGGCGCCCCAGTCCGCCTCGTAGTACTCCACCTTCTCCTGCCGGGCCACCACCTCCCCGTCGATCAGCACGGTGACCGCCGACGCGGCCCCCACGACCAGCACCGCCGGGGCGTCGCCGTCCGGGGCCCGGAACTGCGCGCGGTAGGTCACCGGACCGTCCGGCCGCACACCGTCGGGCGGGCGCATGAACCGCGGCCGGGTCCCGGACCCGCCCGGCTCGGACAGGCAGAAGAAGCTGCCGAGCGGCGTGCCGCCGGTTGCGGAGATCGTCGTCGGCCGGTCCTCGGCGCCGGACAGTTCGTACTCCAGGACGTTCCGTGCGCGCACCACGGTCACCGGGGCGCAGGCCACGTACCCGCGTTCCCGCCGGACCAGCAACTCGCCGTTCCACCACACGCGCTTGACCGCCTCCGCGCCCACGTGCAGCTCGGCAGGACCCCGCCGCTCGGTCTCCACGACCGCCCGGACCCGGGCGATCGCCCCGCCGGCCGGCACGGGGACCCGTACGAACTCCTCGTTCACCAGCCCCTTGGTGCCCAGCAGCCCGCCCTGGTCCGGCAGGCCACGGCTCGACGAGTACACCGCGAGGTCCCAGCCCGACTCCGGCGGCGCGAGCGGCAGTTCGCCCGCCAGGACGCGCTCCGCGCCCGCGGCGTCCAGTGGCTCGGGGGCCTCGGCGGCCGGGACCGGGGGCAGGACCCGGACGCGGTTGCCGTACGTGGCCCGGGTCCGTCGCCACTCCGTGTCCTCGGTCCACTCCGTGTCCTCGGTCCCCGCCCTGTCCTCGGTCCACTCCATGGTCCAGATCTGCGGTTCGTCCACGGGCGAGCCCGGGGGCAGGGCGAGGTCGCCCCAGGTGTTGTCCAAGGTGGGGACCAGCCGCCCCTGCCAGCCGGACGACAGGTCGACGACCCCCTCGCACGGCCGTCCCTCGATGGGCATCTCCTCCGCCGAGTACGCGTTCGCGTCCTCGCTCGGCCGCGCCTCGGTCGCTCGGCCCTCGCCCGGTCGGTCCTGGTCCGGCTGCGACAGCCCGGTCGGCGGGGCCGATTCCGGGCGGGTGGCAGGCCCGTGCGGCCCGGGTGTCTCCCGGTCCTCGCGCCAGACGACCAGCACCGCGGGCGCGCCCTCCAGCGGCACCTCGACGTGCGAGAGGCTGCCGTCGCCGGAGACCGTCACGCGCGCGGTGTGGCGTGAGCCGTTCGCCGGGTTCCACACCTCGGCCTCGGCGACCCGGGCCCGTACGGTCACCGTCGACGTGCGGACGACGGCCGGGGCCGTGCCCGGCCGCAGCGGGTGCGGCCCGATCTCCGGGAAGGCCGCCGTCACCAGCGCCACCCCCTCACCGTCCCGCCGCCGCACCAGCAGCGGCACCTCACCCGTCGCGTACCCGGCCACATCGGCCAGCACGGCCGCCGCGGCCTCCGGGTCGGGCACGCGTTCCAGTCGTGGGTGGGCGGTCAGGGAGGCGACGACGGAGTCGTCCCCGTCACGGCCCGCCGCCGTGGCGGGCGGCCGCCCGACGACCACGACCCGGCCGCCCGCGTCGAGCAGTTCGGCCAGCCGCCGCGCCGTCCCCTCCTCCAGCACGCTCGCCGACGGCAGCAGCACCGCGCGGTACGCCAGGTCCCTGATCCGCAGGGCGCCCCCGCGGAGCCCGGCACGCCGCACCGAGTCGTCGTCGATCACGTCGAAGGAGATCCCGTGCCGGTCCAGGGAACCGGCGTGCGGGGCCAGCCAGTTGTTCGTGCCGCACAGGTCCAGGTAGTGCCGCTGCGTCTCGTCGGCGGCGGCGTGGCCCGCACCCAGCCGGCCGTCGCCGAAGTGCCGCACGGGGGCGTCCAGCGGCAGCAGCGCCTGCATGGTCGCGGTGGGGTGCAGCACCGCCACCTCGGCCGCGTAGCCACCCCACGACATGATCGAGCAGATCCGCGCCACGGCCCGGGAGAACGCCGGGTACTGCTTCCAGTACGGCTGGCGCCAGTCCGTCGACGGCGGCGCCCACTCGAACCAGCCGCCCGCGGTGCCGAAGTAACTGGCGTGCGGGTTGTACAGATTGGCGCCGCTGCGCAGGAAGGGCAGCAGCCAGGCGTACGTCTCCTCCAGCGTGCCGCCCCAGCCGGAGGAGTGGAACGCCTCGATCCACACCCGCTCGTGGCCGTAGAGGTGCGCCATGGAGGAGTGCACCTTCGCGTCGCCGTGGTGGTCGCTGCCCGCCGCGCCGTACCAGCGGTGGGTGCGGAAGTAGTCGGTGTAGATCTGTGTCGCCTGGGCCGGGTGGCCCGCGCGGGCCGGATGGCTCTGGTCGCTGCCCAGCAGCAGGCCCCGCTCCCGGTGCCAGTCGGCGAGCGGCCGGAACAGCGCCTCCTCGGTGAGCTGCGCCCGCACGGCGTAGTAGTCGGCGCGGACCTTTCCCTCCGGCACCCCGGCGTCCGTCCCGAACAACGCCGGCAGATGGTCCAGCAGGTCGTAGCCCCGCCGCGTGCGGAACTCCTCGGCGAAGCGGTGGCTCCAGGCGTTCGTGCCGGGCAGCTCGTCCTGGAAGCTGCCCGCGACCACCGTGCCCAGGTACCGGGGCACACGGCGGTCGTACTCGTGGTGCACCGCGTCCATCAACAGGCCGACCGCGTACGGGGCCAGGTAGTCGAACGCGGTCGGGACAGCCGTGACGAGCCGCACCTGCGTTCCGTCGCCGGCTGCGACAGCCCCGTCCGCGTCGACGCCGAGGCGCCGGCCCCGCGCACCGTACGCGGCCAGGAGTGTCTCGGCCTCCCGCAGGGCGACACCGCCCCGGACGACCCGCGCCGCGCGGCAGCGCAAGGCGAGCCCGGCCGCCTTCGGGTGACGCCGCGTCACCTGCCCCTGCACGTTGGCGCCCGAGAAGCCGATCTGGTCGTAGAACCACAGCCGCGTGCCCAGGCCGGCGGCGATCTCGCAGGCGTCGGTGAAGCGCGCCCACCACTCCTCGCTGAACCAGGCGGGGTCGTCCGCCCGGGCGCCGAAGGCCGGACCGGCCGGGGCCAGGTTGATCACCACGAGGTTGTGGACACCGCCCCGCGCGAACGCCCGCAGCTGCCAGGCGAGTCGGTCGCGGGTGACCTTGGCGCCCGACCACCACCACAGGGGAGTGGGGCCGAACGCCCGGGGCGGGTCGTCGAACAGCTGCCGGAGAGCGGGGGAGAGCACGGAGGCGGTCCTTCCCCTGAAACGTTTTCCGTCCGATCTCGGTCCGTCCTCACCGTAGGCGAGCTGGAGAAGTCACGCCAGAGCGCGGGAACGGGAGGACGGTGCCGATGCCGTCCCACGCATCCGTGCGCGACACCTTGTTGCAACGTTTTTACCGCCCTATATTCGCTGCGACCAGGCCCCAGGAACCGCGCTGTCACCGGACGACGGAGTCGCCTCATGGCCGGTACCCGCCCCATCCCGAAACCGCTCTGGAAGGCCGCCGCGCTGTCGGGCATGGCCTCCTACCTCGACGCCGGGCTGATCGTGAGCATCTCCGTCAACCTGGCCATCTACCGCGACAGTTACGACATGGGCGTGTGGACGGCCGGGGCGGTCAGCGCGCTGGTCACCGGCTGCATCGCCGTCGGGTCCCTGGTCGGCGGACGGCTGGCCGACCTGTTCGGCCGCCGCCGCGTCTACAACTGGGACATCTTCTGCTTCGCGCTCGGCGCCCTCGTCATCACGCTGGCACCGGACGACGTCACCCTGCTCGTCGGCGTCTTCGTCGCGGGGCTCGCGGCGGGCGCCGACCTGCCGACCTCCCTGGCGGTGGTGTCGGACGCCGCGCCGTCCTGGGCCCGGGGCAGACTCGTGGCGTTCACCCAGGTCATGTGGATGCTGGGCATCACCGTCGCCGTCTTCCTCGGCTTCGTGCTGTCCACCACCGGGATGACCGGCGCCCGGCTCATCACCGGGCAACTGGCCGTCGCCGCGCTCGTCACCTGGGCCCTGCGCTCCCGGCTGAAACTGCCCGGAGCGCACGAGCCGGACGCTGCGCAGCCGCAGGACGCCCCGCGGGGCATCTCGCTGAAGAACGTGTGGACCCGCGCCGCCCTGCTGCCGATGACCGCGACCTTCGTCTTCTACGTCACGTGGGGCCTGGGCGCCAACACCTTCGGCCAGTTCGGCACCTACCTCCTCGTCACCGTCAGCGACGCCTCCCAGAGCCTGGCCACCGGCATCAACCTGGCCTTCATCCCCATCGGCGTGCTGCTGACCTTCGCATTCGTCCGGGTCGCCGACAGCCCCTGGCGCGACCGGCTCTTCCACGTGGCCGCGGTCGTGCAGATCCTGGCCTTCGTCATCGCCTCCCTCACCGCCGGCGCGCTCGCCGGCATGCTCGTCTTCTTCGTGCTCTACCAGCTCTCCAACCCCTTCGCGGGCGAGGCCAACTACAAGGTGTGGTCGCAGCTCACGCTGCCCGCCGACACCCGCGGCACCACCCAGGGCCTCACCTACGCCCTGTCCCGCGGGGTGTTCGCGATCGCCGCGTTCTTCACGCCCGCCCTCGCCGACCACAGCCCGGCCGTCCTGCTCTGGACGATCACCGCCTGCATGACGGCCGCGGCGTTCGCGGGCGTGTTCATCATCCGCGTCCTGGTCCCGCGTGCCCCCGGTGCGGTGCCCGGCAGAGCGGGACTGCGCGTCCCCAGCACCTGAGTCGCAGCCGACCGACCGACAAGGAGCACCGACCATGGCAACGTCCGCGGACCGCACGGCCGTACGGGCCGCCGCCCTGCACGACCTGCTGCCCCCGGTCACCCGGCGCCGCACCCGCGTCGGGCTGGTCGCCGGCGGACTGGGCACCTACTGGCCACAGTTCCCCGGCCTCCTGCCGCAGCTGCGGGAGTCCGCCGCCCACGTCGCCGAGCGCCTGCGGGCCATGGACACCGAGGTGACCGACGCCGGGTTCGTCTCCGACGCGCAGGAAGGAGCGCGCGCGGCCGAGCAGTTGCGCCGCGCCGACTGCGACCTGATCGTGCTGTTCCTGACCACGTACCTCACCTCCTCGATGGTGCTGCCGATCGCCCAGCGCGCGCACACGCCCGTGCTGGTCGTCGACCTCCAGCCGACCGAGCGGATGGACCACGCCTCCTTCGACACCGGCGCCTGGCTGGCCTACTGCGGGCAGTGCCCGGTCCCCGAGGTCGGCAACGTCTTCCGGCGCGCCGGCATCCCCTTCCGGTCGGTGTCGGGCTGGCTGCGGCAGGAGTCCGCGTGGCGGCGCATCGAGCGGTGGATCCGGGCCGCGCACGTCCGCGCGGCGCTCCGGCACGCCCGGCACGGCCTCATGGGGCACGTGTATCCCGGCATGCTGGACGTGCAGACCGACCCGACCCTGCTGTCCGCGACGTTCGGCTCGCACGTGGAGGTGCTGGAGTTCGACGACCTGCGGCACCGCGTGGAGCGGGTGACCGAGACCGAGACACGGGAGCGGATGGCGCTCGCCCGGCAGGTCTTCACCCTGGACGACAGCGTCGACGAGGAGGACTTCGCCTGGGGCGCGACCGTCTCGGTCGCCCTGGACCGGCTCGTGGCGGACTTCGGACTCGACAGCCTCGCGTACTACCACCGCGGCCTCGACGGCGAACTGCACGAGCGGCTCGGCGCCGGCATGATCCTCGGCGCCTCCCTGCTCACCGCCCGGGGCGTGCCCGCGGCCGGCGAGTACGAACTGCGCACCTCCGTCGCCCAGCTGGCCTCCCAGAGTGCCGGCACCGGCGGGTCCTTCACGGAGATCCAGGCCCTGAACTTCGAGGACGGCGTGGTGGAGATGGGCCACGACGGCCCCGCCCACCTAGCCGTCGCCTCCCGCGACCCGCTGCTGCGCGGCCTCGGCGTCTACCACGGCAAACGGGGCTGGGGCGTCAGCGTCGAGTTCGACGTCCGGCACGGGCCCGTCACCCTGCTCGGACTGGGCCAGGACGCGGATGGCAGCCTGTCGTTCGTCACCTCCGAGGGCACCGTCGTCCCCGGACCGCTGCTGGAGATCGGCAACACCACCAGCCGCGTCGACTTCGGCCGCGATCCCGGCGAATGGGTCGACGCGTGGAGCGCCACGGGCGTGGGCCACCACTGGTCCCTCGCCCTCGGCCACCACGCCGCGGACTTCTCGGCGGCGGCCGGTCTGCTGGGCATCGGACACCGGCACGTGTGACGGGACCACAGGGCCGGATGGGTGTCGTCTCCGCCCGGATATGGGTGCGGCCACCGATGGTGACGCCACCGGCACCCGTGTGAGGCTGGCAACGTCACCCGAGCCGACCTCGCACGGGCCGACCGCGTGTTTCGAGCGAGCAAGTCTCGGCTGCACATGTATCGACCGCACACGTGGCGACAGCCATGTGGCGAGAGCACATGCGGCAACAGCGCATGTGGCGATGACGCACGTGGTGACCCGGCACGTGTGGATTGCCCCTGAGCCGACCGTGTCCGAGCCGCGCGGCGCACGACGCCGCCCGCCGGACCGCCCCACCAAGGAGGAGCCCTTATCCGTCCCCGCACGATGAAACGATCCGCCCGTCGCGCGTCCACGAAGGCGGTGACCCGTGGGACACGCTGACAGCCTGCTCGCCATGGGCGGCGCCTTCCTCGCCGCCGCCCTCCTCGCCCGCCTCGGCGGCAGGATCGGCCTGCCGACGATCCCGCTGTTCATGCTCGCCGGCATCCTGCTCGGACCGCACACCCCGGGCCTGGTCATCGTCGAGGACGCGCACGACTTCGAGATGCTCTCCGCGCTCGGACTGGTGCTGCTGCTGTTCTACCTGGGTCTGGAGTTCCACCTCGACGACCTCAAGAGCGGCGGCCGGCGCCTGCTGACCGCGGGCGGCATCTACCTGCTGCTCAACGTCGGTGCGGGCCTGGCCTTCGGTTTCGCCCTGGGCTGGGGCGTCCGGGAGGCCCTCGTCCTGGCCGGCGTCCTCGGGATCTCCTCGTCCGCCATCGTCACCAAGATCCTCATCGACCTGGGCCGCATCGGCCGCCCCGAGACGCGGCTCATCCTCGGCGTCATCGTCGTGGAGGACATCTTCCTCGCCCTGTACCTCGCCGCGCTCCAGCCGGTCGTCAGCGGCGCCCAGGGCGTGGGCGACACGGTCCTTCAGGGCGCCAAGGCCTTCGGGTTCCTGCTGGTGCTGGCCGCCGCGGCCCGCTACGGCACCCGGCTGGTCGGACGGCTGATCGCCACCCGCGACAACGAACTGCTCGTCATCAGCTTCCTCGGCGCGGCCGTCCTGGTGGCCGGGGTGTCCGAGGTCCTCGGAGTCGCCGACGCCATCGGCGCGTTCATGGTCGGCCTGATCCTCGCCGGCACGCCCTCCGGCCCGCGCATCCGCGACCTGGTGCACCCGCTGCGCGACGCCTTCGCGGCCATCTTCTTCTTCGCCTTCGGCCTGTCCATCGACCCCGGTGACATCCTGTCCGTCGCCGGCCCGGTCGCCGCGGCGGCCGCGCTGACCGTCGTCATGAACGTCGTCGCGGGCCTCCTGGTCGCCCGGGTGTACCGCTACGGCACCGAGACCGCCGCCGAGATCGCCACCACCCTGGTCGCCCGCGGGGAGTTCGCGCTGATCCTCGCCGCCATGGCCGCCACCGCCGGACTGGACCCCCGTCTCGCGCCGTTCATCGCGGGGTACGTCCTCGTCCTCGCGGTCCTCGGCCCCATCGCCGCCGGCCGCGCGCAGCTGCTCGCCCGCGCGCTGCGGGCCGGCCGGGACCTGCTGCCCGGCCGCACGGCCTACGACCGGTCCGCCCCGGATCCGGTGGACGCCACCCCGGCCGACGCCCCGCCCTCCGTGCCGGAACCCGCCGAGGCCGAGCGCTAGCGGCACCCGGGACACCCGGTGTGTCAGGCGCGGTCTGCCCACCGGGTTCCCCGGGGTGTCGCGGTGCCCCACCGGGGGCAGGGCACCGCGCGTCGCCTCCTCGGAGCGTTCCCGTTCAGCGTGTCCTGGTCCGGCCCCCGGCGCCATCCGTGACACGACCCACTTCCGGACCGAACAGCCGCCCCACCGCCCGGCGTTCGTGGGGTGCGGCCACCGGGAAGGATGGGGGCAGGGCCTGATGGCGGACGCCTCTGGAGGGGAGAGACGCTGAAGCCCCGGTGGGACAGCGGCGGCAGGCTGTCTCCCGCATCACAGGGCCCGGCCCCCCAGGACGAGTCATGGCCTCGGCCGTGCCCTGCCCCCCAGCGCTGCCGGGTTCCGGAAGGAGACGCCGTGCCCCCGTCCGAAGACGAACGTCTGGTCGATCTCGCAGCGCGCCTGGAGCGTGAGGACCCCCGGTTCGCCCGCGCCCTGCGGTCCGGCCGCCCGGTCCGGCCCCGGGAGTACCGGCGCACCGGTGCCTGGTGGGGCCTCGCCCTCGGCGTGGCCGTGCTCGGGGCGGGCATCGCCCTGTCCCAGGGCCTGCTCATCGCGTGCGGACTGGTCCTCGTCGGCCTGGCGGCGCAGCTGGTCGACCCGGAGCAGGCCCGCCCGGGCCACCGAGGGCCCGGATAGCCGGCCGGGGCCGCGGGCTACAGGCCGGCCCACTTGCGCAGCAGCGCCTCGCGCTCCTCGCGTGCGGGAGTGCCCTCGGCCGCGTGCTCCCGGCCCCACGCGAGGAGATCGGCGACGTGGGCACCTCCGTCGGCCAGCCGCCGGAGGAGAGCGGTGGACAGTTCGTATTCGGAGGGCAGGTAGATCCCTCCGGTGACGGCCGCGTGCGCGTCGGTCAGGACCGTCTCCCCGGCCGCCGCCACCTCCACGGTGAAGGCCGGGGGCAGCTCGCCGTCCCCCGTGACGGCGACGAGCGCCGCGTCGAACGCCATGGATGCCAGCCTGCGCACCCCCGACCGCACGGGCACGTCGTGCGTCTCGATGCGGTCGACCTCGTCCCAGGCCCAGAACCTGCCCCCGTCGACGCCGACCACCGCGACGCCGCCCTCGGTCAGCCGCACCCCGGAGGCCGCCCCCACGGGCTCGGCCCCCAGGTGCACCGAGTCCTCGCCGATCCAGAACAGGCCGACCATGGCCATGAGCGCCTCCCGCTGCGGTCCGGGGGCCTGCGGATTCACCCCCGTGTCGCCGTAGGAGACGGTGCGCGGGGGCAGGAGGTTGCGGATCTCGCGGAGCGGCCCGGCGAGGGCCGGGGTGCCGCCGTCAGGGTGGGGACGTAACCCGTGTGAACGCCCCGGATGGTGGGACCGTCCGGCATGACTGACGGTGGTTCACGTCGAGACCGGGTCTCGTGAGCTGGCGCGGCGTCAGCTGCCCGGTCGGCGACGGAAGGACTCACCGATGCGCTCTGCCCGCATGCTGCTCGCGACGGCCACGGCCACGGCCGCCCTCGCGATCGCCGCACCCACCGCCTGCGCCGAGGCGATGGGTGACCGGGACCACGACACCACTTCGTACAGCAAGGAGCACCACAAGGACGGGAAGCACCACGAGCCGCGCGGCGGGATGCACACGGGCGGCGGAGCGCTGACCGGGCTGACCGCGGACGACGACTGGAGTCGCGACGAGGACGGCTACGGCGACCACCGCGACGACGAGGGCAAGCACGACGACCACGGCAAGGACGACCACGGCAAGGACTCCTGGAACGGCAAGCACGACCGGCACGACGAGCACGGCAAGGACGGCAAGCACGACAAGCCGCGCGGCGGGATGCACACCGGCGGCGGAGCCCTGGCCGCGGTGAACGCGGACGACGACTGGGACAACGCCGACGGCGAGGACGCCTGGGTCGACAAGCAGGAAGAGGACGCCTACGGCGACAAGCAGGACGAGAACGGCAAGCACGAGGAGAACGGCAAGGAGGAGGAGAACGGCAAGCACGAGGAGGGCAAGCACGACGAGAACGGCAAGCACGACGAGAACGGCAAGCACGACGAGAACGGCAAGCACGAGGAGCACGGCAAGGACGACCACGACAAGGACGACCACGACAAGGGCTCCTGGCACGGCAAGCACGACAAGCCGCACGGTGGCATGCACACCGGTGGCGGCGGGCTGGCCGGCACGCCGGGCGTGACCGCCGGCGGCCTGGCTGTCCTGGCGGTGGCCGGCACCGGCCTGTACGCGCTGCGCCGCCAGCGGGCGTCGCAGGGTGCCGCATGACGGACGCCTGACGCATCAGCCGCCGCGGCCGCCGCACGCCTCTCGCGTCGCGGCGGCCCGGCTCGTCCTCCGCGGGTCGCGCCCGCTGCCGCGCCCGACCCGCCGCCGTGCCCGAATGAGGTGGTATCCGCATGGCAGCCAGCCCTCCCTCCCCGGCCCAGCCTGCCCCCGCACCGAAGCGACGGCGTCTGCGCACCGCCGTGACGGCGATCTGGATCGCGGCCGCGCTCCTGCTCACCGCGCACCTGGTCGCAGGCCGCGGCACCGCGCCGGACGCCGGCGGCCCGCCGCACGCCCCGCCGGCCGTCCCGGCCACCGCACCCGCCGTGCCGGACGTGCCTGCCACCCCGGCGGCGCGGCCGTCCGCCGCGTCCCCGGCCGCCGGCCTGCCGCGTTCCGCGCCGGTCCGCCTGCTCATCCCGAAGATCGCCGTCGACGCGCCCTTCACCGACCTGGCCATCGGCCGGACGGGTCAGCTCGACCCGCCCCCGCCCGACGACACGAACCTGGTCGGCTGGTACGCCAAGGGCCACTCGCCCGGCGAGGCCGGCACCGCGATCATCGCCGGGCACGTGGACACCACCACCTCACCGGCGGTGTTCGCCCGGCTCGGCGAGCTGAAGAAGGGCGACAGGTTCCACGTGAAGCGGGCGGACGGCAGCAGGGCGACCTTCGCCGTCGACCACAAGGAGTCGTTCCGCAAGGACGCCTTCCCCAGCGAGCGCGTCTACGGCGACACCCCCGACGCCCAGGTCCGCCTCATCACCTGCGCCGGCGCCTACGACCACCGGGCCCGGGACTACACCGAGAACCTCGTGGTCTTCGCCCACCTCGTCTGACGTCCGGTCCTCCGCGCCTGACTTGGTGTTTTACAGTGACTGCCACCAGTTCAGGCGACTGTGCGACCTGTGAGGGATGCGCGAACCATGACGACCGAAACGTTTGAGTTCCAGGTAGAGGCCCGTCAGCTGCTGCAGCTGATGATCCACTCGGTCTACTCGAACAAGGATGTCTTCCTGCGCGAGCTCGTCTCCAACGCCTCCGACGCGCTCGACAAACTGCGTCTGGAGAAGCTGCGGGACGACGCGCTCGACGCCGACGTGTCGGACCTGCACATCGAGATCGACGTCGACAGGGAGGCCCGTACCCTCACGGTGCGGGACAACGGCATCGGCATGTCGTACGACGAGGTCGGGCAGCTCATCGGCACCATCGCCAAGTCGGGCACGGCGAGCCTGCTGAAGGAGCTGCGCGAGGCCCAGGACGCGGCCGGGGCCGAAGGGCTGATCGGCCAGTTCGGCGTCGGGTTCTACTCCGGCTTCATGGTGGCGGACGAGGTCACGCTGGTCACCCGCAGGGCCGGGGAGAGCCAGGGCACCCGCTGGAGCTCGCGCGGCGAGGCCACCTACACCCTGGAGCGTGTCGACGACGCCCCGCAGGGCACCTCCGTGACCCTCCACCTCAAGCCCGCCGACCCGGAGAACCAGCTCCACGACTACACCTCCGAGTGGAAGATCCGGGAGATCGTCAAGCGCTACTCGGACTTCATCACCTGGCCGATCCGGATGGTCCCGGCGGCCGGTGAGAAGGACGAGACGCCCGAGCCCGAGACGCTGAACTCGATGAAGGCCCTGTGGGCCCGCTCGCGCGAGGAGGTGTCCGACGACGAGTACCACGAGCTGTACAAGCACATCAGCCACGACTGGCGCGAGCCGCTGGAGACGATCCGGCTCCAGGCGGAGGGCACCTTCGAGTACCAGTCGCTGCTGTTCATCCCCGCGCACGCGCCGCACGACCTGTTCACGCGGGACTTCAAGCGCGGCGTCCAGCTGTACGTGAAGCGCGTCTTCATCATGGACGACTGCGAGGCGCTGCTGCCGCCCTACCTGCGGTTCGTCAAGGGTGTGGTGGACGCTCAGGACCTCTCGCTGAACGTCTCGCGCGAGATCCTCCAGCAGGACCGGCACATCCGGATGATGCAGCGCCGGCTGACGAAGAAGGTGCTGTCCACGGTCAAGGAGATCATGGCCAGGGACGCCGACCGCTACGCCACCCTCTGGCGTGAGTTCGGCACGGTCCTGAAGGAGGGCCTGGTCACCGACTCCGACAACCGCGACGCCCTGCTGGCCGTCGCGTCGTTCACGACCACGCACGGGGACGAGCCGACCACGCTCGCCCGGTACGTGGAGCGGATGAAGGACGGCCAGGAGGACATCTACTACCTCACCGGCGAGTCCCGGCAGAGCATCGAGAACTCCCCGCACATGGAGGCGTTCCGCGCCAAGGGCATCGAGGTCCTGCTGCTCACCGACGCCGTCGACGAGGTGTGGGTCGACGCCGTCGGCGAGTACGAGGGCAAGAAGCTGCGGTCCGTGGCCAAGGGCGAGATCGACCTGGACGCCGAAGGCGCGGAGCAGGCCGGTGAGGAGCGGGAGAAGCAGGCCGAGGAGTACTCCGGTCTGCTCGGCTGGATGCGCGAGCAGCTGGACGAGGAGATCAAGGAGGTGCGCCTGTCGACGCGGCTCACCGTCTCCCCGGCCTGCGTCGTCTCCGACGCGCACGACCTGACCCCGGCCCTGGAGAACATGTACCGGGCCATGGGCCAGGAGGTGCCGCGCACCAAGCGGATCCTGGAGCTCAACCCGGGCCACCCGCTGGTGAAGGGCCTGAACCAGGCCTACCAGGAGAACGCGGACCGCACGGAGCTGGCCGAGTCCGCGGAACTGCTGCACACCCTCGCGGTGCTCGCCGAGGGCGGCCAGCCGAAGGACCCGGCGAAGTTCGTGAAGCTGGTGGCGGACCGCCTGGAGCGCACGCTCTAGCCGTCACGCCGTCACGCCGTCACGCCGTCACGCCGTCTGCCGGGGCGCCGTCGTGGTGTCACGGTAAGGCTGTCCGGGGACGGATCAGTGGTGGTCCGGGGCGTCCGCCGCGCGGGTGCCGGGCGGGGGCGTGCCGGCGCCCGGTGGGACGACCTCGCCCTGGACCACTCGCGGAGCGGGGGCCGTTCCGGCCTCCTCGTCCTTCGCGGCCCGGGCCTCGGCCTTGAGGATGCGGGCCGCCTTGCCGGCCGAGCGCGTCAGCTCGGGGAGCTTCTTGATCCCGATGACGGCTATGACGACGATGAGGATGATCGCGAGCTCGCTCAGTCCGAACATGGTGTCGTGTCCTTTCTCGCCCGGGCCGGGCACGGCGTGAGCGTATCGGCCGGGGAGCGCGGGGTGATCGCCGCCTCGGGACGCGAGGCGAGCAGCTGGCGCAGGTGGGGCAGCACGCCGTGGTCGAGCAGCGCCTGACGCCAGACCCGGCGGGCGTGCTCCACCTGGTCCGGGGCCGGGGGAACCGCGTCGCGGCGCAGGGCCGTGCGCAGCAGGGCGGCCAGGGCGACCAGCCCGGACAGCGCCGCGACGAGCGCCAGGGTCCAGCCGGCCGCGGCGAGGGAGCCGGGCAGCGGGCCGGGTGCGCGGGCCGCCCGCAGGACGCCGCCGACCAGGAGCAGCGCCGCGGCCGAGGTGCCCGCCACGAGCGGGGTGAGCACCGCGAGGGCGGGCAGCAGGCCGCCCGCGCCGCCCGGTGGGGTCTCCCTCCGGGCCGCCCCGCGCAGGGAGAGGTAGACGCGGTACGGCTCGGCGGCGGCCGCCGCGAGGGCGTCGGCCCGGGCGAGGGCGTCGGCGCGCAGGTCCGCAGTGGTCAGACCGCCCGGATCCGCCGCGAGGGCGTCGCGGATGTCCGCGGTGCCGAGCGCCAGGTCCACCGCCGCCGCGAAGTCCGCGCGGTCCTCCGGACGGAGCCGGGGCGGGTGGGTCACAGGGTCTCCTGGTGGGTCGTCGGGCAGGGCACGTGGGGAGGCCGGGCCCCGGCACGTGCCGGGGCCCGGCGGCGCGGGCGTCCGGGTCAGACGCCGACGCCGAAGTCGGAGGCGATCCCGGCCAGCCCGGAGGCGTAGCCCTGGCCGACGGCCCGGAACTTCCACTCGGCGCCGTGCCGGTAGAGCTCGCCGAAGACCATGGCGGTCTCGGTGGAGGCGTCCTCGGACAGGTCGTAGCGGGCGATCTCCTGACCGCCCGCCTGGTTGACCACCCGGATGAAGGCGTTGCGGACCTGCCCGAAGCTCTGGCCCCGGCTCTCGGCGTCGTGGATGGACACGGGGAAGACGATCCGGTCGATGCCGGCCGGCACGGCGGCGAGGTCCACCTTGACGCTCTCGTCGTCGCCCTCGCCCTCGCCGGTGAGGTTGTCACCGGTGTGCTCGACCGAGCCGTCCGGGCTCCTGAGGTTGTTGTAGAAGACGAAGTGCTGGTCCGAGGGGACCTTGCCGGAGGCGTCCAGGAGCAGTGCGGAGGCGTCGAGGTCGTAGTCGGTCCCGGTGGTCGTGCGCACGTCCCAGCCCAGGCCGACCAGGACGGCGGTGAGGCCGGGGGCCTCCTTGCTGAGCGAGACGTTGCCGCCCTTGGACAGGGAAACTCCCACGGGATACTCCTTGTTGCGTGTCGGTGGTGTGCGCCGGGTGAGGTGCGCCCAGCGGTGTGCCTCTGAAATCTACAGCACTGTAGAAGATGGCGGGGCGGGTCCGGCGGATCTATACGATGTCCGCACGGGCAACGCAGGGCGGCGGAAGGGAGGCAGGGCGGTGACGGATCCCCGGCAGCGTCCCAGGCGGGGGCAGGGCGAGCTGGAGGCGCTGGTGCTGTCGGCGCTGCGGGAGGCGGACGGTCCGGCGACGGCCGGCTGGGTACAGGAACGCCTCGGCGGCGACCTCGCGTACACGACGGTGATCACCATCCTGACCCGGCTGCTGGGCAAGGGCGCGGTCACCCGGGAGCGGGTGGGCCGGTCCTTCGCCTGGACGCCCGCCGCCGATCAGGCCGGTCTGGCCGCGCGGAAGATGCGCAAGGTGCTGGACGCCGAGAGCGACCGGGAGGCCGTGCTGGCCAGCTTCCTCACCGGACTCGGGCCGGACGACGAGCGGCTGCTGCGCGAGCTGCTGGAGCAGGCCCACGGCGAGGGGGAAGACTGAAGCCTCATGGGGGTCTTCGTCTTTCTGCCGCTGGTCCTGCCGCTCACGGCCTGGCCGGTCGCGCGCCTCGCCGAGCAGCACCTGCATCCGCGCACCGCGACCCGGCTGCTGACCGCGCTGGCCGTGGTGCTGGCCGTGTGCAGCACGGTGTGCCTCGGGCTGGTGATGGTGGTGGGCACCGCCCAGCTGCCCGGCAACCCGCTGCCCGACGGCTGGTCCGACCCCGAGGTGCGGGCGGCGGTGCCGTACGACGAGGTCGTCGGCAAGGCCGCCATCCCCGCCCTGTGCGCCGTACTGGTGGCCTGCGCCCGGACGCTGGGCCGGCACGCCAGGGTGCGCCGCCGGGCCCACCGCGCGCTGGACGGGCTGCCGGACACGGAGGTGGCCGTCCTGCCCGACGCCGCCCCTTACGCCTATGCGCTGCCGGGCCGGCGGGCCCGCGGGGCGCGGGCCGGCCGTGTCGTGGTGACCACCGCCCTGCTGGACCGGCTGGCGCCGGGCGAGCGCCGGGCCCTGTTCGCCCACGAGCGGGCGCATCTGGCCGGCCGGCACGACCGCTTCCTGCTCGCCGTGCGGCTCGCCGCCCGGGCCAACCCGTTCCTGCGGCCGCTGGGCACCGCCGTGGCGTACACGGCGGAGCGGTGGGCCGACGAGGAGGCGGCCGGGGCGATCGGCAGCCGCCGCACGGTGGCCCGCGCCATCGGCACCGCCGCGCTCGTCTCCCGGGGCACCCCGGCGCCCACGCTCGCGGGCCTCGCCGCACCCGGCCCGGTGCCGCGCCGGGTGGCCGCGCTGCTCGGCCCGGCCCCGGCCGCGCGCACCTGGCCCCCGGTCTTCACCTCGGTCGGGCTGGCGGCGTGGGGCGCGGCGGCCGGGACGGCGGTGTCGGCGCTGTCGTCAGCGAACTCGGCGGTGACGATGGTCTTCATCCTGCACGCGGCGACGCCGCTGTGAGCGTGCTCCGGGGTCAGCCCTCCTCTTCCTCCTCCTCGCCCTCGAAGAAGTCCCCGATCTCGTCGACGACCTCGCCCGCCACCATGCCGCCGGCCACTCCGACGGCCAGTCCGGCCGCGCCCGCGGCGACGGCGGTGCCCACGCCGGGTCGCGATCGGTGGCCGTCGTGGTGGTGTCCCCCGGAGCCGCGGCCGTGGCCGGCCGGGCCGCAGGCGGCGGGGGTGCCGTAGGACGCCCGGTGTTCGACCGACTGGCGGATCCAGCCGTCGACGAGCGCGGGCCAGTCCTGGTGCTCGACCCGGTCGTGGGAGACCGTGAAGCGGGAGAGCGTGTCGTGGCCGGGCGACAGGAAGCCACCGCGCCGGTCCGCCTCCAGCACCACCTCCATGCCGCCGGGGCCGGCCAGGAAGGTCAGCTCGATCTCGTCCACCTGGTGCGCGTACCGGGGTGACGGAACGAGCTCGATCTCCTGGTGGAAAGGCAGCCGCTGGCCCGTGCCGCCGATGCGGCCGTACTCCAGGTCGGCCGAGCGGAAGCCGAACCCGAGCCCGCCGAGCGCCTCCAGGACCGCCTCCTGTGCGGGCAGCGGCGCGACGTTCAGCGGATCCAGGTCGCCCTTGTCCCTGGCGCCCGCCACCGACAGTTCGGTGCGCACACCCAGAAGGACGCCCAGGCTCTGGCCGTGCAGTTCGGTGATCGGTGTCTCCCACGGCACCGTCACGCCGAACGGCACCTCGCGCTCCTCGCCCTCGGCGAGCCGGAAGCCACCGCCGAGGGTGCAGCGGTCGAAGGCGACCACGCCCTCGCTCTCCCCGCCCTCGTGCTCGGCCTCGACGCGGGCCACCAGCTCCAGCGTGATGTGTTCGATCTCGAAGTCGGCGTTGCCGCCCTTGAGCCGGACCCGGCCGGTGAGCGTCCCGCCGGGCCGGACGGGTGCCGGGTCGAGAACCGTGTCGACCGTGGGGCCGCCCACACCGAGCGCGCCGAGCAGTCGTTTGAACACCATGGTGGCGTCCACTCCTTCACAGGGGAGAGCTGTCACAGGGAGGGCCTGCTTTCTTCTACAGGCGTGTAGAAGTCTACCTCTCCCCATGACCCCGTGACCCGGCTCGGCCGAGGACACGGTGGGTGGGCTCATCGGCGGGCGGGCTCGTAGATTGGGGGGAGCGGGCGTCCCGCCCGCGGACCCGAGGAAGCGCCCCTCATGGCAGCGGACATCGACTTCACGGCGTTCTTCGACGCCACCCCGAGCCCGTACCTGGTGCTGGACACGGACCTGGTGATCCACTACGCGAACCAGGCGTATCTGACGGCCACGAACCGCACCAGAGGGCACCTGGTGGGCCGGTACCTCTTCGACGCCCTGCCGGCCAACCCGGGCGCCGGCGGCGACGCGGAACGGAACCTGGAGGAGTCCCTGCGCCGCGTGCTCGCCACCGGCGCCCCGGACATCCTGGTGCTGCAGCGCTACGACATCGCCGCCCCCGGACGGCCCGGCGGCTTCGAGGAGCGCTGGTGGTCCAACACCCACACTCCGATCCCCGCCGCGGACGGCTCGGTGGCGTGGATCGTCCAGCGGTCCGAGGACGTCACCGCCTTCGTCCACTCCAGCCGGGTGCGCCGCCTCACGGAGGAGTTCTCCGAACGGGAGCAGGGCATGGCGGCCGAGCTCTACGTACGGGCCCGTGAGCTGCACCGGCTCAACCGGGAACTGGGCGAGGCCCACGAGCGCGAACGCCGGATCGCCGTCGCCCTCCAGGAAGCGATGCTCCAGGACCGTGACCTGACCCGGCACGACGACAACATCGCCGTGCGCTACCTGCCCGCCACACGGTCGCTCAACGTCTGCGGCGACTGGTACGACGTCGTCGACCTGCCCCCCGACCGCTACGCAGCGGCGGTCGGGGACGTCGTCGGCCACGGTCTGGAGGCCGCGGCCGTGATGGGGATGCTCCGCAGCGCGCTGAGCGCGGCCATCCGGGCCGTCCCGAGCCCCGCCCAGGCCCTGGAGGTGCTCGGCCTGTACGCCCGCTCCGTCGACGGGGCGATGGCGGCCACCGCGGTCAAGGTGCTCGTCGACACCCGCAGCCGGCTGATCGTCTACAGCAACGCGGGACACGTGCCGCCCGTCCTGCTCCACGCCGACGGGACCAGCGAGCTGCTGGACCAGGCCACCGACCCGCCGCTCGGCGCCCGCCCCTACCACGTCCCGCGCCCACAGGCCGGCCTGCCCTACACGCCGGGCGACACCCTCGTGCTCTACACCGACGGGCTCGTCGAACGCCGCGACGAGGACATCGACACCGGCCTGGACCGCCTGGCCACGGCCCTCGCCCGCAACGTCGCCCTCGCTCCCGACCGGCTGGCGGACGCCGTGCTCACCCATCTCGGCGTCACCGGCGGAGCGCCCGACGACATCGCCCTCGTGGTCATCCGGCTGTGACGCCGCCGGCGCTCCGTCGGCCCGCGTCCGGGCGGAACGCCCACGCCATCCCGGGCTCCACCACCCAGCGGAACAGTGGCCGCACCGGCGGGGTGCACAGTGCCGTCACCAGCACAGCGGCGGCGGCCGTCACGACGACCGCGCCCAGCGGACGGTGCACCCACGCCGGGTCGTACCAGCCCCAGAACTTCGATCCCTGGGCCACGAAGCCGTGCAGCAGATAGCCGTACAACGTGCCCGCGCCCAGCGCGGTGAACCATGCGCGGCGCCCCGGCACCCACGCCAGGAAGCACGCCACCAGCACCAGGGAGCAGCCGAAGGTCACCAGGGTCATGACCGGCCCGTACCAGGCGGGCGCGGCCAGTTCCGGGGCGCTGTCCCGGTGGTAGAACCAGGCGCCGCTCATCCGCGGGACCGCCCAGTACGCCACGGCGCCCGCGCAGACGGACACCGGCACGGCGAGGATCCGCACCGCTCGGCGGCGAACCCACCGGAAGTGCTCCGGCCGCAGGAGCAGGCCGAGGACGAAGTACGGCAGGAACTGCAAGGTGCGCTGCAGATCGAGATCGTCACCGATCGACGGCGAGAGTGTCGCGAGCATCGCGACGGCCAGGGCGAGCGGCAGCGGCCACCGCACCCGCTGCCAGAGCGGCGTGGTCAGCCGCCAGATGAACAGGGCCGCCAGGAACCAGGTCAGATACAGGGGGTCCAGCAGGCTGACCGGCCGGTCCGGCTCCTGGTCGGTCCACCGGGTGAACAGGGTGTACGCCGTCTCGAACACGACATAGGGCACCGCGAGGCCGGTCACCAGACGCCGGACGCGCCCCGGGGCGGCGTCGAAGGAGCGCGAGAAGCAGCCGGAGACGACGATGAACGCCGGCATGTGGAAGGCGTACACGAGCAGGTAGAGGGCGCTGACCGTCCGGCTGCCGTCGCGCAGCGGCTCCCAGGCGTGCCCCACGGCCACCAGCACGATGGCCAGGTACTTGGCGTTGTCGAAGTACGCGTCCCGCTGCCCGCCCGGCCGTGCCGCGGGCCGTTCCTCGCGCGCGGTTGCGCCGGTCGGGACCGCACGCAGGCGCAGGGTGTCCTCGCTCACCGGGGCCCCCGCCGGACGTGCGGGAGCCCCGGAGGGGCGCATACGCGTCGTGCCGGGGGTACGGCCCGGGGGTGCCGGTGGGACATCCCCGCCGCCTGACCACTGCGCAGCGGTGTAAACCGCCGGCCCTCGCGGGTGTGGCGCGGATCACGCCGCTCGGGGCGCAGTCAGCGGACATGCTCCCCCGGCTGGAAGCGATCGCCGAAGGGCGTGGACCTCCTTTTCGGCTGACCGCCCGGCCGGAAACGAGCGGCGACCCGTACGCGCGGTGTTCAGGTCCGTGCGTACGGGTCGTCCCGACCGATGGGAAGGCGGTGGTGGCCCGGTCAGGCCGTGGTGCGGCCGCGTGTCAGCGCCTTGCGCAGCAGCGGCCAGGCCAGCAGGACCAGGATCACCGCGTACACGGTCACCGCGAACGGCGTGTCGACCAGCCCCGTGACACTGCCGTCGCTGATCTGCAGGGCGCGGCGCAGCTGTTGCTCGGCGTTCGGGCCGAGGATCACGCCGATGACGGCGGGCAGTACGGGCAGTCCGTAGCGGCGCATGCCGAAGCCGATCAGGCCGATGATCAGCAGGATCACCAGGTCGATCACCTCGCCGCCGACCGCGTACGCGCCGACCGCCGCGAAGAACAGGATCCCGGCGTACAGGTACGGCCGCGGGATGCGCAGCAGCTTCGCCCACACCGGCGCCAGCGGCAGGTTGAGCGCGAGCAGCAGCACCATGCCGACGAAGAGCGAGGCGATCAGGCCCCAGACCAGGTCGGGCTCGCGCTCGAACAGGAGCGGGCCGGGCTGGATGCCGTACTGCTGGAACGCGGCCAGCATCACGGCCGCGACCGCCGTGGTCGGCAGGCCCAGGGTCAGCATCGACACCAGCGTGCCCGCCGCCGAGGCCGACGCCGCCGATTCCGGGCCCGCGACGCCCTCGATGGCGCCCTTGCCCCACTCGTCCTTGTGCTTCGACAGGCGCTTCTCCGTCACGTACGACAGGAAGGTCGGGATCTCCGCGCCGCCCGCCGGGATCGCGCCGAACGGGAACCCGATGAAGGGGCCGCGCAGCCACGAC
This sequence comes from Streptomyces sp. NPDC085932, assembly GCF_044540525.1. NCBI lineage: Bacteria > Bacillati > Actinomycetota > Actinomycetes > Kitasatosporales > Streptomycetaceae > Streptomyces > Streptomyces sp. NPDC085932. The sequence continues at coordinate 373,104 of NZ_JBITSJ010000005.1, forward strand.
TTCCAGGTGCGCCGGACATCACCGCGCCCCAGCCACGGCCGGCCCACCGGAATCGGTTCGGGCGGCCTGCGCCGCAGGTGCGCCGCGACCCACAGGGCCTCACCGATCGCGAAGAGGCCGACCGCGACGATGACGACGTCGATGCCGTCGGCGAGTTGCAGTGAGCCGAAGGTGAGGCGCTGCTGGCCGGTCATCTGGTCCAGGCCCACCAGCCCCAGCGTGAGGCCGATGAGCAGGGAGGCCATGCCCCGGACCCGGGACGAGCCCAGCACGGACGTCACCGCGATGAACGCCAGCACCATGATGGCGAAGTAGTCCGGCGCGCCGATGTCCACGGCCAGGTCGGCGACCGTCGGCGCGAGCGCCACCAGCAGCAGCGTGCCGACCATGCCGCCCGCGAAGTGCCCGATCGCGGCGGCCGCGAGGGCCTGCGCACCGCGCCCGGACTTCGCCATGGGGTTGCCCTCCATGGCCGCCACCACCGCCGCGCTCTCGCCGGGGGTGTTGAGCAGGATGGACGTGGTCGAGCCGCCGAACATCGCGCCGTAGTAGATGCCGGCGAACATGATGAACGCGCCGGTGGGGTCGAGCCCGTACGTCACCGGCAGCAGCAGCGCGACCGCCATCGCCGGGCCGATGCCCGGCAGCACGCCGATCGCCGTGCCGAGCAGGACGCCGATCGCCGCCCAGAGCAGGTTGATCGGCGTCAGGGCCGTGCCGAAGCCGTCCAGCAGGGAGTTGAGGGCGTTCATGTCACAGCACTCCCATCAGCGGACCACCGGGCAGGGGCACTCCGAGCAGGTTGTTGAAGACGGTGTAGGTGACGAGGGAGAGCCCGGCCGCGATGAGCGGATCGCGGTCGACGCGGCGGCTGCCCAGCGCGAACGCCGCGCCCCAGAAGAGCAGCGCGCCCGCGACGGGGAAACCGAGCGGCTCGATCAGCACGGCCGACCCGAGGAACACCCCGGTCAGCAGCAGCACGGTGCGCCAGTCGGCGGGCTCGGACAGGTCGATGTCCTCGCCGCCCTCGGCCTGGCCCCGGCCGCCGCGCAGCACGTCCACGGCGAGCAGCGCCGCGATCAGCAGCAGGCCGGCCCCGACCACGATCGGCACGGTCCGCGGCCCGACCGGGCCGCGCTGGGCGATGTCGACGTCCATGGTGAGCGCGTCCGTCAGAACGAGCGCGCCGAGCGCCAGCAGCAGGGCGCACACGCCGAGTTCGGAGTGCTCCTTGAGCCACGAGCGCCGGTCGCCGTCCCGCGCGGCGGCAGTGTCGGTGGTCTGCGTCGTCACAGTCCCAGCTCCTTCAGCACCGAAACCACGCGCTTGTCCTCGGCGTCGAGGAACGCGCCGAACTCCTCGCCCGTGAGGAAGGCGTCGTCCCAGCCGTTCTGCTCCATGGCCTTGCGCCACTCGTCGGAGTCGTGGAGTTCCTCGATCAGCCGCACGAGCTTGTCCCGCTCGCCGTCCGTCAGGCCGGGCGGGGCGACGATGCCGCGCCAGTTGGTGAAGTTCACGTCGTACCCCGCCTCCTTCAGCGTGGGCGCGTCCAGCCCCTCCACGCGCTCGGGGCCGGTGACCGCGAGGAGGCGCAGCTCGCCCGCCTTGATCTGGTCGAGGTACTCGCCGACGCCGGAGACGCCGAAGGCCACCTTGCTGCCGAGGATGGAGGCGAGCAGCTCGCCGCCGCCGTCGAAGGGGATGTAGTTGACCTGCTTCGGGGGGATCCCGGCGGCCCGCGCCATCAGCATCGGCGCGAGGTGGTCGGGCCCGCCGGGCGAGGAGCCGCCGCCCACCGGCAGCTTGCCCGGGTTCTCCTTCCAGGCGCCGATCAGGTCGCCGATCGTCTTGTACGGCGAGTCCTTCGCGACCACGACGACGTCCTGCTCCTCGGTGAGCCGGGCGATGGGCGTGGTGTCGCCGAGCGTCTTCGGGGCGTCGTTGGAGCGGACGGCGCCCACGACTCCGAGGCCCATGGACATGGCGAGCTTGCCGTTGCCGTGCTCGCTCACCAGCCGGCTCAGGCCCACGGTGCCGCCGGCGCCGGGCAGGTTGAACACCTCGATGCCGTGGGTCAGTCCGGCGTCCTCGGCGTTCTTCGCGGCGGTGCGGGCGGTGATGTCGTAACCGCCGCCGGGCGTGTTGGGGACCATGAAACGCAGGCCCGGGATCTGTGTGCCGGTCTCGGAGCCGCTGCCGGAGGTCAGCAGCGGCGGTCCGACGAGCACGAGCACGGCGGCCCCGAGCAGGGCGAGGGGGGTGCGCAGGCGCACGAGTGCCACCACCTGTCGGTACGTCGTTGCGGGTAGGTCGATGCCCTGTGGGGGAGGGTGATGCGGGCCACATGGTGCCCGGACGCCGACGAGGTGTCTCGCTTGCGGAATCAACGGAGGTTGTGGTCATTACGGTCACGAGGGGGGCGGCCGCCCCCGTGCGTCGTCGCAAAGACGGCGGAGCCCCGGCGCGCACGCGCCGGGGCTCCGCCAGTCCGCGCCGGCTAATCCGTGTGGACCTCCAGGGCGGCCCGCACGGCGGACTCCAGGGCCCCCTCGATCCACGCCGGCTTGACCGACGTGTGGTCCCCGGCGAAGTGCAACGGCCCCTCGGCCGCCGGGATCGCGGGCAGCAGTTCCGTGTGCTGTCCGGGCAGCAGCACGGACGCCTCCCCGTAGGCGTACGGGTCGCGCAGCCAGCTCTGGGTGCGGCCCGCGCCGGTGTAGAACACCTCGATGCGGTTGCCGTAGACCTGCTGCAGGCCGCACAGCGCGTGCGGGTAGCGTGCCTCGTCGTCCAGGGAGTCCCAGCGCAGGGCGTCGTCCGCCCAGCTGTAGGAGGCCAGGAGTACGCCCCCCGCGCTGCCCGGGACCGGGTGCGAGGGGTTGAACATGAAGCGGTTGGCGTTGTCCGACACCGAGCCGCCGCCCACCACACCGGCCGCCTCCGGCTGGTCGCGGCCGATCGCGCGGTTGGCCGCGTAGTGGGTGCGCTGGGCCGCCGTGATGTGCCCGTCCGGCACGGAGGGATGGCTGCCGAGCAGGCTGCCGTCCGCCGGGGCCCGGCCGGTGCGGTACGCCTCGTACAGGCCCGGCTTCACGGCGTTCAGTTCGCGCTTCCAGTCGTCCTCGTCGAACTCCCACCAGCGGCGGCTGAATTCGAGCAGCACCTTGGTCGCGCTGTCGTAGTGCAGCTCCCAGACCGCGCGGCGCTTGCGGTACGACAGGGGCGGGTCGATCTGCACATGGCGCAGTCCGGAGAACGGCACCGTGACCACGGCGACGTCGGCGGTGAACTGTTCGCGGACGACCGGGCCGTCGCGGCCCTCGGACACGGTGTCCACCCACACGTGCGGGCCCTTGCGCCGTACGTGCCCGCCCTCCGGCGAGGGGCGGTCGGGGTGGTGGTACTGGATGCGTGTCACCCGGCGGTCGAACCGCACCTCCTCGCGCACCCGTTCCAGCAGCGCGTCCGGCAGGACGGCCGTGCCGCCCTCCAGTTCGTAGAAGGGCGTGTCGGGGCTGATGAGGGAGGAGCCGATGAAGCTGTGGATGAAGGACAGGGGCAGGCGCGAGGTGAGGTTCTCCAGGGTGCCGATCAGGTCGACGGTGCGCTCGTCGAGACCGGCGTGCTCGGTGAGGAAGCGGAACATCGACCAGTCGCCGAACCGCTGCACCACGCGGGCCCAGCCCCGCAGTTGTTCGGGCAGGGGCTTGCCGACGCGCTTGCCGTCCGGGCCGACGCGGCTGAACTCGTCGCGCACCGGGTCGAGGGCGGCGCGCAGGATGGCGGCCGCCGGGGTGTCCCAGTGGGCCTTGGGTACGCCGAAGGAGCGGTTCACGCGCCGGGGCGAGCGGGCGTAGTCGGCGCGCCGCACCCGGATGCCGTTGACGTGGATCCAGGTGCGCGCGGCGGGGCGTCCCTCCTCGTCCACGTCGACGTAGTGGAAGCGCCGCTTCTTCAGGTCGAGCTGGTCGATGAGCTGCATGACCAGCGGGTGGCTGCCGGGAATGCGCATCGCGCCCGCCTCGGCGTACTGACGGGGGTCGGCGAACGGCTGCGCGGCGCCTTCGTGCCCGCCCTTGCGGAAGGTCTTGACGCGCCCGCCCGCCCGGTTGCCGTTGGCCTCCAGGACCGTCACCCGGTGCCCGGCACGCTTCAGCAGCCAGGCGGCGACCAGCCCCGCCGGGCCGGCGCCGACGACGAGGACGTCCTTGGGGCGGGTCCTGCGGGCCGGCAGCCCGTCCCGCAGGACGCGCCGGTAACGCGGCACGAGGGGGCGGTCGTCGGAGTCGAGGACGAGCAGGGCGCGGGCGACGTCGAGGCACCGGTCGAGGTCGGCGCCGCGGGCGCCACCGGGGGCGGGTGGCGCGGCAGGCGCGGGAAGCGCCGTGGCGGTGCCGCCGGTCAGGGCCGTCGCGACGGTGGCCGTGCCGGCCACCGTCGCGAAACTCCGCCGGGACAAGCCGCCGTCGGGACGCACCACCGCGTGATCATCAGTCATGGCGATCTTTGTAGCGGCCGCCGCGACGGGGCGCCGCGCTTCGCCCACAGCTTGCCTCCAAGGAGCGAATCCGGGGCAAAACCCGCACGTCACGGGAGACACCGCGTTCTCGGTGGCTCGGTGAACCCGAAGGAATGAATGCGCGACGGAACCGCGCTCACCACCCGGCACCGGCCCCCAGACTTCGACATGCGTACTCACACCCGCGCTCTTTGCCCATCCGCGCGCCGCACGCGCACGGCGGCGCCGACCGGCGCACGGGGAGGGCCGGGGCGACGGAGGGGGAAGAGTGGCGCAGCGGCGCACTTCGTTCGGTGACCGGGCCCGCTACTGGTTCGACAGCACGCTGGCCCGCGGTGCCTCCGCCCTCGTCGGGTGGATGGCGCTGCTGTGCCTGGCCGTCGTCGTCCCGGCCAGCGCGGTGGTGGTGTGGACCGACCCGCACGCGCCCCGGTCCCTGCCGGACCGGCTGGCGCAGGTGTGGCACCTGACGGGCGAGACGCTGCGGCTGGGCGGCGCCACCGGCACGCCGCTGCGCGTGACGATGTCGGTGTTGCTCGCCCTGGTGGCCCTGCTGTACGTCTCGACGCTGGTCGGCCTGATCACCACCGCCCTCACGGAACGGCTCACCGCGTTGCGGCGGGGCCGCTCGACCGTGCTCGAACAGGGCCACGTCGTGGTCCTGGGATGGTCGGAGCAGGTCTTCACGGTGGTCGGGGAACTGGTCGCGGCCAACGCCAACCAGCGGCGCGCGGCGGTGGTGGTGCTGGCCGACCGCGACAAGACCGCCATGGAGGAGGCCCTCGGCACCAAGGTCGGGCCCGTCGGCCGTACCCGGCTGATCTGCCGCAGCGGCCCCACCACCGACCCGGCCGTACTGACCCTCACCAGTCCCGCGACGGCCGGTGTCGTGCTCGTGCTGCCCCGGGACGAGCCCGACGCCGACGCCGAGGTCGTCAAGACGCTGCTGGCGCTCCGGGCGGCGCTGGCCGGTACGCAGAGCCGGCCGCCCGTCGTCGCGGCCGTCCGGGACGACCGGTACCGGCTGGCCGCGTGCCTTGCCGCCGGGCCGGGCGGAGTCGTCCTGGAGAGCGACACCGTCACGGCCCGGCTGATCGTGCAGGCGGCCCGGCGTCCCGGCCTGTCCCTGGTCCACCGGGAGCTCCTCGACTTCGCCGGCGACGAGTTCTACCTGGTCGGCGAAGCGTCCCTGGCCGGCCGCACGTTCGGCGAGGCACTGCTGTCCTATCCGACGTCCAGCGTGGTCGGACTGGTGCGCGGCGACACCCCGCTGCTCGCCCCACCGTCGCACACCACCATCACCGCGGACGACCTGCTCATCGTCGTCTCCCGGGACGACGACACGGCCTGGCCGGGCCCGTGCGGGCAGTGGGTCGAGAAGGCGGTGACGGTGTCCGGGCCGCCCACGCCGGCGCGGCCGGAGCGGGTCCTGGTGCTGGGCTGGAACCGCAGGGCGCCGCTCATGGTCGACCAGCTGCGCCGCCGCGCCCTGCCCGGGTCGGTCGTCGACGTGGTCGCCGACCGCGGCGAGGAGACGGCCCGTCAGGTGCGCGAGTCCGGCTCGCGCCACGGCCCCGGGCCGGTCCTGACCTTCCACCCGGGGGACGTCACCCGCCCCGAGACCCTGGAGCGTCTGGACGTGCACTCCTACGACAGCGTCATCGTCCTCGGTCAGGACCCCGCCCCCGGACAGCCGGAGGACCACCCCGACAACCGCACGCTCGTCACGCTCCTGCTGCTGCGCCGGCTGGAGGAGACCACCGGGCGGGAACTGCCGGTCGTCACCGAGCTGGTCGACGACCGCAACCGGGCCCTGGCTCCCATCAGCCCGGGCGCCGACGTCATCATCAGCGGCAAGCTCATCGGCCTGCTCATGGCGCAGATCTCCCAGAACCGGCACCTGGCAGCGGTCTTCGAGGAACTGTTCTCCGCCGACGGCACGGGCATCCGCCTGCGGCCCGCGGGCGACTACGTGCTGCCCGGGTGCGAGACGGCCTTCGCCACCGTCGTGGCGGCGGCACGAGAACGAGGCGAGTGCGCCATCGGCTACCGCAGCCGGGACGAGGCGTCGGCGGGCCCCGGCCACGGCGTGCGCATCAACCCGCCCAAGGCCGAGCGGCGCCGCTGGACGGACGGCGACGAGGTCGTCGTCGTCGGCCGGGACTGACCTCCCGCGCGCACGGCCGAATCGGCCCTTGTGCCCGCCATCCGCCTGGAAAAACAAAGCAATTTCGCTGTGTGGGGCGAAAAAGCCCGGGCATCAGGAGCTCTGGAGGTAGATAACAATGGTTCCTTTGCTTCTCGTTCTTCTGCTGGCCCTGATCCTTTTCGGCGCCGGCTTCGCACTGAAGGCGCTGTGGTGGATCGCGGTGATCGTGCTGGTGGTCTGGCTGCTCGGCTTCGTGCTGCGCAGCGCGGACACCGGTGGCCGCAAGGGCCGCTGGTACCGCTGGTAGACCCGGTCGGCCCCGTTCCCCGCGCAGGGAACGGGGTAAATGAAAGGCCTGATTCTCCGTACGAAAGGGGTTCCTGCTCATGGCCGATACGCAGGACGTCGTCGATCTCATTCTTCAGGACCATCGGCGCATGGAAGACCTCTTCCGTCAGATGCGCAGCGTCGAGGCCGACCGCGAGAGTGCGCTGCGGGAATTCTCGGACCTGCTGATCGCGCACGCGCTGGCCGAGGAGGCCAAGGTCTACCCGGCGCTCAAGCGGTACAAGAACATCGACGACGAAGAGGTCGAGCACGGCGAGGACGAGCACGACGAGGGCAACAAGGCCCTCCTGGACCTCCTCCAGGTGGAGGAGGTCGGCTCCGACGAGTGGGACGAGAAGCTCGAGGAGCTCGTGCAGGCCGTCACGCACCACGCCGACGAGGAGGAGCGCACCATCCTCAACGGCGCGCGCGAGAACGTGGCCATGGAGCGTCGTGAGGAGCTCGGCCGGGCGTTCTGGCAGGAGCGCGAGCGGCAGCTGGAGGCCGGCTGCGGTTCCGTCGACAACGTGCGCAAGATCGTCGAGTCCTGAGAGCGCCGCTCACTGCTCGGGAGCCCGGACCGGGAACGGTCCGGGCTCCCGCGTGCGCTACCCCCGCTCAGGCGCCTCGCAGTCCACGTCCCGCGCCGGCAGCCGCCCCGTGGCCAGGTACGCGTTGACCGTGTCGTCCACGCACGGCACCCCGTACACGCCGTACACCGCGTGCTGGTCCGCGCCGCGCAGGGTGACCAGGCGCGAGGACGACCACCGGGCGCGCACCGCCCGGGCGCCGTCGTAGCCGGTGCGCGGGTCGCCGGTGGCGTTGACGAGCAGCGCGGGCAGGTCGGCGCGGACCGGGGTCGGGCGTTCGCGCGGCCGGTCCCAGAAGGCGCACGGGTTGATGTTGTGCGTCACGGGAGCGAAGAGCGGGTCCAGGGCGCGGGTGCGCTGCACGTCACGCCAGTAGACCTCCGGGTCGCGGGGTGCGGCACCGTCGGCGCAGAGGATCGCCGTCTGGGCGCTGCCGTACGTGGAGTCGGTCCCGGTGAGCACGAAGTCGAGCACTCCGGCGAGCCACGGGGACGGCGTGACCCGCTGCCCCTCGGCCGCCCGCAGCATGTCCCGCACGCCTCGCGCGAAGTCACCGTAGGCGACGTCGTGGTGCTGCGACAGTCCGTTGAAGACGACGACGGGCAGTACGTGCTCGTCCACGCGGTGGCCGCCGAGCCGCAACGGGGAACGGGCGGCGGCCCGGCGCACCCGCTCCACGGCCGCCAGCACCTCGCCCCGCGTCCGGCCCAGCCCGTGGACCTCGTCGCGGGCGGCGGCCCAGGAGGCCCATCCCTCCAGCGCGCGGCGGTTGGCCCGCTCGGTGCCGCGCAGCAGCCGGGGGCCGTAGCGCTCGGGGTCGATCACCCCGTCCAGGACGACCCGGTCGGTGCGGCCGGGGAACATCGTGGCGTACACCTCGCCCAGGTAACTGCCGTAGGAGTAGCCCAGATAGGAGATCCGGCGCTCGCCCAGCGCGGCCCGGACGACGTCCAGGTCGCGTGCGGTGTTGCGGGTGGTCGCGTGCGGGAGCATGTCTCCGGCGTGGGTCCGGCAGCGCTCGGCGAGGTCCTGCGCGAGGGCGGTCATGCGGTCGAAGCCGGCCCGGTCCCCTCCCGCGGAGCGGAAGGCGGAGCCGGTGGGCCAGCGGCAGTCCAGCGGCGTGCTGCGGCCCACGAAGCGGGGATCCACCCCCACCACGTCGTAGCGTGCCCCGACGTTTTTCATGGCCTTGCGCACCCAGGGCGGGTCGCCGAGCGTGCGCCCGCCCGGTCCGCCGCCGTTGAGCAGCAGCGGGCCGACGCGGCGGCCGGTGTCGGCGGCACGGATCCGGGAGAGGGCGACGGTGATCGTCCGGCCGCCGGGGTCGGAGTAGTCCAGCGGTACGGTCACGTCGGCGCAGCGGGCGCCGGCCTGTTCCAGTTCCCTGCCGGTGGTGTCGTCCGGGCCGAGCACGCAGCTCTTCCAGGTGAGCCGCTGCTGGTGGTAGCGGGCCAGCGGGTCGGGGCCGGAGGCGGCGCCGGCCGTGGCGGGGAGCGCCGTGAGGGCCAGAGCGGCGGTCGTCAGGGCGAGGGCGGCTCGGCGCGGGGTTCCCGGGAAGCGGGATGACACGGGTGGGTGTCCTCTCTGTCGGCGGTGCCCCCTCGGCGGCCGGGCGGGGGCGGGCGCGGCAAGGGGTGCGGTGCGACAGAACGCTAGGGACGGGCCGCCTGCCGGACACTCCGGGCGGCATCCGGTTCCACGGTGGGGTCAGCCCCAGCGCCCAGGCGGGGGAACACCGTTTCCATGGCAGGGGCAACAACCGGAAACTCCCGCCCAAGCTGGGAAAATGCGCCGGCGGGTGGTGCGCAGGTCACTGCAGGGGGGTTGTCCAGACATTCTCGCGCGCCTAGGGTCCCTTCCGAGTGCAAGCGCTTTCCAAGCGTGTGTCCGCCGGCCGTCCGAGGAGCGCCGCATGTCCGTGTCCCCAGGGCCCCCCGCCCGCCGCCGTGTGGCCGTCGTCGGCACCGGGGCCATCGTCGGAGACAGTCATCTGCCCGCGCTGCGCGCCCACTCCGACCGGGTGGAGCTGGTGGCCGCCGTCGACGTGGACCGGGAACGCCTGGACGCCTTCCGCGCGTCGGCCGGCGAACGGGTCGCCGGCTACACCTCGGTGGACGCCATGCTGGACGCCGAACGCCCCGACCTCGTCCTGATCGGCACCCCGCCCTCCCTGCACCGGGACCAGACGGTGGCCGCGCTCAAGGCCGGCGCCTGGGTGCTGTGCGAGAAGCCGCTCACCCTGTCGCTCGCCGAGTACGACGCCATCGCCGCCGCCGAGGAGGCCTCCGGCGCGTACGCGGCGGTCGTCTTCCAGCACCGCTACGGCTCCGGCGCGGTGCACGCCCGGCAGCTGATCACCAGCGGTGAGCTCGGCGCCCCGCTGGTCGCGCACTGCCAGACGACCTGGCACCGCGACGCCGCCTACTACGCGGTGCCCTGGCGCGGGAAGTGGGCCAGTGAGGGCGGCGGCCCGACCATGGGCCACGGCATCCACCAGTACGACCTGATGCTGCACCTGCTCGGCGAGTGGGAGGAGATCCGGGCCATGGCCGCGCGCCTGGTCCACGACACCGAGAGCGAGGACGTCTCCACCGCCCTGGTGCGGTTCCGCAGTGGCGCCCTCGCCACGGTCGTCAACAGCGTGCTGTCCCCGCACGAGGTGAGCCGCATCCGCGTCGACTGCGCGGACGCCACGGTCGAGCTCACGCACCTGTACGGCCACGCCAACGACAGCTGGGTCTACACCCCCGCCCCGCACGTGGCCTGCGAACGCGCCACCGCCTGGCGCACCCCCGCCGAGGACGTGCCCAGCTCCCACACGGCCCAGCTCGGCGCACTCCTCGACGCCTACGACACCGGCACCCGGCCCCCGGGCAGCGGCCCGGACGCCCGCGCCACCCTGGAGTTCGCCGCCGCCCTGTACAAGGCGGCGTTCACCGGCCGGTCGGTGCGCGCGGGGGAGATCGGCCCCGGCGACCCCTTCTACGAGGCCATGCACGGCGAGCACCCCGACTGGGCCCCCAAGGAGCGCGCATGACCATCCGCGTCACCCACACGCACGGCGAGGCCGTCGCCGTCACGGCGGCGAACGGCACGGAGATCCTCCGCTACGTCTACCGGCCCGACCCCGATCCGTTCGAGGCCGGCAAGCCGTACGCCCACCCCCTGCGCACCCTGTCCGGCCGCACGGTCACCGGCTACCGCCCCCGCGACCACCGCTGGCACAAGGGCCTGCAGATGACCGCGAGCCATCTGTCCGGCCAGAACTTCTGGGGCGGCAACTCGTACGTGCACGGGGAGGGTTATCTGCGGCTGCCCGAGCGGGTCGGCTCCATGCGGCACGACGGCTTCCCGGAGTTCACGGCCGGGGAGGACCGGCTCGCGCTCACCGAGAACCTCACCTGGATCGAGAACGGCGGTGAGGAGTGGGCCCGCGAAGTGCGTGGTCTGACCGTCCACTCGGTCGACGAGGAGGCCGGCGCCTGGGCCCTGGACTGGTCGATCCGCCTCACCAACACCCGCTCCGCACCCCTGGTGTTCGGCTCGCCCACCACCGCGGGCCGGGAGATGGCCGGGTACACCGGACTCCAGTGGCGCGGCCCGCGCGACTTCACCGGCGGTACGGTCTTCGCGCCGGACACCGACGCCGGCGCGGACAAGCTGATGGGCAGCCAGGGCCCGTGGCTCGCCTTCACCACCGAGCACGACGACGTCGACGGCCACTCGACCCTCGTCTTCGCGCACGCGCCCGAGAACCTGGACGGCGCGTCTGCGATCCACGACTCGCACTGGTTCGTCCGCGCGGAGCCCTTCCCGACCGTTGCCTTCTCCTGGGCGTTCTTCGAGGAGTTCGCGCTCCCGCCGGGCGAGTCCTTCGCCTACCGCTACCGGCTGGTGATCGCCGACGGCGCCTGGGACCGCGACCGGGTCGGCACCCACCTGGACGACCTGCCGTGGTGAGCGCGCCGAAGCCGGGCCCCGCCCACCCGCTCCCCGGCGCGATCGGCCTGTCCCACATCGGCGCCTACGACTGGGAGGCCGCCGACGGGGTCTGCGGCGGCAGTCCGCACCTGCACCTGGTGTGCACGGAGGCGTACGTCGTCACAGGCGGCCGGGGCGCGGTGCAGACGCTGAGCCCCGACGGCTACCGGGACATCCCCCTGGAGGCCGGCTCCCTGGCCTGGTTCACGCCGGGCACCGTGCACCGCATGGTGCAGGGCGGCGATCTGCGCGTCACCGTGCTGATGGAGAACAGCGACCTGCCCGAGGCCGGGGACGCGGTCTTCACCTTCCCGCCCGAGGTGCTCGCCGACCCCGACGCGTACGCGGCCGCCGCGAGCCTGCCGCCGGGCACGGGGCCGGAGGCCGAGGCGGCCGCCCGGCGCCGCCGGGACCTGGCCGTCGAGGGCTACCTCGGCCTGCGTGAGGCCCTGGTCGCCGGGGACGACGGCCCGTACCGCGAGTTCCAGCGGGCCGCCGCGCGGCTCGTGCGGGACAAGGTGCCCACCTGGCGCGCCCTGTGGCGGACGGGCGCCCTGGCCACCGCCGAACGCACCGGCGCGCGGCTCGACGCGCTGGCCGACGGTGAACCCGCCTACCTCGCCGGTGCCACCGCTCACGAGGCCGCGCCGGCCCGGCGCGGCGGCTTCGGCATGTGCGGCCGCCGCGACGCGTACGCGCTGCCCGGCACCACGCTGCCCCACCGGGCCGAGTAGCCGGGGCCGGCATCCGAGGGACCCGAGGCGGCTGAGGGAGGCTCAGCGTGCCTGAGGGTCCGTTGCCGTTCTCCTTGAACAGCCGAGAGTTAAGGGGCTGTTGGGGCACGGAGGGTGTGAACACCCCGGAGGGACGGACATCCTCTTGTCATGAACCTGCGGCACGATGGACGGGCCGCAGCCTCATGGAGGTGTGGGATGCACCGAAAGACCGCCACGGGTCTCGCCGCCTCGGCCCTGGCCCTCGTCACCGTCGCCGCCACCGCCACGACCGCGAGCGCCGCTCCCGCCGACAAGCCCCAGGTGCTCGCCAGTTGGACGCAGACCAGCGCGTCCAGCCACAACGCCTGGGCCGCCGCCCGGGCGAACCAGGCCGCCTGGTCCGCGTACGCCTTCGACTGGTCGACCGACTACTGCTCCTCCTCACCGGACAACCCCTTCGGCTTCCCGTTCTCCCTGTCCTGTGCCCGGCACGACTTCGGCTACCGCAACTACAAGGCCGCGGGCACCTTCGACGCCAACAAGTCCCGTAGGGACAGCGCCTTCTACGAGGACCTGAAGCGGGTGTGCAACGCCTACAGCGGAGCCACCAAGACCTCCTGCAACGGCACGGCGTGGACGTACTACCAGGCCGTGCGCGCCTTCGGCTGACCGCCGGGACGCACCGGGAGGCCGGGCGCCGGGCGGTGGCCGCGCGCCCGGCCTCCCCGTGGTCCCGGTGGCCGGCGTGCCGTGCCGCTCAGTCGCGCACCAGGCCGGCGACGCGGACGCGCGGCCACGAGCGGGCCGCGGCGAGGAGCGCCTGGGTACGGGCCGAGGGCGTGGTCGCTGCCGCCGCCAGGGCCGCGGCGGCGCTGGCGATGCCGAGGACGGCGCCCGCGGCCACGTCACCCGGATAGTGCACACCCGTGTGGATGCGGGAGTAGCCGACGGCGCCGGCCAGCGCCCCGAGCGGGACCGCGGCCGGAGGCAGGACCACGCCGACCGCGGTGGCGAACGCCACGGCCGACGCGGTGTGCCCCGACGGGAAGGAGGCCGAGGTCGGCATCGGGACGTGCCGGTCCACCGTCACCCGGGCGGCCTCGCGGTCCGGGCGGGCCCGGCGCACCAGGCGCTTGCCGAGCAGGTTCGCCGAGGCCGACGCCACGGCGATCGCCCCGACCCCGGCGAGCGCGGCCCGGCGCGGCCGCTTCCCGGCGAGGGCCAGCGCGGCGGCGATGGCGAACGAGATCTTCGAGTGGTCCGCCGCGTGGGACAGATGGCGCAGCGTCCGGTCGAGGGTGGGGGTCGGGGTGGCGGCCACCGCCGCGTACAGGGCGCCGTCCACAGCCCTGAGATCGCCCATGACGGCGCCCAGGAGCCGGATCGGGCCGCCCGAGGGCCTGCCGTCCCCGGCAAGCGGACGGAGGGCGTTCTCGTCTGTGGTCGTCGGATCGCTCATGTGTCGTTCTCCCCGCAGTGGCCTTCCCAGCACGGTACCGGCTCGCGCCGGGCGCACGCTCGGCACCCCCGCGCGCCGGTACCTCCCGGGTGCCCGGGCAGCGGCGGGTCATCCGGTGGACCGGGCACGCCGCCCTCCCCGCAGGCTCCGGCGGCTGTCAGATCCGCCCGGCGCGTCGCTGACGGCGCAGCAGCAGGGCCAGGTACAGGCCGCCGGCGACCGCGGTGACCACCCCGACGGGCAGCTGGGCCGACTCGTGCAGATGCTGCGAACCGAAGTCCGCGGTGACCACGAGGAGCGCGCCGGTGCAGGTGGCGGCGAGGAGGTTCGGCCCGGGCTGCCGGGTCAGGCGCCGGCCCAGCTGGGGGGCGATCAGGGCGACGAACGGGATCGGCCCGGCCGCGGCGGTGGCCACCGCGCAGGCCGCCGTGGCCAGGACCAGCATCACCAGCCGCGTGCGCTGCACCGGCACCCCGAGCCCGCCCGCGACGTCGTCGCCCATCTCCAGGATCTTCAGCCGGCCCGCGACGCACACGATCAGCGGCAGCACCACGAGCAGGCCCAGCGCGGCCGGCCGCACGTCGGCCCAGCCCCGGCCGTTCAGGCTGCCGTTGAGCCACACCATGGCCTGCGCCGCCTCGGTGAAGCGGGCCTTGGCGAGCAGATAGGCGTTCACGCCCTGGAGCAGGGCGCTGACGCCGATGCCGACGAGGACCAGCCGGAAACCGTGAATGCCCTGCCGCCAGGCGAGGACGTAGACCAGGACGGCGGTGGCGAGGCCGCCGCCCACCGCCCCGAGCGCCACCTGGCCGCCGGTGCCGCCCGCGACGAGAACGACCAGCAGGCCCCCGGTGGCCGAACCGTAGGTGAAGCCGACGATGTCGGGACTGCCCAGCGGGTTGCGGGACAGGCTCTGGAACAGCGCGCCGCTCACCCCGAGGGCGGCCCCGGCCAGGATGCCCGTCAGCAGCCGCGGCAGCCGCAGTTCGTTGACCACGAAGTCGGTGCGGGGGCTGCCGTTGCCCAGCAGGGTGCGCACGACGTCGGCGGGGGAGATCGGGTACTCCCCGGTGCCCAGGGCGAGCACGCCCACCCCGGCCGTGACGGCGAGCACCAGCAGACAGACCGTCAGGGCGCGGACGTCCAGCCGCAAGGACAGCCGGTGGCGGCCGCTGCGGACGACATGGGTGCGGGCCGCGAGCCGCGTGGGGGCGGGCGTGCCCGTGCTCATGACGCCACCACCCTGCGGTGCCGCACCAGCGCGATGAACACCGGTGCCCCGACGACCGCCGTGACCACCCCGGCGTCGAGTTCGTCCGGGCGTACGGCGACGCGGCCGAGGACGTCTGCGAACAGCAGCAGGGCGGGGGCCAGCAGCAGGGACAGCGGCAGGGTCCAGCGCTGGTCGGCGCCGACGATCATGCGGGCCATGTGCGGGACGGCGAGCCCGACGAACACCAGCGGGCCGACCGCCGAGGTCGCCGCCCCGCACAGCAGGGTCACGGCGAGCAGGCCGAGGAAGCGGGTGCGGTGCAGATGGGCGCCGAGCGAGCGCGCGGCGTCGTCGCCGAGGGCCATCGCGTTGAGGGGCCGGACCAGGGCGAGGGCCAGCACCAGGCCCACCACGACGAACGGTGTGATGGTCGTCAGCGTGCCGCTGTCGGCCCGGGCGAGCGAGCCCACGCTCCAGAACCGCAGCTGGTCCAGGGCCTGGGCGTCGAGCAGCATCAGCGTCTGGCCGACGCCGGTGAAGACCGCGGCGATCACCGCGCCGCCGAGCGCGAGCCGTTCGGGCGTGGCGCCGCCGCGTCCGCCGGAGGCCAGCGAGTACACCAGCAGGCCCGCCACGACCGCGCCCGCCATCGCGAACCACACCGAGGCCCACAGGCTCGTCACACCCAGCACGGTGAGGGACAGCACGACGCCGGTGGCGGCACCGGCGTTGACGCCGAGCAGCCCGGGGTCGGCCAGCGGGTTGCGGGTGAGCGCCTGGATCAGCGCGCCCGCGACACCGAGGGCGGCGCCCGCCGCGATGCCCGCGAGGGTGCGGGGCACCCGCACGTCCCAGACGACGGACGCGGCGGTCGAGCCGTCGTCGTGCCGCAGCGCGTCCACGACGACGGACACCGGCAGCGACCGCGACCCGACGGCCAGGCTGAGCAGGACGGCCGCGAGGAGCAGCAGCAGGGCGCCGAGGACGGCCAGGGCGCGGGTGGAGGTCCGGCGGCGGGGCGGCGCGGCGGACGGCTTCTCCGGTCGGACCGGAGCGGTGGTGTCAGCCGGCACCGCTGCCCTCCGCGCGCAGCAGAGCGGCGATCCTGCGCCCCAGTTCCTTCTTGTCGATCTTGCCGACGGAGGTGCGGGGGAAGACGTCGGTCACCTCCACCCGGTCGGGCAGCTTGTACGCGGCGACGCCCCGCTCGGTGAGGAAGGCCGCCAGTTCCCGCTGGGTGGGCGGGACCGCCCGGCCGCGCGGCACGAGGTAGGCGCAGGTGCGCTCGCCCATGGTCGCGTCGGGCATGCCGACGACGGCCGCGTCGTGCACGGCGGGGTGGGCGAGGAGGTGGTTCTCCAGCTCCTCGGCGGAGATCTTGTCGCCGCCCCGGTTGATCTGGTCCTTGGCCCGGCCCTCGACGACCAGGTGCCCTGAGGGCAGGACGCGCACCAGGTCGCCGGTGCGGTAGTAGCCGTCGCCGGTGAAGGAGCGGGCGTTGTGCGCGGGCGCGCGGTAGTAGCCGCGCAGGGTGTAGGGGCCGCGGGTGAGCAGCTCGCCGGTCGCGCCGGGCGGCACGTCCTGCCCGTCCTCGTCGACGACCCGGATCTCGTCGGCCGGGGACATCGGGCGTCCCTGGGTCCGGGCGACCAGCTCCGGCGGGTCGTCCAGACGTGTGTAGTTGAGCAGGCCCTCGGCCATGCCGAACACCTGCTGGAGGGCGCAGCCGAGGGCGGGGGAGACCCGGGCCGCGGGCTCGGCGCCCAGTTTGGAGCCGCCGACCTGGAGCAGCCGCAGCGACGACAGGTCGGCCTCCTCCCACTCCACGGCGTCCAGCCACAGCAGGGCGATCGGCGGGACCACGGCGGTGACGGTGACCCGTTCGCGCTCGATCAGCGCGAAGGCGTCCTCCGGGCTCGGTGTCGGGGAGAGCACGACGGTGCCGCCCACGAGCAGCGTGCCGAGCAGGCCCGGGCAGGCGAGGGCGAAGTTGTGCGCGGTGGGCAGCACCACGAGATAGACGGTGGAGCTGTCGAAGCCGCAGATCTCGGCGCTGGCACGGACGTTGTAGGCGTAGTCGTCGTGGGTGCGGGGGATGAGCTTGGGCTTGCCGGTGGTGCCGCCGGACAGCAGCAGCACCGCCACGTCCGCGGGGTCGGGCACCGGCAGCGGGACGGGGTCGGCGTCGACCCCGTCCAGGGCGGTGAACTCGGCGGCGTCACCGGCCACCAGGACGTGTTCCACGGACGGCACGGCCTTGCGGAGGGCCCGGGCGAGGGTCCGGTGGTCGAAGTGGTCGTGGGTGTCGGGGATGGCGTAGGCCCGGGCACCGGAGGTCTCGGCCACGTGGACGATCTCGCTCTCCCGGTGCGCGGGAAGGGTGAGCACCGGCACGGCGCCGGCCCGCAGCAGGGCGAAGAACAGCACCACGAAGGCGTCGGTGTTGGGGAGTTGGACCACCACCCGGTCCCCGGCCGCGATGCCGAGCCGGCGCAGTCCCGCGGCCTGCCGGTCGGCGCGGGCGTCGAGCTCGGCATAGGTCCACCGGGCCCCCGCGCCGTCCACCAGCGCGACCCGCTCCGGGTCCCGTTCGGCCCGGTCCCGCAGCAGCCGGTCCAGCGGCCGGCCCGCCCAGAACCCCTCGGCCCGATACCTCTGCGCGGCCTCTTCCGGCCAGGGCACCCAACCGTCGAGCATCCTCAACTCCCGCCTGCAGTTTAGGAAAGGCTTGCCTAATGGAAGATCGGGGTCAAGCCTGGACGAGACTTCGATGCGGAGGCTAGGGTCTTCCTTAGGTTAGGTTAACCTAAGCTAGCTCGGGAGGTAGTCGTTGCTGCGGTACCGGAGCGCGCGGACGGAACTGCCGGGAGACCCCGTCCTGCTGGCCGCCAGGCTGGCCGAGTCGGGACTGTTCGACCAGTACGTGGTCTACGAGAGGGACGGCGAGTGGTGGTTCGCCGGAGGCGCGCTCGGTGAGGTCGTGGCCGACCGCTCCGCCGTCCGCCGCCGCTGGCTCACCGAGGAGCACGCGGACCCGGTCGGGCCGCACCCTCTGCGCCAAGTCCAGGAAAAACTCGCGGAGATGGCCGTCGAGGGCTGGCACGCCTACGGCTGGATGGCCTACGAGTTCTCGCAGCTGCACACCGGCCGCCCCGACCGTGCCGGAGACCGGCGCCTGCTCCATCTGGTCGTCCCGCACAGTGAGGTGAGGCTCCGTCAGGGCGGCGCGGAGGTGCGCAGCACCGACGCGGAGACCCTCGAGGCGTTACTCCGGCTGCTGGCCGAGCCCGCCACCCGCGCCCCCGTCGAGGCCCGGCCGATCGACGTCGCCGACACCGACGGCACCTACCCCGAACTCGTGGCCCGGGCGATCGAGGAGATCCGGGCCGGCACGCTGCAGAAGGTCATCCTCTCGCGCACCGTCCCGGTGCCGTTCCCGGTCGACTTCGTCGCCACCTACGTGCACGGCCGCTCCCACAACACGCCGGCCCGTTCCTACCTGATGCACCTCGGCGGACGCCGGGTCGTCGGCTTCAGCCCCGAGACCGTCGCCGAGGTCGGCGCGGACGGACAGGCCCTCACCCAGCCGCTCGCCGGAACGCGCGCCCGGGGCCTCGGCGAGCAGGAGGACGAACGGCTGCGCGCCGAACTCCTCGCCGACCCCAAGGAGATCTCCGAGCACGTGCTCTCCGTGAAGCTGGCGGAGGAGGAGATGGCCACCGTGTGCCGCCCGGGCACGGTGTCGGTGCGCGACCTGCTGAGCGTGCGCCGGCGCGGCTCCGTCCAGCACCTCGGCTCCACGGTCCACGGACAGCTCGCCGAGAACACCACGGCCTGGGACGTGCTGGGCGCCGTCTTCCCGGCCGTGACAGCCTCCGGCATCCCCAAGGAGCCGGCCTACGACTGCATCGCCCGGCTGGAGAAGGAGCCGCGCGGCGTCTACAGCGGCGCGGCCCTCATGGCCGGCAGCGACGGCTCGCTCGACGCCGCCCTCGTCCTGCGCAGCCTCTTCGAGGAGGACGGCCGCACCTGGCTGCGGGCCGGCGCCGGTATCCTCGCCGGGTCGACGCCCGCCCGGGAGCTGGAGGAGACCTGCGAGAAGCTCCGCAGCGTCGCCCCCTACGTCGTCCCCGCGCAACCGGCGCCGCTCACCGCGCCGTCCCTGAGGAGTTAGGTGCGAAGGTGCGACTGGGAGAAGTCGTCGTCGACGTCACACCCCTGCGGACCAGTAGGGACTTCCGGCTGCTGTTCGCCACTCAGGCGATCTCCATGCTGGGCACCCACCTCACCTCGGTCGCGGCCGGCCTCCAGGTCTACGCGCTGACCGGTTCCTCGGTCCAAGTGGGCCTGATGAGCCTGTCGTTGGGGCTGTCGCTGCTGGTCGGGCTGGTCGCGGGCGGGGTGCTCGCCGACCGGGTGGACCGGCGCCGGATCGTGCTCGTCACCCGGGCCGCGACCGCCGTGGTGATCGCCGGCCTGGCGGTGAACGCGGCCCTGCCCGACCCGCGGCTGTGGTTCGTCTTCGTGGCCGCCGTCCTGGCGGGCGGCGCCGCCGGGCTGGGCGGACCGGCCCTGATGGCCGCGACGCCCGCCCTGGTGGCGCCCGGCCAACTGGCCGCCGCCGGGGCCCTGATGACTCTGACCGCCCAGCTCGGCGCCATGGCCGGCCCCTCCCTCGCGGGGGTCATCGCCGCCGGGCCGGGCATCGCGCTGTGCTTCGCGATCGACGCGCTCATCTACGTCGTCGGTCTCGCCCTGCTGGCCCCGCTGCCAAGCCTCGCGCCCGAAGGGGGCGGGGAGTCGCAGCACCCGCTCCAGGCCATGGGGGAGGGGCTGCGGTTCCTGCGGGGCAACCAGGTCGTGGCCGGGCTGCTGCTCATCGACGTGTGCGCGGTGGTCTTCGCGATGCCCTACGCGCTGTTCCCGGAGCTCGGCACCGAGCACTTCGGCGGCGGCCCGTCCACCGTCGGCCTGCTCTACGCCGCCCCCGCCGTCGGCTCCTTCTTCGGGGCGCTGACCAGCGGCTGGACGGGCCGTATCCACCACACCGGGCGGGCCCTGATCGGCGCGGTCGCCCTGTGGGGCGTGGCGATCACCTGCTTCGGCCTGAGCCCGGGCCTGTGGACCGCGCTGGCCTTCCTGGCGCTGGCGGGCCTCGGTGACACCGTCTCCGAGATCCTGCGCCGGGCCCTGCTGCAGCACTACACGCCCGACCGCCTCCAGGGCCGCGTCGGCAGCCTGTGGCTGGCCCAGGCCACCGCAGGCCCCTCCGTCGGCAACGTGGAGGCCGGTCTGGTCGCACGGGGCCTCGGCTCCGCGGCCGGAGCCGCCGCTGTCGGCGGACTGGTCTGCCTGGCCGGTGTGGCGGCGGTCGCCCTCGCCCTGCCGGGGCTGCGCAAGGCGACCTTGCAGGGACCGCCCGCCGGCGAGGGGCGGCCGGCGCCCGTCGAGCCGTCACCGGCCGCCGACTGACCGTGCGCCCGCGAGGAGAGCCATGCCCAGCGCGATCGTCAACGGAGTGCGGATCCACTACGAGGACACCGGCCGGGGCGAGCCCGTGGTCCTGGTCATGGGCCGGGGTGCCCGCGGCCGCGCCTGGCATCTCCACCAGGTGCCGGCGCTGGTCGAGGCGGGGTACCGCGTGGTCACCTTCGACAACCGGGGTGTCCCGCCGAGCGAGGAGTGCCCCGGTGGGTTCACCGTCGACGACCTCGTCGGCGACACCGCCGGACTCGTCGAGCACCTCGGCCTCGCGCCCTGCCGGCTGGTCGGGGTCTCCATGGGGGCCCACGTCGTCCAGGAGGTGATGCTGCGTCACCCCCGGCTCGTGCGGCAGGGCGTGCTGATGGCCACCCGGGGCCGCACCGACCACCTGCGCTCCGCCATGACCGCGGCCGAACGCGCCCTGTACGACGGCGCGGTCACGCTGCCGCCGGCCTACGCGGCGTGGGTGCGGGCCCTGACCAACCTCTCGCCCGCCACTCTCGACGACGAGCGGCGGGTGCGCGACTGGCTGGAGCTCTTCGAGCTGTCACCCGAGCCCGCCGGGCCGGGCGTGCGCGCCCAGCTCGACCTGGAGCTCCCGGAGGGGCGGTTGCGGGCCTACCGGGCGATCGACGTGCCCTGCCTCGTGATCGGCTTCGCGGACGACGTCGTACTGCCGCCGCACCTGGGACGCGAGGTCGCCGAGGCCGTCCCGGGCGCCCTCTACCAGGAGATCGAGGGCTGCGGCCACTACGGCTACCTGGAGCGCCCGGACGAAGTGAACCGCGTGCTGCTGGAGTTCTTCCGCAACTGTTCCGCGTAGCCGTTCTTCCGGACACGGCGAAGTTGATTTAGGTTAGCCTCACCTAAGTGCTACTCCTCAGGGGGTCATGGTGCAGCGCACCTTGCTCAACGGCAAGATCCACCGAGCCACCGTCACCCAGGCCGATCTGCACTACGTAGGGTCCCTGACGATCGATCAGGACCTCATGGACGCCGCCGACATCACCGAGGGCGAGCAGGTCCACGTGGTCGACATCGACAACGGCGCCCGGCTCACCACCTACGCCATCACCGGAGCACGCGGCACCGGCGTCATCGGCGTCAACGGGGCCGCCGCCCACCTCGTCCACCCCGGCCACCTCGTGATCATCATGTCGTTCGCCGCGCTCGACGAGGCCGAACGGGCCGTCCACCGGCCCCGGGTCGTCCACGTCGACAAGGCCAACCGGATCGTCGCGCTCGGCGCGGACCCGGCCGAGCCGGTGCCCGGGGCGCCGGACCAGTACTCCGGAGCCTTCACCCAGCAGGAGGGGAACTGAGCCATGGCCAACCCGTTCGACGACGACAGCGGCGTCTTCCGCGTGCTGGTGAACGACGAGGGCCAGTACTCGCTGTGGCCCGACTTCGCGCCCGTACCGGCCGGCTGGGACAGCGTGCACGGCCCGGACACCCGGGCCGCCTGCCTGGAGCACATCGAGCGGCACTGGACGGACATGCGCCCGCGCAGTCTGGCCGAGGCCATGGGCGGAGCCGGCGACTGATGGCGCCCCGCCCGGTGGTGGAGGACGTCCTGCCCCTGTCCCCGACGCAGGAGGGCATGGTCTTCCACGCCCTGTACGACGACAGCGTCCCGGACGTCTACACCGGCCGGCTCGTCCTCCGGCTGGAAGGGCCCCTGGACCCGGGCCGGTTGCGCACCGCCGCCGACGCCCTGCTGGCCCGGCACGCCAACCTCCGGGCCGCCTTCCGCACCCAGCGGTCGGGCCGGCGGGTCCAGGTGATCGCCGGCGGGATCCGCACGCCCTGGCGCGAGACGGACCTGTCCGGCCTGCCGCCGGCCGAGCGGCAGGAGGCGTTCGAGAAACTGCTCGCCCGGGACGCGGCAGCCCGCTTCGACCTGGCCCGGCCGCCGCTGCTGCGCCTGCGGCTGGTGGCCTTCGGGGAACGGGACCACCGGCTGCTCATCTCCTCCCACCACCTGCTCTGGGACGGCTGGTCCGCACCCGTCCTGGTCCGTGAGCTCTTCCGCCTCTACACCGCGGGCGGCGACCCGGCCGCCCTGCCCCCGGTGCGGCCCTACCGCGACTACCTCGCGTGGCTGTCCCGCCAGGACCGCCGAGCCGCCGAACAGGCGTGGCGGGACGCCCTCCAGGACCTCGACGAGCCCTGCCTGCTCGCCCCCGGGGCCCGCGACCTGCCCGCCGAACAGCCGGGACGGCACGTCGTGGAACTGTCCGAGCGGGAGACCGGGGCCCTCACCGCCACCGCCCGCGCGCACGGCGTGACCGTCAGCACGGTGCTCCAGGGCCTGTGGGCGGTGCTGCTCGCCCGGCACACCGGCCGGCTCGACGTGGTCCTCGGCGCCACGGTGTCCGGCCGCGACGCCGACGTACCCGGCATCGAGTCGATGGTCGGCCTGTTCATCAACACCCTGCCGGTCCGCGTGCGGTTACGCCCCGCCGAGCCGGTCGGCGGACTGCTCCGGCGGATCCAGTCCGAGCGGTCGGCCCTGCTCGGCCACGAGCACCTCGGCCTGGCCGGCATCCAGCGCGCCGCCGGGCACGACCTGCTCTTCGACACGCTGCTGGTGTTCGAGAGCTACCCCATCGACGACGAGGGCATCGCCGACGCCCTGGGCCCCGACGGCCCCCGCATGACCGAGGTGTCGGTCCGCGACGCCACGCACTACCCGCTCACCCTCACCGCCCTGCCCGGCGACCGGCTCACCCTGACCTTCAGCCACCGGCCCACGGCCCTCGACGAGGCGACGGTGACGGACATCGCGGCCGGTCTGCACCGGCTCGTCCGGGCGTTCACGCAGGACCCCGACCGGCCGGTGGGACGGCTGGACGCGGCACCGGCCGACGCGAGCCGTGACACCACCCCGAACGAGCAGCGGCACACCACGGTCCGTGAACTCCTCGAAGAACAGGCCGCCCGCACGCCGGACGCCCCCGCCGTCCACCACGGGGACACCACCGTCTCCTTCGCCGAACTCGACGCGGCCGCCGACGGGTTGGCCGCCGCCCTGCTCGCCCGCGGTGCCGGGCCCGAGACCGTCGTGGCGGTCGCCCTGCCGCGCGGACCGGACCTCGTCACCGCCCTGCTCGCCGTCCTCAAGGCGGGGGCGGCCTGCATGCCCCTCGACCCGGCCTACCCGCCCGAGCGCATCGCCCTCATGCTCGGGGACGCCCGGCCCCGGCTCGTGGTGAGCGACCGGGAGACGGCCCGGCTGCTCGCCCTCGACCCGGAGTCGGTGTGCGACCCCGGCGCGACGGCCACCGCGGCGGCACGCCCGGCCCTCTCACCCGACCACCCCGCGTACGTCGTGTTCACCTCCGGCTCCACCGGCCGCCCCAAGGGCGTGCTCGGCACGCAGCGGGCGCTGGCCAACCGGCTCGCCTGGGGCAGGGAGCTGACGGACGGTCCGGGCGGGGCCCGCGTCGCCAAGAGCCCGATCAGCTTCATCGACGGCCTGACCGAACTGCTCGGCGCGCTGGTCGCGGGCGAGGCGGTGGCCCTCGCCGACGACGAGTCGGCCGGTGACCCGGCCGCGCTGGCGGCGCTGGCCGGCCGGCACGGTGCCACGATGCTCACCGCCGTGCCCAGCCTCCACACCACCTTGGTCGAGTCCACGCCGCCGGGCGGCTTCGCCTCGGTGCGCACCTGGATCTCCAGCGGCGAGCCCCTGACCACCGACCTGGCCCACCGGCTCACCACCCGCTGGCCCGGCTCACGCCTCGTCAACCTCTACGGCTGCTCGGAAGCGGCGGGCGACAGCCTGGCCCACGTGTACGCCCCGGACGACGACACCCCCGCGGGGGCCGACCGAGAGGCCACGAGGCCGACCGCCGTCCCGGCCCCCGCCAGCACGCCGCCCGACAGGCAACTCACCGATGATGCCGTCCCGGGCCGTCCGGCCCCGGGCAGCGTTCCGCCCGGCAGGCAGCTCACCCATGCGCCCCCGCCCGTCGCGCCCGGCACGGATGCCGCTCCGCCTGTCGGGTCCGGCGCCGATGCGCCTCCGCCCGTCGGGTCCGGCACGGATGCCGCTCCGCCTGTCGGGTCCGGCACGGATGCCGCTCCGCCTGTCGGGTCCGGCACGGATGCCGCTCCGCCTGTCGGGTTCGGCACGGATGCCGCTCCGCCCGTCGGCCCCGGCACCGGTGCCGGCATGCCGGGGCGTCCGGTCATCGGCGGCATCGTCCCCCTGGGCCGGCCCGTCGCCGGGACCCGCGTGTACGTCCTGGACCCGTTCCTGCGCCCCGCGCCGGTCGGTGCCGCCGGGGAGTTGTACCTCGCGGGGGACGGGCTCGCCCGGGGGTACCTCGGTCAGCCGGGGCTGACCGCCGAGCGGTTCGTCGCCGACCCCTTCGGGCCGCCCGGCGGACGCCTCTACCGCACCGGCGACCTCGCCCGGCTCCGCCGCGACGGCACGGTCGAGTTCCTCGGCAGGGCCGACCAGCAGGTCAAGATCCGGGGGGTCCGGGTCGAGCCCGGTGAGGTCGAGGCGGCGGCCCGTGCCCTGCCGGGCGTGCGCCGCGCCGCGGTCGTGGCCCGCCAGGACGGCACGGCGCCGCGACGGCTCGTGGCGTACGTGGAACCGGAGTCCGACGGCGACGGCGTACCCGATCCGGCCGCCCTGCGGCACGCGCTCGCCGAGCGGCTCCCGGCCCCTTGCGTGCCGGCCGCCGTGGTGGTCCTGCCGGCGCTGCCGCTCACCCCCAGCGGCAAACTCGACCGCCGCGCCCTGCCCGCCCCCGACTTCACCGGGTCGAGCACCGTCGACCCCCCGCGCACCGAGCCGGAGAAGGCGCTGTGCGCTCTGTTCGCCGAGGTCCTCGGCGTCGAACGTGTCGGCATCCACGACGACTTCTTCGCCCTCGGCGGCGACAGCATCGTCTCGGTCCGGCTGGCCGACCGGGCCCGCAGGGCGGGACTCGGACTCTCCCCCCGGGACGTGTTCACCCACCGCACCCCGGCCGGTCTCGCCCGCGCCCTGCCGGACGGCACCACCCCCCGGGAGGAGTTCACCGCGCCCGCTGCGCCCCTGGTGTCGCTCAGCCCGGCGCAGCTCGACAACGTCAAGGCGAGGTGGAGGAGCCGATGAGCACAGAACCCGCCGGGGCGGCGGACGACGGGACCCTGGTCGAGGACGTCCTGCCCCTGTCCCCGCTGCAGCAGGGCCTGCTCTTCCACGCCCTGTTCGACGAGGCCGCCCAGGACGTCTACACCATGCAGTCCCTCGTGGAGATCGAGGGCCCGCTGCACCCCGGGCCGCTGCGCGCCGCCGCCGAGGAACTCGTGGCCCGGCACGCCGTGCTGCGCAGCGCCTTCCTGCACGAGGACGACATGGACGAGCCGGTGCAGGTCGTCCTCAAGGAGGTCCCCGTCGACTGGCGGGAGGCCACCGCTGCGGGCGACGCGGACGTGGCGCGGCTCGTCGCCGCCGACGCCGCCGCCCGCTTCGACCCGACCGACCCGCCGCTGCTGCGCCTGACCCTCATCGACCGGGGCGGGGACCGCCGGCTGCTCGTCCTCACCAACCACCACCTGCTCCTGGACGGCTGGTCGATCCCGCTGCTCGTCCGCGAACTCCTCCAGCTGTACGCCCACCGGCTCGCCCCCGGCCGCTGCGCCCCGCCGCCCGCCGTGCGGCCGTACCGGGACTTCCTCGCCTGGCTGGCGAGCCGCGACCGGGAGGCGTCCGGCCGGGCCTGGCGCCAGGCACTCGCCGACGCGGCACCGACTCTGCTGGCCCCCTCGGCCGCCGGCCTCGTCCCCGTCCCGCCCGAACTGCACACCCTGCGGCTGACCGAGGACCTCACCGCCGGCCTGCAGCGGCTCGCCCGCTCCCGGGGCGTCACCGTCAACACCGTCGTCCAGGGCCTGTGGGCCCTGCTGCTGGCGCGCCTGACCGGCAGGGACGACGTGGTCTTCGGCGCGACCGTGGCGGGACGGCCCGCGGAGCTCGCCGGTGCCGAGTCGATGATCGGTCTGTTCATCAACACCGTGCCCGTACGGGTGGTCCTGCCGCCGGGGGAGCCGGCCGCCGCCTACCTGCGCCGGCTGCAGGACGAGCAGTCCCGGCTGATGGACCACCAGTACCTCGGGCTCACCGAGATCCAGCGCCTCGCCGGGGCCGGCGACCTCTTCGACACCCTGCTGGTCTTCGAGAACTACCCGGTCGACCAGGAGGCGGTGGCCTGCGCGGAGGAGGCGGCCGGGCTGCGGATCCTCGGTGTCGAGGGCTCCGGCGCCACGCACTACCCGCTGACCCTCGCCGTCCTCACCGGACGACGCCTCGGTGTCGTCTTCGAGTTCCGGCCCGACTGCTACGACCGCCCGGCCGTGGAACGGCTCGCCGGACGCTTCGAACGGCTGGTCCGCGCGGTCGTCACGGCACCCGGCACGCCCCTGGCGGCCCTGGACGTCCTCGCCCCCGAGGAACGCACCGCGCTGCTGGCCCGCGGCAGGACCGAACGGCCGCCCGCCCCGCACGCCACCCTGCCGGAGATCTTCCGGGACCGGGCCGCCCGGACACCGGACGCGGTGGCCGTCGCCGGTGACGGGAGGCGGCTCACCTTCGCGGAGGCCGACACCGAGGCCAACCGGCTCGCCCGGGTCCTGGCCGAGGCCGGTGCCGGGCCGGAGCGGATCGTCGCCCTCTCCCTGCCGCCGGCACCCGACACGATCACCGCGCTGCTCGCCGTGCAGAAGGCAGGCGCCGCCTATCTGCCCCTCGACCCCGCCTGGCCCGAGGACCGGATCGCCGGGATGCTCGCCGACGCCCGGCCCGTCGCCCTCGTCGCCACCACCGCCACCGCCCCCGGACCGGCCGCCCTCGACGGCGTCCCCGCCCTCCTCCTCGACGACCCCGGCACCCGGCGGCGCGTGGCGGAGACGGACGGCACCGACCTCACGGACGCCGACCGCACCGGACCGCTGCTGCCCGAACACCCCGCGTACGTCATCTACACCTCCGGCTCCACCGGCCGCCCCAAGGCCGTCGTCGTGCCGCACCGGGCGATCGTCAACCTGTACGCCGCCCACCACGCCGCCCTGCACGCACCGGCCGCGGCGGCGGCCGGCGGCCGGGCGCTGCGCGTCGGACACGCCTGGCCGACGGCCTTCGACGCCTCCTGGCAGCCCATGCTGTGGATGTTCGCCGGGCACGAACTGCACCTGGTGCCCGAGGACGTCCGCCGCGACCCCGACGCGTTGCGCGCCTTCCTCGCCGAGCACCGCATCGAGTTCATCGAGCTGTCCCCGTCCCTGCTCGCCGAGGTCGTCGCGCGCGGCGGCGACTGGCGCGGCGAGCTGAAGGTGCTGGGCGTCGGCGGCGAGGCCGTACCGCCCGATCTGTGGCGCACCCTCAGGGAGACCGGCGGACTGGCCGCGCACAACCTGTACGGGCCCACCGAGTGCACCGTCGACTCGGCCGACTGCGACCTCGCGCTCAGCGACCGGCCCGCCGTCGGCCGGCCCGTCGCGGGCGCCACCCTGTACATCCTCGACGGGCACCTCAACCCCGTGCCCGCCGGTGTCGACGGCGAGCTGTACATCGCCGGCGAGGGGCTGGCCCGGGGCTATCTGGGCCGCCCCGGGGCCACCGCGAGCCGCTTCGTCGCCGACCCGTTCGCCCTGCGGCCCGGCGCTCGCATGTACCGCACCGGGGACATCGCCCGATGGACCCCGCACGGCCTGGTGGAGTGCCTCGGCCGGGTCGACGACCAGGTCAAGATCCGGGGCTACCGCATCGAACCCGGGGAGATCGAGGCGGTCCTGCTCGGCCACGCGCTCGTCGAACGCGCCGCGGTCGTCGTCCGCGAGGACACCCCGGGCGTACGCCGCCTCGTCGCCTACGTCGTCACCGCCCCGGCCGCCCCGCCCGCCGAGGAGACGGCGGAACTGCTGCGCCGCGCCGCCGCCGCCGTCCTGCCCGACTACATGGTGCCCTCGGCGTTCGTCCCGGTCGACGCGTTCCCGCTGACCCTCAACGGCAAGCTCGACACCGCCGCGCTCCCGGCCCCCTCCCGCACCGCCGGGCCCGCCGCGCAACCCCCGCGCACCGCCGCCGAGAAGCAGCTCGCCGATCTCTTCGCACAGGTCCTCGGGCTGGACTCGGTGGGCGTGCACGACAGCTTCTTCGCGCTCGGCGGCGACAGCATCGTCTCCATGCGGCTGGTCGGCCGGGCCCGGGCCGCCGGTCTGGCACTCTCGCCGCGCGACGTGTTCGAGCACCCGACCGTCGCGGCACTCGCGGCCACCGCCGGTGACGCCCGGCGCCCGGGCACGGACCCCGAGGCGGGCATCGGCGACATCCCCCTGACCCCGGTGCTCGCCTCGCTCGTCGAACAGGGCGCCCCCTTCGGCACCCTCAGCCAGGCCCGCTTCCTGCGCACCCCGCCCGGCACGGACCTCGACGGCCTGCACCGCACGGTCCAGACCGTCCTGGACCGCCACGACCTGCTGCGCGCCACCTTCGCGCCCGACGAACGAGGCACCTGGCGCCTGCGCACCGCCCCGCCGGGCACCGTGCGCGCCGCCGGTCTCGTGTGGCGCGCCGACGCCGCCGGACTGGACCACGCCGCGATCGGCGCACTCGTGCCCGGCGCCTTCGCGGAACTGGCCGCCGAACTCGACCCGGCCGCCGGGGCGGTGGCGCGGTTCCTGTGGTTCGACACCGGGCCGGACCGCGAAGGACGCCTGCTGGCCGTCCTGCACCACCTGGCGACCGACGCCGCCTCCTGGGGCGTCCTCACCGCCGATCTCGCCGCGGCCTGGCACGGCACCCCGCTCCCACCGCCGGGCACCTCCTTCCGGGCATGGGCCCGGGCCCTGCGGGCCGAGGCCGTCGCCCCACGCCGTACGGCCGAACTCGCCCACTGGACAGCGGTGTCGGGCCGGCCCGAACCCGACCTGGGCGCCGGTCCCCTGGACCCGGCCCGGGACACCCTGGCCACCGTGCTCCGCCACGAGACGACCCTCGGCCCGGACCTCACCGCACGTCTCCTCGCCCACCCCGTGCGGGACGTCCTGCTGACCGCGCTGGCCCTGGCCGTCCCGGTCTGGCGGCGGGAGCTGGGCCGCCCCGCGCCGGACGATTCCGTCCTGATCGCCCTGGAGGGGCACGGCCGCGAGGAGCACCTCCTGCCGGACGCCGACCTGTCCGGCACCCTCGGCTGGTTCACCACCGTCTTCCCCGTCCGCCTCGACCCCGGCGACGGACCCCCCGCCGACCTGCTGCGGCGCGTGCGCGACCAGCTGGCCGCCCCGCCCGACCAGGGCATCGGCCACGGCCTGCTGCGCCACCTCAACCCGGACACCGCCCCCGTCCTCGCCGGGCTCCCGCAGCCCTCGATCCTGGTCGACTACCTCGGCCGGATGAGCCTCGGCGAACGGCCCGGGGACGCCGCGTTCACCAGCGCCCCCGAGACCGGCGCCGTCGGCGGCCTGGCCGACCCCACGACACCGGTCCGCCACCCGCTCGTCCTCGACGCGGTGATCAGCGACGGAACGGACCCGGCCGGCCCGGTCCTCACGGCCTGCTGGCACTGGCCGGAACGCCTCTTCACCCGGGCGCAGACCGAACGGCTCGGCCAGCTGTGGACCGCTTCCCTCGAACGGCTCCTGAAAGGCGGAGAGCAGTGACCGACACCCACGGGGCCCCGCCCGCCGACCTCGCGGCCCGCAAGCGGGAACTGCTGCGCCGCAGACTGCAGAACGCCGGACTGGCCGACACCCCCGCCCGGGCCGAACGGATACCGCCCCGCCCCGAGGGCACGGGCCCGCTGCCCCTGTCGTACGCCCAGTCCCGGATGTGGCTGCTCCAGCAGCTCGACCCGGCGAGCCCCGCCTACAACGTCTGCCTGGCCATCCGGCTGCGCGGCCCGCTCGACGCCCACGCCCTGCGCACCGCCCTGGCCGGCCTGCTCGCCCGGCACGAGGTGCTGCGCACCCGCTACCCCGCCGCCGACGACGGCACCCCTCAGCAAATCGTGGACGACAAGGCGGAGTTGTGCTTCGAGGCGGTCGACCTCGACGGGCTGCCCGGGGACGAGCGGGACCGGCGCACCGCGGAGCTGGCCCGCACCGCCTCCGCGACCCCCTTCGACCTCGCCACCGACCACCCCCTGCGGGCCCTGCTCGTACGGCGGGACGGTCACGACCACACCCTCGTGCTGACGGTGCACCACATCGCCTGGGACGGCGGCACCTTCAACGCCCTGTCCCGCGACCTGAGCGCCCTCTACCGGGCCGCACGCACGGGCGAGGACGATCAGCTCGCGCAACTCCCCGTCCAGTACGCCGACTTCTCCCTCTGGCAGCGCACCACCTTCACCGACGAACGGCTGGCCGGGCACCTCGACCACTGGCGCACCGCACTGGTCCCGCCGCCCCGCCCCCTGGACCTGCCCGTCGACGCGCCCCGCACGCCCCGGCCCGCCGCGCACGGCGGCCGCCGCTTCCACACCTTCGCGCCCGAGGTCACCGACCGCCTCACCGCCTTCGCCCGCACGGCAGGCGCCACCCCGTTCATGGTCCTGCTCGCGGGCCTGACCGCCCTGCTCCACCGCCTGACCGGCGCCACCGACGTCCCCGTCGGCTCCGCCGTCATGAACCGCGACCTGCCCGGACTCGACCGCCTCGTCGGCAACTTCGGCAACACCCTGGCCCTGCGCGCCGACCTCGAAGGCGACCCCGGAACCGGCGAACTCGTCGAGCGGGTCCGCCGGCTGTGCACCGAGGCGTACGCCCACCAGGACATGCCGTTCGACCTGCTGGTGGAGCGGCTGCGGCCGGAACGCCACCCGGGCCGGGCCGTCTGGTTCGACGTCATGCTGCTGTTCCTCACCCAAGGACTCCAGGGGCCCGAACTGCCCGGGGTGAACGCCGAGTGGGAGACCGTCCACAACGACACCACCCAGTTCGACCTGTCCCTGGAGGCCTTCCTCACCGGCGGGCGGCTGCGCATCGAGGCCACCTACCGCAGCGCCCTGTTCACCCCCGAGACCGTCGACCGGCTGCTGCACCGGCTGGAGACGCTCCTGGCCGCCGGACTGGCCGACCCCGAACGGCCCGTCTCCCGGCTGCCGTTGATGCCCGCCGCGGAGGAACAGCAGGTCCTGGAGGAGTGGAACGCCACCGCCCGGACCGTCCCGGGCACCACCCTGACCGCGCTGCTCGCCGAACAGGCCGCGCGCACCCCCGACGCACCCGCGCTCACCCACGCCGACGGCACCCTCGGCCACGCCGCGCTCCACGCCCGCGCCGACCGCCTGGCCCGCGTGCTGATCGACCACGGCGTCGGACCCGAACACCGTGTCGCCGTGGCCCTCGACCGCGGACCCGACCTGGTCGTGGCGCTCCTCGCCACACTCCAGGCGGGAGCCGCCTACGTCCCCCTGGACACCGGCTACCCCGCCGCACGCCTCGCCGTGATGATCGAGGACGCCGCCCCGGCACTCGTCCTGACGTCGAGCGACGCCGCGGGGCGGGTGCCCGCCGGTGCGGCACCCACCCTGCTGCTCGACGACCCCGGCCTGCGCGAGCGCGTGGCCGCCCAGGCCCCCGGGCCCGTCACCGACGCGGAACGGCTCGCACCCCTGCGGCCCGAGCACCCCGCGTACGTCATCTTCACCTCCGGCTCCACGGGCCGCCCCAAGGGCGTCGTCGTCCCGCACGCCGCGATCGTCAACCGGCTGCTGTGGATGCAGGACACCTACCGCCTCGGCCCCGAGGACCGGGTCCTGCAGAAGACCCCGGCCGGCTTCGACGTCTCGGTCTGGGAGTTCTTCTGGCCGCTGATCACCGGAGCTTCGCTGGTCCTCGCCCGCCCCGGCGACCACCGCGACCCCGCCCACCTCGCCGACCTGATCCGCGAACACGGCGTCACCACCGCCCACTTCGTCCCGTCGATGCTGCGGGTCTTCCTCGACGACCCCGCCGCCGCGCAGGCCCGGGGCGTGCTGCGCCGCATCGTGTGCAGCGGCGAGGCCCTGCCGTCGGACCTTGCCGAACGCTGCACCCGCCTGCTGGCCGGCACCGCCCTGCACAACCTCTACGGCCCGACGGAGGCGGCCGTCGACGTCACCGCCTGGCCCTGCGCCGACGGCACCCGCTCCGCCTCGGGCTCGGTGCCCGTCGGACGCCCGGTGTGGAACACCCGCACCCTCGTCCTGGACGCCGCCCTGCGCCCGGTACCGCCCGGCGTGGCGGGCGAGCTGTACCTGGCCGGGACCCAGCTCGCCCGGGGCTACGTCGGCCGCCCCGCCCTGACCGCCGCCCGCTTCGTCGCCGACCCCTACGGCCCGCCCGGCAGCCGCCTGTACCGCACCGGCGACCTGGTCCGCTGGACCGCCCAGGGCGCCCTGGAGTTCCTCGGCCGCACCGACGACCAGGTCAAGATCCGCGGCTTCCGGGTCGAGCCGGGCGAGACGGAGGCCGCCCTCGCCGCCCTGCCGGACGTGTCCCAGGCGGCGGTCACCGTACGCCGGGACGTGCCCGGCGAACCCCGCCTGGTCGCCTACGCCGTCCCCCGGCCCGGCACCCGGCCGCAACCGCCGGCCCTGCGCCGCGAGCTCGCCGGTGCCCTGCCGGACCACCAGGTGCCCTCCGCCGTGGTCGTGCTGGACGCCCTGCCGCTCACCCCCAACGGCAAACTCGACCGCGCCGCCCTGCCCGCCCCCGACCTGGCCGCGCTCACCACCGCCACGGCACCCCGCACCGAGGCCGAGGCGGCCCTGTGCCGCCTCTTCGCCGACCTGCTCGGGCTGCCCTCGGTCGGCGTCCACGACGAGTTCTTCGCCCTCGGCGGCCACTCCCTGCTCGCCACCCGGCTCGTCGCCCGGGTCCGCGCCGAGCGGGGTGTCACCCTGCCGCTGCGGGCCGTCTTCGACACCCCCACCGCGGCCGCCCTGGCACCCCTGCTGGACGCGCCCGGCGAGCGGCGGCCCGCCCTGCGCCCCGCCGTCCGCCGCCCGGAACCGCTGCCGCTGTCCTTCGCGCAGTCCCGGCTGTGGTTCCTGTACCGGCTGGAGGGGCCGGCCCCCACCTACAACATCCCCACCGCCGTCCGGCTCCGCGGCCCGCTCGACCCCGCTGCCCTGCGCGCGGCCCTCCAGGACGTCGTGGACCGCCACGAGGCCCTGCGCACGGTCTTCCCCGACCACGACGGCGTGCCCCGGCAGGAGATCCGCACCGACGCGACCGTGTCCTTCGACGTGGTGAGCGCACGGGCCGGTGAGGTCGACGCGCTGCTCGCCAGGGCCGCCGCCCACCCCTTCGCCCTCGACCGCGAACTCCCCGTGCGCGCCACCCTGGTGAGCGTCGCCCCCGACGACCACGTGCTGCTCCTGCTCGTCCACCACATCGCCACCGACGGCTGGTCGGACGAGCCCCTGCTGCGGGACCTGGCCACCGCCTACGCCGCCCGCCGCAGCGGCGCGCCTCCGGCCTGGCCGCCGCTCGCCGTCCAGTACGCCGACCACACCCTGTGGCAACGCGACCTGCTCGACGAGGAGTTCACCGCCCGCGAGGTCCGCTCCTGGGCGCGGCGCCTGGACGGGCTCCCGGAGGAACTCCAGCTGCCCGTCGACCGGCCGCGCCCGGCCGTGCCCGGACACCGGGCCGGCGCCGTCGACTTCACCCTCGACGCGGCCACCCACCGGGCGCTGCGCGACCTGTCCGCCGAGTCCGGCGGCACCGTCTTCATGGCGCTCCAGGCCGCCCTCGCCGTGCTGCTCGCGCGGCTGGGCGCCGGGGACGACATCCCGCTCGGCACCCCGGTCGCCGGCCGCGCCGACCCCGCCCTGGACGACCTGGTGGGCCTGTTCGTCAACACCCTCGTGCTGCGCACCGACGTCTCCGGCGACCCGGCGTTCCGCACGCTCCTCACCCGGGTCCGCGAGGCCGACGTGGACGCCTACGCCGGCCAGGACCTGCCCTTCGAGCGGCTGGTGGACGCGCTCGCGCCGACCCGCACGACGGGCCGCCACCCGCTCTTCCAGGTCATGCTCGCCCACCAGCAGGCCCCGCCCGCCGTCCGGGACTTCGCCGGCCTCACCCTGAGCGAGCGACGCGTCCCCTTCCACACCGCCAAGACCGACCTGGCCTTCCACGTCTTCGAGCACCCCGACGGGGGCGGCATCGACGGCTCCCTCGTCTACAGCGAGGACCTCTACGACCGGGACACGGCACGGGAGCTGACCGAACGGTTCGTCCGCCTGGCCGGTGAACTGGCCCGGCACCCCGACCGCCCGGTGGGCGCCGCCGACGTCCTCACCCCGCGCGAACGGCACCAGCTGCTGACGGAGTGGAACGACACCGCGCGGCCCATGCCGGCCACCACCCTCACCGCCCTGGTGGAGGAGCAGGTCGCCAGGACCCCGCAGCTCGTGGCGGTCGAGTACGGTGTCCCCGGCGGTCCCGCCCTCACCTACGCCGAACTCGACGCCCTGGCGGGCGGCCTGGCGCGGCGGCTCGGCTCCCTGGGCGTGGGCCCCGAGTGCCGGGTCGGCATCCACCTGGAACGGTCCGTGGAGATGGTCGTCGCGCTGCTGGCCGTGCTGAAGGCGGGCGGCGCCTTCGTCCCGCTGGAACCGTCCTGGCCGGCCCGCCGCATCGCCGAGGTGTCCCGCGGCGCGGCCCTGACCGCCGTGCTCGGCCGTCCCGGCGACGACCGCGTCCTCGGCCGTGACACGCTCGGGCCGGACGCGCCGCCCGTCGTCGAGGTCGCCCTCGACGGACCCACGGCCGACCATCCGTCGGTCCCCGTCGACCCCGAGGGCCTCGCCTACGTCATCCACACCTCCGGCTCGACCGGCACCCCCAAGGGCGCCATGATCCGGCACCGGGCCATCGCGCACCGGCTGCTGTGGCAGCGCGGCCTGCTGGGCTTCGGCACGGACGACGCGGCCCTGTTCAAGGCGCCGCTCGGCTTCGACATCTCCATCAACGAGATCTTCCTGCCCCTGGTCAACGGCGGCCGCGTGGTGATCGCCGAACCCGGCGGCGAACGGGACACCGACTACCTCCTCGACACCGTCGAACGGCACCGGGTGACCTTCACCTACCTGGTGTCCTCGATGCTCGACCTGCTCCTCGAACTCGACGGCTTCGCCCGCCGCGCCGCCTCGCTGAAACACGTGTGGTGCGGCGGCGAGGTGCTCACGCCCGAACTGTTCGCCCGCTTCCGGGCCGCCAGCGGGGCCGTGATGTACCACGGCTACGGCCCGGCCGAGGCCACCATCGGCGTCAGCCACGTCGTGTACCGCACCGGCGCCGTCCGCAGCGCCGTCTCCATCGGCAGGCCCAACTCCAACACCCGCCTGTACGTCCTGGACGAACGGCTCCGGCCCGTCCCGGTGGGCGTGCCGGGGGAGTTGTACGCGGGCGGCGTCTACCTCGGCCGGGGCTACGTCAACGACCCGCGCCGCACCGCCGACCACTTCGTCGCCGACCCGTACGGCCCGCCGGGCGAACGCCTGTACCGCACCGGCGACCTGGTCCGGTGGCAGCGGGACGGGACGCTGGAGTTCCTGGGCCGCGCCGACAACCAGGTGAAGATCCGCGGCATGCGCGTCGAACTGGAGGAGATCGAGGCGGTCCTCGAACAGCACCCGGGCGTCCGGCGCGGCGTGGTGGTGATCCGCGAGGACGCCCCGGGCGTCACACAGCTCGCCGGCTACTGCCTGGCCGACCCCGGCGTCCTGCCCGCACTGCGCGACTGGCTCCGGGAGCGGCTGCCCGAGCACATGGTGCCGCGCACGCTCACCTCGCTGGACGCCTTCCCGCTGCTGCCCTCCGGCAAGGTGAACCGGGCCGGCCTGCCCGCCCCCGAGTCCGCCGCCGGCACGGGCACCTCGCGGGAGCCCGCGACCGCACGCGAACGGCGGCTGTGCGGCCTCTTCGCCACCGTCCTCGGCCTCGAACAGGTGGGTGCCGACGACGACTTCTTCCAGCTGGGCGGTGACAGCATCGTCTCCATCCGGCTGGTGACCCTCGCCCGCAAGGCCGGCCTGGTCCTCAGCCCCCGGCAGGTCTTCCAGTCGCCGACCCCGGCCGGTCTCGCCGCGGCCGCGGCCGCCGCCGAGACCGGTCACGCGAGCACCGCCGGGACCCCGGACGATCCGGTGGGCGAGGCCGGACTCACCCCGGTCATGCGGTGGGCGGCCGGCCCCGACGGCTCCTGCGGCGGCCTCGCCCAGGCCGTGCTGCTGGTGACGCCCGCCGGCCTGACCGAGGACGACACCGTCACCGTCCTCCAGGCCCTGGTGGACCGGCACGACATGCTCCGCGCCCGGCTGGCCGGCGACGGCAGCCGCCTGACGGTCCCCGCCGAGGGCACCCTGCGCGCGGGCGACCTGCTGACCCGGGCCGAGGACACCGACCTCGAACGGCAGCTGGCCGGGGCGGCGGCCCGGCTGGACCCCCGGGCCGGGCGGATGCTCCAGGCGGTGCTGCTCGGCACGGACCGGCTGCTCCTGGTCGCCCACCACCTGGTCGTCGACGGCGTGTCCTGGCGGATCATCACCGCCGAGCTGGCCGACGCCTGGCAGGCGCTGCGCTCCGGGACGCCCCCGCGCCCGGTCCGGACCGGCACCTCCTTCCGCCGCTGGAGCGGCCTCCTGGCCGAGGAGGCCCGCACGCCCGAACGGATGCGCGAACTGTCTTTCTGGTCCGGGACGCTGGAGCGGGCCCGGCCCCTGCTGGACCAGGTCCTCGACCCCGACCGGGACACCGCGGAGACGGTGCGGGAGGAGCGGCTCGTCCTTCCCGCCGACCTGAGCGGGCCGCTCCTGACGACGGTTCCCGCCGCCCACCGGGCCGGCGTCCCGGACGTGCTGCTGGGCGCCCTCGCGGTGGCGGCGGCCGCCTGGCGGGAGGAGCGCGGCGACCTCGCCGGCCGCTCGCTCCTCGTGGGCCTCGAAGGCCACGGGCGCGAGGAGCACCTCTTCGCGGGCGTCGACCTGTCGGCCACGGTGGGCTGGTTCACCACCCTCCACCCCGTCGCCCTCGACCCGGGCCCGCTCGACCTCGACGAGGCCCTCTCCGGCGGCACGGCCGCGGGCACGGCCCTGAAGCGGATCAAGGAGCAGCTGCGCGCCGTACCGGACCACGGCATCGGCTACGGCCTGCTGCGCCACCTCAACCCCGCCACCGCCGCCGAACTGGCCGAACGCCCGCACCCGCAGATCGTCTTCAACTACCTCGGCCGGTTCACCGCGTCCGCCCCCGGCACCGCACCCTGGGAGCTCGCCCCCGAGGCGCCGCTGCTCGCCGTGCCGCGGGACGGCGGGCGGCCCGTCGCCGCCGGACTGGAGATCAACGCGGTCGCCGTCGAACAGGCCGACGGGGTCCGGCTGCACGTCTCCGCCGCCGCCCCGCACGCGTTCCTCGCCCCTTCCCGGACGCGTGCCCTGCTGAGGCTGTGGGAGCGGGCGCTGCGCGGTCTCGTGCGGCACGCCGAGGACGCCCCGGCGGGCGGGCTCACCCCGTCGGACCTGCCCTTGGTGGCCGTGACCCAGGAGGACATCGAGGACTTCGAGAACGGTTTCGACCACGACAGCGACCACTTCGGCTTCGACGACTCCGACGACAACGACGGCTTCTGAGGGACAGCGGAGGAACCGGTGACGCAGCACCCCCCGACCGCGGACGAGCTGCTCCGTACGGTCACCGACACATTGGGCCCGGACACCCCGCCGGGCGACGACGACAGCCTCATCGCCTGGGGCCTGGACTCCATCACCCTGATGCGGATCGCCGGCTCCTGGCGCAAGCGGGGCGTCAAGGTCGGCTTCGCCGAACTCGCCCGTGAACCCACCCTGCGGGCCTGGCGCGCCCTCCTCGCGGCCAGGGCCCCGGCCGAACCGGCCGAACCGGCGCAACCGACCGAGCCGGTCGGACAGGTCGCACCGGCCGAACCGGCCGTGGAGGCCCCGGCCCCCGAGCCCGGCGAGCCCTTCCCGCTCGCCGTGATGCAGCACGCCTACTGGATCGGCCGCGGCGACGACACCACCCTCGGCTCCGTCGCCGCCCACCTCTACGTCGAGTTCGACGGCTCCGGTGTCGACCCGGAACGGCTCGACACCGCCGTACGGGCCCTGGTCCGCCGGCACGGCATGCTCCGGGCCCGCTTCACCGACGACGGCCGCCAGCAGATTCTGCCCGGCCTCACCCGCCCGGCGACGGCCGTCAACGACCTGCGGGCGCTGGATCCCGGGACGGCCGCGGCCAAACTGGAGGACATCCGGCACTCCTCCTCGCACGCCCGGCTGGACGTCGCCGCCGGCGAGGTGTTCTCCGTGCAGCTCTCCCTGCTGCCCGAGGGACGCAGCCGGCTGCACGTGGACGTCGACATGCTCGCCGCGGACGCCCTCAGCTACCGCGTCCTGCTCTCCGACCTCGCCCGGTTCTACCGCGACCCCGACGCCGCGCTGCCGCCCATCCGCACCAGTTACCCGGCCTATCTGGCGGAGCGGGCCGAGGTGCGGCGGCTGAGCCGGGAGCAGGCACAGCAGTGGTGGCGCAGGCGGGTGCCCGAGCTGCCCAGCGCGCCGGACCTGCCGCTCGTGCCCGAGGCCGAGCGCGCCGACCCGACCCGGGTGACGCGGCGGCACCACTGGCTTCCGCCGGAGGAGAAACGGCGGCTGGCCGCCCGTGCCCACCAGCACGGGCTGACCCCGGCGATGGCCGTCGCGACCGCCTTCTCGGAGGTGCTGGCCGCCCACAGCGGTCAGCCGCGCTTCCTGCTGAACGTCCCCATGTTCGACCGCCGGGGTTCCCACCCCGACACCGACCTGCTCGTCGGCGACTTCACCAGTTCGGTCCTGCTCGACGTCGACCTGACCGAGGCGGCGCCGTTCACCGAGCACGCCCGGCGGCTGCAGGACCGGATGCACACCGACGCCGCCCACGCCGACTACTCCGGCGTGGAGGTGCTGCGGGACCTGACCCGGCAGCGCGGCGAACAGGTCCTCGCACCCGTGGTGTTCACCAGCGCCCTCAACCTCGGGGAGTTGTTCGACGCGGAGGTGCGCGACTCCTTCGGACAGCCGGTGTGGATCATCTCGCAGGGTCCGCAGGTGCTGCTGGACGCCCAGGTCACCGAGGTCGACGGCGGACTGCTCGTCAACTGGGACGTGCGCGAGGACGCCTTCCCCGCCGGGCTGGTCGACGCGATGTTCGCCGCGTTCCACGGGCTGGTCACCCGGCTCGGCACCGAGGACGGCGTCTGGGACCGGCCGGTCGGTGCCCTGCTGCCGGAGGAGCAGTCGGCCGTGCGCAGGGCGGTGAACGCCACCGGCGCCCCGCGCAGCCATCGCCTGCTGCACGAGGGTTTCTTCATCCGCGCGGCCGAGCGGCCCGAGGCGCCCGCCCTGCTGTGGGGGACGGAAGGCGCCCTGACCTACGGGGAGCTGGCGGACCGGGCCCTGCGCTGCGCCGCCGCCCTCGCGGAGCGGGGAGTCGGGCCGGGCGACACCGTCGCGGTCGGTCTGCCCAAGGGCCCCGACCAGGTCACCGCCGTCCTCGGCGTGCTGGCCGCCGGCGCCGCGTACGTACCGGTCGGCGCCGACCAGCCACCCGCCCGCCGCGACCGCATCCGCGCCACCGCGGGCTTCCACCTCACCCTCACGGACGGGACCGGCGGAACCGCCCACGGTCCCGCGGCC
Organism: Streptomyces sp. NPDC085932; assembly: GCF_044540525.1. Classification (NCBI taxonomy): domain Bacteria; kingdom Bacillati; phylum Actinomycetota; class Actinomycetes; order Kitasatosporales; family Streptomycetaceae; genus Streptomyces; species Streptomyces sp. NPDC085932. The sequence goes on from NZ_JBITSJ010000005.1 coordinate 413,224, forward strand.
GGTGACCGCCTGGCGGTCCGGGACGCGCTCCGCCACGACCCGTTGCCCGCGCCCGTCCCGGTGGACGAGGAACAGGTCGCCTACGTCCTGTTCACCTCCGGCTCCACCGGCGAGCCCAAGGGCGTCGAGGTACCGCACCGGGCGGCCATGAACACCGTCGACGACCTCGACGCGCGCTTCGCCGTGGGCCCCTCGGACCGCTGCCTCGCCCTGTCCGCCCTCGACTTCGACCTCTCCGTCTTCGACCTGTTCGGTCTGCTGAGCGCGGGCGGCGCAGTGGTGCTGATCGACGAGGCCGACCGCCGCGAGGCCCGGCCGTGGGCCGAGCTGGTGCGCCGGCACCGGGTCACCCTCCTCAACTGCGTCCCGCCGCTGCTGGACATGCTGCTGCTCGCCACCGGCCCCGGTGAACTGGCCGGCCTGCGGGCCGTGCTGCTCGGCGGGGACCGGGTGGGCACCGACCTGCCCGGGCGGCTCGCCGAGCGGGCGCCCGGCTGCCGGTTCACCGGCCTCGGCGGCACCACGGAGACGGCGATCCACTCCACCGTCTGCGAGGTCGTGGACGCCCGCGTGCCCGCGCACTGGCGGGCCGTGCCCTACGGCACCCCGCTGCGCAACGTCCGCTGCCGGGTCGTCGACCCGCGGGGCCGGGACTGCCCCGACTGGGTGCCGGGCGAGCTGTGGATCGGCGGGGACGGCGTGGCGCTCGGCTACCGGGGCGACCCGGAGCGCACGGCCGGGAAGTTCACCGAGGCCGACGGGGTGCGCTGGTACCGCACCGGTGACCTCGCCCGCTACTGGCCCGACGGCACACTGGAGTTCCTCGGCCGGCGCGACCACCAGGTGAAGCTGCGCGGCTTCCGTGTCGAACTCGGCGAGGTGGAGGCGGGGCTGGCCGGGCATCCGGCGGTGCGGCGCGCCGTCGCCGGTCTGACGCGGGGGCCCGGCGTCCAGCTGGCGGCCGCGGTGGCCGCCGACGCCGGCACGAGCGAGGAGGACCTGCGGCGGTGGGCCCGGGAGGTCCTGCCGCCGCACATGGTCCCGGCCCGGATCGCCGTCGCCGCGGAGCTGCCGCTGACCGCCAACGGCAAACTCGACCGCCGCGCCGTCCGGACGCTGTGGGAGACGCGAGGGCCGGGGGAGCACCAGGTACCCGGCACCGCCCTGGAGACGGTCGTCGCCCGCGTGTGGGCCGACGTCCTCGGCGCCGGATCCGTGGGCCTGGACGACGGGTTCTTCGCCCTCGGTGGCGACTCGGTGCTGGCCACCGTCATCGTGAGCCGGCTGCGGGAGGCCCTGGACAGCTCCGAGGTGTCGGTGCGGGCGCTGTTCGCGACCCTCACGCCGGGCGGCATGGCCAAGCGGCTCGCCGCGGAGGAGCACACCCCGGGGCGGCTGGAACAGGTCGCCGCGCTCCACCTGGAGATCGAGGCCATGTCGGCGGAGGAGGTCGACTCGGCGCTGGACGAGACCTGACGGACGCCGGAGCGGCGGGGCGTGCCGCACGCCCCGCCGCTCCGATCCCCCTCGGGGGTCTGCCCGGACTACTCGTCCAGCTTGGCGAATCCGGGTTCCAGGTTGTCCAGCGCCCACGGGATGCCGAGCACGGACGGGCTGCGGAGCTGGCTGATGGTCGCCACGTCGGTCACGACGTAGCGGTCCTTCTCCACCGCGGACATGTTCTTCACCAGCGCGCTGGACTCGAAGGCCTTCTTCAGCTCCGGTGTGGTGAAGGCGATGACGACCAGGTCCGCGTCGAGCTTGTCGAGCTGCTCGAAGGACAGCTCGCCGGTGGGGCTGCCGCTGACCGTCTTGATGTTCTTCACCGACGGGGTGAGGCTCAGCCCGACCTCGCTCATCAGCTTCGCCGCGAAGTCGTCCTCGGAGGCGATGGTGTAGATCTTGGCCGGGGTGTTGCCGATGGACAGGCTGTAGGTCCTGCCCTGCAGCCCGGGGTGCTTCACCTTCACCTCGGCGATGCTGCCCTCGGTCTCCGCGATGGCTTTCCCGGCCTCGTCCTGCCTGCCGACGGCCTTCGCCACCACCCGGACGTGTTCCTGCCAGGTCTGCTTGCCCCACGCCGTCTCGTAGCCGATGGTCGGGGCCACCGCGGAGAGCTTCTTGTAGTTCTTCTCCAGGGTGAAGTCGGAGGTGGCGAGGATCAGGTCCGGCCGGAGCGCCGCGACCTCCTCGAAGTCCACCCCGTTCATGGTGTTCAGGAGCTTGGTCTTCTTGGTGTCGACCCGGTCCTTCAGCCAGGGGTGCACCCCGTCGGCGGCGAAGGCGTCCTTGGAGACGGCGATCGGCGTGACCCCGAGGGCGTACAGGGCGTCGACGTCGTCGGTGCCGCCGTCGCCGATCACGACGATCCGCTCGGGCTCCTCGGCGATCTTCGTGCTGCCGAACTTGTGCTTGATGGTGACGGGGAAGGCGGACGAGGCGTCCGCTCCGGCGTCGCCGGAGGAGGGGGCGGAGTCGTCCTTGACGGAGCCGCAGGCTGCCAACCCGGCGGCCAGGGTGACGGTGAGAAGGGTGGTGCGGAACTTTCTCGGCATGTGCGTCCCTTGTCGCCGGGTACTGGCAGGAGTCATACGGCCGTCAGTAAAGCAAGGTAAGCCTTACCTCAGCAACGGTTTCCGGGCAATCCCCGCCCCTCCGCGGTGATGTGATGGAGCGTCAGTCACGGACGCGCCGTCAGGTAGCCCCCCATCGTGCGGAAGTAGTCGGTCGCCGCGTACTCCGTGCCGTCCTCCGTGCGCAGCCGCCGGACGGCGAGACCGGGGCAGCGGCCGGTGTGCGCCTCGGGCCCCGCCACGATGACCACGCCGTCGCCCTCGCGGATGAAGATCCGCCCGGGCGTGCCGCCGTAACAACCCTCGGACACGGCGGCCGAGGTGATCCTGAGCCGCTTCCCGCGATGGAAGGTGTACGCGTTCGGATAGGGGTCCGACTGGGCGCGCACCAGCCGTTCCAGCCGCTCGGCGGGCCAGGTCCAGTCGATGCGGCTGTCCTCCTCGGAGCGCTTGTGGAAGAAGCTGGCCCGGCCGCGGTCCTGCGGCAGCCAGCGGCCGGCGTCCCGTCCGGTGGAGATCAGGTCGAGCGACTCGCGCACGATCGGGGCGATCAGGTCGACGGTGCGGTGGAACAGGTCGGTCGCGGTGTCGGCCGGGCCGACGGGCACGGCACGCTGCACCAGGATGTCACCGGCGTCGAGTTCGCCGTTCATGCGGTGTGCCGTCACCCCGACGCGCTCCTCGCCGTTCAGGAGCGCCCAGATGATCGGTGAGAAGCCGGCGTACGACGGCAGCAGCGAGTCGTGGATGTTGAGGGTGCCGTGCGGCGGGAGGTCGAACACCTCCGGGGGCAGCCAGGTGCGCCAGTTGTTGGCCACGATGAGGTCCGGGCGGGCCGCGCGCAGTGCGTCGAGGAGTTCGGGGTCGTCGGGGCGGTTGCGCAGGAGGACGGGGACGTCGTGCTTGGCGGCGAGTTCGGCGACGGAGTCGTCCCAGATCTTCTCGTAGGCGTGGTCGCTCTTGGGGTGGGTGACGACGAGGGCGACCTCGTGGTCGGAGTCCAGCAGGGCCTGGAGCGTGCGGTGACCCCAGGTCTGATAGCCGAACATGGCGACGCGCATGCGGTTCTCCCTCTCCGGCGGCTCCATTGCAAGGTAAGGCTAACCTTATCTAACATGTGGCTGCCTGAGGGAGGCGATGCCACGGTGAACTCACCGCTCACGGGATCGGACACCACGGACACCACCTACGACGTCCTCGGAATAGGCTTCGGGCCGTCAAATCTCGCCCTGGCCATAGCGATCGAGGAACACAACGCGGGGGTCCCGCCGGAGCGCCGGCTCAACGCCCTCTTCCTGGAACGCCAACCGCGCTTCGGCTGGCACCGGGGCATGCTCATCGACGACGCCACGATGCAGGTCTCCTTCCTCAAGGACCTCGTCACCCTGCGCGATCCGGCCAGCGACTACAGCTTCCTGTGCTTCCTGCGCGAACGCGGCCGGCTCATCGACTTCCTGAACCAGAAGACGCTCTTCCCGCTGCGGGTGGAGTTCCACGAGTACTTCGAGTGGGCCGCCGCGCGCGTACGGCACCTGGTGGCCTACGACCGCGAGGTGACCGCCGTCGACCCGGTGCGTGACGCGTCGGGCGCCGTCACCGGGTTCGACGTGGTCTGCGCCGGCTCCGGCGTGACGTACCGGACCGGCGACCTCAGCGTCGCCGTCGGCCTGGAGCCGCACCTGCCGCCCGGGGTGGAGTTGTCCGAACGGGTGTGGCACAACAGCCAGTTACTGCCCCGGGTGGCCGAACTGCGCGACCGGCGCACGCCGGTGCGCCGCGCCGTCGTCCTGGGCGCGGGGCAGAGCGCCGCCGAGACGGTCGACTACCTGCACCGCTCCTTCCCCGAGGCCGAGGTGTGCTCGGTCTTCGCCAAGTACGGCTACACCCCGGCCGACGACAGCCCGTTCGCCAACCGCATCTTCGACCCGGAGGCGGTGGACGTGTACTTCGGCGCACCCTCCGAGGTCAAACAGTCCCTCTTCGACTACCACCGCTCCACCAACTACTCCGTCGTCGACATGGACCTCATCGAGGCCCTGTACGCGACCTCCTACCAGGAGAAGGTCGCCGGCCGCGAGCGGCTGCGCTTCCTCAACGTCTCCCGGATCCGGGATGTGCGCTCGCGTGGCGACGGCTCCCTGGACGTGGTCGTGGAGTTCCTGCCGACCGGGGAGCAGCGGGTGCTGGAGGCCGACGTCCTCGTGCACGCGACCGGCTACCGTCCCCGGGACCTCACCACGCTGCTGGGCGAGGCGGCCAAGGTCTGCCTGCGCGACGACGAGGACGCCATCCGGGTCTCCCGCGACCACCGCGCCGAGACCGCCCCGGACGTGACGGCCGGCATCTACCTCCAGGGCGGCACGGAACACACCCACGGTCTGACCTCGACGCTGCTGTCGACCACGGCGATCCGCGCGGGGGAGATCCACCGCTCCCTGCTGAGCCGCCGGGCCGAGCACCTGCGCCCCTCGGCCGGACTGGGGGCGTGACCCCCGCAAGGGGGCGCGCACCGTCCCGCCCGGTGCGCGCCCGTGCGGCACTGACGGAGACCGGCCGGCGTGTCAGCCGGTGGCGCGGAAGGTGCGCAGGCGCAGCGAGTTGACGACCACGAAGACCGAGGAGAAGGCCATGGCCGCCCCGGCGATCATCGGGGTGAGCAGCCCGGCCGCGGCCAGCGGCAGGGCCGCCACGTTGTAGGCGAAGGCCCAGAACAGGTTCGAGCGGATGGTGCCGAGGGTGCGCCGGGCGAGCCGGATGGCGTCCGCCGCGGCCCGCAGGTCGCCCCGGACGAGGGTCAGGTCCCCGGCCTCGATCGCGGCGTCCGTGCCCGTGCCCATCGCGAGACCCAGGTCGGCCCGGGCGAGGGCCGCCGCGTCGTTGACGCCGTCGCCGACCATGGCGACCGAACGGCCCTCGGCCTGCAGCCGCTCGACGACCTCCACCTTGTCCTGCGGCAGCACCTCGGCGATGACCTCCTCGATGCCCACCTCACGGGCCACGGACTCGGCGACGGCCCGGTTGTCACCGGTCAGCAGCAGGGGCGTGAGCCCGAGCGCGCGCAGCCGCCGGACCGCCTCCGCACTCGTCTCCTTCACCGCGTCGGCGACTTCCAGCACGGCCCGCGCCTCGCCGTCCCAGGCGACCGCGACGGTGGTGCGCCCGGCGTCCTCGGCCGCCGCCCGGGCCCGGGCCAGTTCCGCGGGCAGTTGCATCGACCGGTCGGCCAGCAGTCGCTCCCGCCCGACCAGCACCGCGCGGCCCTCGACGACACCCTGGACGCCCAGCCCGGGAACGTTCGCGAAGTCCTCGGGCACCGGCAGCGCGCCCAGCTTCCGCAGCGCCCCGTCGGCGACGGCCCGGGCGACCGGGTGCTCGGAGGAGTGCTCCAGCGCTCCGGCCAGCCGCAGCACCTCGGCCTCGTCGGTGCCGTCGGCGGCGTGCACGGCCAGCAGGGTCATCCGGCCGGTGGTGACGGTGCCGGTCTTGTCGAGGACGACGGTGTCGACGCGGCGGGTGGACTCCAGCACCTCCGGGCCCTTGATGAGGATGCCGAGCTGGGCGCCGCGTCCGGTGCCGACCAGCAGCGCGGTCGGGGTGGCGAGACCCAGGGCACACGGGCAGGCGATGACGAGGACCGCCACCGCGGCGGTGAAGGCGGCCGTGAGCCCGACCCCGTTGCCGAGCCAGAAGCCCAGCGTCCCCAGCGCCAGGGCGATCACGACCGGCACGAACACGGCCGAGATCCGGTCCGCCAGGCGCTGCGCGGCGGCCTTGCCGTTCTGCGCGTCCTCCACCAGCCGGGCCATCCGGGCGAGTTGAGTGTCGGCTCCGACGCGCGTGGCGCGCACGACGAGTCGTCCGCCGGCGTTCAGCGTGGCGCCCGTGACCGGGTCCCCGGCACCCACCTCCACCGGCACGGACTCACCGGTGAGCATGGACGCGTCCACGGCCGACGACCCCTCGACCACGGTTCCGTCGGTGGCGATCTTCTCCCCGGGGCGCACCAGGAACCGGTCCCCGACGCGCAACTCGCCCACCGGCACGGTCCGTTCCCGGCCGCCCTCGCGCACCACGGTGACGTCCTTCGCGCCCAGCTCCAGCAGCGCCCGCAGCGCCGCCCCCGCCTTGCGCTTGGCCCGGGCCTCGAAGTACCGCCCCGCCAGGATGAGGGCGGTCACGCCCGCGGCGGCCTCCAGGTAGATGTTGCCCGCGCCGTCGGTGCGCTCGATGGTCAGCTCGAACGGGTGCGTCATGCCCGGTGTGCCCGCGGTGCCGAGGAACAGGGCCCACAGCGACCACAGGAACGCGGCCGACGTGCCGACCGAGATCAGGGTGTCCATGGTGGCCGCGCCGTGCCGGGCGTTGACGAAGGCCGCCTTGTGGAAGGGCCATGCCGCGTAGGTCACGACGGGCGCGGCCAGCGTGAGGGACAGCCACTGCCAGTACGTGAACTGCAGGGCCGGAATCATGGCCATGGCCACGACGGGCACCGACAGGACCACGGCCGTGATCAGCCGCTCGCGCAGCGGCCGGAGGGCGTCGGGCTCGTCGGCCGGTTCGCCGGGCTCCGAGCCGGGCGCCGGCTCGGGGGCGGGCTCCCGGGCCGTGTACCCGGTCGCCTCGACCGTGGCGATCAGATCGCCGACGGCCACGTCACCCCGGTAGCTGACCTTCGCCTTCTCGGTGGCGTAGTTGACGGTGGCGCTGACCCCCTCCATGCGGTTGAGCTTCTTCTCGATGCGTGCCGCGCAGGAGGCGCACGTCATGCCGCCGATGGCGAGTTCCACCTCGGCGGCGGTGCCGGTCGTGCCGGTGCTCATGGCTCAGGCCCTCCCCGTGAGCGTGTAGCCGGCCTCGTCGACGACCTCGGCGATCGCGGCGTCGTCGGGCTCGCCGGCCGTGGTGACGGTGACGTGCCCGCCACCGAGGTCGACGTCGACGCCGCTGACGCCGTCCAGCTCGCCGATGACCTCGGTGAGCGTGGCCTTGCAGTGACCGCAGGACATTCCGGCGACGGCGTAGGTGGTGACCATCGGTGCCTCCTCGGGTGATCCACATATACGGACGGGGGGTATGCCCGGCCTCCTTTCCTGTATACCCCTGAGGGGTATACGATGCAAGCGCCGGAACGACTTGACTAGGTACCCCCTAGGGGTATGGTGAAGTGCTAGAAGGCCCCGCATTCGAGCGGGAGGCCCGGTACCTGAAGGAGCCGAAGGTCATGAACACCGCACTGAAGATCAGCGCCTTCGCCGCCGCCCTGGCCGCCACGTTCGGCACGGCCTACGGGGTCGGCCAGGGCATCGGCCCGGTCGTCGCCGACGACCCGCCGAAGCACCGGGAGGAGCACACCCGGCCCGCGCCCCGGCCCGGCCAGGGCGACGGACACGCGGGACACGACACGCCCCCCGCGGGAGGGCTGCAGATCTCCGAGGGCGGCTACACGCTCGACCTCGCCACGCCGCGGGTCACCGCGGGACAGCGCACCGACCTGCGCTTCACGGTCCGGGACGCCGACGGCCGCGCGGTCACCTCCTACCGGCGCGAACACGACAAGGAACTCCACCTCATCGTGGCCTCACGCGACCTGCTCACCTACCGCCACCTGCACCCCACCCGCGCCGCCGACGGCACCTGGAGCATCCCCGTCGACCTGCCCCGTGCGGGCGGCTACCGCGTCTTCGCCGACTTCACCCCGGCGCGGCAGGGCGCGAAGAACCTCACCCTCGGCGCCGACCTCGCCGCCTCCGGCCCGTTCCGGCCGAAGGAACTCCCCGCCCCGAGCGGCACGTCCGAGACCAACGGCTACGAGGTCGAGCTGGCCGGCGCCCTGCACCCCGGCAAGGCGAGCGAACTGAAGCTGAAGGTCTCCCGCGACGGCAGGCCCGTCACCGACCTCCAGCCCTACCTCGGCGCCTACGGCCACCTGGTCGCCCTGCGCTCCGGCGACCTCGCCTACCTGCACGTCCACCCGAACGGCGAACCGGGCGACGGCACCACCAGGCCCGGTCCGGACCTGTCGTTCACGGCCACGGCACCCAGCGCGGGCTCCTACCGCCTGTTCCTCGACTTCCGCCACGACGGCGAGGTCCACACGGCCGCCTTCACCGTCCGCGCCGGTTCCGGCGGGGCCGCACCCGCCACCCCCGAGGGTCACACGGACGACGGCCACGGCCACTGAGCCTCAGCCCAGGGCCCGGTCCAGGTTGAAGGCCGCGCTGATCAGCGCCAGATGCGTGAACGCCTGCGGGAAGTTGCCCTGCTGCTCCCCGGTGTGGCTGATCTCCTCGGCGTACAGGCCGAGATGGTTGGCGTAGGTGAGCATCTTCTCGAAGGCCAGGCGCGCCTCGTCGATCCGGCCGGCGTGCACCATCGCCTCGACGTACCAGAACGAGCAGATGGAGAACGTGCCCTCGTCGCCGCGCAGCCCGTCGGGGCTGGAGCGCGGGTCGTAGCGGTAGACGAGAGAGTCGGACACCAGTTCCTCGGTCAGCGCGTCCAGCGTCGACAGCCACTTCGGGTCGGTCGGGGCGATGAACTTCGTCAGCGGCATCATCAGCACGGCCGCGTCCAGCACGTCGCCGTCCTCGTGCTGCACGAACGCCCGGCGCCGCTCGGACCAGCCCCGGCTCATGATCCGCCGGTAGATCGTGTCGCGGCACTCCCGCCAGCGGGGCAGGTCGGCGGGCAGCCCGCGCCGGTTGGCCATCCGGACGGCCCGTTCGATCGCCACCCAGCACATCAGCCGGGAGTACAGGAAGTTCTTCCGCCCGCCCCGGGTCTCCCAGACGCCCTCGTCGGGCTGGTCCCAGTGTGCGCAGACCCAGTCCACCAGCGCGCACACGTCGTCCCACTGGCCGCTGGAGATGGGCTGCGCCCACTTGTCGTAGAGGTAGATGGAGTCGATCAGCGCACCGTAGATGTCCAGCTGGAGCTGGTCGGCCGCCGCGTTGCCCACCCGGACCGGCGCCGAGCCGTGGTGGCCCTCCAGGTGGTCCAGCTCCCGCTCGGGCAGCTCGGTGCGCCCGTCGATGCCGTACATGATCTGCAGCGGGCCGGAGTGCGTGCCGTCCCCGGGGCTGACGTGCCGGGTCACGAACCGCATGAAGGCCTCGGCCTCGCCGGTGAACCCCAGCCTGAGCAGGGCGTACACGCAGAAGGCCGCGTCCCGCACCCACACGTACCGGTAGTCCCAGTTGCGTTCGCCGCCGAGCCGCTCCGGCAGGCTCGTCGTGGGCGCGGCGACGATCGCCCCGGTCGGCGCGTAGGTGAGCAGTTTCAGGGTCAGGGCCGAGCGGTGCACCATCTCCCGCCAGCGGCCCTTGTACCGGGACGCGGACAGCCAGCGCCGCCAGTACGCCACGGTCGCCGCGAACTGCTCCTCGGCCTCCGTGTGCGCACACCGGCGGGGCGCCACGTCGCCGCCGACCTTGTCCAGCGCGAACACCGCCGTCTCGCCCTCGGAGAGCTTGAAGTCCCCGCACACGTCCGGCCCGTCTGCCTCCAGCGGCACAGTCGCGGTCAGCGCCAGCGCCATTCCCTCGGTCTCGAAGACCACCACCCCGCCGGCCGGCCGGACCGTGTGCGACCGGCTGCCGTAGTCGAACCGCGGTGCCACGCGCGTACGGAACGGGATCGAGCCGCGCACGCACACCACCCGCCGGATCAGCCGGTGCCGCTCGGCCTCGACCGACTCGCCGTCGACCGGCATGAAGTCCTGCACCTCGCCCACGCCGTCCTCGGTGAAGAACCGCGTGATCAGCACGTTCGTGTCGGGGAAGTAGAACTGCTTGGTGCGGGCCGGCACGGCCGCCGCCAGCTCGAAGCAGCCGCCGCGTTCCGCGTCCAGGATCGAGGCGAAGACACTCGGCGCGTCGAAGGCCGGGCAGCAGTACCAGTCGATCGTGCCGTCGGTGCCCACGAGGGCCACGCTGCGCAGATCCCCGATCAGGCCGTGCTCCGCGATCGGCACGTACCGCCGTCCGCCCGGCACGCCCCGGTCCTGCGCCGTTCCGCCCATGACTGCCTCCCTGCCGGGTGCGTCTCAGCCCCAGCCTAGGACGGCCGGCGGCCCGGCGCCGCCGTCACACCGTGCGCACCCGCAGCCCGGCCTCCTCGAAGGCCCGTACCGTCCCCGCGTCGGCCGCCGTGTCCGTGACCAGCGTGTCCACCGCCTCCGCCGCGCAGATCCGGGCGAACGCCCGCTGCCCCAGCTTGCTGGAGTCGGCCGCCACGATCACCCGCTCCGCCCGCTCGCACAGCAGCCGGTTGATCGCCGCCTCCGCCTCGTCGTGCGCCGCGGCACCGTGCGTGACGTCGAAGGCGACGACGCCGAGCACCGCCACGTCGACGGTGATCTGCCCGAGCACCCCGTCCGCCAGCGGCCCGACCAGCTCGTACGACTGGGCCCGCGCGACCCCGCCGGTCAGCACGATCTTGAACTGGGGCCGCACGGCCAGCTCGCTGGCGATGTTCAGCGCGTTCGTCACCACGGTCAGCGCGGGCGAGCCGGTCCCCAGGTCCCCGCGCACGGCCAGGGCCCGCGCCACCTCCGTCGTGGTCGTGCCGCCGGTCAGCCCGACCGCCTCCCCGGGCGCGACCAGGTCCGCGACGGCCTTGGCGATGCGCTGCTTCTCCGAGGCGTGCCGGGCCGTCTTGTAGCGCAGCGGCAGCTCGTAGGACACGCCGTGCACGACCGCGCCGCCCCGGGTGCGCACCAGCATCTGCTGCTCGGCCAGCCCGTCGAAGTCGCGGCGGATCGTCGCCGCCGACACCCCGAGCTCCCCGGCCGCCTCCTCGACGTCCAGCCGGCCGCGCTCCACGAGCAGTTCCAGCAGCGCCTTCCAGCGGGCGTCCCGCGACATCCGCACCTCCACGTCTCGATCTCGGGCGACCTTAACGCAACCGATGCCACCGCATGCTTGATGATGCTCGAAAGATGAAGATATCTTGCAACAACGATCAGTCTGGCATCAATGACCAGCACCGGGTCGAGACCACCGCGGAGGGTGCGGCATGACACATGTCGAGGACGAGCTGACCAGTCAGCCCGAGTGCTGGGCCCGGGCCGCCGCGCAGGCGGCGGAGCTCGCGCCCGTGCTGCCGGCACCGGGCGAGCGCGTGGCCGTCGTCGGCTGCGGCACCTCGTACTTCATGGCGCAGGCCGCCGCCGCCCTGCGCGAGAGCACGGGCCAGGGCGAGACCGACGCGTTCGCCGCCTCGGAGTTCCCGCACGGCCGCGCCTACGACCGGGTCGTCGCCCTCACCCGATCCGGCACCACGACCGAGGTCCTCGACCTGCTCGGCCGGCTCAAGGGCCGCACCCGCACGACCGCCGTCACCGCGGACCCCGACACCCCCGTGCGGGCGGCCGCCGACGACCTCGCCGTCCTCGCCTACGCGGACGAACGGTCCGTCGTCCAGACCCGGTTCGCCACCACCGCCCTCACCCTGCTGCGCGCGCACCTCGGCCTGCACCCCCCGGCCGCCGTCACCGACGCCCGGACCGCGCTGGCGGAGCCCCTGCCCGAAGGGCTCGTGGAGTGCGGCCAGTTCACGTTCCTCGGGCGCGGCTGGACCGTCGGCCTGGCGAACGAGGCCGGACTGAAGATGCGCGAGGCCGCCCTGGCCTGGGCGGAGGCGTACCCGGCGATGGAGTACCGGCACGGCCCCATCAGCGTCAGCACCACGGGCACGGCGGCCTGGATGCTCGGCGACGCGCCGGACGGGCTCGCCGAACAGGTGCGCGCCACCGGGGCGTTGTGGATCGCCGGCGACCTGGACCCGCTCGCCGAACTCGTCCGGGCGCAGCGCCTCGCGGTCGCCCTCGCCGCGTCCCGCGGACTGGACCCCGACCGCCCCCGCCACCTCACCCGCTCGGTGATCCTCGCGCCCTGACCCTGGAGACCCCGTGCCCCTCACCACCACCGGCGACCTCGTCACCCGGGCCGCCGCCGCCCGCTCCGCCGTCGCCTCCTTCAACATCATCACGCTGGAGCACGTCGAGGCCGTCATCGCGGGCGCCGAGTCCGCACACGCCCCCGTCGTCCTCCAGGTCAGCGAGAACGCGGTCAGGTTCCGCGGCGGACGGCTGCTGCCGCTCGCCCGGGCCGCCGCCGCGGCCGCCGAGGACGCCGCCGTACCCGTCGCCCTGCACCTCGACCACGTCCAGAACGACGCCCTGCTGTACCAGGCGGTGGACGCCGGCTTCAGCTCCGTGATGTACGACGCGGCCCGCCTGCCCTACGCGGAGAACCTCGCCGCGACCCGGGCGGCGGTCGACTGGGCGCACGCCCACGGCCTGTGGATCGAGGCCGAGTTGGGCCAGATCGGGGGCAAGAACGGCAGACCCCCGCTGGACGCCCACGCCCCGGGCGCCCGCACCGACCCCGAGGAGGCCAGGGCCTTCGTCGCGGACTCGGGCGTGGACGCCCTGGCCGTCGCCGTCGGCAGCGCCCACGCCATGACCACCCGCACCGCGGCTCTCGACCACGCGCTCCTCAAGCGCCTGTCGGCCGCCCTGGACGTCCCCTTGGTACTGCACGGCTCGTCCGGCGTCCCCGACGGCGAACTCACGGCCGCGATCGCCGGCGGCATCACCAAGGTCAACATCGGCACGGCCCTGAACATCGCCCTGACAGGCGCGATCCGCGACTTCCTCGCCGACCGTCCGGAGGCGGTCGACCCGCGCGGCTACCTCACGGTCGCCCGCGACGCGATGACCCGGGCGGTGGCCCGCACCCTCAGGACGCTGGGCGCGCCTACCGTTTGACGGCCTTCAGCACCACGAACTTCGGATCGCTCGCCACGACCCGGCTGTTGCCGAAGAGCTTGCGCAGCTTCACGTGGTAGCCCAGGTGCCGGTTGCCGATCACCCACAGCTCCCCGCCGGGCCGCAGCGCGCGCCGTGCCCCGCTGAACATCCGCCGGGCCGTGGCGTCGGTGGTCGCCTGGTGGGAGTGGAACGGCGGATTGTTCAGCACCAGGTCGACACTGCCGGACGGCACCCCCGCCAGCCCGTCGCCCACCCGGAACTCCGCCCGTCCCGGCACTCCGTTGGCCCGGTACGTGGCCTCCGCCGACGCCACGGCCTGGAACGACTCGTCCACGAACAGCACCTCGGCGCCCGGGTCGGCCAGCGCCACGGCCGTCCCCACGATCCCGTTGCCGCACCCGAGGTCCACCACCCGGCCGCCCCTGCCCTCCGGCAGGTGGCGCAGGAAGAACCGGGTGCCGATGTCGAGCCGGTCCGCGCAGAACACGCCCGCGTGGTTGACCACCGTGCGCCCGGAGACGGCACCGATCCCGTCCGGCAGCGTGTAGACGTACGGCCACGGACCGGCCGGCCGCTCCAGGGCCGGATCCGGTGTGCAGAAGATCAGCCGGGCCTTCTTCTCGGCCAGGGAGGTACGGGTCGGACCGAGGATCCGCTCGAACAGCCGGAGCGTCGAGGTGTGGATCTCCTTCACCATCCCCGTGCCCACGACCACCGTCCCCGCGTGCACGGCCGGCGCCAGCCGCAGCAACTGGTCCTCCAGCAGCGCCAGGCTCTTCGGCACCCGCACCAGCAGCACGTCGACCCGCTCGGGCGGCGGGTCCTGGGTGGTGAGCAGCCGAACCGCGTCCGGCTCCACCCCGGCCCGCGCCAGGTTCGCGCGCGTCGCCTCCTGTGTCAGGTACGAGTCGGTGATCTGCACCGGCCGGTGCTCCGCGAGCGCCGTGACCAGCGCGCCCCAGCGGTCCCCGACCACCACGACCGTGCCGGACAGCGGGACCTCTTCACGCTCCAGGTGCCGCAGCAGGTACTCGTCGGAGGCGTCCCAGGCGCGCAGCGTCTCGCGCGGGTCCTCGGGGAAACGGGTCAGCGCGAGCGCGCCCCACGGCGTCGTCATACGGTCGTTCATCGTGCCTCCAGGCTAGCCGAGCAGCAGCTCAGCCCCGGTCGGGCAGGATGGAGGGCATGGACGGCGAGCTCTTCCCCAGGTCCCGCGGCGAGATCGCGCCCGGTGCGGTGCACGTGCCGGACTGGCTGGACGCCGAGGAGCAGCGCTCCCTGCTCGACGCCTGCCGCGTCTGGGCCCGGCCGCCCGCCGGACTGCGCATGGTCCGCACCCCCGGCGGCGGCACCATGACCGCCCGGCAGGTCTGCCTGGGATGGCACCCGTACCCCTACGGCTACGCCCGCACGGTCACCGACGGGGACGGCGCCCCGGTCAAGCCCTTCCCGGACCGGCTCGGCGACCTGGGCCGCCGGGCGGTGCGCGACACCCTCGGCGGGCCGGCGCCCGCCTACGACATCGCGCTGATCAACTTCTACGGAGCCGACGCCCGCATGGGCATGCACCGCGACAGCGACGAGAAGTCGGACGCACCGGTGGTGTCACTGAGCCTGGGCGACACCTGCGTCTTCCGCTTCGGCAACACCGAGACCCGCACCCGGCCCTGGACCGACGTCGAGTTGCGCAGCGGCGACCTGTTCGTCTTCGGCGGCCCCTCCCGTCTCGCCCACCACGGGGTGCCCCGGGTGCACGCCGGCACGGCACCGCCCGGGCTCGGTCTGACCGGACGGCTCAACATCACGCTCCGGGTCAGCGGCCTGTAGGCCGCCGCTGCGGCGGATCATGACAGACTCGCCCTCATGAGCGGGAAGGCGGACCCCCGGCCGGGGGATGGGAGCACGTCGAGGACACGGCTGGACCGGGGTCGCGGGGCCCTCGGACCCGCGCTGGAGCTCGTGCACACCGGACGCGCCCCGACCCGGGCCGTGCTCACCGCCGAACTCGGCGTGACCCGGGCGACGGCCGGCGCGGTCGCCGCCGAGCTGGAGGCGCTCGGACTGATCCGGGTCGACGCCCGGCCCGGCGCGGCGGCCGGCTCCCAGGGCCGGCCCTCGCACCGGCTGGCCGTCGCCGAGGACGGGCCCGTCGCCCTCGCCGCGCAGGTCCACGCCGACGGGTTCCGGGCGGCGCTGGTCGGGCTGGGCGGCCGTATCGTCGCCACGGCGCCCGGCTGCGAGACCGTCGACGCCGACCCGGCGAAGGTGCTCGCCTCCGTCGTCGCGGCGGGCGCCGAGCTGCTCCGCGAGACCGGACGCCGGTGCGTCGGCGCGGGCCTCGCCGTGCCGTCCGCCGTCGCCGAACCCGAGGGCCTCGCCCTCAACCCCCTGCACCTGGCCTGGCCCGCGGGCGCGCCCGTGCGGGACATCTTCGCCGAGCAGGTGCGCGCGGCCGGCCTCGACGGGCCCGCCTTCGCCGCGAACGACGTCAACCTCGCCGCGCTCGCCGAGCACCGGCACGGCGCCGGACGCGGCTCCCGCGACCTGTTGTGCGTGGCCACCGGCCACCGGGGCGTCGGCGGCGCCCTCGTCCTCGACGGCCGCCTGCACCGGGGCAGTTCGGGTCTCGCGCTGGAGGTCGGGCACCTCACCGTGCACCCGGAGGGCCGGCCCTGCCACTGCGGCAGCCGCGGCTGCCTCGACGTCGAGACCGACCCGCTGGCCTTCCTCACCGAGGCGGGCCGTGACCCGGGCCCCGAGGTGTCCCTGCTCCAGCAGTCCATCGACCTGATCCGTCACCACTACGACGATCCGGGAGTGCGCACCGCCGCCGAGGCCCTCATCGACCGGCTCGGCCTGGGACTCGCCGGTCTGGTCAACATCCTCAACCCGGACCGGATCATCCTCGGCGGCCTGCACCGCACGCTCCTGGACGCCGACCCGGCCCGCCTCCGCGCGGTCGTCGCCGACCGCAGCCTGTGGGGCCAGAGCGGCGGCGTCCCCATCCTGGCGTGCACCCTCGACCACAACAGCCTGGTCGGCGCGGCCGAACTGGCCTGGCAGCCGGTCCTGGACGATCCGCTGGGAGCCCTCACGGGCCGCCCCTGACCCGGCGTCACCGCATGCGGGACTCCGCGGGCGGCGGCAGCCTGACCCCACTGGTATCAGGCTTGGCGCCGCCGCTTCCGGGAAGGCGAGCCGCCGAGGGGGCAGGCTGGTGCCACAGAGCACGCCCGCACCGCACCACCGAGGAAGTTGACGCAATGACCGACCAGCTCACCGTGAGCGTCCTGGGCACCGGCATCATGGGCGCCGCGATGGCCCGCAACCTCGCCCGGGCCGGGCACACCGTCCGCGCCTGGAACCGCACCCGCGCCAAGGCCGAACCCCTGGCCGCCGAGGGCGCCCACATCGCCGGCACGCCCGCCGAGGCGGTCCGTGGCGCCGACGTCGTCCTGACCGTGCTCCACGACGGCCCCGCCGCCCTGCGGACGCTGCGCGAGGCCGCCTCCGCCCTGCGCCCCGGCACCGCGTGGGTGCAGTCCAGCACCGCCGGCCTCGACGACGTCGCCGCGCTGGCCGCCTTCGCCCGCGCCCACGACCTGGTCTTCTACGACGCTCCCGTCCTGGGCACCCGGCAGCCCGCCGAGGCCGGGAAGCTGACCGTGCTCGCCGCCGGGCCCGCCGAGGGCAGGGAACGGGTGACGCCGGTCTTCGACGCCGTCGGCACACGCACCGTCTGGACCGGCGAGGACGGGGCCACGGCCGCCGCCACCCGGCTGAAGCTGGTCGCCAACAGCTGGGTCCTCGCCGTCACGGCCGCCGCCGGCGAGGCACTCGCCCTGGCCAAGGCCCTCGACGTGGACCCGCGCGACTTCTTCGACCTCGTCGCGGGCGGCCCGCTCGACATGGGCTACCTGCGCGCCAAGTCCGACCTGGTCCTCGACGACCGGCTCACCCCGCCCCAGTTCGCGGTGAGCACCGCCGCCAAGGACGCCCGCCTGATCGTCCGGGCGGGCACGGAGCACGGCGTCCGCCTGGACGTGGCCGAGGCCGCGGCCGCCCGCATGGAGCGCGCCGCAGCCCGGGGCCACGGCGACGAGGACATGGTCGCCGCCTACTTCGCCAGCTTCGACGACAACCCGTCCGCCTGAACACCCCGGAGGCCCCCCCATGTCCAAGCCGCCGCTGCCGCCCGAGGCCGAGGCCCTGCTGAGCCGGCCCAACCCGTGCGTCATGGCCACACTGCGCTCCGACGGAGCCCCGGTCTCCACCGCCACCTGGTACGTGTGGAAGAACGGCCGGGTGCTGATCAACCTCGACGCGGGCCGCGTCCGCCTGAAGCACCTGCGCCGCGACCCGCGCGTGACGCTCACCGTCCTCGCCGGCGACGACTGGTACACCCACGTCACCCTCATCGGCCGCGTCACCGAGATGTACGACGACGAGGGCCTGGCCGACATCGACACGCTCGCCCGGCACTACACCGGCAAGCCCTACCCGGAGCGGGCCCGGCCCCGGGTCAGCGCCTGGGTCGAGGTCGACCGCTGGCACGGCTGGGGCGCGATGAAGGACAGCGACCAGGCCTCCACCTGAGGTCAGCGCCGCCACTCGGTCCCGAACGCCCGCCCCGGGTTCTCCGTGAGGATCCGCCGCACCAGGTCCTCGCCCACCGCCTGGACGAGGCGCGGGCGCACCCGGCGCAGCAGATACGGCATCCCGGGGCCGCCGTTCACCGAGCGGGCGGCGGCCGTGGTGGTGTCCGCGCCCAGCAGCAGCCGGTCGCCGAACCCGGCGTCGGCCAGGGCCCGTACGGCGTCCGGCATCCGCCAGTCCGTGGCGTGGTGCGCGCGGGACGGGCCGTCGAACGCCACATAGCAGCCGGTCCCGGCGGCCTGCCGGTGGGTGACGAGGTCGGGGGAGCGGTTCAGGTGCCCGAGCACCACCCGGTGCGGCGGCACCTCCCGCTCCCCGCACAGCACGTCCAGGACGTCCAGGGCGCCGGTGCCCAGCTCCAGGTGCACCGCGATCGGCGCGCCCGTCGCGTGATGGGCCTCGGCGGCCGCAGCCAGCGTCCACCGGGCGTGCGCGTCCAGGGCGTGGAACCCGCCGGCGACCTTCACCAGTCCGGCCCGCACCCCCGACGTCCCGATGCCGTCGGTGAGTTCGGCGACGAAGACGTCGGCGAGCCGGCCGCGCAGCCGGGTGAGCGTGTCCTCGTCGTAGTGCGCCGCCTGGTGCAGTCCGGTCGCCGCCACCACGTGCACGCCGGTCTCCCGGGACAGGGCCGGCAGATCCGCGGCCCGCCGCCCGAGCCCGTACGGCGTCCACTGCACCACGGCCCCGCCGCCCTGCTCCCGGAACGCCGTCAGCTCCGCCCGCGCCGCCGCCGCGCCGCGCAGTTCCTGGCCGGGCAGCAAGGGGCTGCCGAAGAACAGGTGGTCGTGGGCGTCGCACACGCCCAGGTCCCCGGGGCGGACGTCCCCCAGCACCGTGCGGACCGCGCTCACCACCTGCGCCCCCGGCGTATCCGGTCCCGTCCCGGCGCCGACAGGTGCAGCACCTCGAAGACGTCCCCCTCGGCACCGGCCGGCTCATGGTCCCAGAGGGAGAACGTCACCAGCTCCCAGCGGCTGGTGTCGACGGCGGCCGCGGCCAGCAGGGCCCCGTCCCGTGCCGCGGACCGCCGTGCCCCGTCCGCCGCGTCCGCCGCGAGGTCGGCCAGCAGCCCGTCGTCCGGCAGCTGTTGCCGCTCCCGCACCGCGAACCTCGCCTGCCCGCCCGCCCCTTCCTCGTACGCCAGACCGGTCCACTGCCGTGCGGACGGGCGCCCGAAGTCGTCGACGATGCCCTGGAAGCCGCCGCCCCAGAGGAAGGCGTTCATGCCGTCGACGGTGTTCCAGAGGTAGAAGGGCGCGTACGCGTTGACCGGTGAGCCGCGCAGGCCGCGTTCGCGGATCAGGTAGGCCTTGAGGCCGAGCCCCTCCCAGTCGTCCAGCAGACGGCCCCGGCGGGCCACCCGGTCGCGGATGACGCTCATGTCGTAGTCGGCGGGCAGGGTGATCTCGTACTGCAGGGCGTGCATCCGAGGTCTCCTCAGGGGGTCCGGGGTGCCAGCAGGGAGAGCAGGCCCCGCACACCCGCGTCGAACACGGCGGGGGAGCCGGAGGCGCGGGCCAGGACGTAACCGCCCTGGACGGTCGCGACGACGGCCGCGGCGATCTCCTCGCCGTCCAGCTCGGGCCCGAACTGCCCCTGCTCCCGGCCCTCTTCGACGAGCGCGGCGATCCGCCCGCGCAGCCAGCCGAGCGTCTCGTCGACGGGCGCGCGCAGCTCGGCGCTGGCGATCACGTCCGGGTCCATGGTCAGCCGGCCCACCGGGCAGCCCCGCAGCACGTCCCGCTCGCGCCGCAGATACGCCTCGATGCGCTCGTACGGCGTCCCCGGCCCGTCGAGCACGGCCGCGGCGGTGGCGCGCATCTCCTCCGCGGTCCGCCGGATCGCGGCCAGCGCGAGGTCGGGCTTGCCCTTGAAGTGGTGGTACATGCTGCCCTGCCCGGCGCCCGAGCGCTCCAGGATCGCCTTCGGGCTGGTGCCCACGTAGCCGCGCTCCCACAGCAGGGCGCGGGTCGACTCGATCAGCCGCTCCGAGGTGTTCATGACCGCACTGTACATACCAGTAGTTACAGAAGTCGAGACCGGCCGGAGCACGCGGGACCGGCCCGCCTGCTCCCGGCGAGGTACGCGCACGGCCGCCGGCCGTACGACGACCGCGGGCCCCGTCCGGGGCGAGGCTCGAAGCACCACGCATTCCGGTACGCGAAAGAGGAGAGGGACGACATGCAGACCCTGGCGCACTTCGGCGACGGCGGGCCCGGCCCGTGGATCCTGTTCTTCCCGGTCATCTGGGCGCTGGTGATCGGCGGCGGCATCGCACTGCTGCGCCGCACGGGGTGGCGCGGCCGCGGCGGACCCGCGCGCCGGTCACCCGTCGACGAGCACTCACCCATCGCGGTACTCGGCCACCGCTTCGCCTCCGGCGAGATCGACGAGGACGAGTACTGGCGCCGCCTCTCGGTCCTGACCGAGGAATTCGGCCCCACGAAACGCAACCCCTGACCCCGACGACTCACGACCGGCACGGCGATGCCCCACCCCCCCCCACGCCCCGCAAGCCGCCAACGGCGATCAAGGCCCACGGGCGACCTCGGCACCTCAACCGGCCGTTACGGGCGGCGCGTGGGTGGGCAAAGGCCCGCGCAGCGGCCCGCAGCCGCCGACCGCGATCTCCGCCCACGGGTGACCCCGGCGCCTCAACTGACCGTTACGGGCGGCGCGTGGGTGGGTAACGACCCGCGAAGCGGCCCGCAGCCGCCGACGGTGATCTCCGCCCACGGGTGACCCCGGCGCCTCAACCGGCCGTTACGGGCGGCGCGTGGGTGGGCAAAGGCCCGCGAAGCGGCCCGCAGCCGCCGACGGCGATCTCCGCCCACGGGCGACCTCGACACCTCAACCGGCCGTTACGGGCGGCGCGTGGGTGGGCAAAGGCCCGCGCAGCCCACCCGCAGGGAACGGTGGTCACCGCCCGGTCAGCCGGCAACGGCGGACCGGGCGGGAGCATGTTCGGGCCGGAGCACATCGGCGGCGTGCCCGACCTCGGCGAACCGGCGCGCGGGTTTCTCCTGGACCGCGCGCCGCCGGCGCGTCGGCGCCGCGACCGCCGGAGCGGCCGTCGGCAG
Source organism: Streptomyces sp. NPDC085932 (assembly GCF_044540525.1). Classification (NCBI taxonomy): domain Bacteria; kingdom Bacillati; phylum Actinomycetota; class Actinomycetes; order Kitasatosporales; family Streptomycetaceae; genus Streptomyces; species Streptomyces sp. NPDC085932. The sequence goes on from NZ_JBITSJ010000005.1 coordinate 434,310, forward strand.
GGTGAACCACACGACCTTGCCCGACTCGCCGTCCGGCCGGACGCCCCAGCTCTCGCTCATGGCGGCCACCATCGCCAGCCCGCGACCGCAGGTCGCCAACGGCTCGGCGTCGTCGACCACGGGCATCCGCGGATCGCCGTCGCGCACGGAGACGGTGAGCCGGTCGAGCAGCAGCTCTATCTCCACGGTGCATGTCTTGTCGGGCTGGGCGTGCCGGTGGACGTTGGACAACAGCTCCGTCACGCCGAGCGAGGCCCGGTCGATCAGAGCGTCCAGATGCCAGTAGCGCAATTGCGCAGATACGATTCTGCGGACCTGGCCGATCCGCGACGGCAGGGCTTGGAGCTCCACCGTGCAGTGCCTGCTTGGGTAGCTGATCACGGCTGCGACTCCCCGACGTGAGGTCCGGAAGAACACGGAGTTCGGATCCAGCAGGGCGCCTTCGTGACACTGCCGCCCGCTGTCGTGGCCGGCGGGCTGGTTCGCAGCGTTATCGCCGGTAAACCCAGAGTGACGTGAGACCAGAGTGACGCAGGGGGTGAGGGAGCGCAACTCGCGGACATCTCAGTCGCCACGCCCCGCCGCCCGGCGCACGGCCTCGATGAAGCGCCGCGCGGCCGGCGGGCCCGGCTCCCCCGGGGCGGGATCGTGCTCGCCCAGGGTGAGCAGGTACCGGTTGCCGTTGAGGTCGGCCGTCGCCCGGTCCTCGGGTCCGAACCAGGGCTTGGACGCCCGCACGGCCTGCACCGGGGCGCTGTCGATCTCGCTGCCGTAGCTGGTCAGCAGTTCGACCCGGCCGCCGCTGATCCGGACCTGCCCGGCCCGGGTGAGCGAACGCAGCCGCTTCCCGATCCGCACGCCCGTGGCCGTGAACTCCGGCTCCGCCATGCCACCCGCCCCCTTGTGCGCGTCGGTGTACCGGCCCGCTCCCCGCGGCGCCCGGTACGGGCTCGTGTCCTGGTCCAGTGTGCCCCGTCCGGGAACCGCTCCTTCCCGGTGGCGCCCCCCGCGTCCGCGGTGGCGCGCCGCGCCGGTGCTGCGTCGTGCCCTGCCGGGAGCCTCGGCCCGAAACCGTCCCGAACCTCGGCCCCGCGGTGCAGTCTGCCCCCACCCGGCGCCGAGCACCAGTACGTGCGAGCCCCTCGGCCGGGGGCGCCCGCAGCACACTCGCGGATGCGCCCCCGGGACCGCGCGCCCCCTTGCACCGGCCTCTGCCCCAGGGGGCGCTTTGGGGGGCTCAAAGGTGCGTTTATGCAGGTGAGAAGCGTGCGCCGGGTGCTTATGATCGGGGGGTCGGCCGCGCGATCCGTCGTCGGCGCGCAGCGTTAGGAGCCCCCCTCGTGAGCACTCCCCAGCAGACCCGCACCGGCGTGACCCTGGACGTCGACCACAGTGACACCGGCTACCGCGCGTGGCTGAAAGAGGCCGTCCGCAGGGTCCAGGCCGACGCCAACCGCTCGGCCGACACGCACCTGCTCCCGTTCCCGCTGCCGGAGCGCTGGGGCATCGACCTGTACCTCAAGGACGAGTCGACCCACCCCACCGGCAGCCTCAAGCACCGGCTCGCCCGCTCGCTGTTCCTGTACGGCCTGTGCAATGGCTGGATCCGGCCGGGCAGACCGGTGATCGAGGCCTCCAGCGGTTCGACGGCGGTCTCGGAGGCGTACTTCGCGAAGCTGATCGGCGTCCCCTTCATCGCCGTCATGCCGCGCACGACGAGCGCCGAGAAGATCCGCCTCATCGAGTTCCACTCCGGCCGCTGCCATTTCGTGGACGACCCGCGCACCATGTACGAGGAGTCCGCCCGCCTCGCGGCCGAGACGGGCGGCCACTACATGGACCAGTTCACCTACGCCGAACGCGCCACGGACTGGCGCGGGAACAACAACATCGCCGAATCCATCTTCCGCCAGCTCCGGATGGAGCGGTTCCCCGAGCCGGCGTGGATCGTCGCCACGGCGGGCACCGGCGGCACCTCCGCGACCCTCGCGCGCTACGTCCACTACATGCAGTACGACACCCGCGTCTGCGTGGCCGACCCCGAGAACTCCTGCTTCTTCGACGGCTGGACCACCGGCGATCCGGACGTCACGTGCGACTGCGGCTCGCGCATCGAGGGCATCGGCCGGCCCCGGATGGAACCGAGCTTCGTGCCCGGCGCGATCGACCGCATGATGAAGGTGCCCGACGCGGCGAGCGTGGCCGCCGTCCGGGCCCTGGAACGCGCCATCGGCCGCAAGGCGGGCGGTTCGACGGGCACGGGCCTGTGGAGCGCACTGAAGATCGTCGCGGAGATGGTGTCCGAGGGACGGCAGGGGAGTGTCGTGACCCTGCTGTGCGACCCCGGGGACCGCTATCTCGACAAGTACTACTCGGACGACTGGCTCGCCGGGCAGGGTCTGGACATCGCGCCCTACACCGCCGCCATCGACGCCTTCCTGGAGACGGGCACCTGGCCCGGCTGAGGCTCGGGCTCAGGCCGTGAGCCGCCGTTCCAGCGCCGTCACGGCGTCCCGGAACGCGCGCGCCTGACCCGCCCGGACCGCCCTCATGAACAGCCGGTACGCCGCCGTCCCGTCCGTCGCGAAGGTCCACCGCACCCGCGTGCCGCTGCCGGCGGGCGTGAGCCGCCACTCCTCGACGATCGCCCGCGCCCCGGGCGCGTTGGTGACGTCGACGCGGTAGGCGTACACCTCGGGTGCCTCGGCGGCGAGGACCGTCTCCCGGAACCGCACGCCCCCGCCGAGGGTGATGTCGCGCCCGGCCCCGGCGTCGACCGCCCGGGCGGCCTTCACCTGCGGGAACCAGTCGGCCCAGCCGGGCACGTCCGTCAGCGCGCCGTGGACCGCCTCGGGGGACGCCGCCAGCTCCCGGGTGAAGACGTGCCGTACGGGCGCGGTCCCGACGAAGCCGAGATCGACCGGGCGCAATCGGTGAGCCATGGACGAAGGCCTCCTCGCACAGCCGGACGGTGAGCGACCGAGGCCGTCACCCTAGCTGGCGCCCCGTCAGATGTCTGCACCCTCGTCGGGCTCCGGCTCCCCGGCCACCACCAGCCGCCGCAGGTGCTCCGCGACCACCCCGCGCGCCTCGTCCGGCAGGCCGGCGTCGGTCACGAGCGTGTCGATCCGCTCCAGCGAGGCGAACGAACTCAGACCGACCTTGCCCCACTTGGTGTGGTCGGCGACGACCACGACCCGCCGCGCCGACTGCACGAGCCGCCGGTTGGTCTCGGCCTCGGCGAGGTTCGGCGTCGACAGGCCCGCCTCGACCGATATGCCGTGCACGCCGAGGAACAGCAGGTCGAAGTGGAGTGCCGCGATCGCCTGGTCGGCCACCGGCCCCACCAGCGAGTCGGACGGCGTGCGCACGCCCCCGGTGAGCACGACCGTGGCGGCACCCTGCCGGGGGCCCGAGCTGCGCTGGGCGGCGTGGAAGACGTCGGCGACCCGCACCGAGTTGGTGACCACCGTGAGGTCGGGGACGTCCAGCAACTGGTGCGCCAGCGCGTACGTCGTCGTGCCACCGGACAGGGCGATCGCCGCGCCCGGCGCGACCAGCTTGGCCGCCGCCCGGGCGATGTCCTCCTTGGCCGTCAGCTCCAGGCCCGACTTGGCCTCGAATCCCGGCTCGTGCGTGCTCGCCTCGACCACCGGGACCGCGCCGCCGTGCACCTTCTCCAGCACGCCCTGGCGGGCGAGCGCGTCGAGGTCGCGGCGGACCGTCATGTCCGACACGCCGAGCTTGCGCGTCAGCTCGTTGACCCGGACCCCGCCCCGGCGGCGGACCTCGTCGAGGATCAGGGAGCGCCGCTGCTCCGCGAGGAGGTTCTGATTCTCGCTCACGTACGCTCCGGTCCTTTCGCCTCAATGCCGTCCGACACGCCCGGCGCACCCACCCCGACCGGGGCATTCTCCCCGGGCTCCGGTGCGCGGACGTCCCATCCTCGCATGACGTGCCGCGGAGGGCTCCACCACCCGCTCGTCGCGCTCATGCCACAAAGGCCTCGACTCGCGCACGGCTTCGTCACGGAACGGGGAGATTCCGTGACAGCAGGTGTGCGGCGCCCCCGAAGTGGAGATCCTTGTGCCCGCACAGGCAGAGCCGACGGCGCGTCACGGGGGAAGTGCGAAGCAGTGGAACGTGCGCAGGAACAAGCGGCGACCGGCGGACCGGACGGTGGCGCAGCGCGGGCGGGTGAGACCGCCCTGGAACTCCTGGTCCACGGCGTGGGCGGCACCACGCCCCAGGAGATGCTGGGCGATCCGCGGACGGAACGGATCACCGGCGACGACACCGCGGCCGTCTTCCGGCGCGCCGACGACGTCGACGCCGAGCACAGCCCCGACGCAGCGCGCCGCGACGGGCCGGTGCCCGAGGCCTACGTCTGGTGCAACCTCACCTCCGGCAACGGCACCCGGGCCCTGTGGCTGCTGCTGTTGCCGTTCATGGTCGTCAACCTCGCCCACTGGATGCGGCCCAGCGCCCGCGACCGCCGCCGGACCGTGCGCCTGTACGGCCTGCTGGTCCGGCTCGCCGGGCTCACCCTGACGGTGCTGCTCGTCGCCGCCGCCTGCGAGGTCGCCCTCGACCTGACGGCCTGGCAGTGCGCCGGCACGACCGCCTGCGCCGACCGCCACTCCTGGCTGGGCTTCCTCTCGCCCACCGTCTCCGACGGCGGCTGGTGGAGCGCCCCGGGCCGCAGGCTCGCCCTCGCCGCCGTCGTCCCCACCGCCCTGACCGGCCTGCTGTGGTACCTGTCCCGGCGCACCTGGAGCGACTACGAGTCGCAGCAGCCGATCGCCCGCGACCCCGAACCCGACGAGGACCCGGGGCCGACCGCGCTCGGCCGCCCCGGGTTCTGGTACGGACGCCGGCTGGTGGCCCGGCTGCGCGCCGCGCACACCGCCGCCGGACTGCTCACCGTCGCCGCCGCGGTCGGCAGCGCCGCCGTCCGCCAGGACCGCGCGCCCGGCGGCCCGGCACTGCTGCACACCCTCGGCCTGGTCCTGGTGGCGGCCCTCGCAGCCTGCGCGGTCGCCGTCGTCTGGGTGGTGTGCCGCAGGGGCCGCAGCGAGAACCGTCTCGACCGGAAACTCGACGAACGCTCCGTCCGGCGCCTGCCACTGGTCGCGCTCGTCCTGCTCGCCCTCACCCTGCTGTACGCGGGGTGGGACCGCCCCGGGTGGCGGTCGGACGGCCGGCTGCCGGGTGACCCGGCCTTCGGGGCGATTGCCCTGGTCCAGGGCCTGCTCGTGGTGCTCCTCGCGGTCGTCGCCCACACCCTGCACCGCACCGACCCCGACCGGCGGGCCGTGCTGCGGGGTCTGGGCGGACCGGCCGTCGCCCTGCTGGCCTGCGCTCTCGGCGGGGTGATGTCCGGCGGCGTCTCGCAGCGGGTCTCCGACTGGCTGGACGGCACCGGGGCGTCGATCGACGGACCTCCGGTCCTGCTGACCTGGCAGGCGTCCGTGATCCCGCCCCTGCTGCTGGTGCTGCTGGGCCTCTTCGGCTGGCTGGCCCACCGCGCCTGGACCCTCGCCCGCGCCGAGCGCGACGCGGTGGCCCGCGACTACCCGGACGAGAACCTGGACCGCGCCCGCACCCGCCGTATCGCCTCCACCCGGGCGATGGCCTCCCTCACCGACCGGGGGCCCCGGATCGTCGCCGTGACCTCCGGCGTCACCCTGCTGCTGGGCGCCGGAGCCCTCGTCGGCGCCCTCGCCACCGACGAGACACCGGGCGAGGCCGCCCGGGGCACCACCCCCGTCGTACACGGCGCCGCCGAGACCGCCCAGGCCCTCGGCTCCTGGCTGATCGGCCTCGGCTTCATACTCTTCGTCACCTGGGGCCGCCGCGCCTACAAGGACGCCGCCGCCCGCCGCACCATCGGCATCCTGTGGGACGTCGGCACCTTCTGGCCCCGCGCCGCCCACCCCTTCGCACCGCCCTGCTACGCCGAGCGCGCCGTACCCGACCTGACCTGGCGGATGGCGACCTGGACCCGCGCCACCGGCGGACGGCTGGTCATCTCCGGGCACTCCCAGGGCAGCGTCCTCGCCGCCGCCGCGGCCTGGCAACTCGCCCCGTCGGCCCGCAGACGCGTCGCCCTGCTCACCTACGGCTCCCCGCTGGAGCGCCTCTACGGCCGCTGGTTCCCGGCGCACTTCGGCCCGGCCGCGCTGAGCTCCCTGCACCGGGACGTCGACTGCTGGCGCAACCTGTACCGGCTCACCGACCCCATCGGCGGCCCGATGCGCCTGCCCGGCGACCACGGCCCGCAGGTCGACCACCCGCCCCTGAAGGACCCCCTCGCCTACGGCCGCACCGAGCTGCTGCCGCTGCCCGCGCCGATCCTCGGCCACTCCGACTACCAGGCGGACCCGGCCTTCGCCGAGGAACGCCGCCTGCTGCTGGCCCGGCTGCGGCCCGGGGTGCCCGCACCCCGCGACACACCCGAGCCGCCCGCCGCGTAGCCGGAGCTCAGACCAACTCGGGGAGGTCCTCGGCGTAGAGCAGTGTCAGGTCGTCCGTGCTGGGCTCCGCGAGCTGGGCGACCCGGCTCGCGTGCCGCTCCACCATCGCCTCGAACGTCTGCCGCGCGGTACGGCCGTTGCCGAACGCCGGGCCCTTCGGGAGCCGCGTGAAGTACGTCCGCAACGCCTCGGCCGCGCCCGGCGCCAACCGGTACTCGTGCTCCTCGGCCTGCTGCTCCACGATCCGCAGCAGGTCCTCGGGGCCGTAGTCGCTGAAGGTGATGGTCCGCGAGAAGCGGGACGCCACACCGGGGTTGACCGACAGGAAGCGCTCCATCTCGGCGGTGTAGCCCGCGACGATCACCACGACCGCGTCCCGGTGGTCCTCCATCAGCTTCACCAGCGTGTCGATGGCCTCCTTGCCGAAGTCCCGGCCCGCGTCCTCCGGCGACAGCGCGTACGCCTCGTCGATGAACAGCACGCCGCCGCGCGCCTTCTCGAACGCCTCCTGCGTGCGGATCGCGGTCGAGCCGATGTGCTCACCGACCAGGTCGACCCGGGACACCTCCACCAGGTGGCCCTTCTCCAGCACCCCCAGGGAGGCGAGGATCTCGCCGTACAGCCGCGCCACCGTCGTCTTGCCGGTGCCGGGCGAGCCGGTGAAGACCAGGTGCCGCTTGACCGACGCCGCCTTCAGACCCGCCTGCTGCCGCCGCCGGCCCACCTCGATCATGTCGGTGAGGGCGCGCACCTCCCGCTTGACGCTCTCCAGGCCCACCAGCGCGTCCAGTTCACCGAGGACGTCCTTGGAGCTGCGGGCCGGCGGCGCGGACTCCGCGACCGGGGCCGGTGCGGGGGACTCCGGTTCGGCGCGCTGCCCCGGGACCGCGCCCAGCAGCCCGGGGGAGTGGCCCGCCGTCTGCACGGCCGGCTCCGGCGCCGCCGCGGGCGCCCGCAGTCCCGCGCTCTCGTCGCTGGTGCAGTCCTCCACGACCGGCCCCGTCCCGGACGCCGCGTCCGCGCCGTCCGCGAACTCGTACCCCCCGCGCGCGCACCGCTCCGTGCGGCACTTGCGCAGCGTCGTGCGGCTGCCGTCGATCACGTGGAAGCCGTAGCCGCCGCTGCCGGTCACCCGGCAGTTCAGGAAGCTGCCGCGGCCCCCGGCCGAGACGTAGACACCGGCCTCCGCGGGGGAGTCGACCGTGCAGCGCTCCACGGTCGGGTCGGCGCCCTTGGTGACGATCACGCCGGTCTGGGTGCCGTCGATGGTGCAGTTGGCGAGCGTGCCGCCGCTGCCGTGGTCGCGGAACCAGGCGCCCGTCGCCGCGTCCCGGATCCGGCAGTCGTCGAGCTGCGCGGTCGCGCCGTCGCTCACCGACACGGCCGTGTTGCGCACCTGCGACAGGTCGCTGTCCACCACGTCGGCCCGTGAGCCCCGGTCCAGCACGAACAGGGCGTCCGGCACGTCGTGCACCCGGCAGGAGTCCAGGACGGCGGTGGCGCCGTCGCTGACCCACACCGCCGGATAGTCGCCCGTGCTGTCGAAGATCTCGCACTGGTTGGCGTCCACGCGCGTGCCCGGGTCCCACACCGACAGGCCGTTGCGCCCGAACTGCCGCACGGTGGTGCGCGTCAGCGTGAGGACCGAGCGGGAGCGCAGGTCGACCGCGTTCTCCGGGATGTCGTGGATACGGCAGTCGGCGAGCGTCAGCACCGCGTCCGTGTCGAGCGTGACCCCGTCGGCCGTCGTGCGGTGCACATCGCAGTCGGTGAGGTGCGCCGTGGCCCGGCCGGTGATGTGCACGCCGCTGCCCCGCACCTCATAGATCTCGCAGCCCACCGCCTCCAGCGCCGAGTTCTCCCCGGTCGCCGACAGGCCCGAGCCCGAGGCGTGGTGCACCTTGCAGCGCTCCAGCCGGGGGTGGGCACCGCCGCGCACCGCCACGCCCGCCTGGCCGGCCGCGACGACCTCGCACTCCTCGAACACCCCGCCCGCGCCGTCCAGTACGGCGATGCCGACGCCCGCCGGATTGTCGACCGCGCAGCGCCGGACCGTGGGCCGGGCACTGCCGCGCACCTCGATCCCGGCCGCGGACCGGGTCACCACCCGCACGTCCCGCAGCTCCGGGGTGCCCTCCTCCACCAGCACGGCCGGGGAGGCCGCGTCCTGGCCCTCCACGTGCAGGTCCTGGACCACCGCCGAGGCGCGCACGGTCAGCGGCACTCCGTCCACGGGCGCGATCCGCACCGAGCCCGGCGCGTTCTCCGGACCGCGCAGGGTCACCGCCCGCTGCACGACGAGGTTCTCCCGGTAGGTGCCGGGGGCGACGGTGAGGACGTCGCCGTCGGCCGCGGCCTCCAGGGCGGCGGCGAGCGATGCGTACTCACCCGTGCGGCGCCGCCACCGCGACGTGCCGGTGTGCGTCACCTGGACCGTGCCCTGTGCCATGGTGTAGCTGTGCCCCCACCTCGGTCGTACTGATGGCTCGTTCGCCCTCGGGGCGGCCGGGCGGTGCCGGGACCGCGGCGGGTTCCGGCCCGGCGGGCCGGTCGCGCGCGGCGTCGACACCCGGCGCGCTCCTCCTGCTCGCTCGCACGCGGGTTGTGCCGAACGGTTCGGCCGGACCACCGTAGCGTGCGCGCGGCTGGTGGGTTGACCAGAGCCGGAAGGCTGTCAGCTGCCGGTGCCCGTCCTGCCCCAGTCCGGGCCCGCCTTGTCCCATGCCTGGTCCCAACGGGCGTACCGGCGGCGGACCATGCGCCAGACGATCAGCCGTCTGCCGCCCTCGACGAGGCCGCCGGCGACCAGGGCCGCGCCGAAGCCGGCCAGGACCGCGTGCGTCGACGCCGTCGCCGAGTCCAGCGGGCGGGCCACCATCCGGCCGTGCCGGTCGGTCCATATGCGGAACGCGTCGCCCGGCCGCGGGTCCTTCAGACCCGCCAGCACGGGGCCCTGACGGGTGGTGCCGTCCGGGGCGGTCCAGGTGGCGAGCACGCGGGTGCGCAGGTCCCGGCCGGTCGACGTCTCGGGGTCGGCGTCCAGCGGGGAGCGGTCCAGCGGGCGGACCACGGTGGCCGTCACCAGCTGCCGCGCCCGGTGCTGCTCACGGACGGAGTGCTGCAGGGCGTCCTGCGCGGCGCCGCCGGCGAGGGCGCCGGCCAGCGGGGCGGCCAGCAGGACGAGCAGCAGGGCGGCCAGCGCCACCCAGGCCTCGGCCAGATCGGTCGCGCGGCACAGCGGATTGCGCCGCCAGCGCCAGAGCCCGCTGATCGCTCGCACCGCCCGCACCCCCTTCCCGCTCCGTGATAACCCCCGGCGGAGCCGTCCACGAGCGGAACCTGCCGAGAGAGAGCGAGATCACCCTTTCCGGCTTCTCATGAACGTCTCACACCACGCCAACGCCCGGTCCGGCGACGCGGTTCCCGCCGGGCGGCGGTGGTGGTGCCCGCGCTATTCGAGGAGGGTGACGGGGTCCCCGAGCCGGATCGTGCCCCGGGACTGCGGCACCAGGTTCTGCCCGAAGACCAGCTTCCCGTCCAGCCGCCGGTGCCGTCCCAGGCTGTGCAGGGGTTCCCGGCCGCGCTCGCTCGTGCCCTGGTCGGTGGTGGTCACCACGCACCGCCCGCACGGCTTGACGACGCGGAAGGCCACCTCCCCGACGACGATGAGCGACCAGTGGTCCTCGGCCCAGGCGTCGGTGCCCGCCACGACGACGTTGGGCCGGAAGCGGTCCATGGGCAGCGGCCCCTCGTGCGCGTGATCCCCTTGCGCGATCAGGGCGTTGAGGGCGTCGAGCGAGGCCGTCGTGGTGAGCAGCAGGGGGAAGCCGTCGGCGAAGGAGACCGTCTCGCCGGGACGGGCGTACCGGGGGTCGACCGGCCGGCGTGTGGCGGGGTCGTCCAGGTACGCAAGGCGCGCGCCGATGCCCAGGTAGCGGCTCCACCAGGCGTGCGCCGCCTCGCCCTCGGCCGGCACCGCGTCGACCTTGTCGTCGAAGATCTGCACCGGCACCGTGCCGACCGGCCGGGGGACGGGCACCGTCAGCGGTTCCATGCCGGGCGCGGACAGCCGGACGCCGCCGTCCGGCAGGAGCTCGGCGGCGGCCAGCGCGAGGCGCGGTTGCCGACGCTGCGTGACGACCTTTCCCCCGTCGTCGACGAGCAGCCAGCGCCGGTCTCCGGCCAGCCCCCAGGGCTCCACGGCGGCCTCCCGGGGCGCGAGGCCCCGGACCGCCTTGACCGGATGGACGTGAATCGCGTGCAGGTGTGCGTTCCCCATGGGGCCATCGTGCCAGCCGGCACGGACAGCCCCCGGGGGCGGCTCAGTACCCGCGGTACTGCTGGTTGTTGTACGGATCCTGGTAAGGAGCCGGGGCCGGCCGGGGAGCCGCGGGGCGCATCGCCTCGTAGCCCGCGGGGGCCGCCGGGCGGGGCTGCTGCTGGTACTGGGGGCCGGGGTAGCCGCGCGGAGCGGTCGCCTGCTGCGGGATGTACGCCGCGGGCGCCTGCTGGAGCGGGGCCGGCTGCTGGGCCTGCGGGTAGCCGTAGGAGGGCTGGGCGGGAGCCGCCGGCAGCGCGGGCAGCGCCGACGGGAGGGCGGGCAGGTGACTGCCCGGCATGTCGTACTGCGCGGGGACCCGGATCGGGGCGATCTGCGGGGTGCCCCGCTCGGCGACGAGCTTGTCGTAGATCGGGGTGTCCGGGAAGGAGGCGGAGTAGTAGCCGCCGCCATAGGTGGAGCGGGGGGAGGTCATGGCACATAAGTTAAGCCCACGATGTGCTGGTTGGGGAGACCGATAAGAGGGTTGTTTTCCGTGTCCGCAGTGACCCGGGATCCCCAATACGAGCGAATTCGGCAAAAAGGGGCACCGAACCGGTCGCTGATCGTGTAAAGCCCGAGTTCCGGGCGGGTTACCAGCGGTTGGCCACCGATCTTCGGCGGCCGGGTGCATGGGAGTTCCGGGCCGGGAGGAATAGGTTGTGCCGACACGACACGACACGACACGACCCGACTCGACGGACGGCCGGGGCGGTCCCGGCGCGTGCCACACCATGGGGGCGGCGATGCACATGCTGAAAGGCTCGAACACTCCGGTGCCCACCGCGGCCCTCCGCGTGGAAGTGGGCTGGCGCGGCGGACCGGGCGTGCCGGACGCCGACGCCTCCGCCCTGCTGCTGGTCGCCGGGAAGGTCCGCTCCGACGCGGACTTCGTCTTCTACAACCAGCCCGCCCACTCCTCCGGAGCGATCCGGCACGAGGGCAAACGCGACGCCGGCGGCCGCACCACGGACACGATCCTGGTCGACCTCGCGCGCGTGGAGCCCGCCGTCGAGACCGTCGTCCTCGCCGCCTCCGCCGACGGCGGCACGTTCGGACAGGTCCCCGACCTGTACGTCGAGGTCCGGGACGCCGCCCAGGGCACACCGGTGGCACGCTTCGAGAACCCCGGCGCCACCACCGAAACCGCCTTCGTGCTCGGTGAGTTCTACCGCCGCCAGGGCGCCTGGAAGTTCCGCGCCGTCGGCCAGGGCTACAGCAGCGGCCTCGAAGGGCTGGCCACGGACTACGGCATCACGGTCGACGAACCGCAGCAGGCCACGCCCGCGACCGCGACCGCGACCGCCCCGACGCCTCCCCCCGCCGCCCCGTCGTACACCCGCCCACCGGCGACGCGGCCGGTGGCCCCGCCCGCACCCGCCACGCCCCCCGCCGCCGAACCCGTCCGCCTCACGAAGGTGACGCTCACCAAGGCGGCCCCCTCCGTCTCGCTCACCAAGCAGGGCGGCACCTCCGGCGCGCTGCACGTGAACCTCAACTGGGAGGTCCGCAAGCAGTTCTCGGGGTGGAGCAGCAAGTTCGGGCGCCCGACCGCGCTGCACTCCGACCTCGACCTCGACCTGTGCGCACTGTATGAACTCACCGACGGCAGCAAGGGCGTCGTCCAGGCCCTCGGCAACGCCTTCGGGGCGCTGCACCAGCCCCCGTACATCCACCTCGACGGCGACGACCGCACCGGAGCCGTGGCGTCCGGCGAGAACCTCACCGTCAACCTGGACCACAAGCACGTGTTCCGGCGCATCCTCGTCTTCGTCACCATCTACGAAGGCGCCCGGTCCTTCGCGGACCTGAACGCGACGGTCACGCTCCGGCCGCAGCACGGCGCGCCGATCGAGTTCTCCCTCGACGAGTGCACGGTCCCCTCGCTGGTGTGCGCCCTGGCGCTGATCACCAACACGGGCGGCGACCTGGTCGTCCAGCGCGAGGCACGCTATCTGGTGCCCGAGCGCGGCGTGAGCCCCCAGCGCACCGTCGACCACGCCTACGGGTGGGGCATGAACTGGACCCCCGGCAGGAAGTGATCGCCCGGGGCGCCCGTCAGCCCTCGTCGGGCACGGTCTCCGGGCGTGCGTAGGTGCGGCCCTTCCAGGCCGCACCGCGTCCCCGGTAGTGCTGCACCGCCGAGTCGACCGTCATCAGCAGGTACAGGAACGCGGTGAACGGCAGCAGCGGGGCGAGCCACAGGGGCTGCCCGTAGTAGCGGAGCATCGGGACGTACGTCCCCGCCATGACGAGCCAGGCGAGCCCGCCGGTGACCGCTGCCGCCGCACTGCCCGCGACCGGACCGGCGAGCACGGCCGCGGGCGGCACCAGATAGACCAGCACCAGCCCGGCCACCGTCCCCGCCAGCAGCAGCGGGTGGTGCCGCAACTGGGCGTAGGCACTGCGCGAGACCATCCGCCACAGGTCACCCAGCCGCGGATACGGCCGCACGCTGTCGACCCGGTCCGCGAGCCCCAGCCAGACGCGGCCGCCGGCGCCCTTGACGGCCCGCGCCAGGGCCACGTCGTCGATCACGGCGTGCCGGATGGCGTCCGGGATCCGCGCCCGCCCGGCGGTCTCGGCCCGCAGCAGGACGCAGCCCCCGGCGGCGGCCGCCGTCCGCGTCCCGTCGCGGGCGATCCGGCGGAAGGGGTAGAGCTGCGCGAAGAAGTAGACGAAGGCCGGCACCACGAAGCGCTCCCACACGCTCTCCACCCGCAGCCGGGCCATCTGGGAGACGACGTCGAACCCTCCCGTGCGGGCCGCCGCCACCAGCTCCCGCAGGCTGTCCGGCGCGTGCGCGATGTCGGCGTCCGTCAGCAGCAGGTACTCCGGGCCACGCGCGCGTGCCAGGCCGACACCGTGGCGCACCGCCCACAGCTTGCCGGTCCAGCCCGCCGGCGGCTCGCCCGGCGTGGACACGGTCAGCGGCAGTCCGCCGTGCCGGTCCGCCAGTTCCCGCGCGAGATCACCGGTGCCGTCGGTGCTGCCGTCGTCGACCAGGAAGACCTCCGCCCGGCCGGGATAGTCCTGCAGCAGCAGGGAGGGCAGCGCGAGGGGCAGCACCGCCGCCTCGTCGCGGCCCGGGACGACGACGCACACCGGCGGCCAGGCGTCCGGCTCCCGGCGCGGCGGCAGGCGCACGTCGGTGCGCCAGAAGAAGCCCTGGCAGAGCAGCAGCCACAGCCAGGCGAGAAGCGATCCAGCGGCAGTCCAGACAAGGGCGCTCACGCGCGCAGTCTGCCCCACGGGACCGGCCGCGGACCGCTCATCGTCTATCGTGATCGGGTGAAGATCGCGCTCATGGACTCCGGTATCGGTCTGCTGGCGGCCACCGCAGCGGTACGGCGGCTGCGCCCCGACGCCGATCTCGTGCTCTCCCTGGACCCCGACGGCATGCCGTGGGGACCGCGCACTCCGCAGGACCTGACCGAGCGCGCCCTGGCCGTCGCCGAGGCGGCCGCCGCGCGCCGCCCCGACGCCCTGATCGTCGGCTGCAACACCGCGACCGTGCACGCCCTCACCGCCCTGCGCGCCCGCCTCGAACCGGCGCTCCCGGTCATCGGGACCGTCCCGGCGATCAAGCCCGCCGCGGCCGGGGGCGGCCACCTCGCCATCTGGGCCACCCCCGCCACCACCGGCAGCCCGTACCAGCGGGCCCTGATCAGCGACTTCGCCGGTGGCGTGCCCGTCACGGAGGTGCCCTGCTGGGGGCTGGCCGAGGCCGTGGAGCACGCCGACGAGGCGGCGATCGACGCCGCCGTGGCCGCGGCCGCCGCGCTGACCCCCGAGGACGTGACCACCGTCGTCCTGGGCTGCACCCACTACGAGCTGGTCGCCGAGCGCATCCGGGCCGCCGTGCAGCGCCCCGGCCGCCCGCCCCTCGTGCTGCACGGCTCCGCGGGCGCCGTGGCCGCCCAGGCCCTGCGCCGGCTCGGCGAGCGGCCCGCGCCGGGGGCCACGTTCCACGGCACCCTGACGGTGCTGCTCAGCGGACGTGAGGGCACCCTGCCGGCGCCCGCCCTCGCCTATGAGGAGGGGCGGCTGCTGCAGGCGGTCACCCCGGCGGGCTGACGCCCCGCACGGCACACCAGGGCCGGGGGACCGCCCACCCGGCCCAGTCACGCTCCGCCACCGGGTACCAGCGCAGCGAAAGCTGAGTACCCTCAAAGGCATGAGGGACCACCGCCACGGCGAGAACGCCTCCCACGTGCCTGCAGGGGTCTGGACCGGCCGGGCCACCAACCGGGTCCAGTGGCTGCTGGCGCTCGTCGGCGCCGCCTGCATGGCGCTCGGCATCGAACTGGCCGTCGACTCGGCGTGGACCTCCGGCGCGGCCCCGCTCGTCATGGCCGTCGTCGGCTGCATCGCCGCCGGGCTGCTGGTCCTCTTCGGGACCCTCGCCTTCGTCCACGTCGCCCTGCGGGTCGACGAGGACCACCTGGAGGTGCGCTGCGGCCACATCGGCGTCCCCCGCCGCCGTATCCCCCTCTCCCATGTGGCGGGCGCCACCTACATCTCCCACGTCACGCCCCGCCACTGGGGCGGCTGGGGCTACCGGTGGCGGCCCGAGAAGGGCACGGCGGTGGTGGTGCGGCGGGGCGAGGGCGTCGTGCTGGAACTGTGGGACGGACACACCTTCACCGTCACCGTGGACGACGCGGAGGCGGCCGTGCAGGTGATCAAGGCGCGGCTGCGGCCCGGCAAGCCAGGGGCACCGGCGCACTGAGGAGCCGGTCCGCGGGCCCGTGCGCCGGTCATGCGGGCAGGGGCGCGTCCGCCGTGCCGTGTCTCGCGGGTCACCGGGCGGATGCGCGGACGCGTACGGGAGCGCCGAAGCCATCCCGCGCCATGCAGGTCACCGGGCGGATGCGCGGACGCGTGCAGGAGCGCTGAAGCCGTCCCGTGTCTCGCGGGTCACCTGGCAGGGGCGCATCTGCCGTCCCGCGCCCGGCCGGTCACCAGGCGGGAGCGCGTCCGCCGTCCCGGGCGTGCGGGTCCGTGGTGCGGCTCGGTGGCTCCTCGGACAGCGGGCGGGCCGTGGCCAGGCCCGCCAGGAGTCCGGCCCCCACCGACACCGCCGTGAAGCTCAGCGCGTTGCCGATCCCGGCGATGGCGGCGAGCGCCGTCAGGGCCGCGCCCGCGGTCAGGGCCACCGGGGTCGGGCGCGGACCCCGCCACAGCGCGTACATCATCCAGCCGAACGCCGACACCAGCAGCGCCAGCCCGACGAGGCCCTGCTCGGCCGCCTGCTGCAAGGGCGCCGAGTGCGGCTTGCCGTCGGACAGCAGGGACGGGGCCGACGCCGGACTCAGCTCCCCGAAGCGGCCCGGGCCCGCCCCCAGGGCGCTGTTGTCGCGCAGCAGGTGCCAGGCGTCCTGCCACAGCTGCACCCGGTGCGCCGTCAGACGTCCTTCCAGGGCCGCGGCGAGGCCGCCCGGCACGGTTCCCGACGCCACCGCCCAGGTCAGACCCGTCACCACCGCCGCCACTCCGGCCAGCACGGCGAGGCCGGCGCCGCGGTACCGGGTGCGGCCGGCGGCCAGCGAGCACAGCAGCACCGCGACACAGGTGACACATCCCGTGGCCGAACCGAGCACCGCCGCCAGCACCGCGGTCCCGGCGGCCAGCAGACGCAGCGCGAAGCGCGCGACCGGTCCGGGAGCGGCCCAGGCCGCACAGCACGCGGCACCCGCCGACAGCGTCAGCACGGCCGCGGTGGCCCCCGCGTGACCCAGGGGCGCGGAGATCTGCGGGCCCGGAGCCAGATGCGGAACGGCCAGCGTCAGCCCGACGCCGGCCAGCGCACCGGCGCACGGGGCGCCCACCGGCAGCAGGGCCCCGCCGATCCGGCCCGCCGCGTACCCGGCCGCCACCGCCAGCACCGCGAGAAGCACGCCCTCCGGCCGGCCGTCGTGCGCCGCCGCCGTGATCAGGGACCAGCCGGCACAGGCCCCCAGCACCACGACACCCGTCGCGTCGGAAACGATTCTTCTCTCGCCGTCCGCGTCCGGCCCGGACACGGACGACACCCCGCCTCGACCCACCCCGCCCCCCGCACCCGTCGCCCGCACCAGTCGCCCCCGACCTGTGAAGACCCCGGTCACCGGGGCCGCTACCGGCCGCGGGACTGAGGCTTCGGCACACCGTAACGGCTGGTGGACATTTTGGGGATGTGTCGTGACGAAATGAGCGGGAGGCCACGGCGCCCGCGGGGCCCGGTGGTGCCGCGGACCGCGCTGTCGGCGCCACGGCCGCTCGACTTAGACTCCGGGAGTGACCGTCACCGCAACCTCCGTCGACGAGTCGGACCGGCTGGAGCCGCGGACCGCGCCCCGGGCGCGCGTCTGGGCCCGGCGGCTCGTCCCGGCCGCCGCAGCCGCGCTCTCCGGCCTGCTCCTCTACGTCAGCTTCCCGCCCCGCACCCTGTGGTGGCTGGCCCCGCCGGCCTTCGCCGTCCTCGGCTGGGTGCTGCGCGGCCGCGGCTGGAAGGCGGGGCTCGGCCTGGGATACCTCTTCGGCCTCGGCTTCCTGCTGCCGTTGCTGGTGTGGACGGGAGTGGAGGTGGGGCCGGGTCCCTGGCTCGCCCTGGTGGCCATCGAGGCGCTCTTCGTCGCGCTCGTCGGCGCGGGGATCGCGGCCGTGTCGAAGCTGCCCGGCGCGCCCGTGTGGGCGGCCGCCGTGTGGATCGCCGGCGAGGCGGCACGCGCGCGTGCGCCCTTCAACGGCTTTCCCTGGGGCAAGGTCGCGTTCGGGCAGGCGGACGGTGTGTTCCTGCCGCTCGCCGCGGTGGGCGGCACCCCGGTGCTCGGCTTCGCCGTCGTCCTGTGCGGCTTCGGCCTCTTCGAAGTCGTGCGTCTGCTCCTCGCGAGGCGGACCACCGGGATCGTGCGGCCCGCGGCGGCCGCCGTCGCCGTGCTGAGCCTGGCGGTCCCGGTCCTCGGGGCGTTCGCCGCCCGCCCCCTGGTCAGCGACAAGGCCGAGGACGGCACCGTCACCGTCGCGGTGATCCAGGGCAACGTGCCGCGCGCGGGCCTCGACTTCAACGCCCAGCGGCGGGCCGTCCTCGACTACCACGCGCGCGAGACCGAGCGCCTGGCCGCCGAGGTCGACGCCGGCAAGGCCGCCCGGCCCGACTTCGTGCTCTGGCCGGAGAACTCCTCCGACATCGACCCCTTCGCCAACCCCGACGCCCGCACGGTGATCGACGCGGCGGCCCGGGCCGTCGGCGTGCCCATCTCCGTCGGCGGCGTCGTCGAGCGCGACGGCAAGCTGTACAACGAGCAGATCCTGTGGGATCCGGCCAAGGGCCCCGTCGACACCTACGACAAGCGCCAGATCCAGCCGTTCGGCGAGTACCTCCCGCTGCGCTCGCTCATCGGCGCGATCAACCCGGCCTGGACGGCCATGGTCCGCCAGGACTTCAGCCGGGGCACGGAGCCGGGCGTGTTCACCATGGACGGCGCCGAGGTCGGCCTGGTCACCTGCTACGAGGCCGCCTTCGACTGGGCCGTGCGCTCCGAGGTCACCGACGGCGCCCAGATGATCTCCGTGCCGAGCAACAACGCCACCTTCGACCGCAGCGAGATGACGTACCAGCAGCTCGCCATGTCCCGCGTCCGCGCCGTCGAGCACAGCCGGACCGTCGCCGTGCCGGTGACCAGCGGGGTCAGCGCCTTCATCATGCCGGACGGGAGGATCACGCAGCGGACCGGCATGTTCGTGGCCGACTCGCTGGTGCAGGAGGTGCCGCTGCGCTCCTCGCAGACCCCGGCCACCCGGCTCGGCGTCCTGCCGGAGATCGCGCTCGTGCTCGTCGCGGCCGGCGGACTGGGCTGGGCGGTGGGCGCCGGTCTGCGCGGGCGACGCGCCGGTGACGTGTAGCCGTACGCCGGCCGCACGCCGCCCGAATCCGGCCAGGGCGCCCGGACCGGCCCTTTAGGGTCGTGACCATGGCTACTCCTGACTTCATCCGCACGCTCCGCACCTCCGCGGGTCACCAGCTGCTCTGGCTCCCCGGGGTCACCGCCCTCGTCTTCGACGACGAGGGCAGAGTGCTGCTGAACCGCCGGGCCGACACGCGCAGGTGGTCGGTGCTCGGCGGCATCCCGGACCCGGGGGAGCAGCCGGCAGCCTGCGCCGTGCGCGAGGTCTACGAGGAGACGGCCGTGCGCTGCGTCGCCGAACGGGTCGTCCTCGTCCAGGCCCTGGAACCCGTGACGTACGGGAACGGCGACGTCTGCCAGTACATGGACATCACCTTCCGCTGCCGGGCCGTCGGCGGCGAGGCCCGGGTCAACGACGACGAGTCGCTGGACGTGGCCTGGTTCGACGTCGACGCCCTGCCCGAGCTGAACGAGTTCGGACTGCTGCGGATCAAGCAGGCCCTGTCGGACGCCCCCACATGGTTCGACCCCACTGGTCCCAGCTGAACTGTGGGGTGTGACCACATGGGTCGGGGCTGTGGCCGTGCCTAGGGTCGGTTGCATGACCGCGCCCCGTGCCCTCCCGGCTCCCCACGCCAGCCCGCTCGACCTCGGCGGCCGCACCGCGCTCGTCACCGGTGCCGCCGGCGGCATCGGCCGCGCCTGCGCGCTGCGGCTCGCC
The DNA here is from genome assembly GCF_044540525.1 of Streptomyces sp. NPDC085932. Classification (NCBI taxonomy): domain Bacteria; kingdom Bacillati; phylum Actinomycetota; class Actinomycetes; order Kitasatosporales; family Streptomycetaceae; genus Streptomyces; species Streptomyces sp. NPDC085932. The sequence goes on from NZ_JBITSJ010000005.1 coordinate 453,714, forward strand.
GCCGCCGGCGCCAAGGTCAGAGCCGTCGACCGGGACGCCGCGGGCCTGGAGGCGCTCGCCGCGCGGGGCACCGGCCTCGCGGGCACCGTGGAACCGCACGTCCTCGACCTCACCGACCTGGACGCCGCCGAGCTCGCCGCCGCGGGCACCGACGTCCTCGTCAACAACGCCGGACTGCAGCTCGTGCGCCCCATCGAGCAGTTCCCGCCCGACGTCTTCCACACCGTGCTCACCGTCATGCTGGAGGCGCCGTTCCGGCTCATCCGCGGCGCCCTGCCCCACATGTACGGGCAGGGGTGGGGCCGCATCGTGAACGTGTCGTCCGTCCACGGGCTGCGCGCCTCGGCCTACAAGTCGGCCTATGTGGCCGCCAAACACGGCCTGGAGGGACTGTCCAAAACCACCGCCCTCGAAGGCGCGCCCCACGGTGTCACCTCGAACTGTGTGAACCCCGCCTATGTGCGCACCCCCCTGGTCGAGACGCAGATCGCCGACCAGGCGCGGGCCCACGGCATCCCCGAGGAGCGCGTCCTGTCCGAGGTGCTGCTCCAGGACAGCGCCCTCAAGCGGCTCATCGAACCGGAGGAGGTCGCCGAGGCCGTGGCCTACCTGTGCTCCCCGCAGGCCTCCTACATGACCGGCGCCTCGCTCGTGCTCGACGGCGGCTGGACCGCCCACTGAGCGCCGGGCCGCCCGGCAGTTGTCCACAGGCCTGACGGGACGGCCGGGTCATGGTGAATCCTGTGAGCATGTCCAGCGATCACGTGCAGCAAGCCGAGCGCTCCGCCGGCCCCGGGGAACGGCCGGCGAGCGCCGAGACGCCCTACCTGGAGCTCCTGGCCCGGGGCGCGTCCGCCGACGCCTACGAGCAGCCGGTGCTGCTCGCCCGCGCCGAGGGCCGGCCGCCGGAGTGGATCGCCGCGCTCCAGCGGGCCAAGCCGCTCGCCCTGCGCGTCCGCGCGGAGCTGGAGGGGAGGCGCCGCCGTGAGGCCGAGCTGTCCGCGCTGTTCGAGACCGCCCACGACCTCGCCGGACTGCGCGACCTCGACGCCGTCCTGCACGCGATCGTCCAGCGCGCCCGTTCCCTGCTGGGCACGGACATCGCCTACCTCAGCCTGAACGACCCGGCGCGGGGCGACACCTACATGCGCGTCACCGAGGGCTCGGTCTCGGCCCGCTTCCAGCAGCTGCGGCTCGGCATGGGGGAGGGCCTCGGCGGCCTGGTCGCCCAGACGGCACGCCCCTACGTCACCGACGACTACTTCAAGGACGACCGCTTCCAGCACACCCTCACCATCGACGCGGGCGTGCGTGACGAGGGACTCGTGGCGATCCTGGGCGTGCCGCTGACGCTGGGGCACCACGTCATCGGCGTGCTGTTCGCGGCGGACCGCCGGGCCCGGGTCTTCGAGCGGGAGCAGATCGCCCTGCTGGGTTCCTTCGCCGCCCTGGCCGCGGCCGCCATCGACACCGCCAACCTGCTCGCCGAGACCCGCTCCGCCCTCGCCGGTCTGGAGCGGGCCAACGAGATCATCCGGGACCGCAGCGGCGTCATCGAGCGCGCCTCCGACGTGCACGACCGGCTCGCCGAACTGGTCCTGCGCGGCGGCGGGGTGCACGACGTGGCCGCCGCGGTCTCCCAGGTCCTCGACGGCACGGTCGAGTTCGCGGAGGCCGCCGCGGCACCGGCCGAGGCCCTGGAGGCGTCCCGCGCGGACGGGCACGCGGTACGCCACGAGGACGACTGGATCGCGGCCGTCGCGGCCGGCGGCGAACTGCTCGGCGCGCTCGTGCTGCGCGGCCACCCGGGCCTCGACCCCGTCGACCAGCGCACGCTGGAGCGGGCCGCCATGGTCACGTCCCTGCTGCTCCTGGCCCGCCGGTCCGCCGCCGAGGCCGAGCAGCGCGTGCGCGGGGAGCTGCTGGACGACCTGCTGGACGCGCGCGACCACGACCCGCGTGTGCTGCGGGAGCGCGCGGCCCGCCTCGACGCCGACCTCGACGCCGTGCACGTGGTGCTGGCCGCACGGCTGGAGGGCGGCGCCGCCGACGCCGACGAGGAGGCCGACGTGCGCAGACGCCTCGCGGCGGCGGCGTCCCACCTCGCCGCGACCCGGCACGGCCTCGCCGCCGCCCGTGACGGCGGCACGGTCCTGCTGCTGCCCCTCGGCCCGGGCGGCAGCGCCACCGAGCTGGCCCGCGCCGTCGCCCGGCAGCTGGGCACCGCGGTCCACGCACCGGTCACCGTCGGCGCCTCCGCGCCCGCCGACGGCCTCGTCACCGGCCCGGACGCGGTGGCCACGGCCTACGGCGAGGCCCGGCGCTGTCTCGACGCGCTGCGCCTGCTCGGCCGTACCGGGGACGGGGCGGCCGCCGAGGACTTCGGCTTCCTGGGGCTGCTGCTGGCCGGCGACCGGGACATCCCGGGCTTCGTCGAGCGCACCGTCGGCCGGGTCGTGGAGTACGACCGGCGCCGCGGCACCGAGCTGCTGCGCACGCTGGACGCGTACTTCGCCTGCGGCATGAGCCCGGCGCGCACCAAGGACGCACTGCACGTCCATGTGAACACGGTCGCCCAGCGCTTGGAGCGCGTCGGCCGCCTCCTCGGCGACGACTGGCAGAGCCCGGCCCGCGCCCTGGAGATCCAGCTGGCGCTGCGCCTGCACCGGCTGTCGGCACCCGCAGGGCACTGACGTGAAGGCGCTGCTTCCGAGGCGGTGATCCCCAGGACACCGACCCCCGGGACACCGACCTCAGGGGCACCGACCAAGGGCAGTAACCGCAGGGCGCTGCGCCCGACGCCAAGAACCCCGCACGCTCGCGCCACGGCCCCCGCACGCCTGGGGCGTACGGGGGCCGGAGGCGGCTGCGCGTCTCAGAGGGCCCGGGCGTCCCGCGGCGCGGTCGCGGCCGGCTCCGCCTCGGCGACCGGGGCGACATCGGCCAGGTCCCGGTGGCGGGTCTCCTTGGCCGCGGCCACCGCGACGACCGTGAGCACCGCGGCGCCGATGACGTACAGGGCGATCGGAGTGGAGCTGCCGTAGTCGGACAGCAGCGCCGTGGCGATCAGCGGCGCCGGCGCACCCGCCGCGACGGAGGCGAACTGGGCACCGATGGACGCCCCGGAGTACCGCATCCGTGTCGCGAACATCTCCGAGAAGAACGCGGCCTGCGGCGCGTACATCGCCCCGTGCAGCACCAGTCCGACGGTCACGGCCAGGAGCAGACTGCCGAAGCCGCCGGTGTCGATCAGCGCGAAGAAGGGGAACATCCACAGCCCGACTCCGACCGCGCCCATCAGGTACACGGGCCGGCGGCCGATCCGGTCGGAGAGCGCGCCCCACGCCGGGATGACCGCGAAGTGCACGGCCGAGGCGATCAGCACCGCGTTGAGCGCGGTCTGCTTGGAGACGCCGGCCGAGGTGGTGGCGTAGACGAGGATGAACGCGGTGATCACGTAGTAACTGATGTTCTCCGCCATGCGCGCGCCCATCGCGACCAGGACGTCACGCCAGTGGTGGCGCAGCACGGCGACGAGCGGAAGCTTCTCGGCCGTCGCGTCCTGGGCCGCGCTGCGGGCCTCGGCCTGCGCCAAGGCCTGCTTGAACACCGGTGATTCATCGACAGACAGACGAATCCACAAACCGACGATCACCAGCACGCCGGAGAGCAGGAACGGGATCCGCCAGCCCCAGCTGGTGAACGCGGCATCCGACAGCACGGCGGTCAGCAGGGACAGCACACCGGTGGCGAGGAGCTGCCCCGCCGGTGCGCCGGTCTGCGGCCACGAGGCCCAGAACCCGCGCCGTCGCGCGTCCCCGTGCTCCGACACGAGCAGCACCGCGCCGCCCCACTCGCCGCCGAGCGCGAACCCCTGCACCAGCCGGAGCACGGTGAGCAGGACCGGCGCGGCGGTACCGATGGTGGCGTGTGTGGGCAGCAGGCCGATCGCGAAGGTCGCCCCGCCCATCAGCAGCAGACTGAGCACCAGCAGCTTCTTGCGCCCGAGCCGGTCGCCGTAGTGCCCGAACACCAGGGCGCCCAGGGGTCGGGCGGCGAAACCGACGGCGTACGTCAGGAACGACAGCAGGGTGCCGACGAGCGGGTCGGAGTCGGGGAAGAACAGCTTGTTGAAGACGAGCGCGGCGGCGGAGCCGTAGAGGAAGAAGTCGTACCACTCGATGGTGGTGCCGATGAGGGACGCGGCGACGATGCGCTTGAGGTTGTTCGGCGTCGGTGGAGCGGATGCTGCGGAGGCCATGTGCGCCACTTCCTCGTGTGCGGTGGGGACGGGTACGTGTCGGCACACCGTAGAAACCCGCAGGTCAAGCGCACATGTGGTGAGACACCATAGTTACGGGCATAGCTATGCGTCAGACCGCCATGCCCGTCGGCGGTCTCCCTGGTCAGGGTGTCCCACCGGGGCTGCCGCTGCCCCGCCGGAGCACGGGCAGCGAGCGCACCTCAGACGGGGTAGGCATGGGTCTGGGTCGCCTTCAGTGTGGCCCAGACCTCCGCGCCCGGGTGCAGGTCGAGTTCGGCGGCGGCGGCCGTCGTGAGGTCGGCGGCGAGGGGGAGTTCGCCGGTGAGGTCCGCGCGGATCTGGTCGCCGTGCGTCTCCAGGCCGGCGACCTCGCAGCGCCAGAGGTTGCGGGCGCTGGAGCCGGTGGGACGCGTGCGGTGGAGTGTCACCGCGGCGGGCGGGAACGCCACGAAGACCGGGCCGGACAGGTGCTCGGTGGTGGTGACGGACGGGCCGTCGGCGAGCCGGACGGTGTGCCCGTCGGCCTCTCCGCGGTACAGGTTGAGGCCGACCAGTCGGGCGATGTAGTCGGTGCGCGGGTGGCGGGCGATGCCGGACGGGGTGCCCTCCTGGACGACCCGGCCGTGCTCGACGACGACCAGGCGGTCGGCGAGCACCATGGCGTCCAGCGGGTCGTGCGTGACCAGGACGGCGACGGCCTCGAAGTCGGCCAGGTGGCGCCGGAGCCGGGCTCGCACCTCCAGCCGCGTCCGGGCGTCCAGGGCGGCCAGGGGCTCGTCCAGGAGCAGCAGGCGGGGGTGGGTGGCCAGGGCACGGGCCAGGGCGACGCGCTGGGCCTGGCCGCCGGAGAGCCTGCGGGGTTTGGCGCCCGCGTGCTCGGCGAGACCCAGCCGGTCGAGCCATGCGGCGGCCTGCGCGCGGGCCTGCGCCTTCGTCGCGCCGTGGCAGCGGGGACCGAAGGCCACGTTGTCGAGGGCCGTGAGGTGCGGGAAGAGCAGATAGTCCTGGAAGACGACCCCGACCGGGCGTGACTCCGGCGGCCGGCGCTCCAGGTCCGTGCCGTCCAGACGCAAGTGGCCGCCGGTGAGCGGGGTCAGGCCGGCGAGGGCCCGCAGGGCGGTGGTCTTGCCGGCGCCGTTCGGCCCGAGCAGGGCGACCACCTCGCCGGGCGCGACCGTCAGAGCCACGTCCAGGCGGAAGCCGCCACGCTGCACGACGAGGCGGGCGTCCAGCCCTGCCGTAGCGGATCCGGCACGGACGTCGTGGTGCCGGGCTCCGAGTGCGGGGCCCTCGTCCGTTCCGCCGCGCCGACTTTTCATGCGGTTCTCCCTCATGCCGGTCACCCCGCGCTCATCCAGCGGTCCCGCAGCCCGGCCAGCACCGCGATCGACACCGCCAGCAGCACCAGGCTCAGGGCGATCGCGGCCTCCGGGTCGCTCTGCAGGGCCAGGTAGACGGCCAGCGGCATGGTCTGGGTGCGGCCGGGGAAGTTGCCGGCGAAGGTGATGGTCGCGCCGAACTCGCCCAGTGCCCGGGCCCAGGCGAGCACCGCCCCGGCCGCGATGCCCGGGGCGATCAGCGGCAGCGTGACCCGGCGGAACGCCGTGAAACGGGAGGCGCCCAGGGTCGTGGCCGCCTCCTCGTAGCGCGGGTCGGCGGCCCGCAGCGTGCCCTCCACGCTGATGACGAGGAACGGCATCGCCACGAACGCCTCCGCGACGACGACCCCGGCCGTCGTGAAGGGCAGCGTGATGCCGAACCACGCGTCCAGCCACTGCCCGACGATGCCGTTGCGCCCGAGGGCCATCAGCAGGGCCACGCCCCCGACGACCGGCGGGAGGACGAGGGGCAGCGTGACGAGGGCCCGTACGACACCGCGGCCGGGGAAGTCGACCCGGGCCAGCAGCCAGGCCAGCGGCACGCCGATCACCAGGCTCACGGCGGTCGCCGCCGTCGCGCAGAGCAGGGACAGCTTGAGCGCCTGCCACACGGCGGCGCTGGTGAGCTGCTCGGGCAGGCTCTCCCAGGGAGTCCGTACGAGCAGCGCGATCAGCGGGACGGTCAGGAAGGCCACGCCGAGCAGCGCGGGAAGGAGCAGCGCCAGGGGCACGCCGGTCCGCACGCGCCGGGCCCGCGGCCCGCCCCGGAGGCGCTCGGCCGTGCCGCCGGGCCGGTCGGTCGGGGCGGTCACGGGGTGAGGAACCCGGCCCGGCCCAGCACCCGCTCGCCCTCGGCGGACCGTACGAGCGCGATGAACGCCTTGGCGGCCTCGGCGTTGGGCGCGTCCTTGAGCAGGGCGATCGGGTAGGCGTTGACGGCGTCGGCGGACTCGGGGAATTCCACGCCCTCCACCTTGTCACCCGCGGCGCGCACATCCGTCCTGTAGACGACGGCCGCGTCGGCCTCCTTCAGTTCGACCTTCGTCAGGGCGGCCTTCACGTCCTGCTCGTACGAGACCGGGGTGAGCTGCAGCCCGCCGGCGTCGAGGGCCTTTCGGGCCGCGGCCCCGCACGGCACCTCCCGGGCGCAGAGCACGACCTTCAGGCCCTTCGCGGTGAGGTCCTTCAGGGAGGAGATCCGGTCGGGGTTGCCCGGCAGGGTGGCGATCTCCAGCTCGTTGCGGACGAAGGTGGCGGGCGTGCCGGAGGCGTCACCGGCGTCCGTGACGATCTTCATGGTCTTGGGGCTGGCCGCGGCGAAGACGTCCGCGGGGGCGCCGCCGGTGATGCTCGCGGCGAGCGAGTCGCTGCCGCCGAAGCTGAAGGTGACCTTCGTGCCGGGGTGCTCCTCCTCGAAGCGCTTGCCGAGCGCCGTGAAGCTGTCCTGCAACGAGGCGGCGGCGAAGACGGTCACCTCACCGCTCACCTGACCCGGCGAGGAACCGGAGGCGGAGGAGCCCGAAGGGCCCGACTCGGACGACGAGCACGCGCTCAGGACCAGCAGGGCGGCGGCTCCCGCCACCGCGATGCGGAACGGACGGCGGCGCGCGGTACGGGTCATCTGGGGGCACTCCCTCTACGGACTCTCGGGTGACGCGGCCGCACCCCCGGGTGTGGTGGGCGTGCTTGCGTACGTCGATGATAGTGCCGCAGATGCGAGGGTGAAGTCTGCAGTGCGTTCGCACAAGCAGGGGGTGTCCGGCGGGAGGGTGGCATGTGCGTTCACATGAGGTCTCACGCCCTGTCGATGTGCACGTTCGTCGACTTCACCCGGGCCGTGGCCTCCATGCCGACCTCCAGCCCCAGCTCCTCCACGGCCTCCCGGGTCAGCAGGGACACCAGGCGGTGCGGCCCGGCCTGGATCTCCACCTGCGCGGCGACATCGCCCAGTTTCACGGCGGTGACGATGCCGGGGAACGCGTTGCGGGCGGAGGTGTACGGGGCGGCGTCCTCCTCGGCGCCGCCGCTCCGGGCCAGTTCCACGGAGAAGGCGGCCAGGTCACGGCCGTCGATCAGGCGCCGTCCGCCCTCGTCCCGGTGGGTCGCCACCCGGCCGGCGTCCGCCCAGCGGCGCGCGGTGTCGGGGCTCACGCCGAGGAGCCGTGCGGCCTGGCCGATCGTGTAGGACTGCATGGGCGCCAAGATAGGCGATCCGGCCGGGCACCTCACCGCTGTGCCGTACGCCCGAGCCCGTGGTGGTCGAGGAGCCAGCGGCCCAGCAGGGCCCCGCCGAAGAACACGTATCCCACGCCGATGAGCCACGACTCCACGACCAGGACGACGCCGACCGCTCCGTAGCTGATCGCGTTGGTGACGATGAGCGGCGTGAAGACGAAGTGGGAGAACGTGCGCAGGCCGACCAGGCCGGCCATGGTGGCCACCGCCCCGGGGAGCAGCTCACTCCAGCGGACCTGCCCGCCCAGCAGGAAGCGCTGCCCCCACCAGAAGAACAGCACACCGGAGGCCGCGCTCAGCACGATCCGCTCCGGCCCGGACACCAGGGTGCGCGTCTGCACCTCCTGGTACAGGTACAGCGTCATGGCGATCATCCACACGGCCTGGCGCCAGACGCGGTGCCACGGCCCGGCCGCCAGACCCCAGATGCGCTCGTAGCCGTTCTGCACACTTCCCGCGAAGGCCACGCCGAAGACGGCGAGCGCGACGCCGCCGAGCACGCTGGTGGTGCCGATGACCTCCCGCGGCGGGCTGATGATGTCGGTCAGTACCCGAGCGGACCGTCCGGACAGGCCCATGCCGTCGGCCAGCCACGAGGCGAAGCCGCCGCGCCCCAGCGGGTCGGCGGCGGCCACCACGATCAGCAGGGGTGCCAGCGTGACCAGCGCGAGGGTGGCGAACCCCATGGCCCGGTGCATCAACTCCACCTGACGGCCCCGCCGGACGAGGGTGTGCGCCCCCAGCCGGTGCCACCCGTCGTGCACCCCGCGCCCCAGCCGCCGCACGGCGGGTCGGTTCACGCCCGGGGCCCTGGCGGGGGCGGGGGCGGGGGTGGGGCCGGCCGCCGGCCCCCACGGGCGTCCGCCGTCCGCGATGGTCTGGTGGGGCTCATCCCGCGTCCGCCTCCGGATGCGCTCGCTCTCCGCTCGGTCCCGGAGATCGTTGACCGTTCCGAAGCGGAGCAAACGCGGCGAAACGGTCGCACCCGCGCCGGGTGGGCGGGGATCGCCCCGGGGCGGGCGTTCATCATCATGAACATTGCTCACGTGGGTGTACATCGCCGCCCTCACCGTGCGACGCTCGGGCAACTCCGTTCCCCCGCCCACCTGTTGGAGGGATCTGCATGAGTGTTTCCCGGCGTACCGTGCTGGCGACGGCGGCCGGTGCCGCGGCGGCGGTGACGGCGGCGGCACCGGCCGCTGCCGCCGCCACCCCGGCACCGGTACCCACCCAGCGGACGCTGCGCGCCGCCGCCGACTACGCCGTCGAGAAACTGCGCGCCGTCGCACCGGCCGTGACGGCCTTCCCGGTCGGCACCAAGTTCGAGAAATGGGTCCACTCGCAGAACGGCGACTGGGTCGGCGGCTTCTGGCCGGGCACGCTGTGGATGGCGTGGCTGCACAGCGGGGACGACACCTTCCGCGCCCAGGCCCTCGCCTCCGCGCGCAAGCTCGCCCCGCGCCAGTACGACACCGGCACGCACGACCTCGGCTTCCTCTTCTACCCGTCCTGGGTCACGGCCTGGCGCCTGACGGGCGACGAGTCGTGGCGCGCGGGCGCCCTGCGGGCGGCCGACTCCCTGATCCAGCGGTACAACCCGCGCGGCCGGTTCATCAGGGCCTGGGGCGCGCTCGGCGATCCCGGCAACGCCGGCCGTGTCATCGTGGACACGATGATGAACCTGGACCTGCTCGCCTTCGCGAGCAGCCAGACCGGCGACGGCAAGTACCTCGACATCGCCGTGGAGCACGCGCGGACCACCCAGCGGGTCTTCCCGCGCGCGGACGGATCGACCCCGCACGTCTACGACTTCGACCCCGCGACCGGGGCGCCGATCGGCCCGAACACCGTGCAGGGGTACAGCCCCGCGTCGTGCTGGTCGCGCGGGCAGGCGTGGGGCCTGTACGGGTTCACCACCATGTACCGCAGGACCGGCGACCCCGCGTTCCTGGCCACCGCCCGGAAACTCGCCGACTTCGCCGTCGGGGCGCTGACGCCGGACCACGTCCCGGTGTGGGACTACCGCGCCCCGCAGCAGCCGCACGACATCAAGGACGCGTCGGCCGGCGCGATCACCGCGTGCGGCCTGCTCGACCTGGCGGCGGCCACCGGCAGACCCGCCTACCGCGAGGTGGCGCTGCGGATGCTCACCGCGCTGGCGGAGACGTGCCTGACGAGGAACTCGGCCCGCGCGGAGGCGGTGGTGGCCCGCTGCACCCGCAATCGCCCGGCCGAGGACGGCGTCGAGATCTCCCTCCCGTACGCCGACTACTACCTGCTCGAAGGCATCCTGCGGGTGCTGCGGCCGCGGGACGTCGACCGCGCGATCGACCTCTCCACGGTCTGACGGAACGGCCCGACCGCACCGCCTGACCGAACGGCCTGAGCGCACCGGCTGACCGAACGGCCTGCCCGGGTGCGGTCAGCCCGCGATGGAGTCCAGCTGTTCCGCCGCCGGGCGCAGGGCCCACAGGTCGCCGCCCGGCGGCTCCTGGAGCAGCGGCACGGCACGCCGCGCCCGCCGGTCACCGGCGTCGGCGGCCGCGTGGACGACATCCGTCGCCGCGAACCGCCGGAAGTCGAGCTCCGGATGCGGCCAGGCGCTCGCTCCCGTGGCCGCGGGCAGCAGGTAGTCCACGGCCTCGGACAGGTTCTGCCCGTCCGGGCCCGTGTAGGCCCACAGGTCCACGCCGACCTTGCGGCCGATGGCGGCCAGCCGCGTGTGGGCGACCAGCGTGAACACCGAGTAGTGCCAGCTCCGGGTGCGGGCCAGCTCCTGGGGCTGGCTGCCGTCCGGCGCGATCTGCGCCGCGATGCGCTTGCCCCGGGCCTCCAGGACCGTCCGGCGGGCCAGTTCCTCGTCGCCCGTCGCGTAGGCGAGGCCGGCGACCTGCAGATCGTGGAAGGTCCCGTGGTTGTTGGTGGCGGCGGCTTCCTGCCTGCCGAAGTCGCTGGTGCGGAGCCAGTCGAGGAAGGCGGTGTTCCAGGCCGTCATGCCGGCGCGGTCGCGCGCGGTCCAGCCCGGTGCGCCCGTCTCCAGCAGGGCGAGCGCGTCCAGGACGGCGGTGTACGACTGGGAGAAGTCGATGATGCCGATGGCCCGGCCGTCGTACTTGCAGGGGATGAACTGCGCGTGCCGCAGGTGCGGGTTCATCCGCGTCGCCGGGTCGAGGAACCAGGTCCGCAGCACCTGCCCGGCCTTCAGCGCGTAGCGCCGGTCGCCCGTGTAGTACCAGGCCAGCGAGAGGTCGTAGGCCGAGTCGAAGGTCTTCTCCACGTCCTGGCGGTCGGTGCCGGTGTCGACCTCGGGGTTGCGCTCCCCGTCGCGCTGCACGTACGGGCAGCCCCACGGGTTCCCGGCGGACGGGGTGGTGCTGGGCCACCAGTACGGCGCCTGGCTCAGATAGTCGTGCACGTCGCCGCTGGGGGCGGGCCGTGGCTTGTCGACGACGGTCCAGGGGCCCTGGTGGAGCCATCGGTCGGCGCGTGTCCGCAACGCCTGGACGGCGCGCCGCAGCGCGGGGTCGCCGTGCTCCAGACGCAGCTTCGTCCGCTGCAGCCGGGCGCCGTCCAGAACGGCGGTGTCGGGAACGCGGGGTGCGTGCCGTGTCTCCCCGTGCGCCGAGGCCACGGGGAGAACCCCTGCCAGCAGCGCGGTGAGGGTCAGCAGCACGACGACGGGACGGGATCGTGCCTTCATGGTCCGCCACTCCTCGGTGAGTCAGATATATGAACGACGTTCAGTGATGTGAGAGCTGACGTGAGCATGACATGAGGCGACCGGAGGGGGAAGGGCGCAGGGGACGGCAGGCTGTCACAGATCCCGGCCCCGCCCTGTCTCTCTGATGAGTCAGCAACTCGATGAAGGAGACAGACATGAAGATCGTGGTCGTCGGCGGTACGGGGCTCATCGGCTCGCAGGTGGTGGCGCGGCTGCGCGACAGGGGCCACGAGGCGCGGGCCGCCGCCCCCTCCACGGGGGTGGACACCCTCACGGGCGAGGGCCTGGAAGAGGCCCTGCGGGGCGCGGACGTGGTCGTGGACGTGTCGAACTCGCCGTCCTTCGACACCGAACCGGCCCTGGACTTCTTCACCCGCTCGGCCCGCAACCTGTTCGCCGCGGAACGGGAAGCGGGCGTCCGCCACCACGTGGCGCTGTCCATCGTGGGCGTCGACCAGGTGCCGGGCTACGGCTACTACGAGGCCAAGGTCGCCCAGGAGAACGCTGTCCGCGCCAGTGGCGTGCCGTACAGCATCGTGCGCGCCACGCAGTTCTTCGAGTTCATCGCGCCGGTGATGAACATGTCCACCGAAGGCACCGAGGTGCGGCTGCCGTCGACGCGGCTGCGGCCCATCGCCTCCGCCGACGTCGCGGCGGCCGTCGCCGAGGCCGCGCAGGGCGAGCCGTCGAACACCGTCCGCGACATCGCGGGCCCGGAGGTGTACGGGCTCGACCGGCTCGGTGAGATCACCCTGGCGGTGAAGCCGGACGGCCGCACGGTCGTCACCGACGACGGCGCCGGACTGTTCGCGGGCATGCCCGACGTGCTCACCGGCGACGGCGTCGCCCACCTGTCCGCCACCCGCTACGAGGAGTGGCTGAAGCAGAACTGACGCACCGGCTACGGGCGGCCGGCGCCCCGCCGCGCCGACCGCTCGTACGCCCGCAGCTTCTCCGGTGCCAGGACCCAGTAGAGCCCGTCGATCCCGTCGGGCCCCACGGTGGCGCTCACCAGCGCGACGGCGGCCCCGTCCCGCACGAGCAGCAGGCAGGGCTGCCCGTTGGCGTCGACGACCCCGTACTCGGCGCCGGGGAAGAACTTCTGCGCGAAGGCGGTGACCCGGGCCACCCGGCCGGCGCCCGTGATCTCCAGGCGGGCCACGCCGCGCATGCCGTTGCCGTCCGCGTAGGCGACGACGTCGGCCGACAGCACCTGCTCCAGCGCGGCCACGTCACCGTGCCGCGCGGCGGCGACGAAGGCCTCCAGCAGGCGCCGGTGCCGGGACGGGTCGACCGGCTCGCGGCGCTCGGCCGACAGCCGCCTGCGCGCCCGGCTGACGACCTGCCGCGTGTTGGCCTGGCTCAGCTGCAGCATGTCCGCGATCTCGTCGTACCCGTAGTCGAACGCCTCCCGCAGCACGTACGCCGCCCGCTCCACCGGGTTCAGCCGCTCCAGGACCAGCAGCACGGCCAGCTCCAGCGCCTCGCCGCGCTCGGCGCCGACCTGTGGATCGACACCGGTGTCCACGGGCTCCGGCAGCCACGGCCCGACATAGGCCTCACGGCGGACCCGGGCCGAACCGGCCACGTTGATCGCCAGGCGGGTGGCGATCCTCGCGAGGAACGCCCCGTGGTCGCGGACCGCGCTCCGGTCGCTGTCCTGCCACCGCACCCACACGTCCTGCACCACGTCCTCCGCCTCGGACACGCTGCCCAGGACGCGGTAGGCGATGCCGAACAGCCGCGGACGCAGCCGTTCGAACGTGTCCGCGGCCGCGTCCAGCGCGCCGTCGGTGAGGGGGTGCCGCTGGTCCATGCTGCCGATGCCTCCGCGGGTCGACCGTCGTGCTCAGACAGTACGTGCCCCGGGGCGGGCGCGCCGCGCGTGCTCAGTCCGCGTAGCGGGGTGTCCACTGGGCCCGCGCGATCGCCTCGCGCAGCTCCCCCTGCGTCGCGTGGGGGGCCACCCCGTCCTCCACGGCGGCGAGGGCCGCGGCCAGGGCGATCTCGCGGGCGGAGTCGCGCATCCCCGACAGCGGAGGCAACAGCGGCACGGGCCCCTCGACGCCGTCGGCGGCCCGCACCGCGCACCGCGCGACGGCCCGGGCGGCGGCCACGAGCATCCGGTCGGTGACGCGTGCGGCCCGGCACGCCGTCACCGCGAGACCCATGGCCGGGAAGACGTACACGTTGTTCGACTGCGCCACCGGCACCCGGTGCCCGTCCACGGTGAGCGGCGGGAAGGGCGAGCCGGTCGCGATCAGCGCCCGGTCGTCCGTCCAGCGGGTGAGGTCGGCGGGCTCGGCCTCGGAGTGGGACGTGGGGTTGGACAGCGGGAAGATCACGGGCCGTTCGCAGGTGCCGGCCATCCGCCGCACGATCTCCTCGGTGAAGGCGCCGTGTGCCGTCGACAGGCCGATCAGCGCGGTCGGTTCGACCCGGCGCACCACCTCGGCGAGTCCGGTGCCGTCCCAGCCGGCGACCTCGCCGTCGTCCCGCGCGAACGCCCGCTGCTGCGGGGAGAGTCCGGAACGGGACGACACCAGCAGGCCGTCCACGTCGAGGATCCAGAACCGCGCCGTCGCCTCGTCCTCGGTCAGCCCCTCGTCCACCATGGCCGTCCGGATCATCCCGGCGACGCCGATCGCCGCCGACCCCGCCCCGAGGATCACCAGCCGCTGCTCGGGCAGGGGCGTGCCGGCCACGTCCGCTGCGGTGGACAGGGCGCCGAGCGTGACGGCCGCCGTGCCCTGGATGTCGTCGTTGAACGTGAGCAGCCGGTCCCGGTAGCGCTCCAGGATCGGGTACGCGTGGGCCGTGGCGAAGTCCTCCCACTGCAGCAGCGTCCCGGGCAGTTCCGCCTCCACCGCCGCCACGAACGCCTCGATCATCTCGTCGTACTCCGCGCCCGTCAGCCGGCGGTCCCGGCGGCCCAGGTAGCGGGGGTTGCCCAGCAGGTCCTCGTTGTCCGTCCCGACGTCCAGCAGGATCGGCAGGGTGCGGGCCGGATGGATGCCGCCGATCGCCGTGTAGAGGCTGAGCTTGCCGATGGGGATGCCCATGCCGCCGACGCCCTGGTCGCCGAGCCCGAGGATGCGCTGCCCGTCGGTGACGACGATGACGTCCACGTCCTGGTTGCCGTGCGGGCGGTTGCGCAGGATGTCACGGAACCGGTGCCGGTCCTCCCACGTCAGGAAGAGCCCGCGCGGCCGCCGGTAGATCTCGCTGAACCGGCGGCAGGCCTCGCCCACCGTCGGCGTGTAGACCACCGGCAGCAGCTCCTCCAGGTGCTCGGTGACCAGACGGTGGAAGAGCACCTCGTTGGTGTCCTGCAACTGCCGCAGGTAGATGTGCCGGTTGAGGGGCTTGTCGTAGCCGCGGAACGCCTCGTAGGCGCGGGCGACCTGCTCGTCCAGGGTCTCCACGGCGGGCGGGAGCAGCCCGTCGAGACCGAGTGCCTCGCGCTCGTCGCGGGTGAAGGCGGTGCCCTTGTTGACCAGCGGGTCGGCCAGGGTCGTGACGGCGGGGCTCGTGGTGGGGCGGTTCGTCGGCTGGTCCATGGTGTGACGCCTTCCCGCGACGCGCGGGTTCGTGCGGGTGACGTGTGCCATCCGGTCCAACGGCCGAACCGTTCGTGGAAAGTCCCCGGGACACCGATGAGTTCCGCCGCGCCGCGCCGTCCACCTCTCCGCAAGGCGCGCTCCGCGCCCCCGACTCACCCCAGGAGACAGCGACATGAGTGCGACGACCCCCCGGACCCCGGCCCCCGGGACCCCGACCGCCCCGGCTGCCCCGGCCGCCTCCCGGACCGTCACCGGCTTCCTCTCCGCCCGTCCCGTCTGGCTCGTCGGCGTCCTGGCGACCCTGGCCGGCGCCGTCGTGACCGAGGTCTTCGCACTGGCCGCACGGGCGGCGGGCGTCCCCATGGAGGCGGCCAGTCCCGGGGCCACCGAGGCCGCGGAGATCCCGGTCGGCGGTTTCTTCGGCGGGGTGGTGTTCTGGTCGGTCGCCGGGATCGTCCTCGCGGTCGTGCTCGCCCGCTGGGCCCGCAGGCCCGCCCGCACCTTCACGGTGACGACCGTCGCCCTCACCGCGCTGTCCCTCGCCGGTCCCGCCGTCGCCCCGCACACGGCCGTGTCCACCCAGGTCGTGCTGGCCGTGTCCCACCTGGTGGCCGCCGCGGTGATCATCCCGCTGCTGGCCCGCCGGCTTCCCGGCACCCGGCGGTGACCCGCCCGGCGGCACCCTCGGCCGGCGGCACCCCGCGGCCGGCGGCCCCGCTTGTCGGCGGCCGTTCGCTAGGCCGTGCCGGTTGCCGCCAGCGGGCGGGCGGAGCCGTGCGGGAGCCCGCGGACGAAGGCGGAGCGCAGCGCGTGGTACGGGGCCTGCGGGTCGAAGAACGCGGCGCGCATCCGGGCGAGTTCGGTCCGCCGGTACTCGGCGAGGGGCTGCTGGAGCTCGTCCGCGTGACGTGCCGTGGTCTTGGTGGTGATCCGGCGCGGGAGGTCCGGGTCGGTGGCCACGTCGGCGGCCAGACGCGCCACCTCCGCGGCGAACTCCCCGGGAGACGCCGGGACCAGGCGGTCCACGAGACCGAGCCGCTCCGCCGCCGCCGCGCTCACCGGCCGCGCCTCGCTCGTCAGCCGCTCGGCCGTCTCGGCGCCCACCCGGCGCGGCAGCGAGTACGTCCAGAACTGCGAGCCGTACAGGCCCAGGTTCCGGTGGTGCGGATTGAGGACGCCGCCCGCGCGGCACCAGACCTCGTCGGCGGCCAGGGCGAGCATCACCCCGCCGGCCGCCGCGTTGCCGCCGAGGGCCGCGACCACCACCCGGTCGGTGGTGCGCAGCACGGCCTCGACCAGGTCGTTCATGGCGAGCAGATTGGACCAGGACTCGCCCGCCGGGTCGGCGGAGGCCTCGATGACATGCAGGTGGCCGCCGGTGGAGAAGACGTCGCGGGCACCGCCGAGCACCAGCACCGAGGTCGGGCGGGTGAGCGCGTACCGGTAGGCGGCGAGCAGCCGGCGGCAGTGCGTGGTGCTCATCGCCCCGCCCGGGAACGAGAAGGACAGGAAGCCGACGGAGCCCTGCTGCCGGTAGCGGATGTCGGCCCATGTGGTGCGGCTCGGAGGCAGTTCCAGCGGGACGGCGATCTCCGGCAGCCAGTAGGGGCGGTCCTGCGAACCGGGCATGCCCGGGCCGCTGCCGGGCGGCGCAGGGAAGCGCGCGAGCACCGAGGCCGCCGGGCGGCGGAACGGGGCCGGGTCGCCCGAACTCCTGCGGGGGCGCAGTTCCGGGATCCACACCGCGCCGTCCCGGGTGGCGCGGCAGAGCGCGCCGGACCGGGTCGCCAGCAACTCCCCGGGCTCTCCGCGCAGCCGGTCCTCCGGATGGCCGCCGTGCAGGTAGACCTCCCGGCCGCAGAGCTCGTCCAGGACGCCCGGCCGCGAATCGCCCCCGCGCAGCTTGCGCAGCACGGTCTCCGTATCGTCGTTCTCCCAGTCGATCCGCCGCTGCTCCTGGCGGAAGGCGTCGCGCCAGACCACGCGGATCCCGGGGTCGCTCTGCGGCCGGGGCTTGAACGAACCCTCCGTGAAGCGCCGCACCGCCAGCAGTACCGCGGCGGTGGCGGCGTCCGCCAGCTCGTTGCGGTAGACGTCGCTCTTGCCGGCCGGCGGCAGCGTGAAGGACCCGTCCGCCCAGATGTCCCCGGCGTCCGGCGCCGATTCGGCCTGAAGCACCGTCACGCCCCACTCGGACGCGCCCTCCTCGATCGCCCAGTCCAGCGGGGACGGACCCCGGTCACCGGCGGGCCCCGGGCGCACGATCAGACAGGTGTGCTCCCGCCACACGTCCTCGGGCAGGGCTGACGTCAGCATCGGCGCGACGATCAGGCCCGGACGCACCTCGCGCACGGCGGCGCGGACCGCGTCGTCCCCGTGCGAGGCGAGGACGACGTCCACCCGGTGTCCCTCGTCCGACAGTTCGGCGTAGACGCGCTGGGACAGGCTGTTGAACGCGCTGGTGACGAGCAAGATGTCCATGACACGGCATGGTCGTCGCTCGGGGGAGGGCCGCGAAGGACCACGTCGGCGTTTCGCCCCGGATGTCCGCTTACGGCCGGTAGGGCATCGTCGTGGTCACCTCGGTCCGCCCGGCTCTCCCCGTCCTGTCGCTCCGCTCGGCTCTCCCCGCCCTTGTTCCTCTCGGCCCGCTCAGTCCTCGCGCAGGTCCTTCACCCGGCGGAGCTTGCCCAGTGAACGCTCCAGGGTCTCCGGTTCCACGATCGCCACCTCGGCGGAGACCCCGACCCCGTCCTTGACGGCCTGTGCGATCGACCGGGCCGCCGCCTCCCGCGCGTCCGGGCCGGTGCCGGGACGGGTCTCGACCCGCACGGTCATGTGGTCCAGCCGTCCCCGGCGGGTCAGCTGGATCTGGAAGTGCGGCGCGACTCCGGGGGTGCGCAGCACGATCTCCTCGATCTGGCTGGGGAAGACGTTCACCCCGCGCAGGATGATCATGTCGTCGCAGCGGCCGGTGATCTTCTGGATGCGGCGGAACGCGGGCCGGGCCGTGCCGGGCAGCAGCCGGGTCAGGTCCCGGGTGCGGTAGCGGACGACCGGCAGCGCCTCCTTGGTCAGGGAGGTGAAGACCAGCTCGCCCTCCTCGCCCTCGGGCCGCACCTCGCCCGTGATCGGGTCGACGACCTCGGGATAGAAGTGGTCCTCCCACACGTGCAGCCCGTCCTTGGTCTCCACGCACTCCTGCGCCACGCCCGGGCCGATCACCTCCGACAGGCCGTATATGTCGACGGCGTGGAGGTCCATCCGGTCCTCGATCTCGCGGCGCATCTCCTCCGTCCACGGCTCCGCCCCGAAGATGCCCACTCGCAGACTGCTCGTGCGCGGGTCGACGCCCTGCCGTTCGAACTCGTCGAGCAGCGTGAGCATGTACGACGGGGTGACCATGATGATCTCGGGCCGGAAGTCCTGGATGATCTGCACCTGCCGGGCCGTCATGCCGCCGGAGGCGGGGATCACCGTGCAACCGGCCCGCTCCGCGCCGTAGTGCGCGCCGAGGCCGCCGGTGAACAGGCCGTAGCCGTAGGAGATGTGCACCTTGTGGCCCGGGCGTCCGCCGGCCGCCCGGATCGAGCGGGCCACCAGGTCCGACCACATCGACAGGTCGTTCTCCGTGTAGCCGACCACCGTGGGGCGCCCGGTGGTGCCGCTGGAGGCGTGCACCCGGCGCACCCGGTCCATGGGGACCGCGAACATGCCGAACGGGTAGGTGTCCCTCAGGTCGGCCTTCGTGGTGAACGGGAAACGGGCCAGGTCCTCCAGGGAGCGGCAGTCCTCGGGCGTGATCCCCGCGGCGTCGAACTTCTTCCGGTACGTCTCCACGTGGTCGTAGGCGTGCCGCAGGCTCCGGCGCAGCCGGTCGAGCTGCAGCTCGCGCAGCTGCTCGCGGCTCAGGCGCTCGGCGTCGTCCAGCAGGTCGTGGGGGAGTGGCTCGCCCCGGCTCCGGCCGGCTCCGGCCGCGATGTCCGTCCCGGTCCCCGTCTCGCTGGTCATGCCGGCTCCTTCGACGTCGTGCTCCTGATGCTGCGGCTGCGGCCCCGGAACTCCGCCATCACCTCGTCACCCCGCCGGACGGTCACGTCGTAGAGGCCGCTGCGGCCGTACCGGGTGCGCTCCTCGGCGCTCGCCACGAGGACGTCGCCCTCGTGCGCCGGGGCCGCGAAGGTGATGTCGGCGCCGGCCGCGACCGTCGTCGGGCCGTGGCTGTTGCAGGCGCACGCGAAGGCGCTGTCGGCGAGCAGGAAGACGTACCCGCCGTGGGCGATGCCGTGCCCGTTCACCATCGACCGGGTCACGGTCATGCGCAGCACGGCCGTCCCCTCGCCCTGCTCCAGCAGCTCGATGCCGAGTCCGCGGGAGGCCTCGTCCGCGGCGAACATGGCCTCCGCGGCCGGTGTCGCGTCAGCGGTATGACTCACTTCTCGCACCACCTTGTAGCCCGACCGAACATTCGGTTAGCTTCGGTGCCGCCAAGTAATCAATTCGCCGAGGGGCCTGTCAAGGGGCCGGGGTCTTACCAAGGCGCGGCGCCTTGTCATACCATGGACCGAACGAATGGTCGGTTGGGAAGTGGGACGGATGGACACGACACACTCCAGCCCCCCGGGGGCGGACGGCACCGAGCCGGTTCTCCAGCGGCACTTCGACGCGACGATCGCGCGGGACCAGCGGATCGAGCCGCGCGACTGGATGCCCGAGGGCTACCGGAAGACACTGATCCGCCAGATCGCGCAGCACGCGCACTCGGAGATCATCGGCATGCAGCCGGAGGGCGAGTGGATCACGCGCGCCCCGTCGCTGCGCCGCAAGGCCATCCTCTTCGCGAAGGTCCAGGACGAGGCCGGGCACGGGCTGTATCTGTACTCGGCGGCGGAGACCCTGGGCGCCGACCGCGCCGATCTGACCGAGCGGCTCATCGAGGGCCGCCAGAAGTACTCGTCGATCTTCAACTACCCGACGCTCAGCTTCGCGGACGTCGGCGTGATCGGCTGGTTCGTGGACGGGGCCGCGATCTGCAACCAGGTGCCGCTGTGCCGCTCCTCCTACGGGCCGTACGCGCGCGCCATGGTGCGGATCTGCAAGGAGGAGTCCTTCCACCAGCGCCAGGGCTACGAGCTGCTGATGACGATGATGCGCGGCACCCCCGAACAGCGCGAGATGGTGCAGGACGCGGTGAACCGCTGGTGGTGGCCGTCGCTGATGATGTTCGGCCCGCCCGACGACGCCTCGCCCAACTCCGCGCAGTCCATGGCCTGGAAGATCAAGCGGCACAGCAACGACGAACTGCGCCAGCGCTTCGTCGACATGACCGTCCCGCAGGCCGAGAAGCTCGGCGTGACGCTCCCCGACCCGGAGCTGCGCTGGAACGAGGAGCGGGGCCACCACGACTTCGGCACGCCCGACTGGGACGAGCTGATGCGGGTCATCAAAGGTGACGGACCGTGCAACGACCAGCGCGTGACCCGGCGCCGCACGGCCCACGAGGAGGGCGCCTGGGTGCGTGAGGCGGCCACCGCCCACGCCGCCAAGCAGGCGCGTCGCGAGCGGAAGGGAGCGGTGGCATGACCGCCGGCAAGCAGGACTGGCCGCTGTACGAGGTGTTCGTGCGCGGCAAGCGCGGCCTGAACCACGTCCACGTGGGCTCGCTGCACGCGGCCGACGACCGCATGGCGCTCACCCACGCCCGCGACCTCTACACCCGCCGCAACGAGGGCGTGTCCATCTGGGTCGTGCGCTCCGAGCACATCGCCGCCTCCACGCGCGACGAGAAGGACCCCTTCTTCGAGCCCAGCGCCGACAAGGTCTACCGCCACCCGACCTTCTACGACATCCCCGCCGACGTCCCGCACATCTGAAGGAGAGGGCATGAGTGACGACCACGTCTACCTGACCCTCGCCGAGGGACACGAGGACGACACCCGCTGGGCCTACGGCACCGGCTTCGAGGACCCCCTGCACGGCGTCGACACCACCGTCCCGGACGGTGTCGACCCCGGCGGACTGGCCCTTCTCTGCGTCACGCTGGCCGACGACGCCCTGGTGGCGGCCCAGCGGCTCGCCGAGTGGACCACCCGGGCCCCCGAGCTGGAGGAGGAGGTGGCGCTGGCCAACATCGGGCTCGACCTGCTCGGCCAGGCGCGCCTGCTCTACTCCCGCGCGGGCCAGGTCGACGGCACCGGCCGCGACGAGGACGCCTACGCCTACTTCCGCGACGCCGGCGACTTCCGCAACGTACGACTGGCCGAACTGCCCAACGGCGACTTCGCGTTCTCGGTCGTCCGGCTGCTGGTGTTCTCCAGCTGGCGCCTCGCCCACTTCGAACGGCTCACCGCGCACCGCGACCCGGTCCTCGCGGCGATCGCCGCCAAGGGCGTGAAGGAGCTGGCCTACCACCGCCAGTACGCGGCCGAGTGGGCCGTCCGGCTCGGCGACGGCACCGAGGAGTCGCACCGGCGGATGCGCAAGGCGCAGGAGCAGGTCGCCCCCTACCTGGGCGAGTTGTTCACGGCGTACGACGTGCGCGACGAGGTCGTCGCGGTCCTGCGCCAGGTCACCGAGGCGGCCGGGCTGCCCATGCCGGTCTACCGCCCGCTGCCCGGCTCCGGCCGCTCGGGCGAGCACACCGAGCACCTGGCGCCGCTGCTGGCCGAGTTGCAGGGCGTGGCCCGGGCACACCCGGAGGCGGCATGGTGACCACGCTCCTGGACGCGCGGCGGGCGCGGCGGATCGCCGAGCAGGTGCCCGACCCCGAACTGCCCATGCTCACCCTGGCCGACCTCGGCGTGCTGCGCGACGTGTCCCTGACGCAGGACGGGACGGTGGTCGCGAGCCTGACCCCGACCTACTCGGGCTGTCCCGCCATGGCGGAGATGCGCGCCGGCGTGGCCGCCCGGCTGCGGGACGCCGGGTACGCGCGCGTGGAGATCCGCACCGTCCTCGACCCGCCGTGGACCAGCGACTGGATCACCGCCGAGGGCCGCCGCAAGCTCGCCGAGCACGGCATCGCCCCGCCCGGAGCCGCGCCCGTACGCGCCGCCGGGCCGGTGCCGCTCGTGCTGGCGCCGACCCGCCGCTCGGTGTCCTGCCCCCGCTGCGGCAGCGCCGACACCGAGGAGACCTCCCGCTTCGCCGCCACGTCCTGCAAGGCCCTGTGGCGCTGCCTCGCCTGCCGCGAGCCGTTCGAGTACGTCAAGGAGATCTGATGGAGGACCTGATGGAGCCGGCCCCTGCCCCGGCGGCCCGCCCGCGCGCCCGCCGACGCCCGGTCTTCCACCCCCTGCGGGTCGCCGCCGTGCAGCCGCTGTGCGAGGACGCGGCAGCCGTCAGCTTCGACATCCCGGCCGAGCTGGCCGAGGAGTTCGCCTTCGCGCCCGGCCAGTCGCTCACCCTGCGGCGCGAGATCGACGGCCGCGACGAACGCCGCTCCTACTCCATCTGCTCACCCGCCGGCACGGCCCCGCGCATCGGCGTCCGGGTCGTCCCGGGCGGCCTGTTCTCCTCCTGGCTGGTGCGCGAGGTACGCCCCGGCGACACCGTCGAGGTGATGGCCCCCACCGGCGCCTTCACCCCCGACCTCACCACGCCCGGCCACCACGTCCTCGTCGCGGCCGGTTCCGGCATCACGCCCATGGTCTCCATCGCCGAGTCCGTCCTGGCCGCCGACTCCCGCTCCCGCGTCACCCTCCTCTACGGCAACCGCCGCACCGGCACGGTGATGTTCGCCGACGAGCTGGCGGACCTGAAGGACCTGTACCCGACGCGCTTCCAGCTCGCCCACGTCCTCTCCCGCGAACCCCGCGAGGCCGAGGTGCTCTCCGGCCGCCTCGACGCCGAGCGGCTCGCGGCCCTGGTCGACGCGCTGGTCGACGTGGAGTCCGCCGACCACTGGTGGCTGTGCGGCCCGCACGGCATGGTCCGCTCCGCCCAGCAGGTTCTCTCCACCCTCGGAGTCCCCGCCGACCGCGTCCACCAGGAGCTCTTCTACGCCGACGACGAGCCGGTCCGCGAGGTCCGGCACACGGAGACCGGCCCCACCGGCCCGGTCAGCCAGGTCACCATCACCCTGGACGGCCGCTCCACCACCTCCGCCCTGCCCCGCGAACGCACCCTCCTCGAAGGCGCCCAGCAGACCCGCCCCGACCTGCCCTTCGCCTGCAAGGGCGGCGTGTGCGGCACGTGCCGCGCCCTGGTCACCGACGGCAAGGCGGACATGCGCCGCAACTTCGCCCTCGAACCGTCCGAGGTGGACGCGGGCTACGTCCTCACCTGCCAGACGTATCCGGTCTCCGAGACGCTGACGGTGGACTTCGACACCTGAGGGCTCCTGCCTCACGTCATCTGCCCCGGGCGTCAGGTCAGTCGGCGTCCCGGCTTCGCAACGCCATGAGCGCCACGTGGAGTTCGGTGCGCGTCCCGCCGGACTCCAGACCGGTTCCCAGCATGCGCTCGACGGTGCGCAGGCGCTGGTACAGGGTCTCCCTGGACAGGCCGCCCCGACGGGCCGCCGCGGTCTTGTTGCCGGCGGCGTCGAGGTAGTGGCCCAGGGTGGTCACCAGGTCGGTGCCGTGCCGCATGTCGTGGTCGAGGAGCCGGCCCAGGCGGCGTTCCGCGTAGCCCTGGACGCGGGGGTCCTCGCGCAGGGCGTACAGCAGGCGGCGCAGTCCGACGTCCGGCAGCGCGTGGAAGGAACGGTCCGCGGGGAGGGGCTGGCCGGGCGGTGTGGCCTCCAGGACGCGCGCCGCCTCCCGGAAGGAGCGGGCCGAGTCGGCGAGGTCCGCCACCGGGGAACCGACGCCCACCGTCGCGCCGGGGAGCAGCTTCAGCGCGCTGCGGGCCACGCGGTCGGCCACCGGGCGCCAGGGGAGGGCGGGGCGCAGGGCCAGCAGGATGCCGAGCCGGCCGGGCGCGAGCTCCCCGACGAGCGCCTCGACGCCCGCCGAGCGCAGTTCCCGGTGCAGTCGTGTCTCCGGCTCGGTGCCCGCGCCGCCGGGCCCCGGGTCCACGAGGACGGCCAGGAAGACACCGTCCTCGGTGGGCAGGCCCAGCGCGGCGCAGCGGGCGCGGGCGTCCTCGGGGGAGGTGTGGCGCTGTTCCGCCAGGTCCCGCAGGGCGCCACGGTGGGCCGTGTGTTCCCAGGGCGTGGCGTGGATGAGGCGGGCCACGGTCAGGGCCATCGCCGTCCGCTCCAGGACCGTGACGTGCTCCGGTGCGAAGGCCGGCCCGTCACCGGGGAGCATGACCAGCCGGCCCCAGCGTTCGCCCTGGTAGGAGACGGGCGCGGTGAGCCAGCCCGCCGGCCGGCCCGTCGCGGTGCGGTCGTCGGCCCCGCCGGCCCGGGAGCGCTGTTCCCATCCGGTGAGCGCCTCCTGCAGGGTGCTTCCCGAGGGCTCGCAGACCAGCGCCTGGTGCATCAGGTTCTCCAGGACCACCGTCCGCCCGCTCATCTCAGCGGCCGCCCGCACCACGTCCTCCGCTCCGGCGCCGCGCAGCGTCAGCGCCGTGAACGCCTCGTGGATCCGCTGGGTCCGGCGCATCGCGTCGGCCTGGCTGCCGAGGAGCAGGGCGTGGACGACCTGGGTGACCTCCAGGAAGTTGACGTCCCGGGCGAGGGTGACCAGCGGCAGGCCCCGGGCGCGGCAGGCCTGCACGAGCGCGTCGGGCGGGCGGTGGTAGCGCCGTACGAGTTCGATGACCAGGGCGGCCGCGCCCACCTCGGTCAGTTCGTCGACGTAGCGGCGGACACCGGTGGTGTCGTCCGGCAGGGGCATGCCCGTGGTCAGTACCAGCTCGCCGCCCTTGAGGAACGAGGCCGGGTCGGTCAGTTCGGTGATGTGCACCCAGCGCACCGGCCGGTCCAGCCGGTCCGGTCCGGTGACGACCCGGGGCTGTCCGGCGGCCAGGACGGGCAGGGCGAGGACGTCGGCGACGGTGGGCGCGCGACCGGCCGTCGGCGCGTGTTCGTTCACGGTGCCTCCCTGGGTCCCGGCCACTCTGACAAGCGGCTTCCGGCGGGCGCAACTGCCGCCCGTGCGAGGCGCGGTCGGGGATGCGGACGCGGGACGGACGGCAGCCGCAGGTCCCGAACCTGACACATCGTCCGGACCGCGCACCGCGATCGGACGGTCGGGGCGTTGCCGCCGCCCGCGACGGCCCGGATGCTCGGTCACCGGAGCCGATCCGGCACCCGAGCCGGTCCGGGCGACCAGACCTCGACGTACGCCGGGAGTCCACATGACCGCACTGTCGCCGCACCTCCGTCAGGCCACGCCCGTCATGGCGGCAAGGGGCGAGGGCGTCCACCTCTACGACGAGGACGGCCGCCGCTACCTCGACTTCACCGCCGGCATCGGCGTCACCAGCACCGGGCACTGCCACCCCAGGGTCGTCGCCGCGGCGCAGGAGCAGGCGGGCACGCTGATCCACGGTCAGTACACGACCGTCCTGCACCGGCCGCTGCGCAGGCTCGTCGACAAACTCGGCGAGGTGCTCCCGGCCGCACTGGACAGCCTGTTCTTCACCAACTCCGGCAGCGAGGCCGTCGAGGCGGCGCTGCGACTGGCCCGCCAGGCCACCGGCCGGCCCAACGTCCTGGTCTGCCACGGCGGTTTCCACGGCCGTACGGTCGCCGCCGCCTCCATGACGACCTCCGGCATCCGCTTCCGGTCCGGCTTCTCGCCGCTGATGAGCGGCGTGGTCGTCACCCCGTTCCCGACGGCCTTCCGCTACGGCTGGGACGAGGAGACGGCGACCCGCTTCGCGCTGAAGGAGCTCGACCACACCCTGCAGACGATCTCGTCGCCCGCCGACACGGCCGCGGTCATCGTCGAGCCGGTGCTGGGCGAGGGCGGCTATGTGCCCGCCGGCCGGGCCTTCATGGAGGGGCTGCGGGAGCGGGCGGACCGGCACGGCTTCCTGCTGATCCTCGACGAGGTGCAGACGGGTGTCGGCCGCACGGGCCGCTTCTGGGGCCACGACCACTTCGGCGTCACGCCGGACATCCTCGTCACCGCCAAGGGCCTGGCCAGCGGCTTCCCGCTGTCCGGCATCGCCGCTCCCGGGGAACTGATGGCGAAGGCATGGCCCGGTTCGCAGGGCGGCACGTACGGGGCCAACGCCGTGGCCTGCGCCGCCGCGTGCGCGACCCTGGACGTCGTACGGGACGAGAAGCTCGTCGCCAACGCCGAGGCGATGGGGGAGCGGCTGCGCCGGGGCCTGACGGCCGTGGCCGACCGGACCCCGGGCATCGGAGACGTCCGCGGCCTCGGCCTGATGCTCGCCACGGAGTTCGTCACCGAGGACGGCGACCCCGACCCCGGCACCGCCGCCCGGGTGCAGCGCGCCGCCGTGGACGAGGGGTTGCTCCTGCTGCTGTGCGGCGCCTGGAACCAGGTCGTCCGTATGATCCCGGCGCTCGTGATCGACGAGGCCGCCGTGGACGAGGGCCTGCGGGCCTGGGTGAAAGCCGTCGCGTCCGGCACGGCGTGACCCGAGGCGCGCCGGGACGCCCGCCCGGTCCGGCCCCCGGCTCCGCCTCCCGCCCCCGCTCCGCCTCCCGCCGCCATCGACCAGGAGGGACACCATGACCGAGGTGCGCCGGCAGTTGTTCATCGGTGGTGCCTGGGCGGACGCCGCCCACGGTGCCACCCTGCCCGTCGACGACCCCGCCACCGGCGAGGTCATCGCCCACGTCGCCGACGCGGGCCCCGAGGACGCCCGGCTCGCCGAGGAGGCCGCCGTGTCGGCCCAGCCGGGCTGGGCCCGCACCGCACCCCGCGCCCGCAGCGAGATCCTGCGCCGCGCCTACGAGCTCATCCTGGAGCGGACCGACGAACTCGCGCGCCTGATGACGTCGGAGATGGGCAAGCCGCTCGCCGAGGCCAGGGGAGAGGCGGCCTACGCGGCCGAGTTCCTCCGCTGGTTCTCCGAGGAGGCCGTCCGGATCGACGGCGGCCTGGGCCTGCTGCCCGACGGCCGTACCCGCATGCTCCTCTCCCGCCGCTCCGTCGGCCCCAGCCTGCTGATCACCCCGTGGAACTTCCCACTGGCCATGGCGACCCGCAAGATCGGCCCGGCGGTCGCGGCGGGCTGCACGACGATCCTCAAGCCGGCCCCGCAGACCCCGTTGTCCGCCCTCGCCCTCGCCGGGATCCTGCACGAGGCGGGTCTGCCCGACGGCGTGCTGAACGTCGTCCCCACCTCCCGTGCCCAGGCGGTCTGTGAACCGCTGCTGCGCGGCGGCCGCATCCGCAAACTGTCCTTCACCGGCTCCACGGCCGTCGGACGCCTGCTCCTCGCGCAGTGCGCCGGGACCGTCGTCCGCACGTCGATGGAGCTCGGCGGCAACGCCCCGTTCATCGTCTTCGAGGACGCCGACCTCGACGCGGCCGTGGACGGCGCGATGGTCGCCAAGATGCGCAACATGGGCGAGGCCTGCACCGCCGCGAACCGCTTCTTCGTCCACCGGTCCGTGGCCGGCGCGTTCGGCCGGCGGCTCGCCGCACGGATGGCCGCGCTGGAGGTGGGCCCCGGGACGCGCGACGGCGTCGACGTCGGGCCCCTCATCGACGCGGCCGGCCGTGCCAAGGTCGAGGAGCTCGTCGCCGACGCGGTGGAGCGCGGCGCCCGCGTCCTCACCGGCGGCCGGACGCCCGGCGGCCCGGGCTGCTTCTACCCGCCCACCGTCCTCGCCGACGTCGCCCCCGGAAGCCGGCTGCTGGAGACCGAGATCTTCGGCCCCGTCGCCGCGATCCTCACCTTCGACGACGAGGACGAGGTCCTGGGCCGGGCCAACGACACGCCCTGGGGCCTGGTCGGTTACGTCTTCACCCAGGGCCTGGACCGCGGACTGCGCGTCAGCGAGGGCCTGGAGGTCGGCATGGTGGGCCTCAACACCGGCCTCGTCTCCGACCCGGCCGCGCCCTTCGGGGGCGTCAAGCAGTCCGGACTGGGCCGGGAGGGCGGCCGGGCCGGGATCGAGGAGTTCCTGGAGTACCAGTACGTGGCCGTACCGGTGCGGTGACGCGCAAGGCCACCGCACGCGACGCCACATGAAGGTATGAATGAGTCTTCATGTGTTCCTGTATGGTGAGGGGCGCCGACGCGCCCCCGCCAGAAGGACCCCCGATGACCTCCACCCTCACGCCGCAGCCGGTCCACCGGGCCGAACCCGCCCGCGCCGGAGCCGTGCCGCGGCGCCGCACCCGGGTACTCGCGCTCCCCGAGGCGCGCTGGGCCACCGCGGCCACCGTCTCCTTCCTGCTCGCGCTGCCCCTGCAACTGACCGGCGCCCCCGCCTGGACCTGGGGCCCGCTGTACGCGCTGGCGTACGTCACGGGCGGCTGGGAGCCGGGCTGGGAAGGGCTGAAGGCGCTGCGCGAACGCACCCTCGACGTCGACCTGCTGATGGTCGTCGCCGCCCTGGGCGCGGCCGCGATCGGGCAGGTGATGGACGGCGCGCTGCTCATCGTCATCTTCGCCACCTCCGGCGCGCTGGAGGCCCTGGCCACCGCCCGTACCGCCGACTCCGTGCGCGGCCTGCTCGACCTGGCCCCCGCCACCGCCACCCGGCTGGCCCCCGACGGCAGCGAGCAGACCGTGCCCGTCGAGGAACTGGCGGTCGGCGACACCGTCCTGGTGCGCCCCGGGGAGCGGGTCGGTGCCGACGGCCTGGTCCTGGACGGGACGAGCGAGGCCGACCAGGCCACCATCACCGGCGAACCGCTCCCCGTGCCGAAGACGCGCGGCGACGAGGTCTTCGCGGGCACCCTCAACGGCACCGGCGCCCTGCGCGTCCGGGTCGAACGCGACGCGTCCGACTCGGTGATCGCCCGGATCGTGCGCATGGTGCAGGAGGCGTCCGAGACCAAGGCGCCCACCCAGTTGTTCATCGAGAAGGTCGAACAGCGCTACTCGCTGGGCATGGTGGCCGCCACCCTGGCCGTCTTCCTGGTGCCGCTCGCCTTCGGCGCGCAGCTCACCGACGCGCTGCTGCGCGCCATGACCTTCATGATCGTGGCGTCGCCGTGCGCGGTCGTGCTGGCCACCATGCCGCCCCTGCTGTCCGCCATCGCCAACGCCGGCCGGCACGGGGTGCTGGTCAAGTCGGCCGTGGTGATGGAGCGGATCGGCCAGGTGGACGCGGTCGCGCTGGACAAGACCGGCACGCTGACCGAGGGCACCCCGCGCGTCACCGACGTCCGGCCCCTGCCGGGGCCGGGCCTGTCCGAGGACGAGGTGCTGACCCTCGCGGCGGCGGCCGAGCGGCCGAGCGAACATCCGCTGGCCCGGGCCGTCGTGGACGCCGCCCGCGAGCGTGGCCTCACCCTGCCCGAGGCGGCGGACTTCACGTCCGCGCCCGGCGTCGGCGTGAGCGCCGTCGTCGCCGGCCGGACCGTCGCGGTGGGCGCCCCGGCCCGGCTGGCCGACGGCACCCCGGGCCCGGCCGCCGAACTGGAGGCGTCGGGCCGTACCGCCGTCCTGGTCGTCGTCGACGGTGTGCCCGCCGGGCTGCTCGGCATCGCCGACCGGCTGCGCCCGGACGCGGCCGGGACGGTCGCCTCTCTCGCCCGGCTCACCGGGGCGGCCCCCGTACTGCTCACCGGCGACAACGAGCGGGCCGCCGCGCGCCTGGCCGCCGAGGCCGGTGTCGCGGAGGTGCGCGCCGGGCTGCTGCCGCAGGACAAGCTGGCCGCCGTCCAGGAGATGACGGACGCGGGCCGCAAGGTGCTGGTCGTCGGGGACGGCGTCAACGACGCGCCCGCCCTGGCCGCCGCCCACACCGGGATCGCCATGGGCCGGGCCGGCTCCGACCTCGCCCTGGAGACCGCCGACGCCGTGATCGTGCGTGACGAACTCGCCGCGGTGCCCGCCACCGTCGCCCTCTCCCGCCGCGCCCGCAGGCTGGTCGTGCAGAACCTGGTCATCGCCGGGGTGTTCATCACGGGCCTCGTGGTGTGGGACCTGGCCGGCGACCTGCCGCTGCCGCTGGGCGTCGCGGGCCACGAGGGCTCCACGGTCCTCGTCGGCCTGAACGGCCTGCGGCTGCTGCGGGAATCGGCCTGGCGGCGCGCCACCGCGGAGGGAAGCGGCTGAGCCCCGCCGACGCAGCGGCGGCGGGCCGACTCCGCCGCCACGGACGATCACGACGGCATCCTGCTGACCTGTCCGCACGGCCCGGTGCTGCGCCTCACCGGGTCGTGGAGCCCGCCCCGGACGGCGCACCCGCCCCCGGCGCCGAAGTGACGGGCCACCTCACCGGTTCCTGGACGCTGCCGGACGGCACACGGGTGCGAGGGCTGCTCGCCGTGCTCCACGGGTGGTCCCCGAACCCTCCGGAGAACCTCCGGGAGCCACGAGGGTTGCCCCGGGTCCGTTCGGGTACGCGACCAGGACCGCACCCGGGGCGGATCATGCCCGGGTGGGCCGCACTACCGCCGCTACCAGGGAATCTGCCATGGAGACACCCGCAAACGACCCCACGCCCACGCCCGCCCAGCGGGCTCTGGACGTCCTCGCCGAGAACACGGAGGACGCGGCGGCTCTGGACGCGCTCGCCAACAGCGACGTGCTCATCCCCGTGCCCGACGACGCCAACGACGGCGACGCCGCCAACCCCTCGGCGGTGGCGCTGCCCGTGCTGGAGCAGCCGGGCGGCGAACCGGTGGTGCCCGTGTTCACCTCGGAGGTGGAGATGGCCGGGCTGCTGCCGTTCGTCTCCCGCTACCGTCTGGTGCCCCTCGGCGCCCTCGCCGCGCAGTGGCCGGCCGACGACCTGTCGCTCACCATCGACGGCAGCTCCGAGCACCGGCTCACCCTCACCTCGGAGGGAGTCCGCACCCTGCTGGCACGCCCGTAGGACGACCCGCCCGGTCCGGGCTCCGGGCGACTACTCGCCCAGGGTCCGGGCCAGCGCGGCCCGCTGCAGGGGCAGCACCTCGGCGTGCAGGTCACGGCCCTTGGCGGTGAGGGCGACCCAGACACCGCGCCGGTCCTCCTCGCACACCGACCGCGTCACCAGCCCGTCCTTCTCCAGCCGGGCGATCAGCCGCGACAGCGCGCTCTGGCTGAGGTGCACCCGGCCCACCAGGTTCTGCACACGGCACTGGTCGCCCTCCTCGGGCCCGGCCGTCACCAGCATGTCGAGGACCTCGAAGTCGGAGGCGCCCAGACCGTGCGGATGCAGGGCCCGGTCGATCTCGCACATCGTGCGCGCGTGCGCCGACAGGATGTCCCGCCACCGCTCCTCGAGCCGCGCACCAGCCGTTTTCGCTGCCATATGGGAACGGTAACACCGGCGCGAGGTTCCATGAGCATGCATGCAGCAGGGCGGTGCGCCCGGCCCCGGGAGACCAGGGTCTGTCGTGCGGATCAGCAGCACCGTCACCACCCTGCGACCTGATCCGATCCGAACGACAGGACCTAAGTCGATTCCCGCTTCACCAGCTCCGTCGGCAGGATCACCGCCGCCGGATCCTCGCCCCCGATCTGCGCCAGCAGCACCCGGACCATCTCGGCGCTGATCCGGTCCCACGGCTGCCTGATGGTGGTCAGCTCCGGGCTGGAGGCGAGCGCGGCGGGGGAGTCGTCGAAGCCGCCCACCGCGACGTCCTGCGGCACCCGCCGCCCCGCCCGCTGCAGCGCCGCGAGCACGCCCTGCGCCATGAGGTCCGAGGCGACGAACACCGCGTCCATGTCCGGAGCCTGCGCCAGCAGCCGCTCGGCACCCGACTCGCCGCTGGCCCGGCTGTAGTCGCCGGAGACCACGAGCCCCTCGTCGAACTCCAGCCCCGCCTCGGCGAGCACCTCCCGGTACCCGGCGAGGCGCTCGACACCGCCGGGCGTGTCCGGCGGGCCGGTCACCATGCCCACCCGGCGCCGGCCGAGCGACAGCAGGTGACGCACCATGTCCCGAGCGCCGTCCCGGTCGTCGGCGGCCACGTAACTCACCTTCGAGCCCAGCCCGATCGGCTTCCCGCACGCGACCAGCGGCACCCCCGCCCCGCGCAGCTCCTCGGCGACCGGATCGCCGGAGTGGCTGGAGACCAGCAGCACCCCGTCGACGTGCCCGGCGGTGATGTACCGGGTGATGCGCCGCCGTTCGTCCTCGGTGCCCGCCAGCATCAGCAGCAGCGGGATGTCGTGCGCGGCCAGCGCCTGGGTGCAGCCGCGCAGCAGGACGTTGAAGTTCGGATCCTCGAAGAACCGCTCCTGCGGCTCGGTGAGCAGGAAGCCGACCGAGTCCGACCGGCCGGTGATCAGCGAGCGGGCGTGCCGGTTGACGACGTAACCCGTCCTGCGGATGGCCGCGTTGACCGCCTCCTGCGCGGCGGGGCTGACGTAGTGGCCGCCGTTGAGCACACGTGAGACGGTGCCGCGCGAGACCCCCGCCTCGCGCGCCACGTCGTGGATCGTGGGCGGCCTGCGCCTGCCCCCCGCAGCGTTCATGGTCACGACTTTACGGCTCCGGAGAGCAGATCCAGGCTCCAGAACCGCTGGACGACCAGGAAGAGGGCGACCAGCGGCAGCACCGCCAGGAACGCGCCCGTGATCACCAGCGTGTACAGCGCCGGGGAGTTGGCGCCCTGCTCCAGCAACGTGAACAGTCCCAGCGTGATCGGGAACTTCTCGTCGTCGCTGAGCATGATGTACGGCAGCAGGAAGTTGTTCCAGATCGCCACGAACTGGAAGAGGAACACCGTCACCATGCCGGGGACCATCATCGGCAGCGCGACCCGGGTGAAGATCCGCCACTCGCCCGCCCCGTCGATCCGCCCGGCCTCCACCACGTCGGCCGGCACCGCCGCAGCGGCGTAGATCCGTGCCAGGTAGACGCCGTACGGCGAGAGGACCTGCGGCAGCAGGACCGACAGGTACGAGTCCGTGAGGTCCGCCTGCGCCAGCAGCAGGTACTGCGGGACGGTGAGGATCACCGGTGGCATCAGCACGCCCGCGAGCAGCACGTTGAAGAGCGTCTCGCGGCCGCGGAAGCGGTAGACCGCCAGCGCGTAGCCGCTGACCGCCGAGACGCACGTCGACAGCAGGGCGCCGAGGCCGGCGTACAGGGCGGAGTTGCCCATCCACTGCCAGTACACGCCGTCGCGATAGGCATCGAGGTCCCGGACGTTGTCCGCGAAGCCCGTGCCGGGCAGGAACGTGAACGTGGAGAACAGCTCACGGCCGGACTTGGTCGCCGCGACGACCACCCAGGCCACGGGCAGCAGGCAGTAGAGGGCACCCAGCAACAGCGTGATCGTGGGGACCAGGGCGATCCGGCGGCGCAGCGGCGGGCGGGCCCGGTCCGTACCGGGCGTGCTGCCCGCCACCGGCTCGGCCTGGGGGACGGCGAGGGAGCTCATCGGGCTGCCTCCTGCTTCTGACGACGGTTCGCGGCCCGCAGGAAACCGAAGGACAGCAGCAGGGTGACGCAGGCGATGATCACGGCCTGCGCCGCGGCGCCGTGGATGTCACCGTCGCCGAAGGCGTCCCGGTACACCTTCATCAGCGGACTCCACGTCGTGGACACGGAGTTGGTGAGCGGCTTGAGGGTGGTGGGCTCGTTGTACACCTGGAGCGTGGCGATGATCGAGAAGAAGAAGGTCAGCACCAGCGACGGGGCCACCATCGGGATCTTGATGCGCAGGGCGGTCTGCAGCGGGGTGGCGCCGTCCAGCCTGGCCGCCTCGTACACCTCCGCGGGGATCGCGCGCAGCGAGGTGTAGATGACGATCATGTTGAAGCCGGTGCCGCCCCACACCGCGATGTTCGACAGGGCCAGGTACAGCGGCCCCCCGTCCAGCAGGTCCGGCTGCGGCAGCCCCAGCCGGTCGAGCACGAAGTGGAAGGGGCTGACGTCGGGCAGGTACAGGAAGCCCCACAGCAGCGCCGCCACCACGCCCGGGACGGCGTACGGCAGGAAGATGGCGAGCCGGGTGAAGGGCGCGAGCCGCACTCTCTCCGAGTCGAGCATCAGTGCGAAGAGCAGGGCCAGCCCCAGCATCACCGGGACGACGATGCAGCCGTAGCCCAGCACGCGCAGGGTGCCGTCGAGCAGTTCGCTGTCGGAGAGGGCGTCGGTGTAGTTCTGCAGTCCGGCCCAGACCTCGGTGCGGGCGCCGGAGCCCAGGCCGAGGCCGGAGACCTTCACCTTGCGGAAGCTGAGCCAGAGCGCGTAGCCGATCGGCAGGGCGAAGAACAGCGCGAACAGGACCGTCGCGGGGAGGAGGAAGGCGTACGGGGCCCCCTTGCCCCCGTACGGCCGCCGGCGTGGCGTGCTGTTCACTCTGCGACCTCGAAGCCCTGCTTCTTCAGGTCGGCGACGGTGTCGGCCTGCATCGTGGCCAGCGCGGCGCCGAAGTCCGACTTGTTCCTGGCGGCGGCGCCGAACGCGTCCTTGAAGCTGGTGTAGGCGACGTTCACGTTCGGCCCCCAGGCGGAGGGCGCCGTGGTCTCGGCGATGTCGGCGGCCTTGGTGTAGAAGTCGGCCTGGTTCGAGAAGTAGGCCGGCGGCTTGAGGAAGGCGCCGCTGGTCTGGGCGCCGGTGGCGGCCGGGTAGATGCCGCTCTCCTTGGCCAGCGCGTTCAGGGCGGCCCGGTCGGTGTTCAGCCAGGTGGCGAACTTCGCGGCGGCCCGCTGGTGTTCGGAGTCCGTGGTGACGGCGGTGGAGGAACCGCCCCAGCTGCCGGTGCGGTTCTCACCGGCCGACCACTGGGGGAGGGGGGCCATGGCCCACTTGCCCTGGGTGTCGGGGGCGGCGGTGGTGAGGGTGCCCGGCGCCCAGACCGCGCTGACCCAGGCGATCTGCTTGCCGGTGTTGAGCGCCTTGTTCCAGGACGGGGTGTACATCGGCTGGTTGTCGATGGCGCCCTCCTCGACGAGGCCGCCCCAGAACTTCGCGACCTTCCGCGTCGCCGGGTCGTCGATCGCGACCTTCCACCGGTCGCCGGAGGTCGTCCACCACTTCGCGCCCGCCTGCTGGGCCAGGCCCGCGAAGAGGCCGGAGTCGTTGGCGGAGAAGGTGGTGAGGTCCTTGTCGGGGGCCGCCTTCTTGAGCTTGCGGGCCGTCTCGGCGAACTCGTCCCAGGTCGCCGGCACGCTCAGGCCGTACTTCTCGAACAGGTCCTCGCGGTAGTAGAACATCATCGGCCCGATGTCCTGCGGGACCGCGTAGACCGCGTCCGTGCCCAAAGTCGTCTGCTGCCAGACGCCGTCGGCGAAGCTCTCCTTCGCCCCGTCCACACTGTCGGAGATGTCCGCCAGCGCGTCGTTGCTGACGAGCGTGGGCAGCGCCTGGTACTCGGCCTGCACCAGGTCGGGCGCCTTGCCGGCCTTGTGCGCGGTGAGGATCTTGGTGACCAGGGTGTCACCGGAGGCCTGCTTCTTCACCGTGACGGTGATCCGGTCCTTTCTGCCCGGCCCCTCGTTCCACAGGTCCACGACCTTGTCCATGCCCGGCGTCCAGGTCCAGTACGTCAGCGAGACCGGCCCCGACGCGGTCCCGCCGTCCCCGGAGTCCGTGCCGCAGGCGGCGAGGGCGGTGGTGCCGAGCGCGAGGGCGACGGCGGATGTCACGAGGCGGCGGCGCGTCGTGTACGGCATGGATCTCTCCCCTGACCCGGGGCCCTCGCCTGTCGCGAGAACCTGCCCAGCTTCTGTGAGCGTTCACAGTAGAGAAACATCCGGGACACTTGTCAATGGTTGATGCTGTGCGGTTATGTGGGCCTCCGCACCGCACTGCTGTGTGTGCACGTTCCCAACTGATCGATCAAATGGGAGACCATCCATGCCGGACACCACCCCCAGGGGCCTCGCCAGGCTCGCCTTCGGCGGGGACTACAACCCCGAGCAGTGGCCGGAAAGCGTCTGGCAGGAGGACGTCCGGCTGATGCGCGAGGCCGGCGTCACC
Source organism: Streptomyces sp. NPDC085932 (assembly GCF_044540525.1). Classification (NCBI taxonomy): domain Bacteria; kingdom Bacillati; phylum Actinomycetota; class Actinomycetes; order Kitasatosporales; family Streptomycetaceae; genus Streptomyces; species Streptomyces sp. NPDC085932. The sequence continues at coordinate 489,793 of NZ_JBITSJ010000005.1, forward strand.
ATGGTGAGCGTCGGGATCTTCTCCTGGGCCCTGCTGGAACCCTCACCCGGCACCTACGACTTCGGCTGGCTCGACCGGCTCCTGGACCTGCTCCACGAGCACGGCATCCGCGTCGACCTCGGCACCCCCACGGTCGTCCCGCCCGTGTGGTTCTACCGGGCCCACCCCGAGGCGCTGCCCGTCACCGCCGAGGGCGCGCGCTACGAGTTCGGCTCCCGCGCGGCCATCTGCCACAGCAACGCCGACTACCGCGCCGCCGCCGCGAGCATCACCACCGCGCTCGCCGAGCGGTACGGGAACCACCCCGCCCTGGCGCTGTGGCACGTCCACAACGAGTACGGCGTCCCCGTCTCGGCCTGCTACTGCGACTCCTGTGCCGCCCACTTCCGCCGCTGGCTGGCGGCCGGGTACGGCACGGTCGACGCGGTCAACGAGGCCTGGGGCACGGCCTTCTGGGGCCAGCGCTACACCGGCTTCGAGCAGATCAACCCGCCCCGGCTCACCCCGGCGGTCGTCAACCCGGCCCAGGCGCTGGACTACAAGCGGTTCGCCGACGCCACCATGCGCGAGAACTTCGTGGCGGAGCGGGACATCCTGCACCGGCTCTCCCCGGGCGTCCCGGTCACCACCAACTTCATGACGGCCCTGAGCCAGTGCGACTCCGTCGACTACTGGGCCTGGGGCCGCGAGGTCGACCTCGTCACCAACGACCACTACCTGATCACCGACGGCCGCCGCACCCACGTCAACCTCGCGATGGCCGCCGACCTCACCCGCTCCGTCGCGGGCGGTGCCCCCTGGCTGCTGCTGGAGCACTCCACCTCGGGCGTCAACTGGCAGCCCCGCAACCCCGCCAAGGCCCCCGGGCAGATGGCCCGCAACTCCCTCGCCCACGTGGCACGCGGTTCCGAGGGCGCCATGTTCTTCCAGTGGCGCCAGTCCCGGCGGGGCGCCGAGAAGTTCCACTCGGCGATGGTCCCGCACGGCGGCACCGACACCCGCGTGTGGCGCGAGGTCGTCGAACTCGGCTCCTTCGTCGACGCCTTGGGCGACATCCGCGGTACGCGCACCGAGGCCGACGTGGCCGTGCTGTGGGACTGGCACTCCTGGTGGGCGCAGACCCTCGACTGGCGCCCCAGCGTCGACCACGACGCCCGCGAACGCGCCGACGCCTTCTACGAGGTCCTCTACGACCGGCACCTCACCGTCGACTTCGCCCACCCGGAAGCCGACTTGTCGAGGTATCCCCTTGTCGTCGTTCCGGCCCTGTACCTCATGACCGAGGCGGCCGGACGCAACCTGACCACCTACGTGGAGGGCGGCGGTACGCTGGTCGTCTCGTACTTCTCCGGCATCGTGGACGAACACGACGCCGTCCACGAGGGCGCCTACCCGGGCCCCCTGCGGGACGTCCTCGGCCTGACGATCGAGGAGTTCTCCCCGCTGCTGCCCGGCCAACGCGTACGGGTCACCGGCCCCGACGGGACCGGACCGGACGCCGACGTGTGGACCGAGTTCGTGGTGCCCCGCGGCGCCGACACGGTCCTGACCTACGCCGACGGGCCGGCCGCGGGTCTGCCCGCCGTCACCCTGCACCGCCTCGGCGAGGGCACCGCCTGGTACGTCTCCACCCGGCTCGGCGCCGACGGCCTGGACACGCTGCTCGGCATGGCCTGCGAGGACGCCCGGATCGCCCCGCGCGCCGACCTGCCCCGGGACGTCGAAGTGGTCCGCCGCACCGGCGGGTCCGGCACCTTCCTGTTCGCCGTCAACCACACCGGCGCGGACGCCAAGGTGCCGCTGGAGGCGCCGGGCACCGAACTGCTCACCGGTGAACGCGCCGCGGGCCGCCTCGTGGTCCCGGCCGGTGCCGTCCGGGTGGTCCGGCTCGACGGCTGAACCGACTCCCCTCCGCCCGCGCGTGCCACGAGCCGCGGGCGGAGGGGCTCTCCCGGCCCGGCCGCGGGCGGGAGGCACTGACCGACCCCCACGTCGAAGGGACGACGGACGACGATGCTCCATCCCAGACGCACCCTGAGAGCCCTGCTGCTGCCGCTCACCGCCGGGCTCGCCCTCACCTCCCTGCCCGCCACCTCCGCCCAGGCCGCGAGCACCCTGGCCAACGGCGGCTTCGAAGCCGACGGCGCGGGCGCGGCCGCACCGGCCGGCTGGTCCGAGTACGGCGACACCGGCGCCTCGTTCACCGAGGCCGGCGGCCACGGTGGCAGTCACCGCCTGAGCCACTGGGCCGCCGGCGCCTACAAGGTCGAGACGTACCAGTACCTGTCCGGGCTGACCAACGGCTCCTACAAACTCACCGCCTGGGTGCGTTCGGGCGGCGGGCAGAAGTCGGCCTACATCGCGCTGAAGAACTGCGGAGGCGCCGAGCAGCGCACCGACCTGCCGGTCTCGGCCGGCGGGTGGATCCGCATCGTCGTGCCGGTCAAGGTGACGAGCAACCAGTGCACGATCAGCGTCAACAGTGACGCGAACGCGGGCAACTGGATCAATGTGGACGACCTGACGTTCGCGCCGGGCACGTCCGGCACGTCGATCAAGGGTGCCGACATCTCCTCCCTGGCCAAGAGCGAGGCCAGGGGCGGCGTCTACCGCAACGCCTCCGGCACCGCCGGCGACGCCCTGTCCCTCCTGAAGTCGAACGGCATGAACTACGCCCGCCTCAAGGTGTGGGTCGACCCGGCCGACGGCTTCAACGACAAGGCCCGCGTCCTCGCCACGGCCAAGCGCGTCAAGGCCCAGGGCATGAAGCTGCTGGTCGACTTCCACTACTCCGACTTCTGGGCCGACCCGGGCCGTCAGGACAAGCCCGCGGCCTGGGCGGGCCACTCGTACGGTCAACTGAGGACGGATGTGTACCGCCACACGTACGACGTGCTGAGCGCGTTGAAGGCGCAGGGCACCACCGCCGACATGGTCCAGGTCGGCAACGAGATCAACGGCGGCATGCTGTGGAACGAGGGGTCCACCGCGAACTGGACGCAGCTCGCCGGTCTGCTCGACTCCGGCTACGACGCCGTCAAGGCGGTCGACTCCGCCACCACCGTGGCCCTGCACCTCGCCGAGGGCGGTGACCTGGAGGGCACCCGCTGGTGGTTCGACAGCGCGCGCTCCCACGGCGTGCGGTTCGACGCGATCGGCCTGTCGTACTACGGCTACTGGCACGGCACCCTGGCCGACTTCCAGACGACCCTGGACGACGCGGCCACCCGCTACGGCAAGCCGGTGTTCGTCGCCGAGACGGCCTACCCGTTCCGCCTGGACAGCGACGACGCCCACGAGAACATCATCGACACCGCCGACGAGCTGGTCCCGGGCTATCCGGCGAGCGTGGCGGGCCAGACCCGGTGGATGAACGACGTGGCGAGCATCGTGGAGGCCGTGCCGAACGGACGTGGCCTCGGCGTCTTCCACTGGGAGGCCACCTGGACCGCGGTCTCGGGCAACGGCTGGGACCCGACGGACCCGTCCTCCGGCAACGCCTGGGAGAACCAGGCCCTGTTCGGCTACGACGACCGGGCGCTCACGTCGATGTCCTGGTTCCGTCACCGCTGAACCGGCGGGGGAGGGGCACGGGCCGTTCCGCCGGGCCCGCCACCCTCTCCCTGCCCGCGCCGAACTGCATTGCGCTGTACGGCAGTTCGGTGCGGGCGGCGTGTATCGGTCAAGCCTGCCGAGTCCCGGACACGGCCGCATCGAGTGCGGGACAGTGGGAAGACGCGGTGCAGAGGACGACGCCGCGAGGCAGGGGCACGCCATGCTGAGGACTCCCACGGACGAGACGAGGCTGCACATCCTGGCCTGGCTGAGGGAACCCGGTCCCGCCGCGGGCGGGGTCACCGCGGACGCCGTCGCCGAGCGCTTCGCGCTGCCGCGCCCGGTCGCCGCCACCCACCTGCGGCTGCTGGAGGCCACCGGCATGCTGCGCAGCAGCCGGTCCGGCGGTCGCGTGTGCTACCACCGCGACGACATGCGGATCGCCGAGGTCGCCCGGATGTTCGAGAAAGGCTGGTAGGAGACCCGAGCTCCGGGACGGCTGACGGGTAAGGAGTGGGTGTGAACCCCTCGGGTGGTGACGCCCCGGCCGGCACCGCGCCGCGGCGGGAAGGGCCGGTGAAGAGGGCGTTCGCCGGGTGCGCGCGCACGCGCGGATGAGATCCGTTCTCGCCCGCGTGTAGTACGACTGGCTCCTCCGCTCCCCGCCCTCCCGAGCAGAACTGGATCCCATGAGCGTCATCTCCGTCGGTCAGGCCGTCGTCCTCGGAGCCGTCGAGGGGGTGACCGAGTTCCTGCCCGTCTCCTCCACCGGCCATCTGAAGATCGCCGAAGGGCTCATGGGCATCCCCGTGGACGACCGTGCCGTGGTCGGGTTCTCGGCCGTCGTCCAGGTCGGCGCGATCGCCGCGGTGCTCGTCTACTTCCTCCGGGACATCGTGCGGATCGTCTCGGCCTGGGGGCGCGGGCTGCGCCACCCCGAGGAGCGCCACCGGCACGACTACCGGTTCGCCTGGTGGGTCATCTGCGCCACCGTCCCGATCGTCGCCGTGGGACTCGCCGCCGCGCCGCTCATCGAGGGCCCGCTCGCCTCGCTGTGGGTGGTGGCCGGCTCGCTGATCGTGGGCAGTGGCGTGATGTGGGCGGCGGATCAGATGGGCCGGCACAAGCGCGGCGAGGACGACACCTCCTTCACGGACGCCATGCTGGTCGGCAGCTCGCAGATCCTCGCCCTGCTCTTCCCGGGCTTCTCCCGCTCCGGCGCCACCATGTCGACGGCCCTGATCCTCGACCTGGACCGCGTCGCCGCCACCCGGCTCTCCTTCTTCCTCGGCATCCCCGCGCTCACCGGTGCCGGCCTGTACGAGCTCAAGGACGCCCTGGGCACCGGGGTGGGCGCGGCGCCACTCGCCGCCGGCACGGTCGTCTCCTTCGTCGTGGCGTACGCCTCCATCGCGTGGCTGTTGAGGTTCGTCGCCAAGCACTCGTTCAACGCGTTCGTCATCTACCGGGTCGTGGTGGGTGTGCTGCTGTTCGGGCTGCTCGGGGCGGGAGTGCTGCACGGCTGAGTGTCTGGGGAGAGGCGGCGTCGTCCGTCTGCGGCGCCGTCGTGGCTCGTCGCGCGGTTCCCCGCGCCCCTCGGAGGCGCCCCTTGACAGCGTGAGCCGCCGGCCGGAGTATCTCTCCCGTGAACCTGTCAGACAGCCGGACAGCCGGACAGCCCGTGCGGCGCGTCAGTGCCATGGAAGCGGTACTGGCGTACCTGCGCGGAGCCATCGAACGGGGCGAGTACGCCATCGGCGACAAGCTCCCCTCCGAGGCGGAGCTCTGCCGCACCCTGGAGGTCTCCCGGCCCGTGCTGCGCGAGGCGTTGCGCGCGCTGCAGACCATGGGCCTGACGGTGTCCCGGACCGGCAAGGGCACCTTCGTCGTCGCCAGCACCGTCGAAGACCCCACCTTCGGCGACTACGCGGCCAGCGACCTGCTGGAGGTCCGCCGCCACGTGGAGATCCCGGTCGCCGGGTACGCGGCCCTGCGTCGCACCCCGGAGAACCTCGACCACCTGGCCCACCTGCTGGACCGGATGGAGCGGGAGACCGACACCACGGCCTGGGTCGCCATGGACACGCTGTTCCACCTCGCGGTGGCCGAAGCCGCCCAGAACCCGGTCTTCCGCCGGGTCATCGAGGAGATCCGGGACGCCCTGGCCCGTCAGTCGGCCTTCCTCAACGAGCTCGGCGGCCGCCGCGAGCAGTCCAACCGCGAGCACCGGGCGATCGTCGAGGCGCTGATCGACGGTTCCGAGAACGACGCGGTGGAGGCCATGGCCCACCACCTCGACCGCGTCGAGACGACCCTCACCGACATCGTGCGCTCCCCGCGCACGGACACCCCCACGGACACCGGCACGGAAAACCCCACGGAAGGCGGACCCGAGGCGTGAGCGAGCAGTCCCTGCACGACGGAGTGCAGAAACGTTCCGGCCATGTCGACGCCGGAGACGCGGGCTACAGCAAGTCCCTGAAGTCCCGGCACGTCAACATGATCGCCATCGGCGGCGCCATCGGCACCGGTCTCTTCCTCGGCGCGGGCGGACGCCTCGCCGACGCCGGGCCCTCCCTCTTCATCGCCTACGCGGTCTGCGGCCTCTTCGCCTTCCTCGTCGTCCGCGCCCTCGGCGAACTCGTGCTCTACCGGCCGTCCTCCGGCGCCTTCGTGTCGTACGCCCGTGAGTTCATGGGGGAGAAGGGCGCCTACACCGCCGGCTGGATGTACTTCCTGAACTGGGCGACCACCGGCATCGCCGACATCACCGCCGTGGCCACCTACACCCACTACTGGGGCATGTTCTCCGACGTCCCGCAGTGGGTGATCGCCCTGATCGCCCTGGCGGTCGTCCTCACCGTGAACCTGATCTCGGTGAAGATCTTCGGCGAGCTGGAGTTCTGGTTCGCGATCGTCAAGGTCGGCGCGCTCGTCGTCTTCATGTGCATCGGCATCTTCCTGCTGGTCACCCAGCACCCCGTCGACGGCCACAGCCCCGGCCCGTCCCTGATCGGCGACAACGGCGGCGTCTTCCCGCACGGCCTGCTGCCCATGCTGCTGATCATCCAGGGTGTCGTCTTCGCCTACGCCTCCGTGGAGCTGGTCGGCGTCGCGGCCGGCGAGACCGAGAATCCCGAGAAGATCATGCCCAAGGCGATCAACTCGATCATGTGGCGCGTCGGCCTGTTCTACGTCGGCTCGGTCGTCCTGCTGTCGATGCTGCTGCCCTGGAACAAGTACACGGCCGGGGAGAGCCCCTTCGTGACGGTGCTGTCCAACATCGGCGTCCCCGCCGCCGGCGGCGTGATGAACCTCGTCGTCCTCACCGCCGCGATGTCCTCGCTCAACTCCGGCCTCTACTCCACCGGCCGCATCCTGCGCTCCATGGCCATGGCCGGATCCGCGCCCCGCTTCACCTCCGTGATGAGCCGCAGCCAGGTCCCCTACGGCGGCATCCTGCTCACCAGCGGCATCTGCGTGCTGGGCGTCGGCCTCAACTTCGTCGTGCCCGCCGAGGCGTTCGAGATCGTGCTGAACTTCGCCGCGATCGGCATCCTCGCCACCTGGGGCATGATCATGGTCTGTCACCTCCTCTTCTGGCAGAAGACCCAGCAGGGCGAGCTGACCCGCCCGGCATACCGACTGCCGGGCTCCCCCTGGACCGAGATCGTGACGCTGGCGTTCCTCGCCTCCGTCCTGGTCCTCATGTACGCCGACGGCGGCGCGGGACGCACCACCGTGCTGTGCCTGCCGCTGATCGTCGCAGCCCTGGTCGCGGGATGGTTCGCCATCCGCGGCCGTATCGCGCGCACAACCACCACCGGAGCCGACGCGTGAACCACGCGCCCCTCCCAGAGAAGCAGGCAGTGATGCACAGCAGTTCCCTCGCGGCCGCACCCCTGGTCCGTGAACCCGTCCACGCCCCCGTCGCCCACCTCATACGCGGCGGAATCGTCGAAGGCACGCACTACGGCTCCGTCGTCGTCCTCGGCGCCGACGGGGAGGTCCAGCTCCAGATCGGAGACATCGAGGCCGCCTTCTACCCCCGCTCCGCGCTCAAGCCCGTCCAGGCCGTGGCCATGGCCCGGGCCGGACTCCCGCTCCACGGCGAGCTGCTGTCGCTGGCCGCGGCCAGCCACTCCGGCGAGGAACGCCACCTCGCCGGCGCCCGGCGCATCCTCGAACTCGCCGGCCTCACCGAGGAGCACCTGCGCAACGTCCCCGACATGCCGTTCGACCCGGCCGTCCGGGACGCCTGGGTCCGCGAGGGCCGGGCGCCCTCCCGGCTCGCCCAGAACTGCTCCGGCAAGCACGCGGCCATGCTCTACACCTGCGCCCTCAACGGCTGGCCGCTGGAGGACTACCTCGACCCGGACCACCCGCTCCAGCAGGCCATCGCCGAGATCGTCGAGGACCTCACGGGGCAGCGGATCGCCCGGGTCACCGTCGACGGCTGCGGCGCGCCCCTGTTCGCCGTCTCCCTGCACGGCCTGGCCCGGGCGACCGCCCGGATCGTCTCGGCCGCGCCGGGCACTCCCGAGGCCCGGGTGGCCGACGCCATGCGCGAGCACCCGGAGATGGCCTCCGGCTCCGGCCGGGACGTGGCCGCGCTGATGCGGGCCGTGCCGGGGCTGCTGTCCAAGGACGGATTCGAGGGCGTGCAGGTCGCCGCGCAGGCCGACGGGCGGGCCGTCGCGGTGAAGATCGCGGACGGTGCGAACCGGGCGCGTGTGCCGGTGACCGCCGCCGCGCTGGCCCGGGCGGGTGTCGATCCGGAGCTGCTCACCCGGTTCCAGGGCGAGCCGCTGCTGGGCGGTGGCCGGGAGGTCGGGCGGGTGCGGCCCGTGCGGGCGCTGGAGCCGCTTGCCGGGGCCACCGCCCGTACTTGAGCGCGTGCCGGATCTCGCCGTCCGGCGGCTGCGGACTCTCCGTGGTCGCTCGCGCAGTTCCCCGCGCCCCTGACGGGGCGCTCTCCCCTCTCAGTTCCAGAAAAGGCCCCCTGATGACCACCGCCACCCGCTCCGAGCACGACCTGCTCGGTGACCGTGACGTTCCCGCCGACGCCTACTGGGGTGTGCACACCCTGCGGGCCACGGAGAACTTCCCCATCACCGGGACGCCGATCTCCGCCTACCCGCACCTCGTCGACGCCCTGGCCGCCGTGAAGGAGGCCGCGGCCCTCGCCAACGAGGAACTCGGGCTGCTCGCGCCGAAGAAGGCCGCCGCGATCGTCGCGGCCTGCCGGGAGATCCGCGCGGGCAAGCTGCACGACCAGTTCGTGGTCGACGTCGTCCAGGGCGGCGCCGGCACCTCCACCAACATGAACGCCAACGAGGTCGTGGCCAACCGGGCGCTGGAACTGCTGGGCCACGCCAAGGGCGAGTACCGGTACCTGCATCCGAACGAGGACGTCAACCTCGGCCAGTCCACCAACGACGTCTATCCCACCGCGGTCAAGATCGCGACGGTGTTCGCGGTGCGCGGGCTGCTCGACGCGATGTCCGTGCTGCAGGACGCGTTCGCCCACAAGGCCGTCGAGTTCCGTGACGTGCTCAAGATGGGCCGCACCCAGCTGCAGGACGCGGTGCCGATGACGCTCGGCCAGGAGTTCTCCGCGTACGCCGTCATGCTGGACGAGGACCGCTCCCGGCTCGCCGAGGCCGTCGAACTCATCCATGAGATCAACCTCGGCGCGACGGCCATCGGCACCGGCCTCAACGCCCCCGCCGGATACGCCGAGTCGGCCCGCCGCCACCTCGCGGACCTCACCGGCCTGCCCCTGGTGACCGCGGCCAACCTGGTCGAGGCGACCCAGGACTGCGGCGCGTTCGTGCAGATGTCCGGTGTGCTCAAGCGCATCGCCGTCAAGCTCTCCAAGAGCTGCAACGACCTGCGGCTGCTGTCGTCGGGGCCGCGTGCGGGCCTCGGTGAGATCAACCTGCCGCCGGTGCAGGCCGGTTCGTCGATCATGCCGGGCAAGGTCAACCCGGTGATCCCCGAGGTCGTCAACCAGGTCGCCTTCGAGGTGATCGGCAACGACGTCACCATCACCATGGCCGCGGAGGCCGGACAGCTCCAGCTCAACGCGTTCGAGCCGATCATTCTGCACTCCCTGTCGGAGTCGATCACACACCTGCGCGCCGCCTGCCTGACGCTCGCCGAGCGCTGCGTGTGGGGCATCACCGCCAACACCGAGGCCCTGCGCGCCACGGTCGAGAACTCCATCGGCCTGGTCACCGCCCTCAACCCGCACATCGGCTACACCGCCGCGACCGACATCGCCAAGGAGGCACTGGCGACGGGCCGGGGCGTGGCCGAACTCGTGCTGGAGAAGGGACTGCTCCCCGCCGAGACCCTGGCGGCCCTGCTGCGCCCCGAGGTCCTGGCGGGCAGCGGTGGGCAGGCCGCGGTCTGAGCCGACCGCCGCGGCCGGCGGGGCTCATGCCGCCGGCCGCCTCACGGCCACCCACGCACCCTTCAGGCGGAGTCACCCCTCGCGTGTGCGTCCCGTGGCGCCGGCAGCGTCCGCCCCAGGCGGGCGAGCGGGGAGAGCGCCATCAGCGCCGGGGACAGCAGCATCCCGGCGGCCGTCACCAGGAGGCCGGTGCGCAGCCCCCACCGCTCGGCGAGCAGGCCGCCCAGCAGGGAGCCGAGCGGCGCCGTGCCCATGCCGGCGCAGGTGATCGTCGCCGCCACCCGGCCCTGCAACCCGTCGGGGGTGACGGCCTGCCGCACGGACATGGTGGTGACGTTGACCAGCTGACCGCAGGCGCCGAACAGGAAGTTGACCGCCACGAGCGCGGGAACGGTCACGGCGGCGGGGCCGTGCAGCCCGGGCAGGCACAGCATCACGCCGTCGCCGAGTGCCGCCGCCGACACGAGCACCACGCCGTGACCGCACCGGCGCGGCAGCCGGGCGGCGAGCAGCGAGCCCAGGAGCGCGCCCGGCCCCGTCGCGGCGAGCGCCAGTCCCACGGCGGTGCCCGACAGGTGCAGCTCCCGCGGCAGGAAGAGCAGATAGACGGTCATCGTGGCCGCGAAGGAGAACTGGAAGGCGGCCGAGGCGAGACCCACCGCCCGCAGGGACCGGTCGCGGACGACGAAGCGCACGCCCGCCATGATCCGCCGCCGCATCCGCGGCGGACGCCCCGCCCGCCCGGGGACCGGTTCGCCGCGGCGGATCCGCCGGATCGACAGGAACGACAGCACGAAGAACAGCGCGCCCGACGCGGCGGCGACCGGCGCCGACAGCAGGGACACCAGCGCCCCGCCCAGGGCCGGGCCGCCGATCTGGGCCACGGACCGGCTGCCCTCCAGCGCGCTGTTGCCCCGCAGCAGCTGATCGCGTCTCACCAGCCGTACCAGCGACGTCTGGTACGCCACGTCGAAGAACACGGACAGGGTCCCGACGGCGAAGGCGACCATGAGCAGGGCGGCCAGTCCGGGACCGCCGAGGAGGCCGGCCAGGGCGACCGCACCCAGCGCCACGGCCCGGCCGGCGTCCGCCACCACCATCACCGTGCGGGTCCGCCACCGGTCCACCCACGCGCCGACGAACAGCGAGAGCAACAGGACCGGCGCCTGCCCCACCGCGCGCAGGACGCCCAGCCGCCCCGCGTCGACGTGGAGGGTCAGGACGGCGATCAGCGGCAGCACCACCAGACACGCGTGCTCGCCCAGCTGGGAGACGGTCTGACCGGTCCAGAGCCTGCGGAAGTCGGCGTCCCGCCACAGGCCGGACGAGACATCGGGGACGGCGGGAGCAGTGGATCCCGCGGATACAGCGGAAGCATCGGAGCCAGTGGAGCCAGTGGAGCCAGTGGAGCCGGGGGAGCCGGCGGGGGAATCGGACGGCACAGGAACCCCTTGGGTTGCCGAGGACGAGCCCGCCGTCCGGGGCACGACAGGACGCACCGACGGATGGGGCGGGGAATGACTCGCTGTGCCACGGACCAAGGGCGGCACGCGATGACGGGCCGGGACGGCCCACGACGTCAACGCGCGCCCGGACGACCGACCATGCTCAGCTCCTCCGGGATCTCTCGCTGACCGCACGGTAGCCCCGGCGCTCCGGCGCGACAACGGATTAAGGACGTGCGCGCGGATCACGGACGTGCGCGCGGATCACGGACGTGCGCGCGGGTCAGGGACGCGTGCGCGGGTGGGCGGTGCGGAGGGACAATGACGATCGTGACGCCGTCGACCACCTTCCAGCCGGTCCTGGAGCGCATCGCCGAGGAGATCGAGCGGACCCCGGGCCGCGGCCGGGCCGCCGACTACATCCCCGCGCTCGCGGCCTGCGACCCGCGCAGTTTCGGCATGGCCGTCGCCGAACTCGACGGCACCGTCCACGGGGTCGGGGACTGGCGGCAGCCGTTCTCCGCCCAGTCCATCACCAAGGTCTTCACCCTCGCCCTGGACCTCGCCCGGGAGGGCGACGCCCTGTGGGAACACGTGGGCCGTGAGCCCTCCGGCAACCCGTTCAACTCCCTGGTCCAGCTGGAGTACGAGAACGGCATCCCGCGCAACCCGTTCATCAACGCCGGCGCCCTCGTCGTCACCGACCGGCTGCACACCCGTACCGGCGACGCCTCGGGCGAACTGCTGGGCTTCCTGCGCGCCGAGAGCGGCAACCCGGAACTGACCTTCGACAAGGAGGTCGCCGCCTCCGAGTCCGCCCACGGCGACCGCAACGCCGCGCTCGGCCACTTCATGGCCTCGTACGGCAACATCGACAACCCGGTGCCGGTCCTGCTCGAACAGTACTTCCGCCAGTGCTCCGTCACGGCGTCCTGCGCCGACCTCGCCCTCGCCACGACTTTCCTGGCCCGGCACGGCATCCGCGCCGACGGCACCCGGCTGCTCACCCGCAGCCAGGCCAAGCAGGTCAACGCGATCATGCTGACCTGCGGCACGTACGACGCGGCCGGAGACTTCGCGTACCGCGTGGGTCTGCCCGGCAAGAGCGGCGTGGGCGGCGGCATCATCGCGGTCGTCCCGGGCCGCTGCACCCTGTGCGTGTGGAGCCCGGGCCTGGACGAGCGGGGCAACTCGGTGGCGGGAGTGGCCGCCCTGGACAGATTCACGACGCTCACGGGCCTGTCGGTGTTCTGAACCCCGGTGAACGGCGGGGGAAACGGCGACCAGCCACGACGCGCCCGCGCCGGGCGAGGCACCGCACTCGACGGACGGGACGCGGACCTCCGACCGCGCCCGCCCCACCCCTGATCACCGGCCGGTCACACATCCGCTGCCCACCGGAGGGCACCGCGTCGCCCGCGCGCCACTCCGCGTTGCCACGCTGCCCCAGTGTTGGCCATAGCTTTCCCCGTCGATCTCCGCCGCTGCCAGATTCTCGGTCTGGCGGGTACCGCCTGCCTCGCCCTGGGCGGTGAGACGGCCGGGGCCCTGCCCGTGCGGGACCTCCTCCACCCGGCCTCCGCGCGTGCCGCTCTCGGGCTGGTCGGCGCGTACTTCGGCGTCGTGCTGCTGATCGCGGCCTGGGCGCTGCTGGGCCGCCTGGTCCGGGGCCCCAGACCACCCGCCCCGCGCGCCCTGCTGATCGTCCTCGCCACCTGGGCGGCGCCGCTGCTGCTGGCGCCGCCGCTGTTCAGCCGGGACGTCTACAGCTACCTCGCCCAGGGAGCCATGGTCGAAGCGCACATGGACGTGTACGCGCACGGGCCGTCCCGGCTCGGCGGCCCGCTCGCCGACGAGGTGGCTCCGCTCTGGCGGCACACGGGCGCCCCCTACGGCCCGGTCTTCCTCGCCGTGGCCGCCGCGCTGGCCGGTGTGACCCGTGGCGAACTGCCCGCCGGGCTCCTCGGGATGCGGCTGGTCGCGCTGGCCGGCGTGGCTCTGATGGCGGCCGCGCTGCCCCGTCTCGCCCGGCACAGCGGCGCCGACGCGTCGGCCGCGCTGTGGCTGGGCGCCCTCAACCCGCTCGTCCTGCTGCACCTGGTCGCCGGCGCCCACAACGACGCCGTCATGCTGGGCCTGCTGGGCGTGGGGCTGGTCGCCGCGCTCGGCCGGTGGCCGGTGCTCGGCGCCGTCCTCGTGACGCTGGCCGCGCTGGTCAAGGCGCCCGCCGTGCTCGGCCTGGCCGCCGTCGCCGTCCTGCAGATCCGCGCCGGACGCAGACCCGTGCGGGCCCTGGCGTCCACCGCCGTCGCCGCGGCCGTGACGACCGTCGCCGCCACGGCCGTCGCCGGCACCGGCTACGGCTGGATCGGTGCCCTCAACACCCCCGTGTCGCCGCAGAACTGGGCTGTGACCACCCTCCTCGGCCGTGCCACCCGCACACTCCTGGAACACCTGGACAGTGATCTCGCGCCCCTGGCGCTCCCCGCATGGCACGCCCTGGGCATCGTGGCCGCCGTCGTCGCGATCGCGGTGATCTGGCTCCGGCTGCGCCCGCGGCCGGTGTACGCGCTGGGCCTGAGCCTCGCCACCGTGGCCGCGCTCGGCCCGGCGATCCGGCCCTGGTACGCCCTGTGGGGCCTGTTCCTCATCGCCGCCGCCGCGCCCAGCGGCTCGGTGCGGCACCGCATGGCCGCCGTGACCGGGGTGCTCGCCCTGGGCGTCCTGCCCAGCGGCGGACCGGCGGACACCGGGCAGCTGCTGCTGGCCGTCTCCGGCGGGGCGCTCGCGGTCGTCGTGCTGTGGCAGGCCCGTCAGGCCCGGCTCGCCCCGGCGCTGGGACGCGCCGCGTGACCCCGCCTCTGCCGCGCACCGACCGCGGCCGGCTGCTGCTGGTGTGCGGCCTGGCCCTGGCGGTCACCGTCTTCACGGCGACCGTGCCCCTGCTGCGCGACTGGTTCGACCTGCGCGTCTACCACGGCAGCATCGCCACCTGGGTGCACCGCGGCGGCCGGATCTACGACTACCGGGTGCCGGGCACGACGTACGGCTTCACCTACCCGCCGTTCGCAGCGGTCGCCATGCTGCCCATGTCCCTGCTGGACCTGCGCACCGCGATCGTCGCCGCCCTGCTGCTCAACCTGGCCGCCCTCGCCCTGGTCCTGCGCCTGCTGGCGGGCCCGTCGTGGCGGCGGCTCGGCTGGTTCGGCTGGGCCCTGCTCGCGTGCCTGCTCGCGCTGTTCGAACCGCTGCGCGACACCTTCAGCTTCGGGCAGGTGAACGTCCTGCTGCTGGCCCTCGTCCTCGCCGACGCGGCGCTGCTGGCGAGCGGACGCGGCCGGCTCGCGGGCGTCGGCATCGGGCTCGCCGCGGCGGTCAAGCTCACCCCGGCGCTGTTCATCGGACTGCTGCTGGTGGCCCGGCGGTGGCGTGCCGCCGCGGTCGCCACGGCCGTCGCCCTCGCCGCCACGGCCCTGGCCGCCCTGGTCGACCCGGACGCCTCGCGCTTCTACTGGACCACCGCGCTGTGGGACACCGACCGGGTGGGCCGGCTCGCCTACGTCTCGAACCAGTCCGTGCAGGGCGTCCTGGCCCGGCTCGGCGAACCGGACCGGGCGGTGTGGGCGGCAGCGGTGCTGGTGGTCCTCGGCGTGTGGGCCGTGCGGGCGTGCCGTGCCGTGGCGGCGGGCGACTGGCCGGCCGCGTTCGCCCTGACCGGCCTCGCCGCCTGCCTCGTCAGCCCCGTCACCTGGGTGCACCACCTGGTCTGGCTGCTGCCGTCCTTCGCCGTACTGGTCCGGGCCGGACACGTCCGCGTGGCGGGCGCCCTGTACGCCGTGCTGTGCACCAGCGTCGTCTGGCTGTGGTTCGACGACGCGTCCGGCGTCGACGGGTTCCTCGGCGGCAACCTGTACACGTGGATCACCCTCGGCCTGCTGCTGTGGCTGCCGGCCGGTCAGCTCCGTCCCGGCCTGCGCACCGGGAGGCGCAGCACCAGCACCACGACCGAGGCGCCCACGCCGGCCGCTCCGGCGATCAGCCCCGCTTCCGTCCAGACGGACCCCGGCTCCCTCGGCACGGTCGCCGCGGCCGCGGGCACGGCCGTCACCTCCGTGCGCGCGGCCGGGCGCGGTACCGCGAGCGAGCCCACCGGTTCGACCCGCGCGGCCGACCCGAACCCCCAGTCGAGCAGCGACCGCGCCTCCTCGTAGACGGCAGAGCCACCGCCCTCCTGAGGGTTCATCACCGTCACGACGAGGGTGCGGCCGTCCCGCCGCGCCGCCGCGACGAGCGTGCTGCCGGCCTTGCTGGTGTAGCCGTTCTTGATGCCGATCAGCCCCCGGTACGGCTTCACCCCGCGGGCGCCGCTCAGCAGCCGGTTGGTGTTGCGGATCGGGTACGACCAGCGGCCGCCGCCGGGGAACCTCGCCTCGACCGTGGCGCAGTACCGCGCGAAGTCCGGGTTGCGCAGCCCCGCAGCCCCGAACACGGCCAGGTCGAACGCCGAGGACACCTGGCCCGGGGCGTCGTAGCCGTCCGGCGACACCACGCGCGTGTCGAAGGCCCCGAGGGAACGGGCCTTGACCTGCATGCGCTCGGCGGTGACCCGCCAGCCGCCGTTGAGTTCCGCCAGGACGCGCACGGCGTCGTTGCCGGAGTTGAGGAAGACACCGCGCCACAGGTCGGCGACCCGGTACGTCCGCCCCTCGGCGACCCCGACCAGGCTGCTGCCCGCGCCGATGCCCCGCAGCTCCTCCGCGCGGACCGTGTGCCGGATGCCCGCCGGCAGGGACGGCAGCACCGTGAGGGCGAACAGCGTCTTCAGGGTGCTGGCCGGCGGAAGCCTGCGGTGCGCGTTGCGGGCGGCGAGCACCTCGCCGGTGCGGGCGTCGGCCACCACCCAGGACAGTGCGGAGACCTTGGGCAGCCGGGGCGTACCGGCGCGCGGGCGCACGTGCAGGCCGGGCCGGTGCAGCAGCGAGGGGTGCGGGGCCGCCGCCCGCGGCGCGGCCGGCGCGGTGGGCTCCGCACCGCCGGGTTCGGCCGCGGCGGCGGGCATCACGACGAGGAGCCCCGCCGCACAGAGCGCCCCGGCCGACACGGCCACCCGGGAAGAGAATCCGATGATCATACGATCAACGTAGAAACGGTCGGCCCGCGCACGGCGACGACGGGGCCGAAGACACCACGCGAGCACCCGGATGCCGCACGCGCCGTGTCAGCTCGCAGGCAGTGTCGGCTGGACCCGGCGCAGGAACGTCGCGTTGTCCGGTGTGTCGCGCAGGCGTTCCAGGAGGGTCTCCAGGGCGCCCTGGCCGTCGCGGTGGTGCAGGACCCGGCGCAGGCCGTGCAGCGTCGTCAACTCGGCGGGAGGAAGCAGGAGTTCCTCGCGTCGGGTGCCTGAGGGGGTGATGTCGACGGCCGGGAAGACCCGGCGGGAGGCCGGCTCGCGGCTCAGACGGAGTTCCATGTTGCCGGTGCTCTTCAGCTCTTCGAAGTAGTAGTCGTCGGCCCGGGAGCCGGTCTCCACCAGGGCGGTCGCGAGGATGGTGAGCGAGCCGCCCTCCTCGGCCGCGCGGGCGGCGCCGAAGAACCGCTTGGGCCCGGTCAGCGCCGAGGCGTCGACGCCGCCGGTGAGGGTGCGGCCACCGGATGCGGCGGCGTTGTTGTGCGCCCGGCAGAGCCGGGTCAGCGAGTCGAGGAGGAGGACGACGTCCTCACCGGCCTCGACGCGCCGCTTGGCCCGCTCGACGACGAGTTCGGCGAGCGCGATGTGTTGCCGGGCGCTCCGGTCGAAGGTGGAGGCGTACACCTCGCCGCGCACGGAGCGCCGCATGTCGGTGACCTCCTCGGGCCGCTCGTCGAGCAGCAGCACCATCAGCCGGCACTCGGGATGGTTGCCGGCCACGGCCGCAGCGAGCTGCTGGAGGAGGACGGTCTTGCCGGTCTTGGGCGGGGCCACGAGGAGCCCGCGCTGGCCTTTGCCGACGGGTGCGATCAGGTCGACGACGCGTCCGGCCGTTCCGGCCGCCGGGTGTTCGAGGCGCAGCCGCTCGTGCGGGTGCAGCGGTGTCAGGTCCCGGAAGTGGCGCCGCCCCGGCAGCGTGTCGGGGCCGGCGCCGTCGACCCGTTCGACCTCGGTGAGGCCGCCCCGCTCGCCGCGTACGCCTTCGACGAGGTCGCCCTTGCGCAGGCCGTGGCGGCGGATCAGCGCGGGGGAGACGGCGACGTCGGCGGGCGTCGGCAGGAGGTCGGCGCCGCGCAGGTGCCCCTTCCCGTTCGCGTCGATGTCGAGGACGCCGACGGCGGTCCGGGGGGTGGCCCGCCGCTGTTCGGGCGGGGTTTTGAGTGTGGTTGTCATGGGGGTGTGTCCTTTCGGGGACGGGACGGCATGAGACATGCGAAGGGGAGGGAGAGAGCCGCGAGGGGAGGGCCTTGAGGCACGCCTCCGTGCGGCGGGAACGGCACCTCGAACACGACGGAACACGTCGTGGTGCCGGAGAACGAAGAGGTGTTGCGAGAGAGAACTGGCACCGGCGCCCACAAGAGGGGGCAAGCACACGTGCTGTTGCGTACGCTACCACGCCGGGTGGCGCGAGGAGAACGGAATACGTCTCAGCGCGTGGCCAGCAGCCCGTACAGCAGGGGGATCCGCGGCTCGGGGAGCCGCCACCAGCCGGACTCCGTGCGGACCATCCGCGACCAGCGCGGCCAGGGGAGTTCGTCGCCTTCGCGCAGGCGGCGCACGGTGAGTCCCGCATGCGTCAACGCGTTGACGACCTCGCCCATTCCGTGCATCCACTCGTAACTGTCCGTGGCGCCCTCGACGGCCGGACCGTCCGTGTACGTGTGGGTCGCGTCGCGGTGCACGGGACCGCCGCCGCCCAGGTAGTCGTGGCGCAGCAACAGCTCGTCGCCTTCGCCCGGGGCCGGTTTGGGCCCGAGGGAGTTGAGCAGCGGGTGGAACTCGACGACGTACAGGGCGCCGCCCGGGTGCAGGAGCCGGCCCACGGTCCGTGCCCAACGGTCCAGGTCCGGCAGGTAGCACAGGGCGCCCTTGCCGGTGTACACGACGTCGAACCGCCGTCCGTCCAGGGCCTCGACGGCGTCGTAGACGTTGGCCCTGACGTATGTCACGTCCGCCCCGGCCCTCTCCGCGATGCCGGTCGCGGCGGCCACGGACGCCGCGGAGAAGTCGAGCCCCACGGCCCGTGCCCCTCGCCGGGCGAAGGCGATCGTCTCCGTGCCGAGATGGCACTGCAGATGGAGCACGTCACGGCCGGCCAGGTCGCCGAGGTCCTCCCACTCGAACGGGGCGAACCAGCGCTCGGGGTCGAGGTCCTGGTCGAGGCCGTAGAACCGGCTGGCGAGGTGGACGGGCGTGCGGGCGTCCCAGTTGGCCTGGTTGGCCCGCATCAGCCGGTCGTGCTCGGCGGACGTCATGGGGACATCCAACCGCGAACGGGCCGCCGGCGGCAGGGGAACGCGGAAACGACCCGCGTGGTGTCCCGCGTGCCGCCGCCGTACGCGCGGGGAACGCCCCCGCGTGGTGCCCCGCGGCTCCGCCATGCGCGCGGGGAACGCCCCCGCGTGGTGCCCCACGCGCCCGGCCGGACGCGCGTAAACGGCCACGGCGCGCGCCGCCGCATGCCGGGAGCGACCACCGCGTGGTGTCCCGCGCCCGTCCCCGGGCGCGGGAGACAGGCCTCGTGGGCCCGCCGTCACACCGCCCGGACCCTGGCCTCCTCCGCGATCCGCTCGAACTGCGCGCCCATGGCCGCCGCCAGCGCCTGCGCGGCCGACAGGGGACGCACCATGACCGTGAACTCGTCGATGAGCCCGTCGTCGTCGACGTGGATGAAGTCGCAGCCGTTGATCTCCCGGTCGCCCACCCGCGCGGTGAAGACCAGCGCGTGGTCCCGCCCGCCCGCGTCGTTGATCTCGCGCACGTAGCGGAAGTCCTCGAAGACACCGGAGACGGCGCGCAGGATGGCTCCCGTGATCGCCTTGCCGGTGTACGGCTTGAACACCACCGGGCTGGTGAAGACGACGTCCGGAGCCAGCAGCGCCTCGGCGGCGTCCAGGTCGAGCGCCTCGACCGCCTCACGGAATGCACGCATCAGGACCGCCTTAGTCAATTAGTTGAGTAGGTGCGGAGTAGATTAGTCAACCGTTGATACGGTGTCCACATGTCTCTCAAGTACGCCGTCCTGGCCGCTCTCCTGGAGGGCGAGGCGTCGGGCTACGAGCTGTCGAAACTGTTCGACGTGTCGCTCGCCAACTTCTGGGCGGCGACCCCGCAGCAGCTCTACCGGGAGCTGGAGCGCCTCGCGGGGGAGGGCCTGATCGAGGCGCGCGTCGTACGACAGGAGCGGCGGCCCGACAAGCGCATGTTCACGCTGACCGAGGCGGGCCGCCGGGACCTGGACACGTTCGCCGCGACACCGCCCCGGCGGCCCACCGCCATCCGCGACGAACTGCTCATCAAGATCCAGGCGATGGACGGCGCCGATCCCGGGGCGACCCGGGCGCTGGTCGAGGAGCGCGCGGCCTGGGCGCAGGGCAAACTGGCCCGCTATCTGCGCGTCCGCGACCGCCTCCTGGCCGGCCGCGGCGAGGAGGAGTACCTGCGCGAGGCCGACCGCGTCGGCCCGTACCTCACCCTGCTGGCGGGCATCGCCCTGGAGGAGCAGAACCTGCGCTGGTGCGCGCGCGTGCGCGAGGTGCTGGACCGGCGTGCTCCCCGGGCCGAACGGCAGCGCCCTTCGGCTCAGGACAGCACGCGATAGGTCACGTGCGTGACCTGGGCCGCGGCGCGGGAGCGCACCTGTTCGAGGTCCAGCGGCGGGACGCCGTCGAACAGCCGCGTGCCGGCGCCGAGGGTGTACGGCACGAGATGCAGCCGCAGCTCGTCGACCAGGCCGGCGGCGAGGTACTGGTTGACCGTGGTCGCCCCGCCGAGCACACAGACCTCGCCGTCTCCGGCCGCCTCGCGGGCCCGGGCCAGCGCCGCCGCGATGCCGTCGGTGACGAAGTGGAACGTGGTGCCGCCGTCCATCGGCTGCGGTGCGCGCGCGTGGTGCGTGAGCACGAAGACCGGCGCGTGGAACGGCGGGTTCTGCCCCCACCAGCCGTTCCAGGGCCGGTCCCAGGCGCCGCGCACCGGGCCGAACATGTTGCGGCCCATGAGGAACGCCGCGGCGCTGTTCAGCCGGTCGATCTCGGTCCGGTTCTCCTCGGGCGTGTCGAACATCCAGGCGTGCAGCCTGCTGCCCGTGCCGTCCCCGCCGTCGTCGCCGAAGGGGCGTTCCTCGCTCTGGTGCGGCCCGGCCGCGTACCCGTCCGCCGAGATGGTGAGGTCGCAGCTCACCCGGCCCGTGCGTGCGGTCATCTCCCTCTCCTTCCGTGACCGCCCAGGTCTGTCCGCGCAGTGCCGCAGCACGACGCGGGGCAGCCCGTAGGCTGAGCCGATGTTCAGCCCCGAAGGTCCCAATGTGCGCGAGCTCGCCGTCCAGGCCCTGTCGTCCGTCGAACGCGGCTACGACCTCCTCGCGCCGAAGTTCGACCACACCCCCTTCCGGACCCCGGACCCGGTGCTGGCGGCCGTCGAGTCGGCGCTGCGGCCGATGGGACCCTTCGGCACGGGGCTCGACCTGTGCTGCGGCACCGGGGCGGGCACCGGCGTGCTGTCGCGCCTGTGCCGGGAGCACGTCACCGGGACCGACTTCAGCGCGGGCATGCTCGATGTCGCGCGGGAGCGGGTCCGGCCCGACGGGCCGCCGGTCTCCTGGGTCCGGGCCGACGCCCGCGCCCTGCCGTTCGCGCCCGCCTTCGACCTGGTGGTGAGCTTCGGGGCCTTCGGCCACTTCCTGCCCCGCGAACTGCCCGGGCTGTTCGCGCAGGTCCGCTCCGTGCTCCGGCCGGGCGGCCGGTTCGCGTTCCCGCTGGTCGCCCCGCCCCGGCCGGGCACGCGCGGCTACTGGGCACTGCTCGGCTTCGACACGGTGATGCGGGTGCGCAACGCGCTGTGGCGGCCGCCGTTCGTCATGTACTACCGCGCGTTCCGGCTCGGCGACGTACGGCGCGAACTCGACCGGGCCGGCTTCCGGGTGCAGCTGTACGCCCTGCCGGAGTTCGGGCGGCGACACGACGGCAGCCCGCGCGTGCGTCTCGTCGTGGCCCGAACCCCGGACGGGCCGGCGGCGCCGGACGGGCCGGTCAGCCGCGGACGAAGGCGAGCAGGTCCTCGTTGAACGCCTTCTCGAAGTCGCCCACCAGGCCGTGCGGGGCGCCCTCGTAGACCTTCAGCGTCGCGTCCTTCACGAGCTGCGCGGTCCGCTTCGCCGAGGCGGCGATCGGCACGATCTGGTCGTCGTCCCCGTGCGCCACCAGCGTCGGTACGTCGATCCGGGCGAGATCCTCGGTGAAGTCGGTCTCCGAGAACTGCGCGACGCAGTCGTAGGCGCCCTTCAGGCCGACCTGCATGCTCCACATCCAGAACGCCCGCCGCACGCCCTCCGACACCGCGGCGCCGGGCCGGTTGAAGCCGTAGAAGCTCTCGCTCAGCTCCCAGTAGAACTGCGAGCGGTCCGCCTCCACGGCAGCACGGATCCCGTCGAAGGCCTCCTTGGGCGTGCCCTCGGGGTTGTCGTCGGTGCGCAGCATCAGCGGCGGCACCGCGCCCAGCAGCACGGCCTTGGCGACCCGGGCGGTGCCGTGCCGCCCGATGTAGCGGGCCACCTCGCCGCCGCCGGTCGAGTGACCCACCAGCACCGCGTCGTCGAGGTTCAGCGACTCGATCAGCTCGGCCAAGTCGTCGGCGTACCGGTCCATGTGGTTGCCCTGCCACGGCTGGCCGGAGCGGCCGTGGCCGCGGCGGTCGTGGGCGATCGCGCGGAAACCGTGCTCGGCGACCAGACGCGCCTGCCGGTCCCAGGCGTCCGCGTTGAGCGGCCAGCCGTGGCTGAACACCACGGGCCTGCCCTCACCCCAGTCCTTGTAGTAGATCTCGGTTCCGTCGGACGTGGTGAACCTGCTCATGGGGATTCCTCTCTCCGGGGAAGCGGCGTGAGATCGGACGAAGCGCCGGACGAACGTCAGCGCGGTGTCCGCGACCTCCTGCCGGCCGTGGTCGATGGTCAGGGAGTGGCCCCTGTCCTCGATCTCGATGATCTCCGTGATCCCGGGATTGCGCCGCCGACGCGTGCAGGAGGCGTTCGACAGCGCCCACGGCACGGTGTGGTCCTTCTCGCCGGAGATGATCAGCAGCGGGCCGCGCCCGGGGTTGCCGGTGTCGGCCTTCGCCTCGGTCCACGGGTCGATGTTCGCCGTCGCCGCCTGGAACAGCGGCGCGCCCGGGGCGGGCACGGCGACGGTGCCGTAGAGCTCCCGCGCCTCCTCCTCGCTCACGGCGTTGACGAAGGAGTGCCGGAACTGGTCGTGGGTGAGCGGCACGGCCCGGTTGCGGTCGGCCGGGTCGGTGAGCACCGGGGCCGCCGCGCGCAGCGACGACACCGGCAGCGGCAGCCCGCCCCGGAAGGGCGCGGGACCGATGGCCACCGACGCCGCGGACACGCCCCGCCCGGCGAGAATCTGGGCGAGCAGTCCGCCGAACGAGTGACCGATGATCGCCGGCTTGCGCTTCAGCCCGCCGATCAGGCCCGCCAGATGGTCCGCGACCTGCCCGATCGACACGCCCGGCCGGCGCTGGCCGAGTCCCTGCTTCCGCGCGTGCCGGCCCATGCCCGGGCCCATCTGACGGAGCCGGACCTCACGCCCGCCCGGATCGCCCACGCCCACAGCATCTCCGTGCGTGCGCTGTACCGCCTGCGCACGCGGGCGGGGCTGAGTCCGGAGCAGTGGATCATCGAGCAGCGGCTGGATGGCGCCCGCTCCACGCTGCTCTCCCCGGCGGGGCGCTCCCGGACCGTGGCGTCGGTGGCCCGCGCCTGGGGCTTCACCGATCCCGGCCACTTCACCCTCCGCTTCAGGGCCGCGTACGGCGTGACGCCCCGGCGGCTGCGGGCTGCTCCGCCCGGCCCGGCAGCGTGAACTCGTAGACCAGGGCGTCCTGCTGGGCGTCCACCACGAGGTCGGTGATCTCCAGCGGGCGCGCGTACTGGTCGTGCACCCGCCGGGTGACCCGCACCGACGGCGTGCTCGCCAGCGGGGTGATGGCGTCGCGGTGGTGCAGGGTCAGACCGGCCCGGCGCATCCAGTCGTAGGCACGGCGCAGCTGGGCGGCGGCCGTGCCGTCGGCGCGGTCGCGGTAGCGGGCCAGTTCCTCCACCTCCGCGAGGGCCACGGCGGAGAACGAGGTGACGGCGGTCCGCAGACCGCGCCCGTCGGCGCTCGCGTACCGGTAGTGGTGGACGAGGGTCGGGCGGCCGGGGGCCAGCCCCAGGGCCTCGGCGTGCTCCGGCGGGGGCGGCTCCCAGGTGACGGTGGCGCGGGCGACGGTGCCCGGCGTGGTGGACCGGGCGCCGACCGGGAAGGTGAGCGCCGCCGGGTCGCGGGTCGGCGCGCCGGGCAGGGTGGCGTGGCTGCCGCGCCGGTCGGTGGCGACGAGACCCTCGTGGCGCAGCAGTTCCAGCGCCTGCCGTACGGTCTCCCGGCTGACGCCGAAGTGCCCGGCCAGCCGCCGTTCGCCGGGCAGTCGTTCGCCGGGCGGGATCGTGCCGTCGCGCAGTTCGCCGAGCAGCTCCGTCGCGATCCGCCGGTACAGGGGTTCTCCTTCGGTCGCCGGGTGGTCGGGCGGGGTGGTGCGGGCCATGCCGCGCCTCCTGTTGGTGACGTGCGGTAGCCGTACGGGCTCGGTGCGCCACCAGATCTAGCATTGGTCTAAACCAGTAGGGAAGAGCGGCCGGGCGGTTCGGCCGAAACCGACTGCCGCCGCGGCGGCGGGAACGGCGACCCCATCGCGCCGCCGCCGTAGCGCCCCGTACGGCCTGACGGCGGGGCACGGGCACCGGGCCCGGGCCGCCCGAGGGGAGCGGGCGTGCGTCCTCCCGGTCCGCCGTCCCGGAACAGGAGGACGCGATACGCCCTACAGGGCGCTGTACACGGCCTCGACCAACGCCATCTTGCGCGGGTCGTCGGCGATGTGAGGACCCATCCGGTTCATCACGTATCCGAGGGACACCTCCGCCTCCGGGTCGGCGAGTCCGCAGGAGCCGCCGAAGCCGTCGTGTCCGAAAGCGCGCGGGTTCGGCCCGTAGGAGCCGTTGGTGCCGCTCAGCCAGAGTCCGAGCCCCACCTCCGTCTCGCCCGGGAACCCGGCGCCGAGCACCAGGTCCCGGCAGCCGCCCTGCCCCTCGCGCACCCGCTCGGCAGCCTTCGGGGACAGCAGCCGCCGACCGCCGTACGCACCGCGCCCGGCGAAGACGCCGTACAGCTCGGCCACCGCCCGTGCGGTGCCGTGCCCGTTCGCCGCCGGGATCTCCGCGGCCCGCCAGCCCGGAGTGTTGGCCGCGGCCGCCCCCACGGGCGGATTGGTCAGCGCGGCGATCGCCGCCGGCGCCAGCTGCGCGAAGACCGCGGTCTGTCCGCCGGACTCCGCGGCCGGCGGCTGGACCAGCTCCGCCACCCGGCCCGCCTCCCGCTCCGGCAGGCCGATGCGGAAGTCGATGCCGAGCGGCCGGGTCACCTCCCGCTCCAGGAACGCTCCCGGGCGCAGGCCCGACACCCGTCGCACGACCTCACCGACCAGATGGCCGTAGGTCAGCGCGTGATAGCCGGACCGCGTGCCCGGCTCCCACCAGGGCTCCGTCGCCGCGAGCCGCTGGGTCGTCAGCTCCCAGTCGCACAGCTGCTCCAGCGAGTGCGGCTCCCGGAGGCCGGCCAGTCCGGCCCGGTGGGACAGCAAGTGCCGTACCAGGACCTTCTCCTTGCCCGCTGCGGCGAACTCGGGCCAGTACACGGCCACCGGCGCGTCCAGGTCCAGCAGCCCCCGGTCGGCGAGGAGATGCGCGCAGAGCGCCACCGGGCCCTTGGTCGTGGACCACACGTTGACCAGCGTGTCCCGCTCCCAGGGCCGGCCGCGCGCCCCGTCGGCCCAGCCGCCCCACAGGTCGACCACGACCCGGCCGCCGACGGTCACGGCCACCGCGGCGCCCAGTTCGTCGCGCTCCCGGAAGTTCTCCTCGAAAGCCTCGCGCACCGCCGAGAAACGCGGGTCGCACCGACCGTGCACCCGCGCCCGTTCGGCGCGTCCCCCAGCGCCAGGTGCCGTGTCCCCGCGTGGTGCCGCACCGTGTGCCGCCCGCTCGGATGCCTCGTGCTCGGACATGGGCCCCACCCCTTCGCCGGTCGTGTCCAGGCCCGGGCCACGACGTCGCGCGGCCCGGGCGGGAAGAACGTACCGACTGGTCGGACCAGAACGGAAGGCCGCCGGAGGGGAACGGCCGGATCAGATGTGCGTGCGCATCCAGCGCAGCTTGGCCGCCTCCTGGAAGGGACCGCCGCCCTCGTGGTCGTTGAAGTCGTACACCTCGATCCCCTTGTCCTCGTGGCCCCAGGCGTTGAACGCCGCGAAGACGGTCGACGGCGGGCAGGTCTGGTCCTCCAGGGCGGCCGAGAAGAGGGCGGGGGACCGGCCGCGGGCGGCGAAGTGGACGGCGTCGAAGTAGGAGAGCGTGCGCAGGGCCTCCTCGCTCCGGCCGCGGTGCGTCTTGAGGTAGAGGCCGATCTCCCGGTACGGGTGCCGGTCCGTGAGGGTCGCCGCGCGCGGGAAGTCGCACAGGAACGGCACGTCCGGCGCGATGCCCGCGAGGTCGGGCACCAGGCCGCCGACGGCGATCGTGATGCCGCCGCCCTGGCTCGCGCCCACCGCGACGGTGCGCGCGGCGTCCGTCAGCGGATGCGAACGGGCCGCCTCGACGGCACGCACGGCGTCCGTGTAGACGCGGCGGTAGTAGTAGTTCTCCGGCGCGTCGATGCCGCGGGTCAGGAAACCGGGGTAGGCGGGAGCGCCGCCCACGGGGTCGGCCGTGCCGCCGCCCCCGCCCCAGGCGCTGCCCTGGCCGCGGGTGTCCATCACGAAGTGCGCCCGGCCCGTGGACGCCCACAGCAGATGCTCGTGCGGCAGTCCGCGTCCGCCGCCGTAGCCGATGAACTCGACGACCAGGGGCAACGGGCCGTCGGCACCGGCCGGCAGGGTCAGCCAGCCCTTGACCGGATGCCCGCCGAAACCGGCGAACGTCACGTCGAGGGCCCGCACGGTGGACAGGCCCGTGTCGACCGGTTCGAAGCGGGCGTCCAGATCGTGCTCGCGCGCCTCCTGGAGCGTCTTGGACCAGAACGCGTCGAAGTCCTCCGGCTCCGTGGAAGCGCTGCGATACGCGCGGAGTTCGTCGAGTGGAAGGTCGAACAGGGCCATGCAGGACCGCCTTCGAGGAGGGACCGGTGCGGGGACAGCGCGGATCACCTTACGGCGGTGGTCGGAGGACTGACCAGGCGTCGGCCGGACGCGCCGGGCGGGGAGAAGGCCGGCGGTGCGGGCACCTGCTGCTCAGGGGCATGAGGGAGGGAGCGTGCGGTCAGGAGGGACGCGAGGGCGCCGGCAGGTGGTCGGGTCACCGAGCGGTCGGGCCGTCGCATGACGCCGCGTCACGTCATGCGGCGGTGCGTCCACTGCGGTTCCGTCAGGGCCCAGGCGCGCTCCCACTCGGCCAGCCGACGGCGCAGCGCGACCCGGCGCACCGCGCCGAGCCCGAGCAGGACGAGCAGCACCACACCGCCCGCGGCGCACGTGCCCATGGTCAGGCTGTGCTGCCGGACGGCACTGCCGTCCACGGGAGGTGCCACACTCCGCCCGTGTGCGTCGAACCAGACCTCCACGACGTCGCCCCGCCGGGCGCCCGCGGGAACCCGGGCCGTCGCCGTGCGGGTCCCCTCGCCCGGCTCCGACCAGCGCACGGTCGTGCGGTGGGCGTGCCGCCCGCCTCCCTGCATCGTCGGCAGGGAGCGGCTCCGCTCGCCGATCACCTCCGCCCGCACCGCGTGCCGCTCCGCGCGCTGCTGCAGGGAGACGGTGCGTGCCTCGCCGTGGGCCCACGAGGCGGCCGCCGCTCCCACCAGGGGCGCGCCCACGAGGATCAGGACGGCGGCCACCAGAACCGTCCAGGCCTCGACGACATCGGAGCGGCGCCGCAGCGGACTGCGCCGCCAGCGCCAGCCGCGCACCCGGGTTCGCATCCCGACCTCCTCGCCGTCACCGGGGAGCAGGGCCGGTCGTCCGCTCCGTGGGCGCCGGTGCGGGCGCGGAGGAGGAACGGTGACACGCCGCGTCGCGTGCCCCGGCCCTCGGGCTGGGTGCCCGGCCCTCCGGGGGCGAAACACCGGGCCCCGCGGGGGAGTCGGGGCTGTCCCGGGAGGACCGGGTCGGCACCGGGGAGAGCGGACCCCTGCCCTCTCCGCGAGGCGAGGCCGACGCCGTTGCCGTCAGCCGAAACGCTCGATCCGGATGCGGTCCACCGGCTGACCCGCCGTCACCAGCAGGCGCGAGGCGTGCTCGGCGAAGGAGTTGGAGCCGCACACATAGGCCTCCCACCCACCAGGGGGCGAGGCGGCCAGGAGCGGGACCACATGTGCGGCCGACATACGTCCCACCGGCACACCCTTCGGCGCGCTCCGGGTGAACACGGGCGTCGTCTCGGCGCCCAGCTCCCGGGCGTAGACGAGCTCCTCGGGGCTGCGCGCGGACACCAGCATGCGCAGCGGCACGCTCAGCTTCCGTGCCCGGTGGTGCCGCACCATCGACATCAGCGGCACCACGCCGGAGCCGGCGCCGAGCAGCAGCGCGGGCCGGTCGCCCGGCCAGGCGAAGAAGCCGCTCACCGGGCCCCGCACCGCGACGCGGTCACCGACCCGGGCGACGGTGTGGAACCAGCCGGAGACCTCGCCGCCGGCGACGTGGTCCAGGGTCAGCTCGACGTGCCCGGAGTCGTCCGGCGCCGACGCGATCGAGTAGTGCCGCTGGGCCGCATAGCCGTCCGCGGCGGTCAGCCGCACCATCAGGTGCTGCCCGGGCAGATGCCCCGGCCAGCCGGGCACGGCGAACCGGAACGTCGCCGTGCGGGGCGTCTCGCGGCGGATCTCGGTGAGCGTGGCGGTCTGCCACACGGAGGCGGCATGCTCGGGCACGGCGATGCGCCCGGGCACGGCGAACCGCGTGGGCGGCACGAAGGTCTCAGTCACCGGCGTACCTCTGCTCCTCCCACGGGTTGCCCCGCTGGTGGTAGCCGTTCTGCTCCCAGAAGCCCGGCTCGTCGTGGTCGAGGATCCGCAGGCCCGCGATCCACTTGGCGCTCTTCCAGAAGTACAGGTGCGGCACCAGCAGCCGCGCGGGACCGCCGTGCTCCGGCGCGAGCGGCTGCCCGTCGTACTCCCAGGCGATCCAGGCGCGCCCGCCGGTCAGGTCGGCGAGCGGGAGGCTCGTGGTGTAGCCGGTGTGCGCGTAGGCCACGGCATGGGTCGCCGACCCATGGGGGCGGACCACATCCAGGAAGGCGTCCAGGGACACGCCCGAGAACCGCACCCCGAACTTCGACCAGCTCGTCACACAGTGGATGGCGCCTTCGTACGCGGACGGCGGCAGCCGGTGCGCCTCTTCCCAGTCCCAGGTGCGGGGCTCGTCGACCAGTCCGTCGACGCGGAAGGTCCAGTCGGCGGGCGCGAGGTCCGGGGTGACCTCGGCGGACAGGACGGGCCAGTCGTCGCGGGCGTCGTACTGCCCGGGCGGGAGCCCCGGGTCGGCGCCGCGCGGGCGCCCGGTGAAGCCTCGGGTGATGTGCATCGGGTGGTGCCTCCGGGCCGGCCGGCGGTGCTCCGTCCGGTCCGGCGTGATCAGTGATTGCCTATTCAACCGTACGTGGCCCGGCGAGGCGGATCGCGTACGTGTGGTGCGCCTCAGCCCCGGAGCCCGGGGCCCGATTCCGTGTTGTACCGCACGAGGTAGTCGGCGAACCGCGACAGATCCTCCTCGGGCCAGTGCGCCAGCCGTTCCCGGAAGACCGCCCGGCGGCTCTCGGTGACCCGGGCCAGGATGCGCCGGCCGGCCCGGGTCGGCTCCAGCAACTGGACGCGGTGGTCGTGCGGATCCGGGCGGCGCGCCACGAGCCCGGCGCGTTCCAGCGCGGACACCTGGCGGCTGACGGTGGACTTGTCCAGGGCGTAGTGGGCGGCCAGGTCGGTGGCCCGGCACCCGCCGCTCTCCTCCAGATGCCCCAGCAGCGTGTACGACACCAGGGACAGCTCGGGGTGCATCCGCCCGGCCGCGGCACGCGCCCGTCGGGCGAAGACCGTCAGCTCCCGCTGGATGGTCTCCACGGCGTCGGCTGTCTGCACGGGACCTCCCTCGGGGCGCTCGGCCGCCTGCGCCTCCCATGGTCGCACGACGGTTGCATGCCCCAACCACTTGCCCCGGCCCGGTTCCCGCCCGTGACCCGTACCGGGCGACCGGCCCGTCGGGTAGGGTTGCCGTCCGGCTCGGGACGGACCCGGCCGTCGAGGAACCGGGGAGGTGAGACCCATTACCGCTGTGTCAGCTCGGGTGCTCTCCCCACGACGTGGCGCGGATCGCTGGCCCTGGGCGACCGCCGGAGCGCCCTTCGGTTCTCGAAAGGCTCTGGGCTTCCATGCCGTCTGTGTCCGCTGTACCGCCCTCCCCGCCGTCGTCCCGTGACGCCCTCGTCGCCGTCCTGCGCGCGGCGGGCTGCGTCTTCGCCGAGGACGAGGCCGATCTGATCCTCGCCGGCTCCCGCACCCCGGCCGAGGCCGCCGCCATGGCCGCTCGCCGCGCCGCCGGGCTGCCCCTCGAACTCGTCGTCGGCTGGGCCGAGTTCCGGGGTCTGCGCATCGACGTCGTGCCGGGCGTGTTCGTGCCGCGCCGCCGCACCGAGTTCCTCGTGGAGCAGGCCCTCGGCCGGGCGCCCGGTGCGCGCGTCGTCGTGGACCTGTGCTGCGGCTCGGGCGCGGTCGGTGCGGCGCTGGCCGCCGGGCTCGGCCGCGTGGAACTGCACGCCGCCGACATCGACCCGGCCGCCGTGCGCTGTGCCCGCGCGAACGTCGCCGCCGCCGGCGGGCACGTCCACCGAGGCGACCTGTTCGAGGCACTGCCCGGCGGGCTGCGCGGCCGCGTCGACATCCTCGCGGCCAACGTGCCGTACGTCCCGAGCGACGAGATCGGCCTGCTGCCGCAGGAGGCCCGGGACCACGAGCCGCTGGTCGCCCTCGACGGCGGCACGGACGGGCTGGACGTCCTGCGCAGGGTCGCGGCCGGGGCGCCCGGCTGGCTCGCCCCGGGCGGCTGCGTGCTGGTGGAGACGAGCCGGCACCAGGCACCGGACGCCGTCGCCGCGTTCGAACGCAGCGGCCTCACCGCCCACCTGGCCGTCTCGGAGGAGCTGTACGCCCACGTGGTGATCGGCGTGCGGCCCTAGGTCGGACACGGCCTGGCACCCCCGGCCCGGGCTCCGGATCGCCGGGACCCCTCAGTCCGGGGTCGTCGCGCGGGCGATCAGGAGCGCCACGTCGTCGAAGTTGTCCGGCTCGTGCAGGGTCCGCAGCAGCACCTCGCAGACCTCCTCCAACGGCCGGTCCGGCCCCTCCAGCAGCGACAGGAGCGTGCCGAGCCGGTCGTCGAGCGGGTCGCGCCGGGTCTCGACCAGTCCGTCGGTGTAGAACACCAGCCGGTCGCCGGGCTCCAGGTCGACGGTGGTGGTCGCGAAGGCGACCCCGCCGACGCCGAGCGGCACCCCCGTCGGCAGGTCGAGCAGCTCCGGAGGACGGCCGGCCCGGACCCGGACGGGCGGCAGGTGACCGGCGTTGGCGATGCGGCACTCCCGCCGGCGCGGGTCGTGGACGGCGTACACGCACGTGGCGATGGCCTGGTCCAGCCCGGCGGTGATCTTGTCGAGGTGCTCCAGCAGCACGTTCGGGTCGAGGTCCAGCGAGGCCAGCGTGTTGGTCGCGGTCCGCAGCCGCCCCATGGCGGCCGCCGCGGGGATGCCGCTGCCCATCACGTCGCCGACGACCAGCGCGGTCTTGTCGCCCTCCAGTGGGATCACGTCGAACCAGTCGCCGCCGACCTCGCTCGTGGCACCGGCCGGCTGGTAGCGGGAGGCCACCTCCAGGCCGCCCGTGACCGCGGGGTGGCTGGGCAGCAGGCTGCGCTGCAGCGTGAGCGCGGTGTCGCGCGCGCTCTGGTACCAGCGCGCGTTGTCGATCTGCACGGCGGCCCGGGCGGCCAGTTCGCGGGCCAGCAGCAGGTCGTCCTCGGTGAACGGCAGGGGATTGCGGGTGCGTTTGAGGTCCAGGGCGCCCAGCACCTGGCCGCGGGCGATCAGCGGCACCGCCAGGTACGAGTGCACCCCGGCCCGGCCCAGCAGCTCGGCCGCCTCGGGGGAGCGGGCGATGCGCGCCAGGTCCTCGTCCTTGACCTCGGGGAGCATCACGGGGCTCGCCGTGCGCACGCACTGCGTGACGAGCCGGTCGGGGGCGTACCGGGCCACCTGTCCGGGCGGATCGGCCGCCTCCAGTGCCTCGGCGGAGTCGTACCCCTGGACCGCGAGCGCGCGGATCACCGCCGACTCGGTGGGGCCGAGGCTGGACTGCCGGCCCTGCACCACCGCGTCCAGGAGGTCCACGGCCGCGATGTCGGCGAGTTCCGGCACGGCGACCTCGGTGAGTTCGCGGGCCGTGCGGTCGAGGTCCAGCGTGGTGCCGATCCGCCCCGAGGCGTCGGCGATCAGCGCCAGCCGCCGCCGGGCCGCCTCGGCCTCGATCCCGGCCCGGTACTGCTCGGTGACGTCGACGATCGAGACGGCCACGCCCAGCACGGTCCCGAAGGCGTTCTCCAGCCGGTACAGCGAGACCGACCAGGCGTGGTCCTGGTGCGGATCGGCCGGGGTGCGGCCGATCGTGGACTGGTCGACGACCGGCGTACCCGTCTCCAGCACCCGGCGCGTCGCCGTCTCCAGGGCGTCGACGTCCATCCCGGGCACGACCTCGCGGGGCGTGCGGCCCAGGTGCTCGTCGGCCGGGAGGCCGTTGATCTCCTCCAGGGCCTTGTTCACGGAGACGTAGCGCAGCTCGGTGTCCAGCACGGCCAGCCCGATCGGGGACTGCGCGATCATCCGCGTCGACAGCGCCACCTCCCGCTCCAGCCGGTGCACGGTCGACTGGTCGGCGCACAGGCCCAGCGCGTAGACGTCGCCCCGGTCGTCCAGCAGCCGCATGTTGCGGAACTCCACCAGCCGGGTGGTGCCGTCCTTGCGGCGGACGGGGAACGCCCCCGCCCAGCTCTGCCCGGTGCCCATGACGTCCGCGAACAGCTTGACCACGAGGTCGACGTGCTGCTCGTGGACCATGATCCGCGCGGCGAACTGCCCGAGCGCCTCCCGCGCCTCGTACCCGAACAGCTCCTCGGCCTGCGGGCTCCACAGCACGATGCGGCCCTCGGTGTCCAGGACCACCGAGGCCACACGCAGGACGTCGAGCAGTCCGCTCGGCCGCGCGGAACCGCGCACCGGCTCCTCGCCCCCGGCTTCGGGAGACCCGGCTGCACTCATCCCACGCCCCGCCTTCGCCGTTCTCGCGGCACGCCGTCACGGTGCCGACACCCCAGTTCTACCGCGCGGAGCCGTCGGTGCGAGGCCCCTTCCGCCACCTTCCACCATCTCCCACCGGGGCGCGTGCCGCCCCGCAGAAGCCTCCTCGCCGCCGGTAGTGCTCGGCGGAAGGTGGTGCTTTGCTGGGGGAGGGGCGGAAACGGCGGCGTGGCCACGTAAGGAGCGATCACGATGGCGATGAACCACGAGCGACCGCACCCCCACTCGGTCTCGGTGGAGATCAGCGGGTGCAGCAAGCACGACGCCCGGATCGTGTTCGACACGCTGTGCGCCTGCTTCGAGTCCGACCGGTGCGCCGACGACGTCCCGGAGGAACTGCACGAGACCCGCCCCACCGTCTGGCTCGGCACCTTCGACGTCGCCGACACGCACGAGGGGACACACCCCGAGGCCCGGCTGTCGTCCTCGGTCGAAGCCGACCTGCACGGCGGGTACTGGGCGATCGAGCGGCTGCGCACGACCCTGGACTCCCTGTTCGACGTGCACGACCTGAGCACGGTCTCCGGCGACCAGGAGAAGGAACTGCACGTGCGCCTGCAGAGCCGGTGAGCGCCGCTCACGCCCCCAGCAGGCCGAGGACGGCCCTCCGGTAGACGGCGTACACCACGGGCAGGTCCGCCAGCCGCACCTGCTCGTCCACGCCGTGCAGGCCGCTGTGGGGCAGGCCGAAGCCGGCCGTGGCCGGGATGCCCTCGGCGGCGAGCAGATTGCCGATGTTCGACGGGCCCGCGGTCTTGGCCCGCACCCGCAGCCCCTCCTCGGCGGCGGCGCCGAGGAGCGCGGCGGCGGGCTGTTCGTGGGCGTCCAGCCGGTACGGGGGCCAGGCGGCCACCGGGGCGACCTCGGTCGGCCGCGGCCCGGGCAGCAGCGCGTCGAGTTCGCCCGCCGCCGACCGGACCAGGTGCTCGGCGGCGGGGGCGCCGAAGTGCGGTGTGGTGCGGACGTCCACGCCCACCTCGCAGCGGTCCGGGACGACGGAGAACCCCTCACCGCCGTGGCAGTACGTCACCGTCAGCTTCGGCGGCAGCGGGAACTCCCCGTGCGCGCCGGGCAGCGGAGCCTCGTCCAGCAGCCGGACCAGACGCGCCGCCCGCGACACCGCCCCGACCGCCGGCCGGCTCGACCCGGAGTGCCCGGCCGCCCCGTGCACGGTGATCGCGGCCCGCCACAGCCCGCGCCCGCCGACCACGACCTCGTCCAGGCCCGGGTAGCCGATCATCACTCCGGCCGGCCGGACGGCCCGGGGATCGGCGAGGTAGGCCCGGGCGCCCCCGAAGCCGCCGGTGTGCTCGTCGGCGTCGAGCAGCACCGCGAGCCCGCCGCGCAGTTCACCGGCCCGGCCGTGCAGCTCCGCCGCGAGGTGGCAGAACAGGGACGCGGCGAGCTTGGAGTCGGCCGCGCCCCTGCCGCGCAGCCGGCCGTCCACCACGTCCCCGGCGTCGGGAGGGAACGACCAGGCCGACTCGTCGCCGTACGGCGCGGTGTCCACGCAGGCGTCCAGCGTCCACCAGGGGCCGGGCCGCCCGCCGGCGATCTCCACCAGCAGGGCGACCGCGCGGCCGGTGCCGTCGCGCAGCCGGCGGTGCGGCAGCCCGCGGCCGGAGAGCCACTCCTCCAGCACGTCCAGCACGGGCCCGTGGTCGTCCAGGCCGGCCCGGCTGGGGCGGCGGATCAGCTCACCGGCGAGGTCCACCACCGCGGACAGCGCTCCAAGGTCCCTGGTCATGGCCCTACTGTGCCCTCCATCACCTTGTGCAACTAGTTGCATAAACCGTCGGTAGTCCTCTACAACTACAGGCACGACACCGCGCACGGAGGGCCCGATGAGCCGTTACCCGCACCTGCTGAGCCCCCTCGACCTGGGCTTCACCACCCTGCCCAACCGGGTCCTCATGGGCTCCATGCACGTGGGCCTGGAAGAGGCCGAGGGCGGCTTCGCGCGCATGGCCGCCTTCTACGCCGCCCGCGCCCGCGGCGGGGTGGGCCTGATCGTCACCGGCGGTATCGCCCCCAACGACGAGGGACGTCCCTACGAGGGCGGCGCCAAGCTCACCACCGAGGCGGAGGCCGAGCAGCACCGGGTCATCACCGACGCCGTGCACCGCGAGGGCGGGCGGATCGCGATGCAGATCCTGCACTTCGGCCGCTACGCCTACCACCGCGACCTGGTCGCGCCCAGCCCGCTGCAGGCGCCCATCAGCCCCTTCCCGCCGCGCGAGCTCACCGACGCCGACATCGAGCGGACGATCGACGACTACGCGCGCGCCGCCCGCCTCGCCCGGCAGGCCGGCTACGACGGCGTCGAGATCATGGGCTCCGAGGGTTACCTCATCAACGAGTTCATCGCCCGGCAGACCAACCGGCGCACCGACCGCTGGGGCGGCTCGTACGAGAACCGCACCCGCTTCCCGCTGGAGATCGTGCGCCGGGTGCGCGAGGCGGTCGGCGAGGACTTCATCGTCATCTACCGCCTCTCCATGCTCGACCTCGTGCCGGGCGGCTCCACGCTCGACGAGGTGATCACCCTCGCCAAGGCGGTCGAGGACGCCGGGGCGACGATCATCAACACCGGCATCGGCTGGCACGAGGCCCGCATCCCCACCATCGCCACCTCCGTGCCGCGCGGCGCCTACACGTGGGTGACCCGGCGGCTGATGGGCGAGGTGTCCGTCCCGCTCGTCACCACCAACCGCATCAACACCCCCGAACTCGCCGAGGAACTCCTCGCCGAGGGCGCGGCCGACATGGTGTCGATGGCCCGCCCGATGCTCGCCGACCCCGACTTCGTCACCA
The DNA here is from genome assembly GCF_044540525.1 of Streptomyces sp. NPDC085932. Lineage (NCBI taxonomy): Bacteria > Bacillati > Actinomycetota > Actinomycetes > Kitasatosporales > Streptomycetaceae > Streptomyces > Streptomyces sp. NPDC085932. Next base: position 525,633 of record NZ_JBITSJ010000005.1, read on the forward strand.
AGGCGCAGGCCGGCCGTCCCGAGGCGATCAACACCTGCATCGGCTGCAATCAGGCCTGCCTCGACCACACCTTCAGCGGCCTGATCACGTCCTGCCTGGTCAACCCGCGCGCCTGTCACGAGACCGAGCTCGTGCTCTCCCCGACCCGGCTGCGCAAGCGCGTCGCGGTCGTCGGCGCGGGCCCGGCCGGACTCGCCTGCGCGGTCTCGGCCGCGGAGCGCGGGCACGAGGTGACGCTGTTCGACGCGGCGAGCGAGATCGGCGGGCAGCTCAACGTCGCCCGCAAGGTGCCCGGGAAGCAGGAGTTCGACGAGACGCTGCGCTACTTCCGCACCCAGCTCGACTGGCACGGCGTCGACGTCCGGCTGAACACCCGGGTCACCTCCGCCGACGTCGACGGCTTCGACGAGGTCGTCGTCGCCACCGGCGTCACCCCGCGCACGCCCGACATCCCGGGCGTCGACCACCCGAGCGTCCTCGGCTACCTCGACGTCCTGCGCGACGGCGCCCCCGTCGGCGACCGGGTGGCGATCCTCGGCGCGGGCGGCATCGGCTTCGACGTCGCCGAGTACCTCACCGACACCGGCGACAAGGCCCACGAGAACCCCCGGACGTACTTCCGCCAGTGGGGCGTCGACCTGGACTACCGCGCCCCCGGCGGTCTCGCCGCGCCCGAGCGGCCCGTCCCCCCGCGCACGGTCCACCTGCTGCAGCGCAAGACGTCCAAGGTGGGCGCCGGACTGGGCAAGACCACCGGCTGGATCCACCGCACGGAACTCAAGCACCGCGGCGTCACGATGGTGCCGGGCGTGCGCTACGACCGGATCGACGACGCCGGACTGCACATCACCGTCGGCGAGGAGAGCACGGTGCTCCCGGTCGACACCATCGTGCTGTGCACGGGCCAGGAGCCGCGCCGCGGCCTGTACGAGGAGCTGATCGCGGCCGGGCGCAGCGCGCACCTCATCGGCGGCGCCGACGTCGCCGCGGAACTGGACGCCAAGCGCGCCATCAAGCAGGGCACCGAGCTGGCGGCCGCCCTGTAGCGCGGTGCCGCGTCCCTAGGATGAGGCCATGTCACTCCCGCACGCGATCCTGACCGCCCTGCTCGAGAAGCCGTCGTCCGGGCTGGAGCTGACCCGCCGCTTCGACCGGTCGATCGGCTACTTCTGGTCGGCGACGCACCAGCAGATCTATCGCGAACTCGGGAAACTGGAGGCCGACGGCCTCATCAGGGCCCTGCCGTCACAGCAGCCGGCCCGCGGGCAGAAGAAGAGCTACGAGGTGCTGCCGGCGGGCCGGGCCGAACTGGCCCGCTGGACCGCCGCCTCGCAGGACCCCAAGCCCCACCGCGACACGCTGCTGCTGCGGCTCAGGGCGGCGGCCGTGGTCGGCACCGCGGGTCTGGAGGCCGATCTGCGCCGCCATCTGGAGCTCCACGAGCGGCAGCTGGCGGAGTACCGGGAGATCGAGAAGCGGGACTTCCCGCCCGGCCGGGACGGCACCGAGGACCGGCTGCGGCACCTGGTGCTCCGGGCCGGGATCGACCTGGAGACCTTCTGGACCCAGTGGCTCAGGCGGGCCGTCGCGGACGTCGCCGAACTGCCGGGCCCCGAGCCGACCCGGTAGGTCTGACGCACACCGGCGATGGTCTCACGACGGCGGCGACGGTCACGGACGGCGGCGATGATGCCGACGGGCACCGGCGACGGTCCGACGGGCACCGGCGACGGTCCGACGGACGCCTGCGACGCTCTGACGGACACCCGCGACGGACAGCGGCGACGGTCTGACCGGGACCGGCACGCGGCGAGCGGACGTGACGGCGGCCCGCCCGGCCGGAGCGCTTCGACCGGGCGGGCCGCCATCCGCACCGGATCAGAGCCGGTGCGGCCTGTTGCGCCGGCGCAGGTACCAGGCCGTCGCGAGGACGCCCGAACCGACCAGCGTGCCGCCCGCGACCAGCGTGACGGTCCCGTAGTCCGTCGACGATCCGCCGACCCCGCCCATGACGCCGCGGGACGGCGAGACCGACGGTGACGCGGTCCGCGTGGGGGTGGGGGCGGGGGAGACCACGACGGACTGCGTGCCCGCGGTGGTGCCGTCCGAGCAGATGACGATGACGGTGTACGTGCCCGCGGTGACGCTCGACCAGGCGGCGGACTGACTGGTCGACGTGCCCGACAGGGTCACCTGCCGCCCCTGGGCGAAGCTGCCCTGACTGCTGGTGAGGAGCGAGGCGGTGCCCCAGCTGCCGTTGATCTGGGTGCACGCGCTGGTCGTGACCGACACCGTGGAGCCCGTGGTGCTCACGGAGATGCCCGGGCCCGCGGCCGCGGGCACCGCCGCCAGAGCGAGGGGCAGCGCGGCGGCGGCCGTCGTCAGGCCGGAGCGGAGAACTATCGATGAGTTGCGCATGTGGACTGCCCTCCGGCGGCACGGTTGGCGGTACATCCCTAGCGCCGCCGAGGGTCGGGAACGCCCGTGCTGCCTCAGGGTCAGCCAAGGCGCCCCCGGTCCGGGCCGCACGCCGGACGCCGCCGTGCAGGTGACGCCGCCCCGCCCGGCGGCCGGTGCCGCGGGTGTGGATCAGAGGCCCGCGCGCGTCGTCACCGCCCCGCGCCCGTGGTCACCGCCCGCTCCGCCGAGAAGCCTCCCCAGGTGCCGTCCGGCAGCATCGCCCGGATGCGGACGCGGTGGGTGACACCGCTGTCCCGCCCGACGTAGAAGCTGTACGTCGCCCGTCCGCGCGGCGGGTTCCCGCCGAACACGAGGGACGTGGCAGCCCGTCCGTCCAGCTGGATCTGGTACTCGGTGATCACGCCGTCCACCCGGGGCGGGATCCAGCTGAGGTCGAGGTGGTAGGCCCCGTCCGCTCGGTGGCTCGTGGCCCGGAAGCCGGTGGGCGCGGTGGCACGGCCGTCGTCCCTGCCCGGTGTGGTGAGGCGGACGGCGGCACTGGCGGGGGAGACGTTGCCGGCCGCGTCCCGGGCACGGACGGTGAACGCGTAGGCCGAGCCGGGCCGCAGCCCCGTGACCACGGTGGCGGTCTGGCCGCCGCCCACACTGTGGATCTTCGTGTCCCCCTGGTGGATGTCGTACGACACCACGCCCTGGTCGTCCGTCGAGGCGGACCAGGACAGCTGGACGGCCCGGCTCCCGGCGGGGCGTCCGCGGGCCGCCGTGGGCCGGGTGGGCGCCGAGCGGTCGTCCGCGGCGGCCGCGGGTGTCCTCGCCCGGACCTCCCGGCTGCGCGGCCCGAGCCGCCCGTCGGCGTCCCGTGCCCGCACGGTGAAGGCGTACAGCGTGGACGGCCGCAGCCTGGTGACGTCCACCATGTGCTCAGAGCCCGGCACTTCCTTGACCTTCGTAGTGCCGCGATACACCTCGTAGCGGTGGGCCCGCTCGGTCGCGTTCCACATGACGTGCACGCTCGTGGCGCTGCCCGCGGCCGCCGTGACGCCGGTCGGCGCGCCGGGCGGGGAGCCTTGGCCGCTCTCGCCCGTTCCCGCCCGGCCGCAGGAGGTGGCGAGGGCGGCCGTCGCGCAGAGCACGGCGCACCGTCGGAGCAGGGCAACACGTCGCACGGGACTGCCTCCCGGGGTGGGGCTCGGGAATGGTCCGGACCAATATGACGTGACTGACGCGATCACATCAAGAGGGTGGGGTCGGAGCCCGACGTCACCCCGCCGTGCGCGACCACCCGGACGGGTTACGTATGCTGAAGTTCCTCACGGCCGAACACCCGGCGGACACCGGGGAGTTCGGGCCTGTCACGCGGACCGCTGTCGTCGCAGATGCCGCGTTGGCGCGGGTGGCCGGGCGGCCCGGGTCTCACACGGACTCAGGCCCCCGGCCCCTTTCGGTGGTTGGGGTGCGTGCACCGTCCGGCCCCCCAGCGGTGGCCCGCCGTTCACGCCGGGGCCAGATTGGGCTGAGTGCCCGTCAGGTCCCCGAGGAGAGGCATTCGTATCGTGCGTGTCCAGTCGCTCTCACTGGCCGCGGCCAGCGCCGCCCTGCTCGCCCCGACGACCGCCCCCACCCCGCCGCCCTCGTACGGCGACCGGCCCGTGGCGTGGCGCGCGGGCACGGTGTCCGCCGCCGACCTGCTGGCCGAGGTGCGCGACTGCACCCCCGTCTCGCGCGGCAACTACCGCAGCGACCACGGCGCCCCCGCCACGATCCCGGTGTGTGGCACGCGTGACGCCGTGTACTGGAAGGCGGACATGGACATCGACTGCGACGGCCGTCCGGGCCCCCGCTGCAACCGCCGCACCGACCCCTACTTCGCCCCCAGCACGGCCTTCGCGCAGTCCGACGGGCGTCCCCTGAGCGCCGAGCGCCTGCCCTTCATCGTCGTGCCCGCCCCGGGACCCGTCTGGGACTACCGGGACCACGGCGTCCGCGGGGGATCGGTCGTGGCCGTCATCCACCGGGACCGGGTGCAGTACGCGGTCGTCGGCGACACGGGTCCGCGGCACATCATCGGGGAGGCGTCCTACGCGACGGCCAAGGCCCTCGGCATCCGCCCGGACCCGCACGGCGGCGGCGTGCCCTCGGGCGTCACCTACATCGTCTTCAAGAACACCCGCGTGTCCCCCATCGAGGACCACGCGGCCGCCGTGGCGGCGGGCGAACGCGCGGCGAAACGCTTCATCGGCGCCCACTGAGGCGCGGCCCGGGTCGCGAACCTGCCAGGTCGGCTCCTTCCTGCCGGTGCCGGTGCCGGTGCCGGTGCGGTGGCGGCGGCGAGACGCGGTCCGACGGCGAACCGGCCCTCGAACGATGCCGCCGACTGGCCGCGCGGACGCCCGCAGCGCCGACCCCGCCCGGCGCTGGTCCCGCGGCGGCAGCCGGATGCCGCAGGTGAAGGCGGACGAGGCCGGGAGGGCCCGGTGGCCGGGACCGCCGTCTTCCGGCGGGCCCGGGCCCCGGGGCCGGGTGCGGGTCTCAGGTCTTCCGGTACGTGTACGCCTCCGCGGCGGCCGCCTCCACCGCCGCCAGATCGGCCCCGGTGGAGGCCGTGACCACCGCGGCCACGGCTCCCTCCACGAACGGGGCGTCCACCAGCCGGGTCCCCTCGGGGAGTTCGTCGCCCTCCGCGAGCAGCGCCTTCACGGTCAGCACCGCGCTGCCCAGGTCCGTCAGGACGGCGACGCCGGCCCCGCGGTCCACGGACGCGGCCGCCGCGGCGATCAGCTCGGCGCTCGTGCCGAGTCCGCCGCCCTCGGTACCGCCCGCCGGGGCGACCGGCACCTCCGTGCCGCCGCCCGCGAGCCCCTTCGCCAGCGCGGCGACCGAGGAGGCCACCTCCGCGCTGTGCGACACCAGCACGATGCCCACCAGCCGCTCGTCACTCACCGGCGGCCTCCGCGAGAGCCGCGATCAGCAGCGCCGAGGACGTGGCACCGGGGTCCTGGTGCCCGATGCTGCGCTCGCCCAGATAGCTCGCCCGGCCCTTGCGGGCCTGCAAGGGCGTCGTCGCGACGGCACCCTCCTCCGCGGCGGCGCGGGCGGCCGCGAACGACTCGCCGAGCGCGTCCACCGCGGGCACCAGCGCGTCGATCATGGTCTTGTCGCCCGGCGCGGCCCCGCCGAGCGTCATGACCGCGTCCACCCCGGTCCGCAGCGCCTCGGCCAGCTGCTCCGGTCCGACCTCGGCCGCGTCCCCGAGCGCCTTGCCCGCCCGGCGCAGCAGCGTGCCGTAGAGCGGCCCGGAGGCGCCGCCGACCGTGGAGATGAGCTGGCGTCCGGCCAGCGTGAGGACCTCGCCGGGTGTCGCGGGGGGCTCCTTGTCCAGGGCGGCCTTGACCGCGTGGAAGCCGCGCTGGAGATTGCTGCCGTGGTCGGCGTCCCCGATGGGGGAGTCGAGGGCGGTGAGCCGTTCCGCCTCACGGTCGACGGACGCGGCGGTCGCCGTCATCCAACGGCGGAAGAAATCGGCGTCGAGCACTGGATCTCCTTGCCTGGTAGGTACGTGGTGATCCTCTACCCCCTGTCTCTCACACGCCCCAGCGCAGGCCGGGCGTCTTCACCGGCGCGTCCCACAGCCGCAGCAGCTCCTCGTCGACCTGGCACAGGGTGAGCGAGGCGCCGGCCATGTCGAGGGAGGTGACGTAGTTGCCGACCAGGACGCGGGCCACGGCGATGCCGCGCTCCGCGAGCACCCGGTGCACCTCGGCGTTGAATCCGTACAGCTCCAGCAGCGGCGTCGCCCCCATGCCGTTGACGAGGACCAGCACCGGGTTGCGCGGCCGCAGGTCCTCCACCACGGCCTCGACGGCGGCCTCGGCGATCTCGCCCGAGGTCATCATCGGACGCCGCTCCCGGCCGGGCTCGCCGTGGATGCCGATGCCCAACTCCAGCTCACCCGGCGGCAGATCGAAGGTGGGGCTGCCCTTGGCCGGGGTGCTGCAGGCGCTCAGCGCGACACCGAAGCTGCGGGAGTTCTCGTTGACCTGCCGGGCGATGGCCTCCACCCGCTCCAGCGGCATGCCCTCGTCGGCGGCGGCGCCCGCGATCTTCTCCACGAAGAGGGTCGCGCCGGTGCCGCGCCGGCCCGCCGTGTAGAGACTGTCGGTCACGGCCACGTCGTCGTTGACCAGGACCTTCGCGACCTGGATGCCCTCGTCCTCGGCCAGCTCGGCGGCCATGTCGAAGTTGAGGACGTCACCGGTGTAGTTCTTCACGATGAACAGCACGCCGGCCCCGCTGTCCACGGCCGCCGCCGCGCGCAGCATCTGGTCGGGCACGGGGGAGGTGAACACCTCGCCCGGGCAGGCCGCCGACAGCATGCCGGGGCCGACGAATCCGCCGTGCAGCGGCTCGTGCCCCGAGCCTCCGCCCGAGACCAGCCCGACCTTCCCGGCGACGGGGGCGTCCCGCCGCACGATGACCCGGTTCTCCACGTCCACGGTCAGGTCCGGGTGGGCTGCCGCCAGACCACGCAGCGCGTCCGCGACCACGGTCTCGGGGACGTTGATCAGCATCTTCACTGGTATCTCCCAAAGGATCAGCAGGTCCGTCACCGGCCTGCGTCGTCGCTGGTCAGAGGTGGTTCTTCAGTTCTCGATCTCGTTGGTCCGGGGCGATGGAGCGGATGAATGACGGTCTGTCAGGTGGCGTGCACCTCATGTCAGCAGTATCGACCTTGCGGATGCCCAGGTCACGTCGGGGCATGAATCAAGATCCCCGCCGTGCGATCGTGCGCACAGAACGGTCGCCCTCCGGTACCCGGAGGGCGACATGTGCATGGTGTCTCTCAGGGGGCTCCCGCCGCCTGTGCCGCGACCAGCGTCTCCACCCGGCTGCGGTACGTCTGCGCCAGGTCGCCGCCGTCCGGGCCGCGCAGTCCCTCCCCGCCGGTCCCGATCGAGTGCAGGACCGCGTCCGCCCGGGTCTGCAGGTCCGCCAACTCGTGGGCCGTGTGCGGGTACAGCAGCTGGAGGCCGCGCCGGTCACCGGCCGACAGGTGCTGCCCGTCACCGGTCGGCGCGCAGCTGCTGGGGGCGGACTTGCAGAAGAACGACGGGAACCGGTACAGCATCACCGACTGCGGGTCGAACGGCCCGGCCACGACATCCGGGTCGTCCTCGGTGCGCAGGTTGTGATCCACCTTCGCGCGCGGCCAGCGGTTGGGCTCGCCCGCCAGGTAGGTGTAGATGCCGGGGCGCCGGCCCTCGGCGTCCGCCACGAAGACGCCGTCCTGGTCCCGCGTGGGAACGTATCCGGCGTCGTCGTCCCAGCGGAACTCCTCCTCGCAGGTGCCGCGCATGTTCTGGTGGGAGTGGTGGAAGCCGATCGCGTGCAGGAACTCGTGGCGCACGGTGCCCTCCCGGCGGGCGGGCCGGTTCACCGCGTAGCGCCCGAGGTTCAGGCTGCGCTGGCCGGGGTTTCCCCCGACCGGGCCGCCTCCCGCGCCGACGGTGCGGTCCGTGCTGTCGGTACCGACCAGGGAGAAGAAGCCCTCCAGGTCGAAACCGCCCCGGATCTCCGCGGCGTAGGCGGTGTCGGACGTGGTCCATCGGCGGAAGGTCCCGGTCGCGGGATCGTGGCCGAAGTCGAGTCTCAGATTGCAGGCGTCGGTGATCTGCTCCGTCGCCCCCGCGATGTCGGCGTGCAGTTGATCGTCCCCGTCGAGAAACGCGACCCGTACGGTCGAACCGGGGGTCCACCGCGCGATGTCGGTGACGAGGAACTCCAGTCCGCCGCCGGCCGATGCGCGCCTCCAGCGATCCCGGACCTCGATCGACGCGACGACGTCGTCCGGGAGAGATTCGAGTTGCATGGCGGATCCTTTCCATCGCCTTCGAAGCGGTCCCCCCGGCCGTTCCGACGATGGAAGATCCAGCTCCGGTATCGTCCCGAACGGGGTGTTCTGCGACTCGGTCGCGGCGCCGAGTGGTTCGACATTCACCGGAGTTGACGGCGAGTGAGACATTCTCTGACTAAGGTCAGAGAATGACGGCGGAACAAGTCGAACAGGTACGGCGCTTCAACCGCACGGTCGCCGAGCGCGTCGGAGTGCTGCACGACCACTACCTGAGCGCCGCGCGCCCCTACGGCCAGGCCCGGCTGCTGTGGCAGATCGGCGACGGCGCCACCCATGACGTCCGCAGCGTCCGGGACCGGCTCGGTCTCGACTCAGGCTACGTCAGCCGGCTGCTGCGGGCCCTCGAACGCGACGGGCTCGTCGTCGTCGAGCCCCACCCCCGCGACCGGCGGGTGCGCACCGTGCGCCTGACCGCTGCCGGACGCACGGAACGCGCCCTCCTCGACGAACGCAGCGACGCCCTCGCCGCCTCGCTCCTCGGCCCGCTCGACGCCCGGCAGCGGGACCGGCTGACCTCGGCCATGGCGACCGTCGAACGGCTGCTGACGGCCGCTGTCGTCTCCCTGGAGGTCCTCGACCCCGATCACCCGGACGCCGCGTACTGCCTGCGCGCCTACGCCACCGAACTCGCCCGGCTCTTCGACGGCGGCTTCGACCCCGCCCGGAGTCTGCTGCCCGACCCGGGCGAACTGCGGGCGCCACGCGGTCTGTTCCTCGTGGCCCGGCTGCACGGCGAGCCGGTGGGCTGCGCCGGGCTGAAGCTGCCCGCCGGAGCCCCCGCCGAGATCAAGCGGGTGTGGGTACGCCCCGGCACCCGGGGCCTCGGCCTCGCCCGGCGCCTGCTGGCCGAGCTGGAGGAGCGCGCCGCCCGGCACGGCAGCGAGCTGGTACGACTCGACACCAACAAGGCCCTGGAAGCGGCCACACGCCTCTACCGCGACAGCGGGTACACCGAGGTCCCCGCCTTCAACGACGAGCCGTACGCCCACCACTGGTTCGAGAAACGGCTCACCCCCCACACCCGGCGGGACCGGTGAGAGCGCCGCTCGCGGCACCGCCCGCGCGCCTCACCACCCGGTGCGCAGCAGATGGTTCAGGGCCAGCGCGAGCAGCGCCTGGGCGACGAGCCAGGCCCGGGGGCGGGGCAGGAGCGCGCAGGCCGGGAGCAGCCACACCGCGAAGGGCAGCCAGATGCGTTCCGTCTCCGCCTTGCTCATGCCGGACAGGTCCGCCACCAGCAGCGCGAGGACAGCGGCGGACACCAGGACGGCGAGCCGTGTCGTCGCACCATGGGTCCGGCCGGGCCCTCGGCGCGACGTGCCGCGAGCCCGGCCGGACCGCGCGCCCCCGTGCGCGAGCAGCGCGACGGCCGTGCGCCGCAGGCCCGCCGCCGTCGCCAGGCCCATGACGAGCATCGTGCAGGCCAGGTTGGCCCACACCCAGTAGCCGTACGGGCGGATGCCGCCCGCGCCCTGGTGGTACCGCGTGACCAGCAGCCGGTAGCCCTCCCACCAGTCGAACCCGGCGAGGGTGAACGCGACGGGCACCACGGCGAGCCCGGCGGCCAGCGGCAGCAGCAGGACGGGACGCTCCCGGATCCCGGCCCGGCCGAGCACGAGGACCGCCGCCGCGATCGCCGCGACGAGCGTGAGGCCGTACGACAGGTAGCAGGTCAGCCCGAACAGCAGCCCGGACGCCCCCGCCCACCCCGGTGACCGGCCGGTGACCGCCAGCGCCAGCAGCGCCACCGCCCACGCGGCGACGGCCGCGAACCAGGCGTCGGCCGAGGTGCCCATCCACACGGCCGCCGGGGCCAGCACGAGGAAGGGTGCCGCCCGGCGGGCGAGGGCCTCGCCGGCCAGGGCGCGGACGGTCACCAGCACGGCCACGCAGGCCGTCGCCCCGAGGACGACGCACCACGTCCCGGCCCAGCCCCCGCCCCGCAGCCCGATCCGGTCGAGCAGCACGAAGGTGAGCGTCGCGGCCGGTGGATGACCGACCACGTGGGCGGGCCAGTGGTCGGGGGAGTCGAGCAGGATGTGCCCCGTGAAGCCGCGCAGGGCGGCGGGGATGTCGTGGAAGCGGTCGATGACCTGGAGGTACTCGTACCGTGTGGTGAGCCGGACGGCGACGCCCCGGTGCCAGCCGTCGATCAGGGCGAGGGAGAAGATCCACGCCGTCGAGGCGCCCCAGGCCAGCGCGAGCAGGGCCCGCCAGGGCAGCCGGGCCGCGAGGGAGGGGCCGTGGGCGACCACGGCGACGGTCACCAGGACGGCCGCCGGGGTGCCGGGGCCCGCATGCGGCCCCCAGGACGCCAGCAGCGGGGGCCAGTCGACGAACAGGGTGTGGCTGGTCTCCTCGATGCGGCGGCCGGCCAGCACGGCCGCCGCCACGAGCAGGACGGCGGCCGCGGCGGCGTACAGGTCCCGGCGCGTGCCTCGGGACGGCGCCGGAGAGGGCGGGACCGCAGAGGGCGGGACCGGAAGGGGCGGGACCGGAGGGGGCGGGGTGCGGATCACACCGGAACGCTAGGCCGCGCGGCCGCCCGTCCGCCGCCGTCCGGGCTCGACGTCAGCGTTTCGTCATGGGTTCCGCACCCTTCCGGCCGTCCGCCGCCGTCCGGGTCCGACGTCAGCGTTTCGTCATGGTTTCCGCACCCGGCCGGAGGCCTGTCCGGGCCTACCGTCGGCTCATGCGAGACGATCCACACGCCCCCCTGCTCCCCACGTCGCCCGGCTTCTGGCGCAGCCCCCTGCGCGGCCCCCGGTTCACCTCCGTGCTGGGCCTCGTCCTGCTCGTCGGCGTCACCGTGATGTTCGTGACCGGCCTGCTCTCGTACGCGGCCTACAACCCGGACCTGTCGCCGGTGAACGACAAGACCCCGGACAAGGGGATCCTCGGCTTCTACCTCTTCGCCTGGCCGACCCACCCGCACTGGCTGTACCGACTCACCCAGGGCGTCCACGTCACCCTCGGCATCACGCTGATCCCCGTGCTGCTCGCGAAGCTGTGGTCGGTGGTGCCGAGGCTGTTCGCGCTCCCGCCCGCCCGGTCGCTCACCCACGCCCTGGAGCGGCTCTCGCTGCTGCTGCTGGTCGGCGGCGGACTCTTCGAGTTCGTGACCGGCGTCCTCAACGTCCAGCTCGACTACGTCTTCCCGGGTTCCTTCTACCCGCTGCACTTCTACGGGGCCTGGGTGTTCTTCGCCGCGTTCGTGGCGCACGCGGTGCTGAAGACGCCCGCGGCCCTGCGCAATCTGCGCCGGCTGCGCGAGGAGCCCCGTGACCTGGTGTCCCCGCGGCCCGCCGAGCCGACCGTCTCCCGCCGCGGCGCCCTGTGGTTCGTCGGGGGCGCCTCGCTGCTGCTGTTCGCGACCACGGTGGGGCAGAGCCTCGGCGGCGCACTGCGGCGCACCGCCCTGCTGGCCCCGCACGGCGGAGGCGACCCCGGCGTCGGCCCGAACGGCTTCCAGATCAACAAGACCGCCGCCCACGCCGGGATCGACAGGGCCGAGACGGGCGCCGACGCCTGGCGGCTCGTCGTCACCGGCCGCACCGGAACCGTCCGCCTCAGCCGTGCCCAGCTCGCCGAACTGCCGCAGTACAGCGCCGCGTTGCCGATCGCCTGCGTGGAGGGCTGGTCCACCCCGGACCAGTGGTGGCGCGGGGTGCGGCTGCGCGACCTCGCGGCACTCGTCGGCCACGACGACCCGCCGGACCTGTTCGTCGAGTCGCTCCAGCGGCACGGCGCCTTCCGCAAGGCCGCCCTGCGCGCCAACCAGGTGGCCGACCCGCGTTCCCTGCTCGCCCTGTACGTCAACGGCGAGGAGCTGTCCCCCGACCACGGCCACCCGGCGCGGATCATCGTGCCCGAGGCGCCCGGTGTCCTGAACACCAAGTGGGTGGCCCGCCTGACCTTCGGAGACCTCTGATGCGCCGGCCCCGGATCCCCCTCGGAAGCCCCTTCCAGCTCCTGCTGCTCGTCTGCTCGTTCGCCCTCGCCGCCTACGCGGGCGTGCGCCTCCTGGCCGGCGACTGGTTCGGCGTCGTGCTGTGGGTCGTGGGTGCGGCACTGCTGCACGACCTCGTGCTGCTGCCGCTGTACGCGGTCGCCGACCGGGCCCTCGTGCGAGGCCTCGACGGCGTGGGCCGCCGGGATCTGACCCTGTACGTGCGGGTCCCGGCGGCCCTGTCCGGGCTGCTGCTCCTCGTGTGGTTCCCGCTGATCGCCGGACTGGTCGAACAGCGCTACCGGTCCGCCACCGGGCTGCCCGCCGACGTGTTCCTCGGCCGCTGGCTGCTGATCACCGCGGTCCTCTTCGGCGGGTCGGCACTGCTGGCGGCGCTGCGGGCGCCGCGGCTGCGCAGGGCGGCGAACCGCCGTCCGCCGGCCGTCCACTGACCGGCCGGCTCCCAGTCCCGGGCGTACCGCAGCAGCGCGCGCGTGCCCAGCCGCGCCCAGGGGAAGGGGGAGCCGTCGGCGGCCCGGGCGTCGGTGATGCGGACGCGCACCCGCTCGTCGACGTCGACCGGGGCGGTCTCCGCGAGGAGCAGACCGCCGGGGCGCAGCAGCCGGGCGACCCGCTCCAGCAGGGCGCGCGGGTCGCCGCCGATGCCGAGGTTGCCGTCCATGAGCAGCACGGTGTCCCAGCGGCCCTCGCCGGGCAGCGGCTCGAAGACCGACCGCCGCAGCGCCCGGCCGCCGAGCCGCAGGGTGTGCTCGACGGCGGCCTCGCTGACGTCGATGCCGAGCACGGGCCGGCCCCGCCCGGCGAGTTCCGCCACCAGCCGCCCGGGCCCGCACCCCACGTCCAGCACCGTCCCCTCGCACCGGTCGAGGACGTCCCGGTCGACCGCGTCGGCCCGGGCGCACCAGCGCTCCACCTCCAGGGGCAGCAGCCAGCCGTCCGCGCGCCGCAGGAACAGCGGGCCGTGACCGGCGCGCAGGGCCGCGTCGTACGGGTCGGCTCCCGCCCAGGGGGAGAGGGGAGCCGCGGCGGAGGGCCCCGGGAGCCGGCCCGGCACGGACGTGCCGGACGGGGCGCTCACCGGGCGGCGCCCGGGCCGGAGGCGGGCGCCGCGGCCGTGCAGCCGGCCAGGCGCGCCGCGAAACGGCCGTGGGGGACGAGAGCCGCGACCGCGTGGGCGTCCGCCGCCGTGTCGACGTCGCGCAGGCGTGGCAGGTCGCGCACGCGCAGGCCCGCGTCGACCAGCCGCCGCCGCTGCACCGCCCCCGTCACGGCCGTGGACATGGGCACGCCCCGCAGCAGACCGGGATCCGGCTCGGCCAGGCCGAGTGCCCAGAAACCGCCGTCCTCCGCCGGGCCGAACCAGGCGTCGACGCCGGAGAAGTCCACGGTGAGCAGCTCCGGCGTCACCTGCGGGGTGTCCATGCCGACGAGGAGAGCCGGGCCGGTGCAGCGCGCGAAGGCCGCCGCCAGCCGTTCGTCGAGTCCGCCCGCGCCCTGCGGTACCACGTCGAATCCGGGCGGCAGCCAGGCGCCGGGCCTGCCGTCGAGGACGAGCACGCGCCGGGCGGCGGGAGCGGCCGCGACGGCGCGCAGGGTGTCCGCGAGCGCCGCCTCGGCCAGCTCGGCGGCCTGCCGCGGCGTGAACGGCGGAGTGAGCCGGGTCTTGACCCGCCCCGGGCGCGGTTCCTTGGCGATGACGAGCAGCGTGGTCAACGGACGGTTCCCCCTTCACGCGCGGGCGTCTCGGCCAGCACGCGGCTCATGTCCCGGACGGCCTGCCACGTCCCGCGCCAGGTGCCCGTCACCTTGGAGGCACCGGTGCGCGGCAGGTACGGCACGTCGTGCTCGGCGATCCGCCAGCCGGCGTCGGCCGCGCGGACGACCATCTGGAGCGGATAGCCGCTGCGCCGGTCGGTGAGACCGAGGGCGAGCAGCGGCTCGCGCCGGGCGGCGCGCAGCGGACCGAGGTCGTGCAGCCGCACCCCCGTACGGCGGCGCAGCATCCGCGCGAGGGCGAGATTCCCGGCGCGGGCGTGCGCGGGCCAGGCCCCGCGGCCCCGTGGCCGTCGCCGCCCGAGCACCAGATCCGCCCCGCCGTCGCGCACTTCGCGCACGAAGGGGACGAGGAGCGCCGGATCGAGCGAGGCGTCGCAGTCGCAGAAGCACACCACCTCGGCGGTGGCGGCGGTCAGTCCCGCGTGGCAGGCGGCGCCGAAGCCGCGGCGGGGCTCGCGCACGACGGTCGCGCCGAGCGCGCGGGCGACCTCTGCCGAGCCGTCGGTGGAACCGTTGTCGACGACGAGTGCGCGCCAGCCCGGCGGGATCCGGCCGAGCACCCAGGGCAGGGCATCGGCCTCGTTCAGGCAGGGCAGCACCACGTCGACGTCCGAAGGTGTCGTCGTCACGGTTTCACCCTACGAACGCGAATCGGGCATAACGGACCACCGCTCCTTACGAAACCCGGACGTCACGGGCCGCAGGGCGGCCCGGCCCCCCGTCCGTGGCGGCGCGGTGCCACGCTGGGGGCATGCAGCAGCCGAACGAGCCCGCCGGAGCGGGCGAGGAACCGTCGCGGATCCTCGTCGTGGACGACGATCCGACCGTCGCCGAGGTCGTCGCCGGATACCTGGACCGCGCCGGCTACGCCGTCGACCGCGCCGACGACGGTCCGGCCGCCCTCGCCCGCGCCGCCGCGCACCGGCCGGACCTGATCGTGCTCGATCTGATGCTGCCGGGCATGGACGGCCTGGAGGTGTGCCGGCGGATCCGCGGACAGGGCCCCGTGCCGGTCATCATGCTCACCGCCCGCGGCGACGAGGACGACCGCATCCTCGGTCTGGAGGTCGGCGCCGACGACTACGTCACCAAACCCTTCAGCCCCCGTGAGCTCGTCCTGCGCGTGGAGTCGGTGCTGCGCCGCAGCAGGCCCGCCGCCCCGGCGCAGCGGCTCGCGGCGGGCGGCCTGACCGTGGAGCCGGCGGCCCGCCGCGCCACCAAGAACGGTGACGAACTCTCCCTCACGCTCAGGGAGTTCGACCTGCTGTCCTTCTTCCTGCGGCACCCGGGACGGGCGTTCGGACGCGAGGACCTGATGCGCGAGGTGTGGGGCTGGGACTTCGGCGACCTGTCGACCGTCACGGTCCACGTCCGCCGGCTGCGCGGCAAGGTCGAGGACGACCCCGCCCGGCCCCGGCTGATCCAGACCGTGTGGGGCGTGGGTTACCGCTTCGACCCCGCGGGCGGGGAGGACCCGTCGTGAACGACACGCTGCTGATCGCCCTGTACGCCTTCGCCGGCGCCGCCGTCAGCGGGCTGGCCGGTGCGGGAGTGCTGCGCCTGATCCGGCGCCGCTCGCTGACCGCCTCGCTCGCCGTGGTCGCGGCGGTCGGGGTGGTCGCCATGCTCGCCGGCACGCTCGCCGTCGCCTGGGCGATGTTCCTCTCCCCGCACGACCTGACGGTCGTCACCACCGTGGTGGCCATGGCGGCCGTCGTCTCCCTGGCCACCGCGCTGCTGCTGGGCCGCTGGGTCGTCGCCCGCAGCCGCGCCCTCGCGGTGGCCGCACGGTCCTTCGGCGACGGCGGGGACTTCACCGCGCCGGACGGCCCGGCGACCGCCGAACTGGAGTCGCTCAGCCGCGAACTGGCCGCCACCAGCGCCCGGCTCGCCGAGTCCCGGCAGCGCGAGCGCGCGCTGGAGACCTCCCGGCGCGAGCTCGTCGCCTGGATCTCGCACGACCTGCGCACCCCGCTGGCCGGGCTGCGCGCCATGTCGGAGGCGCTGGAGGACGGCGTCGCCGCCGACCCCGACCGCTATCTGCGGCAGATGCGCACCGAGGTCGAACGCCTCAACGACATGGTCGGCGACCTCTTCGAGCTGTCCCGCATCCACGCCGGCACCCTGCCCCTCGCCCCCACCCGGATGTCGCTGTACGACCTGGTCGGCGACGCGCTGGCGGGAGCCGACCCGCTGGCCCGGGAGCACGGCGTGCGGCTGGTGGGCGGCAGGATCGAGCCCGTCCCGGTGGAGGTGGACGGCAAGGAGATGAGCCGCGTCCTGGGCAATCTGCTGGTCAACGCCATCCGTCGCACCCCGGCCGACGGCACGGTCGCGATCGCCGCCGAGCGGTCCGCCGACGGTGTCGTGGTGTCGGTGACGGACGGCTGCGGCGGCATCCCCGAGGAGGACCTGCCGCGCGTCTTCGACACCGGCTGGCGCGGCACCCACGCCCGTACGCCCCCGGCGGGCGCGGGCCTCGGCCTCGCCATCGTCCGGGGGATCGTGGAGGCCCACCAGGGCCGGGCCACCGTGCGCAACATCCCCGGCGGCTGCCGCTTCGAAGTGGTGCTGCCCACCGCCGCGTCCTGACGCGGGCGGCACCACCGGCCCCCCAGGCCGTGTCCGCGCGGTCCCTCCTGCCCGACGCCCGGGAGGGACCTTGCGAACACGCCCTACACCCCCCGCATCCCGGCCCGGGCGAACTCCGCCATGCCGGCCCCGAATCCCACCTCCGCACGCCACCCGAGCTCGCGCCGCAGCCGCGTGGAGTCCGCGGTGATGTGCCGGACGTCGCCGAGCCGGAACTCACCGGTGACGGACGGCTCGGGGCCCCCGTACGCGGCGGCCAGGGCCGCTGCCATCTCGCCGACGGTGTGCGCCTCGCCGCTGCCGGTGTTGTACGCCGTGAGCACCCCCGGGGCGGCCCCGGCCTCCAGCGCCACCGCGTTGGCCGCCGCCACGTCCCGCACGTGCACGAAGTCCCGCCGCTGCCGGCCGTCCTCGAAGACGCGCGGTGCCTCGCCCCGGGCGAGCGCCGAGCGGAAGAACGAGGCGACACCGGCGTACGGGGTGTCGCGGGGCATCCCCGGCCCGTACACGTTGTGGTAGCGCAGCGACACGGCCGAACCGCCGGTGCAGCGGGCCCAGGCGGCGGCCAGGTGCTCCTGGGCGAGTTTGGTCGTGGCGTAGACGTTCCGGGGATCGGCCGGGGCGTTCTCGGCGACCAGACCGGGCAGCAGGTCCTGCCCGCACACCGGGCAGGCGGGCTCGAACCGCCCCGCCTCCAGATCGGCGACGGCCCGCGGCCCGGGCCGTACGGCCCCGTGGCGCGGACAGGTGTACCGCCCCTCGCCGTAGACGACCATCGACCCGGCCAGCACCAGGTGCCCGACGCCGGTCTCCGCCATGGCGGACAGCAGCACGGCCGTCCCCAGGTCGTTGCGCGAGACGTATTCGGCCGCGTCCGCGACCCCGTCGCCGAGCCCGACCATCGCGGCCTGATGACACACGGCGTCCACCCCGGCCAGGGCGCCCCGGACGGCGTGCGGATCCCGCACGTCGGCGCCGGGATCCTCCCGCACGTCGAAGACGACCGCCTCGTGCCCGCGTTCCCGCAGGACGGAGACCACTTGGGATCCGATGAACCCGGCACCGCCGGTGACCAGTACACGCATACGGCCACGCTAGGGCCGTACCGCCGCCGCGCCCCGGGACGGCGCCCGTACGTCACGACTCCGTAAGGCGACGGGCGCGCCGGTCAGGCGGACGCAACGATTCCGGCGGACGTAAGGGTTTCGTCATCCCCCGAACCGCCCCGGACGCCCGCCTCCTGCGTTGAATGGGGGCAGGACGACGGACTGTCAGAAGGTGGTGGCATGGGACGGGTGTGGAGCGCGCTGGTCAGGCCGTGGGTGATCGGCGTGCTGGCCGTGGCGGTCGCCGGGGCCGGTTTCGGGCTGTACTGGTTCCAGCCGTGGAAGCTCTGGCAGGACGAGACCGTGCGGGAGGCGCTGCCCGGGGGCGCCGCGCGCCCCCCGGCTGCCGCACCGCCGTCCGGGGCGTCGCCCACCCCCGCCCCGGCCGGTCCCGAGGCGCTCGCGAGCGGCGAGCTGATCAGCCACGAGCACGCCACCTCCGGCACCGTGAGGCTCCTGCGGCTGGCCGACGGCAGCCATGTGGTCCGCCTGGAACGGCTCGACACCAGCAACGGCCCCGACCTGCGCGTGTGGCTCACCGACGCGCCGGTGAAGGAAGGCCGGGCCGGCTGGCACGTGTTCGACGACGGCGACCATGTCAGCCTCGGCAAGCTGAAGGGCAACAAGGGCAGCCAGAACTACGCCGTGCCCGACAACGTCGACGTGAGCCGCTTCAGCAGCGTCAGCATCTGGTGCGACCGCTTCGACGTGTCGTTCGGGGCGGCGCGGCTCGCCCGGGTCTGACGCGGGCCCGGGGCGGTTCGGCCGGGAGCGGCTACCCCAGCAGGAACTGTGCGGCCGCGCCCCCGAGGAAGGCCGCCCCGAGCCCCGCGACGACGCTGAGGACGACGTTGGCCACGGCGGACGGCTTCGCGCCCGTCTCGGCCAGGCGGAGGGTCTCGAAGGAGAACGTGGAGTAGGTGCTCAGCGTCGCGCACAGCCCGGGCCCGACCAGGTGCTGAAGCGCGGGCGGTACGGCCGTGGCCGTGGCGGCGCCGGTGAGGAAGCCGAGCACGGTGCAGGCGGCGAGGTTCACCGCGACGGTCCCCCAGGGGAAGACGCCGCCGTGCCGGGCCTGGACGGCGCGATCGACGAGATAGCGCAGGGGCGCGCCGACCGCCGCCCCCACGACGACCATCAGCCAGTTCACGCCTCGCCCTCCGTCCTCGCGGCCCGCGGCAGGGCGAGCAGCCGGGTGAGCCCGGCCCCGGCCCACACGGCGAACAGCGCGGCCGCGAGCGTGGCGGCGAGGTAGAGCAACGCGGTTCCGGCACGGCCGTCCCCGAACAGGGCGCGGGCGTCCACGGCGTAGGTGGAGAACGTGGTGTAGCCGCCCAGGACGCCCGTGCCGAGGAAGGGCCGCACGAGGGGGTGCGCGGTGGTGCGCTCGGTGATCAGCACCATGAGCACGCCCATGGCGGCGCTGCCGCTGACGTTGATCCAGAACGTGGTCCACGGGAAGGCGCCCGGGACGGTGGGCCACAGCAGGGTGGCGCCGTAGCGGGCGCAGGCGCCGAGGACGCCGCCGGCCACGACGGCGGCGAGGATCTCGGCCTGACGCCGCCGGGGCCCGGGGGCCTTGCGCGGGGGCCAGGGGTCGACGGCCGTGTCGGGGTCGACGGGCCGGGTCCGCCGGCCGTCGGCCGGGGCACTGTCGTCGGGGCGGTCGGGTCGCACGGCGTTCAGGCTCCTACCTGATCGGCTCGGACCGCGTGCGGGCACGCGGAGGGGTCAGGCAGGGACCGTTGGCGGCCGGCACGACCGCGGTTGGGTACGGCGGGCCCCACCGCCGCACTGCCACTCGGCTCGGGGCGGCAGTACGACCAGGTTACCGGCTGCGCCGAGAGCGGCCTGCGCCTACTGTCCCCGGCCGTCCGGGACGGTCAGGGTGTTGTCGCTCGTGCGGCCGGCGGCGTGGTCCTCGACGTTGCGCGCGGTGCTCTCGGCGATCTGGCCCACGGCGTCCCGGGTGAAGTACGCCTGGTGCGAGGTGACCAGCACGTTGGGGAAGGTCATCAGCCGGGCGAGGCGTTCGTCGGTCATCACCTCCAGGGACTTGTCCAGGAAGAACACCCCCGCCTCCTCCTCGTACACGTCCAGGCCGACGCCGGCGAGCCGGCCGGCGCGCAGGGTGGCCAGCAGGGCGTCCGTGTCGACCAGTCCGCCGCGACTGGAGTTGACCAGGACGGAGTCCGCCTTCATCAGGTCCAGCATCGCGGCGTCCACCAGGTGGTGCGTCTCCGGCAGCAGCGGTACGTGCAGGCTGACCAGGTCGGACTCGGAGAAGAGCCGCTCGCGCGGGACGTACTCCATGCCGAGCGCCAGGCACTCGGGGTTCTCGGCGACGTCCCAGCCCAGCAGGCGCATGCCGAAGCCGTGCGCGATGCGCGTGAACGCCGTGCCGATCTTGCCCGTCCCCACCACGCCCACGGTCCGGCCGTGCAGATCACGGCCGAGCAGGCCGTCGAGGCGGAAGTCGAACTCGCGCGTGCGGTGCGCGGCCCGGACGACGCGGCGGCCCACGGCCAGGGCCAGCGCCCAGGCGAACTCCGCGACCGAGTAGGGCGAGTAGGACGAGACCCGCGCGACGGTCAGGCCGAGTTCCCCGGCCGCGTCCAGATCGATGTTGTTGTGACCGGTGGCCCGCTGGGCGATCATCTCGACGCCGGCCCCGGCCAGGCTCCGCAGCACCTCCGCGTCCAGGACGTCGTTGACGCTGCTGAGGACGATCCGGTGACCCGCGGCGGTGGGCGCGGTGTCCCGGTCGAGGAACGGCTCCAGGCAGCGCAGTTCGTGCCGGTCGCCGAACCTCCGGTCGAAGGCCTCCCGCAGCAGGGGCCGCTCGTCGGTGAGGACTCCGTACGCGATGATCTTCACGTCATTCCGCTCCCGCCTCGGTGACTTCGTCCCAGCTGCGACCCTAGGCCGCCCCCGGCGTTCGCGCCCGGGCCGTCCGGCCCCGCCACGGGGCCGGACGGCCCGTCCCGGCGGTGGCCGCGCATCCCGTTCGGCCCGGCTCCTGCCTCCCGCCCGGCCGTGCGGACGCCCTCACCCGGGCCGGTCGGTCCCCACGGGGGACCTGCGGCCCCTCCACGGGACCCACCCGTCGGCGCGACGCTGGGACCGGCGAGACGATGCTGCCGTGACGCGAGAAGCGTTCGTGCGGGAAGCCGGGAAGCCGGGAAGCCGGGAAGCCGGGAAGCCGGGAAGCCGGGAAGCCGGGAAGCCTGGAGGGCGGGGGCAGCACGGGCGGAAGGGTGTGGACGATGGACCTGCCGATCGTCGTCGGCGTGGACGGCTCCGAGTCCAGCCTGCGGGCCGTGGACTGGGCGGCCGACGAGGCCGCGCTGCGCGAGGTCCCGCTGCACGTGCTGTACGCGTCCCTGTGGGAGCGCTACGAACAGGCCGTCTTCCCCATGGCCCCGGAACGGTCGGAGCGGCTGCTCACCGACGTCCTCGTGACCGCCGCCGCCCGACGCGCCCGGCGGCGCGTACCCGGCATGCGGGTCACCACCGAGGTCGTGGCGGCGGGGCCCGTGCCCGTACTGCGCCGGGCGGCGGGCAAGGCCTCCGCGCTGATCGTGGGCGACCGAGGTCGGGGCGGCGCCGGCGAGCTGCTGCTGGGCTCCGTCGGCCTGGCCGTGGCCGGGCGCGCCGACGGGCCGGTGGTCGTGGTGCGCGGCGACGCCGGCCGGCAGGGTGCTCCACGCGGGCAGGGCAGGCGGGTCGTCCTGGGCGTCCCCGGCGAACCCGACTCGACGCGGGCGGCGCGCTTCGCCCTCCGGGAGGCGGCCCGGCGCCGGGTGCCGCTGGAGGCCGTGCGCGCCTGGCACCGGCCGGCGCCCGAGGCCACCGACTTCCCCCTGTTCACCGGCGAACCCGCCGACGCGTACCGGCAGCGCGCCGCCGAGACGCTCGATGCCGTGCTGCGCGGCCCGGCCGGGGAGCATCCGGAGGTCGAGGTGCACCGGCGGATCGTCGAGGGCCACGCCCGCATCGCGCTGCTCGGCGCCTCGGCCGACGCCGATCTCCTCGTCATCGGGGCCCGTCACCCCCATGGGCGCTTCGGCCTGCACATCGGCAGGGTCACCCACGGCGTGCTGCACCACGCCGGGTGTCCCGTGGCGGTCGTCCCCGAGCCGTGACGGACCCGGCCCGTGCGGGCCGAGGAGGATGACGCACCGGAGCGCGCCGCGGGATGCGGCGCGCTCCCTCCGAGTGGGGCACGTGGGGGGCACGTGGTCACACGGCCGCGCGGTCCGCCGGTCCGCCGGACCGCTCCAGGCGCAGCAACCGGAGCGCGGAGACGAGGAAGAACACCCCGCCGAGGAAGGCGTAGCCGGCCAGCGAGGTCAGCGAGGCGCCGTCCCGGCCCGCCTGGACGACGAACGAGCCTCCGGCCAGGGTGGACAGGGCGCCGCTGGCGATCATCGGCCACTGTCCCGCCATGCCGCGCCGCAGCAGGGCGACGACCAGCTGGGCGAGGCCCGCGGTGATCGCCCAGGCGCCCCAGACGCGCAGGACGGCCGGGATGCCGGAGAAGCAGGCGGCGGCCAGGGCCGCGGCGGTGAGCGTGCTGAGCACGATGTTGGCCTGCAGACCGCGCACCGGCCCGCCGTCCGGCCTGGCGGACCGCAGGTCGACTACCGCGCAGGCCACGTCGAACAGGGGGTAGATCACCAGCAGCGTCGCACTGAGGGGCCCCAGGGAGCGCGCGGAGCCGAAGAGCAGGGCGGCCCACACCGCGGCGAACGCGAAGCGCAGGACGTACAGGCGGCGCAGTGCCGCGGACGAGCCGGCGACGGGGGCGGGGGCGGGGGTGACGACGGAGCCGCGCATGGAGGGCCCCTTTCTCGGATGAGGGAGAACGTTCGGTCTTGCTGAGCATCCAAGGCTCCCGGACCCCTAGTTGTCAAGACCGAACGTTCTCCCTCGTCGGCTGGTACGGTGACGCCATGAGCGCGCGCACAGAAGGCGGAAGCACGTCCGAGGCACGGTCGCGGCTGCTCGGCACGGCGACCCGGATCTTCTACGCCGAGGGGATCCACTCCGTCGGCGTGGACCGGATCATCGCCGAGGCCCAGGTCACCCGCGCCACGCTGTACCGGCACTTCAAGGGCAAGGAGGACCTGGTCCTCGCCTACCTCGCACTGGCCGACCAGGGCATCCGCGGGCAGGTCGAGGCCGTCCGGGCACAGGGGCTGCCGGCGGCCGACACGGTCCGCGGCGTCGGCCGGACCATCACCGAGGGGATCCGGTCCGACGGTTTCCGCGGGTGCGCCTTCCTGAACGCGGCGGCGGAGTACCCCGATGCCGCGCACCCGGTCCATCAGGCCGTGCTGGCCCATCGGCAGTGGTTTCTGGAGACGGCCACGGAACTGCTGGCGCAGGCCGGCTGCGCGCCCGCCGACGAGGCAGGGCGTCACTTCGTGATGCTCCGGGACGGTGCCATGGCGGCAGGGTGCCTCTTCGACCCCGCGCTGATCTCGGAGACCTTCCTGCGCGGCGTCGAGGACCTCCTGCGCACGCGCACGGCCCCGGCCTGAGGCGACCCCTGAGGGGCACCAGGGGAGCCTTGGCGGCCCCGCCCGTCCCGTACCCGGGCGACGGGCTGCCGGCGGCGGTGTCAGCCCCCGGCCTCGCCCGCGGAACGGGCGCTCATCGCGTCGGCGGCGGCGGTCGGCGGCAGGCCCGGCAGTACCTCGAAGGCCCCGGCCACACCGGTGTACCGGAACAGGCGCCGCAGGAAGGCCCCGCCACCGACCAGGCGCAGCCGGCCCCGGCGTGCGAGCACGCGGTTGCGGGCCCGGCACAGGACGCCGAGCCCCGTGCAGTCGATGAAGGAGACGGCCCGCAGGTCCAGGACCAGGTCGGGGCACGGGCCGGCGGTCAGCTGGTCCAGCCGGTCCCGCAGGGCCGGCGCCGTGAGCAGGTCCATCTCGCCGCGCACCGTCACGACGCGGGCCGTGCTCTCGGCCGGCCGGGGGGTGGACCTGCGGGTGCTCTCGGACATGGTCCGAGCAAAGCCCGCGAGCGGCGCGCGCGGTAGGGCCGGTCGGCCCATGTCCGACAGGGCCGTAGGAACCCATCGCGGCGACCGGTCGTACGGGAGGCGCCGGCCGGGCCGGGCGGCGCAGACTGGAAGCACTCCCGTGAGGGGAGGCGCGATGACGCAGAGGCCACGCAGGAACGCGGCACCGGTGCGGCTGTGGCGGTGGCGGAGCAATCCGCTCCGCCGGCGCAGCGACCGCGTCGAGGCCTGGATCCTGCTCGCCTGCTGGGTCCTCGCCGTGCTGTGCGGGGCTGTCGCCGCCCTCGCGGCGGCCACGGCGGTGGACGGTGCCCTCTCCGCGCAGCGCGCGCAGACACGTGCCGTACCCGCCGTCCTCACCGAGCGGGCGCCGAGGACCCCGCCGGTGACGACGGACGGCTCGGGCGGCGACACCGTGTGGGCCACGGTGCGCTGGACGGCACCCGACGGCTCACCGCACACCGGACGCACCGAGGTCGAGCCGGACGCCGCGGCGGGAACACGCGTGACGGTGTGGACGGACCGCGCCGGCGATCTCGCCGAGGCGCCCCTCGGCCCGACGGAGTCGATGTTCCAGGCCGTCGGCACCGGAGTCCTCGCGGGGGCCGGCGCGGCAGCGGCCGTCTGGGCGTGCGGGCGGCTGGCGCGCCTGCGGCTGGACCGGCGGAGGCTGGAGCGGTGGGACGCGGAGTGGGCACGGGTCGGACCGCAGTGGAGAAGACGGATGACCGGCTGACCCACACCGCCCCACCCCGCAGCAGACCGAGCGGGCGACCGCCCACCCCACGGCAGACCGAGCCGGGCGGCGACCGCCCCATCCCACGGCAGACCGAGCCGGGCGACAACCACCCCACCCCGCAGCAGACCGAGCCGGACGGCGACCACCCCACCCAGCAGCAGACCGAGCCGGGCGGCGACCACCCCACCCAGCAGCAGACGGGGCCGGGGCGGCCGCCCCAGCCCGCAGCAGGCCGAGCCTCACGAACGCCACGCCCGCAGCAGACCGAGCCCCACGGCGCCACACGCGAGCGGATTTGGCCGGACAAGGGGGCCCGGGTCCGCTCAGATCCGGCTGCCGCTGCCGTACAGGGCGTACAGGTCGAGCAGCCGGACGCGTGAGGCGTGCAGCCGGTCGGCGATCACCCGGCCGACCCACTCCGCGACCGCACGGCCGAACTCGGCGTCCTGGGCGCACATCGCCCGCACGGCCTCCGCGTCGAACTCCCAGGCCCGCACCGGGCTCGCCGCCTCCGCACCCAGGTGCCACACGTACGGCGCGAAGTGCCACGACCAGCCGACCAGTTCCCCGTGTCCCAGGGACTGGACGACGGCGGCCCGCCGGCCCGGCACCCGCAGGTCGAGTTCGACCGCCCCGGTGCGCACGATCCAGAACCGGTCGGCACGTCGGCCTTCCTCGAACAGGCGGGTGCCCACGTCGAAGGACACCTCGCGCGCGAGGCGCATCAGCCGCTCGCGGTGCCCGGCGGTGAGACCCGCGGACAGGTTGGTGGTGGCAGTCATGGCTCCCTCTCCCTTCCGCCGCCCCGCAGCACCGCGCGGCACGTGCGGGGTGTGCCCGCGGCCCTCCCGGGCTGCCCGGGCCGGGTCCGCTGACCTCAGCCTGGGCCCGGCGCCCGCCGCGCACCAAGGGCCGAACGGCCCCGGCGGGGGGCCGACCGCCCCTCGCACGCGGCCGCTCCGGGTGCGACGGTGGGAGTGGACCCGAGGACGTGCATCCGTGGACGTGCATCCGTGGACATGGATCCGTGGACTGCCCGAGTACGAGGCGGTGGGAACGATGACGACGGAACTGCCCCTGGTCGTGGGCGTCGACGGTTCGGACGGCAGCCTGCCGGCGATCGACTGGGCGGTGGACGAGGCCGCCCGGCACGGACTCCCGCTGCGGCTCGTCCACGGCTCCCTCTGGGAGCGCTACGAGGGACTCGCCCCGTCCGTCGGGCTGGCCCGCCCCCCGGGCCGTCTGATGGCCGAGCACATCGTCGCCTCCGCGGCGGAACGCGCCGGGCGGCGCAACCCCGACGTGAAGGTCACCACCGACGTGCTCCTCGCCGACGCGGCGGACGCCCTCCTGCACGAGGGCAACAACGCCACCGCCCTGATCACCGGATCGCGCGGCCGAGGCGAACTGAAAGGGCTGCTGCTCGGTTCCGTCGGGCTGGCCGTCGCGGCCCGCGCGCACTGCCCCGTGATCGTGGTGCGCGGCGATGGCGCCGGGCCGACCGGCCCCCACGAGCGGATCCTGCTCGGCGTCGGCGGCCCCGCCACCGGCGCGGAAGCGGTGCGCTTCGCCTGCCACGAGGCCGAGGCCCGCGGCTGCGTCCTGGACGCCGTACGCGCCTGGCGCTGCCCCGCGCGCGAGGCCGCCGACGAGGACCCGCTCGCCGAGGCACCCGGACGCGGGCACGAGGAGCGGGCCCGCGCCGAACTCGACGCGCTGCTGCGCGACGCCACGGCCCGGCACCCCGGGATCCGGGTGCGCCGCACGACCGTGGAGGGCCCGGCGGGCAAGGTGCTCGTGCACCGTTCGGCCGCGGCCGACCTGGTGATCGTCGGGGCCCGGCGCCGGCAGGGGCAGTTCGGGCTCCAGCTCGGCAGGGTGGCCCACACCCTGCTGCACCACGCCGAGTGCCCGGTGGCCGTCGTTCCGCAGCGCGTCTAGGAGGATACGGCCCGTGACGGACCGGATCTGGGAGTACGAGGGGTACCTGCCCGCCGAGGAGCGGCTGCGGGAGTCGCTGTGCACGCTGGGCAACGGCTGCTTCGCCACCCGCGGCGCGCTGCCCGAGTGCGCGGCCGACGACGTCCACTACCCGGGCACCTACGCGGCCGGCTGCTACAACCGGCTGGTGTCCGAGGTCGCCGGACGCCGCGTGGAGAACGAGGACCTCGTCAACCTGCCCAACTGGCTGCCCCTGCGCTTCCGCATCCCGGGCGGGGAGTGGCTCTCCCCGGACACGGCGACCGTCCTGGACCACCGGCAGACCCTCCACCTCGACGAGGGCGTGCTGGAGCGCCGCACCCGCTACGGCCTCGGCGGCGGGCGGGTCCTGGCGGTACGGCAGTGGCGGCTGGTGCACATGGCCGATCCCCATCTCGCGGCGCTGCGCAGCGAGTTCACCGCCGAGGGCTTCTCCGGTGAGCTGGACGTCGAGGCCACCCTCGACGGGACCGTGCGCAATGCCGGGGTGCCGCGCTACCGCGACCTGGACGGCCGCCACCTCACCCACGTGCACACCGGGGCCGCGGGGCCGGACACGGTGTGGCTGCGCTGCCGGACGCGCACGTCGGACATCCGGATCGGCATGGCCGCCCGGCTGACCGCCACGGAGCCCGTCGCGGACCTCCCCGCACCCGCGCGCGCCGTCCAGCGCGTCACCCTGACGCTGGTCCCCGACCGCACCGCCACCGTCGACAAGACCGTCGCCCTGCACACCTCGCACGACCCGGCGATCAGCGACCCGCTGCAGGCCGCCGTCGACCGGGTCGGCGCGGCACCGGCGTTCGACCGGCTGCTCGCCACCCACCGCACCGCCTGGGCCCAGCTGTGGCGCCGCGCCGAACTGGACGTGCCGGGGGAGTCCGGTCACATCCTGCGTCTGCACCTCTTCCACGTGCTGCAGACCCTCTCCCCGCACACCGCCGAACTGGACGTGGGCGTACCGGCCCGGGGACTGCACGGCGAGGCCTACCGCGGGCACGTGTTCTGGGACGAGCTGTTCGTCCTGCCGTACCTCAACCTGCACTTCCCCGAGGTGTCCCGGGCCCTGCTCCGCTACCGCCACCGGCGACTGGAACGGGCGTGCGCCGCGGCCCGGGCCGCAGGCCGGCGCGGCGCGCTGTATCCGTGGCAGAGCGGCAGCGACGGACGCGAGGAGACCCAGCAGCTGCACCTCAACCCCCGCTCGGGCCGCTGGCTGCCCGACCACACGCATCTGCAGCACCACGTCGGCTCGGCGATCGCGTACAACGTCTGGCAGTACTGCGAGGCCGGTGGCGACGCGGAGTTCCTGCACACCAAGGGCGCCGAGATGCTGCTGCAGATCGCGCGCTTCTGGGCGGACTCGGCCACCTGGGACGCGCACCTGGGGCGCCACCGCATCCGCGGGGTGGTCGGGCCCGACGAGTACCACGAGGCCTACCCGGACGCCGAACGGCCCGGCCTGGACGACAACGCCTACACCAACGTCACGGCGGCCTGGGTGCTCACCCGCGCCCTGGACGTGCTGCGCACCCTGCCCGAGCCCCGCCGCCGCGAACTCGTGGAGCGCATCGCCCTGGACGCCGGCGAACCGGACCACTGGGAGGACGTCTCCCGCACCCTGCACGTACCCTTCCACGACGGGGTCATCAGCCAGTTCGAGGGCTACGGCGACCTCGCGGAACTCGACTGGGACGACTACCGCAAGCGCTACGACGACATCCGCCGCCTCGACCGGATCCTGGAGGCCGAGGGCGACACCGTCAACCGCTACAAGGCGTCCAAACAGGCCGACGTGCTGATGCTCGGCTACCTCTTCTCACCGGCCGAACTGCAGAAACTCTTCCGGCACTTGGGGTACCGGCTGGACGAGCGGACCTGGCAGCGCACCGTCGACCACTACCTGGCCCGCACCAGCCACGGCTCCACCCTCAGCGGCCTGGTCCACGGCTGGGTCCTGGCCCGGTGCCGGCGGGCCGAGGCGTGGACGTTCTGCCAGGAGGCCCTGCGCGGCGACATCGCCGACCTCCAGGGCGGCACCACCGGCGAGGGCATCCACCTGGGCGCCATGGCCGGCACCCTCGACCTGGTCCAGCGGGGACTGACCGGCCTGGAGACCCGGGCCGGGGCCCTGTGGCTGGACCCGGTGCCGCTGCCGGAGCTGTCGTCGTACGGGTTCTCCATCGCCTACCAGGGCCACTGGGGCATCCGCCTGCGCCTCACGAGCGGGCAACTGGAGATCGCCGTACCGCCGTCCGACCTGCCGCCCATCGACGTCGAACTGCCCGACCGGGCGATCGGCGTCCAGGCCGGGGAGAC
Source organism: Streptomyces sp. NPDC085932 (assembly GCF_044540525.1). Classification (NCBI taxonomy): domain Bacteria; kingdom Bacillati; phylum Actinomycetota; class Actinomycetes; order Kitasatosporales; family Streptomycetaceae; genus Streptomyces; species Streptomyces sp. NPDC085932. The sequence continues at coordinate 554,478 of NZ_JBITSJ010000005.1, forward strand.
GGCCCGTCTGCTCCTCACGGACGGCCACGAGGGATGACCCGACTGCCCCGACCCCCTTGCCGGCCCCCGTGTTCCGGCGAGCGACGGGTTCGACTGCGAGCCGCTCGACCACGCGGAGGTCCGGCTCAGAGGGCGGTGCCCGTCTCCTCGGCCAGCGTGCGCAGGAGACGGTCCTGGAACGCCCGGTCGTGGACCGCGGCATGCGGCTCCCGCCGCTCGCCGTGGTACCAGTAGCCGCCGGTCGTCAGGGCCCCGGGCTCGTCGCTCACCGCCAGCCACTCCTGGGTGCGGTGGCCGAGTTCGAGGTCGTCCGGCGCGCCGGGACCGCCCATCTTCGTCGGCACCCAGCCGGGATCCACCGCGTTGCTCGGCACGCCGGGACGCAGTCGGGCCACGGCGGCCGCGAGAGTCGTGACGAACAGCTTGCTGTCGGCGTACGAACCCGCGCTGCCACCCCGCCAGTCCACCCCGTCCAGGACGGGACGCCCGCCGTAGTGCGAGCCGCTGCTCAGGTACACCAGCCGGCCCACCCCGCGCAGTAGCGCCGTGAGCAGATACGGCGCGATGACGTTCACCGGCATGACCGCCGGCCCCCGCCACACCCCGGCGTTGTGGACGACCGCGTCCAGCGGGGGCACCTCGTCGAGCTCCCCGGCGACGCGCCGTACGGCGTCCCGGTCGGTGAAGTCGCCGACGACGAGCCGCGCCCCCCGCTCGACGAGCGCGTCGAGCTCCTTCGCGCGCTCCTGGTTCCGGGCGTGCACCACCACGTCGTGCCCGGCCGCGAGCAGCGTGCCGGCCGCCGCCCGGCCGAGCCCGTCCGCGGAACCGGTCACCAGGATCCGACTCACGACCACACCACCCTTACGAGACCGGGACTCCTTCCCACTGTGCACCACCCTGCGGCCCGGCCGGTCAGCGGGTGAGCACCTCGGCCAGGGAACCGACCCCGGCACCGCACGTCAGGACCGCGCAGGCGGCCGCCGCGTGCCGGCGGAGCAGAACGCGGCGCAGGGCGGCGTAGCGGGCCTCGTACTCCTCGCGCAGCTCCCCGGCCCGGCGGACCGTGCTCTGCAGCAGCCGGCGGGTGACGTCCAGCCGCAGCCGGACGTAGTGGCCGGTGAGTTCCTCGGCCTGAGCCGTGGTCAGCCACGGCAGCCGCGACCGCAGTTCCTCGGCCTCGCGGCGGATCTGCTCGTGATGGGCGTGCGCGAGCAGATAGCCCTCGGCCTCCGCGGCCAGTACGCCGGGCCGTTCCCCGTCCAGCGCGTCGTGGCCGCCGGGCGTCACGGCCGGTCGCCCTTGTGCCCCTCGGCGTCCACGACGTCACGCCGCCCGGTGTTCTCCGCCTCGTCCAGGACGGCCACGTCCGGATGGCGCAGGTCGAACGCGGGGGACTCCGAGCGGATCTTGGGCAGGGTCAGGAAGTTGTGGCGGGGCGGTGGGCAGGAGGTGGCCCACTCCAGGGAACGGCCGTACCCCCAGGGGTCGTCGACCTCGACCCGCTCGCCCCTCTGCGCGGTGCGCCACACGTTGTAGAGGAAGGGCAGCGTCGACAGGCCGAGGAGGAAGGCGCCGATCGAGGAGACGGTGTTGAGGGCGGTGAAGCCGTCGGCGGCCAGATAGTCGGCGTAGCGGCGGGGCATGCCCTCGGCGCCCAGCCAGTGCTGCACCAGGAACGTGGTGTGGAAGCCGACGAACAGCGTCCAGAAGTGCACCTTCTCCAGGCGTTCGTTCAGCATGGTGCCGGTCATCTTCGGCCACCAGAAGCTGAATCCGCCGAACATCGCGAAGACGATCGTGCCGAAGAGCACGTAGTGGAAGTGCGCGACGACGAAGTAGCTGTCGGTGACGTGCCAGTCGAGCGGCGGGGAGCCGAGGATGACCCCGGTCAGGCCGCCGAAGAGGAAGGTCACCAGGAAGCCGGCCGCCCACAGCATGGGTGGCTCGAACGACAGCGACCCCTTCCACATGGTGCCGATCCAGTTGAAGAACTTCACGCCCGTCGGCACCGCGATCAGATACGTCATGAACGCGAAGAACGGCAGCAGCACCGCGCCCGTGGCGAACATGTGGTGCGCCCACACCGTCACCGACAGCCCGGCGATGGCGATCGTGGCACCGATCAGACCCGTGTACCCGAAGATCGGCTTGCGCGCGAAGACGGGGATGATCTCGCTGATCACGCCGAAGAACGGCAGGGCCAGGATGTAGACCTCGGGGTGGCCGAAGAACCAGAACAGGTGCTGCCAGAGGATCGCGCCGCCGTTCTCGGGGTTGAACACCTGCGCTCCGAACCGCCGGTCCGCCTCCAGCACGAGCAGCGCGGCGGCCAGGACCGGGAAGGCCAGCAGCACCAGCACCGAGGTGAGCAGCACGTTCCAGGTGAAGATCGGCATCCGGAACATCGTCATGCCCGGGGCGCGCATGCAGATGATGGTGGTGATGAAGTTGACCGAGCCCAGGATGGTGCCGAAGCCGGACAGCGCGAGCCCCATGATCCACAGATCCCCGCCCACGTAGGTGGTGCGTTCGCCGCCGCTGAGCGGGGTGTACGCGGTCCAGCCGAAGTCGGCCGCGCCCTGCGGGGTGAGGAAGCTGCCCAGCACGATCAGGCCGCCGAGGAGGAACAGCCAGTACGAGAGCATGTTCAGGCGCGGGAACGCCACGTCGGGCGAGCCGATCTGCAACGGCATGATCGCGTTGGCGAAGCCCGCGAAGGTGGGCGTCGCGAACAGCAACAGCATGATCGTGCCGTGCATCGTGAACGCCTGGTTGTACTGCTCGTTGGAGAGGATCTGCAGTCCCGGCCGGGCCAGTTCCGCCCTGATCGCCATCGCCAGCGCACCGGCGATCAGGAAGAACAGGAACGATGTGATCAGGTACAGATGCCCGATCTTCTTGTGGTCGGTGGTCGTCACCCAGGAGACGATCACCATGCCCCTGCCGCGGCGGCCCGCCGCGGGTACTGGCGCAACCGGTTCAGTGTGTGTCGCCATCAGTTCCTCGATCGGCAGCGGTTTTCTCGACGGGCGCAGCGGGGAGTGCCCAGCCCGGAGGAACCTAGCCCCGCCGATTGGGCCGATCACCGTGCGTCGCGGTCCGATGGGCCGAACGACCCCCTGAACCACCCCTACGGGTGATGCCGGGCCTGTCATGGTTTGCCCCGGACCGGTCGCGGCACTCGGTACTCCCACGGGTGGGACCCGACCCGGCTCCAGCCGGGCGAACAAAGGGTGATCGATGACGACGATCGGCGTGGAAGAGGAGTACCTGCTGGTCGACCCGGTCACGGGCCTGCCGGTGCCGCACGCGGACAAGGTGCGCGCCTCCGCGGGCCTGGGGCGTCTCGTGGCGGACCAGGAGGTGCAGTACGAGCTGCTCCAGGCTCAGGTCGAGGTTGCCACCCCGGTGTGCGCCACGCTGGAGGAGGCCGGCGGACACCTGCTGCGCCTGCGGCACGCGGTCGGTGTGGCCGCGGAGGAGCACGGCTGCCGGATCGCGGTGTGCGGCACCCCGCCGGTACGTCACGGGCGCCCCGTGGCCGTCACCGACCAGGCCCGGTACCGGGCCATGGTCACGCAGGCGCCGCAGCTGGTGGCGGAACAACTGGTCAACGGCACGCACGTGCACGTCGGCGTGCCCGACCGGGAGGCCGGGGTGCAGGTCCTGAACCGGATCCGGCCCTGGCTGCCGGTGCTGACGGCCATGTCGGCGAACTCCCCGCTGTGGGACGGGCACGACACCGGGTTCGCCAGCTGGCGCACCGTGATCTTCGGCCGCTGGCCGGTCAGCGGGATCCCGCCGTACTTCCGTGACGCCGAGGACTACGACCGGCGCACGGCGCGGCTGCAGGAAGCGGGTCTGATCTCCGACACCGGCCAGCTCTACTGGCAGGCCCGTCTGTCGTCCACGTACCCGACCGTCGAGGTGCGGTGCCTGGACGTCCAGCTGCGGGCGGACGAGGCCGTGCTGCTCGCCGCCGTCATCCGGGCCCTGGTGGAGACCGCCCTGGCCGAGGCGGCGGACGGGGTGCCCGCCCCCGACCTCGCCCCGGAACTGCTCCAGGCCGCCATGTGGCACGCCGCCCGGCACGGTCTGGAGGACACCCTGATCGCCCGGGACGGCACACCGCAGCGGGCCGGCGACATGCTGTACGAGCTGCTGCGGTACGTCGCTCCCGCCCTGGACGCCTCGGGGGACGCCCGTCAGGTGACGTCCCTGGTGCACCGGCTGCTGCAGGACGGCACCGGCGCGGACCGACAGCGCGCCGCGCTCGCCCAGGGAGGCCTGCGCGCGGTCACCGAGCTGATCAGCGCCCAGAGCACCATGCCCTGACGGACCACCCCGGGAGCCGGCTCAGGCCGCGGCGGCGTACGCGGCGGCGACGGCGGTGTCGGTCCGGGCGTGGACGACCAGCCGGGTGCCGGCCGTGTCGGCGTTCGCCTCCAGCACGCGGCGGGTGGGCGCGCTGGCGGTGGCCACCGCCATCAGCATGCCCAGCCGGCTGCACAGACGATGGACGCGCAGGACGACGCTGACGGCGGCGCCCTGGGTGGCCGGCTCGTCCAGGACGACCACCACGGGAGCGGGCCGATAGGCCTCGACCAGGGCGCTGATCTGCGTCAGGAGCGAGGCACGCCCCCCGATGCCGGGGTCTTCGTGGACCGTGATGACGAGTACTCCGTGATCTAGCGAATGCGACAGCAGCACGGCCCTCGCGCCTCCGTTTCCTCCTTCGACGGGTCGTTCCACCATGGAAGTACCCGGAGGCGGCCCCCTGAAGCCTCGGTATGGCCCCGGTATGCGGAATCGGCCGGGCCGGCTCTCCCCGTGCACCGGGCCGTGCCACACGCCGTTTCGCGGGTAGCCGTCCAGTGCGGTGAACGGATGGGACGGAGGTGGCCGATGGAGCACGGTGGAGAGGGCGGACGGCGCATGCTGGCCGACCTGCTGGCGGCCAGCCACCTCATGCCCGTGGAACTGCTCCCTGCCAAGACGAACGCGTGCGCCCGCGCCGCCTCCTTCCGCCGGGTACTGATCTACCTCGCCGATCTGCGGCGCCGGACCCTGTGCCTCCTCCCCGGGGACGAGGCGGCCGGGGAGGGCCACGAGAAGGAGCTGCCCGTCGAGGGGACGGTGGCCGGGCGGGCCTTCCAGTACGGCGACGTGCTGCCCGCCGCGCCCCCGGGCGGTGACGTGTTCGAGTGGTGGGTGCCGCTGCTGGACGGCACGGAACGCATCGGCCTGCTGCGGGTGAGCGCCGAGCGCAACGACGCCGAGGCCCGCTACGACATGGAGTCGCTGGCGGGGCTCGTCGCGCTGATCCTGGTCAGCAAGCGGGGCACCAGCGACGCGCTCGCCAAGCTGACGCGCGCCCGGCCGATGAGCCTGGCCGCCGAGATGCAGTGGAACCTCCTGCCGCCCCGGACGTACGCGGACGGCCGGGTGACCATCTCCGCTGCGCTGGAACCGGCCTACGACATCAGCGGCGACGTCTTCGAGTACGCCGTCGACGGACCCGTCGTCCACTTGACGATCTTCGACGCCATGGGTCACGACACCGCCGCCGGCCTGTCCGGGGCGCTCGCGCTGGGGTCGTGCCGCAACGCCCGCCGTCAGGGCGCCGGTCTCCTCGCCAAGGCGGAGGCCGTCGAGGCCGCCCTGATCGAGCAGTACGGCCTCCGGCGCTACGTCACCGGCATCCTGGCGACCCTGGACACCCGCAACGGGATGCTGTCGTGGGTCAATCGTGGCCACCATCCGCCGATCGTCATCCGGGACAACCGCTGGACCACCCACCTCAAATGCCGTCCGGCCCACCCCATGGGCACCGCACTCGGCCTGCCCGGCACCGTGTGCCGGGAGCACCTCCAGCCCGGCGACCGCATCGTGCTGTACACCGACGGCATCACCGAGGCGCGCCGCGCCGGGGGCCGGGAGTTCGGCCTGGACCGCTTCGCCGACTTCCTCATCCGTCACCACGCCGACGGGCTGCCCGTGCCCGAGACCTTGCGCCGGCTGATCCAGGCCGTCCTCGACTATCACGACGGAGAACTCCAGGACGACGCCACGGTCCTGATGTGCGAATGGATCGGCCCCCACCTGGAGCCGGCCCGCACGGCGGCGGAACTGACCGGCCTGACGTCCGACGGGCCCCGCGACGAGGATCAGGCCGGGCCGGCCGGTATGTAGCCGCTGATGTCGTGGCGGCCTCGTCGTCGACCGTGTGCGCCGCGATGACGCCCGGCGCCGGAGCGACGCTCGCGCGGCGGCCGGACGCGCGGGCCGTGGCTCAGACCGGGAGGACGAACGGCGGATGCGAGCCGTTGAGGAAGTAGTCACCGACGTCCCGCAGCCGGTGCGTGACGGGCTCGTACAGCGTGTGGGTCCGGGCGTTGCGCCAGAAGCGGTCGAAGCCCAGCCGCGCGGACGCCGAGCGGGCGCCGATGACGTCCAGGGCGCGGGCGGTGGACTCCTGCACGGCTCTGGACGCGGCGGCCTCGGCCATGGCGACGAGCACGGAGATCTCCGCGTACTCCTCGTAGGAGAGGTCCTCACCGCGTGCCAGCCCGGCCTGCACGGCGTCCCGAGCCTGCTCGGCGAGGGCGGACGCCGAGCGGGTCAGCACGGTCAGCTCCCCGTACGCGGTCAGCACCTGCGGGTCCCGGGGCGACCCGGCCGGCCAGTCGGGATGCCAGGGCGCGCGGCCGGCCCTGGTGTACTCGCGGGCCTCGGCGAGCACCCCCTCCGCCATGCCGAGCCGGATCTGCACCGACAGCAGCCGCCCCACCGGTGACACCAGAGCGGTCGGCGGGGACAGGACGTCCTCGTCCGCGGACAGGGACCCCAGGACGTCGTCGGCGCTGACCGGCACGGCGTCGAACTCCACACTGCCGCCGGCCGCGAGCCGCTGCCCGAACGGGTCGGCGTCACCGTCGACCGCCACGCCCTGCCGGGCCGGATCGACCACCACGGCGAACGGCTCGCCGGTGTCGGCCCGCACGGCCCGCACGGCGAGCCGGTCGGCCACCAGCACCCCCGCCGCATAGCTCTGACGGCCGTTCAGCACCCGCCCCTGCGGGGTCCTGACGAGGGCCAGTGCCGGTTCCTGACGCGCCAGGCCACCGCCCCAGCACCACTGCTCCGCGGCGGTCCGCCGCTCCAGCGCGGCGGCGCGGGCCGGGTCGGTGAGGTGCCGGGCGCTCCACGACACGAAGTAGTGGCTGCCGAGGAGTTGGGCGATCGCGCCGTCGGCCGTGGCGATCTCCCGGACCACCGCGTAGGCGGTCGGCCAGTCGGCTCCGCCGCCGCCGAGTCCGGCCGGTACGAGGAGGGCCGGCAGCCCCGACTCGCGCAGCCGGGCCACCTCGTCGAAGGGCGGTTTGCCCGCCTGGTCCCTGGCCACCGCGTCCGTGGCCAGGTCCTCCGCCGTCTCGCGGGCGACCCTCAGCCAGTGGGCCGGACCGGGCCCGGCCGGTGCGGACTCCGCGTCGGCTCCGGGCAGCGCGGGGGCAGCGCCCATGGCAGGGGTCTCCTCGACTTCGGTGACACGGTGGGGGATCGGGGCTCACCGGCAGCGCGTACACCGGAAAGATGTGCGGACCATGCGCATCATCCTGCGCAGTGCCGTCAGGCGCCGTCAATACTTCCCTAGTAATTCGATAGGGAATATAGGGAAAGGAGGGATGTGGTGGCCGAAGGTGGCGCACGGTGGCCGGAATCCCCACAGCCGTACAGGCGACGGCGACCCGATGGCGCCCCGTCGCGGTCAGCCCCTGACCGCAAGGCCTGCCACGGTGAGCGGGAGAAAGCCGTCCCGGCGCCCGGCCCCGGGGCCGGCCCCGAACCGAAGGCACAGGTGAACCGATGACCGTTCTCGACGCCCGGGCGCTCAACCGCGCCACCCTCGCCCGGCAGTTGCTCCTCGACCGCGCCGAGCTGCCCGTCCTCGACGCCGTCGCCCACCTCGGCGGACTCCAGGCCCAGGAGCCGCAGGAGCCGTTCACCGGGCTCTGGTCGCGGCTGCGGGCGTTCGACCCGGCGGTGCTGTCGGAGCTGCTGACCGGGCGCCGCGTGGTGCGGGCCCACCTGATGCGCCGCACGGTCCATCTCGTCACCGCCGACGACCTCCTGGCCTGGCGGGCCCGGCACGACGACATGCTGCGCCGGAAAGTGCTGGGGGTGTACCGCCGTGAGCTCGAAGCGGTCGACCTCGGCGCACTCGCGGCGGCCGGCCGGGAGGTCATGGCCGACGGCGAGCCCCGTTCGATGTCCGCCCTCGCCCGGGCCGTCGCCGACCGCTGGCCGGCGGTGGGACCGCGGCCGCTCGGCGAGATGCTGGCCGCCGGGCTCCTGCCGACGGTGCAGCTGCCGCCGCGCGGGGTGTGGCGGACCAAGGCGGGCGCCCGGTACGGACTGGTCTCCCGCTGGCTCGGACGCGACATCGACCCGCTGGACCCGGACCCCTCCGACCCCGTGGGACAGACCCTGCTGCGGCGCTACCTCGCCGCCTACGGCCCCGCCGCCTCGGCCGACCTGCGGGCCTGGTGCGGCCTGACCGGACTCCCGGCAGCGGTCTCCGCCCTGCGCGGGGAACTCGTCCGCTTCCGCGACGAGCGCGGCCGCGAACTGCTCGACCTGCCCGGCGCGCCACGCCCCGACCCCGGCACACCGGCCCCGGTGCGGTTCCTGCCCGCCTTCGACAACGCCGTCCTCGGCTACCACGACCGCGGCCGGATCATCGACGACGCCCATCGCGGCCTGTCCGTCGCCGGGGCCCGCTTCGTCCTGGTCGACGGCCGGGTCGCCGCGACCTGGACCGTCGAGGACGGCACCGTCCTGGTCACCCCGCTGCGCCGCCTCACCCGGGCCGACCGGGCAGCCGTCACCGAGGAAGGAGCGGCGCTGGCCTCCTTCCTCTGCGGCGACGGCGACGGCGCCGGCCCGGTGCGCATCGCCCCGTCCCCCGGGTGACGCCGTCACCGGTCACCGGCTGGTACGCCGACGGACCCGCGGGTACCCAGAGGGCGCCACGGGCGCGCCATCCGGACGCGACCGCACGGAACAGCGAGGAGCCCGGCATGGGACGCGAGGAGCCGCGGACGGACCGCGCCGGACTGCTGCGGGAGACGGCCGCCGAGGTGTTCGGCTGGGACACCCTCCTGCCGGAACAGCTCACCGCCATGGAGTGGGTGCTCGACGGCCGGGACACCCTCGTCGTGATGCCCACCGGCTCCGGCAAGTCCGCCGTCTACCAGGTGCCCGCCGTGCTGCTGCCCGGGCCGGTCGTGGTCGTCTCCCCGCTGCTGGCCCTGCAGCGCGACCAGATCGCGGGCCTGCCCGACGGCGATCGCGCGCCCGGTGCCGTCGCGGTCAACTCCGACCTCGGCGCGGCCGCGACCGAGGAGGCGTGGGCCGCTGTGGGCCGCGGCGAGGCCCGGCTGCTGTACCTGTCGCCCGAGCAACTGGCCAAGGACGAGGTGCTGGAGCGGCTGGCCGCGGTGCGCCCCGCCCTGTTCGTGGTCGACGAGGCGCAGTGCGTGTCCTCCTGGGGTCACGACTTCCGGCCCGACTACCTGCGCCTGGAGCAGGCCGTCCGGCGCGTGGGCGGACCGCCCGTGCTGGCCCTGACCGCCACCGCTGCCGCGCCCGTGCGCCGGGAGATCGCCGAACGCCTCGGGATGCGCAGGCCGCGGCTGCTGGTCACCGGCTTCGACCGGCCGAACATCACCCTCAGGGTCCGCCGCTTCCTGAACGAGGACGAGCGGCGCCTCGCGGTCGTCGAACGGGCCGCCGCCGAGCCCAAACCGGGCATCGTCTACGCCGGGACCCGCAAGGAGAGCGAGCACTACGCCCGGGAACTGGCCGCCCTGGGACTGTCCGCCGAGGCCTATCACGCGGGGCTGCGCGCCTCCGAACGCGAGCGGATCCACGACGCGTTCCTCTCCGGCACGGCCGACGTGGTGGTGGCGACCTCGGCGTTCGGCATGGGCATCGACAAGGAGGACGTGCGGTTCGTCCTGCACGCGTCGCTGCCCGGTTCCCTCGACGCCTACTACCAGGAGATCGGCCGCTGCGGCAGGGACGGCCGCCCGGCCCTCGCCGTGCTGCACTACCGGTCCGAGGACACCGGCATGCGCGCGTACTTCGCGGGGCGCGCCCCCGGCCCGGAGGCCCTCACGGACGTGGCGCAGGCCGTGCACGAGCACCGCTCGGACCCGGCGGACCTCGACGGACTGCGCGAGGACACGGGCCTGTCCAGGAACCGCGTCACCGCCGCGGTGAACCTGCTGGAGGAGGCCGACGCCGTCGCCACGGGCGACGACGGCGAGGTGCGCCCCGCGTCCGGCCTGTCCCCGGAGGAGGCGGCCGAGGAGGCCGCGCGCACGGCCCGGGCACACCGCCGGACCGAGCGGAGCCGGGTCGAGATGGCCCGGGCGTACGCCGAGACCACCGGCTGCCGGCGGCGCTTCCTGCTGGGCTACTTCGGCGAGGACCACCCGGGCCGGTGCGGGAACTGCGACCTGTGCGACGGACGGCAGGAGGAGGACGGGAGCGAGGAGCGGCCCGTCCACCCGGCCGCCGCGGACTACCCCGTCGGCACCGAGGTACGGCACGAGCAGTGGGGTGAGGGCACCGTGCTCAGCGAGGACCAGGACCGCATCACCGTCTTCTTCGGGCAGGCCGGCTACCGCACGCTGGCCCTGGAGGCGGTGGCCGGCCACGACGACCTGCTGTCCGTGCTGCGCAGGCCGGGCGAGGACCGCTGGGCCGGCTGACACACCGGCGTCGTGGTGTTCCGCCGCTCGACGGGCCCGGGCGGTGGTGCCGGGAGCACACTGGAAGGGTGCTGCCGGTGCTCACGAGGGGGTGTCGGCCCATGACAGCGTTTGAGCGCACGACCGTGCGGTGGTGGCGGTGGCGGCGCAACGCGCTGAGGCGCCGCGTCGACGTCGTCGAGGCCTGGGTCGTGCTCGCCGGCTGGGTGTGCGCGCTGCTCGGCGGGGTGGCGGGCGGGCTGCTGGCGGCGGCCGCGGTCGAGCGGGCCGTCGAACGTCAGCGCGCGGAGAGCAGCCGGGTCTCCGCGGTCCTCGTCGAGGACGCCCCCGGCCCCTCTCCGGCCCGGGCGGCGAGCGATCACCGCGTCTGGGGCACGGTGCGGTGGACCGCGCCGGACGGCTCGGCCCACCGGGACGAGGCGCGCGTCCCGCCGAGGTCTCCCGCCGGGAGCACGATCCCCGTCTGGGTGGACCGGCGCGGTGACCTGACCCCGGCGCCGGTGTCGGACGGCGAGGCCTGGCTCCACACCGCCTTGGGCGGCACCCTGGCCGGCTCCTTCGCGGCCGGCACCCTGCTGGGTGCCGCCTGGCTGACCCGGCTCTCCCTGGACCGCCGGCGCATGGCCGCGTGGGACGCGGACTGGGAGCGCCTGGACACGAGGCGCGGGTGGAAGACGGGCTGAACCCGAACCTCAGGGGTCGGGCGGCCCGGCGGCTGGACGATCGCCACGCGACGATCCGGCGGCCCGGCCCGGCCCGGCCCGGCCCGGCGCGGCGAACTGGCGGCCTGGCAGCGTGGCGTTCTGACGACCGGCCGCTGTGCCCCAGCGCTCGGGCGGCCCGGCCCGGTGGCCAGGCGATCGGGCGACACGCGCTGTCTGGCGGCGCGGCGTTCTGGCGACCGGCGGCGGTCTCCCAGCGCTCTGGGCTGCCCGGCCGGGCGGCTAGGCGATCGGGCGACACGGCGTGTCGGCGGTCTGGCGCTCTGGCGACCGGCGGTGCGGCGGCTCGGACGGCCCGGCGGCGCGGCCGCTCTGCGAACTGGCGGCGCGGCCGTCAGGTGCGGCCGATCGCGTCCTGGCCCTCGATCGTCTCGTGGCCGCCGGGCGGAGCGGGGGCCGAGGGGCCGCTGCCCCTGCGATGGCGGCGCAGGCCGGTCATGCGGGTGGCCAGGGGTTCGGTCCAGCGTGCCGTCAGGGGACCGAGGAGGACCAGGATGAGCACGTAGGCCGTGGTGAGGGGGCCGAGGGAGGGTTCGATGCCGGCCGTGACGGCGAGACCGGCGATGACGATGGAGAACTCGCCCCGGGCGACGAGCGTGCCCCCGGCGCGCCAGCGCCCCCGCGGCCCGATGCCGGCCCGGCGCGCCGCCCAGTAACCGGTGGCGATCTTCGTCGCGGTGGTGACGGCGGCCAGGGCGAGCGCCGGCAGCAGGACGGGCGGGATGCTCGCGGGGTCCGTGTGCAGGCCGAAGAAGACGAAGAACACCGCGGCGAACAGGTCCCGCAGCGGCGCCAGCAGGCTCGCCGCCCCTTCGGCCACCTCCCCGGACAGCGCGATGCCGACCAGGAACGCCCCCACGGCCGCGGACACCTGCAGCTCCTGGGCGACCCCGGCGACCACGAGGGTCACGCCGAGCACGACGAGAAGCAGCTTCTCGGGGTCGTCGCTGGAGACGAAGCGCGAGACGTGACGGCCGAAACGCACCGCGAGGACGAGCACGAGCGCGGTCACACCGAGGGCGATCGCCAGCGTGAGACCGCCCGCGGCCAGACCCACCCCGGCGAGCAGGGCGGTGACGATGGGCAGGTACACGGCCATGGAGAGGTCCTCCAGGACCAGGATGCTCAGCACGGCCGGGGTCTCGCGGTTGCCGAGCCGCCCCAGCTCGCCCAGCACCTTGGCGATGACACCCGAGGAGGACACCCAGGTCACACCCGCCAGCACCACGGCGGCGACCGGGCCCCAGCCGAGCAGCAGGGCCAGGACCGCACCGGGCACGGCGTTGAGGACCGCGTCGACGAGCCCGGCGGGGTAATGGGTGCGCAGGTTCGAGACGAGGTCGGTGGCCGTGTACTCCAGGCCCAGCATGAGCAGCAGCAGGATCACGCCGATCTCGGCGCCGATGGCGACGAAGTCCTCGCTGGCGCCCAGCGGCAGCAGGCCGCCCTCCCCGAAGGCCAGCCCCGCCAGTAGATAGAGGGGGATGGGGGAGAAGCGGAAGCGTCCGGCGAGCCGGCCGAGCAGTCCGAGCCCGAGGATGAGGCAGCCGAACTCGATCAGGAAGAGCGCGGAGTCGTGCATGGCGGGTCACTCCCGCCCGAGTATCGCGGCGGCCGCCTCCACGCCCTCGCGGGTTCCGATCACGATGAGGACGTCACCGCCGGCGAGCCGGAAGTCCGGCGCGGGGGAGGGGATCGCGTCGGCCCGGCGCAGCACCGCGACGACGGACGCGCCGGTGTCGGTGCGGATCCGGGACTCGCCCAGCACCCGCCCGTTCCAGTGCGAGGAGCCGGGCAGTTCGATCCGCTCGGCGACGAGCCCCAGATCGGTGGTGGACAGCAGGTTCGGTGTGTGGTGAGCGGGCATCAGCGCGTCGATGAGGGTGGCCGCCTCGTCCGCCGTGAGCCGCACGGAGAGGTCGCAGGCGTCCGGGTCGTCCTCGCGGTAGGCGCTGATCGTCCGTTGGCCGTCGCGGTGGGCGACCACCGACAGACGGCGGTGGTCCCGGGTCGTCAGGTCGTAGCGGACGCCGATGCCCGGCAACGGCGTACTGCTGAGGCGGGGCGCGCTCATGACTGTCCCCCTTCGGTCGGCGTGCGCGTACCGGTGGACTCGTCGGCGGGGGCCGTGTCCGGACCGGCGTCCGGATCCGGCCTGTGGGGCTCATCGTAGGCGGCCGCGCGGGAGGGGTCTCGTCCGCGTGTGCTATCCGGAGGGCTCCGGGGACGGCGATCCGGACGGGCCGGGAGTGGCCGTGGGCAGTCCCACTGTGGCGCCCTCGACCTGCCGCACGGTGGCGTCCCCGGGGCGGTCGCCCGTGCCGGGGCCGGTGGTCAGCCGGGACCAGGCGCCCAGGGCCAGGGCCACCGCGGCGGCGGTGGCGACGACCCGGCCCACGCGCCGGGCCCTGGCCCGGCGGTCCAGGTCCCGCCAGGCCACCCGGACCCACAGCTCCTCGGGCTGCCACAGGTCGCCGACGCTCTGCGCGGGCTGGGGCTGCCGGCCGCCGGCCCGCTCCCGCGCGGAGGGTTCCCTGGGGGCGGAGGCGCGTATGGCGGACTCGCTGTCCATGAGGAAGCGCAGCCACACCTCGTCCGGCACCGGGGGGACGCCGTCCGGCCCGCCGGGCGTTCCCCGTCCGTCCGATCCTCCGGTGGTCACGTTCCGTCCTCCCCTCTCCGGCCCTCGCGACCGATCGCCTGTCGTGCAAGATCAGTATGCCGCCCGGGCTCCGGGGCCGCACGAGGGCTAGGGCACGCCGAGTTCGAACAGGACGTATCCCGCGTACGAGCCGGAGGCCAGGGCCGCCGTGCCGAGAACAGCGGTCAGGGAAGGCCCGCGCAGGCGGCGCATCGCGAGGGCCAGGGGGATGAACAGCGGGAAGAGCGGCAGCAGATAGCGGGAGACGTTGCCGAAGATCTGCTGGGTCGTCATCACCATCAGGTACGACAGCACTGTGTAGACGACGAGCACGGCGGGCGGCCGCAGCCGCAGCAGCAGCACCGTCAGCACCGGCACCGCCAGCACCACGCAGACTCCGATGACGTCCTCGAAGGGCATGGCGAAGAGATAGTCGAAGTGCCCGACGGGGACGGAGGTCAGGACGGTGAGCGTGTGGGCGCCCCAGTCGAACTTGTGGGCCCAGGCGCCGTCCTGGAGCTTGGAGTAGCCGTTGAGGTCGCCCATGCGGTGGTTGACCCAGGCGAGATAGCCGAACAGGCCCAGCGGGGCGATCGCCACGGCGGCCAGCGGACGGCGCGGTCCGTCCTCCCGCCGGCGCAGGGACAGCACGGCGGCGAGGGTCAGTGCGGCGACCAGCGCCACGGCGGTGGGCCGGCAGAGACCGGCCGCGCAGGTCAGCAGGCCCGCGGTGAGCCAGCGTCGGGACATGACGGCGTGACAGGTCCAGGCGGCGAGGGCCGTGTAGAGGGACTCCGAGTACCCCGACCACTCCGTCCCCGAGCCGGGCCAGACCGCCCACAGTCCGGCGGCCACCAGACCGGCCCGGTGGCCGCCCAGGCGGTGCGTGACGGTGTAGATGCCGAGCGCGGCGACGAAGGAGGCCACGACGGAGACCGTCAGGCCGGCGCCGTACAGCCCGAGCCCGGTGCACTCCGAGACCAGACGCATCAGCGCCGGGTACAGCGGGAAGAACGCCGCCGAGTTGCCTTCGAGGGTGATCAGGCCCTTCGCACCCGGGACCGGTACCAGCGCGGGGTCGTACCCGTGCGCGGCGATCTGCTGGTACCACCAGCCGTCCCAGCTGGCCAGGACGTCCCAGGGGTGTTCGCCGCCGCCGAAGCGCGGGTTCTTCCCCCGGAAGTCGCCCGCGGAGTCCAGCAGGTACATGAAGACGGCGAAGCCGGCCAGCTTCAGCAGACCGTACGTCAGCAGCACGGGCCCGTAACGCCCGGCGGTCCCGCGCAGCCTTCGCCGGAACTTCCCGGACCGGCGCGGGACGCGGGGGTGGCCGGGACCGGCCGGCGGCCGGAGCAGCTCGGCGGTGCTCATGCGGGTCCTGTCGTGCGGCGGGCGGGGCGGGCGGGGAACACCCAGGCCCGGAAGAGGAGGAAGCGCAGCAGCGTCGCGGCCAGGTTGGCGGTGATCAGCGTCGCGAGCTCGACCCGGTGACCGGCCCCGGGCGCGCCGTGGTGGAGGGCGGCCAGCGAACCGCTGGTCAGGGACAGCCCGATCAGGAACGCCGCGAGCCCCTTGAGATGGTGGCGCAGCGCCCCGCCGCGGCCCCGGACCCCGAAGGTGAGCCGCCGGTTGGCGGCGGTGTTGGCGACCGCGCTGGCGAGCAGGGCGAGCGCGTTGGCGGCCTGGGCCCCCGCCGCCGGTCTGAACGCCGTGTAGAGCAGGAGGTGGAACAGCGTGCTCGCGGCGCCCACGGCGGCGAACCGGACCGCCTGCCGGGCCAGGCCCGCGGGCAGTTCCCCGGCGAGTTCGGCGTCGGTGCGGTGCAGCCCGGTCAGCGGCAGCCGGCCGCCGGCCAGGGCCCGGCCGAGCCGGGCCATGCCGCGCAGGTCGGCCAGCGCCGTGGACAGCAGGTGCACCCGGCTGTCGGGGTCGTCCACCCAGTCCACCGGAACCTCGTGTATCCGCAGCCCCGCCCGCTCGGCGATGACGAGCATCTCGGTGTCGAAGAACCACGCGCGGTCCTGCACCAGCGGCAGCAGCCGCTCGGCGACGTCCCGCCGCACCGCCTTGAACCCGCACTGCGCGTCGGAGAACCCCACGTGGAGCGTGGAGCGCAGCAGCCCGTTGTAGCAGCGCGAGATGAGTTCCCGCTTCGGTCCGCGCACCACCCGTGCCCCCCGCGCCAGACGGGTGCCGATGGCGATGTCGGAGTGCCCCGAGATCAGTGGCGCGACCAGCGGCAGCAGGGCCGCCAGGTCGGTGGACAGGTCCACGTCCAGATACGCAAGGACCGGCGCCCGGGACCGCGACCAGGCCGCGTGCAGTGCGCGGCCGCGGCCCTTCTCGGCCAGCCGGAGCCACCGGGTGCCGGGCAGTTCGGCGGCCAGCCGCGCGGCGATGACCGGGGTCCGGTCGGTGCTGGCGTTGTCGGCGACGGTGATCCGGAAGGAGTACGGGAAGGTCTCCGCGAGGTGCGCGTGCAGGCGCCGGACGCAGGGTTCCAGGTCGTGTTCCTCGTTGTACACCGGGACCACCACGTCCAGGACCGGATCCGGGTGGTGCGCGGACAGCGGTGCGCGGCGCGGCAGCGCGGCCGGGTCGCTCGGTGCCGGGCGGTCGGTCAGCGGCGACCGCCGAAGGGTTCTCATGGCTGTGTCACGGTCTCTTTCTGGCGCGGGCGGGTCCGGGCGCCGGTCGCGGGCATGCCGAAGGCGCCCGTGGGGGTGTTGGGTGAGCGGTGGTGCGGTGACGGATTCCGGGATGCCGGCCGGGGCGGGGTCCGCCGGCCGACCGGTCCGGGGCGGCTACTCGACGGACGCCGAGGCGGAAGGCTCCTCCGACTCCAGGACGGACGGCGGCACCGACGTGGGCGTGGGGGAGGGCGGGGGTGTGGGCGGCGCCGAGGTGCTCCGGCTCGTGGAGGGCGTGATGCCGGGCGTGGGGTCGCTCGGCCCGCTCGTGGTCCCGGACGGTGTGACGCCGCTCGTGGTCGTGGGCGCCGTCGACTCCGGCCGGGTCGGGGTGAGGCTCGGTTCCGGCGCGTCGGTGGTCGGGGTGGTGTCGACCGACACGGTCGGGCTGGTCGACGGCTGCGGCCGGTGATCGGCCGGGGGCTGGGCGCGGGTGAACATGCCGGGCAGCAGGGCCAGTCCGACACTGATCCCGGCCACCGCGACGGCGGAGCCACCCGCCTTCCACAGCATCCGGGTCCGGCGCCGGGCCCGGATGCCAGCGTGCAGCCGCTGCCGGTGCTCGGCCTCGTACGGGGTGTGCTGCCGGGTGTCGCGCATCAGGCGCGACAGGTCCCGCTCGAAGTCGTCCATCGCTTCTCCCTTCACCCCACGGGCCTGACGGCGTCGGACAGGAGCCGGCGGAGCCGGGCGACTCCGCGTGACGCGTGGGACCGTGCCGTGCCCACCGGGCAGCCCAGCGCCTGGGCGACCTGGGCCTCGGGCAGGTCCTCGCAGTAGCGCAGCACCACCGCGGCCCGCTGCTTCGGCGACAGCAGCGCCAGGGCCGCCTCCAGCCGGGAGCGTTCCGCGACGGCGGACGACATGTCGCCCGGGTCGGCACGGTCGGGCAGCTGCTCCACCGGCCGCTCGCCCCACCAGCGGCGCCGCGCCGAGCGGGCCGCCAGTCGCACGAGGACGGTGCGGACGTAGGCCTCCGGTGCCTGCTCGGCCACCTTGGGCCAGGCGAACCACAGCTTGACCAGGGCCTCCTGCACCAGGTCCTCGGCGCGCTGCCGGTCGCCCCCCGTGAGCAGGCGCGCGACATGGAGCAGCGCCGACCAACGGGCGGCCGCGAACTCGTCGAAGCCGTCCGCCCCCCGAACCTGCTCCATCCTCACCGTCCTGCGTCTCAGTGGCCTCCTACACCTCTCGAAAGACGCTGGACCCCCCACCACGCTGCACTCTAAACCTGTGATCCAGCTCACTCGGACGGAGGCAGGGCAGCGAAAAGGGCCCGTGCGCTGGCACGGGCCCTGTCGTCGAGTCACCGGTTCGGCTGGTCCCGGTCCGGTTCGGCTAGGTGCGGTTGGCCTTGGGCTGGGCCGGCTGGTCCGGCGTGCCGTGCGGCGGCGCGCTGTGCGGCTGGGGCGACGTCGCCGGTGTCACGCGCGAGCCGCCCCGGCCGCCGTGGCCCGTCTCGGGCCGCAGGGCGTTCGGGTCGCCGGACGTCGGCTCGGCGCCCGCGCGCAGCTGCTCCAGCCGGGAGCCGAGCAGCTCGGTCACCGGCAGCCGGTCGGCGTGCGACCGCTCGTACGCCAGCAGTGCCTCGACCTCGTCCGCGGACAGCGACCGCACACGGCTCTCCAGGCCGCCGATCGGCAGATGGTCGTAGTCGGGCAGCGGCAGGGTGGTGCGGGCGGGATCGGCCATGGTTCTCACTTCCCTGTGTACGACGTGATGTACGACCGGGGTGGGGTGACTGAGGGGGGTGGGGCGGGGAGCAGGTCAGCGGGCGCCCGGTCCGCCGCTGCCGAACCCGCCGCTGCTGCCCTCGTTCCAGCGCGGGCGCTCCTGCGAGGCGCTCGTCCGGTCGCTCTGACGGCCGTTCGTCTTCAGCTCGTGCGGCGTCAGACGCTCCTCGCTTCTCGGCATCTCGTCGGGTTCCCGGCGCTCGCGCGTCTCGCGGACCGGCCCGCCGGCGGGCATCTGCGGCTGTTCCTCCGGTCGCGGCGTGGGCAGTTCCTTGCGCTTGGTGCGAAAGCCGAGGACGAAGGCCCCCAGCAGCAGGGCCACGACCACCACGCCCGCCACACCCAGCCCGATGCCGAGGGCGCCTCGGCCCGCGGCCAGCTCCATCCATGCGGTATTCATGGCACGCGAGTACCCCTGGACCTCGTCATGAACCGGGTCACCTCGATCGGGCCGACGGCTGCGAGGAGCGGGTCCGGGAGCGGTTCGCCCGGCGAACGGCGTCCAGCAGCTCCGCCTTCGACATGCGCGAACGCCCCTCGACGCCCAGTCGCTGGGCGAGTTCGTACAGGTGCGCCTTCGTGGCCTGCTCGTCGACGCCCTCGCCGCTGCGGCCGCCCCGCTGCCGGGGACGGGCCGACCGCGGGTCCGAGGGGCCCTTGCGGCCGCCCTCCTTGCGCTCCCAGTGGTCGCCGACCTTCTCGTGCGTGTGCTTCAGCGCGCCGAAGGCGGTGCGGTGCGCGCGTTCGCCCTCGCCGTAACTCTCCACGGCCGAGTCGTGCGCCTTGATCCAGGTGCGCTGCGCCTCCTTCGAGGAGCGCTCCAGGGTCGACGGGAGCTCCTCTCGCCCGGGCATGTGACTCACCTCCGTGCGTCGTCGTTCCGGTCCGGCCGGGTGCCCGGCGGGCCCGTGCGGAAAACCGGCCGGAACCCGTGGCGGGACCGGGTTTGACCGGCCTCGACCGGGGCTACCCGCGCCCTGTGACTTCGACGACATCCCAGCAGGAGCTGTTCCGGTTCCTGGAGGACCGCTTCGCCTGTGCCCAGGCATGCACCGAGTGCGCCCGGGCGTGCGCGTTGCGCGCCAGCCTCGTGGATCCCGACGGCACCGAGAACCAGGAACTCGTACGGCGCAAGGGCATCATGTGCGCGGAGGTCTGCGACGCGACCTGCCGTGTGCTGTCCGAGCAGAACCAGGTGGACGAGAACAGCATCCGGGTCCAGGTGGAGTGGTGCCGGACCGTGTGCCTGGAGGCCGCGCACGTCTTCGACCGGCAACCGGGGGCCGAGGACTCGGCGGCGGCCTGCCGTGCCTGCGCGCGGGCCTGCACGGACTTCCTCGCGACGCTGAACTGACCGCCCGGCGGGCCGTCCCGCACCACCGCGGCCCGCCCTCGCCATTCCCAATTTCTGAAACACGTTCTACGGTGTGCGCCGACAGGACCGCTCTGGGGACCCTGGAGGCGCCGTGCACCTCGACCACACGCCCGAGCAGCAGCGGCTGCGCAGCGAACTGCGCGCGTACTTCGCCGAACTGGTCCCGGACCAGGCGTACGCCCGGCACACGGACCCGGCCGCCCAGAAGCGGTTCTACCGCGAGACCATCCGGCGGCTCGGGGCGGACGGCTGGCTAGGGGTGGGCTGGCCGCGGGAGTACGGCGGACGCGGCATGTCGGCGATGGAGCAGTTCATCTTCTTCGACGAGGCCGCCCAGGCCGGGGTCCCGCTGCCGCTCATGGCGCTGAACACCGTCGGCCCGACGATCATGCGGTACGGCACCGACGAGCAGAAGGCGTACTTCCTGCCGCGGATCCTCTCCGGCGAGATCGACTTCGCCATCGGCTACAGCGAACCGGGCGCGGGCACCGACCTCGCGGCACTGCGCACCCGCGCGGTGCGGGACGGCGACGAGTACGTCGTCAACGGGCAGAAGATCTGGACGACCAACGGCGACACCGCCGACTGGGTGTGGCTGGCCGTGCGCACCGATCCCGCCGCGCCGCCGCACCAGGGCATCACCATGCTCCTGGTGCCGACCTCCGACCCCGGCTACTCCTGCACCCTCATCAACACGCTCGCCTCGCACGACACCACCGCCAGCTACTACGAGAACGTCCGTGTCCCCGTCTCCCACCGGGTCGGCGCCGAGAACCAGGGCTGGCGGCTGATCACCAACCAGCTCAACCACGAACGCGTGACCCTGGCCGCCCACGGCACCATGGCGATCCGCGCCCTGCACGATGTGCAGCGCTGGGCGAGGGAGACCAAGCTCGCCGACGGGCGCCGCGTCGCCGACCTGCCCTGGGTGCGCCGCCTGCTGGCCCGCACCCACGCCCGCCTGGACGCGCTCGCACTGCTCAACCGGCAGATGGTCGGCGCCGTCCAGGACGGCACCCTCACCCCGCAGGACGCCTCCGCCGTCAAGGTGTACGGCTCGGAGGCCCGGCGCGACGCCTACGCCTGGCTCCTGGAGATCACCGCTGCCCCCGGCGCGCTCAAGGAGGGCTCGGCGGGCGCGGTCCTGCGCGGCGAGCTGGAGCGCGGCTACCGCTCGGCGGTCATCTTCACCTTCGGCGGCGGCAACAACGAGATCCAGCGGGAGATCATCTCGTGGCTCGGCCTGGGGATGCCGCGGGTGCGGCGCTGAGCCCGGGTGAGCCGGAGTCCGCCGAGGGGGTCCTTCGTCACCCGGCCGAGGGCCGATGGGCCCTGGTCCGGCACGGTCGCCCGCCCCAGGATGAGATCACGCAGCACGGCGGCACCGGACGAGAGACGAGACGGCGGATGGACCCGAACGACGGATTCCGTGAACTGGGCAGGCAGGAGTGCCTGCGGCTGATGGCCCAGGTGCCCGTGGGGCGGATCGTGTTCACCCGGCGGGCCCTGCCCGCCGTACGTCCCGTCACCTTCGGCCTGGCCGCCGACGGCTCGGTCCTGCTGCGCACCTCGGTGACGTCCGAGCTGGTGAGCGCCATCGCCGGGGCGGTGGTCGCCTTCGAGGCCGACGCGTTCGACGCGCGCACCCGGGCCGGCTGGAGCGTGGTGATCACCGGCACGGCCACCCTGGTCACCGACCCGGCCGAGCACACCCGGCTGCTGCGGGAGGGCCCGCCGTCCTGGGTCCCGGCCCCGGACGAGGTCTTCGTCCGCGTCGCGCCGGAACTCGTCACCGGGCGCGAACTGGCCGGTGGACGCACCCTCCACGGAGTCGAGCTGACCTCCTGACCGGCCGGGGGCCGGGCCGTGGAGGCGGAGGCGGCGTCCGGTCGGCCCCGGAGGCGTGCGGCCCGCTACCCGTCCTTCCCCCGTCCCAGCGCACTGCCCGTCACCGCCAGTACGGACAGCACCACCAGCGCGGCGGCGGGGCCGAGGACGGTCCAGGGGGCCAGTTCGGCGTACGGCTGGTTCTCCGACAGCAGGCGGCCCCACTCGGGGGTGGGCGGCTGTTCGCCCAGGCCCAGGAAACCGAGCGAGGCCAAGACCAGCACCGTGGTGGGCAGCCGCAGCAGGGCGTTGCGCAGCAACGGCGGCACCACCGCGGGGAGCAGATGGCGGCGCAGCAGGTGCAGCCGCCCCGCGCCGAGAGCCACCGCCGCGGCGATGTGACCGCCTGCGCGTTCCTGTTCGAGCAGCGCCGCGGTCTGGGCGGCGTAGGGGCTCCAGCCGACCACGCACACCGCGCAGGCAGCGCCCCACACCGACGGCCCGGTCACGCCCGTGACGAGCAGCCCCGCGAGGACGGCGGGCAGGGTCGACACCACTTCGGTCGGGCCGGCGCTCAACCGCGGTGCCATGCCGAGCAGGAGCCCGGCGAGCGCGCTGACGGCTGTCACGGCGAGGGCGACACCGGCCGTGCGCAGCGCCCCGTGGCCCAGCCGGGCCAGCAGATCCCTGCCCAACGCGTCCGTACCCAGGGGGTGTTCGGGGGACGGGGCCAGCAGCCGCGCGGCCGTGTCGACCTGGAGGGGGTCGCGCAGCAGGCCCGCCGCGACGAGCGCGAG
This sequence comes from Streptomyces sp. NPDC085932, assembly GCF_044540525.1. NCBI lineage: Bacteria > Bacillati > Actinomycetota > Actinomycetes > Kitasatosporales > Streptomycetaceae > Streptomyces > Streptomyces sp. NPDC085932. The sequence goes on from NZ_JBITSJ010000005.1 coordinate 577,044, forward strand.
CAGGGCGAGCGCGCAGGCCGCCGTGGTCCAGCGCAGGAAGCGCGGCACGGTCAGCGGGGGCCGGTGCAGGGCCGGCAGCGCGCCGTCCCGCAGGGGCCGGCCGAGGAGCGCGTGGCGCAGGGCCCGGATCAGGGCGCCGGCGCTCACCCCGAGCAGGACCAGGGCCAGGGTGGCCGTCTGCAGCACCGGGAGGTCCTGGGCGACGGCGGCCTCCAGGGCGAGCCGTCCGAGTCCCGGGATGTTGAAGATCTTCTCCACCGCGACCGCGCCGCCGACCAGGGCCACCACGGTCGGCAGCAGCTGCGGCAGCACGCCGGGCAGGGTGCGGCGCACCGCGTCGCGGGCGATGTGCCCGGGTGGGAGCCCGGCGGCGTGGGCCGTGCGGGCCCAGGGTTCGTGGAAGGCGGCCGGCAGCGCCTGGTCGAGCAGCCCGCCGAGCATGGCACCCGAGGGGACGCCGAGGGCGAGCGAGGGCAGCACCATCGACTGCGGCCCCTCCCACCCACTGGACGGGAACCACCCCCACCACACCCCGCACACCGTCGCCAGCACCGAGGCGAGCAGGAACTTCGGCAGGGCGGCCAGGACGGCGGCCGTGCCGCCCGCCCGGTCCTGCCGCAGCCGCCGCCGCGAGCCGAGGACGACCGTACGGGCACAGATCAGTCCGGTCACCAGGACCGTGACGGCCAGCGCGCCCAGCATCAGCGTCAGGGAGACCGACAGAGCGGTGGCCACCTGCGGCAGGATGGGCTCGCCCGACACCCATGAAACGCCCGCGTCCCCGCCCGGCAATCCGCCCAGCCAGTGCGCGAGGTGCGCGAACGGTCCCTCGTCCAGCCCCAACTGCCGGCGTACGGCGTCCAGTTCCGCGGGGGTGGGGTTCTGGTCGGCGGAGCGGGCGCGCAGCACGGTGCGGGCCGGGTCCGCACCGGACAGCCACGGCAGCAGGGCCACCGCGCCGAGCAGCGCGGCTGCGGCGAGGACCCGGCCGGCCGCGGTGGGCCAGACGGGGGGACGGGCGGGGGCGTGGGCGACGCTCACGGGTGATCCGGGCCTAGTCGAGGTGCGTGCCGACGTCGATCAGGGAGCGCTCGCGCGGGTCGAGGATCACGCCCTCGACATCCGACGCGATGCCCTGCACGGCCTGCTCGTGGACGAGCGGCACCACCGCGTCGGTGCGCAGGATCTCCGCCTCCGCCTTCATGACCTTCTCCCGGCGGCGCTCGGTGTCGCTCTCCCCGGCGGCGGCCCGGATGGCCTCGTCCACCGCGGAGTCCTTGAGGCCGGCGATGTTGTAGACGCCCTCGCCGGTGAAGTCGCTGGCGAGGTAGTCGACCGCGTCACCGGTGTCCAGGAGCGTCACCCGGGAGAAGACGAGGGCGTCGTACTTCCCGGCGAGGAGGTCGGACTCCATCTGCGTGTACTCGCGCACGTCCTGCTTCACCGTAAACCCGGCCCGCTCCAGCTGCTGCTGGAGCACGGTCGCGGCCTCGGGCAGCTCGGCCCGGTTGGTGTAGGTGGCCAGCCGCAGCGTCCTGCCCCTGGTCGCGGTCTTCACCCGGGCGGCGGGCGTGGCCTCGGCGCGGCCGGTCACCTTCACGCGCCGGTCGGCGGCCCAGCCCACGGCGGGCCCGAACAGGCCTTGTGCGGGATCGGCGTAACCGCCGAAGACGGAGTCGACCAGCGCGGAGCCGTCGACGGCCTCGCGGGCGGCGGCGCGCAGCCCGGCGTCGGCGAACAGGCCGCTGCGGGTGTTGAGGATCAGGCTGTCGGTGCGCACCGACGGAACCTCGTGGCGGGTCGCACGGTCGAGCAGCTTCGCCTGGGCGGTGGGGATCCACTCGGCGATGTCGGCCTCGCCGCCGCGCAGCGCGTTGGCGCGGGCCGTGCCGTCCGCGATCCAGCTCACGTCGATCCCCGGGGCCTTGGCCCTGCCGCCCCAGTAACCGTCGTAACGGTCCAGCGTCGCCTTGGTCCTGCCGCCGAGCCGTGTGATCTCGAAGGGGCCGGTGCCGGTGCCGACCGGGCTGACGGTGCCGTCCTTCGCGTAGGCCTTCGCCGACAGGATCGCCAGCGCGGGGCTGGCCAGGCGCAGCGGCAGCACCGGGTCGGGGGACTTCGTGGTGAGGGTGACGGTGTCGGCGTCCACGGCCTCGGCGGTGAGGCTCACGTCGCTCAGGACCCGGGGCCTCGGCTCGGCCGCGTTCGCGTGGTCCAGGGCGTCGACGACGGACCGGGCCGTGAGCTTCGTGCCGTCCTGGAACGTGGCCGGGCGCAGTTCGAAGGTCCAGGTGGTGTCGTCGTCCTGCTGCCAAGACTTCGCCAGCGCGGGCTCGGCCGTACCGTCCCGGCCGAGCGCGGTGAGGCCCTCGGCGACGGACAGCTTGCTCAGCACGGTGGCGTCGTTGCTGTACGGGGAGAGCGCCTGGACCGGCGGCACGGCCAGCGCGACCCGCAACCGCCCGCCCGGTCCCGCCCCGGCACCGTCGTCGCTGTCGCCCGGTGCGAAGCAGCCGGCCAGCAGCGGCGTGAGGGCGAGCGCCGTGACGAGGGCGCGGGAGGTGGTGCGCATGTCGGATCCTGTCGTGCGTGAGGCGGGGCATGCCGCTGCGGCCCGGTCCCGGGCTCGATCGGCCGCGCCAGCATATAAGGGCAGCCTTACCAACCTTCCGCCGGGTGGATGAATGCTCAACTACTGGACGGTGGTGCCGGCCCCGACGCCGAACCGGGGGGTTGTGACCGGCTGTTCGGGCCGAAGGAGGACGACTGCCCGGTCCGTTCTCCGACGCACCCGCCGCTCGTACCGGCGCGCGAAGCGCTGTGGCAGCGCGTGGCACATCTGGCGTACGCCTCCCTGCCGCCGTGCGCCCACAAGCCGTACGGCGGAGCGGCCCCCGAAGCCGCCACCGTCACCGGGCAACCGCGCCTCACACGCCTCCTGCTGCGCCGTGTTCCCGCACGTGTGCGGGGGCAACTCCCTCCGGAACACCTCCTGCGCGCGCCGGCTCGTCCCGGCCCCCACGCGCGTCCGGCACCGTACAAACTCGGATGACGGGCCGCCATACTGGACGGGCCAGGGGCGGGGCGGGCGAACGGCTACCGGGGGGAGCGTCGCGCGACATGGGGGACACCAGGCTGATCCACGGCCGTTACCGGCTGCTCGATCTGATCGGGCGCGGCGGCATGGGCGAGGTGTGGCGGGCACGGGACGAGTCCCTGGGCCGGCACGTCGCCGTCAAGTGCCTCAAACCGCTGGGCCCGAACCACGACCACGCCTTCACCCGCGTCCTGCGGGAGCGGTTCCGCCGCGAGGCCCGGGTCGCCGCCGCCCTGCAGCACCGCGGCATCACCGTCGTCCACGACTTCGGCGAGTCCGACGGCGTCCTCTACCTCGTCATGGAGCTGCTCGACGGCCGCAACCTCAGCCAGCTCCTGGAGGACAACAAACAGCACCCGCTGCCGGTCCCCGACGTCGTGGAGATCGCCGAACAGGTCGCCGCGGCGCTGGCCTACTGCCACGAACAGGCCATCGTGCACCGGGACCTGAAGCCCGCCAACATCGTGCGGCTCGGCGACGGCACGGTGAAGATCTGCGACTTCGGCATCGCCCGCCTCGGCCACGACATCGGCTTCACCTCGCGCCTGACCGGCACCGGCATCGCCATGGGCACCCCGCACTACATGTCGCCCGAGCAGATCGGCGGCACCGAGGTCGACCAGCGCAGCGACCTGTACTCGTTCGGCTGCGTGCTGTACGAGATCGCCACCGGCGTACCGCCGTTCGACCTCGACGACGCCTGGGCGATCCTGGTCGGACACCGCGACACCCCGCCCCGGCCGCCGCGCGAGCACCGCCCCGGACTGCCCGGCTACCTGGAGCGGGTCATCCTGGACCTGCTCGCCAAGGAACCGGCCGAACGGCCCGGCGACGCCCGCGAGCTGGCCCGCAGAATCAGCGCCCACCGGGCCGCCCCGGTGTATGTGCCGGCCGTCGTGGCACCCCGTCCCACTGCCGACGCGCCGGCGGGTGCGGGCCGGCTGCCCTCCTGGACGCACGGGATGACCACCGGCCGCAGGGCCGCCGGCACGGGACTGCGCACCGCGCCGGACCCGGCGGCCGCACTGTCCGGCGAGTGGGTCGCGCGGCCCGCCACCGGCCCCGTCGGGGAACCCGTCCCCGAGAAGCGGCCCACCCCGTCCCCCGAGGTCCTCGACGCCCTGGCCGGCCGGCACAACGCCGGCCTCAGCCTCGGCCGGCTCGGCCGCTGGACGGAGGCGGGGGAGGTGCACCGGGCGGTCGCCGCCGAACGCGAGCACCTCCTCGGCCCCGACCACCCCGACACCCTCGCCAGCCGCTACGAGATCGCCTTCACCCTCAGCCGCACCGGCCGGGCGCCGGACGCCCTGCGCGAGTACAAACGCGTCACCGAGGCCAGGATCCGCACGCTCGGCGCCGACCACCCCGACACCCTGGCCGCGCGCCAGGAGATGGCCTACGTGCTGGGCCGGCTGGGCCGCCCCTTCGACGCCCACCGCGTCTACACGTCGGTCCTCACCGCACGCGAGCGCACGATGGGCCCCGACCACCCCGACACCCTGCGCTGCCGGCACAACCTCGCCTTCAACCTCAGCCGCCTCGGCCGCCTGGAGGACTCCCACCGCATGGCCCGCGAGGTGGCCGCCGCGCGCGCCCGGGTGCTCGGCCCCGATCACCCCGACACCCTGGTCACCCGCTACGAGGTCGCCTACGCGCTCGGCCAGCTGGGCCGCTGGGCCGAGGCGCTGCAGACCTACCGGGAGGTCGCCGAGGCCCGCGCCCGCGCCCTCGGCCCCGACCATCCCGACACGCTCGCCGCCCGCCACGAGATCGGCATCAGCCTCGGCCGCCTCGGCCGCAGCGCGGAGGCCCTCGACCTCTACACCGTCCTGGCCGCGGACCGCGGCCGGGTCCAGGGCCCCACGCACCCGGAGACCCTGCGCGCCCGGCACGGGCGGTGCGTCAACCTCGGGCGGCTCGGGCGCTGGGAGGAGGCCCTCGCCGAGTCCCGCGAGGTGAGCACCGTCCGCGAACAGGTCCTCGGCCCCGACCACCCGGACACCCTGGTCAGCCGTCGCGAGGTGGCCGTGGGCCTGGGCTGGCTGGGCCGCTGGGGCGACGCGCTCACCGAGTACCGGCGGGTGGCCGCGGCCCGCGAACGCGTCCTCGGCGCGGACCACCCCGACACCCTCGCCAGCCGCAACGACGAGGCGCACTGCCTCCAGCAGCTGGGCCACGCCACGGAGGCGGCGGAGCTGTACCGCAGGGTGGCCACCCTGCGCGACCGGCGAGCATCCGGCGGCCGGCGGGCAGCGAGCGGCTCCTGACCTCCACCGCGCCGCCCCCGGCGTACGTCTCGGCGCACCTCTCGCCGGACCCGGGCCTCCGACCGATCCGGCCCTCAGCCCGGCCGCCGGAGGTGCCCGGCTTCTCTGGCCGACCGGGATCACCCCGTGTTACGAAGAACCATGACCGCACCCCTGGGACCCCGCGCACACCGGACGTACGACGCCGTCATCGTCGGCGGTGGCCACAACGGCCTGGTCGCCGCCGCCTACCTGGCCCGGGCCGGCCGCTCCGTGCTGGTGCTGGAGCGGCTGGACCACACCGGCGGAGCGGCGGTCTCCACCCGTCCCTTCGCGGGCCTCGACGCCCGGCTCTCGCGCTACTCGTACCTGGTCAGCCTGCTGCCGAAAAAGATCGTCCGGGACCTCGGCCTCGACTTCCGGGTGCGCACCCGCACCGTCTCCTCCTACACCCCGGCCGAACGCGATGGCCGGCCCACCGGCCTCCTCGTCGGCGGCGGTGAGCGGCGGACCAGGGAGGCCTTCGCCCGGCTCACCGGCTCCGACCGCGAGTACCGGGCCTGGCAGGACTTCTACGGCATGACCGGCCGCGCCGCGCAGCGGATCTTCCCGACCCTCACCGAGCCGCTGCCCACGCGCGAGGAGCTGCGCGGCCGCCTGGACGACGACAAGGCCTGGCGGACGCTGTTCGAGGAGCCGATCGGCATCGCCGTCGAGGAGCACTTCGACGACGACCTGGTGCGCGGCGTGGTCCTCACCGACGCGCTCATCGGCACCTTCGCCGACGCCCACGACCCCTCCCTGAAGCAGAACCGCTGCTTCCTCTACCACGTGATCGGCGGCGGCACCGGTGACTGGGACGTGCCCGTCGGCGGCATGGGCGCCCTCACGGACGCGCTCGCCGGCGCGGCCCGCGCCGCCGGCGCCGTCCTCGCCACCGGCCACGAGGTGCTGCGCATCGCCACGGACGGCCGCACCGCCGAGGTCACCTACCGCACGGCCGACGGCGAGGGCACGGTCGCCGCCCGGCACGTCCTGGTGAACGCCTCACCGCAGGCCCTCGCCGAGCTGACCGGCGCCACACCGCCCGCCCCCGCCGAGGGCGCCCAGCTGAAGGTCAACATGCTGCTCACGCGGCTGCCCCGGCTCCGCGACAGCTCCGTCGACCCGCGCGAGGCCTTCGCCGGGACCTTCCACATCGCCGAGGGCTACGAGCAGCTGGCCACCGCCCACGCCCAGGCCGCCGCCGGCGAACCCCCCGCCGCGCCGCCCTCCGAGATCTACTGCCACTCGCTCACCGACCCGACGATCCTCGGCCCCGACCTGGCCGAGCGGGGCTACCAGACGCTCACCCTGTTCGGCCTGCACACCCCGGCCCGCCTGTTCGCGCGGGACAACGACGCCGTTCGCGAGGACCTGCTGAAGTCGACACTCGCCCAGCTCGACGCGCATCTCGCCGAACCCCTCGCCGACTGCCTGGCCACCGACGCCGAGGGCCGCCCCTGCATCGAGGCCAAGACCCCGCTCGACCTGGAACGCGACCTGGGTCTGCCCGGCGGCAACATCTTCCACCGGGAGCTCAGCTGGCCCTACGCGCAGGACGGCACCGGCCGCTGGGGCGTGGAGACCCCGCACGCGAACGTCCTGCTGTGCGGGGCGGGCGCGGTGCGCGGGGGCGGTGTGAGCGGGGTGCCGGGGCACAACGCGGCGATGGCGGTACTGGAAAGCCGAACGGACTGAATCGCACGCCGATCGAGGGGCACTCCGACAGGACGAAGAGATCCGTACCCGCCGGCCGCCCCACGCGGACGGTCGCACCACCCCGGGAGGCCCTCATGGCCGAGCTCAGCCCGACCGATCTCCAGAAGGCCCTCAAGGGCATGGACTACCCCACGGACAAGCAGCACCTGGTGGAGCGTGCCCGCAGCAACCACGCCGACGAGAAGGTCGTCAGCACCCTCGACGGCCTGAAGGAGAACCGCTTCGACGGCCCGAACGAGGTGCAGAAGGCCGTCTTCAACCAGTGACCCGGAATCCGTGACCCGGTATCCGTGACCCGGTCCGCTCGGTGACCCGGAGCCCGCGACCGGCACGACCCGGTCCACCCGGTCCACCTGGTCCACCCGGTCCACCCGGTCCCGGGACCGTCCGTCTCAGTCGGCCGACGGCGTCCAGCCCACCGCCTCGATCCGAGCCGCGTCCGCCGGGCGCGCCTCGTCGAACAGGACGCCGCCGGCCGCCGTCACGCGGGGCGCGTCCACGTAACAGCCCCGGCCCACGTACAGCCGGTCCGTCGTGTACCGCCAGCGCAGCGTCAGGGCCCGGGCGGCGGGCAGACCGGCGGTGAGCCGGTGCCAGACGCGGCCGGACCAGCCGGTGACCGACCCGGACGGGTGCGGCTGCGGGTCGGCGCCGCGGCGCGCGGTCGTGAAGGGCACCGGCTGCCAGGCCGTGCCGCCGTCGGTGGAGGCCTCCAGAACCAGGGCGTCGGCCTTCGGCTCGGTGTCCCACCACAGCGCGCAGTCCAGCCGGGCACTGCCGGAGGAGGTGTCGAGCGAGGGGAGGGTGAGCGTCGCCGTCGAGGCGACCGCCATGCCGGAGAACCAGGCCGTGCGGCCCCGCGCCGGACGCACCGGCACGGCCCGTGCCAGATGGTTCGCGGCCGCCACGCGGGGCGCCGAGCCGGAACGCCAGCTGCGCACCGGGTGCACGGAGTTGCCGAGCACGACGAGGAACGAGTCGGTCGTCGGGTCGAGCACCAGCGAGGTGCCCGTGAAGCCGGTGTGCCCCGCGCTGCGCGGCGTGGCCATCGCGCCCATGTACCAGTGCTGGTAGAGCTCGAAGCCCAGGCCGTGCTCGTCCCCGGGGAAGGCGGTGTTGAAGTCGGTGAACATCAGCTCCACCGACTCCGGCCGCAGGATGCGCGCCCGTCCGTAGACGCCGCCGTTGAGCAGCGTGCGGCCGAGGACCGCGAGGTCCCACGCGTCGGAGAAGACGCCGGCGTGGCCCGCGACTCCGCCCAGGGAGAAGGCGTTCTCGTCGTGCACCTCGCCCCACACCAGGCCCCGGTCCAGGCCGGACCACGGTGGGCGCGCGTCCTCCGTCGCCGCGATCCTCGGCCGCCAGGAGGCAGGCGGGTTGTAGCGGGTGCGGCGCAGGCCGAGCGGCGCGGTGATCTCGTCCCGCAGCAGCGTGTCCAGGGCGCGGCCTGTGACCCGCTCGAGCACCAGCTGGAGCGAGATGAGGTTCAGGTCCGAGTACAGATAGGCCGTGCCCGGCGCGCTGACCGGCTGCTCGTCCCAGATGCGCCGCAGCTTCTCCTCGTACGTGGGCGCGGTGTACAGCGGGATCCAGGCCCGGAATCCCGAGGTGTGCGTGAGCAACTGGCGGATCGTGATGTCCTGCTTGCCGGCGCGCCCGAAGTCCGGCAGGTACGAGGCGACCGTCGCCTCCAGGCCGAGCGCACCCCGCTCGATCTGCTGCACCGCGAGGATCGACGTGAACAGCTTCGACACCGACGCCAGGTCGAAGACGGTGTCCTCGGCCATCGGGATCTGCCGGTCCGGCGGGAACTCCACACCGGTGTCGGTCTTCTCGTCGTAGGCCCGGTACCGCACCGCCGTGCCGATGGGCCGGTGCAGCGCCACGGTGCCGCCGCGGCCGGCGAGCAGGACGGCTCCGGCGTACCAGGGGTGCGTGGGGGAGGGGCCGAGGAACGCCTCGGCGTCGGTGACGAGGCGGCGCAGGTGGGAGGCGAGCAGTCCGGCGCGGGCGGCGGAGCCGCGCCGCAGCGTGGGCCGCGGGCCCCCTGCCGCCGGGGCGGCTCCGGCCGGTCCGGCCGGCAACGGGGCGAGGGCGAGCGCACCGCCCAGGGCCAGTCCCGCCCGGCCGAGTTGACGCCGGGTCAGTTCGCCGTTCGCCGGTCTGTCGGTCACCGCGTACCCCTTCGCCTCAGCCGTCTCGCACGTCCCCCGGAGTATGTCCGCCGCACACCCATGCGAACCGGCCACGGGCCGGGGAAGCCGGATACGGGCTGGATCTGACGGAGCATCAGAAAAGCTCTTCCGTCCTCCGGGGTACTCCGGCATCCTGCGCCCATGCAGACGGAGCTGAGCCAGCAACTGGGAATCGAGCACGCCGTCTTCGGCTTCACGCCGTTCCCCGCCGTCGCCGCGGCCATCAGCCGCGCCGGCGGCCTCGGGGTGCTCGGCGCGGTCCGCTACACCGCCCCGGACGAACTCGCACGCGACCTGGACTGGATCGAGGCGCACGTGGACGGCCACCCCTACGGCCTCGACGTCGTGATGCCGGCCAGGAAGGTCGAGGGCGTCACCGAGGCCGACGTGGAGGCGATGATCCCGGAGGGGCACCGCCGGTTCGTCCGGGACACCCTCGCCAAGCACGGCGTACCGGAACTCGCCGAGGGCGAGGCGGCCGGCTGGCGCATCACCGGCTGGATGGAGCAGGTCGCCCGCAGCCAGCTCGACGTCGCCTTCGACTACCCGATCGGACTGCTGGCCAACGCCCTCGGCTCCCCGCCCGCCGACGTCATCGCCCGCGCCCACGACCGGGGCGTCCTCGTCGCCGCGCTCGCGGGCAGCGCCCGGCACGCCGTCAAGCACAAGGACGCCGGGATCGACATCGTCGTCGCGCAGGGCTACGAGGCCGGCGGCCACACCGGGGAGATCGCCTCCATGGTGCTCACCCCCGAGGTCGTCGACGCGGTCGCCCCGCTGCCCGTGCTGGCCGCCGGCGGCATCGGCAGCGGACAGCAGGTGGCCGCCGCACTCGCCCTCGGCGCTCAAGGCGTGTGGCTGGGCTCCCTCTGGCTGACCACCACCGAGGCGGATCTCCACTCACCCGCCCTGACCCGCAAACTCCTCGCCGCGGGATCCGGCGACACGGTCCGCTCCCGCGCCCTGACCGGCAAACCGGCCCGGCAGTTGCGCACCGAGTGGACCGACGCCTGGGACGACCCGGCCGGGCCCGGACCACTGCCCATGCCGCTGCAGGGCCTGCTGGTCGCCGAGGCCGTCTCGCGCATCCAGACGTACGAGGTCGAACCGCTGCTCGGCACCCCGGTCGGGCAGATCGTCGGGCGGATGACCAGCGAACGCAGCGTCCAGCAGGTCTTCGACGACCTCACCCGCGGCTTCGAGAGGGCCGTGGACCGCATCAACCGCATCGCCGGAAGGAGGGGCCGGTCGTGAGCACGGTGAGCACACCCCCGGCGGGCTTCTGGGCCCAGGCCGCACAGGACCCGGACCGCACGGTCCTCGTCGGACCCGACGGGCAGGAGTGGACGGCGGGACGCCTGCACACCGCCGCCAACCGGCTCGTGCACGGCCTGCGCGCGGCCGGGCTGCGCCGTGGCGACACCTTCGCGGTGGTGCTGCCCAACGGCGTCGAGTTCCTCACCGCCTACCTGGCCGCCGGCCAGGCCGGGTTCTACCTCGTGCCCGTCAACCACCATCTGGTCGGCCCGGAGATCGCCTGGATCGTCTCCGACTCCGGGGCCAAGGTCCTCCTCGCCCACGAGCGCTTCGCCGACGCGGCCCGCGCGGCCGCCGACGAGGCGGACCTGCCGGGCACCCACCGGTACGCCGTCGGCACCGTCGAGGGCTTCCGCCCGTACGCCGAACTCCTCGCCGGGCAGCCCGCGTCGCCGCCCGCCGACCGCACCCTCGGCTGGGTCATGAACTACACCTCGGGCACCACCGGCCGCCCCCGCGGCATCCGCCGCCCGCTGCCCGGAAAACCACCGGAGGAGGCCTACCTCGGCGGCTTCCTCGGCATCTTCGGCATCCGCCCGTTCGACGACAACGTGCACCTGGTGTGCTCGCCGCTCTACCACACGGCCGTGCTCCAGTTCGCCGGCGCGTCCCTGCACATCGGGCACCGGCTGGTCCTGATGGACAGGTGGACCCCCGAGGAGATGCTCCGGCTCGTCGACGCCCACCGCTGCACCCACACCCACATGGTCCCCACCCAGTTCCACCGGCTGCTCGCCCTGCCCGACGAGGTGAAGGACCGCTACGACGTCTCCTCCATGCGGCACGCCATCCACGGCGCCGCCCCCTGCCCCGACCACGTCAAACGGGCCATGCTCGACTGGTGGGGCCCCTGTGTGGAGGAGTACTACGCGGCCAGCGAGGGCGGCGGCGCCTTCGCCACCGCCGAGGACTGGCTCAAGAAGCCCGGCACCGTCGGCAAGGCCTGGCCCATCAGCGAACTCGCGATCTTCGACGACGACGGCAACCGGCTGCCGCCCGGCCGGCTCGGCACCGTCTACATGAAGATGACCACCGGCGGCTTCTCGTACCACAAGGACGAGGCCAAGACCCGCAAGAACCGCATCGGGGACTTCTTCACCGTCGGCGACCTCGGTCTCCTCGACGAGGACGGGTATCTCTTCCTGCGCGACCGCAAGATCGACCTGATCATCTCCGGCGGGGTCAACATCTACCCGGCCGAGATCGAGTCGGCCCTGCTCGCCCACCCGGCCGTCGCGGACGCCGCCGTCTTCGGCATCCCGCACGACGACTGGGGCGAGGAGGTGAAGGCCGTCGTCGAACCCGCCCCCGGACACCGGCCCGGACCGGCCCTCGCGGCCGACCTCCTCGACCACTGCGCCCACCGCCTCGCCGGGTACAAACGGCCCCGGAGCGTCGACTTCATCGCCGAGATGCCCCGCGACCCCAACGGCAAGCTGTACAAGCGGCGGCTGCGCGAACCGTACTGGGCGGGGCGGGACCGCGGCATGTGAACGGACGCGGTGCCTTGACCCGCCCCGGCGGTGAGCCGAGGATCATGTGCCATGACGACGCCCGGACACGGCAGCACGGTAGACGGAGTCCTGCGGCGCAGCGCCCGGCGCACCCCGGCGCGCGTCGCGGTCGAGTACGGCGACCGCACCTGGACGTACGGCGAACTCGACTCCGCCGTCTCCCGCGCGGCGAGCGTCCTCCTCGGCCAGGGGCTCGCGCCCGGGGACCGGGTCGGCGCCTACGGCCACAACTCCGACGCCTACCTGATCGCCTTCCTGGCCTGCGCCCGGGCGGGCCTGATCCACGTCCCCGTCAACCAGAACCTCACCGGCGACGACCTCGCGTACATCGTCGGCCAGTCGGGCAGTTCCCTGGTCCTCGCCGACCCGGACCTGGCCGGCCGGCTCCCCGGCGGCGTACGGACCTTGCCCCTGCGCGACGCCGACGACTCGCTGCTCGCGCGGCAGGACGGGGCTCCCGCGTACGACGGGCCCGAGCCGCGCACCGAGGACCTCGTGCAACTGCTGTACACGTCCGGGACGACCGCCCTGCCCAAGGGCGCGATGATGACGCACCGGGCCCTGGTGCACGAGTACCTGAGCGCGATCACCGCCCTCGACCTGAGCGCGGGCGACCGCCCCGCGCACGCGCTGCCGCTGTACCACTCGGCGCAGATGCACGTCTTCCTGCTGCCCTACCTCGCCGTCGGCGCGACGAACATCGTCCTCGACGCACCCGACGGCGACCGGCTCCTCGACCTCGTCGAAGCCGGCCGTGTGGACAGCCTGTTCGCCCCGCCCACCGTGTGGATCGCCCTGTCCCACCGCCCCGACTTCGCCACCCGCGATCTCAGCGGTCTGCGCAAGGCCTACTACGGGGCGTCGATCATGCCGGTCCCGGTCCTCGAACGGCTGCGGGAACGCCTGCCGGACCTCGCCTTCTACAACTGCTTCGGCCAGAGCGAGATCGGCCCCCTGGCGACCGTCCTCGGCCCGGAGGAGCACAAGGGCCGCATGGACTCCTGCGGCCGGCCCGTCCTGTTCGTCGACGCCCGGGTGGTCGACGAGGACGGCAACGACGTTCCCGACGGCACCCCGGGCGAGATCGTCTACCGTTCCCCGCAACTGTGCGAGGGCTACTGGGACAAGCCCGAGGAGACCGCCGAGGCCTTCCGCGACGGCTGGTTCCGCTCCGGCGACCTCGCCGTGCGCGACGCCCACGGCTACTACACGATCGTCGACCGGGTGAAGGACGTCATCAACTCCGGCGGGGTCGTCATCGCCTCACGCCAGGTCGAGGACGCGCTGTACACCCATCCCGGCGTCGCCGAGGCGGCCGTCGTGGGCCTGCCCGACGAGCGCTGGATCGAGGCCGTGACGGCGATCGTCGTCCCGCGCGGGGACGTCACGGAGGCGGAGCTGATCGACCACGTCAGGCAGCGGCTCACGCCGTTCAAGGCGCCGAAGCGGGTGGTGTTCGTGGACGAACTCCCGCGCAACGCCAGCGGGAAGATCCTCAAGCGCCGGCTCAGGGACGAACTCGGCAGGCACTAGCCCGGCGAGGGACCACGCTTGTGCCGGACCGTCCCGGGCGCCAGGATCGACGGCATGCCGATCTTCGACGCCCCCGACGGGACCCGGCTCGCCTTCCACGCACGCGGCGAGGGCGAACCGCTGATCGTGCTGCTCGGCGGCCCCATGCGGGCCTCCGCCTACCTGGGCAACCTCGGCGGACTGGACGCCCACCGGCGGCTGGTGCTGCTCGACCTGCGCGGCACCGGGGACTCCGAGGTGCCCGCGGATCCGTCCACGTACCGCTGCGACCGGCTCGTGGACGACGTCGAGGCGCTGCGCGTCCGTCTCGGCTTGGAGCGGATGGACCTGCTCGGGCACTCGGCGGGCGGCAGCCTCGCCCTGCTCTACGCGGCCCGGTACCCGCAGCGGATCGCACGGCTGGCGCTGGTCACCGCCACGCCCTGGGCCCTGGGATGGCCCGCGACGGCCGACGACCGGCGCACGGCGGCCCGGCTGAGGACCGCGGAACCCTGGTTCGCGGACGCGTTCGAGGCGTTCGAGGCCTGGCTGGACGGTTCGGGCGACTTCGACCCGGTGTTCGTGCCGTTCTTCCACGGGCGCTGGGACGACACCGCCCGGGCCCACGCCGCCCGCGAAGAGGCCGAGACCAACGACGAGGCGGCCGACACTTACGGCGGGGACGGCGCCTGGGACCCGGAGGCGACCCGCGACGCCCTGACGCGGCTGACCGCGCCCGTGCTCGTCCTGGCCGGCGGGGCCGACGGCGGGCCCTCCCCGGCCCTGGCCCGCCGCACCGCCGGCGTCTTCCCGCACGCCGAGTGCGTGGTGCAGCCGGGCGCGGGGCACTTCCCGTGGCTCGACGACCCGGAGTGGTTCACCCGGCGCGTGTCGGCCTTCTTCTCCTGACCGCTCCGGCATCCGCACGGCATCCGCGGGGCCGTCGGCGGCGGACGGCTGCCGGCGGACCGGCCGTGTCAGGGCCGCGGGCCGTACGCCGTCATGAAACGGTCGCGGAACTTGTCCATGCCCCAACGGGGCGCGTCCTTCGCCGGCTTGAGACCCTCCGTCCAGCCCCAGCCGGCGACGCGGTCCAGGACCTTCTCGTCCTTGGCGACGATGCTGATCGGCACGTCCTTGCCGGTGTCCCCCGCGGTGACGGTCGGCACCGGCTGGTGGTCGCCGAGGAAGACCAGCACCGTGTCCTCGTCCCCGTAGCGCTCCATCCACTCGGTGAGGCTGCGTATCGAGTACTCGATGGCCTTGCGGTACTCGGCCCGCACCTTCTCCGGGTCCTTCCAGACCTCGGCGGGATCGGTGCCCTCCTTCTTGATGCGGTGGAACACCGAACCGTCGCCCAGGTCCTCCCAGTCGATCATCCGCGCGAGGGGGGACCAGGGGTTGTGGCTGGAGGCCAGGATGATCTCCGCCATGATCGGCTCCCGGTCCTTCCTGCCGTGCTCCAGGCGCTGGAAGGCCTCCATGCTGAACTGGTCGGGCACGGGCGTCCAGCTGAAGTACGGCCCGTGGTAGCCGAGGTGCTCGGAGTCGTAGATGTGGTCCAGGCCGAAGAACGTGCCCTCCGGCCAGGCCCGCCGCACGCCCGGCACGATGCCGACGGTCCGCCAGG
Organism: Streptomyces sp. NPDC085932; assembly: GCF_044540525.1. NCBI lineage: Bacteria > Bacillati > Actinomycetota > Actinomycetes > Kitasatosporales > Streptomycetaceae > Streptomyces > Streptomyces sp. NPDC085932. The sequence goes on from NZ_JBITSJ010000005.1 coordinate 592,316, forward strand.
CGCCCGTCCTGCCGAAGTACTTGGTCAGTGTCATGCGGTCGCTCGTGGTCAGACTGCGGTACCGCTGCTGGTTCTTGATCCACAGTCCGGACAGGAACGTCGAATGGGCGAGCCAGCTGCCGGCGCCCGTCACCGGCGACTGCAGCCAGCCGCTGCGCGACGCGAACCCGGCCGCCTCCAGCCTGCCGGTGCCCTCCGTGAGCACGGCGTCGGTCTGCTCCGCCATCGCCGGGTCGTCGATCGCCACCCGGCCGTAGCTCTCGATGAAGGTGAACAGCACGTCCTTGCCGCGCAGTCCGGTCAGCAGCCGGTCGGGCGGTGTCTTCGCGAAGGCGTCCACGGCGGCCTGCTTCTCGAAGACGCGGGCGTCCTCCAGTCCCGCGCGGATCTGCTCCACGCGGTTGCCGATGAACTCCGCGTTGCCCTTGGTCGCGATCGGCACGGTGCCGAGCTGCACGCCCAGGGTCATGCAGGTGATCCACGCCGTGCCGAGGACCAGGGTCGTACGGGTGGCGACCGGCCGGTGCCGCACCATCAGATTCGTCAGCCGCACGACCGCGAGCGTCGTGAGCACGAGCACGGCGACGAAGAGGACGAGCACGCCGATCACGGCCAGCACCTGGCCGGTACGGCCGAAGGTCTCCCGGAGGAAGTCGGTGGCGTGCTCGATGAGGATCCAGTCCAGGACCAGGTCGAACGGCCGGGCCAGCACCTGGTAGAAGCCCATGTCGACGAACTTCAGGATCGTGATCAGCCCGAGGAAGGCGCCCGCCACGACGGACGTGATCCGCCGGGGCCGCGGGGGCAGCGCGAGCAGCAGGCCCGCGAGCAGCACCCCTTCGGCCGGGATCCGCAGGAACGAGGCGAACTCGATCCGCTCGATCCGGTTGGGCACGAGCAGCGCGAACACCACGAGCAGCGCGGCCAGCACGGTCGTCCCCACGGAGACGCCCCGCGCGGCACGGGGGTGGCGCAGCCGCCGGCCGAACCACCCGGCCCCGCCCGCACGCGCCGCACGACCCGTCCCACCGCTGTCCCCCCGCACCTCCGCGGCACCGTTCCCGCCGCCGGTCCCGGCCCTGTCCTGGGCGCCGTCCGCGCCTTGGGCCGACGTGCCGGTGTCTGTGTCGGTTTCGGTGTCGTCCTTCGCTCGGGACGTTCCGCTCGGCCCCGCCGGACCCGTGTCGGCGTCCGGTTCCGTTCCGCTCTCGGTCCGGTCCGGCTGCTGATGCGGGCGAGTGAAGAGCGACACCCGGTGGTCCTTCCGTGCGGTCGTGCGATGGCATGGCAAACAGAGCCCAGTGCCGAGCCTGCCACCACCAGTACGTCCGTACGTCACCACCGGTTCAATTCCGGGGCCGGCGAATCACCCGTCCGCAGCCGCCGCCACCTCCCGCGCCCACCGGTAGTCCGCCTTGCCGCTCGGCGACCGCCGCACCTCGTCCGTGATCACCAGCTGCCGCGGGATCTTGTAGCCGGCGAGCCGGTCGCGGCAGTGCGTCCGGATGTCCTCCAGCGACGGCCGCGCCGCTCCCTCGCGCAGTTGCACCACGGCCGCCACATGGTGGCCCCACCGGGGATCGGGCACCCCGGCCACCAGCGCGTCGTAGACGTCCGGGTGGGCCTTGAGCGCCTGCTCGACCTCCTCCGGGTACACCTTCTCGCCGCCGGTGTTGATGCACTGCGAACCCCGGCCGAGGACGGTGACCACGCCGTCCGCGTCGACGGTGGCCATGTCGCCCAGCAGCACCCATCGCTCGCCGCCCTTCTCGAAGAAGGTCTCGGCGGTCTTGGCCGGGTCGTTGTAGTAGCCCAGCGGGACATGGCCGCACTGCGCGACCCGCCCCACCTCCCCGGCCGCCACCGGCTCGTGCGTCGCGGGATCCACCACCTGAGTGCGGGCGTTGACCCGGACCCGGAAGCCGCGCTCGGGCCCCGAGTCCTCGGTCGCCGTGCCGTTGAACCCGGACTCCGACGAGCCGAAGTTGTTCAGCAGCAGGGCGTTCGGCACCAGCTCCCGGAACTGCCGGCGCACCGTGTCCGACATGATCGCGCCGGACGACGACACGCTGAACAGCGACGAGCGGTCGATGTGCCGCAGCGGGCCCCTCAGCGCGTCGACCAGCGGCCGCAGCATCGCGTCGCCCACCAGAGAGATGCTGCTGACCCTCTCCTTCTCCACGGTCCGCAGCACCTCCTCGGGCACGAACTTGCGGTGGATGACCACCCGCTGCCCGAAGTGGAAGCCGATGAACGCCGTCAGCGTGGAGGTGCCGTGCATCAGCGGAGCCGTCGGGAAGAAGGTGATCCCGTCCCCGCCGGCCGCCACCCGCTCGGCGAGCTCCTCCGGCTTCTTCACCGGTTCACCCGTCGGCGCGCCCCCGCCGAGACCCGCGAAGAACAGGTCCTCCTGCCGCCACATCACGCCCTTGGGCAGCCCGGTCGTACCGCCGGTGTAGATGATGAACCGGTCGTCGCCCGAGCGGGCCGGAAAGCCCCGCTCGGCGGCCCCGGCGGCCACCGCCCGGTCGAACTCCGCACACGGCATCCCCGCGGCGCCCGGTGCCGGGGTCCCCACCTGGATCAGGTGCCGCAGCTTCCCGGCCCGGAGCCGCGCCGCCGCCACCCGGTCGGTGAACTCCGCGTCGAAGACCAGTGCGACCAGATCCGCGTCCCGGTAGAGGTACGCCAACTCGTCTTCCACATACCGGTAGTTGACGTTGACCGGGACGATCCGCGCCTTCAGGCAGCCGAGCACCGTCTGCAGGTACTCCACGCAGTTGTAGAGGTGGAGCCCCAGATGCTCACCGGGCCGTATCCCGCTGTCGAGCAGGTGGTGGCCGACACGGTTGGCGGCCGCGTCCAGCTCCGCGTACGTCAGACGGCGCTCCGCGCCCGTACCGGGATGGTCGACGTGGACGAGCGCCTCGCGGCCGGGAACGACGTCGACGACCGACTCGAACAGGTCGGCAAGGTTGAACTCCACCGCTCCTCCTGACCCCGGGACGTGCCTGGCATCGGACGGTTCGCCGGTCATCAGAGCAAAGGGCGCCACAACTGTGAAGGGTCCGCACCGGAAAATCTGACTGCCTGTCAGAAAACCCTTGAAGTGACTCCCCGCCTCCTGCAACCTGTTCTCGTTCCGGGAGAGGGGAGTTGTCCATGGGTGGGACGGAACACCTCACCGTGCAGCGCGAAGGCGCCACAGTGGTGCTCACGCTCAACAGGCCGGAGGCCAGGAACGCGCTCTCGTTGCCGATGCTCGTCGGCCTCCACGACGGTTGGCTGGAAGCCGACGCGGACGACTCCGTCCGCTCGATCGTCCTCACGGGCGCGGGCGGCGCGTTCTGCTCCGGCATGGACCTCAAGGCCCTCGCCGGGAACGGCATGGCGGGCGAGGAGTACCGCGACCGGCTCAAGGCCGACCCCGACCTGCACTGGAAGGCGATGCTGCGCCACCACCGCCCGCGCAAACCGGTGATCGCCGCCGTCGAGGGGTACTGCGTGGCGGGCGGCACCGAGATGCTCCAGGGCACCGACATCCGCGTCGCCGGCGAGTCCGCGACCTTCGGCCTGTTCGAGGTGCGGCGCGGCCTGTTCCCCATCGGCGGCTCCACGGTCCGTCTGCCCCGCCAGATCCCCCGCACCCACGCCCTGGAGATGCTCCTGACCGGCCGCCCCTACAGCGCCCGGGAAGCCGCCGCCATCGGCCTGATCGGCCACGTCGTGCCCGACGGCACCGCGCTCGACCGGGCCCTGGAGATCGCGGAGCGGATCAACGCCTGCGGTCCGCTCGCCGTCGAGGCGGTGAAGGCCTCCGTGTACGAGACCGCCGAGATGACCGAGTCCGACGGCCTCGCGGCCGAACTCGCGCGCGGCCGGCCCGTCTTCGACACCGCCGACGCCAAGGAGGGCGCCCGCGCCTTCGCGGAGAAACGACCGCCCGTCTACAAGCGCGCCTGAGCGAAGGAGCCCGCGGCATGCCCGAAGTCCTCAAAGCCCCGCTCGTCGTCGAGTTCCCCTTCACCCGCTCCCTCGGCCCCGTCCAGAGCGCCTTCCTGACCGGCCTGCGCGAACGCGTCGTCCTCGGCGTGCGCACCGGCGACGGCCGCGTCCTCGTCCCGCCCGTCGAGTACGACCCCGTGACCGCCGAGGAGATCCGCGACCTGGTCGAGGTCGCCCCCACCGGCACGGTCACCACCTGGGCCTGGAACCACGCCCCCCGCCGCGGTCAGCCCCTCACCACCCCCTTCGCCTGGGCCCTGGTCCGCCTCGACGGCGCCGACACCGCCCTGCTGCACGCCCTCGACGCCCCCGGCCCCGACGCCGTGCACACCGGCATGCGCGTCCGCGTCCGCTGGGCGGAGCAACGCACCGGCGCCATCACGGACATCGCCTGCTTCGAGCCGTACGACGGCGACGCTGCCGAACCCGCCGGGCACACCGGCGTGTTCCAGGACCCCGTCACCGGCATCGTCGCGCCCGCCCGCCTCGACTACACCTACTCACCCGGCCGCGCCCAGACCGCCTACATCGACGCCCTCTCCGGCCGCCGGACCGTCGGCGAGCGCTGCCCGGCCTGCCGCAAGGTGTACGTCCCGCCGAGGGGTGCGTGCCCCACCTGCGGGGTGGCCACGTCGGAGCAGATCGAGGTCGGACCGCGCGGCACGGTGACCACCTTCTGCATCGTCAACATCAAGGCGAAGAACCTCGACATCGAGGTGCCGTACGTCTACGCCCACATCGCCCTCGACGGCGCCGACCTCGCGCTGCACGGCCGGATCGGCGGCATCCCCTACGACGAGGTCCGCATGGGGCTGCGCGTCGAACCCGTGTGGACCGAGGGCGCCCGCCACCCCGACCACTACCGCCCCACGGGCGAGCCCGACGCGGACTACGACACCTACAAGGAGCTGCTGTGACGAGCGCACCGCCGCACCGCGAGATCGCCGTCGTCACCTTCGCCCAGACCGTCCACCGGCGCACCAGCGACGAGCTCTCCGAGGTGGAGATGCTCATGCCGGTGCTGCACGAGGTCCTCGACCGCACCGGCCTGAAGACCGCCGACATCGACTTCACCTGCTCCGGCTCCAGCGACTACCTCGCCGGCCGCGCCTTCTCCTTCACCCTCGCCCTCGACGGCGTCGGCGCCTGGCCCCCCGTCTCCGAGTCCCACGTCGAGACGGACGGCGCCTGGGCACTGTACGAGGCCTGGACCGAACTCCTCACCGGCGACGCCGACACCGCCCTCGTCTACGCGTACGGCAAGTCCTCGCCCGGCCCGGTCCGCGACGTCCTGACCCGCCAGCTCGACCCGTACTACGTGGCCCCCCTGTGGCCCGACTCCGTCGCCCTCGCCGCCCTCCAGGCCCAGGCCCTCATCGACACCGGCGCCGCCGACGAACCCGCACTCGCCGCCGTCGCCGCCCGCAACCGGGAGAACGCCGCCGCCAACCCCCACGCCCAGCTGCGCCACCGCGTCCCGCAGGGCGACTACCTCGTGCGGCCCCTGCGCACCGGCGACTGCCCGCCCATCGGCGACGGCGCCGCCGCCGTGATCCTCGCGGCCGGGGACCGGGCCCGGGAGCTGTGCGCGCGGCCCGCCTGGATCCGTGGCATCGACCACCGCATCGAGGCCCACGGCCTCGGCGTGCGCGACCTGACCGACTCGCCCTCCACCCGGCTGGCCGCCGAGCGGGCCGGCGCCTTCGCACGGCCCGTCGACACCGCCGAACTGCACGCGCCCTTCACCGCCCAGGAGATCGTCCTGCGCAGGGCGCTGCGCCTGGGCGACGACGTGACCGTCAACCCCTCCGGCGGGGCGCTCGCCGCCCACCCGATCATGGCCGCCGGGCTCATCCGCCTCGGCGAGGCCGCCGCCCGCATCCACCGCGGCGACTCCGACCGCGCCCTCGCCCACGCCACGTCCGGCCCCTGCCTCCAGCAGAACCTGGTCGCCGTCCTCGAAGGGGAACCCCGATGAGCAAGGAGCCCGTGGCCGTCGTCGGCATCGGCCAGACCAAGCACGTCGCGGCCCGCCGGGACGTCTCGATCGCCGGTCTGGTCCGGGAGGCCGCCCACCGGGCCCTGGAGGACGCCGCGTTGACGTGGGCCGACGTCGACGCCGTCGTGATCGGCAAGGCGCCCGACTTCTTCGAGGGCGTCATGATGCCGGAGCTCTACCTGGCCGACGCCCTCGGCGCCGTCGGCAAACCCATGCTCCGCGTGCACACCGCGGGCTCCGTCGGCGGCTCCACCGCCCTCGTCGCCGCGAACCTCGTCGCCGCCCGCGTCCACGGCACGGTCCTCACCCTCGCCTTCGAAAAACAGTCCGAGTCCAACGCCATGTGGGGCCTGTCCCTGCCCGTCCCCTTCCAGCAGCCCCTGCTGGCCGGCGCCGGCGGGTTCTTCGCCCCCCACATCCGCGCCTACATGCGGCGCAGCGGCGCCCCCGAGACGATCGGCGCCCTCGTCGCCTACAAGGACCGCCGCAACGCCCTGAAGAACCCCTACGCCCACCTGCACGAGCACGACATCACCCTGGAGAGGGTGATGGCCTCGCCGATGCTGTGGGACCCCGTCCGCTACTCGGAGACCTGCCCCTCCTCCGACGGTGCCTGCGCCATGGTCCTCACCGACCGCGCCGGAGCCGCCCGGGCCCCGCGCCCGCCCGCCTGGATGCTCGGCGGAGCCATGCGCAGCGAACCGACCCTCTTCGCGGGCAAGGACTTCGTCTCCCCGCAGGCCGGCCGCGACTGCGCCGCCGACGTCTACCGCCAGGCCGGCATCACCGACCCCCGCCGCGAGATCGACGGCGCCGAGATCTACGTGCCGTTCTCCTGGTACGAACCCATGTGGCTGGAGAACCTCGGATTCGCCGACGCGGGCGAGGGCTGGAAGCTCACCGAGGCGGGCGTGACCGAACTGGACGGGGACCTGCCCGTCAACATGTCGGGCGGGGTGCTGTCCACCAACCCCATCGGCGCCTCCGGCATGATCCGCTTCGCCGAGGCGGCACTCCAGGTGCGCGGACAGGCCGGAGAACACCAGGTGGAGGGCGCCCGCAGGGTCCTCGGACACGCCTACGGCGGCGGATCGCAGTTCTTCGCCATGTGGCTCGTGGGAGCACGGCCGCCGGCCTCCTGAAAGGTCCCGCTCACGTGCTCTGTCCGCGGTGGGACACGATCGCTAGGCTGGCCGCGGACGACGCAATCGGGAGGAGCACGGACGTGGCCGAGACCACCACCCAGCAGCGCCCGCTCATGGGCTGGGACAAGCCGGATCTGGACCTCAGCAAGGCACAGTGGCAGTCCAGCAGCCGTGGCCTGGGGGATGTGCAGATCGCCTTCGTGGAGGGCTTCATCGCCATGCGGAACAGTGCCCGCCCCGAAAGCCCTTCCCTGATCTTCACGCCCGCCGAGTGGGGCGCGTTCGTCTCGGGAGCGCGGGAAGGGGAGTTCGACCTCACCTGACGTCAGGGAGCCGACCGCCCCGGGCGGCCGTGTCCGACGGCCGATCCGGGGGTCTTCCGCCCGCGTTCGCGGACACGCGACCCCGAGCAGCCTCCCTCGGCCGGCCCTTGCGTCAGGCTGGTACCGGGGAGGGGACGGTCGGCACCCGGAAGTGAGGCACCCATGAGCACCCTGCCCGTCGTCGCGGCGGTCGACGGTTCGGACGACAGCCTGCGCGCCCTGGAGTGGGCCGTCGACGCGGCGCGCGGGCGCTCGGCCCCGCTGCGCGTGGCCCACGTACGCCAGTACGCCCACTGGGCCCAGCCCGAGGTCCTCGCCGCCGGGCCCGCCGACCCACGACAGGACCCCGTCCTCGACCGGATCCGCACCCACCTGGACAACCGCACCGGCCTGCCGGAGACCGAGTACGTCGGCCTGGAGGGCGCGACCGGCGTGGTCCTGCCCGAACTGGGCGCCGGCGCCCAGCTGCTGGTCCTCGGATCGCGGGGCCGCGGCGGCTTCGCCAGCCTGCTGCTCGGCTCGACCAGCCTGGCCGCCGCCCGCGACGCCGAGTGCCCCGTCGTCGTGGTGCCCCGGCCCGGACGGGAGGTGCACGGCGCGGGACCGGCCGGGCCGGCCCCGCGCGTGGTCGTCGGCCTGAAGGTCGACGGCCCCGACGACGCCACGCTGGAGTTCGCCTTCGCCGAGGCCGCCCGGCGCGGGGCCCGGCTCCAGGCCGTCGCCGCCTACCCGTGGCCCGCGCAGCCCTGGATGCTGCCGGGGGAGATGCCCCCGCCGGTCGTCGACCAGGACGTCGTCGAGGACGAGGCCCGGGTCCTCGCCGAGGGCTTCCTCGCCCCCTACCGCGCACGGCACCCCGATGTCGAGGTCGAGCCGCTCCCGGCGGCCGGGGACGCGGCCGGGCACCTCGTCGCCGCTTCCCGGGACGCCGACCTCGTCGTCGTGGGGCGCCACCGCCGGCACCTGCTGGCGCCCGCCCGGATGATGGGCTCGGTCACCCACGCCGTGCTGCTGCATGCCGCCAGCCCCGTGGCGGTGATCCCTCCGGCACCACCCGAGGACCGGGCCGCGAGGTAATGGATACGGGCCCGCCTATCATTAGGGCCATGCGGGAACCCATCAGCAGGGACGCACGGCTCGCCCTGGACCTCGCCCTCACCGTCCGGCACGACGGCAACGGAGGCGTTACCGACGACCTGACCACCCCGGCGGACCTGACCGCCTGGGTGCGGGCCCACCCCGAGGTCCTGCCGGACATCGATCGCGACCGGGCCACCCCGCACCGCCCGGGACCGCCGGCCCGGGAGGAAGGCGACGGCGCCGGATTCACCGCCGACGCCGCGCAGCTCACCGCCGTCCGCGAGCTGCGGGCCGCCGTGCGCGCCCTCTTCGCCCGGGCCGTGCGCCCCGGCGCACCGAGCCCCGCCGACGCCGCCCATCTGATGCCGGCGGCCGAAGCCCTGCGGCGGCTGAACGAGGCGGCCTCCCGCACCCCGATCGTGCCCGTCCTGGACTGGCCCGAGGACACCGCTCCCGTCGTCCTGCACCGGCCCGTCCGGGACGCGAGCGATCCGGCCGCGACCCTCGCACGAGCCGTGATCGCGTTCCTCACGAGCCCCGACCGCGACCGGCTGCGCGCCTGCCACGCACCGCGCTGCGTGCGGTACTTCCTCAAGGACCACCCCCGCCAGGAATGGTGCAAGCCCTCCTGCGGCAACCGGGCCCGGGTGGCCCGCCACCACCGCCGGCACCGGACGGCCGCGGACACGGCTTAGGGCCGGCCCCTGCCCGATCGAGACGCCGCCCACCCGACACGTCGCAGGCCCGGGCACGTACCATGGCGACATGTCGTTCCTCCGCCGCCGCAGCGCCACTCCCGCCGGGCCCGACTTCGACGTACTGGCCATGGACCCGGGCGACTGGCCCGGCAACCTCGGTGCGGGACTGCTGCCCGCGCCCGACGGCACCTGCCAGGGCGTCTTCCTGCGCTACGACCTGTTCGGCGGCCGTGGTCCCGCCATGATCATCGGCAATCTGCCGGAGGGCTCCCCGGCCCGCGACGTCCCCGAGGGCGAGGTCCCCTTCGAGGTGGCGCAGCTCCTCCTGGCGTTGGAGAACGACGAGGAGGTCACCGTCGTCGGCACCGAGGACGTGCCGGTGATGCAGGGCGACAACCTCCTGATCGTGCGCCGGGTCAAGCTCTCCGAGAGCCGGATCTCCTGCGTGCAGTTCGACCGCAGCGACAACGTCCTGGTGACCATCGCCGCCTGGGACCGCCCCATCACGGACGATCTCTACGCGCTCCTCAAGCCGCTCCCGGCGGAGCTGTTCCAGCAGGGCTGACCCGACGCGGCGGTACGCCCGCACACACGAAGCGGCCGCTGTACGCCCGGCCGGGCGTACAGCGGCCGCTTCGTCCCCGTCAGCGAGTGCCGACCGCCGCGCGCACGGCCCGCCGGGCCAACTGGCAGTCGTCGTGCAGCCGCCGCAGCAGCAGCCGCTGTTCCTCGCCGGACGGCGCAGCACCAGGATGGGCCGGGCCCGGTGCCGCCGGGGCCGCGTCGTGCATCGAACGCTGCACGGCCGTCTCATAGGTGCGGATCTCACGCGTCAGCACCAGCATCAGGTTCACCAGGAAGGCGTCCCGGGACGCCGGGCCCGCCGACTGTGCGATCTGGCTGATCTGCCGGCGCGCGACCGGTGCGTCCCCGAGCACCGACCACAGCGTCGCCAGGTCGTAACCCGGCAGGTACCAGCCCGCGTGCTCCCAGTCCACCAGCACTGGACCGGCCGGTGACAGGAGCAGGTTCGACAGCAGGGCGTCGCCGTGGCAGAACTGGCCCATGCCCTGCCGCCCGGCGGCCTGCGCGATGCCGTGCAGCAGCTTCTGCAGGTCGCCCAGGTCGCGGTCGGTGAGCAGCCCCAGCTCGTGGTACCGGGCGATCCGGGCCGCGTAGTCCAGCGGGGCGTCGAAGGTGCCCGCGGGCGGCCGCCAGGCGTTCAGCCGACAGATCGCGCCGAGCGCCGCCCTGATGTCCGCCCGGGGCGGCGCCTCGGCCGGGTGCCGCTGGAGGGCCGCCACCCGGCCGGGCATCCGCTCGATGACCAGGGTGCAGTTGTCCGGGTCCGCCGCGATCAGTCTCGGCGCCCGCACGGGAGGGCGGTGCCGGACGAACGAGCGGTACGCCGCTATCTCGTGGCGGATCCGCTCGGACCAGGCGGGGGAGTGGTCCAGTAAACACTTGGCGACGGCCGTGCTGCGACCGGTCGTGCCGACCAGGAGCACGGAGCGGCCGGTGCGGCGCAGCACCTGGACCGGGGCGAACTCCGGGCAGATGCGGTGCACCGACGCGATCGCCGTGCGCAGCTGCGCGCCCTGGGGGCCGGACAAGTCGAGTCTCCCGCTGAGCGGTTGGGTGCCGAGCACCGCGCCGCGCCGAGCCCTGCCCGCTCCGAGCACGGGGGCCGCCGGCCGCGCGGGGGCGAGGTAGGGGCCGCTGTCCGTGGGACGCGGGTGGAGCGACCGGGGCGGTGCGGACACGGAGGACGATGCTGCGTACATGGGCGAGACAGATCCCTTCGTGTGCCTGCGACGACAGCGCCTCACCCGGCCCGGACGCCCGGGATCACCCTGGGGAATGTCCCTGCGGCGACCGGGTCGGGGTGGCGCGTTCCTACCTGACACCGGATGGCCGGTGGCACACCATCTGGCGCACCCTGGCGAACCCTGGCGAATAGTCGCCCGGCAAGTCTCCCCGGGCTACTGTCAACTCAGCCGAGAACCTGGGGGCTTGACGTGAGCGGACAACCCAACACCCGGCTCGCGGACCTGTTCGGCCTGGCCGGCTGGTCCAAGGGCGAACTCGCGAGGCTGGTCAACCGGCAGGCGGCGGCCATGGGCCATCCCCAGCTGTCGACCGACACCTCCCGGGTGCGGCGGTGGATCGACATGGGAGAGATCCCGCGCGATCCGGTGCCGCGGGTGCTGGCGGCTCTGTTCACCGAGCGTCTCGGCCGTGTCGTGACCATCGAGGACCTCGGTCTGGTCCGGCACGGGCGTGCGGGGAAACGGCAGGGCGGCGGGAGCCCGGAGGCTCCCGACGGTGTGCCGTGGGCGCCCGAGCGGACGGCTGCGGTCCTCACCGAATTCACGGGAATGGACCTCATGCTCAACCGACGCGGCTTGGTGGGCGCGGGCGCCGCGCTCGCCGCGGGATCCGCACTCAGCAGCGCCATGTACGACTGGCTGCACTCCGACCCTGCCCTGGCTGCCGACGCCCCCGACCTCGACCATCCCCTGCACGCCGACCCCGCTGGGTTCGACCGTTACGAGGCCGCCCCCATCGGGTCGCAGGAGATCGAGGAACTGGAGCGCTCGGTCGAGGTGTTCCGCGCCTGGGACGCCGCCCGCGGCGGCGGGCTCCAGCGCAAGGCCGTGGTGGGCCAGCTCAACGAGGTGGGCGGCATGCTCGCCTACCGTCACCCTCCCCATCTCCAGCGGCGCCTGTGGGGCGTCGCCGCCAACCTGGCCGTCCTCGCGGGCTGGATGTCGCACGACGTCGGCCTGGAGCCCACGGCCCAGAAGTACTTCGTCATCGCCGCGCACGCGGCCAGAGAGGGCGGGGATCGGCCCCGCGCGGGAGAGGCGCTCTCCCGCGCGGCCCGCCAGATGGTGCACCTGGGCCGGCCGGACGACGCACTGGACCTGATGAAGCTGGCCACGTCCGGCTCGGGCGAGGAGGTGCTGCCCCGCACCCGGGCGATGCTCTACACGATCGAGGCCTGGGCGCAGGCGTCGATGGGCAAGGGCCAGGCCATGCGCCGCACGCTCGGCCGGGCGGAGGACCTGTTCGTCTCCGACAAGGCCGACGTCCCCCCGCCGGACTGGATGCAGACCTTCAAGGAGGAGGACCTCTACGGCATGCAGGCCCTGGCCTACCGCACGCTCGCCGAGTTCGAGCCGGGCGCGGCCGCGCATGCCCAGCACTACGCGGAGAAGGCCCTGGCCCTGCGGGTCGACGGCCGGCAGCGCTCGAAGATCTTCGACTACCTGTCGATGGCCTCGGCCTGCTTCATCGCCGACGACCCCGAACAGGCCGACCGCTACGCCCGGCTGGCCCTGGTGTCGATGGGGTCCAACTCCTCCCACCGCACCTGGGACCGGCTGCGCCAGATGTACCGGCTCACCGCGCAGTACTCGGGCTATCCGAAGATTCAGGAGCTCCGGGAGGAGATCAAGCTCGCCCTGCCCAAGACGAAGGGCAGGGGCGGTGCCGCCGCACAGGCCTGAGTTGCTATGACATGACCTTGGCGACGAGCACGCAGGCGTTGTCCTCGCGCTCGCTCGCGCCGAACTCCTCGACGACTGCCCGTACGCAGTCCTCCGCGCCGGCGGACCCCGTCAGACGCGGCGCCAGATCGAGGAGGAGATGCGCGGCCGCGGCTCCCGTGTGCCCGGGCACCAGCCCGTCGGTGTGCAGGAGCAGCAGGTCACCGTCCTGAAGGGTCTCCTCGGCCTGCCCGTACACGGCGCCCGAGGTGGCGCCGAGCAGGACGCCGTCCGGGGTGTCCAGGACACGCCCCGTCCCGTCGCGGAAGAGCAGCGGGGCGGGGTGTCCGGCCTGCGCCCACACCAGGGTGCGGGTGGCGGGGCGGTAGCGGCAGCAGACGGCGCTGCCGAGGGCGGGCTGCACGGTGGCGTCGAGTAACTGGTTCAGCCAGGCCATCAGCTGCCCGGGCGGGGCCCCGGCCATCGCCATCCCGCGCACGGCGCCGAGCAGCATGGTCATGTTCGACGTGACCCCGACGCCCTGCCCGGTGAGGTCGCCGACGCTCAACAGTGTGTCGCCGTCGGTCAGTTCGAGCGCGTCGTACCAGTCGCCGCCGATCAGGGTGCGTGTGGACGCCGGCAGGCAGCGGGCCGCGAGGTCGAGGCTGCGCGGGCCGCGGTGCGGGAGCCGCAGGGAGCCGCGCCAGGGCGGCAGCACGGCCTCCTGCAGTTCGACCGCGAGCCGGTGCTCGGTCCGCGCGGCCTCCCGCTGGTGGTGCAGCGAGTCACGGGTCCGGCTCACCACCCGCTGGCTGCGGCGCAGTTCGCTGACGTCGCGCAGCACGGCCCACATCGAGGCCGTGCTCCCGTCGGCGTCGAGTACCGGTTCGCCCATCATGTGCACGGTCCGGACGCCTCCGTCGGGGCGTGCGATGCGGAACTCGCCGTCGATGGGCCGGGCGTCGACGAGGCAGTTGGTCACCATCGCCGTCAGCCCGGGCCGGTCCTCGTCGAGCACCAGGGACGGCAGCTCGTCGAGGGTGAGCGGGGGAGCGGCGGGGTCGCGGCCCAGGATCTGGTAGAGCTCCCCGGACCAACTGGCCTCGTCCGTGAGGAGGTTCCACTCGGCGCTGCCGACCCGGCTGAGCAGCGAGCCCTGTGCGGGCGTGGCCGGATCCGGGTCCGGGGCAAGGGGGAGGGGGCCGTCGCGCAGCTGGGCGAGGTGCTCGTCGAGGTCGTCGAGCTGGTGCAGGGCGAGGTCGCACAGGGCGCGCTGCCAGCGTCCGCGCGGGTGGTCCGTCCCGTCGTCCTCGGTGTCCCGGCGCACCGCGTCCACCTCGCCCTTGAGCCGCCGCGTCTGCGAGATGAGCGCGTCGACCGAGCCGCGTCCGGGCGGCTGGGCGGCGGGGCGGTCCGCGGAGAGGTGGGACGGCATGACGCACTCCGATGCGGGACGGTACGACCAAGGCGGACGGAGGGACCGTTACGACTGTCGCACAGCCCGCGACGCCCTGTAAGGGATTTGGCACCACACGATACGGTGGTGCTTCCGGCATATGCCACCGTCTCGCGGAGTTACTCCGAGGTAGCGGGAAAGCGTGTCACCCGGAGTGCCAAGTCGTAGATTACACAGGGCATTTGACGCCCCGTCGGGACGGCGGCGGGGCTCCCTCACGCGTTCGACGACCTGGTGTTCGAGGCGCTGTTCTCAGTACCGCAGGACCCCGGCGATGCCGTCCGCCTCACCGAGCGCGCCGTCGGGCACGAAGCGGACGTCGGCGCCCGTCTCCAGGCACTGCTCGACGATCTCGTCCACGATGTCCTCGCGCGAGTCGAGGTCGCCGCTCCGGGCGAGGACCAGATGGTCGCCGGCGTCGCGGACGGTGACGCGGTAGTTCTCCTCGACGGCCAGCAGCCGGACGCGGCCGTCCCGGGCGCTCTGCCACAGCTCGTCGACGCCGGCCGCGAACGCCCGCCGTCCACGGGCGGTTTCCAGGGCCCGGGTCACGTCGTCCGTGCTGCTGCGGGCCTCCGCCTCCAGGACCGGACGCAGGGCCTGCCACGCGGTCTCGGGCGTGCCGTGCGCCAGCCCTCCGTGCGGGACGCGGACCGCTCCCGCGGTGGCGCTGCCGGCCTCGTCCAGCAGGGAGAGGGCGGCCGGCTCGCCGGTGACGTAGAGCGGGCGCGGATGATCGCGCAGGACGGCGCCCATCGCGGTGTCGGTCTCCCGCAGGAACCGGCGGGTGCGCTCCTCCCGGAAGGCGCTCGGCTGGTCGCCGATGCGCTGCTGCCGCTCGGGGTCGAAGTTCTCCACGCGCCGGGTCAGCGGGAAGCCGCCGAGCCGGGCTTCGGTGACACGGTCGACGCCGCCGCTCCAGAGGGTCGCGCGGTCGGCGGCGAGCGAGAGCGCCCAGAACGGCCGTCCGGCCGTGTGGGCCGAGACGAGATTGCGGGTGAGGAAGGTGTCCGAGAGGACCACGCGTTCGGGCACGGGCCGGGCCAGCGACCACACCTGGTGCTCCCCGGGGGCTGCGAAGATCGCCAGTCCGTCCTCGGCGTGGGTGAGGTCGACCTCGGACAGGGCCCGGTCGAGGTGGTGGGCGACCTCGGCGCGCCGCTCCCGGGTGACCGCCGGATCCGCCTCCAGCTGCCGTTTCGCCTCGGCCACCACGTTGCGCAGCCGGACCTGGTCCTGGGCGCTGTAGGGCTCGCGCCGGTGTGTCGGCGTCAGCACGGAGACCGCGGGGTAGGGGCGCGGGCGCCGCAGCTCGGCAAGGGTCGCGGGACTCAGAACGTGCTCCATGACAGCACGATAGAGCCGATTCACGATTAGGGCATTCGGGGCATCCGGCCCACTCTCCACTCGCCCCCTGCCGACCCTCGCGGCCCGGGAGTTGGGGAAATTTTTGCCGCTGGCGGATTTCCGACGGCGACGGCCCCGGGGGAGAGCGGCTCATCGAGTATTGCGCGTGCAAAGCCCGGCTGGAATGAGGTGGGTGCCGGAGGCGCGGCCGGGGTGGATGAGTTGACCGGTGCTGGCCCGTGTAACAGGCTCGAAATATAGATGGCCACTACATTAAATTTGCGGAGGTACGTGTATGTGCGGCATCACCGGCTGGGTCTCCTTCGACCGTGATCTGAGGGCCGAGGCCGTGACCCTGGACGCGATGACCGAGACGATGGCCTGCCGCGGGCCGGACGACCGGGGCGTCTGGGCCGAGGGCCCCGCCGGGCTCGGTCACCGCAGGCTCGCGATCATCGACCTGCCCGGGGGCCGCCAGCCCATGACCGCCGCGACGCCGCACGGCACCGTCGCCCTCGTCTACTCGGGAGAGGCCTACAACTTCACCGAGCTGCGCGGTGAGCTCGCCGCACGCGGTCACCGCTTCGCCACCGACTCCGACACCGAGGTCGTGCTGCGCGGCTACCTGGAATGGGGAGACGCCGTCGCGGAGCGCCTCAACGGCATGTACGCCTTCGCCGTCTGGGACGGCCGCACCGACCGGCTCGTGCTGATCCGCGACCGCATGGGCATCAAGCCCCTCTACTACCACCCCACCTCCGACGGCGTCCTGTTCGGCTCCGAACCGAAGGCGATCCTCGCCAACCCGCTGACCCGGCCCCGCGTCGGCCTCGACGGTCTGCGCGAGCTGTTCACCATGATCAAGACGCCCGGTCACGCCGTGTGGGAGGGCATGCGCGAGGTCGAACCCGGCACCGTCGTCACCGTCGACCGCACCGGCCTGCGCCGGCGCGTCTACTGGGAGCTGCGCACCTGCCCCCACGAGGACGACCGCGCCACCACCCTCGCCACCGTCCGCTCGCTCCTCGACGACATCGTGCGCCGTCAGCTCGTCGCGGACGTGCCCCGCTGCACCCTGCTCTCCGGCGGACTCGACTCCTCCGCCATGACGGCCCTCGCCGCCCGGCAGCTCGGCGCGCAGGGGGAGAAGGTCCGCAGCTTCGCCGTCGACTTCGCCGGTCAGGCCGAGCACTTCGTCGCCGACGAACTGCGCGCCACCCCGGACACCCCCTTCGTGCACGACGTGGCCCGCGCCAGCGGAACCGAGCACCAGGACATCGTGCTCGACCCGGACGCCCTCGCCGACCCCGCCGTACGCGAGAAGGTGATCAGGGCGCGCGACCTCCCGGCGGGCCTCGGCGACATGGACGCCTCCCTGTACCTGCTGTTCAAGGCCATCCGCGAACGCTCCACGGTGGCCCTGTCGGGCGAGTCGGCCGACGAGGTCTTCGGCGGCTACCGGCAGTTCTTCGACGAGGAGGCCCGCACGGCCGACACCTTCCCCTGGCTGGTGAGCTTCGGCCGGCACTTCGGCGACGACACCGAGGTCCTGCGCCCCGAGCTGGTCAAGGCCCTGGACCTGGAGGCGTACGTGGCCGACGGCTACCGCTCCGCCGCCGCCCGGGTCGAGCGCCTCGACGGCGAGAGCGACTTCGAGTTCCGGATGCGCCGCATCAGCCACCTCCACCTCACCCGGTTCGTGCGGATCCTCCTCGACCGCAAGGACCGCGCCAGCATGGCCGTCGGACTGGAGGTCCGGGTGCCGTTCTGCGACCATCGGCTCGTCGAGTACGTCTACAACGCGCCGTGGGCGCTGAAGTCCTTCGACGGCAGGGAGAAGAGTCTGCTGCGGGAGGCGACCGCGGACCTGATCCCGCGGTCCGTCTACGACCGGGTCAAGAGCCCCTACCCGTCCACGCAGGACCCGCGCTACGCGGTGGCCCTGCGGCACCAGGCCGAGGACCTGCTCGCCCGGCCGGACCACCCTGTCTTCGACCTCGTCGACCCCGAGCGGCTGCGCCGGGTCGCCCGCAGCGACACGCCAATCAGCGGCCAGGCCGCGCGGCGCGGCCTGGAACGGACCCTGGACCTGGCGATGTGGCTGGAGCTGTACGCACCCGAGGTCGCCCTCGGCTGAGGGCGCGGTCCCGGGGCCCGCACCGGCTCACTCGGTGTCGTGGTCGGAGCCGCAGGAGCTGCCGTCCGGCGGGAGGGTGCCGTACAGCAGGAACGCGTCGACCTTGCGGTGCACGCACGTGGAGGAGCCGTAGCCGGTGTGGCCCTCACCGCGGTTGTCGAGCACCACGGCGGACGATCCCAGCCGCTCGGCCGTCTCCACCGTCCAGCGGTACGGCGTGGCCGGGTCGCCCCGGGTGCCGACCAGCAGCATGCGCGGTGTGTCGACGTCCTTGACCTTGTCGCGGATGAAGTCCGTGCCCTTGGGGCGGCCGTAGCACATCAGCACCTGCGTGAGCCGGTACGGCCCGAAGACCGGGGACGCCTGCTCGTACCGGGCGCGCAGCCGGCCGAGGTCCCGGGTGATCCGCGCGGCGCCCGGGCGGTCGGGATCGTCCGCGCAGTTCACCGCCATCAGCGCCGCCGGCAGGTTGTCCAGGGGCACGTCCGCCGGGTCGGTGAGCCCACGGTGGGCCCTGCCCGGCGGCGGGAGCGTGAAGCCGCCGTGCAGGAAGGCCTCCAAGCCGCTCGTGTCGCCCTCCTCCAGCAGCCGGGCGACGGCCCGCTGGAGCGAGGGCCACAGCTCCCTGCTGTAGAGGCCCTGCCCGAGGGCACCGGCGAAGTCCTGGCCGGAGAACGCCTCGCCGAAGTCCGTCGGCACCGGGCCCTCGTCGAGCGACTTCACGACCTCGACGACGTGCTCCTCGGCCTCGCGCGCGTTCTGCCCGAAGGGGCAGGCGATGTCCTCGGTGCACCAGGTGAGGAAGTTCTCCAGCGCGGTCTGCTGCCCGCGTGCGCTGACCACGCCCTGCTCGGCCAGCGGCTCGGTCAGCGTGTCGACGCCGTCCAGCACCATGCGGCCGACCTTCTCCGGGAACTGCGCCGCGTAGACCGCGCCGAGCCGGCTGCCGTAGGAGAAGCCGAGGTAGTTCAGCTTGCCGTCCCCGAGCGCGTCGCGCAGGACGTCCAGGTCACGGGCGGCGTTCACCGTGCCGATGTGGGGCAGGACCGGGCCCGAGTGCTCGGCACACTCGGCCGCCGCCTCGCGCAGCTTCGTCAGCACGGCCTGCGGGTCGGTCACGTCGGCGTTGCCGTCGGTCGCGTCCAGGGCGTCGTCGGAGGCGTTGCCGCAGCTGACCGGGGAGGAGCGGCCGACGCCGCGCGGGTCGAAGGAGACCACGTCGTAGCCGTCGGTCAGGTCCATGAACTCCTTGCCGGCGAGCGCGAGCTGGCCCACGCCCTGGCCGCCGGGGCCGCCGAAGTTCAGCAGCACCGAGCCCCGGGAGGCGCCGGTGGCCCGGTAGCGGGCCACGGCGAGGTCGAGCGTGCCCCGCTCCGGCCGGTCGTGGTCGAGCGGGACGGTGACCTTGCCGCACTGCAGGTCCTTCGGCATGTCCGGCCCCGCGCAACGGGACCACTTCACCTTCTGGTCGTAGAAGCGCTCCAGGCCGGGCGAGGGGTCGGCGGCGGTCGGCAGGCCCGCACCCAGCAGGGCCAGTCCGCACGCGCCGGCGACCGCGCAGCGCCGGATCGAAGGGCGCGTGGACAGCTTGGCCAGCATCGATGCCTCCAGGGACGCCCCACGGCGCCCTCGCCCACGATAAGCGCGCCCCGTGGGGTGCGCCTCCGGGCGGGCGGGGCGGGCGGAAGTGGCCTACCCTGCGCGGTTTCACCTGCCCGTTTCCTCACGCATACGAAGGTCTTTACCGCTAGTTCGACAACCCGGCCGCTCGATGGAGTGAAAGGCCGATAAGCCATAACTCGGATCGGGCGCCCCGCGTTTTATCTCGTGCGGGTGAGTGCCCGCGACGATGTCTGGAAGGCAGGGAACCTATGAAGCGGGTCACCCGAAACGGTGTGATCGCCGTCGCCGCCGCCTCGGGCGCGATGGCCATGACCGTCCCCGCGTACGCCGGTTCCGGGGCGGACGGCTCCGCGGCCGGTTCGCCCGGGGTGGTCTCCGGCAACACCGTCCAGCTGCCGGTGCACGTCCCGGTCAACGTGTGCGGCAACACCGTGAACGTGGTGGGGCTGCTGAACCCCGCCGCGGGCAACGCCTGCGCCAACCGCGACGGCCGGGCGGCCGAGCGGCCGGGGCGCTCCGGCGGTGCGGTCGCCGAGAGCCGGGGAGAGGACGCGCCGGGCGTGGTCTCCGGCAACGGCGTGCAGCTGCCGGTCCGGCTCCCTGTCAACGTCACCGGCAACACGGTGGACGTGGTCGGCATCGGCAACCCGTCGACCGGCAACGAGTCCTCCAACACGCCCGGCGACCGCCCGGCCCGGCCGCACGTCCCGGCGAAGCCGGCCGCCCCGGAGCCGTCCGACCCGCCGCGCACGCGCCCGGTTCCGGAGCAGATCCGGCACACCACGCCCCAGCAGGCCCGGGGCGCCCTGGCCCACACGGGCGCGGACCACACGCTCCAGACCGTCGCCGCGGGTGCGGCGCTGGTGCTCGGGGGAGTGGTGCTGCGCAGGCGCTTCCGCCCGGCCGGGAACGGGGAGACCGACGGCTGAGCCGTCCGACCGCGGCCCCGGCCCTGTTCGGCAGGGAGGAGAAAGGCGCCCGGGTCAGACCGCCTCCGCCACCCCCGTCAGCAGCACCATCCCCGAGTCGCCGTAGTCCGGCAGGGTCGGATCCGTGTCGATGTGGGTGATGTCCAGGTCGCGGGTCAGGGGGCCGAAGACCTCGGTGACCGTCGCCGGGCCGACCGGGCAGCCGGGCCAGCGCGAGGCCGGGCCGATGCGGTAGGTCGGCATGTTCTCCATGAACGCGGCCACCAGATGACCGCCGGGGGCGACCGCGCGGACGAAGGCACGGCAGAAGTCGGCGAACTCGGCGAAGTCCTCCGTCACGCTCTCCGCGACGAAGTGCATGGAACCCAGCTCGTACGTGCCCGGCGGCAGGGCCCGGACGTCGGCGTGGACGACGTTCACCGGCGCCAGCGCCCCGGCCAGCGTCGCGGGCACCCGTGGATCGAGCCGCCGGCACAGCGCGTGGAACGGCAGCCAGCTCGCGTCGATCCGGTGGCAGATCTGGTCCTGGAGATAGGCCACGTTGCTCGCGCCCGCCTCCACGGCGTCGATCCGGCGGCACGCGGCGGACGCGAGCATCAGCGGATAGAGGTTGGGCCCTGCCCCGAACTCGACCGCGCGCGCGATCCCGCCGGCCGGCAGGGCACGGTAGAACGCGGCATGGTGCGCGATGACGGCCGCGTCCGACGCGTGCACCTCGCGGTAGTTCTCCGCGAGGTAGTCCGCGACCGGCCAGCGGTCCCAGTCCACGTCGTCGTTGTGCGTCGTCATGGCCGTCTAGCCCTTCATCCGCAGCGGGAAGCGTTCGGACAGCCGGGTCAGCGTCCCGTTGAGCCGCTCGATGTCCTCGTCGGAGTTGAGCGCCGTGAGCTGGACGCGGAAACCCACCCGGTCGCGCGGCACCAGCGGGTAGGCGGCCAGCGTCACGTAGATGCCCTCCTCCCACAGGAACGCGGCGACCGCGTCCAGGTCCGCCGGGTTGGCCAGCGGCACCTCCACGATGGGCAGCCGGTCCGTGTTGAGCGTGTGCACGCCCATGCCGTCCAGGTGGTCGAGCACCCGCACCGTCTTGCGGTACAGCTCGGCCCGGATGACATCGCCCCGGCGCTCGTTGACGTCCAGCCCCGCCAGCGCCGTGGCCAGGGACGCCGTCGGGGACGGCCCCGAGTACAGATAGGGAGCGGCCGCCGTCTTCAGCCGGTTCTTCAGCTCCGGCGGCAGCGCGAGGAACGCCAGCAGCGACGAGTACGCCTTGGAGAACCCGCCGACCAGGACGATCCCGTCGTACGACTCGCCGGTGTGCCGCACCACGCAGTTGCCGCGCATCCCGTACGGGCAGGTCTCGCCCGGCCCGCGTTCCCCGATCACGCCGAAGCCGTGCGCGTCGTCGACGTACAGCGTCGCCCCCTCGGCGCGGCAGACCGCCGCCAGGGCCGGCAGGTCCGGGACGTTGCCGCTCATGCTGTTGACGCCGTCCAGGCACACCAGGCGGGGCGTGCCCTTCGGCACGCCGGCCAGCAGGGCCCGCAGTTCGTCGAGGCGTTCGGCGTGGAAGCGGTGCAGGGTGGCGCCCTGCGCGCGGGCCACCACACAGCCGTCGTAGACCGTGCGGTGCGCGGTCGCCTCCACGAACACGTGCCCGTCCTCGGCCAGCGCCGGGATCACCGAGGAGTGCACCAGTGTCAGCGTCGGCAGCAGCAGCGTGTCCGGCGCGCCCAGCAGCGCGGCGAGCCGCTCCTCGATGTCGGGGTACAGCCGCGGGCTGCCCAGCAGCCGTGACCAGCTCGGGTGGGTGCCCCACCGGCGCACCGCGGGCTCGACCGACTCCATGACCTCCGGGTCCCAGTCGAACCCCAGGTAGTTGCAGGAGGCGAAGTCGATCAGCCAGTGGTCGCCGCTGCGGATGTGCCGGCCGCGCACCTCGTCGAGCACCGCGTCGCTCATCGGGCTGGTGCGCCGCAGATGCTCCAGGTCGGCCCAGCGCGCCTCGCGGCGTCCCCGGGCGGCGGTGTCGACGCGCGGCCGCGGGGTGCGGCGCGGCGCGAAGGGGCGGGCGCTGGGCTCGCGCAGCACATGCGCGGTCTGCTCCACGGTCATGGGGCGGGCGAACAGGAACCCCTGACCGAACCGGCACCCCATCCCGGCCAGCAGGTCCCGCTGCGCGGCGTCCTCGATGCCCTCCGCGATGACCTGCAGGCCCAGCGTGTCGGCGATCCGCACGATGCCCTCGACGAGGGCGACCTGCTGGGCGTCGCGCGCGATGTCGTCGATGAACGACTTGTCGATCTTCAGTACGTCGATCGGGAAGTCCCGCAGATACCGCAGGGACGAGAAGCCGGTGCCGAAGTCGTCGACCGCGATGTGCACCCCGAGTTCCTTCAGCGTGTGCAGCACCGTCTGGAGCCGGTCGTCACGGTGCAGCAGCACCGTCTCGGTCAGCTCCAGTTGCAGCGACCCCGGTTCCAGCCCCGGGGTGCTGAGCGCCTGGCCGACCTGTTCGACGAACCCGGCGTCGCGGAACTGGCGGGCGGAGACGTTGACGCTGACGTAGGGCGGCCGGACCGGGCCCGGCAGCCGCTGCAGGTCCGCGATGTCGTTGACCGCGTTCTCCAGCACCCACGAGCCCAGCGGCGCGATGTGCCCCGTCTCCTCGGCCAGGCTGATGAACTGGTCCGGCGGCACGTGCGGCCGCTGCCCGTGCGGCCAGCGGACCAGAGCCTCGAATCCGACGACCTCGCCCGCGGTGATGTCCACGACCGGCTGGTAGCGCAGGTCGAACGCCTTGTCGGCGACCGCCCGGGCCAGCTGGGACTGCAGGTCGTGCCGTTCGACCATACGGCTGCGCAGCAGCGGCCGGAACCGGCGCCACTGCCGTTTGCCGGCTGCCTTCGCCGCGTACAGCGCGAGGTCGGCGTGGCCCAGGAGCTCCTCCGCGTCCGTGCTGTCGCGCGCGGTGGCGACCCCGACGCTCGCGGAGACCGTGACCGACTCGTCGGCCAGGTCGAACGGCCGGCCGAGCGTCTGGATCACCTGCGCCGCCAGGAGCTCCGCGTCGAGCGGCTGCTTGGCGTCCTCCATCAGCACGGCGAACTCGTCGCCGCCCAGCCGGGCCGCGGTGTCACTGCGGCGCAGCGCCCGGGACAGCCGGTTGCCGACCGCGATCAGCAGCTGGTCGCCCGCACGGTGCCCCATCGTGTCGTTGACGAGCTTGAAGTCGTCCAGGTCGATGAAGAGCAGGCAGGTCAGCGACGACTCGCGGCGGCCGCGCAGCAGGGCGCGTTCGATCCGCTCCAGCAGCAGGGTCCGGTTGGGCAGGCCGGTCAGCGAGTCGTGGAAGGCCCGCTGCGTCAGCTCCTGCTCCAGGCGCCGTTGCTCGGTCACGTCCCGCAGGGTCACCACCAGTCCGGACACCGTCCGCTCGTCCCGGAAGTCGCTGCACCGCACCTCCACCTCGACGCGTCCGTCCCGGCGCCGCACCCACCAGTGGTCGTGCCCCGCCCGCGGGCCCTGCTCCCGGACGGTGGCCAGCTCGCGCGCGGCCCGCTCCCGGTCCCCGGAGTCCACCAGCTCGGGCAGGGGCACGCCGACGAGGTCGTCGGTGCCGAACACGGAGCGCGCCGAGGGACTGGCGTACCGGATGGTGTCGTCGTCCTCCAGGATCAGGATGACGTCGGAGGCGTTGCGCACGAGGGTGCGGAAGTACGCCTCGTTCTCCCGCCGGATGACCTCCTGGCGCAGGGTGACCCGCTCCATGGCCAGACCCGCGTGCGACGCCAGGATCTCCAGCGAGCCGGAGGTCTCGCGCAGCCGGCTCTCCGGCGCGGCGACCAGCAGGACGCCCGGGACCGCGCCGGCCGGCCGGCCGGGCTGGGTCATGGGGCAGACCAGCACGGACGGCAGCGCGTCCAGCCGGGCGGCGATGTCCGGGGCGAGCGCGGCCGGGCTCACCAGGTGGGTGGAACGGGTGTCGAGCTCTCCGGCCCGCTCCGTCGGCAGCAGCATGGTCCGGTGCGGTACGTCGGGGCCCATCAGCCGGTCGACCCCCGCGCGGCACGACTGGTCGATCTCCTCCTGGCGGAAGGCGGAGACCAGGGACGCGGCGGCCTTGCGCAGGGCGAGTTCG
The DNA here is from genome assembly GCF_044540525.1 of Streptomyces sp. NPDC085932. Taxonomy (NCBI): domain Bacteria; kingdom Bacillati; phylum Actinomycetota; class Actinomycetes; order Kitasatosporales; family Streptomycetaceae; genus Streptomyces; species Streptomyces sp. NPDC085932. The sequence goes on from NZ_JBITSJ010000005.1 coordinate 616,690, forward strand.
CGCGTGACGGCCCGCCGGTGGGCCACGACCATGCCCGCGAGCCGCAGGATCACCAGCAGGAACAGCACCCCCGAGAACCCGGCGATCACGGCGGCGTCCCGGGTCTGGTCGCTCAGCCCTTCCCAGAGCAGGATCCCCGGCGCGATCAGCGTGACCACCGCGAGCACGACCAGCCGGCGCGGCGGCGGCAGCAGCGATTCCCGCTGGGGCACCGAGGCGGTCAGCTCGACCATGGAAGGGTGCAGCGCGGCCAGGCCCCAGGCGGTGTAGAAGGCGACCCAGCCGAGGTCCAGCAGGCTGCCCGTCTGCCACACGTCGTTCAACTGCAGGATCCCGTAGGCGATGTCGGTGGCGAGCAGGGTGACCGTGCCGATGACCAGCAGGCGTACGGCATGGTTGGAGCCGTCGACCGGGCTGGGCGTGAGCAGCCGCGCCAGCAGCGCCAGCACGAGGATGTCGCCGAGGGGATAGGCGATGCTGATGGCGCGCTGCTGCCAGGTCAGGCCCTGCACCACCGTCAGCGGCTGCACCAGGTACACCCACACGGGCAGTGCGAGACCGGCGGTGACGATCAGCGCGTCGAGCAGGCTGGGCAGATCGCGGTCGGCCCACCGGTGCCGCACGAGCCCCGACAGGCCGATCGCGAACAGCGGGTACATGGCGAGGTAGCAGGCGTCGGCCGGGGACGGGAACGGATTGGAGGCCCCGAGGTACTCCTCCATCACGAAGTAGTACGTATCGCCCGCGATGAAGGTGAGCAGGCCGGCGGCCAGCACCCACCAGGGCCACCGGTGGGCGGGCCGGTGGATGTGGGTGCCGGTCAGGATGGCGACGACTCCCGCCAGCCCCATGACGGCCCACATCGCGGGCGCCACCACCGGCACGGTCATGTACACGATCGTGACGCCCGCGACCAGGGCGATATAGCCGACCGTGAGCAGCCGGCTGGCCTGCGAGGACATGCGCCTCCCCCCGTCGGGGAGACCGGGGTGTACACCTGGTCTGGTTGAATTCGATCGTAGGTTCGCATGCGGTGCCCTGCATCTCGGGCCCCGGCCCCCGGGCCGTCCCTCGGGAGGGGCGGCGCGGCCCGTCGCCCTCAGCCGCGTCCGCGCTGGAAGCGCACGTGCAGCTCCCGCACCCGCTCCGTGAGTTCGGGCACGGGACCGTCCACGACGACCTCCGGCGCGATCTCCCGCACGGGCAGCGTCCTGACCGGCGGCGCCGGGACCCCCAACTCCGCCAGCCACGAGGCGAGTTGTTCCGAGGAGGCGACGTAGACGATCCGGCCAAGGCCGACCCAGGCGTGGGCCGCCGCGCACATCGGGCAGTGTTCGCCGGAGGTGTAGACGGTGGCGGCCGCCCGCTCCCCGGGCGTGAGGTGCGCGGCGGACCAGCGTGCCAGTTCGAACTCGGGGTGGCGGGTGCGGTCCCCGGAGGCCACCCGGTTGTGGTCCTCGTTGAGTACCGTGCCGTCCCCGCCGACCAGGACCGAGCCGAAGGGCTCGTCCCCGGCGTCGAGCGCCTCGGCCGCCAGCTCCACGCAGCGGCGCAGATACGGCAGTTCCCTGTCCTGGACGACCATCGTGGGCTCCTTGGATGACGAGGTGATCACCAGGACCCTAGAGCGCCGGCCCACGGGGCGAAAGGAACGGCGTGCCCCCGGGGAGCCCCGGACGCCGCCGAAAACCCGTTGCCCGGCCCCGGGGCCGGTGCTGGGATGGCCGGCATGGATCATGCCGCGCTGCTCGCCCTGTTCGACCGTGACCTGCGCGAGGGGGCGCGGCCGGACGGTCCCGGCGACGCCCGGGTCGAACGGGCCGGCGCGGTGGTCCGCCAGACCGCCGCCGCGCCGGGGTACAGCTGCGTCCTGTGGTCCGACCTCGACGAGGACACCGCCGACGCGGTGATCGCCGAGCAGATCGCCCACTACACCCGGCTCGGCCTGAACTTCGAGTGGAAGCTGTACGGGCACGACCGTCCGGCGGACCTCGGGCAGCGGCTGCGCGCGGCCGGCTTCGCCCCCGGGCCGCAGGAGACGCTGATGATCGGCCGGATCTCGGAACTGACCCTGGACGCCGGACCGCCGCGGGGCGTCCGCTTCTTGCCGGTCACCGACGCCCGCGGAGTGGAGCTCGTGGCCGCCGTCCACGAGAAGGCGTTCGGCGAGGACAGCTCCTGGCTGCGCGGCGAACTGCTCGCCCGGCTGGCGGCCGGCCCGGACACCGTCGTCGCCGTCGTGGCGCTGGCCGGTGACGAGCCCGTCAGCGCCGGCCGCATGGAGCTCGTGCCCGGCACGCGCTTCGCCGGCCTGTGGGGCGGCGGCACCGTCGAGGCGTGGCGCGGCCGCGGCATCTACCGCGCGCTGGTGGCCCACCGTGCCCGCACCGCCGCGGCCCGGGGCCACGACCACCTCCGGGTCGACGCCTCCGACCGGAGCCGTCCCATCCTGGAACGCCTGGGCTTCACGCCGCTGACCTCCACGACGCCGTACGTGTACACGCCGCGCTCCGGCGGCTGACCGCGGACCTCTGCAGCGCCGTACGCGCCACCACCGTTCCGCGGGCACGAAAGGGCCGGTCCGAGGACGCGGACCGGCCTTCGCTTCCGGCGGGGGCTAGGGCCGGGAGGCCTTCGCCGCCGTGCCGGCGCACACCAGACCCAGGATCACGGCCAGCGCACCGATGATGATGTTGTTCCACACGACACCGGCGTCCGGGCTGTCGCCGACGATCCACGGCGACACGATCAACCACACCCCGAGAGCGCACATGGCCCAGCTCAGGCCGTACATGCGCTCCGGAGCGCGGGTGAATCCGAGCGCCAGCATGCCGATCGCGATGCCCATGATCAGGTTGTGCGTCACGAGCGACGGCTGGCTGGCCGTGTAGTGGACGATCCACGGGGAGGCGGCGCAGTACAGACCGAGCAGGAACACCGGTCCGTCCACGAGCGCCACATCGCGGCCGCCGAGCATCCGGGCGTACCGGGCCCGCATCTCGGAGGCATCGGGATGGCTGGTGATGTCCCCTCTGGTGGGCGAGACGTTGGCCATGACTCGTCTCCTTACGTCGTGCGGGGGACCGCGTTCGGAGTGATGTGCGGTATCCGCCGCGTTAGCGTCATTCTGCTCTTATTTCTCCTTTATGTGTAGAGGCCGACGTGGTGCGGTGTACCGGCCGGTACATGTCCGGGCGGATCGGGGGCAACCGGATGTGTACGACAGCGACGGAACGTCGCCGCCCGGCGGGCGGCGCAGGACAGGGGAGGGCAGCGGACGTGACTGTGGCCATCAGTGCGAAGGTGTTGGAGCGGTTCCCGGCGGGGTCGCCGCGCGGCTCGTGGCCTGCCGAGGAGTACGCGGCACGCCGCCGCGCCGAGGGCGAGCCCGCCACCGTCGTGATGGACCTGGAGTCCGACGCCTTCCTCGTGGTGGTGCCGTCGGACGACGAGGGCTGAGCCGCCCGCACGGCTCGCGCGACCAGGGCGGGTTCCACGGCAGGGTCCGGTCCCCAGGGACGAACCGTCGCCCCTGCCCGGACCGCGCTAGCCGGCCGCCAGCGAGCCGAGGTGCGCGCGGCGTGCCTCGGCCGTCTGGCCCTGCACCAGCAGGAACATCCCCTCCCGGGCCAGCCGTTGGGCCCGGCTGTCCAGGGCCATGGCGCGGCCGCCCCCGGCGACGATCGCCGCGGTCGTGGCGGCTCGCATGACGTCGTACGCCCGTGTCCTCACGGCCAGCCGCTGCGGGACGCACGCGTGCGGGACCGGGTGATCGGCCAGCTCGTAGGATTCCCGCCGGACCGCGTCGAGCCGCTCCCGCAGCACCCGGGCCGTCTCCTCGCCCTCGGGGGAGCGGGCCACCAGCTCCAGCGCCGCGTCCGCCACCCCGAACACGGCCGGACCGGCGTTCGCCGCGCGCGGCAGGTCGACCCGGGCGAACTCCTCCTGCCCCATGCGCAGCACCACGGACTCCTCCGGCACCCACAGGCCGTCCAGCTCCAGGGAGACCGTGCGGGCGGCGGTGAGGGCGGCCAGCCGCATCGGCGCCGACGGGGTCAGCCCGGGCTGCTCGCGGGCGTCGGCGACGACGAACACCACCTCGGCCGCGTCCGTCACCCCGGCCAGCAGCATCACGTCGTTCAGGCCCCAGCCCGTGTACCAGGGCACCCGCCCGTCGAACCGCCAGCCGCCCCGCTCGGCCACCGCCCGCACGGGCACGCGGGGGAAGGCGCGGACATGGGCGAACGCGATGCCGGCCATCAGCCCGCCCGTCGCCAGCGGCCGCAGCAGCTTCTCCCGCACCGGCGAGTCGTAGGTGGCGATCAGCTTCACCGGCGTGTGGTGCTGGGTCTGTACGAACCAGGTGGAGCAGCACGCGCCGGCCAGGATCTCCGCGGTCTCACGGGCGACCGCGACGGGCGCGTCCGCCCCGCCGTACTCGCGGGGCGCGCCCACGCCGAGCAGCCCCGCGCGCCTGAGTGCCTCGACATGACTCGCCGGCACCTCCTCCTGATCGACGCGCTCGGCCTGCGGGACGAGGAGCTCGCGTGCCAGACGCCGTGCGGCGGTCACCAGGGGGTGGGCTGTGGTGGTCATGGGGGCAATTCTGGCGGTCGCCCGTCGCGGCACGCCGACCGCGCAGGTCCGAGTGTCCGACCTGACGATGACTGGTCTACACCCTTGACTGGTACAGACCAACGCGGTTGAGTGTGCCTCCACAACCCCCCACCACGGCCGCGCCCACGCCGTGACCGGTTCGCCGGTGCGTGCGCGAAGGCTCTGCTCCGCCCTGCCCTCGGCCGGGAGCGGCCGTGTCGCACAAAGGAGTTGATCCCGTGTCGAGACGCCGTGTCTCCGCCGTCCTGGCCGCACTCGCCCTCGCGGGCACCGCCCCGGTGCTCCTGCCGGCCTCGAACGCCGTCGCCGCCTCGTGCTCCAGCTATCCCAACTGGGTGGCAGGGAAGTCGTACAACGCCGGTGACATCGTCCGCTACACCGACGGCAAGGCCTACATAGCCGAGCACGCCAACCCGGGCTACGACCCGATCATCAGCACCTGGTACTGGGAGCCGTACGCCTGTGACAGCGGGCCGACCACGCCCGACGCGCGCTTCGTCGTGTCCGAGGCGCAGTTCAACCAGATGTTCCCGAACCGGAATTCGTTCTACACCTACAGTGGCCTCACCGCGGCCCTGAGCGCCTATCCGGGCTTCGCCAACACCGGCAGCGACACGGTGAAGAAGCAGGAGGCCGCGGCCTTCCTCGCCAACGTCAGCCACGAGACCGGCGGTCTGGTGCACGTGGTGGAGCAGAACACCGCCAACTACCCGCACTACTGCGACTGGAGCCAGCCCTACGGCTGCCCGGCCGGTCAGGCCGCCTACTACGGGCGCGGCCCGATCCAGCTGAGCTGGAACTTCAACTACAAGGCCGCGGGCGACGCGCTCGGCATCGACCTGCTCAACAACCCCTGGCTGGTGCAGAACGACTCGGCCGTCGCCTGGAAGACGGCCCTGTGGTACTGGAACACCCAGAGCGGCCCCGGCACCATGACCCCGCACAACGCCATGGTGAACGGCGCCGGATTCGGCCAGACCATCCGCAGCATCAACGGCTCCCTGGAGTGCGACGGGAAGAACCCGGCACAGGTGCAGAGCCGCGTGAACAACTACCAGCGGTTCACGCAGATCCTCGGCGTTTCACCCGGCGGCAACCTGTACTGCTGACGCCGGACCACCGGGCGTGGTGTCATGCGGGATGTCATGCACCTGACCTGACGGAGGGCATCCCCATGCGCCTGCGCACCCCCCACGCCCTGCTCGCCACGACCGCCGCGCTCGCCGCGGCGGTCGTGGCGCCCCAGCCCGCTGCGGCCGCCGTACCGGCCCCGGGCGCGTACTACGTCCAGAGCGCCACGACCGGGCTCAACGCGGCCGACTCCGGTGGGGCGGTCGAACAGCACAGACCCCGCGGCAACGAGGACCGCCAGCAGTGGCAGCTCAAGCCGAACGGGTCCGCGTACCTCCTGGAGAACACCGACGCCCCGGGCCGCTGTCTCGGCCGCGGTGGCGAGCAGGCCGCGACGGTCGCCTGCACCGGCGCCGAGGCCCCGTGGGAGATCGCCCCGGTCGGAGCCGACCGCTACACGCTGAAAGCCCCGGGCACCACGCGGTACCTCACCGTGGCCCCCAAGCCGTCCGGTGCCAACCACCCCGCCCGGCTCGCCCTCGGCGGCGCGGGCGACCTCGCGGCCTGGTACCTCACCCCGGTCAGCCCCGTCACGGCCCCCATGCCACCGCAGGACCGCCGCACCCTGGACCAGGTCACCTTCCTCACCACCCACAACGCGTACGCCAACGGCGCCGACGGCGGTTTCGCCCCGCCCTTCGTCAACCTCGCGCCCAACCAGACCCGCGGCATCACACGCCAACTCGCCGACGGGGTACGCGGGTTCATGCTGGACATCCACCAGACCCCGGACGGCGCGATCCTCTGCCACAACAGCTGCACCCTCGTCAGCAGGCCGGTCGCGCTGTGGGTGGACCTCCAGCGCACGGTCGACTTCCTCAAGGCCCATCCCGACCAGTTCGTCACGGTCTTCCTGGAGGACTACGTCGACCCGGGCGTGCTGCGCGCCGAACTCGCCCGCGTGAACGGCCTGGCGGACGTGCTGTACCGGCCCGACCTCACCGGCGTCCGGCAGAACGGCTGGCCGACGATGGCCGAACTGATCGCCGCGAACGACCGGCTGCTGATCTTCACCGACCACAGCCGCTCCGCCGACCAGGCCGCGGGCCTGACCCGGGACAGCTTCGGCGTCATGTACCAGCGTGAGTGGACCGTCGAGAACTACTGGTCCATGGGCTCGGGGCTCGGATCCTCCGACTGGTCCTGCTACAGCCGCTGGTACGACGCCGGCACGAACATCCCGCTGACCCGGACCGAGCCCGGCTTCCGCCCGCTGTTCGTCATGAACCACTTCCGGGACGTCCCGTTCACCGCCACGGCCGGCACGGACAACGGCAAACTCGCCGACCGGGCCCAGCGGTTCTGCCAGCCCGCCGCCCGCAAGAAGCCCACCTTCCTCGCCGTGGACCACTACGACCGCGGCGACCCGGCCTCCGCCGTGGCGACCCTCAACACGTACATCTATCCGTAAGCGCCCGGGCGCGTCCGCGGCGGCGTGTGTGAGACTCCGCCGATGAGCTCGCGGAAGATCACCGCGGACGCCGCGGGCACCTGGAGACTCGGCGACCTGTCCGTCCACCGCCTCGGCCTCGGCGCGAGGCGGCTGACGGGCAGCGCCGCCTTCCACCACGGCACACCCGGCGACCGCGACCGGTCGATCGCCGTGCCGCGCAGGCGATCGACCTCGGCGTCAGCCACATCGACACCACCGCCTTCTGCTTCTCGTCGCTGCCCAGCGCCAACGAGCTGATCAACAGCGCCCTGTCGCCCTACCCCGGCGACCTGGTCGTCGTCACCACGGTGGACCCGCACCGGAGGTACTCGGGGGAGTGGGGCGCCGCCCCGTGACCCGACGAACTGCGCGGCCAGGTCGAGGAGAACCTGCGCCGGCTGGGCCGCGACCACCTGGACGTGGTCGACCTGCGCAGGATGCCCGCGTACGACTCCGTGGCCGAGCACTGCGGCGCCGTCGCGGAGCTGCGCGAGGCGGGCCTGATCCGGCACCTCGGCGTTTCCGACGTCACCGCCCGGCACCTCGCCGAGGCCCGGGCCACCGCCCACGACGAGGAACGGCGACGGCTCGACGCGGTGCGGCGGAAGACGCGGTGACCGGGGCGGGTGGGCCGGGCCGGCCGGTGCCCGGCCGTCCGCTCAGGTGGCCCCGGCCTCGGTGACGTCGTCGCTCCGCTCGTTTCCGTCCGCCCGGGCCGCGGTGGCGGTCAGATGGTCCAGGACATTGATGAGCTCCAGCATGCGCTCCAGGAACCCGGGCCGATGGTCCAGGTGCAGAATCGTGCCTGCGGCGCTGGTGTGGCGATGGACCATCAGCAGTGCCGACAGGCCGGAGGAGTCGATCCACGCCAGGTCGGTGAAGTCCAGGCGCACGTCGCGCAGCCCCGTGGCGTCGTACAGCTCACGGACGACGGCGTCGACGAGCTCGCCGCAGGTGTCGTAGTCGAGCTCGCCGGCCACCCGCACGGTCAGCGTGGGCGGTTCGCGGTCGGCGGTGACGGTGAACTGAATCGGTGGCAGGTTCGTCATGCGGGAGTCTCGGAGCCGGGGACAGGACGGGCGGGGCGGCCGCACAGGGCGGCGGTGCCCTCGCGGATCAGGGCGAGAGCACGGGGGAAGTCGCGTATCTGCCCGGCGAGGATGTCCAGGCCGGCGATCAGCGACCGGGCGGGCACGTGCCGGGCTTCGAGGATGTCGGCGGTCCAGGTCAGGAACGACGTGAACAGCTCGGTGTCGTCGACGTAGAGCGCGGTGGCCAGGAACTCCACGATGTGGGCGAGGTCCTCCGCCGTGCGTTCGAGCTGCTCGCTCGTGTAGGACCGCATCGCCGGGAAGCGGTCCTCCAGGTCGGCCAGGGTCCGTCTGACCAGCTGGACGCGGCTCTGGACGACCATCGTGTACTCCTGGTCGGCCAGGTGCGGGAGGTCGTCCACGGCCTGCCGGAGCGCCGCGGGTGTGGGCCGGGCGACGCCCTCCTCCAGCGCCGCGGCCGCCCGCCGGGCGTCCGCGGCCCAGCGGTCGGCGCCCAGAGCGCGGGCGTAGCGCCCGTCGGGCCCGAAGGCGCGGCCGCCGGCCATGACGGGGGTGCCGATGGCCTGGCACGCGGTGATGGCGCTGTGGGCGGCGGGCAGGTGGGTGGGGATCGAGCTGGACAGCAGCACCGCGTCCGGGTTGGTGCGGTGCAGATGCGCGATCAGGTGCTGGGTGGGCGTCTGGGCACCGAGGTAGTCGACCTGCCAGCCGCGCAGCCGCAGGGTCTCGGCGACGAGCCGGGCCGGGAAGGCGTGCCATTCGCCGTCGATGCAGGCGACCGTCACCCGGCCCCGCGCGGCGGAGCGTCCGGCGCCGTCCGGGTCGCGGTGGGCGAGAGCGGCGACGGCGCGTTCGTTGATGGCCGTGGCGGCGTGCTCCTGGGCCACGGTGAGACGGTCGGCGGCCCACTCGGCGCCGACCCGCTCCTGCACGGGCGCGATCACGTCCAGGAGCAGCGCCTCTTCGCCGAGCCCTTCGGACAGGGCCTTCGACAGGACGTCCACGGCGGCGTACTCGTCGCCGTCGGCCACGGCCCGCCACAACCGGTTCTGCAGTGCCACTGACATCGCGGGGTCGTTCACCCGTCCTTCCGGCCGGTGCCCCGGCGCCCGTCGACGACCGACAGCCCGCCCGTCCTCGGCGCGCTGATGGCGACGACGGCCATGTCGTCGTGCCGGCCGGTGCCGAGCCACTGGGCGGCCACCATCTGCACCCGTTCCACCACGGCCTCGGCGGGCAGCCCGCCGCACTCGGCCAGCACCCTCTTCAGGCGCTGCTCACCGAACAGTTCGTCACCGAGGGGGCCGCCCCGGGCCTCGGTGATGCCGTCGGTGTACAGCAGGCAGGTGTCTCCCTGGTCCAGGGCCGTCTCCACGGTGTGCGCGGTCACGATCGGCAGGGCGCCGATGAGGGTGCCGCGGGAGGGCACCTCCTCCACCCGGCCGTCGGCCCGGACGATCAGCGGCGGCAGGTGGCCGGCGCTGGTCAGCCGCAGCTGCGCCCGGCCCGCGCGGCGGCGCACCGAGGCGAGCACCAGGGTGGCGAAGCGGGTGTGCCGGGAGTTCAGCAGCGCCCCGTTGAGCAGGTCGAGCACCCGCTGGTGGTCGTCGGCCAGGGGCAGCAGGGCGTGCAGGGTGTTGCGGATCTTGCCGGTCAGCACGGCCGCGTCCAGGCCCTTGCCCGCCACGTCGCCCAGGACCACCAGGGTCTCCCGGGAGGGGTCGGAGCCGGGGTGGACGTCGTAGAAGTCGCCGCCGACCCGCTCGTGGTCCTTGGCGGCCCGGTAGCCGCCGGCGTACTGCACCCCGTGCACCCGCTGCAGGGGCGGCGGCAGCAGCTCGTCCATCAGGGTGGCGGTGATGGTCGCCTGCTCGGTGTACAGGCGGGCCGCCGAGAGCGCGGCCCCGGCCCGGGCGGCGAACAGGCGGGCGAAGACCTCCTCGCCCTCGGTGAAGGCCTGCTCGGTGCTGGAGCGCAGCAGGATGAGGGCGCCCGCGGGCACGCCGTGCCCGGGCAGCGGGGCGACGATCACGGACCCGACCGGCCCGGTGAAGCCGTCGGGGATCGCCCAGTCGGGAAGGGCCGACGGGTCGATCCAGCGCGCCGGTACCGGTGGGAAGCCCTGCAGGGCCTCGGGCAGACCGGGCACGCTGTGCGTGTCGATCTGCCGGGTGACCTGGACGACGGGACCGCCCTGCGGGGCGTAGGTGAGCGGGTGGCGGCGGCCCTGGGCCGGAGCGACGAGAACCGCGGCCTCCGCGAGATGCTGCGCTGCCATGGACGCGGCGACCTCCATGCAGCGGGGTACGTTCAGCGTCGACAGCAGCGTGGAGGAGACCTCGGTCAGGACCTGCGACCGCGTCTGCGCGCTGCGCACGGCCTCCTCGGCCACGCGGCGGTCGGTGTCGTCGACCAGCCACCACACCACGTCCCCGTCGGCGGCGGCGGTGGGGTGGGCCAGCACGACCCGTTCGTTGATGGACCCGCTCAGGGGAGCGGCCGGGGCAGCCTGGGGCTCGCCCGTGATGTTCCGGTGCGCGTCCGACAGCCAGGTGGGCGCCGTCTCGCGCAGCGGGTCCCCGCTCGCCGCTTCGGGCAGCAGGAGCCGCGCCGCGTCGTTCAGCTGGAGCAGGGTGCCGTGCCGGTCGACGACCAGCACGGGGCAGGGGGCGTCAGCCCACGAGCTGCCGACCTTGTCGTCGGCGCTGCGGGCTCGGGTGGAAGAGCTGGGGGAAGCGGTCACAAGCGGAGGCACGCATCCGCGCACCCCACCACCTTCCTGTAGGGGAGATCGGTGCAGACTGCAACCGTCCCGCATCCACGCCGATGGCGCAACCCACCCAGAAGAGCCCCATCCATGCACCGGATCTCGTCACATTCCTTCGACGGCTCGTTCGACACGGCTCGGGGCCGAGGCGCCCGGGACGGCCCGCACGAGTGGTTGGCGTTCATCGGGTTTTACGTATAACCTCTCCGGCTAACCCCGCGCTCCGAGAGGTCCCGATGCGACGTATCGCCCTGGTCACCCTCGTCGTCGACGACTACGACGAGGCGATCCGCTTCTACACCGAGGCTCTCGGTTTCCGGCTGGCCGAGGACGCGCCCCGGCCCGGCGGATCCCGCTGGGTCGTGGTCGAGCCGGGCGCCCCGGACGCGGGGACCGGGCTGGTGCTCGCCCGCGCCCGCGAGGAGGCGCAGTCCGCCCGGGTCGGGGACCAGACCGGCGGCCGCGTCGGTTTCTTCCTGCACACCGACGACTTCGCCCGCGACCACGCCCGGATGACCGCGGCCGGTGTGACGTTCCTGGAGGAGCCGCGGCACGAGCCCTACGGAACCGTCGCCGTCTTCCAGGACCTGTACGGCAACCGCTGGGACCTGCTCCAGCCCGCCGGCTGACCCCTCTCGCGCCCCCTGAGAACCGCTGCCAAGGAAAGATCCGCCATGACTGCTACGCGCGTAGACACCGCCGTGATCCACCGCCTCCCCAAGGCCGTCCTGCACGACCACCTCGACGGAGGCCTGCGCCCCGCCACCGTGGTGGAGCTGGCGGACGCGGTCGGCCACACCCTGCCGACCACCGACCCCGACGAGCTCGCCGCCTGGTACTACGAGGCCGCCAACTCCGGTGACCTGGTCCGTTACATCGCCACCTTCGAGCACACCCTCGCCGTCATGCAGAACCGGGAGGGGCTGCTGCGCACCGCCGAGGAGTACGTGCTGGACCTGGCCGCGGACGGGGTCGTGTACGGGGAGGTGCGCTACGCCCCCGAGCTGAACACCCGGGGCGGGCTGACCATGGCCGAGGTCGTGGAGACGGTCCAGGAGGGCCTGGCCTCGGGCATGGCCAAGGCGGCCGCCGCGGGGACGCCCGTGCGGGTCGGCACCCTGCTGTGCGGCATGCGGATGTTCGACCGGGTGCGCGAGGCCGCCGATCTGGCGGTGGCGTTCCGCGACGCCGGCGTCGTCGGCTTCGACATCGCCGGCGCCGAGGACGGCTTCCCGCCCGCCGACCACCTCGCGGCCTTCGAGCACCTGCGCCGCGAGAGCGTGCCCTTCACCATCCACGCCGGTGAGGCCCACGGCCTGCCCAGCATCCACCAGGCCCTGCAGGTGTGCGGCGCCCAGCGCATCGGGCACGGCGTGCGGATCACCGACGACATCCCCGACCTCGCGGCGGGCAAGCTCGGCCGCCTCGCCGGCTGGGTGCGCGACCGGCGCATCGCGCTGGAGATGTGCCCGACGTCCAACCTCCAGACGGGCGCCGCGACCTCGATCGCCGAGCACCCCATCACCGCGCTGAAGGACCTCGGCTTCCGCGTCACGGTCAACACGGACAACCGCCTGGTGTCGGGCACGACGATGACCCGCGAGATGACCCTGCTCGTCCAGGAGGCGGGCTGGAGCGTGGAGGACCTGCGCACGGTCACCGTGAACGCCCTGAAGAGCGCTTTCCTGCCGTTCGACGAGCGGAACGCGCTCATCCGCGACGTGGTCCTGCCCGGCTACGCGGCCGCGCTCTGAAGCAGGCCCTTGAGGTAGGCGGCCTGTCCGACGTGCTGCAGATCGTCGGACAGGACGCTGACCAGCCGCACGCCCAGCGTGACCGGCGGGTCCCAGCGCTCGTCGACGACGCGCTCCAGATCCCTGGCGGCGAGGCCCCTCAGGGCGTCCAGGCTCTGCTCGTGCACGGCGTCGTGGTAGCCGGTCAGCAGATCGCCCGAGTCGACCCTGACCTTGGCGACCTTGGCGGGGCTGTGGCCGTAGCCCGTGTCGTGGCGGGGCAGGCCCAGCCCGAAGCGCTTCTCCCAGTCCTGGGCGAGCCACACCTGGTCGAGGCCGAAGGCGTCGGCGACGTGGTCGTCCTGGACGCGGGTGAGGTGCCAGACCAGCCAGGCGATGGAGTTCGTGTCGGGGGAGGGGCGGGCGGTCAGTTCGTCCGGCCCGAGGCCCTCGACGGTGGCGTGGACTTCTTCCCGGATGCGGTTGTAGCCGTCGATGAGGATGTCCTTCGCATGCATGCCTCCACCATCGCGCATCCCCGCGTCCCGTGCGCGTGCCCGGCCCCGCGTCCGCGTCATGATCCGGACGACAGGCTCCTGGCGCACAGTGCCTTCGTCCGCCCGCAGGGCAGGAGGGGCTGTGCGGACAGGCCTAGTCGCCCGTGGTCTCCAGCAGCGCCATCAGCGCCCGGGCCGCCGGACTGGTCGCCTGCCGGGGCGGCAGCAGGGCCACCGTCTCGTAGACCGCCTCCCCGGTGCCCTTGACGGGCAGCGCGGTCAGGGAGGCACGCTTGTGTGCGAAGTGCCGCGGCACGACGGCCACGCCCAGGTTCTCGTCGACCAGGTCGAGCAGGGTGTGCACGTCGTTCACCTCCAGCGCCACGGTCCGGCGTACGCCCGCCGCTGCGAACACCGTGTCGGTGGTGCGCCGCGGCCCCCAGTCCGGGTGGAAGTCGACGAACACCTCCCCGCCCAGCTCCTCCGGTGTGACGGCCGCGCCGGCGGCGGCGAGCGGATGACTGCGGTGGCACAGCAGCGTCATCGACTCGCTGCTCAGCGGCACCGACCGCAACTGGTCGCCGTCCTCCTGCGTGCGCACGGCGAAGGCCAGGTCGAGCCGCCCGGCCTCGACGTCCTCCGCCAGCGCCCCGGACCCGGCCTGCCGCAGGCAGATCTCCACATCGGGATGCCGGTGCCGGAACGCGGCGAGCAGGCCGGCCAGGTTCACCCCGGCGATGCACTGCTCGCTGCCGAGGGTGAGCATGCCGCGCAGCACGCCCTGTACCGCCGCCACGGCCTCATGGGCCGCCCGCACCTGCGCCAGGATCCGCTCCGCCTCGCCGAGTAGCGCCCGCCCGGCCGGGGTGAGCGTCACCCGGCGGGTCGTGCGCACGAACAGCGGCGTCTGCAGTTCCCGCTCCAGCGCCCGGATCGAGGCCGACAGGCCCGACTGGGACACCAGCAGGCGTTCGGCCGCGCGGGTGAAGTGCTGGTCCTCGGCGACCGCGACGAAGTGCTGCAGATGGCGCAGTTCCATGACTGAGAAGCGTAGCCGCTGAATCCCATCGGATTCTTCTGTTGGACGCATGGGAGCAGGTCACGCCAGAGTGGACACCGGTTTCCCGTCCGACCGAGCCAACCCCTCTGGAGTCGCGTTGTACACCGCACACCCCGACCGCTACGCGGACATGCCCTACCGGCGCACCGGACGCAGCGGCCTGAAGCTCCCCGCGCTCTCGCTCGGCCTGTGGCACAACTTCGGCCCGGACCGGCCCGTCGAGACCCAGCGGGCCATCCTGCGCCGCGCCTTCGACCTCGGCGTGACGCACTTCGACCTCGCCAACAACTACGGCCCGCCGCCCGGCGCCGCCGAGTCCGCCTTCGGCGAGTTCCTGAAGGCCGACTTCGCGCGCTACCGCGACGAGCTGGTCATCTCCACCAAGGCCGGCTACCTGATGTGGCCCGGCCCGTACGGCGAGTGGGGCTCGCGCAAGTACCTGCTGTCCTCGCTGGACCAGAGCCTGAGCCGGATGGGCCTGGACTACGTCGACATCTTCTACTCGCACCGCCCCGACCCGGACACTCCGCTGGAGGAGACGATGGGCGCGCTGCACTCGGCGGTGCAGCAGGGCAAGGCGCTGTACGTCGGCGTCTCGAACTACTCGGCGGAGCAGACCCGCGAGGCCGCCCGCATCCTGGGCGAGCTGGGCACGCCGCTGCTGATCCACCAGCCGCGCTACTCGATGCTGGACCGCCGCCCCGAGGACGAGGGCCTGCTGGACGCGCTCGACGAGCTGCAGGTCGGCTCCATCGTCTTCTCGCCGCTGGAGCAGGGGCTGCTCTCCGCCCGCTACCTCGACGGCATCCCCGAGGGCTCCCGGGCCGCGAGCGACAGCCCGTTCCTGCAGTCCGACGCCGTCACCGAGGAGCTGGTGGGCCGGCTGCGCGACCTGAACGACATCGCCAAGGGCCGTGGCCAGACCCTGGCCCAGATGGCGCTCGCCTGGGTGCTGCGCGGCGGCCGGGTCACCTCGGCGCTGGTCGGCGCGAGCAGCCCGCAGCAGGTCGAGGACAGCGTCGGCGCGATCGGCAACCTCGACTTCGACGCGGACGAGCTGGCCCGTATCGACGCGATCGTCAAGCAGTAGCGGCCCGCCCGTCACGGACACACCTGCCCGGGGGCGCCGCCCCCGGGCAGACGCGCGCTAGGAGCCGATCCGCTCCTCCAGGCGCACGGTCACCGTCTCGCCCTCCTCCTTGCCGATGGCCCTGCGCAGCTCGGCCTTCACGGGCAGCTTGTGCGTGCCGTCGCCCAGGGCCATGAAGGAGCTGCGGAACGGATGTCCGTCGATCGTCCCGCGGACCTTGACCAGGCCGCGGGTGCCGAAGAAGTCGACGGACTCGGGCCAGACCAGATAGGTCCAGCCGCCCTCGGCGGGGCTCTTGCGCAGGACGGCGGTGAACTGCGCGTCCAGTGCTCCGGTCGTGCCCATGGTGGTGTCCTCCGGTCCTCGGCGGCTTCTCCCTCACACAGACCGCCGGACAGCGGGAAACTCATCGCGGGCAGGGCCCCCACGTCACAGGGGCACCCGGCCGAGGCGGCCGGGCACGGCCTCGACAGGCGCTCCGCTCACCGGCTGATGTGCTGGTCAGGGCCCCCGTCCCCGGGCCTGGCGGATTTCGGCCAACTCGGGCGCTGAATATGCCAGGAGAGTGGCCGGAAAGTCATGGTGACAGTGTTTCAGTAGTGAACATACTGACCTGCGAGAGCGTTTTCACATCCAGCGACGGCGCCCTCACGCACAGCACGCGAGCTACGGGAAGAGCAGGACCGGGCAGGCGCGCAGGGCAGCGGGGGAGGGACACGTGCACGACGAGTTTCTGTGCCACGTCACGGCGTACGGCGTGTGTGACGGCCGCCGCATCGGAGTCCCCCTGGGAACCTACCGCGCGCCCACGCTCGCCCTGGCGCTGTGGTGGTTGCGCGACCGTGCCTCCTGGATCGCCCAGCGGCTGGACCCCCAGCCCGACGCCGAGCACTTACCGCCGGGCGCGCTCGTGCCGGTGGCCGACACCGTGCCCGACGTGCCCATGCTGCTGCGTGCCTGGTGCGCCGACCCCGCCCAGCAGGAGCGGGTCGCCGAGGACCTGGCGGCCGGACGGCTGGTGCGCATCGCCACCAGCGACGAGACGACCGAGTACGAACTGCTCGCCGAGTCCGTGGACGCCCTGCGGATGCAGCGCGCCGCCCCCGTCCTGGGCATACCCGTCGCCTGACCTGCCGCCCCCTCCCTCCGCCGAGGCGCATAACAGGCCATATCGGTAGAATCTTGGCCATGGCGCAGCCGTCGGTAGCACCGGAGCTCGTCCTGGAGACGGAGACGGGCTCGACCGTGATCATCCCGGGCCACGACTACCACGTGGGACGCGACCCGTCGAGCGACATCGTCCTCGACGACGACCGGGTCTCCTGGCACCACGCGGTGCTGCGGC
Organism: Streptomyces sp. NPDC085932; assembly: GCF_044540525.1. Classification (NCBI taxonomy): domain Bacteria; kingdom Bacillati; phylum Actinomycetota; class Actinomycetes; order Kitasatosporales; family Streptomycetaceae; genus Streptomyces; species Streptomyces sp. NPDC085932. Next base: position 633,414 of record NZ_JBITSJ010000005.1, read on the forward strand.
CGGAGGACGGCCACTGGACCATCGAGGACGAGAACAGCACCAACGGCACCTACGCCGACGGCCGCCGCGTCCACGCCCGGGACGTCGGACCCGGCAGCGTCATCCGCTTCGGCAACCCCGCCGACGGACCGCGCGTGGTCCTCACGGGCCGCCCCGCACCGGCCCCGGAACGCCCCTCCGCCGTCTCCATGCCCGCCCTGACCGGCACCTACCGGGCGCCCACGACCGTCCGGCCGCTGCCCTCGCGCACCGTGCGCATCGGCCGCGCGAGCGACAACGACCTCGTCATCGACGACCTCGTCGTCTCCCGCCGGCACGCCGAGCTGCGCGCCCTGCCCGACGGCACGTACGAGATCACCGACCTCGGCAGCCACAACGGCACGTACCTCAACGGCAGTCCGGTCACCACCGCCCCGGTCGGCCAGGGCGACATCGTCGGCATCGGCCACTCGGCGTTCTGCCTCGTCGGCGACCAACTCCAGGAGTACGTCGACACCGGCGAGGTCTCCCTGGACGTGCAGGACCTCGCGGTCTCCGTCGACCGCGGCCGCAAGACCCTGCTGGACCACGTGTCGTTCCCGGTCGGGGAGAAGTGCCTGCTCGCCGTGGTCGGCCCGAGCGGCGCCGGCAAGTCCACGCTTCTCAACGCCCTCACCGGCCAGCGCCCCGCCGGTCACGGCACCGTCCTCTACGACGGCCGCGATCTGTACCGCGACTACGCCGAGCTGCGTCAGCGCATCGGCCTCGTCCCGCAGGACGACATCCTGCACGCCCAGCTGACGGTCAGGAAGGCCCTCTCCTACGCCGCCGAGCTGCGCTTCCCGCAGGACACGGCCAAGGCCGAACGGCGTGCCCGGGTCGACGAGGTGATCCGCGAACTGGGCCTGGAACAGCGCGCGGACCAGCCCGTGCACAGTCTCTCCGGCGGCCAGCGCAAACGCGTCAGCGTGGCACTGGAGCTGCTGACCAAACCGTCGCTGCTGTTCCTCGACGAGCCGACCTCGGGGCTCGACCCGGGCATGGACCGCTCGGTGATGCACATGCTGCGCGGCCTCGCCGACGACGGCCGCACCGTCATCGTCGTCACGCACAGCGTGCTCAGCCTGGACGTGTGCGACCGGCTCCTCGTCCTCGCGCCCGGCGGCCGGATCGCCTACTACGGGCCGCCCGAGGACGCCCTGCCGTACTTCGGCTTCGAGCAGTGGCCGGAGGCCTTCGAGGCCTTCGAACGGGACGCCGAGCGGGACTGGGCGGGGGACTACCTCGTCTCGCCCTTCCACCGCCGCTACGTCGCCGACGCCAGCGCCCAGCCCCCGCAGCCCCGTTCCGAACCCGTCGTCATCGCCCCGCCGCCCCGGCCGCGCAGCCGTTCCGCACAGCTCGGCACGCTGGTGCGCCGGTACGCGTCCGCGCTGAGCGCCGACCGCACCTTCCTGATCATCATGATCGCCCTGCCGTTCGTGATGGGCGTGATGGCCCGGGCCCTCGCCGGCGGCGAACTCACCCGCGACACGGCGATGAACGCCCTGCTCATCCTCTGCGTGGGCGCGGTGCTCACCGGCGCGGCCAACGCCGTGCGCGAGCTCGTCAAGGAACGGGTGATCTACCAGCGGGAGCGGGCCGTGGGCCTGTCCAGATCGGCGTACCTGATGTCCAAGGTCGTCGTCCTCGGCGTCATCACCGTGCTCCAGGCGGTGGTGCTGACGCTGGTCGCGCTGCTCGGCGTGGACCTCGGCGCCCCGGGCGACGAGGGTGTGCTGATGCCGCCCCTGGTGGAGATCACCATCGCCGTCGCCCTGCTGGCGTTCACCGCGATGATGCTTGGCCTGCTCGTCTCCGCGCTGGTGCGCAAGGAGGAGGTGACGATGCCGCTGCTCGTGCTCATCGCCATCGTGCAGGTCGTCTTCTGCGGGGCCCTGCTGAAGCTGGACGGCGTTCCCGGGCTGGAGCAGCTGGGCTGGCTGGTGCCGGCGCGCTGGGCACTGGCCGCGATGGCCGGCACCGTCGGGCTGTCCCGGATCGTGCCCGACGACCTGACCGACGATCCGCTCTTCGAGCACTCGGCCGGCACCTGGCTGATCGACGTCGGCATGCTGGTGGTGCTGTCGGTGCTCTTCGGGTTCCTGGTGTCCCGCCTGCTGCGCCGGCACGAACCCGCCGTGATGCGGAAGCAGTGAGCGCCCATGACGACTCCCGGCTTCCGGCCCACGCACGTCGTCCCGCAGCACGGGATGCCGGCCTGGGAGGCTCCCGACTCGGCGCGGCCCACCGTCGACCTGGACCCGCTGCTGCCGGTGCAGCTTCTCGAACGGCAGGGCGACTGGGGGCACGTGCTGTGCTTCAACGGCTGGTCCGCCTGGGTCGACGGACGGCGGCTGGTCGCCGTACCCCAGGATCCCCCCACCACCGGCGGGCCGTTGACCCGCACCGCCGATCCGCGTCCGCTGCTGGCCCGCGCGGAGGACGCCCTGGCGCGCTACCGCTCCGCGGTCGAGGACCTCGCCGGCGGCCTCGACGGCGAGTCCTTCCGCACCCGCACCCGCGGACTGCGGATCGGCGTCGTGCTCGACGGCGAGTCCATGTGGCTCTACGACGCCGCCCACGGGCACTGGGTGTACGCCGACGGCACGCGGCTCACCACGTACGCGACGGACGAGACGCCCCGCAGCGACCCGGAGCACGGCCCGGCCGCGCCCCCTCCGGCGCGTCCGCCCACCCGGGTGGTGGCCCCAAAGGACCTGGCCGAACCGCCCCCCGCCGCCCGGCCGTCACGGCCACCGGACGCGCCCCCCACGCGCGTCGTCCCCCCGGAAGGGCCGGTGACCCCCGCGGCTCCCGAACCCACGCGGGTGGTGTCCCCCGAGACGCCCGGGACCCCCGCGGCGCCGGAGCCGACGCGGGTGGTCTCCGCGGAACCGGACGTCTCCGGACGCGAGGCTCCGGCTCCCCGGGCTCCCGAGCCCACGCGGGTCGTGTCACCCGAGGAGTTGGAAGGGGCCGAAGCGGGCGAGGAAGGGGAGCGGGCGGACGGGGCGCCGGCCACGCGGGTCGTGGGACACGAGCCCACGCGCATCGTGTCGCGCGAGGGTGACGGCCGTTGACCCGGGAGACGAGCCTGTTCTCGGGGCGGCCCTCCGAGCTGATCGGGCGGCAGATCGCCGGGTACCGGATCGAGCAGGAGATCGGGCGCGGCGGCATGGCCGTCGTCTACCGGGCCCGTGACCTGCGCCTGGAACGGACCGTCGCGCTGAAGCTGCTCGCCCCGGAACTCGCACGCAACGACACCTTCCGGCGCCGCTTCACCCACGAGTCCCGGGCTGCGGCCGCCATCGACCACCCGCACATCGTGCCCGTCTTCGAAGCGGGCGAGACGGACGGCGTGCTCTACATCGCCATGCGCTACGTCCCCGGCAGCGACCTGCGCCACGTCCTCGACCGGGAGGGCCCGCTGCCGCCCGCGACGGCCGTCCGCGTCGCCGCCCAGGTGGCCTCCGCGCTCGACGCGGCCCATGAACACGGCCTCGTGCACCGGGACGTCAAACCCGGCAACATCCTCGTCGCCCGCGGCACCGACAGCGACCACCCCGAGCACGTCTACCTCACCGACTTCGGCCTGACGAAGAAGTCCCTGTCACTGACCGGCTTCACCACGGTCGGCCAGTTCGTCGGCACGCTCGACTACGTCGCCCCCGAGCAGATCTCGGGCAAACCGGTCGACGCCCGCTGCGACGTCTACGGCTTCGCCTGTGTCGTCTACGAGGTCCTGGCCGGCCATCCGCCCTTTCAGCGCGACGACGACATGGCCCTGCTGTGGGCGCACCAGTACGACGACCCGCCCCCGCTGACCGCGTCCCGGCCGGACATCGCCCCGCAGGCGGACCCGGTCCTCGCCAAGGCCCTGGCCAAGAGCCCCGACGACCGGTACCCGTCCTGCCTGACGTTCGTGGCCGCGCTGCGCGCCGCGACCACCGGCGAGGCCGTGAGCGTGCGCCGGGCCACGAGCGCGGAGGGGCGGGCACCGGGCGGGCCGGAGCCGGCCAGGCAGCCCCCGCGCTGGGCCGAACCGGTCTTCGTGCAGCGGAACTAGGACCGTCAGGCCGGTTCGTCCGGGCGCACCTGGCCCCGCCGCCGGACGTGCCGTGCCAGCAGCGCCCCGGCGAACCCGGTCACCAGCCCCCAGGGCACGGCCAGCCCGACCGCGCCCCACAGCCGGGGGCGCAGGAACAACTCGCCCGCGAGACCGCCGCCCAGATCGCCGATGCCGAGCACGGACAGACCGTAGTGCGCGGAGACGCGCCCGACGAGGCAGATCATGAAGACCGTCAGCGCCAGCGCGACCGCCATGTGCAGGGCGTGCTGCCAGGCCCGCACCCTCGCCGGCGAACGGGCCGCCATCACGAACGCGGCGGCCAGCAGCAGCACCACGGCGGCGACGAGCAGCCACCACACCCGGCCGTCGCGCTCGGACAGCGTCCGCAGGTTCAGCTCGGAGATGTCCGGCGTGCGCAGCACCTCGTCCAGCACGTGCGGCATGGGCAGCCCGAACGGGCCCTCCACCCGGCCGGTCCAGGTGGCGCCCATACCGACGGTCAGCGCCGGCCACACCAGGTTGGGCAGGCCCAGCAGGATCACCGCGAACGTCTCCGCCGCGTGCCCCCGGGTCGCCGCCACGACCAGCGCGATCACCACGCCGAGCACCACGTACGCCAGCAGCAGCGCGACCATCGCGTACGCGGCCGGCCGCACGGACGTCTGGAAGCGCAGCAGCCCACCCGGCAGCGGCGCCCGGCGCGACACCAGCAGGGCGAGCACCAGCACCCCGGCCAGCCACACCACCCCGACGAACACGGACAGGGGGACGTCCGTGGTGAAGCCGATCCGGGGCGAGGCGCCGAACAGGTCACCGAGGTCGCCCAGCGCGTCGTCGCCCAGGGAGATGTCGAACGTGTGGCGGGCGGCGAGCGTCACGCCGATCAGCGCGAGCAGCCACAGGGCGGCGACCCGGGCGGCCCAGCCGGCCAGTTCCGCCGTGCCGGCGACCGCGCGGTGCCGCAGGGGCCGCAGGAAGCCCCAGGCGATGACCAGCGCCCCGGTCAGTGTGACGGACAGCGGGATCACCGTCAGGTCCGCCTGGGTGTCGGCGAGATCGCCGGCGTTCCCGGAGAGTCCCACGGTGCCGCCGACGGCGGTGACCACGGTCGCCGCGACCACCGGTGCGAACGCGCCGTCGGGAAGATCCGCGGCCCCGGCCGCCCAGAGGCCGAGGGCGGACACCACCGCCATGGCCAGCAGCGCGCCGACCACCGTGACGAGGGCGTGTGCCCAGCCGTGGCGGGCGACGGCCCGCTCGCCGGACGGTCGGACCTGGCCGGAGGGGGTGCGCGAACTCACGCTGCCACGCTAAGCAGCACCCGTGCCGGACGCCCGCCGGGCGGGTCCGTCCGCGTCGGCTTGCGGGGCCCCTGGGGCCGGAGCACACAATGAACACGTAGTGGAAAAACGGGAAGAACCGGGATCAATCAGCCCGGGCGTGCACAGGTCGCAGAGAACCCACGCGGGAAGAAGAGCTCGTGAGCGTCGAACCGCCGTCGTCCGGCCGCCCCACAGGACCTCCCTCCGGCCCGCTCTCGGGCCCCTCCCAGCCGCCGCCCGGAGGCGGCCCGCCCTCCGAGCCGACCGGCGGCGGGGGCGGCGAGGGCCCGGAGCCGCGCCGCCCCTGGTGGGGGTCGGTGCCCCGGGTCGCGATCATCGCCACCGCCGTGGTGGCCGCCGTGATCCTCGCCGTCGTGCTGTCCCGGCCGGACGGCGGTGGCACCGGCGCGTCCGACGGCGGCACCAGCACCTCCCAGGGCGAGATCTTCCTGCAGCCCGCCGCCGACACCGGGCCCGACCCGTTCACGGAGTCCACGGCCGCCGAGGAGAGCTCCGCCTCGCCGGTCTCGCCCTCGCCCACCGAACTGGCCCCGCGGAACACGGTCCAGGGCGTGCAGGGCGGCGCCCCCGGGCTCTACGGCGGCACCCGCAACGTGGCCAGCTGTGACGTGGAGAAGCAGATCACGTACTTCGAGGGGGCCCCGGACAAACAGCGGGCCTTCGCCTCGGTCGTCCGCGTCGAATCCTCCGACGTCCCCGCCTACCTGCGCTCGCTGACGCCGGTGCAGCTGCGGATGGACACCCGCGTCACCAACCACGGCTACAAGGACGGCGCCGCCACCAGTTACCAGGCGGTCCTCCAGACCGGCACGGCCGTCCTCGTCGACGACCGCGGCGTGCCCCGGGTGCGCTGCGCCTGCGGCAACCCGCTCTCCCCGCCGGTCGCCCAGCAGACCGCGCCGAAGACGACCGGCGAGGAGTGGCCCGGTTACGACAACGCCAAGGTCGTCATGGTCACCCCCGCCCCGGAACCGGTCGAGGTGTTCGTCATGTGCGAGCCCGACGGCGAGTGGTTCGAGCGGCACAAGGGCGACACGGGCAAGAAGGACCGCAAGACCGAGAAGCCGGACAAGCCCTCTCCCTCGGTGAGCGTGACCACGCCGACGTCGCCGACCGACTCGACCTCGACCGGGCCGCCCACGACCGAACCGCCGTCCTCCGGGACGGAGACCTCGCCGCAGCCGCCGAGCGAGCCGCCCTCGTCCGAGTCGCCGCCGCCCGGCAGCGACCCCGGCACGGGCACCGGTAGCGGAACGGGCAGCGGCACCGGCGGAACCGAGGGCGGCACGGACAGCGGCACGACGGACCAGGCCCCGGCCTCCTGAGACCGCTCCGGCGGTCCCTAGGCGGCCCGGACCACCAGGGCGTGCGCGCCGAGCCCGAGCAGCCGGTCGGCGGGCAGGTCGCCGTGGGCGGTGAGGACCGCTTCGAGGCGGCCGGTGCCGGGCTCGAACGCGACGTCCTGGACGGTGCCGAGCTGGTCGCCCGTCTCGGCGAGGATCCGCAGGCCCGGCAGCTCGTGATGGGGCGGCACCTCGGACGGCGCCGCGGCCGAGCGCACCAGCACGGCGTCCGGGCCCACGGCGTGCAGCGCGCCCCACGGCAGCACGGTCTCCTTGCGGTGCGGGCCCCGCACGCGGACGTGCGTGACCACACCGGACGCGGCGTCGACCGTCAGCGCCTTCACCGTGCCGAGCTCCTCCGCGTCGTCCAGCGTCAGCACCGGCAGCCCCCGCGCCTCGGAGAACAGCATCGTCACGGCGTCCCTTCGCGTTCGTCCTGGAAGGCACCGACCCGGGCGGTGAACTCCGCCAGGTCGTCGGCCACGTAGCGGACCGCGTCGGCGGGGATGACCAGGGCCCGTCCGGAGACGGCGAGCGTCTCGCCGCGCGGCACGTACACGCGGTGCCGACGACGCCGGGAGCCGGACACCAGCGCCTTCGCCGCGGCGATCCGGAAGCCCACGACCCGGCCACTGGCGCCGCCCTCGACGACCACGTCGAGCACCGTGCCGACCTCGGCGCCCTCGTCCGTGAGCACCTTGGCGTGCAGCACCCGGCCCTGCTGGGCCTCGCGACGCGCCACCACGACGGACGTGTCCTGCAGCGCGTGGGCGTCGCGGACCATGACGGCGTCCCGGCCCAGGGAATGCACCGCCGGCCAGGGCAGGCTCTGCTTGAGCGGGCCCGACAGCAGCCCGCGGCCACTGAGCGTGAATCCCGTGATGCGCCCGGCGGCGGCGTCGAAGACGGTGTCCTTGATCTGCGCGAGGGCGTCCCCGCCGAGGGTGACCACCGGCAGGGTCGTCAGGCTCCGCGCGGCCAGCAGCTCGTTCATCGCAGCCCCTTCCGGCCGGGCCTGCGCCGTACCGCGATCACCGTGCCGGACCGCCGTGCGGCCTGCACGGCGAGCGCCCCCACCGTGACGACGGCGAGCACCGCGATCACTGTCACCAGCCATACCCACCAGGCCACCGCGCACCTCCGGTGATCCGCCCGGCCGCCGTCGGCCGGCCCCGATGCCCTACCGGGTGCCCCGCGCGCGGGGGAGAATGCCCCCGGCAGCGCACAAGCCAAGACCGTCGAGACTGCCAGGACTGCACCAGGCGACTCGGGGTACGAGCACTGGTGCAGAGCATCCGGCCAGTCCGGCATCCCAGAGAGAAAAGTATGATCGACCACGTGGACGGGGCAGTGATACCGACTGGTTTCGACGTGCCCGTGGAACCGCTGAGGCGGGCGGCACACTACTCCGGCGAGCAGGGATGCATCGCCGAGGCGCGGTCGTTCGCCGCGCTCTTCCTCGACCAGCTGCGCACCGAGTGGTGCGCGCGGGTCGACGAGCGCGTCGACGGCGCCGTGCAACTGGTGGTGAGCGAGCTGGTCACCAACGCCGACCGGCACAGCAACGGGCCGTACATCCTGGAGCTCGTCGGCACGGACACCGCGGTGACCGTCTCGGTCTACGACAGCAGCTCCGCCCTGCCCCGCATCTTCCCCCGCGACCCCGAGCGCATCGGCCGCCACGGCCTGGAGATCGTCCACGCGCTCGCGGAGCAGGTCAGCGTCGAGCGGGTGCCGGTGGGCAAGCGGGTGCGCGCCGTGCTGCCGCTGACCGCCGGGTGAGTCACCCGGACCCGCGAACCGCCCCTCGCGTCGGTCCGGGCTCTTGCACGGCCGCACGCCTTCTCACCGACGTGAGTCTTCCCGTCGCTCCGAGCCCTCTCGCGCCCGTGAGCCTTCGTTCGAGGTGTCTCCGCGATCCGGGGCATGCGAGGAAAACGGAAAGCGGAAAACAAAGAAGCGGGTGCCATCCCACTCCCGCATGTGGGACGGCACCCGCTGGTCCGCCGTCTGCCGGTCCGCCGTCGGCGTCAGGCGCAGCCCAGCTCGCCCAGCATCCCCTGCCGCAGCCGGGTGATGATCCGCTTGATCAGGCGGGAGACGTGCATCTGGGAGCAGCCGAGGCGCTCGCCGATCTCCGCCTGGGTGGCCTCCTCCACGAACCGCATGTGGATGATCTGCCGGTCGCGCTCGCTGAGCTCCGCCATCAGCGGGGCCAGCGAGTGGAAGTCCTCGACGAGCCGCAGCCCGTCCTCCTCCACCCCGATGAAGTCGGCCAGGACCGCCTCGCCGCCCTCCGGCCCGTCGCCCGTGAGCGCGGCGTCCAGCGAGGAGGAGTTGTAGCCGTTGGAGGCGATCTGCCCCTCGACGACCTCCTTCTCGGAGATGTTCATCAGCGTGGCCAGCTCGGCGACCGTCGGCTCGCGGTCCAGCCGGCTGGCGAGCTCCTCGCGGGCCTTGGCGAGCTCCACGCGCAGTTCCTGCAGCCGCCGCGGCACGTGCACCGCCCACGTGGTGTCCCGGAAGAACCGCTTGATCTCACCGACGATGTACGGCAGCGCGAAGGAGGTGAACTCGACCTCACGCGACAGCTCGAACCGGTCGATGGCCTTGATCAGGCCGATCATGCCCGTCTGGACGATGTCCTCCATGTCGTCGCCCCGGCCCCGGAAACGGCCGGCCGCGAACCGCACGAGCGACATGTTCATCTCGATCAGGGTGTTGCGCGCGTACTGGTACTCGTGCGTGCCTTCTTCGAGTTCCGTCAGGCGCCGGAAGAACTGGCGGGACAGCTCACGGGCGTCCCGCGGGGCGACGGATCGCGGGTCCACGACGCCCGGCAGCGCTCCGTCACCCGTGCTGGCCTCGGCGTTCTCTTCGACGACCTGTGCCTTCGACCGGATCACGGCGGTCTCCATTACCTCTCCCGACACTCACGGCGGACATCTGCATAGGTGCTCCCGGGTTGCGGGTACCCGCAACGACGCGCATCATGCCCACCGAATTCACCGAGGGCGGAACCCGGGGCCCTTCCCCTCCCGGCCGGGATTCCTAGGCTGGAGCGGTGACCGATCACGTGCCGAACGAAACCCGTGTCATTCCCCTGCGCCCGCACGGCGCCCGGCCCCACGGCGCCCGCCCCGCCGCGGCCCCGCCACGCCAGGGGCCGCCTGCGGGCCCCGCCGCGAAGGAGCCCCTGTGGCGGGACCTGGTGGGGGACGTCCTGCGCCGGGAACGCCTCGCGCAGGAGCGCACGCTGAAGGACGTCGCCGACGCGGCGCGGATCTCCATGCCGTACCTGTCGGAAGTGGAGCGCGGCCGCAAGGAGGCCTCCTCGGAGGTCCTCGCGGCCGCCGCCCACGCCCTAGGACTGGGCCTGGGCGACCTGCTGTCCCGGGCCCAGGGCGAACTGATCCGCGTCACCTCCCGGTACGCGGGCAGCGGCCGCCGCGGGGCGTCCCCGTCGTCGCTCGACGGACTGTGCCTGGCCGCCTGATCCGGCCCCGGCCGGCGCCTCAGACCAGCTGCGGGCGCCGGCTGAGCACCTCGTCGGCCAGCCCGTAGGCCACCGCCTCCCGGGCGGTGAACACCTTGTCGCGGTCCATGTCGGCCCGCAGCGTCGCCACGTCGTGATGCGTGTGCCGCGCCAGCACCTCCTCCACCTGGGAGCGGATCCGCACCATCTCCTTGGCCTGCAGGGCCAGGTCGGAGACCATGCCGCGCTGCCCGCCGGTGGCCGGCTGGCCGAGCGTCACGCGCGCGTGCTCCAGCACGAACCGCCGCCCGGGGTCCCCGCCGGCCAGCAGCACGGCGGCGGTGGAGGCGGCCTGCCCGACGCAGCACGTCGAGATCGGCGCCCGCACGAACGACATGGTGTCGTAGATCGCCATGAGCGACGTGAACGAGCCGCCGGGGGAGTTGATGTAGACGGCGATCTCCGTCTCCGGCGCCGCCGACTCCAGGTGCAGCAGCTGCGCGATGACGACGTTGGCGACGCCGTCGTCGATCTCGGTGCCGAGGAAGACGATCCGCTCGTTGAGCAGCCGGCTGAAGACGTCGAAGGACCGTTCCCCTTGCGGGGTCCGCTCGATGACGTTCGGAATCGTGTAGCTCCCCATCACCGCAGCCCCATCCTCGGTCGTGCCGAAGCCGGGACGACGTCCGCGAGGGAGTCCACGACCCGGTCCACCATGCCGTACTCCCTGGCCTCCTCGGCCGTGAACCAGCGGTCCCGGTCGCCGTCCCGGGAGATGGTCTCCGGGCTCTGCCCGGTGTGCTCGGCGGTGATCCGCTCGATGGTCCGCTTGGTGAACTCCAGGTTCTCGGCCTGGATCTCGATGTCGGCGGTGGTGCCGCCGATGCCCGCGGACGGCTGGTGCATCATGATCCGCGCGTTCGGCAGGACGTACCGCTTGCCGGGCGCGCCGACGCTGAGCAGGAACTGGCCCATGCTGGCCGCGAAGCCCAGGGCCAGGGTTGACACGTCGTTCGGGACGAGCCGCATCGTGTCGTAGATGGCGAGGCCCGCGTGCACCGCACCGCCGGGGCTGTTGATGTACAGGCTGATGTCGGTGCGCGGGTCCTCCGCCGACAGGATCAGCAGCTGGGCACAGACCCGGTTGGCGGAGACCTCGTCGACCTGGGTGCCCAGCAGCACGATGCGCTGGGCGAGCAGCCGGGCGGCCAGCTGGTCGTCGAAGCGGGTCGGCGGGGTGTCGCCCTCCTCCGCCCTCGGGGCGAGTGTCGTGAGTGGGGTCATCGGTTCTCCTCGTGGTCGCGGAAGCGCCGTCGACCCCACTGTCGGCCCCGGACGAGGCCGGCAGCCGCTTTCTCTGCCCTCGGCAGATCCGCTGCCGGCAGAGCGCCGGGTCCCGCGTTCCGCCCGGCGGATTTCCCGCGGCACCGATGAGTTCCGGAGCGCCGCGGGGTCGATACCGGCGACAGCGATCCACGCTCCGGGAGGAACCCATGGCGACCGACGGCTTCACCACGTGTCTCTGGTTCGACGGCCAGGCCGAAGAGGCGGCCCACCACTACGTCTCCATCTTCAAGAACTCCAGCATCGGCAAGGTCGCGCGCTACCCCGAGGGCGCGCCGCAGCCCGCCGGCAGCGTGATGACGGTCGAGTTCACCGCCAACGGCCACCGGTTCCTCGGGCTGAACGGCGGCCCTCAGTTCCGGTTCAACGAGGCGGTCTCCTTCATGATCTTCTGCGAGAACCAGGAGGAGATCGACTACTACTGGACCCGGCTCACCGAGAACGGCGGCGAGCCCGGCCCCTGCGGCTGGCTCAAGGACAAGTACGGCGTGTCCTGGCAGGTCGTCCCGGACCGGCTCGACGAGATGGTCACCGACCCGGACCCGGAGAAGGCGGCCCGCGTCACGGCGGCCTTCATGGCCATGAGCAAGTTCGACATCGCCGCCCTGGAGAGGGCGTACGCCGGCGAGTGACGTGCCGCGGGGCGGGGCCGCGGCCCGGACCTGCCCCTACGCGGTCTCGGCCAGGATCTCGGCGATCACGTGCCGGGAGTTCTCCGCGACCGGCGGGTTCGTCTCCCAGTAGTACGGCAGCGCGACGACCGCGATCGACAGCGCCCAGCCCCGGCCGCGCGCCCACTCCGCCTCCCCGGCGCCCACGGCCTCGCGGAAGAGGCCGCGCACCCCGGCGGGCAGCACGCACCACGCGCTGATCAGGTCGACGGCGGGATCCCCGACGCCCACCGTGCCGTAGTCGATCACGGCGCTCAGGCGCCCGTCCCGCACGAGGAGGTTCCCGGCCATCAGGTCGCCGTGCGCCCACACCGGCGGCCCGGAGTGCCCGGGCGCGTCGAGGGCCTCCTCCCAGCGGCGAGCCACCGCCGCGGTGTCGACCCGCCCGGCCAGCCGGGCGAGCGCCTCCCGCACGGCACGGTCCCGGTCCGCCAGGGGCACGCCCCGGTAGCCGGCCGGCCCGTCCGACGCGTCGATCCGGCGCAGGGCCCTGACGTACGACGCGAGGTCCCGGGCCAGCGGGCCGGGCGCGTCGAGCGCCCCGGGCACCGGGTTGCGGCCGTCCAGCCAGCCGTACACCGACCAGGGCCACGGGAAATCGGCGCCGGGCTCGCCCCGCCCCAGGGGCTCCGGTGCGGCGGCGGGCAGCGCCGGGCCCAGCCGGGGCAGCCAGCGCAGTTCGTGTTCGACGGCGTCGACGGCGCGGGGATGCCGGGGCAGCCGTACGACCTTGTCGGTGCCGAGGCGGAACATGGCGTTCTCCGTACCGGAGGACTCCAGCCGCCGCAGGGGCAGCTCCGCCCAGTGCGGGAACCGCTCGGCGACCAGCCGCCCGACGAGCCGGACATCGAGGTCGACCTCGTCGGCATGCATCCGTACCGCGCCCATGGCGCCCCATTGGACCGGTCAGCGCGTCGACTGTCGAACGGTTTTCGTGATCTCGCGGGCGATCCGCAGGATGCCCGGGGAGGGCACCGGGCAGGGCTTCGGCCGGGACGTCGTCGGCGCGAGGCAGAAGTGCAGGTAGTCGTCGGCGCGGTGCAGGGCGGTCCGGTCGCGGGAGGGCTGGGTGCAGAAGCCCGGGCGGGCCCGCTCGAAGGCCGTGCACGGCAGGTACCGCGCCCAGGTGTAGCGGTCACCGACCGGGCTCACCGCCCTCCCGGCGTCGGCCACCAGCGCGCCGGAGGCCGCGGCCAGCCGCGCGTACAGCGCGTTGACGCGCCGCACCCGGTCGGGGGTGATCGGGTCGGGGCCCTGCGTCACCCAGACGATCCGCGGGCCCGAACCGCGCCCCGCCGCGGCGATCTGCTCGGTGAGCCGCCGCGCGTCGGCGGCGTACCGGGTGAAGTACCGGGACGGGGACTTGGCGTGGGTGATGCCGTCCATGCAGGGCGTGTAGCCCCAGGAGTTCCCCCAGAACTGCAGCACCACCACGTCGGGCCGCAGCCTGCGCACCAGCGCGGCGGCCTTGTCGGAGGCCGGCACCAGGGACCGTCGCGCCGTGCCCTCCAGGTAGTCGCAGAGCGTGGTGCCGGAGTAGGGGGCGCTGGTGTACTCGGCCCGCAGGTCCCGGCGCAGTTCCCGGCCGAGGACCTTCTGGTTCTCCATCGCCAGCGAATCGCCGAGGTACAGCACCCTCGGCGCCTTGTGCGGCCGCGCCGCGGGGGAGGAGGACGCGGCGGGGGAGGAGGACGCGGCGGGGGCAGGCTGCCCGGTGGAGGCCGTCGCGCGCGGTGCGGCCGGCGCCGGATCCCCGGGCGCCGACTCCGGGTCCCCGCACGCGCCGAGCAGCAGCCCGGCCAGCAGCACTCCCACGCCCCACGGCTTGCGCATACGGCAACTCCCGCCCCGGCCGGTGAAAACGGCACTCAGGCAAGCACAGCCGGCGCCCCCGGGGGAAGACACCTGCCGGACACTCCGCGCGACCGCCGCTCGCCCCCGGGCCGCCCCCCGTCCGTCTCGGCGCGCGGGTCCGCGCCGGGGTGACTAGCGTGAGGAAACGGACCGTTCCCCCGTCCGGAGAGGGCCGCAGTCATGGCCGTGCAACCCGAAGGAAGCCCGTGCTGGGCCGACGCGATGTTCAGTGACCTGGAAGGGGCCAAGCGCTTCTACGGCGAACTCCTCGGCTGGACCTTCGCCGAGTCGTCGACGGAGTACGGCAACTACACCGAGGCCTACGCGGGCGGCAAGGCGGTCGCCGCCGTCGTCCCGCCCATGCCCGGCCAGGACGGCCAGGAGGGCCTGTCGCAGTGGTGCCTGTACTTCGCGGCCGAGGACGCCGCCGCCACCGCCGCCCGGATCCGTGAACACGGCGGCCAGATGCTGATGGAGCCGATGCAGGTCGGCGACTTCGGCACGATGTGCCTGGCCCGCGACCCGGGAGGCGTCGTCTTCGGCGTCTGGCAGGCCGGGACCCACGAGGGGTTCCAGGCGATGGCCGAACCGGGCGCCTACGTCTGGGCGGAGGTCTTCACCCGCGAGCCCGAGAAGTCCGACGCGTTCTTCCCCGCCGTCTTCTCCTACCGGCAGAAGGACATGGAGGACGGCGAGACGGACTTCCGCGTCTACGACCTCGGCGAGCGCAGCGTGCTCGGCCGGATGAGGATGACGGACGACTTCCCGCCCGAGATGCCGCCGTACATCAACGTCTACTTCACCGTCGAGGACTGCGACGCCGCCGTGGCGAAGGCCACCGAGCTCGGCGGGGTGCTGCGGTTCGGCCCGATGACGACCCCGTTCGGCCGGTTCGCCGCCATCAGCGACCCGCAGGGCGCGAACCTCTCGCTGATCGACATCACCACGACCGAAGGGGACATGCCGAAGCTGACGGACGTGTCGTAGCGGCCCCCCTGGCGGCCGGACGGCCCGTGCGGCCATGGCATGATCGGGCCCATGCGTGAACGTGTGGTGGCCGCGTGCGACGGGGCTTCGAAGGGGAACCCGGGGCCCGCCGGCTGGGCCTGGGTCGTGGCCGACGCCTCGGAGAGCCCGGTGCGCTGGGAGGCCGGGCCCCTCGGCCGGGCCACCAACAACGTCGCCGAGCTGACCGCCCTGGAGCGGCTGCTGGCGGCGACCGACCCGGACGTGCCGCTGGAGATCCGGATGGACTCCCAGTACGCCATGAAGGCCGTCACCACCTGGCTGCCCGGCTGGAAGCGCAACGGCTGGAAGACGGCCGCCGGCAAGCCGGTCGCCAACCAGGAGCTCGTCGTGCGCATCGACGAACTGCTCGACGGCCGCTCGGTCGAGTTCCGCTACGTGCCCGCCCACCAGGTCGACGGCGACCGGCTCAACGACTTCGCCGACCGGGCCGCCAGCCAGGCCGCCACCGTGCAGGAACCGGCGGGCAGCGGCCTCGGCTCGCCCGAGCCGCCGCCCGCCCCCGACGTCCCGGCCAAGGCCCCCCGCGCCCGTGCGCGCGGCGGCGCCACCGCGCGCACGGGCAGGACGTCCGCCGCGAAGGGGTCCGCCGCGAAGGGGTCCTCGCGCACGATCAAGGCGAAGTTCCCCGGCCGCTGCCAGTGCGGCCGCGCCTACGCGGCCGGTGAGCCGATCGCCAAGAACGACAGCGGCTGGGGCCACCCGGAGTGCCGCACGGGCGCGCCGGTCTGATCAGGTGTCGAACGTGTAGTGCGGCGTGTGGTCGAGCAGATCCGCCGGGCTCGTGTCGTGCCACGGCCGCATCGTCTCGCGCAGGTCGATCACGTTCGGCGTGCCCGCGGCCGGCAGGTAGCCGGACCCGGGGTGCCGCCGCTGCCATTCGGCCCACAGCTTGTCTATGTAGGCGTGGTGCAGCCAGAACACCGGGTCGTTGGGGGAGACACCGGTGGCCATCTGCCCGCCGACCCAGACGTGGACGCGGTTGTGCAGGTTGACGCCCCGCCAGCCTTCGAGGTGGTTGCGGAAGCCGTCCGAGCCGCTGTTCCAGGGCGCCATGTCGTACGTCGGCATGGCCAGCACGGACTCCACCTCCGCCCGGGTCGGCAACTCCCGCACGGCCGTGCCGAGGGAGCGGCGCAGGAACGTCCGGCCGTCGACGCGCACGTTGATCGGCCAGTTCCCGGCGGACGCGGCGAACGGCCCGTCCGACACCCGGCCGTCCCGCTCCCGCCCGGTCCCGCCGAGGAAGTCGGGCGCCCACAGCGAGGCGCGCGGCGAGCGGTCGACGGTCCAGTCCCAGTACGGCAGCGTCACCGACGCGTCCACCGACTGCAGCGCCCGCTCGAACTCCAGGAGGAATCTTCGGTGCCAGGGCAGGAAGGACGGCGAGCGGTGGCCGGTGCGCTCGCCGTCGTCGGTGTCGGAGACGATGAACGCGTTGTGCGTCGTGACGAACTCGTCGTAGCGGCCGCTGCGCTTCAGGGCGAGCAGCGCGGCGACGAAACGCCGCTTCTCGTCGGCGGTCAGGGCGGACTGGTTTTTGCGGACTGCCATGTTCGGGTGCTCCAGGTGCCGTGCGAAGGACGTCAGTTGGCGGGGAAGGGCAGCAGGGGTGCGCCCTGCAGCTCGTCCACCGCGGCGCGGGCCGCGGCGCGCGGGGTGGGCACCGGGGCGTAGTGGCTGACGACGCTGATCCAGCTGCCGTCGGCGTTGCGCATCACGTGCAGCTCCACCCCGTCGACGAACACCGCGTAGCCGGCGCCGTGATGGTGGTGGCCGGACCCGGTGGCCGGCCGGCCCTGTATCCGGCGGCCCTTGTAGACCTCGTCGAAGGCCCGGGGAGCGCCGTGGTGGTCGGCGGCCGCTGCCCCCGGGGCGAGGGCGGGCAGGGCGCCGGCCGTTGAGGCGAGGACGGCCGCGGCGGTGAGCGCACGGCGACGGCTGAGTTCCGGCATACGGATCTCCTGGGTTCGTTCGGGTGATGGCACCGCATGCCTATCGGCCCTTCCGGTTCCGGGAGAAATCCCCGCGAGCCGGTTGGCTGCGATCCGGGCAATTCCCCTTATGTCGTGCAAGGTTGAACCAAGATGATCTTGCTCGGCGCAGGCGCGTGGACCGGTGCGGACGGGGAAATTCCGCCCGTTGGGGATGGTGTGGTGGATGTTTCTCCCCGGGGGTGGCGGTGTGCGTGGTACGCGTCACGCCGGGAAGCTGACGCGATTCCGCGCTCCGGCCGAGGGGGCCGGCGCACTGCTACTCTGCGTGCGCCATTGACCGCTCTCGGTAGTTCTCAGGGGTGTGCGTGAAGGTCGCCTGCGTCGGCGGCGGGCCCGCCGGTCTGTATCTCTCGATCCTGCTCAAACGGCAGGACCCGTCCCACGACATCACCGTCTACGAACGCGACCCGGAAGGATCGACCTACGGTTGGGGCGTGACCTACTGGCGCGGTCTGCTCGACCGGCTCCACGAGCAGGACCCCGAGTCGGCCCGCGCGCTCGGCGCCGGCTCCGTCCGCTGGCGCGAGGGCGTCGCCCACGTCGGGGACCGCACGACCCGGCACAGCGGCGACGAGGGACACGGCATCGGCCGCCACCGCCTCCTGGAGATCCTCGCCGCCCGCGCCCGCGCGCTCGGCGTCCGCCTGGAGTACGAGCGCGAGATCACCGCCGCCGAACTGCCCGCGGATGCCGACCTGGTCGTGGCGGCCGACGGCGTGGGCAGCGAGCTGCGCACGCGCCACGCCGCGCACTTCGGCACCCGGCTCACCGCCGGGCGCAACCGGTACCTCTGGCTGGGCACCACCAAGGCCTTCGACGCCTTCACCTTCGCCTTCGTGGAGACCGCCCACGGCTGGATCTGGTGCTACGGCTACGGCTACGGGCCCGACCGCGGCACCTGCGTCGTCGAGTGCGCTCCGGGAACGTGGACCGGACTCGGCCTCGACCGCGCGAGCGAGGCCGAGGGGCGAGCCCTGCTGGAGCGGCTCTTCGCCGGCGTCCTGGAGGGCCACCCCCTGCTGCAACGCCCCGGCGGGACCCCGTGGCAGACCTTCCGCACCCTCACGAACCGCACCTGGCACCACGGCAACCTCGTCCTGCTCGGCGACGCCGCCCACACCACGCACTACTCGATCGGCGCCGGCACCACCCTCGCCCTGGAGGACGCGATCGCCCTGGCCGCCGCGCTGCGCGAGCACGCCGAGCTCCCTCAGGCCCTCGCCCACTACGAGCGCGAGCGCACGGCGGCGCTGCTGCCGGCGCAGAGCGCGGCCCGCTACAGCGCCCAGTGGTACGAGGACCTGCCGCGCTACATCCACCTGCCCCCGGAGCGCATGTTCGCCCTGCTCGGTCAGCGCCACTCGCCCCTGCTGCCCCATGTGCCGCCCCAGCTGTACTACCGGCTCGACCGGGCCGCCGGGCAACTGGAGCCGCTGCGCCGGTTCAAGCGCTGGCTCGGCCCCAGGGTGGCGCGGACCGTCCAGGCGAGGACGGTGTCCTCGGGCGACTGACGCTCCCGCCGGACAGCCGGGTGCACTTCCCTGTCGCTGCTCTCCACTCGTGCGGGTGAATTCGGCGAGGCCGGCGAACCGGAGCGGCCCGGTCCGCGCCCGCCCGGGACGGATGACAGACTGACGCCCATGGACGAGCGCACATTCGAAAGATCGGGTCAGCACGCCTCCGTCGTCGGTCTCGGTACGTGGCAGCTGGGTGCCGACTGGGGAGACGTCGACGACAAGGAGGCCCTCGCGGTACTGGAGGCGGCCGCGGAGTCCGGGGTCACCTTCTTCGACACCGCCGACGTGTACGGCGACGGCCGCAGCGAACAGACCATCGCCGCCTTCCTCGCCGGGCGGCCGGACCTGCACGTCCTGGTCGCCACCAAGATGGGGCGCCGGGTCGAGCAGATCCCCGGGAACTACGTGCTCGACAACTTCCGCGCCTGGAACGACCGCTCCCGGCGCAACCTCGGCGTCGACCGGATCGACCTGGTGCAGCTGCACTGCCCGCCGACGCCCGTGTACTCCTCCGACGAGGTGTTCGACGCGCTCGACACCCTGGTGGAGGAGGAGCGCATCGCCGCGTACGGCGTCAGCGTCGAGACCTGCGCCGAGGCGCTCACCGCGATCGCCCGGCCGAACGTGGCCAGCGTGCAGATCATCCTCAACCCGTTCCGCATGAAGCCCCTGCGCGAGGTCCTGCCCGCCGCCCGGGAGGCCGGCGTCGGCATCATCGCCCGCGTCCCGCTCGCCTCCGGCCTGCTGTCGGGCAAGTACACGCGCGACACGGTCTTCCCGGAGAACGACCACCGCACCTACAACCGGCACGGTGAGTCCTTCGACGTGGGCGAGACCTTCTCCGGCGTCGACTACACCACCGGGGTCGAGGCCGCCGCCGAGTTCGCGGCGCTCGCCCCCGAGGGGTACACCCCCGCCCAGCTGGCCCTGCGCTGGATCATCGAGCAGCCCGGCGTCACGACCGTGATCCCCGGCGCCCGCTCGCCCGAGCAGGCCCGGGCCAACGCGGGCGCGGCCCGGCTGCCGGAGCCGCCCGCCGACACCCTGGCCGCGATCCGCGACCTGTACGAGCGGCGGATCAAGGACCAGGTGGAATCCCGCTGGTGACGGGCGGCCGGACCGTCACGGCTCCAGGAGCAGCTGCCTCTCCTGCTCCTGGTCGCCGGAGGCGGCACCGTCGTCACGTGCGGTGAAGACCCGGGTGAGCGTGTCGCTCGCCCGCCGCACCGCCTCCGGGGAGCCCTGCACGGTGACCGTCACCGGTGCCGTCAGGCTCCCCGCTCCTTCCCCGTCGCCTGCCTCGCGACCCGACGGCGCGTCGCCGTCGAAGGTCGCCGTGTGCACCGTCGCGTTCTCGTCGGCGGGAAACTCGTCCGGCGCGCCGAACGTGCCTTCCAGCGCCCGCACGACCGCGCGTGCGTCATCGGCGCCTCCGCCGCTGAGCGTCACGGTGAGCTGCGTTCCGGACATGAGTCCACGACCTCCTCGCGCTGTGCGTACTTCGAGCCGTCCGTGTAACCGTCCCCTGATCGCTCAAACCGCCGCCCACCCGGGAGGACGGCTCGTTCCGGGGCACCCGTGGGAAAGAAGAGGCCGGACCCTCACACCGGGAGGAAGCAGTGGCGGACACGGCACAGGGCGGGGCGATGCGCCGGGGGCGCAACGAGACGGAGGAGGAGAGAGCGGACCGGATGTGGCAGGAGCTCATCCAGGAGGTCCGCGTCGCCCAGATGGGCGTGCAGATCCTCTTCGGTTTCCTGCTGACCGTGGTGTTCACCGAGAAGTACGACGAGCTGACCGGAACGGATCAGACGATCTACCTCGTCACGGTGGTCCTCGGCGCCTGCGCGACCGGGGCGCTCATCGGCCCGGTGTCGCTGCACCGCCTGGTCTCGGGGCGGCGCGTCAAGCCGCAGGCGGTGCGGCTGGCCTCCCGGCTGACCCTGCTCGGCCTGGTGCTGCTGCTCGCCACGACGACGGCGTCACTGCTGCTGATCCTGCGCGTGGCGACACACGACGGCTTCGTGCCCTACCTGGTCGCCGGGGTGGTCGCCTGGTATCTGCTGTGCTGGTTCGTCCTGCCGCTGTGGACCAGGTACAAGCACACCTCGCAGTGACCGCGGCGCACCCGGGCACCGGCCGCCTCCGCGAGGTCCCGGTCCTCGCCCGCCCCGCTCTCAGCTCCCCGCGATGAGGGTCGCCAGGAAGTCGTCGACGCAGACCTCCTCGCGGCCCGGCGGGACCAGCTCGTGGGTCTCCCTGAGGAACGCCGCGAACGCCGGGGCCCAGGCGAACACCACCGCGTGGTGACGGCCGCCGTCGGCGTGCGCGTCACCGAAGAACTCCATCCGCAACTCCTGCCACACACCCCGCGACTCGGGACGCATCCGCACGTCCCCCACCCCGACCGGGCGCCGCAGCGCGTCGCCGAGCATCTCCCGGTCCAGCTGCCACCGGGCGAGCACGCGGCCGTCGTGGCTGAAGACGACCGTGACGGCGAAGGGGTCCGCGGTGTCGTAGCTGAGGTGGGCGAGCACGGAGAAACGCTCCGCTCCGCCCGCCTGCAGCTGCACCACCAGGGTCTTGTGGACGAACGAGTTCACGAGGGGGCCTCCGGGAAGAACCGACGTAGAGCCCTCTAGTACCCCCGATTCCTGCGAAATGCTCAGCTGTCCGGGTGAATCCCGCGGGCACCGCGCAGCGACTCGATACAGACCGCCACGGCCCGCTGGAGCTCCTCCAGGCGCTCGACCATGTCGTCCTCGTAGAACTCCCCGGCGTCGTCGAAGGTCAGCTCCTCGAACACCTTCGTGGCCTTCTGCAGGCTGGAGTAGAACTTCGTGCGCCGCTCCCGCACCCGCAGCCCCGGGTCGGCCTCCACGGCCTCGACGACCAGCGACTTCATGGTGTCGTAGGCCTCGGTGGCCCACTCGCCGGCGTCCTCGCCCTCGTCGAGCAGCGACAGATGCCGCTCGGCCTCCTGGCGCAGATCGGCGGGCGCGTCGACGGTCTGCCCCGCGGGGGTCTTGATCAGCCCCGACTCGGCGATCTGGCGGACGTAGCCGATGCGGTCGGCGGCCCTGCTCTCCCCGGCGACGGCCTTCTTCAGCTCATCGGTGCGCACCACGTCACGGGCCAGCTCCGACTGGAGCTCAGGGTCCTCGCGGACCCGGTCCAGCAGCGCCTGGCGGGCCGCGCGGGCGGTGGAGGGGTCGGCGAGGATCGCGGCGCGCAGGGCGGTGGGGTTCTCCGCGACCTCCAGCGCCTTCGTGGGCCGGATGCCCTCCGCCTCGGCGGCCTCGGCGATGGCGGTGCCGCGCTCGGAGGCGGCGCTGCTGCGGGAGACGTAGTAGCCGAGCCACACGTCGGCGTCCGGCAGCTCCACCTCCTGACCGGGCGCCAGGGCCTCGAAGTGGGGCACCATCCCGTCGTCGGCGGCCCGGTCCCACGCCTTGTAGTAGCGCATGACCCGCTCCGGGGAGCACCCGGCGAGTTCGGCGAACTCCTTCGCTGAGACCTTCGGCGTCCCGTCCGCGCCCTGCCCGCCGGGCCGTACGCTGCGCGCCACCATCAGCCCGAAGGCCCACCCTCCGGTCCGGGCGTACGCCCCGAACTCCCGCGCGTCGCGCGCGACCAGGTCGGACAGCGGCGCCGGGGAGGCGGGGGGCGTCTCGGGCGGGGTGAGGGCAACGGTCACGGACGACTCTCCTGGACGCGCGGGATTCGGGCGGGTGCGGAACCGGGGTACGGGATTCCGACGGCAGCCTACCGGCCGCCGCCGGCCGCGCCCTGCCGCCGACGGCCCCGCACTCTCGGCACGTCGGGGGCGTGCCGGCACGCGGATTCGTGCACCGGTGGCCGGGCCGTGATCCGCTTCCCGGACCGGCCCGCGTCGGCGACGATGGCGGCATGAGGCGTCCCGAGGTCGGTGCGGTGCCGCGGCGTTGCGCGCAGTGCGGCGGATACGAGTACGGCGGGGCGCCCGCGTGCGGGGCCTGCCGCCGGCTGGTGGACGGCGTCGTGGAGGAGGAGTGGGGCGCCTTCCTGCGGCGCTGGGACGTCGCGGGTGGTGACGAGGAACGCTCCCTGGCCGAGATGGTCGCCGCCGAACCCGACCGGTACGACTGGCGCGTGGTGGACGCCGCGCTCGACCGGCTGGAGTGCCCGGACTGCGGGGAGCGGCTCGCCCGCGGGCCGGTGGGCTGCCCGGCCTGCGACCTCGCGCACGGGTTCCGCTACGCCGCGATCGAGACGGACCGGCCCGGTGTCCCGCCGGGCAACGAGCACGCGATCCGGGTCAACGTCTCGGTGGTGCGCCGACCGCACGTCACCTCGGACGGTGAGCTGCTCGTCAGGCGCCTGCTGCTGCCCCTGCTCCTCGTCGGGTACCTGCCGGCCACCGAGGAGGCGCAGCGGCTGAGCGCACAGCTGAAGAAGAGCCCCCCGGAACGGAGGGCCCTTCTGGCGGAACGGGCCGTGGAGGCACTGGCGGCAAAGCTCAGCCGAACGCCTCGCGCAGCGCGGGCAGCAGCGTCTTCTCCGACCAGTCCAGATACGCCGGCTGCGACTCGCCGCCGATCTGCACGAGGGCGACCTCGGTGAACCCGGCCTCGGCGTAGGGGCGGACGGCTTCGACGAAGGCGTCCGGGTCGTCGCCGCACGGGATCGACTCGGCGACGTCGTCGGGGGTGACGAACTGGGTCGCCGCCTCGAAGGAATCCGGGTGCGGCAGCTCCGAGTTGACCTTCCAGCCGCTGCCGAACCAGCGGAACTGGGAGTGCGCCCGCTTGACGGCCGTGTCCCGGTCGGGGTCGTAGCACACCGGCAACTGGCCCACCCGGGGCTTGCCCTCACCGCCGTGCCGGTCGAACGCCTCCAGCAGGCCCGCCTTGGGTTCGGTGGCGATCACCAGATCGCCCAGCCGGCCCGCGAGCTTGCAGGACCGCTCCCCGGAGACGGCGATGCCGATGGGCGGCGCCTGGTCCGGCAGGTCCCACAGCCGGGCCGACTCCACGTCGAAGTGGGTGCCGCGGTGGTTGACGTGCCCGCCCTCGAAGAGCGCGCGGATGATCTCCACGGCCTCCTCGAACATCTCGTGCCGCACGTCCACGGACGGCCAGCCGCCGCCCACCACGTGCTCGTTGAGGTTCTCGCCCGAACCGAGCCCCAGCCGGAACCGCCCCTCGGACAGCAACTGCACCGTCGCCGCCTTCTGCGCCACCACCGCCGGGTGGTAGCGGAACGTCGGGCACGTCACGTACGTCATCAGCGGGATACGTGACGTGGCCTGGGCGGCCGCGCCGAGCACCGCCCACGCGTACGGCGAGTGGCCCTGCGAGCGCAACCACGGGAAGTAGTGGTCGGAGGTCACCGAGAAGTCGAAGCCCGCCTCCTCGGCCCGCACCACGTGGTCCACGAGCTCGCGGGGGCCGGCCTGCTCCGTCATCATCGTGTATCCGATTTGCACCATAACCACCGGGTCCCCGCGCAGTGGACGCGGAAACGGGTCGATCAAGCCCCGTGGACGGGGGCAGGATGCCCGCATGAGTGCCTCCGCCCTGCCGACCTCCGGCCCCGCAGCCCAGGGCGTCGACGCCGCCGGTGTCCACGCCTTCCTCGACGCCCTCGAAGCCGCCCCCGAGATCGAGCCGCACAGTGTGATGATCATGCGGCACGGACACCTCGTCGCCTCCGGCTGGTGGGCGCCCTACACCGCCCACCGGCCCCACCTGCTGTACTCGCTCAGCAAGAGCTTCACCGGGACCGCCGCCGCCCTGGCCGAGGCCGAAGGGCTGCTGGACTTCGACGCGCCGGTGATCTCGTACTTCCCGGAGTTCGAGGCCGACATCACCGACCCGCGCAGCCGGGCCATCCTGGTACGGCACGTGGCGTCCATGGCGAGCGGCCACGAGCGGGAGACGGTCGAAGAGGCCTACGGCCGCGACCCCGCCGAGCCCGTGCGGGGGTTCCTGCTCCTGCCGCCGGACCGCGACCCCGGCACGGTCTTCGCCTACAACCAGCCCACCACCTACACCCTCGGCGCCATCGTCCAGCGGGTGACGGGACAGTCCCTCTCCGCCTACCTGCGGCCCCGGCTGCTCGACCCGCTGGGCATCGGGGAGGTGTTCTGGCGGCGCGACCGCACCGGGCGTGAGATCGGCTTCAGCGGTCTGCACGCCACCACCGACGCCGTCGCCCGGCTCGGCCAGCTGTACCTGAACGACGGCCTGTGGGAGGGCAAGCGGCTGCTGCCCGAGGGCTGGGCGGCCCGGGCGGCCCGGCCGCGCATACCGACCGGGGGCGCCATGGGCGACGCGGACCGCCAGGACTGGGACCAGGGCTACGGCTACCAGTTCTGGACGTCCCGGCACGGCTACCGGGGCGACGGCGCCTACGGCCAGTTCTGCCTCGTGCTGCCCGAGCACGACGCGGTGATCGCCACGACCGCGGCGACCGAGCGGATGCAGGACTTCCTGAACCTGGTCTGGAAGCATCTGCTGCCCGCCTTCGGGCCCGGGCCGCTGCCCGGCCGGGAGGCCGCGGACGCGGATCTGCGCGAGCGCCTCGGCCGGCTCGCGCTGCCGCCCGCCCCCGGTGCGCCCGCACCACCGGAGCGGGCGGAGGACTGGGCCGCCGCCGCGTTCACGGCCGACGGCACCGGGCCG
The DNA here is from genome assembly GCF_044540525.1 of Streptomyces sp. NPDC085932. NCBI lineage: Bacteria > Bacillati > Actinomycetota > Actinomycetes > Kitasatosporales > Streptomycetaceae > Streptomyces > Streptomyces sp. NPDC085932. The sequence continues at coordinate 658,739 of NZ_JBITSJ010000005.1, forward strand.
GTCCGGGAGGCCCGGCTCGACCGGGACGCGGACGGCTGGACGCTGACGCTCACCGGGGACGGGGACCCGGAGCAGGACCGCGTCCGGCTGCGCGTCGGGTCGGAGGGCTGGACGGTCGCCGGGGAACCCCTGCCGACCGCGGTGAGCGGCGGCTGGACCGGCGCCGGGACGCTCGCCGTCGACGTGGTGTTCCTGGAGACCCCGCACCGCCTGGTCGTGACGTGCTCCCTCGCGGAGGGGACGGTCGGCGCGCGCTGGCGCACCGAGCCGCTGGAGCGCGGCCGGCTCACCTCGCGGCGGGCGCCGCGCGGCTCAGTCTGACCCCGGGCGGAAGGTGGCCAGGACGGTGCGCAGCGCCTGCCGGTTCGCCTCGTCCTCCCAGTCGGCGTCGGGGGTCGTCCAGCGCAGCGAGAAGCTCCGGCCCCCGCCCAGCAGGAAGCCCCGGCCGAAGGTCCGCACCCGGGTGCCCTCGACGTCCGCCGTCCACTCCATGTCGGCGGCCTCGCGCCCCTGGTACGTCGTCGCCCGGATCTCGCCGATCCGCTCGTAGTCGCCGGAACGCCGCAGATTCGGTTCGACGTCGTCGCGCCAGACGGCCACCGGGTCCGGGCCCACGCGGGCGCTGTAGGTGACGGCCAGGGTGCGGCCGTCGCCGTCGTCGCCGAAGACGACCCGGTAGGCCAGGTCGCCCTGGCGGTCGGTGTCCAGCCGCTCCCAGTCCTTCGGGAGGGCGACGGAGAAACCTTCGGGTGCGTGGTAGAGCCGGAAGTCCGGCGGCAGCGCGGCCGGGTCGGACCGCGTCGGGGTCGGCGTCGGGGACGGGGTCGGGGACGGGGGCGGATCGGTCGGGGTCGGCGTCGGTGCGGGGGCCCCGGTCGGCTCGGGGCCGGTGTCCTCGCCCGGTGAGGCGGCGGAGGCCGGCGGCCGGGCCGGTGCGTCGGCCGCGTCGCCGCCCGAGTCGCCGCCGGGCAGCCCCTGGGTGGCGGCGAGCACGGCGACCGCGACGGTGACGACGGCCAGGGCGGTGCCCGCGATCACGGTCCGTCTGCTCCAGGCCGGAACCCCCGGGCGGACGGCCGTGTACACGCCGCGCAGCCGCGGAACGGGCACCGCGCCCAGGGCCGCCGTGTCGGGGTCCTCGTTCAGCGCCCGGGTCAGCGCCGCACGGACCACCGGCCGCGTCAGCCGCTCCCGTGAGTCCTTGCGCAGCAGCCCCTGCACGACCTGCGCGAGCGGGCCGGCGCGCATCGGCGTGCGCAGCGGCAGCCGGTCCACGCCCTTCAGGGTGTTCTCCGGGCGGCCCCGGTCGCGGAAGGGCGGGCGCCCCTCGACCATGGTGTAGAGGATCGCGCCCAGTGCCCACAGGTCGGCCGCGGGCCCGATCCGCTGGTCCCTGGCCTGCTCCGGCGAGGCGTACGCGGGTGCCGTCAGACGGGGTGCGAGGGTGGCGCCGGCCAGGCCGAAGCCGGTGACGACGACCGACTGGTCCTCCCGGACGAACACCTGGCCGGGGCTGAGCTCGCCGTGGGTGATGCCCTCGGCGTGCGCCGCGTCCAGCACGTCGAGCACCTCCAGGCCGATCCGCGCGGCCCGCACGTAGTTGAACGTGCCCTGCTCGGTGAGGAGTTCGCCGAGCGGCGTGCCGTCGATCCACTCGTTGACCGTCCACAGCGCGCCCGCCTCCTCCACCGCGTCGACGACCGTGGCGATCCGGCCGGGGCGGAGCAGGGCCATGTTCTCGGAGGTGCGCAGCAGGCGCGCGGCCGTACTGCGCTCGGTCCCGAGGGGGTCCTGCGGCAGCCCGATCTGGGTGACCAGGCACGGCCGGGAGACCTCGCCGGCGCCGAGGTCCTCGGCGTACCAGCAGATGCGGTTGGTCTCGCGCTGGATGATCTCGAGCAGCCGGTACCGGCCGGCGACCAACTGGTGTGTGGAGACGTGCGCCCTGCCCATGGCCATCCCTCGCTGGAAACCTGGCTCTCACCCTTTTCCAGAGGTACGGGGAGCGAGGCTGCCTCCGTTCAAAAGGATCGCAACTCCGCGTTCATTCTTGTCTTTTATTCAAAAGAGGGGAGCAAGTGTGCGAGGGAAAACGGTCTTTCGGGCTCTGCGGGGCGCTCACCTCGGCAGTTCCGTATTCACCCCGGCCGGCCTCGGGGTAACCGGGGGTAAATACCGAGGTGTCCGGGGTTCGAACTCACCACCCCTCCGATGAATTCGAACGGGTGATTCCCCGAGAGCGCCCCGATGCTCAGCGCAGGCCGAAGTGCCGGGACCAGCCGATCATGTCGCCCGTGGTGGCATTGCCTCCGCACACCACGAGACCGAGCCGGGCCCCGTCCCCGACCCGTTCCAGCACCCGCCGGGCGGCGGGCAGCAGACAGCCGGCAGCCGGTTCGGTCCACAGCTTGGCGTGGTCGGCCAGGTCGAGACAGCCCCGCACGGCCTCCCGGTCCGGGACCACGAGCACCTCGGTGACCAGCTCGGACACATGGTCGTACGTCAGCCGGGAGACCGACGGCGCGCTGAGGGTGGAGACGATCGAGGACAGGGCGACCGGCCGCGGGCCGCCCGCCGCCAGCGCCTCGGACATGGCCTGCGCGCCCTCGGTCTCCACGCCCCACACCCGCACCCCGGGCCGGTGCGCCCGCAACGCGGCGGCGACACCGGCGATGAGGCCGCCGCCCCCGACGCTGACGAGTACGTCGGTGAGCTCGCCCGCGTCGGCGGCGAACTCCAGGCCGACCGTGCCCTGCCCGGCGACCACCACCGGGTCGTCGAAGGGGTGGACCAGGGTCAGCCCCTCCTGCTGGAGCCGGGTCGTGAGCGCGAACGCGCCGTCCATGTCGTCGGTCAGCCGCACGCAGGCGCCGGAGTCCTCCGCGATCTCCGCGGCCCGGGCGGGCGCGGAGCGCGGCATGACCACCGTGGCCTTCACGTCGAGCGCGGCGGCCATGACCGCGAGGGCGATCCCGTGGTTGCCGCCGCTGACCGCGACCACCCCGGCGGCCCGTTCCGCCTCGCTGAGCGACAGCAGCTTCGCCGTCGCCCCGCGCGCCTTGAACGAGCCGGTGCGCTGCAGCAGTTCGAGCTTCGCGGTGACCGGGACGCCGAGCAGCGCCGACAGACCCGGACTGGGCAAGGTCGGGGTGCGCACGACGTGCCCGGCGATCCGTTCCGCCGCGGCTTCGATCTCCGAGATGCCGATCACTGCGGTTCTCCCTCCGGCGCGGGGTCGCGGAACGCGCCGACCGGCACCCTCACCCGACGAGGGGGCCCGGGTCAACGCCGTGCCCGGACGGTGAACCACCGCGCTCCGGCGGGATCCGGACCGGACGCGCCGGACCGAGGGCTCGGGGCCGCGCCGCTCCGACGGCTGGTGGTCGCGCCGGGCCGGCGCCCCCGGGTCGCGCCTGTGCGGTGGCTCAGAGGTCGCGTCGGGCCGGCACCCCCTGGGTCGCGCCTGTGCGGTGGCTCAGAGGTCGCGTCGGGCCGGCACCCCCTGGGTCGCGCGTGTGCGGTGGCTCAGAGGTCGCGTCGGATCAGGAAGCCGAGCAGTGAGCGCAGGTCGGCGGCGGCGCGCGGGGTCAGGGGTACGGCCTCGAGTGCCGTCTCCACGGCGGTGACGTGGCGCCGGGCCTCCGCCAGGGCCGCCGCCCGGCCGCCCGCCCGCTCGATCAGCGCCGCCGCGGCGCCGAGGTCATGGCCCGACCGCAGGAGCGCGGCGAGCCGGTCGCCCCTCGGCGAGTCGAGCGCGACCAGCACCGGATAGGTCTTCTTCCGCTCCCGCAGGTCGCCGTGGACCGGCTTGCCGGTGACCCGGGGATCGCCCCAGATGCCCAGGACGTCGTCCACGATCTGGAAGGCGATCCCCAGGTGCCGGCCCGCCCGGTCGAGTGCCTCGGCCGTCCCGGGCGGGGCACCGCCCAGCAGGGCGCCCAGCGCGGCGGCGCCCCCCAGCAGCGCGCCCGTCTTGTGCTCCGCCATCACCCGGTACTCCTCCGGCCGCACCCGGTCGGGTCCCGTCCAGGGGCGGTCGGCGAACAGCAGGTCGTCCGCCTGGCCCCGCACCAGGTCGCCCAGCGCCACGGACAGCGCCCGCACGGCTCCCAAGCCGCCCGGCTGCGCCGCGAGCGTCTCGACGGCCAGCGCGAACAGGGCGTCGCCGGCCAGGACCGCGGGACCCGTGCCGTAGGCCTTCCACACGGCCGGACGGCGGCGGCGGTCGGTGTCGCCGTCCATGATGTCGTCGTGCAGCAGGGAGAAGGTGTGCACCAGTTCCACCGCCACGGCCGCGGGCACCCCGGCCCGGCCGGGCGACCCGGCCGCCTCCGCGCCCAGCACCGCGAGCGCCTGCCGCACGCCCTTGCCGCCCGAGGCGGCCACGGGCGCACCGCCGACCTCGCACCAGCCGAACGCGTAGCCGGCCATCTCGGCGACCCAGGGGTGCAGCCGCCCCACGGCCTCGACGAGAGCGGGCCGGACCAGGACGCGGCAGCGGTCCAGGGTGCGCGCGGCGTCGCCCGCGCCGGAGCCCGGTTCCGTCCCGGTCGTGCCGTGCCGGTCCGTCCGCCCGTCCCTGCCGGTCGTCTCGGTGTCCCGCCCTGCCGTGCCGCCCGGCCGTACCACCCCCGCCGCCGTCGGCAGTGCCGTCACAGCGCCGCCTCCGTCGCCTTCGTGTCCGCCGGTATGCCGAGTTCCTCGTAGGCCCGGGCCACCATGGCGTGGGCGTGCCGGAGACCGATCCGCTCCAGGGTGCCGGCGAGGTCGGCCAGTTCGGCCGCCGTCTCGTCGCGGTCGCGGCCCAGCCGGGCCAGGGACTTGGCGAGGCCGAGGCGGGACAGCGCCTCCCCGCGCGGCTCGCTCATCTCCCGGAACTCCGCGAGCGCCTGCTCGTAGAGCTCCCGCGCCTGCGCGTACCGCCCGGCCCGGTACAGGACGTTGCCCCGCATCTTGTGGTTGTAGGCCAGCGCGCTCGACAGCCGCATCGCGCGGCACGTGCCCTCCGCCTCGGTCAGCAGTTCCAGGGCCCGCTCGGTGTCCCCGTCCCGCGCCGAGACGACGTCGGCCAGCCCGCGCAACGCCCAGGCGTGGCCCCGCCGGTCGTCCGCGCCTGCGGCGATCCCGGCGGCCTCCTCGAACAGCTCGTAGGCCGTGTCGTAGTCGCCGGAGTTGCGGTGCATCTGCGCGATGCCCTCCAGCGCCCAGACGGTGTGCCGGGCCTCTCCGCGCCGGCGGGCCTCGGCGAGCAACTGCTCGTGCAGCCGTCCGACGGCCTCGTAGTCGCCCTGGATGCGGCCGGTCTCGGCCAGGCCCGCGAGCGAGTAGCCGCGGACGACGACGTCCCCGCCGCGCTCGCCGAGGTCGGCCGCGAGCTGCAGCAGCCGGCGGGCCAGCGGGAATGCCCCCCGCTGCCGGGCCAGGGTCCCGCCGCTCCACAGGGCCCAGGCCATCGCCGCCACGTCCCCCGCCTGACGGGCGGCGCGGTAACTCGCCTTCCAGGCCCGGTCAGCGTCCTGCACCCGGCCCAGCCGCCGGTGCGCCTCGGCCACCGCGAGGCCGGAGCGCGCCGCCTCCGCGGGCTCGCCCGCGCGCTCGGCCGCTCTCAACTGCTCGGTACCGGCGGCCAGGACGTCGGTCAGTGAGGAGTTGACGGACAGGGTGGTGAGCGCGCCCTGGTATTCGGGGGCGAATGCCTTGCCGTACATCGATGCCTTTCGGTCCGTATACGCCTCATGTATACCCAGTGCGTATACATGGTGTGTATAGGGGGTGGAAACCTGCCCTGGCCCGGGGGCCAGGGCATCACCTGTTGCCGATCAAGACGTCGGCGGAACGGACCGGGTTGCCTGTGAGGCGCAGATCACCTGACAGGCAATCAGCGGGGTCTCAGTGCTGGCCGGGCTTCTGGGGGGTCGCCTCGCTCGGCCGGACGACGACGTACCCCTCGCCCTGGAGCAGCAGTTGCACGGCCTCGCCGGAGCCGCCGCGCAGCATCGAGCCGATGGACTGGGAGCGGTGCAGCGAGGTCTGCAGGCCCGCGGTCCAGCCGACGATCGCGTCGGTGTCCACGTACACCGGGTACTGCGCCGAGACCGGGATGACGAGCGGGTTGCCCTCGCAGATCAGGCCCAGTTTGCCGTGGCCGGTGAAGACGCTGTTGAACAGGCCGCCGCCGGTGATGCCCGCGCCCTTCACGGTGGCGATGCGGTAGGACAACGTGGCGTCGAAGCAGAGGACGTTGCGGCCGTTGACCGTGAACTCGTCGCCCGGTTCCACGTCGACGATGAAGCAGTTCTGCGCCTCGTGCGCGAACCACGCCTCGCCCTGCCCGCGCACCGCCATCAGTGGCAGTCCCTCACCGGTGACCGCGCGCTTGAGCATGCCGCCCACGCCCTGGCCCTTGCGCTCGAACTGGAGGTTGCCGCGGTAGGCGATCATCGCGCCCTGCCGGGCGAGCATCTCGCCGTTCACCGTGTACCGCACGCACTTGGTGTTCTCGATCGTCATGCCCGCCGCGACGGCCGGCTGTGCCATGTGTTCGCTGGAAAAGAGGTCACCCTTCATGCGGGCATCCTCGCCCGGAGGGTTTCCCTCCGCCAAGATCGCGCGTGCGGGCCCGGGGTGGAGCACGGTGACGCGGGTCAGCCGCCGAACATCTGGGTCCAGTACGTGCCCGCCCGGCCGCCGCCGGCGAGACCGATGCCGATGTGGGTGAAGTCCGGTCCGAGGATGTTGGCCCGGTGGCCGGGGCTGTTCATCCAGCCCTCCACCACGTCGGCCGGGGAGCGCTGGCCACAGGCGATGTTCTCGCCGATCGTCCGCTGGGTGGAGCCCGCCGCGGCGGCCCGGTCCCGGGGGCGGCTGCCGTCGGGTGCGGTGTGCGCGTAGAAGGCGCGGGCCACCATGTCCGCGCTGTGGGCCTGCGCTGCGGCGGTGAGCCGCGGGTCGGCGGCCAGCGGAGGCAGCCCGGCCCGTGTGCGGGCGCGGTTGGTGAGGTCGATGACGGTCTGCGCGGTGCTCTCCAGCCCGGCCGGGGTGAGCGGCGCGGCCCACAGGGCGGTCCAGTAGGTGTCGCCGGAGCGGCCGTCGCGGACGTGCGCCACCCCGGCGTGCCGGAACGCGGGCTCCTGCACGCTGCGGCGGGACGCGTCCGCGCGCAGGCAGTACGCGACGAACTCGGCGGCCGTACGCGGCCCGGACACCAGGTGCTCACCGATCGTGAGGTACGCGTACCCGGCGTCGATCACACGCTGGTAGACGGAGACGCCGTCCCGGGTCTCCACCCCGAGACGCCCGGCCGCGGCCATCGCGGCGGCGTGCTCCCGGGCCGCCGCGACGAGACGGCTGTCAAGGGAGACCGGCGGCGAACCGGCGGTGTCGCGAGCGGAGTTGACCAGCGGGAGGAAGCCGTCGGGGTCGGGGACGGCGGGGGAGCGGGCGGCGGACGGACGGTGCGTGGGCGGGGCCGAGTCCGCCGCGCGGGCGGACGGTGACGTCGGGGTGGAGCCCGCCGCCGGCCCCGGCCGGTCCGGGTGGGGCGTCCTCGCCGGTGGGCCGTCCGGCCCCGGCAGGCCCGGGCGGGACGGCGGCTGTGGCGGGCCGTCCGGCGCCGGTGTCCCGTCCAGTACCTCCACGCCGAAGTCCCGCGCGAGCCCCGCCAGTCCGTCCGCGTAGCCCTGCCCCAGGGCGCGCAGCTTCCAGCGGTCGCCGCGCCGGTAGAGCTCGGCGAGCAGCAGGACCTCCTCCTGCCCGGCGCGCGGCGGGGTGAAGCGGGCGAGCGCGCGGCGCCGGGCGTCGGTGACGTGCAGGGTGGGGGAGGGCAGGGCACCGAGGGCGGTGGCGGGATCGGCGGGGCTCACGGCGACGGTGACGCGGGTCGCGCCCGGACGCAGCTCCGCGGGGTCGACGACCAGCGTGTCGCCCCGCAGCCGGGCCCCGGGCGCCGAGGGCTGGTTGTAGAAGACGAAGTCGCCGTCGTCCCGGACCTTTCCGCCGTCGTCCGTGACCAGCGCGGACACGTCGAACGGGCCGGGTACCCGGACGGTCACCGCACCGTCCGGCAATGCCACGTTCCCCCCGGGGACCAACTCGGTCATCACGCCCCCCGCCCTCGTCGTGCCGCCCCTCCCTGAAACGGCCCGGCGCCCGGCGGAGTTCCCCCTCGCCGCGGACAACGGCCTGCCGCCGGCGACCCGTTGCGGGGGAACCCTGCTTCTCTCATCTCTGCTTCTTTTATTGACAGCGGAAAATAACCCCCTTACGTTCCGGTCATGCACTCGTCACGCCGCGCCGAGACGTTCCCGGTGAACACCCCGGCCGCGTCCCAGGTCTTCACCACCGTGCTGTCCCACGGCCCGCTCACCCGGCTGGAGGCCGCCCGCCGGGCGGGGCTGTCGCCGGCCGCCGTCACCAAGGCGGTGCGGCCGCTGATCGAGGCCGGTTACCTGGCGGAGGACACGGACGGGGAGGCGCGGCCGACCCTCGGCCGGCCCGCCAACCCCCTGCGGGTCAACGGTGACCGGGCGCTGTTCATCGGGGCCAAGGTCACCGGCGACGAGATCATCGGCGTGCTCACCGACCTGTGCTGCCGGATGCGTGTCTCCCGGCACGTGCCCCTGTCCGGCCCGGACCCACAATCCGTCCTTCAGGCCCTCACCGCCGTGGTCCAGGACCTGCTGAGCGAGGCGCACGGTCTCGGCGCGGCGGTGCTGGGCCTGGGCATCGCCGTCTCGGGGGACGTCGACCGCGCCGCCGGTGCCGTGCGCTACTCGCCGTTCCTGGAGTGGCGCGACGTGCCCCTCGCCGAACTCGCCTCGACCGCCACCGGTTTGCCCGTCACCGTCGACAACGACGTACGGGCGCTGACCGTCGCCGAGCAGTGGTTCGGCGCCGGGGCCGGACTGTCCGACTTCGCCGTCGTGACCGTCGGCGCCGGCATCGGCTGCGGCCTCGTCGTGCACGGCCGGGTCGTCGCCGGCGCGCACGGCGTCGCCGGGGAGATCGGGCACGTCACCGTCGACCCGGCCGGGCCGCCCTGCCACTGCGGCAACCGCGGCTGCGTGGAGGCCCTCGCGGGCGACGCCGCCATCGTCCGCCAGGTCGCTGACGCGACGGGCCTGCCGGTGGCCGACACCGCCGACGCCCTGGAACTGGCCCACCGGGGCGTCACCGGAGCGCGGGAGGTGTACGCCCGGGCGGGTGAGGCCATCGGCCGCGGCATCGCCACCGTCGCCAACCTCCTCGGACCCGAACGCGTGATCATCTCCGGCGAGGGCCTCGCCGCCTACGACCTGTTCGCCGAGCAGATCCGCGACGCCTTCGCCGCGGCCGCGTTCGGCTCCGCCGCCCGGTGCGACGTCCAGACCCGCCCGCTGCCCTTCGAGCAGTGGGCCCGCGGGGCCGCGGCCACCGCGATCCAGTCCTTCATCCGAGCCGACGACCAGCGGCCCAGCCGCTGACCGACCCAGGAGGTACGGCCCATGCGGTCATCCTCGTACTCCGCCCTGCCCGCACGCGCCCTCAGGGCCCTCGTGGTGCTGGCCCTCGCCGCAGGCGCCGTCACGGCCCTGCCCGGACCCGCCGGGGCCGGCACCGCCCGGTCCGCGACGACCGGAACCACCCCCGCCGCGCCCCTCGCCGCCAAGCCCTACATGGGCTGGTCCAGCTGGAGCATGCAGTCCTCCAAGTACCCCGGGCTCAACCCCGACGGCGACTACAGCTGGCTCACCGAGGCCAACGTCCTGAAGCAGGCCGACGCTCTCGCCGCCAAGCTGAAGAAGTACGGCTACGAGTACGTCAACATCGACGCCGGCTGGTGGCGCGACAAGGACTGGAAGCCCGGCTTCGACCGCTACGGCCGCCAGCAGGCCGATCCGATCCGTTTCCCGCGCGGCATGAAGGCGGTCGCCGACCACCTCCACGCCAAGGGCCTCAAGGCCGGCATCTACCTGCCCGTCGGCCTGGAGAAGGAGGCCTACGGCGACGGCAAGGTCCCCGTCCTGGACGCCGAGGGCTGCACCACCGCCGACATCGTGTACGGCGACCTGCGCACCACCAACGGCTGGGACAGCGCCTACAAGCTGGACTTTTCCGACCCCTGCGCGCAGAAGTACGTCGACTCCCAGGCGAAGATGTTCGCCGACTGGGGCTACGACTTCCTCAAGCTCGACGGCGTCGGACCCGGTTCCGGAAAGAGCGGCGACCGCTACGACAACGTTGCCGACGTGGCCGCCTGGAACAAGGCCATCGCCGCCACCGGCCGCCCCATCCACCTGGAACTGTCCTGGTCCCTGGACATCGGCCGGGTCGCCGACTGGAAGAAGTACTCCCAGGGCTGGCGCATCGACACCGACGTCGAGTGCTACTGCAACACCCTCGTCAGCTGGGAGAACTCCGTCGACGACCGCTGGGACGACGCCCCCGGCTGGACCCGGCACGCCGGACCCGGCGGCTGGAACGACCTCGACTCCCTCGACGTCGGCAACGGCGAGATGGACGGCCTCACCAAGGCCGAACGGCAGAGCTACGCCACCCTGTGGGCCATCGCCAAGTCGCCCCTGTACACCGGCGACGACCTCACCCGGCTCGACTCCCACGGCCTGTCCCTGCTGACCAACCGCGAGGTCATCGCCGTCAACCAGGGCGCGACCCCTCCCGCGCGTCCGGTCACCCCGTCCGACCCGCAGCAGGTGTGGGCGGCGAAGAACCCCGACGGCAGCTGGACCGTCGCCCTGTTCAACCTCGCCGACCGGCCCGCCGCCGTCACCGCCCACTGGGCCTCCCTCGGCCTCACCGGCAAGGCGGCGGTGCGCGACCTGTGGAACCACGAGAACCTCGGCAGCTACCAGGACCGGATCACCCAGGCCCTGCCCGCCCACGGCTCCCGCCTGTTCACCGTCACCCCGCGCGGCGGCACCCTCACCACCACCGGCTACGAGGCCGAGTCCGCCGCCAACACCCTCTCCGGCAACGCCTCGGCCGCCGACTGCTCCGCCTGCTCCGGAGGGCGCAAGGTCGGCAACCTCTACCTCGGCGGCAAGCTCACCTTCCAGAAGGTCGTCGTGGACCGGCCCGGCACCTACCAGGTGAAGGTCGCCTACGTCAGCGGCGATCCCCGCTCGGTCGAGGTCTCCGCGAACGGCGGCGGCGCCACGTCCCACAAGTTCCCCTCCACGGGCGACTGGGGCACCGCCGAGACCGTCAGCGTGCCCGTCACGCTCAAGGCCGGCACCAACACGATCACCTTCGACAGCGGTTCCGGCTACGCACCGGACATCGACCGCATCGACGTACCGAAGTCGTCCTGACCGGAACGGAGGCACCCCCATGGACAGCAACCCGCCCAGACGCAGCCTGCTCGCCCTGGCCGCGGCGACCGGTGCCCTGGCCGCCCTGCCCGCCTACACCGCGACGGCCGCACCCCGGCGCCCCGCCGCGTCGGCCGTCCCCGCCGGCGAGACCCGCCACACCCTGTGGTGGCGGGCACCCGCCGACGGGACGTCGATGATCGAGCAGGGCCTGCCCGTCGGCAACGGCCGCCTCGGCGCCCTCACGAGCAACGACCCCGGCCGCGAACTCCTGCTGATCACCGACGCCACGATGTGGACCGGCGGCCTCAACGACACCCTGGACGCCGACGGCCAGTTCCCCTACGGCCGCGACGAATTCGGCTCCTTCACCCTCCTCGCCCGCCTCACCGTGGAACTGCCCGGCCACGACCTGTCGGCCGTCTCGGACTACCGGCGCACCCTCGACCTCGCCCGGGGCCTGGTGAGCTGTTCCTACACGCGCTCCGGAGTGACGTACCGCCGGGAGATCTTCGCCAGCCGCCCGGACGACGTGATCGTCCTGCACTTCTCGCAGAGCGGAGGCGGCCGCCACAGCGGCACCGTCGTCCTCGAGGGCACCCACGGGGAGGGCGAGGGCGTCTCCTTCGGTGGAGCGTTCCCGGGCGGGCTGCGCTACGGGGCCGCCGTGACCGCCCACGGCAGCGGCGGCCGGGTCCGCGTCGACGGCACCCGGATCGCGTTCACCGACTGCCGCGACCTGACGGTCGTGGTCAGCGGCGGCACCAACTACAAGCCCGACGCGGCCACCCACTACCGCGACCCCTCCCTCGACCCCGAACACCTCGCCCGGACCAAGGTCCGGGCCGCGGCCGGGCACTCCGCCGCCACCCTCCTGCGCACCCACGTCGCCGACCACCGCGACCTCTTCGAGCAGTTCGACCTCACCCTGGGCACCTCGACCGACGACCAGCGCTCCCTGGACACCTGGGAGCGGATCCGGGCCCGCGCCCGCGACGGCGCCCCCGACCCGGAACTGGAAGCCGCCTACCTCCAGTACGGCCGGTACCTCACCCTCGCCGGGTCCCGCGGCAGCCTCCCGCTGGGCCTACAAGGGCTCTGGCTCGACGGCAACGACCCGGACTGGATGGGCGACTACCACACCGACATCAACATCCAGATGAACTACTGGCTGGCCGACCGGGCCGGTCTGCCGCAGTGCTTCGACGCGCTCACCGACTACTGCCTCGCCCAGCTCCCCTCCTGGACCGACCTCACCCGCCGGCTGTTCAACGACCCTCGCAACCGCTACCGCAACTCCACCGGGAAGAACGCCGGCTGGACCGTCGCCATCTCCACCAACCCGCACGGCGGGAACGGCTGGTGGTGGCACCCGGCCGGCAACGCCTGGCTGTGCGCCACCCTGTGGGAGCACTACGAGTACCGGCCCTCGCGCGCCTACCTGGAGCGGATCTACCCGCTGCTCAAGGGCGCCTGCGAGTTCTGGGAGGCCCGGCTGCTCACCACGACCCTCCCCGGGGAGTCGCGCGAGGTGCTGATCGCCGACAGCGACTGGTCACCCGAGCACGGGCCGCTCGACGCCAAGGGCATCACCTACGCCCAGGAACTGGTGTGGGCCCTGTTCGGCCAGTACGGCACCGCCGCGGCCGAACTGCGGCGCGACACCGGCTACGCCGAGACCATCGCGGGCCTGCGCGAGCGCCTGTACCTGCCCGAGGTCAGCCCGAAGACCGGCTGGCTGGAGGAGTGGATGTCCCCGGACAACCTCGGCGAGACCACCCACCGCCATCTCTCGCCCCTCGTCGGCCTCTTCCCCGGCGACCGCATCCGCCCCGACGGCTCCACACCGAAGGAGCTCCTCGACGGCGCCACCGCCCTGCTCGCCGCCCGCGGCATGAACAGCTTCGGCTGGGCCAACGCCTGGCGCGGCGCCTGCTGGGCGCGCCTGAAGGACGCCGGCAAGGCGTACCAGCTCCTGGAGAACAACCTCCGCCCCTCGACCGGCGGCACCAACGGCACCGCCTTCAACCTGTTCGACATCTACGAGGTGGAACGCGGCCGCGGCATCTTTCAGATCGACGCCAACCTGGGTACTCCCGCAGCCATGATCGAAATGCTCGTGCAGTCACGGCCCGGACACGTGGAACTGCTGCCCGCCCTCCCCGAGGCCTGGGCGGACCGGGGCAGCGTACGGGGAGCCGGCGTGCGGGGCGGCTTCGTCCTCGACCTGAGCTGGCGGCACGGCCGGCCCGTCGAGGCCACCGTGCGCAGCGTCGGCGGCCGCGCCACCACCGTGACGTACGGCGGAACGACCCGCAGGATCCGCCTCGCGCCCGGCGGTTCCGTGACGTTGCGGAACCTCGCACCGTGACACCGCCCGTAAGCGACCGACCGGCCGAAGGAGCACCGCCGATGCCCCGTACCGCACGCCCCCGCGGCCGTGCCGCCCTGGCCGCCCTGTCCTGCTGCGTCGCACTGGGCTGCGGGACCCGGACGCCCCCCGGCGAGCGGTCGGACCCGCCGTCCGGCGCGCCGACGGGCTCGGAATACGGCGTGGTCACCTGGGCCACCACCGCCGACCGCGTCGGCGAGGCCGTCGAAGGCCGCAGCTACCGGCTGATGGTGCACACCAGCGTCGGCGGGGGCGGCCTCCGGGTGCGGCTGTCCAACGCCTTCGGCGACCAGCCGGTGACGTTCGACGACGTCCACGCCGGACTCCAGCGGGAGGGGGCCGCCCTCGTCCCCGGCAGCAACCGGCGCCTGACCTTCGACGGCGCCCGCACCGTCACCGTCCCGCCCGGCGGCATCCGCTACAGCGACCCGCTGCCCGGGCACGTCCCCGCCGCGAGCACGCTCGCCGTCAGCTTCCACGTCGCGCGCGCGGGCGGCGCGCTCACCGGGCACTGGATGGCGCTGCAGACGTCGTACACCGGCGACGGCGACCACAGCGCCGAGGAGAGCGCGACGCACTTCGAGCAGCGCACCGGCTCCTGGTTCTACCTCGACGCCGTCACCGTGCGGCCGCGCGGGAAGACGGGTGCCGTGGCCGTCCTCGGCGACTCCATCACCGACGGCTGGCAGTCCACGACCGACACCGACCGCCGCTGGCCCGACTATCTGGCCCGCCGCCTGGCGAAGGACCGCGCCGGCCTCGTCAAGGGCGTGGCCAACGAAGGGCTCAGCGGCAACCGGGTCCTCACCGACGGGCCCGGGCAGAGCGCCCTGAACCGCCTGAACCGGGACGTGCTGTCGCTGCCGGGTGTGCGCACGGTCTTCCTGTTCCAGGGCGTGAACGACATCAAGGGCGAACCGGCACCCACGGCCGACGAACTCGTCGCCGGGTACAGGACCCTGGCCGAGCGGGCGCACGCGGCCGGGAAGTGCGTCGTCGGCGCCACGATCGCCCCGTACAAGGGCTGGCCGGAGTGGGACCCCGAGGGCGAAGCGGTGCGGCGGGAGGTCAACGCCTTCGTCCGCGGCAGCGGCACGTTCGACGCCGTCGCCGACTTCGACCGCGTCCTGCGCAGCCCCTACGATCACGAGCGGCTCCTGCCGGCCTTCGACGGCGGCGACCACGTGCACCCCAACGACAAGGGGATGCAGGCGATGGCCGACGCCGTCGATCTCAGGAGCCTGGACTGCCGGACCGGCCCATGAGAGGCACGACCGGGTCCGCCACGCCGGGCCCCCGGGCAGGTCAGGCGGCTCTCAGGACGCCGACGGCTCCGGGGTGATCAGGCCCTCCCGGTAGGCGATCGCCACCGCCTCGCCGCGGCTGGACGCGCCCAGCTTGGCCAGGATGTTGGAGACGTGGACGCTCGCCGTCTTGCCGCTGATGAACAGCTCCTCGCCGATCTGCCGGTTGCTGCGGCCGAGCGCGAGCAGCCGCAGCACGTCCTGCTCGCGCGCCGTGAGCACACCCGCCCGGTCACCGGCGGGCGGGGCGTCCGCCAGCCGGGCACGGCGGACCAGGGCGTCCACCCGTTCGCGCAGCGGTGCCGCCGCGAGCCGGTCGGCGGTCTCCCGCACGAGTCGGGCCTCGGCCGCCGCCTCCTCGCGGCGCCCGGCCGCCACCAGGGCCTCGGCGTGGCGCAGCCGGCAGCGTGTGCGCTCGTAGACGTCGCCGTAGCCGAACGCCGCCACCGCCCGGGCCCAGGCCTCAGCGTCCGGCCCCGCGACGGCCCGGAGCCCCTCCGCCTCGGCTCGGGCCAGCCACGCCGTCCCCTCCGGGCCCTGGGGAGTGCCGTCCTCACCGCGCACGGCGACGTCCCGGGCCAGCTCCACCAGCTCGGCCGCCGTGTCCGTCCAGCGGCGGGCGGCGGACTCGTCGCCGCCCAGCCGCAGTTCCACGGCCGCGTCGGCCACGGCCGACAGCGCCAGGGCGGCGAGCCGGACCGTCACATCGGGACGGGTGCCCGCCTCGTCGGTGAGGGCCGCCACCGTGGAGCGCATCCAGCGCACCGCCTCCTCGGGATCACGCCGCTGCGCCGCCGCGTCGGTGAGGACGATCCCCGCCACCAGGGTCGCCATCCAGTCGAAGGGCCCCTCCAGCAGGGCGCGCGCCCGCTGCTCCGCCGTGCGGTCACCGCGCGCCAGGGCCACGTACAGCGCCGGACCGACGGTGTACCCGCCGGCCGCCGGCAGCACCTCCGCGTCGGCCGCCGCCGCCTCCACGCACTCGTCCCAGCGGCCCAGCACCTGCAGCACCAGCAGCCGCAGATACCGCATCTCCAGCGGGTACGGCGACGACAGCAGCCCGGCCCGCCGG
Organism: Streptomyces sp. NPDC085932; assembly: GCF_044540525.1. NCBI lineage: Bacteria > Bacillati > Actinomycetota > Actinomycetes > Kitasatosporales > Streptomycetaceae > Streptomyces > Streptomyces sp. NPDC085932. Next base: position 674,816 of record NZ_JBITSJ010000005.1, read on the forward strand.
GCCCGGTCCAGCCCTTCCGTCAGCCAGGGCACGCACTCCGCCAGCGCCCCCGACTCGTAACAGCCCATCGCCAGGTTGAACAGGGCCCGCAACTCCACGGCCGCGTTGCCGGAACCGCGGGCCAGCTCCCGGGCCCGCAGCAACTGCTCACGGCCCTCGGGATCGCGCCGCCCGCCCGCGTCGAAGACGGCCAGGGAGATCAGCAGATCCGCCTGGGCGTCGGTCACCCGCAGCTTCTCCGCCACGCTCAGCGCCCGCCGGGCGACCCGCAGCGCCGTCTCGTTCTCCCCGATGTGACGTGCGGCCATGGCGTGCGTGGCCGCCGCCCACACCCAGGTGCGCGACGGCGGCTCCTCGGGGATCATCGCCAGCGCCTCGCTGCTGTAGGCGAACGCCGCGCTCAGGCTGTCCACGCTCAGCAGGTTCCCGGCGAGGGTGTAGCGGACCCGGGCGGCCAGCTCGGAGTCGGCGTCCTGGCCCAGCTGGGTCAGCGCCGACCGGGTCAGCGAGACCGCGCGGTGCAGCTCCCCGGCGTGCGCGGCCGCCGCCGAGGCCCGCAGCGTCAGCGTCACCCGGTCGGCACCCGGCGGCCGGTCCCCGGCGGCCACCGCCGACCACACGTCGAGGGCTGCTTCGAGGTGCCGGTGCTCCTCCGCAGGCGCCCCCACCCGCTGGGCGTGGTCGGCGGCCTCCAGCGAGGCGGCCAGCGCCTCGGCGAGGTCGTGGCTCTCCCGGTAGTGGTGGGCGCGCTCGGCGGCGCTCTCGGCGCGGCGGCCGCGCCCGGCGAGCAGCCGCGCGAACGCGCCGTGCAGCCGGGCCCGTTCCCCCGGCAGCAGATCGGCGTAGACGGCCTCGCGGGCCAGCGCGTGCCGGAAGGAGTACGTGTCGTCGTCCCCGGCGACCAGCAACTGCCGCCCCACCGCCTCGCGCAGCGCCGACTCCAGCTCCTCCTCCGGCAGCCCGACCGCCTCGCGCAGCAGGTCGTGCTCGACCCGGCGCCCGGCTACGGCCGCGGTGCGCAGCACCTGCTGGGCCGTGTCGGAGAGCTGCTCGAAGCGGATCAGCAGCACGTCGGCGAGCCCGCTCGGCACCCCGCCGGCCCCGGTGTCCGTCGCCGCGAGCAGCTCCTCCGCGTAGAAGGCGTTGCCCTCGGCCCGCTCCACGATCCGCCGCACCGTGGTCTCCGGCAGCGGCCGGCGCTCCAGGGCCCGCACGAGCCGCGCCACCTCCGGATCGGGCAGCGGCCGCAGCTCCAGCCGCTCGACGGCCGGCAGCCGTACCAACTCCGCGAGCAGCGGCCGCAGGGGGTGCCTGCGGTGCAGGTCGTCCGCCCGGTACGAGGCGAACACCGCCAGGCGCCGCCGCAGGACGCCCCGCCCCAGCAGGAACCGCAGCAGGTCCCGGGACGACTGGTCGGCCCAGTGCAGGTCCTCCAGCACCAGCAGCAACGGCGCCACGTCCGCGACCTCGGCCAGCAGCCCGGCGATCCCCTCGAACAGCCGCAACCGCCCGTCCACGTCCCGCACGGCGTCGCTCCCCGACCCCAGCAGCCGCTCGGCGACCGGATGCCCGGCCACGGCGGCCGAGAACCGCTCGTCGGCGGCGAGCACGCCCAGGATCTCGGTGAACGGCAGATAGGGCAGACCGACGTCGCCCAGATCGACGCAGTGCCCGACGACCACGGTCATACCGGTCGCGGCGGCCCGTTTCCCGGCCTCGTCGAGCAGCCGCGTCTTGCCGACGCCGGCGTCCCCGGCGAGGAGCACGGCGCGCGCCTCACCCGCGCGCGCCCCCTGCAGCACCTCGGAGAGGCGCGCGAGTTCGGCTTCCCTCCCGACGACCGGCGCGATGAACGAAGCCTGCGGCACTGGACCAACCTTCTTCTCCGGACGCGCGGGCACCTGCGCGCTCCACCATGAACGACCCGCGGCCGACGGCCGGCGGCACGCCGTGGGCTACCCCCGCAGCACCGTGGCCCAGTCCGCCGGCACCCGCCCGGCCGGCCCCGGCGCGGGCTGGTCCTCGGGATGACTCACCGGCGCGGCCAGTTCGGGCCCGCCCTCGTACAGCTCGTTCGTCTCGTAGCTCCAGAACCAGCTCTCACCCGGCTCGTAGCTCTGCACGAACGGGTGCCCGGTCTCCCGGAAATGCGCCGTGGCGTGCTTGGCCGGCGAGCTGTCGCAGCAGCCCACGTGCCCGCACTGCGCGCACCGCCGCAGGTGGAACCACCACCCTCCGTCCGCGTCGCACTCCGCGCACCCGCTGCCGCTCGGCGGCACGCTCGGGTCGATGCCGTTCTCGTCACTCATTCCGACTCCTCCTCGGCCGCCGTCAGCGGCAGCAGCACCTGGAACCGCGTGTCGCCCGGCTCCGATTCCACCTGGATGTTGCCGTGATGCTTGTTGACCACGATCCGCCAGGAGATGTCGAGGCCGAGCCCCGTGCCCTCGCCCACCGGCTTCGTCGTGAAGAAGGGGTCGAAGATCCGCTCCCGGTCCTGCGGCGGGATGCCGACGCCGGTGTCCCGGAACTCCACCAGCAGCCGGTCGTGCTCCCGGGCCGTGCGGACGGTCAACGTCCCTTCGCCGCCCGCGCTGTTCATCGCCGAGACCGCGTTGTCGATCAGGTTCGTCCACACCTGGTTGAGCTCCGCCGGGTACGCCGGGATCCTCGGCAGCGTACGGTCGTAGTCCTTGACGACCTTGATCCGCGGGCCCGTCTTGCCCGACAGCATCAGCAGGGTGCTGTCGAGGAGTTCGTGCACGTCGGCGTTCTGGAACGGCGCCCGGTCGAGCTGCGAGTACTGCTTCGCCGCGTCGACCAGGTGCGAGATGCGCGTGGTGGAGTCGCTGATCTCGTCCATCAGCAGCTCGGTCTCGACGGTGTAGCTGAGCCAGCCGATCGCGCTCGGCAGCATCTCCTCGTCGACGGCGGCCGCGACCTGGTCCAGCCAGTCCACGTCCAGTCCGGCCTGGACGAACGTGGGCGCGATCCGCCAGCCGTCCTGGATGCCGTGGTCGTCGAGCCAGTCGGCGAGCGCGTCCTCCCGGTCTGAGGCCTCCAGCGGAGTCAGCACGGGTGCCTTGGCGACGCGCTCGGCGGTGCGCTCCTGGATGTCGATGAGGTTCGCCATCACCTCGGGGGAGTACGAGCCCTGCGCGATGATCGCCAACTTGTGGCGCATCTTGCCCACGCGCTCCCGCAGCGTCGCGGTCGCCCGCACCGCCGCCGCGGCCGGATTGTTCAGCTCGTGCGTGAGACCCGCGGACAACGAGCCGAGCGCCAGCAGCCGTTCGCGCTGCCCGATGGCCCGCTGGGTGTTCTTCGAACCGAAGAAGAGCCCCTCCAGCAGGTGCACCGCCATCGGGAACCACTCCTGCATGATCTGCGCGAACGTGTCGGCGGGCAGCACGAAGAAGCGCGTCGGCTCGGTCACGCGCATGGAGTTGTTGTAGACCTGCCGCACCCGGTCGCCGAGGTAGGCCTGCATCGAGCCCGCGTACACCCCGCGCTGGGAGGTGCGGCTCACCTCCACGTCGTCCCCGCCGACCCGGCGGTAGAGCACGACCGTGCCTTCCAGCATCACGTAGAAGCAGGTGGCGGGGTCACCCTCGGTGTACACCGGGCCGGGCTCGAACCGCTCCACCCGCCCTTCGGCGCACAGCCGCCCGAGCTGTTCGGGCGTGAGCTTCTCGAACAGGAACAGCGCCCCGATCTCCTCGGGGTTGCACGGCAGGCACGCCCCGCTCACGACTGCTCCAGGTAACGGTGGACGAGCATCACGGCCATGGCTCCCTCTCCGACGGCGGACGCGACCCGCTTGGCGGACTCGGAGCGGGCGTCGCCCGCCACGAACACGCCGGGCACGTTGGTCTCCAGGTGGTACGGCGGCCGGTCCAGCTCCCAGCCCTCGGGCGGACGGCCGTCGGCGGTCAGATCGGGCCCGGCGAGGATGAACCCGCGTGCGTCGCGCAACACCGTGCCGTCCAGCCAGCCGGTCAGCGGGGCGGCGCCGATGAACACGAACACGAACTGCGCGTCCACCTGCTCCGTCTCGCCGGTGTCCACGTCCCGCAGGGTCAGCCGCTCCAGATGGCCGTCGCCGTGCGCCTCCTCGACGACCGTGCGGGCACGCACCCGGATGTTGGGCGACTCCTCGATCTGCTGGATCAGGTAGTGCGACATCGACGCCGTCAGCGACTCGCCGCGCACCAGCAGCGTCACCGACTTGGCACCCCGCGACAGGTACATCGCCGCCTGTCCCGCGGAGTTGGCCCCGCCGACGATGTACACGTCCTGCCCCTGGCAGGCGGGCGCCTCGGTCAGGGCGGAGCCGTAGTAGACCCCGCATCCGGTCAGGTCGTCGCAGCCGGGCGCCTGGAGCTGCCGGTAGCTGACGCCGGTCGCCAGGATCACGCTGTGCGCGGCGACCGCCGAGCCGTCCGAGAACCGCACGACGCGGGCTGCGCCGTTGACCTCCAGGGCCGTCACCTCGCGCGCGGTGAGGATCTCCGCGCCGAACTTGGCGGCCTGCCGCCGGGCGCGGTCGGTGAGCTGCGCCCCGGACACGCCGTCGGGGAAGCCCAGGTAGTTCTCGATGCGGGAGCTCTGCCCGGCCTGCCCGCCGGTCGCCGACCGCTCCACCAGCACCGTCCGCAGCCCCTCGGAGGCGCCGTAGACGGCCGCGCCGAGCCCGGCGGGGCCACCGCCGATCACGACCAGGTCGTAGAAGTCCGCGGTCGGGGTGGTCGCCAGGCCGACCCGGGCCGCGAGGTCGACGGCCTCCGGCTCGACCAGCGGTGTCCCGTCCGGGGTGATCACGACCGGCAGCCGCAGCCCGTCCGCGCCGGCCGCGGCCAGCAGCCGCCGCCCCTCCGGCTCGTCGGAGGAGTACCAGCGGTAGGGCACCTGGTTGCGGGCGAGGAACTCCCGCACGTCCGAGGAGCGCGCCGACCAGCGGTGCCCCACGACCTTGGTGGCCGGCACGGGCCGGAAGTCGCTGGACCGCCAGGCCTGCAGCAGGTCGTCCAGCACCGGGTAGAGCTTCTCCTCCGGGGGGTCCCACGGCTTGAGGAGGTAGTGGTCGACGTCGACGACGTTGATCGCGTCGATCGCCGCGTTCGTGTCCGCGTACGCGGTCAGCAGCACGCGCCGCGCACCCGGATAGACGTCCAGCGCCTGTTCGAGGAACTCGATGCCGTTCATCTGCGGCATCCGGTAGTCCGCGAGGATCACCGCGACGAGATCACCGCGCAGCTTCAGCTCCCGCAGCGCGTCCAGCGCCGACTCGCCGGACTCCGCCCGCACGATCCGGTACGACGCGCCGTACCGCCGCCTCAGGTCCCGGGCCACGGCCCGGGAGACCCCCGGATCGTCGTCCACGGTCATGATGACGGTCCGCGCCGTATCGGCGGCCTGTGCCATACGTCCCCCACACCGGGCGGTCGACTCACGGCACGGCGTCCCGGGCGCCGCGCCGACCTTCGCCCATCGTATGTTCGATCGCCGCGGAACGCCCGGATACGGAGATCACCGCCACACGGCGCCCGGCCGGCGCGGAGGTTGGGGAAGACTGATCACCATCGCCAGTGACCTACACAAGGAGGCAGCCGGATGACACGCCCGATCACCGCAGGGGTCGACGGAACGCAGGAGAGCCTCGCGGCCCTCGGCTGGGCGGCCCGCGAGGCGGTGCGGCGCGACCGTCCGCTGCGCGTGGTGCACGCCTGGGGGTTCCAGCCGCAGGAGGCGCTCGAGGCCGGGATCGAGGGGGACGCGGACAGCCAGGCCGAGTGGGTGCACAGCGCCGTGACGGAGGCCGTCACGACCGTGACCGAACGTCACCCCGAGCTGGAGGTGACCACCGACGTCGTGCAGGCCCCGGTCGTCGACACCCTGGTCGCCGCCGCTGCCGACGCCGAGCTGCTCGTCCTCGGCTCGCGCGGGCACGGGCCGATCGTCGGCTTCCTGCTCGGCTCGATCGGCCAGCAGGTCATCGCGGAGACCACCCGGCCCGTGGTGCTCGTCCGGGCCGGCGACCAGCCTTCGGGCGAGGCGGCCGGGCGGGAGGTCGTCGTGGGCCAGCAGGGCGACCCGGAGGACAGCGCCGACGCGCTCCGCTTCGCGTTCGAGACGGCGGCCGCGCGCGGCGCGACCGTGCGGGTCGTCCGGGCCTGGACCCTGCCGCCCGTGTTCGCCTACAGCCCCGGCTCGCTGAAGCTGCTCGACGAGGCCGGGGGCCTGGAGCCGTACGAGAAGAAGGCCCTGGCCGCCGCGGTCCGGCCCTGGCGGGAGCGGTTCCCCGAGGTGCCGGTGGAGGAGCACGTGGAGATGGGCAGCGCCGGCCAGGTGCTGCTGTCGGTGGCCGGGACGGCGCAGCTGATGGTCGTCGGCCGGCGCGCCCACCGTACGGCCGTGGGCGCCCGGATCGGCTCGGTGGCCCACGGGATGCTGCACCACGCGGACTGCCCGGTGGCCGTGGTGCCGCACGTCTCGGCGGAGCGGTAGCTCACTCCGCCGTCGGCTGCAGCGTCTTGCGCGCCTTCGGCAGGATGTTCTTGATGTAGTCCTCGACCGCCGTGTCGAGGCCGATGTCGTGCTGGGCCCGCTCGGACAGGTACCAGCGGTGTTCCAGGAGCTGGTGGTAGATCTCCGCCGGGTCCATGGAGCCGCGCAGTTCGGGCGGGACGGCCCGCACGGTCGGCCGGAAGACCTCCCGCACCCAGCGGTGGGCCAGTACCTCGGGGCGGGCACCGAGAGGATCGCCGGGCGCGTAGTCGTCCTGGGTGGCCATCCAGCTCTCCAGGTCGTTCAGCAGCCGCCGCGCCTGGTTCTCCTCGGTGTCGAGACCGGTCAGCCGCAGCAGCTGGCGCTGGTGGTGTCCCGCGTCGACGACCTTGGGCACGAAGGTGACCGTGTCCCCGTGGGCGGCGTGCTCGATCTGCATCTCGGCGACGTCGAAGCCGAGTTCGTTCAGGCGGCGGATGCGGCGTTCTATGTAGTGGTGCTTGCCCGCCGGGTAGACGGACGTGCGGGTCAGCTCGTCCCACAGGCCGCGGTAGCGGGCGCAGATCTCCATGCCGAACTCGATCGGATCCACCGACGGGTGCAGCGCCCCGGAGGCCTCCAGGTCCAGCAGCTCGCCGCTGATGTTGACCCGGGCGAGATCGAGGTCGTACTCGCGCTGCCCCTGGCTGAGCTGCGGGTGCAGGTCACCGGTCTCGGCGTCCACCAGGTAGGCCGCGTAGGCGCCCGCGTCGCGGCGGAAGAGGGTGTTGGACAGCGAGCAGTCACCCCAGGCGAACCCGGCGAGGTGCAGCCGCACCAGCAGGACGGCGAGCGCGTCCATCAGCCGGTGCATGGTGGCCGGGCGCATGGTCGTCTCGAACATCGAGCGGTACGGCATCGAACCGCCCAGGTGCCGGGTGACCAGCACGCTCTCCAGCGGGGCGCCGTCCGCGTCGGTGCGGCCCGTGACCACGGCCAGCGGGTCCACCGCCGGGATGCCGAGCCGGTCCAGGTCGCGCAGCAGTTCGTACTCGCGCAGCGCGGGCCGCTCGGCCAGCTCCTTGACGGCGATCACCTCGTCCCCGGCGCGCGAGTAGCGCACGACGTGGCGGGAGATGCCACGCGGCAGCGGGACCAGGTACTCCTCCGGCCAGTCCTCCAGGGGCACGTCCCAGGGCAGCTCCAGCAGGAGCGCGGGGTGCTCCGGGTTCGTCGCGCTGATCTGCAGTGCCATGCGCCGGGTGTCCTTGTCTCGCCGCCGATCGTCGCCTCACTCTAGAGGGCGCGTTCCCGGGCGAGGTGTGCGGCGTCGCGCAGCGGACCGCTGTGCAGCGGCCCGTGCCCGGGCAGCAGCAGCTCGCCCTCCAGATCGGCGAGGACGTCGAGGGAGGCCACCGCGCGCGGCCGTTCGTGGTGGAACATGTCGGGCAGCAGCTGCGGACCCTCGATCCGCGAGGTGGCGTGCCCGCTGACCAGGGCGTCGCCCGAGATCAGCGCACCGATGCCCGGCAGGTGGTAGGCGCAGTGCCCGTCGGTGTGGCCCGGCGTGTGCACCGGCACGGGGCGGCCGGGCAGGTCCAGGGCGCCCGCCCGTGGGAACGGCTCGGGGGCCGTGACGGGGTGCTGCTGCGTGCCGCCGGACCGGAGCACGTGCGCCGTCCACGACAGCACCCCGGGGCGCCAGGCGTTCCGCAGCACCGTCCCGACGGTCACCTGCTGCAGGAAGTCCCGTCGGGCGTGCGGCACTTCGGCCTCGTGCAGGTACACGGGCGTGCCGTACGCGGCCCGCAGGTACTCGGCGGATCCGAGGTGGTCGTTGTGCGCGTGCGTGATCAGCACGGCCGCGACCGCCTCCGGGGCGGCGCCCACCTCCGCGAGCGAGGCGAGGAGCTGCTCCCGGTCACCGGGGTAGCCGGTGTCGACCAGGGTGACGGCGTCCCCTTCCGTGAGGATCACCCAGTTGGTGTTCGAGCCGTGCACCAGATAGGTGCCGTCCGCCACGTGCTGTACGCCTGCCCGCATGATCGCCCCACGCTGTGTGGTCCTTCTCCCGCTCCGACGGGAGAAGGAAAGCAGACCGCGCGCTCGGCGCAGCCGCCGGGTCCGGCCGAACGGGCCCGCGGGGCGGGGACGTTCGGGGCGGCGGCTCAGTGCACGCCGTGCGGGCGGAACTGGATGCTGATGCGCGGACCGGCCGCCCGGGTGCTCTTCGGGATCGCGTGCTCCCAGGTGCGCTGGCAGGATCCGCCCATCACGACGAGGTCGCCGTGGCCCAGCGGGCGGCGCACGGTGTCCCGGCCGCCCCGCAGGGGCCGCAGCAGCAGGTCCCGGGGTGCCCCGACGGACAGGATGGCGACCATCGTGTCCTCACGGGCGCCGCGCCCGATCCGGTCGCCGTGCCAGGCGACGCTGTCGCGGCCGTCGCGGTAGTAGCACAGACCGGCCGTGGTGAACGGCTCGCCCAGCTCCTCGCCGTAGTGGGCGCTCAGCGCGTCCCGCGCCTCGGCCAGTACCGGGTGGGGCAGCGCCTCGCCGGCGCCGTAGTACGCCAGCAGCCGGGGGACGTCGACGACGTGGTCGTACATCTGGCGCCGCTCCGCGCGCCAGGGCACCTCGGCGGCGAGCTGTTCGAACAGCGCGTCGGAGCCGGAGAGCCACCCGGGCAGCACGTCGAGCCAGGCGCCGAAGCCGAGCTCGGTGCGGTGGATTCCGTCGAGCGGACCGAGGCGCAGCTCGTCGGTCTGGTCGAAGAGGGAGCCCTGGAGGTGCATGTCTGCAGCGTACCTCTTAATCGAAAGTGTGTTCCATCTCGGATTCGGCTCTTTCGATACAGCGATGTATCGAATACATTCCCGTATCGAAAGGAGGCCGACCGTGCAGACGACGACCGGCCGCGTGACCCGGCGCAGGATCCGCACCCGCGCCAACCTCCTGGACGCCGCGTTCGCCGTCTTCGCGGCCAAGGGCTTCGGGCACGTCTCGATCGAGGAGATCTGCGAGGCCGCCGGCTACAGCAGGGGCGCCTTCTACTCCAACTTCTCCAACCTCCACGAGCTGTTCTTCGCCCTGTACCAGGAGCGGGCCGAACTGATCGCCGAGCAGGTGTCCGGGGCGCTCGCCCAGGACGGACCCGGCCTCGACGTCCCGGCCGCCGTGGACCGCGTCACCGACGTGCTCCTCCTGGACCGGGACTGGCTCCTGGTGAAGACGGACTTCCTCGTGCACGCCGCCCGCGACCCGGACGTGGCCCGCACCCTGCTGGAACACCGCGCCCGGCTGCGCGGGGCGATCGCCGACCGCCTCGCCCGCGCCCGCGGGCACACCGCGCTGCCCGCCGTCCTCGGCGACACCGACGGCGCCGCCCACGCCGTGGTCGCGGCGTACGACGGCGTCACCACGCAACTGCTGCTGGACCGGGACCTCGAACACGCCCGGACCTGGCTGAAGCAACTGCTCACGGCCCTGCTGACCGACGGCAGCGGCACCCCCGATCACGCGAAGCACTGAGGAAGGGAACGGTCGCCATGGATGCCGACGTCATCGTCGTCGGAGCGGGCCTCGCCGGCCTGGTCGCGGCACACGAACTGACCAGCAGGGGCAGGAGGGTCGCCCTCGTCGACCAGGAGAACGCCGCCAACCTCGGCGGCCAGGCCTTCTGGTCCTTCGGCGGGCTGTTCCTCGTCGACTCGCCGGAACAGCGCCGCCTCGGCATCAAGGACTCCTTCGACCTCGCCTGGAGCGACTGGCGGGGCAGCGCCGGCTTCGACCGCCTCGACGACGAGGACTCTTGGGCCGTGCGCTGGGCCCGTGCCTACGTCGAGTGGGCCGCGGGGGAGAAGCGGTCCTGGCTCGACGGCCACGGCATCAGCTTCCTGCCCACCGTCGGCTGGGCCGAGCGCGGCGACCTCACCGCGCACGGACACGGCAACACCGTGCCCCGCTTCCACGTCGCCTGGGGCACCGGAACCGGTGTGGTCGAACCCTTCGTCCGCCACGCGAAGCAGGCCGCGCGCGACGGCCTGCTCACCTTCCACCACCGCCACCGCGTCGACGCCCTCGTGGTCGAGGGCGGCACGGCCACCGGCGTGCGCGGCACGGTCCTGGCCGACGACACCGCGCCCCGCGGCGTGGCCTCCAACCGCGACCCGATCGGCGAGTTCGAGCTCACCGCCCAGGCCGTCGTCGTCACCAGCGGCGGCATCGGCGCGAACCACGACATCGTCCGCCGCCACTGGCCGGAGCGCCTCGGCACCCCGCCGAAGGAGATGGTGACGGGGGTCCCCGCCTACGTCGACGGGCGGATGCTCGACATCAGCGCCGAGGCCGGCGTACGCCTGGTCAACCGGGACCGCATGTGGCACTACACCGAGGGCCTGCAGAACTGGGACCCGATCTGGCCCGGGCACGGCATCCGCATCCTGCCCGGCCCGTCCTCGATGTGGTTCGACGCCCTCGGCCGCCGCCTGCCCGGCCCGTACCTGCCCGGCTACGACACCCTCGGCACGCTGAAGCACCTGCGCACCACCGAGGACATCGCCGGGTACGACCACTCCTGGTTCATCCTGACGCAGAAGATCATCGAGAAGGAGTTCGCGCTGTCGGGCTCGGAGCAGAACCCCGACATCACCGCCAAGGACCGCGCCGGGTTCCTGAAGGAGCGCATCCTCGGCAAGGGCGCGCCCGGACCGGTGGACGCGTTCCTGCGCAAGGGCGCCGACTTCGTCACCGCGCCCGGCATCGAGCAGCTGGTGGAGAAGATGAACCAGCTCACCGACAAGCCCCTGCTCGACGCCGCGGAGATCAGGCGCCAGATCGAGGCCCGCGATCTGCAGATGGCCAACCCGTACGCCAAGGACGCCCAGGTCCAGGGCATCCGCAACGCCCGCCGCTACATCGGCGACCGCCTCGGCCGGGTCGCCGGCCCGCACCGCATCCTCGACCCGGCCGCCGGCCCCCTCATCGGCGTCAAGCTGCACATCCTCACCCGCAAGACGCTCGGCGGCATCCAGACGGACCTCGACTCCCGGGCCCTCGGCGCCGACGGCAAGCCGGTCGAGGGCCTGTACGCGGCGGGGGAGGTCGCCGGCTTCGGCGGCGGCGGGGTGCACGGCTACAACGCGCTGGAGGGCACCTTCCTCGGCGGCTGCCTCTTCTCCGGGCGCGCCGCGGGGCGGGCGGCGGCCCGGCAGACCGGCTGACGCGGCGGGCGACGGCCCGCCGTCCCGCGCCGGGCGGCGGCCCGCCCTCCCGCGCCGGGTGGGGCCTGCGCTCCGAGAGGGTTCCGCTTTGAGCGAGCCACCGCTGCGAGGGAGCCACTGCTTTGGGGGAGCCACCGCTTCGAGGGGGGCTCGGCTTCGGGGGCCTCCACTTTCGGGGTGGGGCCTCCGCTTTCGGGGGCCCCGTGTTCGGGGGCGGGGCTCCGCTTTCGGGGTGGGGCTGCGCTTTCGGGGTGGGGCCTACGCTCCGAGGAGGCGGGCCAGCACCGAGGCGTGGCTCTCCTCTGGGGTCTTCGAGGCGGTCAGCAGCGTGACCTCGCCCCGGCGGGCCAGCTCCCTGACCCCCTCCAGGGCCTCGGCGGCCTCCTCGGCGGCGAGCTCCGCCCCGTACCGCTCGGCGAACTCCTCGTACGAGCCCTCGCCCGCGTGGTACCAGCGCCGCAGCTCCGTCGACGGGGTGAGGGCCTTCGGCCACTCGTCCACCCGCGCCGCGTCCTTCGCGAGCCCGCGCGGCCACAACCGGTCGACCAGGACGCGCACCCCCTCCTGCGGCTCGGGCGGATCGTAGACACGGCGCACGCGCACGCTCATGGTCGGGCCCCTTCGGCGGCGGACGGACGTGCCGCGAGCGTAACTCCCACCCGGTGGCGACGGCGCGTCGTGCCGAACGGCCGATTCCGCTCGCGTCGGGCGGGTACTCCGTCCGCCTGACCACGTCGAGGGAGGAGGTCACGACATGAGTGCATCGGACGACCTGCCGGTCGTGCGCACACTCGACGAACTCGCCGAGCTGGTGGACGGGCACGAGGGCCTGTATGTGCGCTGGTCCCGCGGCCCGGCGACCGATCTCCGCGACGTGTCGAGCACGGACGATCTGACGGGCGTGTCCATGCCGGGCCTGTCCGCGAATTCGCTCGACGTCGAGGACTGGTGGGAGGACCGGCCCGTCCGCGTGTGGGTGGCGAGGCGGCTGTACGACTACGCCCATCTGCCGCACGAGAAGGGGCCCGGGGTCCGCCCCTGGGTCCTCGCGGGCAAGGAGTGCGCGCGAGGACCGGACAACGAACCCCTGGTCATCGACGTCGACGCGATGGGCTGGATCGACCAGCAGGTGATCGACGAGGCGAAGGCGGAGGTGGCGCGGCAGGAGAAGCCCTGGGGGACGCTGCGGCGCAACTGAGCCCCACACGACGACCGCGCGGTGCCCGGGCCGGAGAACGGCCCGGGCACCGCGCGGTGCACGGACATCACATGGGTCACGCAGGTCACGGGCATCACGTGGGTCACGCAGGTCACGACATCACGTGGGTCACCGGGTCACCTGATGCCCGTGCCCGTGCGGTCACGCGGGCGAGAAGGCGGGCCGCCCGCGGCCTGTACGGCTGCGGGCGGCCCGTCCGGTTCAGCCCGAGCGGCGCCGGGCCGCGGCGCGCCGCTTCAGCGCCCGCCGCTCGTCCTCACTCGTCCCACCCCACACGCCGATGGACTGTCCCGTGTCCAGCGCCCACTCCAGGCACTGCTCCTGTACCGGGCAGCGCCGGCACACCGCCTTGGCCTGCTGGGTCTGCATCAGGGCCGGGCCGGAGGTGCCGATCGGGAAGAAGAGCTCGGGGTCCTCGTGCCGGCAGGCAGCGTGGTCTCGCCAGTTGTCCATCGAAGTCACCTGCATCGCAGTAGAAACGTGCCCTTTCGGATGCTTACTCCTCTTCGGGTCACCTGTCGATGCCCGGTGAAACAGCGCCCGTATGGAGAAACGTTCACACCCGTTCACTGCTCCCGCATGCCCCAGGGGGAGCCGTAGGCGGTCAGCAGATCGAGGAACGGCCGAGCCGGGAAGGCCTCCGGGCCGAGCACGCCGGACCCCGACCAGGCGCCCGTGGCGAGGAGTTCGAGCGCGACGACCGGGTTGACGGCCGTCTGCCACACCACGGCCTGCGAGCCGTACTCCGCCATGGACCACTGGTTGTCGACCACGTGGTACAGGTACACCTCGCGCGGCCTGCCGTCCTTCACGCCCCGCACCCAGGTGCCCGCGCACGTCTTGCCGTGCATCCGCTCGCCCAGCGTGGCCGGGTCGGGCAGGCAGGCGGCGACCACGTCCCGGGGCGAGACCGCCACGGGACCCCGCGGTCCCGGCACGGTCACCGGGTCGGTGCGGTCCAGGCCCAGCAGGTGCAGGGTCCGCAGGGTCTCGACGAACTCCCGGCCCAGGCCGTACTTGAAGGTGACCCGGCGCGCGTCGACCCAGCGGGGGATCAGCAGCACCTCCTCGTGCTCCACGTTCACGCATTCGACCTCCCCGATGCCCTCGGGGAAGTCGAACACCTCGGGCTCGCTGAAGGGCGCGGTGGTGTACCAGCCCCGGTCCGCCTCGTAGACGACCGGCGGGTTGAGGCACTCCTCGATGGTGGTCCAGATGCTGAACGAGGGCGCGAAGTCGTAGCCGTCGACGGTGAGGTTCGCGCCGTCCCGGATGCCGATCTCCTCGATCTCGTCGAAGAGCTCGTCGGCGGCGTGGCGGGCGAACACGTCCGACAGGCCCGGCTCCACACCCATCCCGACCAGGGCCAGCAGCCCTTCCTTCTCCCACTGCCCGGCCTGGGCGAACTGCTCGTCGCCGAGCTTGACCCCGCACTCCTCGTACGGCAGCTCCGGGTGCGGCCGGGACAGCGACATCGCCATGTCGACATAGGTCGCGCCCGCGGCCCGGGCCGCGCGGAACAGCGGCATCACGAAGCGGGGGTCCGTGGCGTTGAGCAGGACGTCACAGCGGTGCGAGGCCAGCAGGGCGGCCACGGCCGCCTCGTCGCCCGCGTCGACCCGTTCGGCGGTGAACCGCGGATCGTCACCGAGCGCCGCGACCGCCGCCGTCGCCCGGTCCGGGTCGTAGTCGGCGACGACCATCGCCTCGAAGAACGGCCGCCGGGCGGCGATCCGGGTGATCGCGCCGCCCACACCGCCGGCACCCACGAGCAGTACACGCATGTCAGAAACTCCCTCTGTGCGAAGAACGTGGCGCGCCCTCGGGGGAGATACAACGCCGCTCGCCGACATAAGGTCAATGGCGTTGGCATAAGGACGGGAACACCGGACCGAGGAGGAGAGCGACGTGCCCAAGCCCGTGGTGCCCGAGGGTGAACGCCGCCGGCGCAGGCCCACCAAGCGCGGCACGGTGCTGTCCGAGGAACTGATCGTCCGGACGGCGCTGCGCATGCTGCGCGAGCACGGCAGCGCGGGCCTGACCGCCCGCCGCCTCGGTCTCGCCCTGGACGCCGACCCGAGCACGCTCTACCGGTACTTCCGGGGCATGGACGACCTGACCCTCGCCATCGGTGACGCCCTGATCGGCCGGGCGCTCGACGGCTGGCGGCGCACGGGGGAGTGGCGTGCGGACCTGCGGGCGTTCGGGCTGGCCGTGCACGCCGCGTACGTGGAGCATCCGCAGGCGGCGGTGCTCACCGCGAGCCGGGTCTCGGGCCGGGCCAACGAACTCGCGGCCGACGAGGCGGTCCTGGACGTCCTGCGCACGGCGGGCTTCCCGCTGCCGGAGGCGGTGCGGGTGTACCACGCCTTCATCGACACCACGCTGGGCTTCGCGGCCCTGGACGCCGCCGCCCTGGCCCTGCCCGGCGACTCCCTCCGGGCCGACGAGGACATGTGGCGCTCGACCTACGCCCGGCTGCCCGCCGCCACCCACCCCCGCATCGCCGAGGCGGCCCCCCTGCTCGCCACGCGGATGGTCACCAGTGCCTATCCGACGGCCCTGGAGATGCTCCTGGACAGCGCGGCGGCCCGGCTGGAGACCCTCAGGGACTAGGACGCCGGGGTCAGTAGGTGCGGGCGCGGACGCAGCTGCGCAAGGCACCCGTTCGTCGTTGCCGGGTGCGGTCAGGTGCGCAGGGCACCCGCCGCCGTGGCCGTGACCGTCTCCGCCACCCGGGCCAGGGCCGGCGAGTCGAGCTTCCACTGCTGCCAGTACAGCGGCACGTCCACGCTCCGGTCCGGGGCGATGCCGAGGAGCCGCCCGGTGCGCAGCAGGGGTTCCGCCTGGGTCTCCGGCACCAGGCCCCAGCCCAGCCCGGCGGCGACCGCCTCGACGAAGCCCTCCGACGTGGGCACGTAGTGGCGCAGCGCGCTCGCGCCGCTGCGTCCGGCGGTGAGCCGCCGCACGAAGCCGTCCTGGAAGTCGTCGCGCAGGTCGAAGACCACCACGGGCGCCCGGCGCAGCGCCTCGGCCAGCGGCCCGGCCAGATGGCGCGCGGCGAAGTCCGGCGCGGCGACGGGCAGGTAGCGCATTCGCCCCAGCGCGCGGACGGAGCAGCCCGGCACGGGATCCGGCGACGAGGTCACCGCCGCCATCACCGCGCCCTCCCGCAGCAGCGCCGCCGTGTGGTCCTCGTCCTCGCGGCGCAGCTCGAAGTACAGGCGCGCCTCCGGCGGCACCCGGGAGAGCACGGGCAGGAACCAGGTGGCCAGCGAGTCCGCGTTCACCGCCACCGACACCCGGGTCGGCTCACCCGTGCCGCTCAGACCGAGCTCGGCGTACGCGTCCCGCTCCAGTCGTGCGACCTGCCGGGCCAAGCGCACCAGGACCTCACCGGACTCGGTCGGCCGCACCGGCTTGGTCCGCATCAGCAGGACCCGGCCCGTGCGCTGCTCCAGCGCCTTCACGCGCTGGCTGATCGCCGAGGGCGTCACGTGCAGCGCGGCCGCCGCCGCGTCGAACGTCCCCTCGTCCACCACGGCCAGCAGGGTCCGCAGCTGATCGAGAGGGAGATCCGGCATCATCACAGCAGCTAATGATACGTAAGAATCTTTAGCTGGACCCGGGACGCCGCCTGTTCGTAGCGTCGGCGTCATGACCAGCACCCTGACCGCCGGCGCCGCCGGTTTCGGCACCGGACTGTCCTTGATCGTCGCCATCGGCGCCCAGAACGCCTTCGTCCTGCGTCAGGGGGTGCGCCGTCAGGCGGTCCTCGCCGTCGTCGCCATCTGCGCGCTGTCGGACGCGCTGCTGATCGCGCTCGGGGTCGGCGGGGTCGGCGCGGTGGTGGTGGCCTGGCCGGGCGCGCTGACGGTGGTCGGCTGGATCGGCGGCGCGTTCCTGCTGGGCTACGGCGCGCTGGCGGCCCGCCGGGTGTTCCGTCCGGGCGGGGGCGCGCTGCGCACGGAGGGGGAGGCGGCAGGTTCGGTGCGCCGGGCCGTACTCACCTGCCTGGCGATGACCTGGCTCAACCCCCACGTCTACCTCGACACGGTCTTCCTGCTGGGCTCCGTCGCGGCCGACCACGGTTCGCTGCGCTGGACGTTCGGCCTGGGTGCCGTGCTGGCCAGCCTGTGCTGGTTCACCGCCCTCGGGTTCGGCGCCCGGCTGCTCGGCCGGTTCCTCGCCGAGCCCGCCGCCTGGCGCGTCCTGGACGGCCTGGTCGCCGCCACGATGATCGTTCTCGGTGTCCTGCTGATCGCCGGAAGCTGACCTCGGCGGCCGGCCGGCCGGCGGCCGGTGCGATAGTGATCCCGCCCGGAAAGATGTAGTGAGCATCGAGAAAGCGACGGCGCGTGGACACCAGTGACAGCACGACCGGACGGCGGGACCGCGAGCCGGAGGCGCCCCGGCGGCGCGGCTGGCGCCGCTGGGCCATGGACACCCGTCCGCTGCGCCGCCCGGCCTACCGGCGGCTGTGGGGCTCCACCGTCGTCACCGCCGTCGGCAGCCAGCTCACCGCCGTGGCCGTCCCCAAGCAGATCTACGACATCACGGGCTCCTCGGCCTGGGTGGGCGCCGCGAGCCTGGCCGGCCTGGTGCCGCTCATCGTGTTCGCCCTGTGGGGCGGGGCGATCGCCGACACCATGGACCGGCGCAAGCTGCTGCTGATCACCAACACCGGCATCGCCGTCACCTCGCTGCTGTTCTGGCTCCAGGCCTTCGCCGGTCTGGAGTCGGTGGCCGCGCTGATGGTGCTCCTCGCGTTGCAGCAGGCCTTCTGGGGGCTGAACGCACCGGCCCGCAGCGCCTCCATCGCCCGTCTGGTCCCCGAGGACGAACTGCCCGCCGCCAACGCCCTCGGCTCCACGGTGATGCAGACCGGGCAGGTGGCCGGGCCCCTGCTCGCCGGCGCTCTCATCCCCGTCGTCGGCCTGCCCGAGCTGTACCTCATCGACGCGCTGGCCCTGTGCGTCACGGTGTGGGCCGTGTACCGGCTGCCTGCGCTGCCGCCCCTGACCGGCGCCACCGCACGGCGCGCGGGCGTGAAGGAGATCGCCGCCGGCTTCCGCTACATGTGGGGGCACACCGTGCTGCTGCTCTCCTTCCTCGCCGACATCGTCGCGATGGTCCTCGGCATGCCCCGGGCCCTGTTCCCGCAGCTCGCCGCCGAGACCTACGCGCCCTACGGCGAAGGGCTCGCGCTGGGTCTGCTGTTCGCGGCGGTCCCCATCGGCGCGGTGCTCGGCGGGCTGTTCTCCGGGACCTTCTCCCGGGCCCGCCGGCACGGCTGGATGGTCATCGGGGCGGTCGTCGTCTGGGGTGCGGCCATCACGGGCTTCGGACTGAGCGCCGACCTCTGGGTCGCGGTGGCGTTCCTGGCCGTCGCCGGGGTCGCCGACATGGTGTCGATGGTGTTCCGGGGCGCGATCCTGCTGTCCGCCGCCACCGACGAGATGCGCGGGCGCATGCAGGGCGTCTTCACCGTCGTCGTGGCGGGCGGCCCGCGTCTGGCCGACGTGCTGCACGGCACCGCGGGCTCCGCCTTCGGCCCGCGCACCGCCGTCGCGGGCGGCGGTCTGCTGGTCGTGGCCGTGATGCTGGTCCTGGCCGCCGCGGTGCCGGCGCTGCGCCGTTACCGGGTCTGACGGATCCGGGGTCTCACAGCGCCCCGCGCCGGTGCAGCGTGTACTGCTCCATGAGCTTGCCCCGGGTCATCTCCAGCCGGTGCGCCAGTACCTCGGCGACGTTGCGCACGAGCGTCAGCCCGAGCTGCGGATCCTCCGCGCACAGGTCCAGCACGGCCCTCGCGTCGAACTCGTAGGCCCGCACCGGGCTGAACGCCACCGCGCCGAAGTCCCAGGTGTACGGCGGGAACAGCCAGGACCAGCCCAGCAGATCGCCCGCGCCGAGACTGGCCACGGTCACCCGTTGCAGGGAGTTGACCTGCTGGTCCAGCGAGACGGCGCCGGAGCGGATGACCCAGAAGCGGTCGGCCGTGCCGTCCGCCTCGAAGATCCGGGCGTCCTCGGGGAAGGACACCTCCCGGGCGAGCGTCATCAGGCGCTGCCGCTGGGGCGGAGGCAGGGCGGTCAGGAGTTTGATCGCTTTGGTCATGCGGAGCTCCTCGCCGGGCGGTCGACTGCGGTGCTGTCCCTACGCCCATTTCAGCCGCTGACGGGGCCGCGGGCACCTCGGCGTACGAGACTTCCTCGGCCGGGCCGTCCGGGCATGAAAAAGCCCTGGCTGGACGGGGGAAACCAGCCAGGGCGTATGCGGTGGCACGGAGGACGGGGGTCGACTCCGCCACCACGTATGAGTGAACGATAAACCATTTTGGGGGCGTTGACCTAGCCCAGAGCGGGTTGCGTGACCGGTTTCACTTCACGGCACCCTCGGCGACGACCCGGACCGTCTCCAGCTCGGGGTCCGTCGGGTCGGGCAGGTGCATGCCCGCCTCCAGCCCGGTCCGCAGGTACGCCAGCACCGCCTCGGTGAGCAGCTCACCCGGCAGGACCGCCGGGATGCCCGGGGGATACGGCGTGATCATCTCCGCGGCGACCCGCCCGGCCGCCTCGGCCACCGGCACGTCCTCGGCCGGACCGAAGAAGGCGTCCCGCGGCAGCACCGCCTGCTCCATCCGCAGCTCCGCGGGCGAGGGAACCCGCACCCGCGGCGCCTCGGGCAGATCCCGCGCGACCCGGGCGAGGTCGCGCAGCGCCGAGAGCAGCTCGCCGGTCGTCTCCCGGTCGTCGCCGTGGGTGATCTGGGCGCCGATCCGGCGGTGGTCCACCAGATGCGCGTCGATCTGACGGTGCTCGCGCAGCCAGTCCGCCGCCTGGAAGCCGGAGATGCCGAGCTCGCCGAGGTCGATGACGCCCGGCAGCGGATCGAAGTCGTCGGACAGTCCGGGGCCGCAGAAGTCGTCGCGGTCGTTGACGTGCAGCCCGTCGATCTCCTCGACGGCGGCCCGCACCTCCGCCGCCAGCTCCAGCGCGCCGCCCATCAGCTCCTCGCCGCGCAGCGCCATCTGCCGGCGCCAGCCGTCCAGGCCCGCGAAGATCAGCACCGACGGGCTGGTGGTGCCCAGCAGGTCCGCACGCATCCCGAGCAGGGCCGGCGGGACGAGGTCGCCCTGGAGGTGGAAGACCGAGCCCTGCTCCAGGCCGCTGCCCATCTTGTGGATGCTGGTCACGCAGATGTCCGCGCCCGCGTCCATCGCCCAGGACGGCAGGCCGGGATGGAACGGCAGGTGCGCGCCCCACGCCTCGTCGACGATCAGCGGCCGCGAGCGCCGGTGGCAGACCTCGGCGATCGCCGCCAGGTCCGCGCAACCGCCGTAGGGGGTGGGGCTCGTGACGAGCGCGCCGCGGGCGTCCGGGTGAGCCTCGAAGGCCCGCTCGAACTCCTCGGCGGACGGCGGATGCGCCAGGTGCCGCTCGGCGTCCCAGCGGGGTTCGACCCAGACCGGCTCGATGCCGGAGATGATCAGGCCCGACACCACGGACTTGTGGGCATCCCGCCCGATCAGCAGCTTCTCGTGCGGACCCGCGACCGACAGCATGGCGGCCTTGACCGACAGGGAGCTGCCGCACGTGCTGAAGAACGTGTGGTCGGCATGGACCGCGTCGGCCATCAGCTCCTGCGCCCGCTGCAGTACCCGGCCCCGCGTGAGCCGGTCGTCCAGACCGCCCGAGGCCAGCACGTCCCCGAGGAACACGGCGTCCCCCAGGATCTCCCGCGCCTCCGGATCGGCGCCGCGGGCCTGCTTGTGCCCCGGCGGCGTGAACGACAGATGCCCCTTGCGGCGGTAGGCGTCCAGGGCTTCCAGAACCGGTGCACGAGTGTGGTCGACTGTCATGCGCACCGGGTTCCCGACCCGGACGGGAACAATCCGCGGGGGCCGTGCCCCGGCCGGCTGGGCCCCGCCGGGCCGGTCAGCCCGGAGCACCCCGGCCGGGCGTCCGGCCACGCCGCCCGGCGGTCAACTCTCCGCCGGATGCCTGCCCGGGTTCAGGATCTCGTCCAGCACCGTCCGGACCGCCTCGTAGGACATGCGCCGTACCGTCGCGTCCCGGGCGCCCTGGGGGTCGGTCGCGCCCAGCTGTTCGCTCCTGGTCTGCCACGCCTGCTCCTCCCGCAGCGCGCACGCCCTCGCACGCTGGATGCGTCGCAGCAGCTCGTCCGAATCCACCACATCGGTCATGACCCCCGCGTACCCCGGCAACGCCCGGAGATGGCACCCGGCCGCCGTCCGGGGGCTTTTCGAGCCGAAGCCGTGCCCCGGAGGTTTGCAGGTGCGGCGACAGGTGAGCCGAAGAGGAGAGCCCGCGGCGCTCGCGAGGTGCGCGTTCGGAACGCCGCGGCAGTCGACGGAAGCAACGGGTCCATGAGCCCGGGACCCGCCCGTGCGCCGGGCCGCGGAACAGTGATCCCGACCCGTCCTTCCGTCCCGACCGACCAGGGAGCAGAAGGATGTGCGACGAGCACATGATCGAATCCGTTTTCGAGCCGCCCGGCGCGAACCGGGCCCGGCCGTGCCAGCCGGCCGAGGCGCGCCGGGCCGTGGAACGGGCCGTGGCCGAACGCTGCCGCGCCACCCGCACCCCGTGCGACGCCGACGCCCTGTCCGACGCGCTGCTCGTCGCCTCGGAGCTGACGACCAACGCCATCCTGCACGGCGGCGGGGTCACCGACTTCCACGTCGACGTCGACGGACCCGGCGTCCGGGTCTCGGTGAGCGACCGCAGCGACCAGTTGCCGGTGACCGCCCCGCGCACCGACCCGCAGGGCCGGACGCGGCACGGCGGCCACGGCTGGCCCATCGTCTGCCGGCTCTCCCGTGACGTACGGGTGTCGGACCTGCCTTCCGGGGGCAAGCGCATCACAGCTGTGGTCCCCCTGACCTGAGCTGCGGCGATCGGAGCCGAAACGGTTCCAGAAGATTGCTCAGCAAAGCGGAGTTTGTTCCACCGGGGTCAGGGCAGACGCAGTTTCGTGCTTCGGACCGGAGGCGCGCCAGCGGGAGCGGTATGGCTGCCCCGGAGGCCGTCGAGGTCGATCCGGGCAGCGACCTTCCCGCGGTCAGTCCCTGAAACCACCGTTCAGGAGCGAATCCGCATGCTCATCGAAACGCCCACCAACCGTCCCGGCACGCCCGAAGCGACGACCACCGCCACGAAGCGGCGTCACGACGACGCGCCCGACACCGCCGCTCTCTTCGCCCGAATGGCGGAGCTGGAAGAGGGGCCCGAGAGGGAAGCCGTCCGCGACGAACTGGTCACGCTCTGGCTGCCCATGGCCCACCGCATCGCCGGCCGCTTCCGCGACCGCGGCGAGTCCATCGAGGACCTCCGCCAGGTCGCCGCCCTGGGGCTCGTCAAGGCCATCGACCGGTTCGACCCGAGCCGGGGAGCCTTCGAGAGCTACGCCGTCCCCACCATCACCGGCGAGGTCAAGCGCCACTTCCGGGACCGCATGTGGGCCCTGAGGGTCCCCCGCCGCGTACAGGAACTGCGCAACAAGGTCCGCGTCGCACGGCGTGAACTCACCCAGAACCCGGGCAGCCCCGAGCCCTCCGTGGCGGACATCGCCACGCACACCGGCCTGACCGAGGACGAGGTCAACGCCGGACTTGAGGCCCTCGACAGCTTCAGCACGCTGTCACTGGACGCCGAGCTGTCCACCGACGACGACGGCTACAGCCTCGCGGACACCCTCGGCGCCGCCGACTCGTCGTACGACACCGTGGTCGACCGCGAGTCCGCCAAGGAAGGCCTGCGCCGCCTGCCGGAGCGGGAACGGGCCATCCTCTACATGCGCTTCTTCGAGGACATGACCCAGAGCCGCATCGCCGACCGGCTGGGCATCTCCCAGATGCACGTCTCCCGCCTCATCAGCCGCAGCTGCGCCCGCGTGCGCGACGAGGTCCTGGGGCAGCGGACGGGCAACCGGGGCACCGGCGGCCCCTCCGCGACAGCCTGACCGACCCGAACCGACAAGGAGCGATACGACATGCTGAGGCCCCATCCCGCCGTGCTGCGCCGCCTCGTGGACGAGTACGAGGCACTGTCGGCCGCCGAGGCCGCAGGCGCGACGGCAGAGGTGAGCGCACGGGCACGCGACCTGGCGTACACGCTGTGCGTGTCCACGGGCACCAGAGACGTCAGGCACGCCCTGGAAGCCGCTCACCAGTGGCTCGCGGCCGCACCCGCACCGGCCCGCGAGACCGTCTCCCTGGTCACCGAGCAGCGCATGGCGACCCCGGAGCCCGCCTGACCGCGTGTGCGCCCGGGGCGACGGGGAAGACGAGCAGCACCGAGGGTCCGGCCGGCGGCGACAGCCGCCGGCCGGACCCTCGCGTCCCCCCACACCGCACGGCGACACCAGGGAGTCCCATGTCCACAGGGCGGCGGCCGGAGGCCGCAGACGACGGCGAGCTGGAGCGGCTGCGCGCCCAGGTGCGCGACCTGCGTGCCCGCGCCCGCGTGTACCCGCTGATCTCCCAGGCCCAGGGCATGCTGCAGGAGCGGTACGCGCTGGCCGACGGGGAGAGCGCCTTCGCTCTGCTGCAACGGGCCTCCCAGCGCTACAACGTCAAGCTGCGCACCCTGGCGAGCATCCTGGTCACCGTCCCCGGCCCCGACGACCGCGAGCAGCTGTGGTTCCCGCGCCGCGTCCGGCATCCGCAACCGGACCTCACCTTCACCACCGCGCACACCTCCGGCTCCGGGAGCCGCGGCGCCGTCCTGAAGGCCGTCCTGCACCACACGCTGGCGGTGACGGACACCGGCATGGGCAACGTGCAGCTCACCGACCGGGTCCGCGGCGGCCTGCGCATCGAGGAGCACACCGGACTCACGCCGGACTTCGTCGACTTCTTCGCCCACGTCGGGGAGGACGGCACCTCCTGCGCGCAGGCCGCCCGGGACGTCGCCCAGGTCACCGTGCGCGAGGTGGAGAGCGCCCCGGTGTTCACCGAGCCGGCCCGGCAGGCGATCCTCGCGGCGGGCAGCAGGGCCTGTCACAGCGTCCCGCTGACGACCGCGTCCGGACTGTGCGTCGGCATGGTCTCGGCCCACATGGACCGGCCCGTGCGCGGCCTCACCACGACCCAGCTCAAAGCCCTGGACGTCATGGGCGTCCAGGCCGGCCGCTGGCTCGCCTGGCACGACCACACGGTGGTCCGGGACGCCCTGGAGTATCTGCACGCCCTCGGCCGTGCCCGCCGGGGTGCGCGACTGCGGCGGTCCTGACCGTGCCGCGAGGGGCCCTGCCGCGAGCGAGGCGGTCCTGAACCCGTGACGCGAGGGGCCCTGCCGCATCGGCGGGGCACCGGAACGCACACCCGACCGGAATGCCCTGGTCCGAAGGGCGCCCCGGGTGTGCGGCCGCCGACCCGGGGCATCCGGACTCCCGGGAGGTCGACATGAACACGAGTGCGATGGCACGGAGCGGTCGCTTCCGGGCCCGGCGTACGGCGCGCGGCTCGGTGACCGAGGGGGCGGCACGGGCGGGCTTCACCGCCCGGGGCGTGATCTATCTGCTCGTCGGGGTCCTGGCCCTGCAGATCGCCTTCGGCGACACCGGCCGGCAGGCCGACCGCGGCGGAGCGCTCCAGGAACTGGCACACAAGCCGTTCGGCGCGGTCCTGCTGTGGGCCCTGGGCATCGGCCTCGTCGGCATGGCCCTGTGGCGGCTGTCCGAGGTGATCTTCGGCTCCGTCGGCAAGGACGGCCGCAGCCCCCGCAAGCGGCTGATGGCGGCGGCCCGCTGCGCCTTCTACGTCTTCGTCGCCTACTCGGTGCTGGCGTTCGCGGTCAGCCGCCACCAGAGCGGCAACTCCAGCGACCAGCAGTCCCGGGACGCCACGGCCCGGGCCCTGGAGATCCCCGGCGGTCAGTGGCTGGTCGGCGCCGCCGGGCTCGTCGTCGTGGGCGCCGGTGGCTGGATCGCCGTCCGTGCCGTCATGCGCAAGTACCACGACAAGCTCCGGCTGGGACAAATGAGCCGTCGCACCCGGCGGCTGGTGGACGTCACGGGCGTGGCCGGCGGCGCCGCCCGCGGGCTGGTCTTCGCCGTCGCCGGCGTCTTCGCCGTCCGCGCGGCGATCGACTACGAGCCCGACCGCGCCAAGGGCCTCGACGACACCCTGCGCAGCCTCGCCGAGACCCCGCTCGGCCCCTGGCTGCTGGTGTGCGTCGCGGCCGGACTGGTGCTCTTCGGGGTGTTCTCCTTCGCCATGGCCCGGTGGCGGCGCGTCTGAGTCGCGCCGGACGGGGAACACGATGCGGATGAGCGATTCCGAGATTCCGCATGGCGACGGCCGGCCCGTGGACGTGTACCTGGACCTCCTGCGCATCCGGATGGACACGGAGGACTACAGCCTCCTGATGCGTGTCGTGGAGCCCGTCCTCGAGGCGATCGACGAGGAACGCCTGTCCAGCCTCGACTTCGCGCTCGACTCCGGGGACGACGACGAACTGCCCCAGGAGGTCCGTGACGAGGTCGCCCTCGTCATCGCCACCGCCGTCACCGGCCGCCTGGACAACGAGGTGGTCGAACTCGACGTCGACGACACCGGACCCATCCGGATCGTCACCGACGCGACCACCGCGTCCGACCCCGTCCGGCTCGGCGAGATAGCCGACTACATCAAGGAACGGCACCGGCAGACCGAGGAACTGCGGGGCATCGCCGAGGTGAGCGGACTGCCCACCGACTTCTGACCGGCGGTGCCGCCTCGGTCCGGCGCTCACCTCCCGGGCGTCGCCACCGGCACGCCCAGCGGCCGGGCGAGACCGACCACGGCCTCGTCCAGCCGCTCCAGATGCCGCAGCACGCGGTCGGTGATGCGGCCGTAGCGCGGCGTGCCAGCGTCGGAACCCAGCAGCGAGGCGATGCTCGGCCCGGTCTCCACCTCCGCCGCGGCGTGCTCGTCGGCGACCCGGGCCGCGATGGCCCGGATGTTGCGCACGGTGCGCCCGGCCGCCCCGCGCAGCCGCGGGTCCGCCGCGATCGACGGATGCGTGGGCAGCAGCTCGGCGGTGGCCGCCAGCGTCCGCGCGTGGTACGCGCACGTCTCCAGCAGGGCCACCACGTAACGGGCCGTGTCCCGCCGGGCCCGCAGCGGCGTGACCGGATGCGTCAGCGGCTGGGTGGCGGCCCGCAGATCGGCCAGGGCCTGGTCCAGGTCGCGCGCCTTGTCCAGCAGGTCGTCGGAGGGACCGCCGCTGAGCTGCCCGACCGCGGCCTCCGCGACCTCGGCCAGCCGGTCCAGGACGGTTTCGAGCAGCTCGTTCGTCCGCCGGTCCGTCCGCACGGGCAGCACCAGCGCCGCCGCGACCACACCGCACACGGCGCCGATCGCCGTCTCCTCGATCCGCAGCACCAGCACGTCGAGGCTGTAGGTGTGCAGCAGCGTGTACAGCAGCCCCAGCATCGCCGTGACGAAGAACGACATCAGCGTGTACGACAGCGGCGCCGTGTAGAACATCGCGAAGATCAGCACCAGCACCAGGGCGAACGCCGTCACGGTGTGCTGCCCGACCAGCCCCGCCAGCGCGATGCCGGCCACGACGCCGAAGACCGTGCCCAGCAGCCGCCGGTACCCCTTGACCAGGATCTCGCCCGTGGACGACGTGTTGATGAAGACGATCCAGCAGGTCAGCACCGCCCAGTACCAGCGTTGCGTGGACAGCAGCTCCCCGCCCGCGATGGCCAGCGAGGAGCCGACCGCGACCTGCACGGCCGCCCGCGTGGTCGGGCGCCGCAGCCCCGTCTGCTCCTCCTGCGCCGGTTCCTCGGCGCCGCCGTCGAGCGCGGCCTCCTCGGCGTCCAGCTCCTCGCGGGAGCGGACGGTGGCGGGGGAGTCGTCGGACTCGTCCTGCGGGCCGTCCAGGGCGATCCGCAGGCCCAGCACCGCGCGGGCCGCCTCGCCGATGCCGCGGAAGACGTCCTGCACGGCGGCCGGGGCGGGCGGCAGGTTCTCCTCGTCCCGGTAGCCGAGGAGCCGGTTGCGCACATGCGCCAGCGCGGTGCCCGTGTCGCCGCCGCCGGCGCGCAGCACCAGCGTGTGCAGTGCCCGCAGATCCCGGCGCAGGGTGTCGGTGGACTCGTCGGGCACGGGCGGCACGGCCACCGACGGGGCCGGAGCACCCGGCAGATGCAGGGTGAGCGTGTCGGCCCGTTCGGCGCTGCGGGCCGACAGCAGCAGCAGGCCGAGCCGCTCGGCGGCGATCTCGGCGTCCGCGATCCGGCGCTGCACCAGACGCGCCGCCGACTCGTCCGGAGTGCCCTCCTCCAGCCGCCCCTGGATCATCATCGCGGTCTCGTGCAGCCGCGCGGTGCCCTCGCGCACGGCCCCCAGCGCCTTGTCCATGTCGTCCTCGCCGGCGTCGAGGAGGTCGAGCTGCGCGGACACCAGCTGGGCCAGCCGGGCCCGGAAGGCCAGGCGCAACCGCACCAGCACGCCCGCCGGCGTCGCGGGCAGCACCGCGAACCGCAGCACGGCACTGGAGACGAAGGCCACCGCGATGGCGCCGTACAGGCCGGGCAGCGCGGAGACGGTGGCACCGACGAACAGGGACAGGAAGTAGACCTGGAAGGCGATCAGCCCGAGCGCGGTGCCCCGGTCGCCGAACCGGCGGCCGTAGACCGCGCAGAAGATCAGCACGACGAAGAAGGCGTCACCGACGACACGGCGCTCGCCGAGCACCGCGCTCAGGCTCACCGAGGCCAGCGCCACCGGCAGCCCCAGGGCCAGCGTCACGGCCTGGGCGCCCGGCTGCTTCTCCCGGATGGCGAAGGTGGCCACCATGGCCGCCATGGCCCCCGCCACCAGATGGGGCACGTCGGTCCCCGCCAGGGAGAGCACGGCGAGGGTGAGGGCGATCGCGCCGACCGTCCGCAGTCCGGCCGTCAGGCGCAGCAGCCCCGGGTCGGAGGCCGCGATCCGGTCCCGCAGCCGTGTCCGCACCGAGTGTCCCGCTGCCCTCACGCCGCCGCACTCTCTCCCGACTCACACACCAAGATCCGCGCCTCAGCATGTCATGCCCCGCGCGGCAGCCTCCGCCCGGGCCGGGCGCTACCGCCGTCCGGCTCCCTCGACGTGCGCCCGCACCTGCTCCGGCGTCATGTAGGCGTCGGTGTACTCGAAGTCCTTCAGCCGCGCGGGCTTGCGCGCCTGGAACCCGGTCCGCACGAAGTCGTCACCGGCGACCGCGTTGAGCAGCCAGTTCGTCATCACCCGCGTCTTGGCGACGTTGGTGCGCAGCGCCGACCAGTGGTATCCGCGGGCGACGGCCTGGGCGGGCAGGCCGCGCAGCTCGATGCCCAGCGGCTTGGACACCGCGTCGGTGCCGCCGAGGTCGACCACCAGCCCCAGGTCCTTGTGGACGTACGGCGTCATCGACTGCCCGCGCAGCGAGGCGATGACGTTGTCGGCGACGTGCTTGCCCTGCCGCAGCGCGTGTTGCGCGGTCGGCGGGCACATGGCCCCGTCGCCCTTGGCCAGGTCGGGTACGGCGGCCGAGTCGCCGAGCGCGAACACACCGTCGCAGCCGGGCAGGTTCATCTCGGCGGCGACCGCGAGACGGCCCTTGACGGTCTCCGCGCCCAGCGTGGCGATCAGCGGGCTGGCGACGACACCGGCGGTCCAGATGAGCGTGCGGGTGGGGATCACCCGCCCGTCGGTGAAGGTGACCTCCTCGGGGCCGGCTTTCGCGATGGAGGTGCCCAGGGAGATCTCGATGCCGCGTCGCTGCAGGATCTCCTGCGCGCTGCGGCCGAGTTTCTCACCCAGCTCCGGCATCAGCTTCGGCGCGATGTCGATCAGGTGCCACTTGATCAGACCCGGGTCCAGCCGCGGGTAGCGCTTGACGGCGGCGTGCGTCAGCCGCTGCAGGCAGGCCGCGGTCTCGGTGCCCGCGTAGCCGCCGCCGACCACCACGAACTGCAGTCGCGAGGCCCGCTCCTGGGGGTCCTGGCTCGCGTCGGCCAGGTCCAGCTGGGAGATGACGTGGTCCCGGATGTAGGCCGCCTCGGCGAGCGTCTTCATCCCGAACGCGTGCTCCGTCAGGCCCGGGATGTCGAAGGTCCGGGTGATGCTGCCGGGTGCCAGCACGATGTAGTCGTACGGCTCGTTGACGATCTCGTCGGTGATGGTGCGGATGACGCACACCTTCGCCTTCAGGTCGACGCCGATGGCGCCGCCCGGAATGATGCGCGTGCGGTACTTCTTGCTGCGGCGCAGGGAGACGGCGATCGACTGCGGCGTCAGCACGCCGGAGGCGACCTGGGGGAGCAGCGGAAGATAGAGCTGGTAGGCGAACGGCGTCACCAGAGTGACGTCGGCCTCGTCCGGGGAGAGTTTCCGTTCCAGACGGCGGACGCACTCCACGCCGGCGAAGCCTGCGCCAACCACCAGGATCCTGGGTCGTGTCACGGTGTTCATCCCTTTCTGCGGCTCCAGGCGGTCTGCCTCGAACGCCTTTCGCCTGCCCCTGGATCGCCGGTTCGCACCCTCTCGATCCCACCGCGTCTTCGGCCGGGGCGCCAGCCGGACGTGGCAGGCAGACGAACGCGTCGATCACCACCATGCCCGTCCGGTGGCCGAAAAGCACCGGGTGGGAGTGAAGAGCGCGTGCACACCGCCCGGACCGAAGGCCCGTCAGGTCGTCGCGTCGCCCCGGACGTGACACAGCAGCAGGCACACGTCGTCGTCGCGCTCGGAGTCGCTCAGCAGCGGATGCAGGATCCGGTCCGCCGAGCCCTCCAGATCCGCGTCCAGCTCCGCGGAGCCGAACCGCCCCAGTGCCGCGGCCAGCCGCTCGATCCCCGGGTCTATGCCCTGCGCGCGCCGCTCCACCAGCCCGTCCGTGTACAGCGCGAGCGTCGAACCCGGCGTCAGATGCACCGTGTGGTCGTCGATCTCCTGGGTGAGCGGGATGCCGAGCATCGCACCGGGCTTGGCGTCGAGGGTGCGCACCGTGCCGTCGGCCAGACGCAGCACCGGCGGCGGATGGCCCGCGGCGGCCCACGTCAGCGTCGGCTCGTCGGGGTGGAACCGGGCGATGACGGCCGTGGCGTACAGATCGGGCTGCAGATGGTGCAGGAACCGGTGCAGCCGGGTCAGCAGCCGGCCCGGGCTGTCACCGTCGACGGCGTACGCCCGCAGCGCGGTGCGCAACTGGCTCATCATCACCGCCGCGTGCAGCCCGTGCCCGGTCACGTCGCCGATGACGGTGATGAGCCCGCCGTCCCGCTGCGGGAACGCGTCGTACCAGTCACCGCCGATGTTCAGGCCGTGCGTGGCCGGCAGGTACCGCGCGGCCAGGCTCAGGCCGGGCGTGGCCGGCAGGTCCGTGAGCAGGGCCCGTTGCAGCGTCTCGGCGATGTCGCGGTTGTGCTCGAAGCGGCGGGCGTTGTCGATGGCGATGCTCGCCCGCCGGGTCAGCTCGATCAGCATCACCGCGTCGTCGGGGTCCCAGCGCGCGCCGGGCGGCGACAGCGTCAGCACCCCCAGCGGGGCCCGCCGCGTCGGCAGCGGCACGCACAGCAGAGGCCTGCCGGGGTCCAGCGCCGACGGCGGCTGGTCGTCCACGCCGGGCAGCCGGCCCGGGTGGTCGGCCGCGTACTGGGGCCGCCCGGTCCGCGCGGCCAGCACCGCTGCGGCTGGGTGGGGCGTCGTCCGGTGCTTGTCGTCCTCGTCGAACAGCCAGACGTCGACGCTGCTCGCGTACTCGGGCACCAGCAGCTCGGGCAGCCGGCGCACGATCTCCTCGTGGTTGAGGGAGGCCGTCAGCACGGCGCTGGCGTCCGCGAGGAACGTCAGCCTGCGCCGTGCGCTCTCCGCCTCGTTGCGGGCGCTGCGTTCGGCGGCGAAGGCCTCGCGCTGCGCCCGTCCGGCCGCGTCCAGCTCGGCGTGCAGGGCCAGCACGCCCTGGTTGGTCTGGTGCAGCTCCTCGCGGTGGAAGGCGACCAGGTCCTCCTGCTCACCGAGCTTGTCCAGCACCACGGCGGTGTCCTCGTCGGCGCCGAGCAGCGCCTCGGCGAGGGCCGCGGGGTCCTCGGCGACGGAACCGGCGTCCGTGGCCTCGGCCGCCTCGGGGCAGGGGACCGTGACCTCCCAGGGCGGTTCCCCGGCGGCGCACGCCTCCGGGGACGGGGTCACGACGGCGTGCAGCAGCCCTTCCTCGTCGGGTGAGCCGGCGAGGTTCAGGGTGAGCAGCCAGGTGCCGCCCTTGGTGAGGCACTGCCGCAGATGGGCGCTGAGGGCGGCGGCGAGCCGGGTCCGTTCGAGGGTGGGCACACCGTGGGCGGCGGCCAGGCGCGCAAGGGCGATCCGGGCGCGTGCCGCGTCGGTGACGGTGGTGATCTGCCAACTGCGCATCATGGGCGTTCCGGCGGGGTGGGGGTCAGCACGGCCACGGCGGTGTCGTCCCGCACCGGCCGGGCGGGACTGCTCGCGTCACGTATCGTCACGGCGGCCGTCACGGCCGGGTCGGCCGCGGGCGCGCCCGCGTCGGACGGCGGCCTCCAGCGGCTGGGCAGGCCGTCGGTGTGCAGGATGAGGATCCGGTCGTCCGCCCAGCCGGCCTCCTCCTCGCGGAGGGTGGTGGGCCGGTGGACGCCGACGATGCCGGGCCGTGACAGCAGGTGCCGCCAGGTGCCGTCCGCGCGCAGCCGCGCCCCGACGTTCCCTATGCCGGCGAACCGGAGCCGGCCGGCCCGCAGGTCGAGCTGTGCCAGCGCCACGGCCGCGCCGCGGGTGCCCCGCAGCGCGTCGTGCAGGTGGCGCAGCGCCTCGGCGGGGGAGAGGTGGGCCCACCGGTGCAGCGCCGCGACGGCGGCGGAGGAGGCCCGGGCGGCTTCCGGCCCGTGCCCCAGCCCGTCCGCCAGCATCAGGGTGACCCGGTCCCCGGCGCGCACCCACGTCCAGGCGTCACCCGAGTACTCGGCTCCGCCGTAGGGGATGTTCACACCGCCGGCCCGTACACCGGCGAGCGGTGCGGAACGTTCACTCGCCGGTGCCTCGCCCACAGCCCGCCCGATCGCGCCGTCACCCTCCGCCGGCCCACGCCCCGGCCCCCCGGGAACGGCAGGAGTGCCGCCTCCGTACCGGGACGACACCGCACCGGCACGTGGCCCTGCGGCGTACTCGGCCGGCACCGCCTCGGCACCGGAGGCATGGGCGTACCGGGCCGACGCCGCGTCGCCACCGGGCCCCGCGGCCCACCCGGCCGGCATCGTGTCGGCGGCGGGCGACGCGGCGTGTCGGGCTGACGCCGTGCCGGTTCGAGGGTGGCCGGTGAACCTGGTCGGCGCCGGGCCGGCACCGGGCCCAGCGGCCCGCCCGGTAGGCCCCGCGTCGGTGCCGGGCCCCGCGGCAGACGCGGGCGGCGCCGCGTCGAGCTCCCGGTGACCGGTGCATCCGGGCGGCGCCGCGTCGGCCCCCCGGTGATCGGTGGGCCCGGGCGGTGGTGAATCGTTCCGGGAAGTCGGTGACGGGAGGGTTCCGTACCGCGGGGGGACGCGGGACGCGGCGGCGTGTCCGGTGAGGCCGCCGCAGGCCACGGTCGCGAGGGGAGTGCGGGCGCCGCGCGGAGCGCCGCCCGGCCACGGTCCGTCCTGTCGGGCCGGGCCGTCGGGACCCGTCCAGGGGCCGCCGTCCGACGGCACGGCACCGGCCGCCCCGCCCTCCTCGGCCCCCGCGGAGGCCGTCGTACCGGCCGGCCCGGCACCACCGCGCGGCGTCGAGCCGACGCGCGCCACCGCCACCGTGCCCCGGCCCGGCGTGCTGTGCAGCCCGAAGTCGTCGGCGAGGCGCAGGCACGTACCGAGGCCCGCGCCGAGCGAACGGGTCGTGGAGAAGCCGTCGCGCACCGCAGCGGGCACGTCGTGGATGCCCGGGCCGTGGTCGATCGCGGCGATCTGCACCACGCGGGGCTCCTCGCCCCCGCCCCGCAGAACGGGCGGGTCCACGAGGTCGATCAGCACCTGCCCGCCCTCCGCGTGCTTGAGCAGATTCGTGGCCAGCTCGGTCGCGACCAGCGCGGCCGCGGCCGTACGGCGCTCGTCCAGCCCGGCCAGCGCGGCCGCCTGCTCGGCGGCCACGCGCGCGTCGCGCACGCGGGTCGAGTCGCGCACCGGGATGTCCCACACGCGGGGCATCAGGCCTCCTCACGGGGCCGTGGCGGCTGCGCCACCCAGCACGTCACCCGCACCGTCGTACCGGCGCCGGGCCTGCTGTCGATGTCGAAGTCGTGCACCAGGCGCCGGGCCCCGCTCAGCCCCATCCCCAGCCCGCCGCCGGAGGTGTAGCCGTCGCTGAGCGCCAGGTCGAGGTCGGCGATCCCCGGCCCTTCGTCGCGGAAGGACAGCCGCAGCCCCTGCGCGCCCCCGCAGCTGACGTGGGTCGCCTCCATCCGGCCGCCCCCGCCGTGCACGAGGGTGTTGCGGGCCAGCTCGCTGGCGGCGGTGACCAGCTTGGTCTGCTCCACCAGACCGAAGCCGAGCCGGGCAGCGGCCTGCCGTACGTGCTGGCGCACCCACACCAGGTCCATGTCGGACCGGATGGGCAGGCAGGCCTCGACGCCCGCGGCAGTGTGCATCACGGACTCTCCTGACGCGGGCCGCCGGCACCGGTCGCCGGCGGGTGCTGCGAGAGGAGCTGCATGCCCGCCTCCGTGCTGAGCGCCGTGCTCAGGCCCGGGAGCGTCAGGCCCAGCTCCACCAGGGTGATGGCGACCGCCGGGCGCATGCCCGCCACGACGGTCCGGGCCGCCAGCAGCTTGGCCTGCGCGGCGATCTCGGCCAGCACCCGGCCCAGGAAGGAGTCGACGATCTCCACGCCGGAGATGTCGATGAGGACTCCGCGCACCCCGGTGCGGGAGATGGTCTCCGCGAGATCCTGCTGGAGCTGCTGCGCCGTGCTGTCGTGCAGGTCCCCCTGGAGCGTGACCAGCAGGACGTCCCCGAGCCGGAGTACCGGCACCTGGCCCGGGACGGGACGGGAACGGGCGTCGCTCACCGCTGACCCGCACCCGGGTTCACGATGTCCGCGCCGAGCTGGTGCAGCGCGTAGCCCAGCGCGTCCGAGAGGCTCGCGCGGGTGAGGACGTCCAGGTCCAGTCCGAGGTGGACCATGGTCTGCGCGATGGCGGGCCGGATACCGGAGACGATGCACTCGGCACCCATCAGCCGCGCCGCCGCCACCGTCTTCATCAGATGCTGCGCCACCAGCGAGTCGACGGTCGGGACACCGGTGATGTCGAGGATCGCGAACCGGGCGTGCTGGTCGACGACGGCGTTCAGCAGTGTCTCCATCACCACCTGGCTGCGGGCGCTGTCGAGTGTCCCGATCAGCGGCACGGCCACGATGCCGTCCCACAGCCGGATGACCGGGGTGGCCACCTCCAGCAGCTGCATCCGCTGCCGGTCGCTGAGCGCCTGCCATTCGCTGAGCGCCGTCTGCATCGCCACCAGCCGCAGCGTGCCCATCAGCACCGTCAGCGCGGTCGAGCACGCCCGCAGGTGCTCGGGCGGCGCCTGCTCCAGATCGGCGGCCAGCATGTTCTCCACGGGCGGCCGCAGCGCGGCCAGTTCGCTGGAGACCTGGGTGTTGGACAGCCCGGCCCGGGAGCGGGCCGCGCCCATGCGGGCCAGCTGCTCGCGGACCCCGCTGAATCCCGCGGCGTCCGGGTCCTCCACCCGGTCCGAGTCGGCCACCTGGGCCAGTGCGTCGACGACGGCCTTGCCCGCCTCCACCGCCTCGTCGCGCGAGACGGTGAACACGGTGCGGAACAGGGGCTCGTCCGCCCACCGCTGGGCGATCTGTTCACGCCGCCGGTGCAGGAAGTCCCGCACCTCGTGCGTCGGCGTGGCGAGCTGTCCGTCCGCTTCGTGCTCCGGCACCTGGTTCTCTCCTCATCCGCGTTCGTCGACCGAGCCCGCTTCTGGCAACGAGAACGGCGATGTGACTCTTGCCGGGCGACAACTCTAACCATGCGCCGACCTCGTACGACACCGGATCCGGCACATGGGATCCGGTCCGGGTGACGGCGGCCGGGCACCGCCGTCACCGGCGTTGCGACGGGGTGAACCACCGTGCGGGCAGGGCGAAGCCGGGGCTCCGGCCGGCCGGTTCCCCCACCGGCGCCGGGCCCGGGCGCGCCCCGGTGTCGGGCGCCTTACGCCCCCGGCTCCTCGGGCACCACCGGTCCCGCGTCGACGCGGGCCAGGGCCTCCTCCACGCTCTCCGATATCGGCACCGTGATGCTCACGCCGGTCAGGTCGAGGATGCGCCGCACGGCCGGCGTGGGCTGGATGACGTGCACGCTGCCGGCGTCGCCCCGGGTCTCCTGGTACACCCGCAGGATGATGTTCATCCCGGACGAGTCCATGAACGGGACGGCCGAGAGATCGAGCAGGAAGTGCCGTCGGCCGTGGTGGAGCTGGTTGGCCAGATGGGCCTGGAACTCGGTCGCGGTGTCGACGTCCAGGTAGCCGGCGACCGTGATCAGGGCCACGTCCTCCCGGGGCAGTTCGACTTCCACGGACAGCGGGTTCTGGGCGAGGGGCACGGGTACCTCCAACAAGTGCTACGGCCTGGGCTGGGTCACCTCTGGGGATGACCGCGGTGCGGGGCGACGCCGGTCGTGTCGCGGGCTCGACTGCGCTTTCTCATGTGCCTCCCTTCGCTGCCGGGCTCCGTTTCCACCGCGCCCCCGCGGTTACCCCGGAAACCGCCCCCCATGCCCCCCGATGTGAAACCCGCCGGAATCACGTTCCCGCGCACCGGTACACGGGTACGCCGAATGCGCGTGCGGCAGGAGGGTAATTGCTGCTGTGGCGCAGGGGCGGGCGGCCATCCGTCCGCCGGATTTCGAGCGATCCGCACACCGTCAGGGAGGATGGAGCAGCGTGACCATCGACAGAATCTGGTCGTACGCACCGGACAGCGGTCACGTCGAGGGGCAGGACCTGACCGGTTTCACCGTCGCCGCGACCGACGGCACGATCGGGCACGTGGACCGGGAGGCCGCCCCGCACGGCCTGCGGCACCTGGTCGTCGACACCGGCGTGTGGGTGTTCGGCCGCAGCGTCCTGGTGCCGGCCGGGGTCGTCACCGGCGTCGACCCGCAGGCCCGAAAGGTCACACTGGCCTGCACCAGGGCGGATGCCAAGGCGGCTCCCCGTTTCCAGACCGACAGCGAGACACGGGACCAGCAGTACCTGCGGGCGGTGGGTGACTACTACGACCGGCTGCCCCCGCGCGAGACGACGTCGGTCTGAGCCGGCACGGGCGCACCGCGCCCGTGCCGCTCGCGGCCCGGTGGGGCCGGAGGGTTCACCAGGGCAGGAAGACGTGGACGTCCTTGCCCCGGTCGTCGGTCACCACGCTCACCTGGTCGCAGAGGGTGTGGATCAGGTGCCAGCCGATGCCGCCGCCACCGCTGCGCGGATCGAAGGGGCGGGGGGCCGGCTCGGTGGTGCTGGTGTCGTGCAGGACCACGTGCACGCCGTCGAAGGTGCGGCGCATCCGCAGTGCGAAAGGCCCCGGCGCGTACTGGACCGCGTTGGCGGCGAGTTCCGTCACCACCAGCAGGATGTCGTCCCAGTACTCGGGAGCGGAGGGCGGTGAGGAGCGTGCGAGGTCACGCAGGAACTCCTCCGCGGCCAGCCGCGCACCCGTCACGTCATGCGGCTCGCCCACGAAGCTGTTCGTGCGGCTCGGGATCTCCTCGGAGGTCAGGGCGTCGTCCCCACGCGGCTCGGTTGACATATCGCCTTTCCGGCCCGGGCGTCAGCTAGGGCTGTCGTCAGGGCTGTCGTCCTTTCTCTTGCGTCGCCACTGTTGCGTGTTCCCGAGCGGGCGAGGCCTACGCGTCCGGCCGCGCGCTCAACGGAACACACTGTCGGAATCGTCCCCGTATGTCGCTGCCTCCGGGGTGCTCGGCCGCCCGGGACGCCTGCGGGAGGCGTACATCGCGTCGATCTCACCGGCGCAGTGCCGCACGATCTCGTCCCGGCGCAGCTTCATCGACGGGGTCAGCAGCCCGTTGCTCACGTCGAACGGCTCCGGCAGCACCCGGAAGACCCGGATCGACTCCGAGGGTGACACGGCGCTGTTGGCCGCGGCCACGGCCCGGGCGACCTCCTCCCGCAGCGCGTTCTCCTCCCTGGCCTCCCGCATCTCGCCCTGCAGGGCCAGCGCGGCCCGCCAGTGCGCGAGGAACTCGGGGTCCAGCGTGATCAGGGCGCCCACGCAGGGACGGTTGTCGCCCACGACCACCGCCTGGTGGATGAGCGGGTGCATCCGCAGCCGCTGCTCCAGCGCGGCCGGGGCGACGCTCTTGCCGCTGCTGGTGATGATGATGTCCTTCTTGCGGCCCGTGATCGTCAGATAGCCCTCCGAGTCGAGCCGCCCGAGGTCCCCGGTGGCCAGCCAGCCCCCGCGCAGCGCGGCCCGGGTGGCCGCCTCGTCGCCGACGTAGCCCTGGAAGACCGACGGTCCCCGCACCAGGATCTCGCCGTCCTCGGCGACCCGGATCTCCATGCCCGGCAGCGCCTGCCCGACGGTCCCGGACTTCTCCCGGCCCAGCGGCTGCATCGTCACCCCGCCGGAGGTCTCGGTCAGCCCGTACCCGTCGTGCACGTAGATTCCGATGCCCTCGTAGAACAGCGACAGCTCCCGGCTGAGGGGCGAGCCGCCGGACGTCGCCCGCTGCACCCGTCCGCCGAGCGCGGCCCGCAGTCGGCGGTAGACCGTGCGCTCGTACAGGGCGTGCTGCAGCCGCAGGTCGAGACCCGGCCCGCGGCCCCGGCCCAGCCGCTGGCGCTCCAGGGCGGCGGCGAAGTCCCGGGCGGTCCCGGCGGCCCGCGAGAAGAGCGCGCCGTGACCTGCCTGCTGCGCGGTGCGCAGGAAGTTCTTGTAGATCTTCTCGAAGACCGACGGGACCGCGTAGAAGTACGTGGGGCGGAAGGAGCGCAGCGCCGCCGACAGCGCCTCGCCGCCGAGATCCGCCTGGTGTCCCATGAGCAGCCCGCCGCGCAC
Organism: Streptomyces sp. NPDC085932; assembly: GCF_044540525.1. Classification (NCBI taxonomy): domain Bacteria; kingdom Bacillati; phylum Actinomycetota; class Actinomycetes; order Kitasatosporales; family Streptomycetaceae; genus Streptomyces; species Streptomyces sp. NPDC085932. The sequence continues at coordinate 712,800 of NZ_JBITSJ010000005.1, forward strand.
GCACAGCCCCTGGATCATCAGGCCGTACACATGGGAGAAGGGCAGGAACGCCAGCACCGAGCCCTGCTCGCCGCGCGGCGCGGCCGTGTGCCCCCAGCCCGCCAGCAGCGTGTCGCAGGTGACGGCCAGGTTCCGGTGGCTCAGGGCGCAGCCCATGGCGTGGCCGGTCGTGCCCGAGGTGTAGGCGATGACGGCCGTGGAGTCCGGCAGCACGATCCGGCGCATCGAGTCGACCGTGGTGATCGGCACGTCCTGGCCGCGCACCGCCAGCTCCTCCAGCGCGCCCGCGTCCAGCTGCCACACGTGCCCCAGCGCCGGCAGCGACGCGCACACCGAGCCGACGGTCATGACGCCCTGCTCGTCCTCGACCACCACGGCCACGCAGCCGGAGTCCCGCAGGATCCACTCGACCTGGTCGCGCGAGGAGGTCGGGTAGATGGGCACGACCTCGGCTCCCACGGCCCACAGCGCGTAGCACAGGACCGTCCACTCGTAGCGGGTGCGGGCCATGACGGCCACCCGGTGGCCCGGCGCGATGCCGGCGGCGATCAGGCCCTTGGCCACGTCCACCACCTGGTCGCGCAGCTCGATCGCCGTGACCTCCTCCCAGACGGCGGAGGCCGGATCGGCACGGCGGGCGAGCACCGGCCGGGTGGGTTCCCGGTCCGCCGTCTCGAACACGCTGTCGGCGAGCCCGCCGGTCAGGGGCGAGACGGCCGGTGGAGCGAGGGCGAGGTCGCGCATGCACTGCTCCTGACAGGTACGGGTGTGACGCTGCCGACGGGAACCGTCATCGGCGGTGCTCGAATGTAGTCGAGTCGGGACCCTTCGGGGTCGGGAAATACGGAAGTGGGTCCGCTGATGATCCCGGCGTGATCGGGGGACCCGGGGGACATGAGTCACTACAGTCCGGATCCCGAGCCCGAGCGCAGCACCGGTCTGGAGCCCGGCGGCGGTGTGCCGCCGGGCGAGACCCCGCCCGCGGAGAGCAGCATGCCCGAGGCGCTGCCGCGCGAGACCCACAACCCGCCCAAGGGCTGGGCCAAGGCACCGATGGCCGCGATCATCGTCATCTCGGTGCTGATCGCGGCCTTCTTCCTGGCCTACGCCCTCATCCTGATCCTCTGAGGAGGCGACGGCCCCCGGGACGCCTCAGCCCTGCGTGTGGCGCACGCACTCGGTGACGACGTCCCGCAGGCTTCCCGTGCGCTCCATCAGCTCGCGCTGCACCCGCGCCCCGTTGCCGTCGCGCAGCAGTTCCTCGCACGCCACCCGGGCCCGCTCCAGGTCACCCGTGCCGTCGAGGGCTTCCTCGACGTGCTCCAGCAGGGCCCGCACCACGGACTCGGCGGGCATACGGCGCATGGTCGCCGGGTGCAGCAGCTCGCCCGTCAGTCCGGAGCGGGCGGCCTGCCAGTCGGCCAGCCGCAGCAGGCTGACGCTGTGGTCGGCCGGCTCCCGGCCCTCGCGCCACTCGCGCGCGGCCGTCTCGACCAGGCCGCGCACCAGCGTGGCGATCAGGACGGCCGTCGAGGAGTGCAGGCAGACGTCGGCGACCCGCAGCTCCACCGTCGGGTAGCGCGGGGACACCCGCGCGTCGAAGTAGATCATCCCCTCGTCGAGTAGGGCCCCCGTGGCCACCATGTCCGCGATCAGACGGTGGTACCGCTCGGCCGAGCCGAAGATCTCGGTCGGGCCGGCCGACGGCCAGCGCAGCCAGACCCGGCTGCGATAACTGCTGTAGCCCGTGTCCTTGCCCTGCCAGAACGGCGAGTTGGCGCTGAGCGCCCTCAGCACCGGCAGCCACGGCCGCAGCCGGTCGACGACGGCGACCCCCTCCTCGTCCGACTCCACCGCAACGTGTACATGACAGCCCAGGACCAGTTGTTCGCGGGTGGCGATCCCGTACTGGTCCTCCATCCACTGGTACCGCCGGTTCAGCCCGACGGCCGGGCTGACCGGCAGCGGCGAGGTGGCGAGCGCCGCCACCGTGCAGCCGATCTCCCCGGCGTGCCGGGCCGCCTCCTTGCGGCAGCGGACGATCTCCGCGTGCAGGGCCTCCATCGACGACTGCGGATGCGTCGCGAACTCCAGCATCTGGTCGTGGAGTTCCTTCTCGAACACGTCCTGATCCGCGTCGTCCTGAGCGGCCCGGGCAAGGACCGCCGCGGACAGCGCCCGCGGCTCCCCGGTCTCCGGATCGACCAGGAGGAGCTCCTCCTCCACTCCGACGGTGCGCACCTGATGCCCGCCCTTCCAAGACTCCGAAGCGTCGACCACCGGGTTTTCCCGGGGTAGACCCCCAGTGCCCCTCACAGGCCGGTCGGACACCTGGTGCGCGCGGCGGACTTCACCCCGTGAAGGGCGTGAGCCACACCGTCGCCAGCGGAGGAAGGGTGATCCGGACCAGGCCGTCCTGCGGCTTGACCGCGTCCGGGTTGGTCACGCCGCTGCCGCCGTAGCGCGCGTCGTCGGTGTTGAGGATCTCCTGCCAGGCGACGACGTCCCCCGGCACCCACAGGCCGTAGTCCTGCCGCACGACGGGGGAGAAGTTCGACACCGCAAGCAGCGGACGGCCCTCGGCGTCGTGGCGCAGGAACGCGTAGACGTTGTCGTCGGCCGAGTCCACCGCCACCCACCGGAAGCCCTCCGGCCGGGTGTCGCACTCCCACAGCGCGGGCGTCGCCAGGTACACCGCGTTCAGGTCGCGGACCAGATCGCGCACGCCCCGGTGGTCACCCGCCGAGTGGTAGCCCTGGTCGAGCAGCCACCACTCCGGCCCGTGCTCCACCGACCACTCGGCCCCCTGCGCGAACTCCTGCCCCATGAACAGCAGCTGCTTGCCGGGGTGGCCCCACATGAAGCCGAGATAGGCCCGCAGGTTCGCCCGCCGCTGCCACCAGTCGCCCGGCATCTTCGTCACCAGCGACTGCTTGCCGTGCACGACCTCGTCGTGGGAGATCGGCAGGACGTAGTTCTCGCTGTAGGCGTACACCATCGAGAACGTCATCTCGTGGTGGTGGTACTTGCGGTGCACCGGCTCGTGGGAGATGTACTCCAGCGAATCGTGCATCCACCCCATGTTCCACTTCAGGCCGAAGCCGAGCCCGCCGGTGTCGGTGGGCCGGGTCACCCCGCCCCAGGCGGTGGACTCCTCGGCGATGGTGACCACGCCGGGGGCGCGCCGGTACACCGTCGCGTTCATCTCCTGCAGGAACGCCATGGCCGCCAGGTCCTCCCGGCCGCCGTGCACGTTGGGCTCCCACTGGCCGTCCTCGCGCGAGTAGTCGAGGTAGAGCATCGAGGCGACCGCGTCCACGCGCAGCCCGTCGATGTGGAACTCCTCGCACCAGTACACGGCGTTCGCGACCAGGAAGTTGCGCACCTCGGTCCGGCCGAAGTCGAACTCGTAGGTACCCCAGTCGGGGTGCTCCGCGCGCCGGTCGTCGCCCGGCTCGTAGAGCGGCTCCCCGTCGAACCGGGCCAGCGCCCAGTCGTCCTTCGGGAAGTGGGCCGGCACCCAGTCCATGATCACGCCGAGGCCCGCCCGGTGGCAGGCGTCGACGAAGAACCGGAAGTCGTCGGGCGTGCCCAGGCGGGCCGTCGGCGCGTAGAAGCCGGTGACCTGGTAGCCCCAGGAGCCGTGGAAGGGGTGCTCGGCGACCGGCATCAGCTCGACGTGCGTGAAGCCCAGGTCCTTGACGTACTTCGGGAGTTCCTCGGCGAGTTCCCGGTAGGTCAGCCCCGGCCGCCAGGACGCCAGGTGCACCTCGTACACCGAGAACGGCGCCTCGTGCACCGGCCGGTCCGCGCGGTGCGCCATCCACTCGGCGTCGTTCCACTCGTAGTGCGACGCCGTCACGATGGACGCGGTGTTGGGCGGCTCCTCGGTGCGCCGGGCCATCGGGTCGGCCTTGAGGAAGCGCTGCCCGTACCGGGAATGGATCTCGAACTTGTACGCGGTGCCCTCGCCGACGCCCGGCAGGAACAGCTCCCACACCCCGGACGCGCCCAGCGAGCGCATCGGGAACTGCGTCCCGTCCCAGTGGGTGAAGTCCGTGGCCACCCGCACGCCCTGCGCGTTCGGCGCCCACACAGTGAACCGCGTGCCGGCCACGCCCTCGTGGGTCATGGGCTGCGCGCCGAGCGCCTGCCACAGCTGCTCGTGCCGGCCCTCGCGGATCAGGTGCAGGTCGAGCTCGCCGAGCGCGGGCAGGAAGCGGTACGGGTCGTGCGTCTCCTGCTCGCCCTCCTCGTAGACGACGTGCAGGGTGTACGCGGGGATCTCCGTCAGCGGCAGCACGCCCGAGAAGAGGCCGTCGCCCTCCGAGACCAGGGCCGTGCGCCGCCCGTCGGCCACCACGCTCACCGCGCGGGCGAAGGGGCGCAGGGCCCGGAACACCACCCCGCCCGGGACGGGGTGGGCACCCAGCAGCGCGTGCGGGTCGTGGTGGGCGCCCGCCAGCAGGCGCCCGCGGTCCTCCGGGCTCAGGGCGGGCGCGACCGGGGTCGGGACCGGGCCGGACGGCTCCGGGATTGAGGTGTCTCGCAGGGCCACGGCTCAGTCTCCTCTCACGGCGAGGCGCTCGATCGCCGCCATCGGTACAGGCAGCCAGTCGGGGCGGTGCCGTGCCTCGTACAGCACCTCGTACACGGCCCGGTCCGTCTCGTAGGCCCGGAGCAGTCCGTGTTTCTTGCGGGGGTCCCAGCCGGCGCGGGCGGCATAGCCCGCGCAGTAGGCCTCGCGGCAGCGCCGCGCCCACTCCGGGCGCCAGGGGCGGCGCTGCCGGGCGGCGTAGTCGAAGGAGCGCAGCATCCCGGCGATGTCCCGCACGGGGGAGTGGGCGCTGCGCCGTTCGGAGAGCGGCCGGGACGGCTCGCCCTCGAAGTCGATGACGAACCAGTCGCGTCCGGCCCGCAGTACCTGGCCGAGGTGCAGGTCGCCGTGGATGCGCTGGGCGGGCGGCCCGGCGTCGCAGCCGGTCAGCGCCGCGAACGCGGTCCGCAGACCCGGCACGTACGGCTGCAGCGCGGGCACGCAGTGCGCGGCGGCGTCCAGCCGCTCCACCATGGCCGACGCCGTGCGCCGGTTCTCGCCGGGGGCGCCGACCGGGAAGGCCGAGGCCAGCGCGAGGTGCACCTCCGCGGTGGCCGCGCCCAGCGCCCGCGCCTGGACGGTGAAGTCGTCCCCGGCGGCCAGCGCGTGCAGCGCCAGCGTCCAGCCGTCGGAGGCGTCCCGCAGGTACGGCTGGAGCACGCCGAGGGTGGCCTGGAACGGGTGCTTGGTGCGGAACCAGGCCACCGGCGCCGGGACGCGGTGACAACCCTGCCGGGCCAGCGCCCCCGGCACCTCCAGGTCCGGGTTGACGCCCGGCTGGATGCGGCGGAAGACCTTCAGGATGTACTCGTCGCCGTAGACCAGCGAGGAGTTGGACTGCTCCGCGTCCAGCAGGCGCGGCACCAGCCCGGCGGGTACCTGCTGGTCGGGGTCGCACTCGAAGCGCAGGGGGCCCGCGGTGCCCGGGTGCCGCAGCCGGTCCAGGAGCAGCTGGGCCGACCGCGGGTCGTGCAGCGCGTCGTAGACGGTCTTGCCGGCCAGTGGCCCGTCCTGCACCTGCCCGATGAGCGCCCGGCCGAGCCGGGGCGAGGGGTTATCCCGTACGCCGAGCAGCAACTGGTAGCAGTCGCCCGCCGGGGGAGTCCCGCCCGGGGAGGGCACGCCCGTGTGGCCCGCGTGACCGGCGTGGACGAGCAGGTGCAGACAGCCCGGGAAGAGCTCGGTCATCGACAGCAGGCCGAGCTCCGTGACGGGCCGGTCCTTGCCGGCGAACCAGCGCTGGCGCGGCAGCCAGTCGCGCAGGAGCCCGCCGAGCGACTCCATGGGCTCGGCCAGGCGCGTGAGGGTCGGGCGGAGGGATGCGGTCTTCGGCATGGTCACGCCTCCTTTCGTCGGCGCATGCTCACAGTCGCCGGCCGATGCGGGATGCGACTCGCGTGAGCCGGAACCAGTAGAAGCCGTGGCCCCCGAGGGTCAGCAGATAGGGAAGTTCACCGATGGCGGGGAAGCGGACCCCGCCGAACAGTTCCACCGGATGGCGTCCGGCGAACTCGCGCAGGTCGAGCTCGGTCGGCTGGGCGAACCGCGCGAAGTTGTTCACGCAGAGCACCAGGTCGTCCTCGTACTCCCGCAGGAAGGCGAGCACCGCGGGGTTGGAGGACGGCAGTTCGGTGTAGGAGCCGAGTCCGAAGGCCGGGTTCTGCTTGCGGATCTCGATCATGCGGCGGGTCCAGTGCAGCAGCGACGACGGCGAGGACATCGACGCCTCGACGTTGGTCACCTGGTGCCCGTAGACCGGGTCCATGATCGCCGGCAGGAAGAGGCGGCCCGGGTCGCAGGTGGAGAAGCCCGCGTTGCGGTCGGGGGTCCACTGCATCGGCGTGCGCACCGCGTCCCGGTCGCCGAGCCAGATGTTGTCGCCCATGCCGATCTCGTCGCCGTAGTACAGGATCGGCGAGCCCGGCAGGGCCAGCAGCAGCGCGGTGAACAGCTCGATCGTGTGCCGGTCGTTGTCCAGCAGGGGAGCCAGGCGCCTGCGGATGCCGATGTTGGCGCGCATCCGCGGGTCCTTGGCGTACTCGGCCCACATGTAGTCGCGCTCTTCGTCGGTGACCATCTCCAGGGTCAGCTCGTCGTGATTGCGCAGGAACATGCCCCACTGGCAGCCCGAGGGGATGGCCGGGGTCTTGGCCAGGATCTCGGAGACCGGGTAGCGCGACTCGCGGCGCACGGCCATGAAGATGCGCGGCATGACCGGGAAGTGGAACGCCATGTGGCACTCGTCGCCGCCGGTGGCGTAGTCGCCGAAGTAGTCGACGACGTCCTCGGGCCACTGGTTGGCCTCCGCCAGCAGCACCGTGTCGGGGTACTGCGCGTCGATCTCGCGGCGCACCCGCTTGAGGAAGGCGTGCGTGGCGGGCAGGTTCTCGCAGTTGGTGTCCTCGGCGGCGTAGAGGTACGGCACCGCGTCCAGCCGGAAGCCGTCGATGCCCAGGTCCAGCCAGAACTTCAGCGCGGCCAGGATCTCCTCCTGGACGCGCGGGTTCTCGTAGTTGAGGTCGGGCTGGTGCGAGAAGAAGCGGTGGAAGAAGTACTGGCCGCGCACCGGGTCGAACGTCCAGTTCGACGTCTCGGTGTCGACGAAGATGATGCGCGCGTCCGGGTAGCCCTTGTCGTCGTCGGCCCACATGTAGTAGTCGCCGTAGGGCCCGTCGGGGTCCTTGCGCGACTCCTGGAACCAGGGGTGCTGGTCGCTGGTGTGGTTCATGACGAAGTCGATGATCACGCGCATGCCGCGCTGGTGGGCGGCGTC